>CAWHBB010000001.1:0-489672 GCA_963827485.1 Chlamydiia bacterium
CCTTGGCCTATCTGTCAGGGCAAAAATGGGCATCTCAGGACGAAAACGGGAGAGAAGTCGCGCTGTGAGACCCGATTTGGTGAAGGCAAAGATGGCCTTGGCGTTTGAGCTGTAGGCAGTCTTGATACAGGCGAGCGCCACTGAGGAGGGTACATCGGGGAAAAATCGCTGGCTGTTCTGCTTGAGAAATTCGTAGAAGTCAAAATCGCGCTCGGTCTCTTCGATGATGGCGCACATGGTCTTGACCGCCTCTATTGGGTAGGCTCCAATTGCAGTCTCCCCCGAGAGCATCACAGCTGAGCTGCTATCGTAGATCGCATTGGCCACATCGGAGGCCTCAGCGCGCGTCGGCCGGGGATTGGTGATCATCGACTCGAGCATCTGAGTCGCAGTGATCGCAGGCTTGCCTGCGAGATAGCACTTGCGAATCATCATCTTCTGCAGCTTCGGCACCTGACGTCAAGGGGAAGCTCAACGCCGAGATCTCCCGAGCGATCATGATGCCGTCGGCCACCTGGATGATGCTGTCGAAGTTCTGGACCCCCTCGCTATTTTCGATCTTGGCGATGATCAGGATATCCGGCTTCTTCTCTTCGGCCAAAATTGGCGTATCGCCAGGATATGGTCCGAAGAGCGGATAAAGGAGGCAGCGACGATATCGACATCCTGTGTGCAGCCAAACCTCAGATCCTCGATATCGTGCTCTGTCATAGCAGGGAGGTTGAGGTGCACATCGGGGATGTTAACCCCTTTGCCCGACTTGATGACCCCCCCATTTTCGATCTCGACGACGACCCCTTGTGAGGTATTCTGGACCACATGTGTGCTAATATAGCCATCATCGAAAAGGATTTTGGCCCCTTCCGGGATGTTGTCGACGACGCTGCCTGGAGTGATCGTGACGCGTTCGGCATCCCCCTCAAGGGGCTCCTTCACCAGAAGCCAGCGCTGGCCTGGTGCTAAAGCGACTTGTCCCCCTTGATCTTGCCCAGGCGGATTTCGGGGCCTTTGGTGTCGAGCATGATGGCAAGAGGTAGGCCAAGGGTACGTCTCGCCCTTTCAAAAGCTCGATGCGCCTTCCATGTTCCTCGTGGCTTCCGTGGCTGAAGTTGAGCCTGGCCACATTCATGCCTGCCTCCATCAGCTCTTTGATCTTGGCGAGGGACTCAACGGCGGGACCGATGGTGCAAACTACTTTGGTACGCTTCTTCATGCACTAGGAATTAAATAGCGCGGCCAGGTTTTCTGCAAGCCTCGAATGCACAAGTCCTGGGTCTTCTAACAATACTTTGAATACACCACAGAGACGCAGCGATCGAAGAGCTCCAATTTTTTTCGCTCTATGCTTCCTCTGTGACCTCTCTAGCCTCTGTGGTGAATCTTCAACCATTTGGGCCCTGTGTACAAGTCACCAAGAAATCCTTTTGATTTTCCTTTTGATCTGCTAAGCTCGCGGCATGTTGCGACGTCTGCTCGACCTTTCGCTTGCAAAGACAGCTCCAGGCAAGCCCCTCCATCTCTTCTACCCCCTTGTCTCTGCAATCGATAGCTTCTGTTTCGAGCCGCTTCTCAATACAAAGACCCGCCCCTATGTGCGCGATGCGATCGATCTCAAACGCTGGATGGTGCTCGTCATCGTCGCTCTCCTACCGACGATCTTCATGGCGATCTGGAATGGAGGCCTCCAAAAATGGGTCTATGAAAGCGGCAGCGCCGAACTCATGAAGGAATTTCTCCCGCCTCGCGCTCATTTAAGGGCTATTTTGAATTTGTCATGCGAGATGGCCACTACTTGGAGATTCTCAAAGCGGGCGCCATCGCCTTCCTGCCTCTTGTAGCCATCAGCTACCTGGTGGGAGGCATCTGTGAAGCCATTTTGCCGCCATTCGCGGCCACGAGATGGCGGAGGGCTTTCTCGTCACAGCCATGCTCTATCCTCTAATTTTGCCCCCCACCATGCCCTACTGGATGGCGGCGCTCGGCATCGCCTTCGGTGTGGTAGTGGGCAAGGAGCTTTTCGGCGGCACAGGGATGAACATTTTAAATCCTGCTCTCACCGCCCGCTGCTTCCTCTTCTTCACCTTCCCAGGCAAGATCACAGGCGACGTCTGGGCAGGAACCAATCCGGTCAAGGTCTCCAAAAGCCTTGCCGCCATGAATCAGCACGCCGGCCTTGGCCCCATCGATGGCTTCACACAGGCCTCCCCGCTTGCAGGTCTCAATACAGCCGTAGCGGAGATCAAGCGCATTCATGTGGATGCTATAGCTACAAATACGATCGGAGATAAGGTGCCTACCTTCCCGGTGATTCAAGAGCATTTCGCCAAATGGCAAGAGGCGGGCCACACTCCCGAGGCCACTTTGGGCCATCTTCCGATGGAGGAGATGCGCCAGTTTGTGACCGCTCCTCTCGAAAGCGGGGGCCTTGGCCTTCTTCCGAGTAACTTTGCAAGCGCTCACCAGTTTGTGGAGACGAGCTACGGCTTTGACAAATTCAGCGATGGCAACCTCTTCTGGGGCAATATCGTCGGCTCGCTCGGCGAGACCTCCACCCTTGCCTGTCTGCTCGGCGCTCTATTCCTCATCTGGACAGGAGTGGGCTCTTGGCGCACCATGCTCTCATTTGGACTGGCCGCCTTCTTGACCGCTTTTCTCTTCCGAGTGGCTGCCACCACCTTTGCCCCCGACCTCGGAGCATGGAGCTCTGCTAAATTCACGATTCCGGCCTACCGCCATCTCTTGATGGGAGGCCTCGCCTTTGGACTGGCCTATATGGCGACCGACCCGGTCAGCTCGGGCAGCTTAAATGCCTCTAGGTGGATCTTTGGAGCGCTTGCGGGTGTGGTCACCATCCTCATTCGACTCATCAACCCGGCCTATCCCGAGGGGGTCATGCTGGCGATCCTCTTCGCCAATGTCTTTGCACCGCTGATCGACTACTACGTCCTTCGCACAATCAGGAAACCCAATGGTCGACGAAAACAGATTGCCTGAAGGGCCTGTAGGCCGCCCTCAGGGGCCATCCAACCTGCGCATCCTGCTCTTTGTCTTCCTTCTCTCGTCGATCTCTGCACTCCTCCTTGCCATCGTCTCCTACAGCCTCTCTGGAGCGCAGGAGAGGGCGAAGAGCTTCGACCAGAGCAAGCAGATGCTGATCGCAGACCACATCTTGGACTACAGCGGCGCCTTCGAGATCAAAGAGGGGGAGCAGTTTGTCCCTGCTCTCTTCGATCGCGAGGCAGGGGTTCTGAAACCGGCCCCTTCAGAGGAAGCTCGGCAGCCAGCCACTGGAGAGGAGATCGCTGAGATAAGCCGACTGCGCATACGCCCTCTTCTCGTCGATTCGAAGGGCGCAAGCTCGACCTTTGCTGAAAAAAAGATCGACCTTGCCGAGTATCTGGCCGAAAACAAGAAGGAGGGCTATGGTAAACAGCCGCTCAAGCTCATCTATGCGATCCTGCCCAATGAGAAGGAGAGCGGCTCCATCGACGATGCCAAGGTTGCAGCCGACCCCACTCTTGCCGACTCCTTTGTCCTACCGATTTCGGGATTTGGGCTCTGGGCACCGGTCTACGGCTACCTCGCCATTGAAAAGGATGGCGAGACAGTAATCGGGACCACCTGGTATGAGATGGCTGAGACGCCGGGGCTCGGAGCTAATATCACCGAGCCTTGGTGGCAGAAGCAATTTTATAATAAAGTGATCTTTCAAAGCGGCTCTGCCACCATCGATTACAACTCCGACCCGATCGGATTGACGGTGGTGAAGGGGCAGGTTAAAAATGTCTATGGAGAGAGCCCGCGGGCGAGAAGCGCTGTCGACGGCATTTCTGGCTCGACGCTCACGGGAGATGGGGTCACAGCGGCCTACAGGGATTCGCTCACCCCCTACCGAGCTTTTTTTATTCGCCTCCACGAAGCGGGCAAAGAGACAAAGGAGAAGAGTGGATGAACCAAGAGAGAGCCCTCAAGGAGTACTTCACAGAGCCTCTCTGGGCGAGCAACCAGATCTTGATTGCTATTTTGGGGATCTGCTCTGCGCTTGCGGTGACGACAACGCTTGCCACTGCGCTCACCATGGGCATTGCGGTGAGCCTTGTCACCGGCTTTTCCTGCTTCTTTGTCTCGCTGCTTCGCAAGGCGACGCCCGACAATGTGCGCATGATTGCTCAGCTTGTCATCATCTCGAGCTTTGTGATCATCGTGGACCAATTTCTGCGAGCCTATTTCTTCGAGATTTCAAAGACGCTTTCGGTCTTCGTGGGGCTGATCATCACCAACTGCATCGTGATGGGGCGAACGGAGAGCCTTGCGCGCCATGTGAGGCCAATTCCTGCCTTTCTCGACGGCTTTTCTTCAGGCCTTGGCTATGCCTACATTCTCTTCCTCATCGCATTCTTGCGAGAGCTCTTTGGCTTTGGACAGCTCTTCAAGATCCAGATAATTCCCTTGAGCTGGTACGCCTCTGAGAGCCATCCAGATGGCTACCAGAACCTGGGGCTGATGGTGCTCGCACCGGCCGCTTTTTTTCTGATCGGCATCTTCATCTGGCTGGCCAATATCATCAACAAACCGGATAAGGCGGCTTACTGATGTGGATGGGTAATTATACACTTCTGAACCTGGCTGGTCTGCTTTTGCAGACGCTATTCATCCAGAACATCTTGCTCGCCTACTTTTTGGGGATGTGCAGCTATCTGGCCTGCTCCAACCGGGTGCCGACATCCAATGGCCTCGGGCTTGCGGTGACGGTGGTTCTGGCTGCATCGGGGGTACTGAACTGGATCGTGCACAATTTTATTACGGGCAAGGGGGCGCTCAGCTGGCTTTCGGTCTTTGGCGTCGATGGGAGTGCGCTCGACTTGGGCTTCCTCGAGCTGATTGTCTACATCGCGGTCATTGCAGCCTTTGTGCAGGTGCTGGAGATCTTTATCGACCGCTTCTCCCCTGCGCTTTATAACTCGCTCGGCATGTTTTTGCCGCTCATCACGGTGAACTGCGCCATTCTCGGGGGTGTGCTCTTTGCAACGACGCGCGAATACCCCTTCTGGCCCAACCTGGTCTTCTCGCTCGGCTCGGGCCTTGGCTGGTGGCTCGCTATCGTGCTGATTGCGGCGATTCGGGAAAAGCTGACCTATTCTAACATTCCCAAAGGGCTTCGCGGGATGGGGATCACCTTCATCATGACGGGGCTTATGGCGATGGCTTTCATGGGTCTTCTCGGCATCAACCTAGCCACCCCCTCGCTTGAAAAAGGGCCCTCTACTGAGGATATTCCCTTCAAATCAGAAGATGTGCCTGTGGCACACAATGAAACCGGCCTCTCCTGAGTTCCATACATATGCAAATCCTGACGCTCTTAGCGATCATGTACATCCTGTTTCTCTTTGAACAAGGAACAAGATATGAACGATCGGCGGCACGATAGGCAAGATTAGGTGAGGACGACGGTGAGGCTCCGATAGCTCGCCTCGTCCAGCATCGATTCGTATTCTTTGATATCGAGGATCTTGAGCTTGAAGAGCCAGCCCTTTGTTTCCGCAGCTTGGTTCAGTAGGCCGGGATTCTCCTTCAGGAGGGCATTGACCTCGACGATCTGCCCTGAGATGGGACTGTAGATGTCGATCGCCGCTTTAGTCGACTCTAGAATAACCGCCTCCTGGCCCACCTTGACCTCTGCCCCCAGTTTTGGAAGCTCCACATAGACCACTTCGCCGATCTCTTTTTGCGCAAATTCCGATATGCCAACGATGGCGAGCTCCCCTTCTAGCGATACCCACTCGTGCGTCTCTTTGAATCTCACTTCTTTTTCTCCTTCGTTAACCTGCTTGACGCCCAGAGCGAGGGCTGGTTTTCCACTGGAAAATCGAGATCGGAGGCGCTGAAAAAGTGCGGCTCCTCCTCGCTCTGGTTGATGCGATAATTGAAACCCATGCGGTCGAATTCCTCAGGGGCAAAGCCAAAAAGCGCCTCTTTGGGAATAAAAATGGCCATGAGATAGCCCCTGAGCCTCTTTTTGACCTCTATCTCGAAAAGAGAGCTCTCGGCGAGCGGCCTCCCCTCCTCCCCGCGAAATCGGGTGATCTCCCCTGCTTGCACTTTTTCACCCGATGGGGCTTCTAGCGGCTCTCTCAGAAAGAAAAAATGGTGGCAGAAGCGCGAGATGCGCGATGAACTCTTCACATCGCGTGTGTCGATGAAGAGCTCGACGGAGTCTCCACTTCGAAAATCGGGATAAAAGAGCTCTCCCTGCTTGGCAAAATCGACTGTGCAAAAAAGCCCCTTCTCATTCCAGCCCAAAGCCACTTTATTGTTTGAGCCCTGACCGTGAAATTCGCTCAAGTTGGGCAGCTCATAACGGGAAGCAAGAAAGTCGAGCCGCGCCGATGGGAAATAGCGGCAGTCAAAGCCAATGGCAAAAAAATCGATCGGATTTAACGGAACAATCTCATTGAACATAGGCCCCGCATGACCCCATCCGATCGACAACTTTCGCTCCAAAGCCCATCCTGACCTCGCTTCCGATCAGCGCCTGGAGCTCAAATAGCCGCTCCGCGGGAAAGCCACTTTCATCCCTCTTCTCTAATACACGGTAAAACTGTAGATGGCCCTGCTCCGAGAGCTCGAGGCGAGCCTGCCCCTTCTCAAGCGAGTTTGCAACATTGAAATCGACAGGACCCTCTTGAGAGCGCACGAGCGCAAGCTCGCGCCTTTTGACCTGCCACGGCAGCCTGCACGCCCCTGCTTGGACTTTGCTCTCTTCTGAAGGGAGCTCGCGCCCCACCTCTGTGCGGATCTGGCTTGTGATCAAAGGAAGAGAGCCCTGCTCTCCTTTGCAAAGCTCGCTCAGATAGCCGTAAAAACAGAGCGCAGCTGCCTGATCCTTTGTACGGGAATCTTCTTTGAGACCGGCAAGCCCCTCCCTCGTCGCCATTTCAAATAGCCTCTGGGCCTTCTCGCGATAGATAGAGTCGCTCTCTTCTTTGGCAAGAAAGCCATCGAGAATGCCCTCTGAAACCGCTTCTTTGAATGAGAGAAGCTCCTTCTCTTCTGCCTTTGACTTCACCTCGATGCGCCAGAAATTCTCACCATCGTCGCTATGGCACTTGACGATCTCCCCCTTATCGAGAAGCTGAAAGAGGCTCCGGACCTCTTTCACACCCTCTAGATTGATCCCCTCTCCTCGGGCACCCACTAGAAAGCTCCTCTCGCTGCTCTTCTTCTCAGCAAGCGCCTCCCTAACCCATTCAGGATGGGCCCTGGCGATCTCACCTGCTGCAAACTGATTCAGCTTCTCCTGATTCAGCTTCTCGGGGTCTTTCTCCAGATCTTGGAGCCCTGGAAACTCTGTTCGGATCTTCTCCTGATTCGCAGGCTCCTTCTGCCAAGCCAGAATCTCGACGAGCGGCACTCGATCGGAAAGCTCTCTTTGAGTGACCTGTGTCGTATAGAGAACAAAACGCCTGCGCACAAGCTCAGGAGCTCTTTTTTCGATCTCCTCGATCGAATCGACAGCCTCAGCAAGCTCAGTTTTCTTAGAGATCTGGCTAGCCACTTTAGAGAGATAGCACTCAAATCGCTTGAAATCCTCATAATCCTTGAGCTCGGGCTCTTTGATCTCAACTAGCTCAATATCAACAGCTTGCGACGCATGCGCATAGAGACTTCTCAGCGCTTTTGTATCGGCCAGAGCGGCCGCCTCCACATCTGCCATGATCTTTCTCGATAGCATGACCAATGTGATGATCTCTAGAGCCTCCTCCTCGCGCAAACCAAACTCCTGCATCTCCTCTTCGATCAAAGCTCTCGGATCTCTATCTTGGGCTGAATAGCCTCGTCCATTGGCTCTAGAGGCCTTAACAAATTCTCTCATGCGCCCCTCGAGCTCGGCCCGCGCCTCCGCCTTGCTCACGCTATAACCATGAGCCTTTGCATAGCTTGCCAGATTGAATAGGAAAGCAGTAGAACGGTCAATAAAAGCCTTTCCAAACCACTCCTCGGCGTTTTTATAACCAAAAAGAGCAACCGCATGCGGATAGAGGCGAGGATCATTTTGGAGCTGATATTCCCGCTCCTTAGCCCTGAGACCGTAGGCGAGCAAATTGGGGGGCAAAGTCACCTCGGCGAGATAGAGATCGACCTTTGCTTTAAAACGATCCAAGCTAGTTGCTTCGAGGTGCGCCTCAAAGAGCTGATAGGCCTCAAGACGCATCGCAAGGTCGCTGCCCATCGCTTTCCAGATGCTCTGAGCATTTAAAAATCGGGCCTCTGGGTGGCTGTAGGGGCGATATTGTCGCTCTTTTTCCCACTTCTCCTGAAGCTCACCTTCAAAAGCCTCTTGAAACTTGGTAAAGAGAACCGCTCCAAGGCCGGGTGCTAAGATATCGCGCGCTAAGATGCTATCGTTCAAAAAGCTTGTCCTTCTCCCTGCGCTCTCGGAACCAATCAGCCTAGAAAATTTCTCAAAGATCTGGACATTAACCGATTGGCCCTCGACATCTCTGAAGAGCTCACGATCCTCTTTTTCTCTCGTCGGACTAAAGCTTCCGTAGGTGCCAAAGAAGACAAAGCTCGACACCGTGATAATCGTCACGAAAACGAAAAAGATTTTTTGATATTTGCGAAAAAAGGTCAGCATGAAAGGCAACCCAAATAGTTTCAGAGGGGCCGATTATAGGCCTTTTTTAATAGCGATTCTATCAAAATATCAGAGCATCGTGTGGAGCTGTTTCTGGAGCATTCCAAGAAACGAGCTCACCGGGCTGAAATACCAAGAGCTCGCCTGCTCTGGGCTCACCTTCACCGAAAGGGTGCGATCCTGTTCGAGCACCTCGAGCAGCTCCTCAGCCATCTCCTCAGAGTCGATGACCAGAACGGTCTCATAATCCCACTCATCGCTCTTAATGCCTAAATTATAACTACCTAGAATGATGAGATGGCGATCGACCACCATCATTTTTTTATGATAGAGCACGTCGGGCACAGCATACTCGTAGATCTCCACATTGCCAACAGGGTCATGCGCCGCCTTATCGCTTTCCCAAAATCGATAGTCTCTAGCCTTAAAGAGAGTGAGATAGTTGATGCGGTTGGCCCATGCAAAGACGCCGCAGCTCGCAGGAGCTGACCCCTCAGCTCCATTGGTGATCAGCTGCACTCTGAGCTTGCGATTGACACCCTCTTTCAAGGCATCCAGGATAGCGGTGATTGGATTGAAGTACATATGGGAGAGCACCACCTCACTTTTAGCCCCACGGATGAGTCTCACATACTCTTCGGAGATCTGGTTGGGCCTATGCATGGGACCGGAGAAAATCAGCCTCACCCCCTCCAGCTCGTGCACCCTTTCGCACCTCTCGAAATAAGGGAGTGTAGATTTTATATCCTCTTCGATTACTGGGACCTGTACTTTATCTTTGACCGATTCGGGATCGGGATTAAAGGAGCGCCCTTTGTACTCCCCATCCCATAGCTCCCAGAGCGTGTAGAAAAGAGCTCTGAGCTCATCGGCAAGGGGACCTCGCCCTACCACATCTTGATCGCGCGCCCCTGCCTGCTGATTGGCCCGAATAACGCCTGAAAGGGCTCTTCTTGGCGGCGTGTAGCTTCCATCGCTACAGAGCAGCTCATCCAGGTTGGTGCCGCCAAGCGTGAAATAGCGGCCGTCGAAGATAGCAAATTTGGCGTGGTCGTGGATCGTGGCAAGGTTGGGCATGATAAAGGGAATCTCATGGGAATGGAGAAAATGAAACCGATCGGGAAAGCGGGCGATAAGCCCCTCGATCTTCTGCCGATCCTCGCTATCCAGCAGCACGGGAGAAGCTATTATATGCACCTGAATATCAGGCACTTGGTCCATTCTCTTCCCTATCTCATCAAGGAGCTTCTGGCAGATAGTACCGCCGAAGAGACAGGAGTGAATCTCGATTTGGCTCTGTGCCGCACGGATGAGCTCTACTTGAAAATCTAAAAGCTCAAGGCTTTGCCTGCAGAGCACGAGCCGATTCTTTTCACCCGCATCGAGCGAAAAAAAGCTCAAGATGAGTGCAAAAGCAAGAAAAAATGTGCGCATCACGGGCTATCTCCTATTCCTTTTCTAAAAAAACCTCTCTCAAATGCTCTTTGAGCGACCTTCTGGCCTCTTTGAGCTGCTTGGTCGTCCAGCCGCTACCCAGAAGTGGGAAACTATTCTTTTTCATCTCTGCCAGAAGAAGATCCCCTTGCTGCACGAGCTCTCTATAAAAATCGTCGCTCGCAAGCCCCAGGAAGATCGAGCCTTGATGCAGATAGCCCTCCTTCGTCTTCCTCTGAGCGGCTCCTGCCACCTTTTTGCCCTCGATGACAAGATCGTATTTGGTCGCACGAGCCATGCAGAAGCGCTCGAGGGATCTGGGCCCCGCAGCGCATTCGAAAACAAGGGCGCTTTTGAGGGAGGTGAATCGCTCGATCGCCCTTTTCACACGCTCGTGGACAAAGGCGTAGTTGGCGAGGGGATCTTGCGAAAAGCGGGGGTCGCTTGCGGGCATGAGCAGTGAGAAGGCTAGATCGCTGTTGTGGAAAAGCACCCCGCCCCCTGTCGGCCTCCTCGCGAGGTCGAGGCCTCGTTTCCCTACCGCCTCGAGCAAAAAAAATCGGCTAGGGTCGACGAAATGGCCATAAGTGGCTGACACCGCCTGCCAATCGTAGAGATGCACGAGCGGCCCTGAGCTTGGAGAGAGCTCCTTGAGCAGCCTCTGATCGAGCGCCATGTTCTCGGAGGCGCTCTTTGCGCCGCTATCTAAAACGGAAAATTTCATATAAAAAGACCGTCAAGATGATAATCGGCAATTCAACATTAGGACAATAGGCTTCTTCTCAAAAACCTGTTGCTCAAACTAATTTTTAAAGTTTAAAATTTATATTACGCAGCAGGGGCTTGCTGATTTATTCGCCGATCCATAAGCTCCACCGTAATAGGCCAAGTAGGAAAAGATATGTTTGATAAATTCACCAACCGCGCAAAACAGGTCATCAAACTCGCCAAGAAGGAGGCGCAAAGGCTCAACCACAACTACCTCGGTACCGAGCACTTGCTTCTAGGTCTCTTGAAGCTTGGCCAGGGAGTTGCTGTCAATGTGCTCAGGAGCCTTGGGCTGGACTACGAGATGGTCAGGCAAGAGGTGGAGAGGCTGGTAGGCTATGGACCCGAGATCCAAGTCTACGGGGATCCTGCCTTAACGGGCCGCGTGAAAAAGGTTTTTGAATACTCCAATGAAGAGGCCTCAGCGCTGGGGCACAACTACATCGGCACCGAGCATCTTCTACTCGGCCTCTTGCGCCAGACTGACGGCGTGGCTGCTCAAGTGCTGGAAAATCTCAACGTCAACCTCCAGGAAGTGCGCAAGGAGGTCCTCAAGGAGCTTGAGACCTTCAATTTGCAGCTCCCACCTAGCTCAGGGGGCATGGGCGCCGGTCAGAGAGCCTCGGATAAAGCGAGCATCGAGAAGCTACCTGCTCTCAAGGCCTACGGCTACGATCTGACCGAGATGAGCCGTGAAACCAAGCTCGACCCGGTGATTGGCCGAAAAGAGGAGGTCGAAAGGCTCATCCTCATTCTCTGCCGAAGAAGGAAAAACAACCCTGTGCTCATCGGAGAGGCGGGTGTGGGCAAAACGGCCATCGTGGAAGGGCTCGCACACGCTATTGTGCACGGCGATGTGCCTGATATCTTGAGGAAAAAGAAGCTCATCTCCCTCGATCTTGCGCTGATGATCGCTGGAACCAAGTACCGCGGCCAGTTCGAGGAGCGGATCAAAGCGGTCATGGAAGAGATCCGAAAGCATGGCAACATCTTGCTCTTCATCGACGAGCTCCACACCATCGTGGGAGCGGGGGCGGCGGAAGGAGCGATCGACGCTTCCAATATCTTGAAGCCGGCGCTTTCGCGCGGCGAGCTGCAGTGCATCGGTGCAACCACTCTCGATGAGTATCGCAAGCATATCGAAAAAGATGCCGCCCTCGAGAGGCGCTTCCAAAAGATCATCGTGCAGCCCCCAACGGTCGACGACACCATCGAGATTCTTAGAGGGCTTAAGAAGAAATATGAGGAGCACCACAACGTGCTCATCACCGACGATGCCCTGATTGCAGCTGCGACCCTTTCCGACCGCTACATCCATGGCAGGTTTCTACCTGATAAGGCGATCGATCTTCTCGATGAGGCAGGCGCTAAGATGCGCATTGCCATGATGAACCAGCCCACCGATATCGGTCAGCTCGAATCGCAGATCGAAGAGATGCGCAGGGCGAAGGAGAAGGCGATCTCCTCACAGGAATATGAAAAGGCGGCACGCCTTCGCGACGAGGAGAAGCGGCTCCGAGAGAGGCTCCAGAGCCTCAGAACCGAATGGGAGACCCATAAAGAAGAGCACCAGGTTCCGGTCGATGAAGAGGTGGTCGCGCAGATTGTTGCCCAGCAGACGCGCATCCCTGTGATGCAGCTGACAGAGGCAGAATCACAGAAGCTACTTCGCATGGAGGAGAAGCTCAGATCGGAGATCATCGGCCAAGATAGAGCGGTCGAGATCGTCTGTCGAGCGATCAGGCGAGGCCGCACGGGTATCAAGGATCCCAACCGACCTACCGGCTCTTTCCTCTTCCTCGGCCCCACAGGGGTGGGTAAGACCCACCTTGCTAGGCTTTTGGCCTCCAATATGTTTGGCGGCGACGATGCGCTGATCCAGGTCGACATGTCGGAGTACATGGAGAAGTTTGCCGTTTCGCGCATGATCGGCTCACCTCCCGGCTATGTCGGCTACGAAGAGGGCGGCCAGCTGACCGAACAGGTGCGACAGAGGCCCTACTGCGTGATTCTCTTCGACGAGGTCGAGAAGGCCCACCCGGACGTGATGAACCTGCTTCTGCAGATTCTCGAAGAGGGCAGGCTCACAGATGCCTATGGACGCAAGATCGATTTCCGCCACGCCATTATCATCATGACCTCGAACCTCGGGGCAGACCTGATCCGCAAGACCACCGAGGTCGGTTTCCATGTAAAAACCAACATCATGGACCGCAGAGTGATGGAAGAGAAGATCGAAGGGGCGATGCGCAAACACTTCAAACCGGAATTCCTCAACCGTCTCGACAGCGTAGTCATCTTTGATCCTCTCAACGAAGCGGCGCTCAAGGAGATCGTCAAACTGGAGACAGATAAGGTCAAAACGCGACTTGCCAAAAACCAGATCTACATCGAACTTGCAAGCGATGCAGTTGCCCTTCTGGTGCGTCTTGGAAACCTTCCAGAGATGGGTGCAAGGCCGCTCAGACGCGCTATCGAGCAATATGTGGAGGATCCTCTTGCGGAGAAGATGCTCCACCACATAGGCGAGGAGCGCCACTACTTGGTGCGCGCCGAAGGGGACAAGCTGATCTTCGACGAACAACCTACACCCACAGGCTCCTCCGAACAGGAGGGGGAGAGCGCTGTCAGCCTCGCTTAAAGCGCACAAGCGATTTCTTTTAAAAGAGCCGTTTATTGGGTTTGCAAAGGGTCCTCCCTTTGCCGAGAGAGAGGGGTTCGGGGACAGCCCCTTTTTGGACATCCGGGGGATGTTCAAAAAGCAGGCTGTCCGAGAGAGGGTCGAGCGTAGCGAGGTCCTCCGAGGCGGTAGAGGCGAGTAGCCTCTTTCCCCGCCCACCTCGCCAAAGGCGAGGCTTTCAGACGAACATGAAGCGATGATGCCGTTCATAGTCAGATGTGATCAGCAAGGACTTTTCATATATCCTGCCGCTAGAGGCAATCTTGCCCATCGTGTGCTTGCGGGCCATTTCTTCTAATGCGCGTCCGAGCTTCCGATCAGTACTGTAGAGAACTTGTGGGGAGCGTCTCCTGTTTAAATCGGGTTAACAATCTTTGTCTGGAGCTGTCGTTTGCACATTCAATATCCTGCCATCTATAAAAGATCGGATAGTAGGTGAGGACATCCCCCACCATCCGATCCATCGCTTTATGCTCCGCTGCATGCCTCGCCTATGGCGAGGTGAGCGGGGAAGAAGGAGCTCTCGCTCCCTCTCCCCCGAAACCCCCTCACCCTCAGGCAAAGGGCATAGCCCTTTGCAAACCCATGTTTTAAAAAATGCGAAATTCGGAAAGTGAACATCTGGAGGCAGGATATTAATCGATGATGGCGCCGCCAAGACAGAGAGGGCCGTCGTAAAATACGATCGATTGGCCTGGAGCTGCCGCCTTGACCGGTTTTTCAAACTCAATCCGAAGTCCAGATGGGAGCTCTGTTACTCGGCATTCAACGTCAGGCGCTCGGTAGCGAATCTTAGCGGTGCAGCGAAGAGGAAATGAGGGCCTTTCCGAAATCCAGCTCTCTTCGCTTGCGGTGAGGCTCTGAGAGTAGAGTCTAGGGTGGTTTTCTCCCTGAACCACATAGAGAATATTCTTCAAAAGATCCTTCTCTGCCACAAACCAGGGCTCAAAATGGCCCCGAGAGCCCATTTCTGAGAGACCCCCAATTCTTAAACCCTTCCTCTGGCCAATCGTGTAATTAAATAGCCCTTCGTGCTCTCCAACCACTTTGCCCTCACAGGTCATTATGGGCCCCATGCGCTTCTCGAAGTAGCGACTCAAGAAATCGGGAAAGTTGCGCTTGCCGATGAAGCAGATCCCGGTGCTATCCCGCTTTAAAGCAGTTGCAAGCTTCAGCGAGCAGGCAAGCGCGCGCACCTCCTTTTTATTCATCGCCCCGATCGGAAAGAGCGTTTTTGCAAGCGCACCCGCCTGGATGCGATGCAAAAAATAGCTCTGGTCCTTTTCAGGGTCGCTTGCGCGGCAAAGATAGGTTTCCCCTCCCTTTTGCACGATTTGGGCGTAGTGGCCGGTCGCGATGAAGTCAGCTTCGAGCTCTGTGGCTTTTTCAAAGAAAGTTTTGAATTTAATCTCTTGATTGCAAAAGACATCGGGATTGGGTGTAAGTCCTTTTTTTAAATCGGAGAGGAAGCGCGCGAAGACCCTCTCTCGATATTCGGCCGAAAAATTGACGCTGTAGTAGGGAATGCCAATCTGCTCCGCAACCGCCACCACATCCTGGAAATCGGCCTCTGCCGAGCAGCTCTGGCCCTCCTCCTGCCAGTTCTTCATGAAGAGCCCCACCACCTCGTAGCCAGCCTCCTTCAGCAGGTAGGCTGAGACCGAGGAGTCCACCCCTCCCGACATGCCGACAATCACCCGTCTCTTTTTGCTCGCACAGCGCATGGAAAATAGAATAGCTACAAAATCACAATAGTATCAATAATTGGCTGACAAAAAACCAACAAAATAATAAAATTATCTATCAGATTTAATAAAACTTTCCCCAGCCAATGGACCTTCCCCTCTTTCTCATCCTCTTCACAGCGCTCGGCGGACTCTGTCTCTGGATCGGCAGCCGCGCAGGCAAAGGCAATGCTACCCACGAAGATTATTTTTTAGCCGGGCGCGGCCTGAAGATCTTTCCCCTCGCCATGACCCTCCTGGCCACTCAGCTCGGGGGCGGAGCGATGATGGGAGCGTGTGACGAGGCCTTCCTCAGGGGCTGGTCGGTGCTCTTCTACCCTCTCGGCATGGTGGCAGGGCTACTGCTTCTCGGCCTCGGTGTTGGCGCAAAGCTCCAGAGGCTCGGTCTCAAGACAGTCGCCGAGCTCTTTGAGCGCAAATATGGATCGATCGGACTGCGCAGAACCGCTTCGCTTCTCTCGATTGCCGCTCTCTTCTTCATCCTGATGGCTCAGGCGATCGGAGCAAGGAAATTTTTTATTTCACTCGGCTACTCCCCCGACCTCCTCTTCACCCTCTTCTGGTTCTCCGTAGTGATCTACACCACCTCAGGTGGCTTCAAGGGAGTGGTGCTCACCGACCGCATCCAGGCGCTCTTTATCCTGGGGGCGCTGACCGTTGCCGCCATCGCCTTTTTCTCTATCGATAGACCGGCTCTTTTGCCAGCTCTCCCACCGACGGCCGCGCCGAGCGATTTCCCACCCCTCTCGCAGCTCTTCAGCTGGCTGGTGGCCCCGCTGCTTTTCATGCTCATCGAACAAGATATGGGCCAGCGCTGCTTCTCAGCGACCAGCGCTAGAGCCATTTCAAGGGCCTCTCTCATTGCGGCGGGTCTACTCTTCGCTGCCACGCTCGTTCCCATCTTCTTTGGCGCTCAGGCCAAGGCGCTGGCTTTAAGCTTTGGTGAAGGGTCGAGCAGCTTGCTCGGCTCTGTGGAGGCGCTGACGAACCCCTGGGTGAGCTCGATCATGGCGCTTGCGATTGTGATGGCGATCATCTCAACGACTGACTCGCTGCTCAACTCGATCTCCTCCAACCTGGTCTTCGACTTTCCCTTTTTCCAGAAAAGAAGCCTCAGATACTCCCAGGTGCTCACAGCGCTTCTCGGCATCTTGACCTACCTGATCTCTTTTCATTTCGAGAGCGTGCTTGCGGTGCTGATCTTCTCCTACCAGCTCTCGATTTCTCTGCTCTTCGTCCCGGTCCTCTTTGCGCTTATCTTCAAAGAGGTGAGCAAAAAGGCTGCGCTATCGGCGATGATTACAGGTGCAATCGGCTTTGTGGCGCTGCGTGAGCTGCCATTCTTCGAGCTCATCGTTCTCGCCTCATCGACCGCCGCTTTCTTGCTGGTAAGCCGCACATCTTCTAGAGAAAAAATCCCTTCTTAATAGACGCGGGCTTCATTTGGGGCCAAAATCGATGATTTTGCGCGCGCAAGAGGTCTAATAGTGGAGCAAGCGCTCTTGGAGCTCTTTCAGAGTGATGCGAGCGCAGCCGAAGCGCTCGATAGCAATGCCTGCCGCGACGTTGGCAAGCAGCACGCTGGTCTGTAGATCGACCTGGTTGGCATGGGCCTGGGCGATGATGGCAAAGACCGTATCGCCCGCCCCTGTCACATCGCGCACCTCGCGGATCTTGGCTGGGAAGTCCTCTTGGGTGCCGCTCTTGTGAAAGAGCGAGATCCCCTCTTTGGAGCGCGTCACCATCAGCATCTCGATCTCGGTCTCTTTCAGAATCTTGCCCGCTATATCGGCAAGAGGGGCCGACTTGTCGAGGCCCGAGGCTTGGATCGCCTCCTGTAGGTTGGGCTTGATGAGGGTCGCCCCTTTGTAGCGGAAGAAATCTCTCCCCTTCGGATCGACGATCACTCCAAGGCCGCGCGCTCTGGCCGCCCCGATCGCATGGGAGAGGATGGCAGGCGAAAGGAAGCCCTTGGCGTAGTCAGAGATGGCAACCACATCGACATCGCTCATCGCCTCCTCGATCGATGCAATCACCTCTCTTTCGAGCTTTTCACCGATGGGAGAGGGCTGCTCATAGTCGACGCGCAAGAGCTGCTGGCTATCGGCGATGATCCGCCGCTTCACAGGAGTGCGGAAGTGGCTATCGACTACGATATGGTCGACCGAAACCCCCTCGGCCTCGAGCAATCCCACAAGCTCCGCACCCTCAGCATCCTTGCCGACGCGCCCCATCGCTTTGACCTGCATACCGAGCGAGACCATGTTCAAGATGGCGTTGCCCGCGCCGCCCGGCCTCAAACTCTCCTCCTGGACCTGCAGAATCAGCACAGGGGCCTCCGGTGAGATCCGGCCCGCCTCGCCCCGCGTGTAGATATCGACCATCAGATCGCCAAGGAGGAGCGCTCTCTTCGGTTTAAACAGCTCTAGAGGGTCTGGAAGAGCGTCTCGCTTCACCAGTAACTCTCCTGCAGAAGATAGGGTAGGTAGTCCTCCACCGCCTCGCTCAAGCTATACCGAACTGTGCTTAAGGCCCGGCTCTGCCACTTCTGCATCTCAGCCTTAGTGTAGTTCTGGTATTTGCCCACAAGCTCGGTCGGCATCTCCACATAGTCGATTCTCGCCTGGATCCCAGTTGTGCGCCCAAGGGTCTCAATGACAGCCTTGGCCAAGCTGTTCCAGCTGCTCGCAATCCCGGAGCCTACATTGTAAATCCCTGTGACTGAATTAGTTAAGAATCTTGCCGTCATTTCCGCCACATCTTTGACGTAGATGAAGTCGCGCACCTGCTCGCCATCGCCAAAGCGCGCATCGTTTGATTTAAAGAGGGTGATCGCCCCCTTTTTTTTTGCATCGGCTGTCATCTTGACGATGGCTGAGGCCATTTTGCCCTTGTGGTACTCGTTAGGACCGAAGACGTTGAAATATTTGAGCCCCACAACGCGACCCAAATGGCCCTCGCGCTTCAACCAGAGGTCGAAAAGCTGCTTGGAGTAGCCATACATGTTGAGCGGCATGAGCGATTCAAGGCGAGATTCATCGTCGTCAAATCCGAGCCCGCCATCACCGTAGGTGGCGGCCGAAGAGGCGTAGATGAAGCGCACACCTTGACCGAGAGCGTAGCTTGCCAGGCGCACCGAGTAGTGGAAATTGTTTTCGAGAAGGTAGTTTGCATCGAGCTCGGTCGTCGAGGAGCAGGCGCCGAGATGGAAGATCGCCTCGATCTCATCGGGATGCTCCTCCAGCCATTTAAACAGCTGGCTCTTGTGGATCAGATCGTCGAAGCGCTTGCCCCGCAGGTTCTTCCACTTTTCACTTGAGCCAAGATTGTCGGCGATGAGCAATTTTTCATAGCCGAGATCGTTCAGATGGCGAACGAGACCCGAACCGATAAAACCGGCCCCTCCCGTGACGAGAATCCGCTTCTTTTTCATGGCGGCGATGATACGCTAAAGTCGCAATTGTCTTAAAGAACGTGAAATGACAAGTAAAATATTTACTATAATATTTCAATCCTGGTATAGATATTTATTATGTACACGATAACTACGGTTTACAAATTAGATATTGGCCATCGGACGTGGAGTAAGGATATTCGACACTGTCGCGGCAAGGAGTTTTACCAAGACTCCCTTGCCCCCAGTAAGTGCGCCAACATTCACGGCCACTCTATCTTGGTCTCAACCACTTTGGAAAGCGAAACGCTCGATGAACAGAACTGCGTGATGGATACCGATCTCATCAAGGCGGCCTTTCGCCGGGTGGTGAATGAACTGGACCATGCTTTCATCATGGATAAAAACGATCCGCTCTTCGAGGATATGAAAGGGCTGATTGCGAAAGAAAATTTGAGACTCTACGTGGTCGATTTTTCGCCCAGTTTCGAGGCCCTTGCCAAACACCTATTTGAAAAGATGAAGGCTCTGATGAGCGAGCATGGATATGATAAAGTATTGAAGATGAAAGAGATAAAGATTAGCGGAGAGAACATGACAATCGCTGCAACCTATCGAGAAGAGAGATGCAACAGCTAAAAACCAAAGCGGCCACCACCCACTTCCCCACTCCGATGGCTGAAAATGGGCTGACCCACAAGCAGAAAATCGAGCAGATAGCGACTCACTTCTCCCACATCATGCAGGCGCTCGGCCTCGATTTGACCGACGAATCGCTGAAGGATACACCGATGCGGGTGGCCAAAATGTATGTGGAGGAGATCTTCTACGGCCTCGATATGCAAAATTTCCCCAAAGTGACAGCGGTCAATGATAGCTTCTACCAGACGAGTGGGAATATGATCCTCATCAAGGATATCACGCTGCAGAGCATGTGCGAGCACCACTTCGTGCCGATGATCGGCAAGGCCTCTGTCGCCTATATCTCCAATGGTAAAGTACTTGGACTGTCAAAGATCAATAGGATCGTGGAGTTTTTTTCCAAAAGGCCGCAGCTTCAGGAGCGTCTGACGGCGCAGATCGCCGACTGTCTCAGCATCCTGCTGGGCACCGAGGATGTGGCGGTGGCTCTCTCAGCTAAACACTACTGCGTCTCGATGCGCGGCGTCCAAGATACGAGCTCGGTTACCATCACGCACATCCTCAACGGCAAATTCAAAAGCGATCCCGCCCTCCATAGCGAATTCCTCGAAAGCACCCTCACGAAGTAGAGGAAGGCTCATACCATCGGTTGAAAGAGCGCCTGAGGAAGTGGAGGGGCTCACAAAACACTCCCTCGTCGAGCTCAGGTCTTTTCTCAGAGCAGATCATCAGGCCGCTGCCAGAGCCGGTTAAATAGATCTGGTCGAGGCCTTGGTCTAGAAGCTTTTTCTTGAAATGGGCTAGCCGAGGCTCGACTTCAAGTGCCGGTTTTTCCAGATCGTTGACCCAGGCAAACTGGCCTGTCGCAAAGAGCTTCAGGAGGCTTTTGGAGCCCTTAACGCATGCGAGACGCGGGTCGTACTGCCGATAGACTTGGGGAGTGGAAACTCCCCAAGGAGGCACCACAAGCCAGAGCGGCCATCTCTGCTCTAGCGCCTCGAGCTCCACCACCTTTTCTCCGCGCCCCTCACAGAGGGCTGTGCCCTTCGAAAAGAAAAAGGGCATATCGGAGCCAAGCTCTGAGGACCATCCTCTCAGCACCTCAGAAGGGATTTGGCTTCCGGTTAGGGCATTGAGAGCAAAGAGCGTCGTTGCACCATTGCTGCTACCCCCTCCGAGTCCCCCTCCTATCGGTATTCTCTTCTCTATGTGGATTTTAAAGCGGGCCTCGCAGCCGGTTTTTTCTCGGAAAAACCGACGAGCGCGATCGACCAGATTGGACGAATCACAAGCAAGGGTTGCAAGGTCGCTCGAAAGCGCGTCGCTCCCAGAAATTTCGAAATCGATCCAGTCGCCAAGTGTGATGGCTTGAAAGAGCGAAGAGATGTCGTGATAGCCGTCATCTCTTCGCTTAGGAACTTTTAGGAACAGGTTGACTTTGGCGGGGGAGAAAAACCGCATGAGTACCACCTACTCAGGCACAACCTCTAGTGTAAAGGCGGCGGTCACTCCCTCATCCAATTTCAAGGTGACTTGGTGGGTGCCAAGCGACTTAATCGGCCGAGCAAGCGCCACATTGTGACGCTCAAGCGCAAAACCTTTTTCCTTCAGCTCAGCCGCTATCTCGTGGGCAGTCACCGAACCGTAGAGGTTGCTTTCTGCATCCACTTTAACCTTCATCTGGAGGGAGAACTCCTGGAAGCGCGCTGCAATCGCCTCTGCTTCCTTCCTATCCTCTTCCGCCTTCAGCTTGCGCTTCTTCTGAAGCTGCTCTTGCAGCTCGACCGTTCTTTCGTCTGCAAATATGGCTAAACTATTGGGTAGCAGGTAGTTGCGTCCATAGCCTGCTCGTACCTGAACCAGGTCGCCGCTACGGCCGAGCGCTTTCACATCTTCTAACAAAAGGAGCTTTTGCTTCTTCATACCAGCCTCGCTTATTCTTCAGATACAAAGGGAAGAAGGGCAATGTAGCGAGCTTTTTTGACAGCTTGCGCCAGTTCCCTTTGGAAATAGGCTGAGACTCCGGTGATGCGGCGAGGCAAAATCTTGCCCCTCTCAGTGATAAACCGCCTCAGAGTCTCCACATCTTTGTAGTCGATCCTCTCCCAATTTGCCGAGGCAAAAGGGCATTTCTTGATCTGCCGTCTGCGGCGCGGATCGGGAGGTGCGCTCGGAGGCACATTCATCATGCCTGGACCGGCAAAACTGTTTTCTTCCTTCATCATTCTAGCCATAGATATCTATTCCTCCCTTACGCCATCTCTGGAAGCTTTTTAAATTCAATCATCTCTAGGACTTCCTCAGTTTTGAGGGTCATGAAACGCAAAAGATCCTCATTGAGATGATATTCGCGCCAGAGTTCTGCAAGTTTGGGAGTGGACATCGTAAAATAGAGAAGGTAGTAGTGGCCTTCTCGAGACCCACGGATCTCATAGGCGAGTTTTTTGCGCCCTTGATCGTGCACTTTGTGGATCTCTCCGCCCCGATTGGTAATACCAGCTGTGATGCGTTCGACCGCTTTTTTGCGCGCCTCTTCGCTCAAGGCTGGACTGAGGATATACATCCCCTCGTAGAGCTGTCTATTTTCTTTCTTCATGTTTCTTTCTTCTTGTTTTTTTCCTTTGACTCTTCCCCCCAAGAGGAAGCTAGTTCTTGCGCCTTCTTCAGGCCCTCTTCACACCAGCTGATCACAACCTCTGCACCCCTCTCGACAAAGGAGGCGATATCGCGCCTCTCCTCCTCGGAAAAGGGAGTCAGGACATACTCTTCAAGGGGGATGGGATCTGCTGGTCTCCCTACCCCCATGCGCAGCCGGGCATAAGCCCCTCCGCCGAGCGTATCTCGGATACTGGCAAGGCCATTATGGCCTCCCGTCCCTCCCTCGCCTCTAAGGCGCATCGCGCCAAAGGGCAGCTCCACATCGTCCGCGACGACAATCAAACCCTCGACCGGAATCTGCCAGGCATCGAGAGCCAGCTTCACGGCTCGCCCGCTCAGATTCATATAGGTCTCGGGCAGAAGCACTCTCACCTTACGCCCACCTGCGAGAAAGCTTGCAGCTAAAGAGAGAAGGCGACTCTCCTTCTTGAAGCTTGCCCCCTCCTTCGCTGCAACCGCCTCGACCACTTGGCGCCCTAGGTTGTGTCGAGTCGAGGCGTAGCGGCTTCCCGGATTGCCCAGACCCACGACCAAACAGGGCCCACTGTCCATTACCGTTTCGCTATAACCACGACAGATTGTCTAGGATCTGCCAGAGGTCGAATATTCTCTGGAATGCCCATATCCTCAAGCCGTTTCATCTGGCCCACGTTTAGATCGCGCACATCGACTTCAAAGCTTGTGGGGATATCTTTTGGCAAACAGCGAACGCGGATAAAGCGCATCACCTGTCTGAGCGAACCGCCGAGCTTGATGCCCACGCAATCGGCCACGCCAACGCACTGCACAGGCACATTCACCGTGACAGGGACATCTTGGATCAGCTCGACAAAATCGAGGTGGATCGGCTCGTAGGTCGTCACTTTATACTGGATATCTTTGAGAATCGCTCTGAGCTCGCGCCCCTTTTTGCCGCTCCCTTCCTGCTTGAGCGTGAAAACGGTGGTCGGTAGAGCTCCTTGAGGCATGCGCATCAGCATCTTCTTGAAGAGGCCAGCGTCCACAGCGATCGCCTCACCTGCATTGCCTCTGCTGTAGAGAATAGCGGGTAGCTGACCCTCGCGGCGCAGCCTCTTTGCTTCGAGCTTCTTCTCGTGATTTCGATTGGAAAAGATCAGTTCCATGGGAGTTCCCAAACTTGCGAAAGAGAGGGAGTTTACACGAACCGCTTTTTTTACAGGACTTAAATTATTTTTTTACCAAGATTAGAGCACTTCGCCTACGTCGGCGAAGAGCGAGGAGATCGATTCGTTGGAGATGATGCAGCGGATAGCGTCGCCGAAGAGACTTGCAACCGATATCTCTTTGATTTTGGGAGAGCTGCACCTGGCAAGCGAGACGGTATTGCTGGCGAAGAGCTTTTCGATCAGGCTGTTTTCGATATTCTGGAGCGCCTTTCCCACGAAGAGACCATGGGTCACCGCAGCAAAGATGCGTCTGGCTCCATGAGCGCGGCAGGAGCTCGCTGCTGCCACAAGCGTACCGGCGGTGGAGCACATGTCGTCGACGAGCACCACGTCGCGGTTTTCTACATTGCCGATCACCGCATAGGCCTCGACCTTCTCGGTGGTGATTCGCCTCTTGTCGATGAGAGCGAAGTCGGCGTTGAAATGGCTGGCATAGGCGCGCGCCTTTTTGATCGCCCCGAGGTCGGGTGCCATGATGACAAAGTCCTTCAGACCCTCTTTAGCAAGCGCTTTTGCCAGGATCGGCCTTCCGTAGAGATTGTCGACTGGAATATCGAAGAAGCCCTGGATCTGGCCTGCGTGGAGATCCATCGTGACGATGCGGCTTGCACCTGCAGTTGAAAGGAGGTTGGCAACGAGCTTGGCGGTGATCGGCACGCGCGGCTTATCCTTGCGATCTTGGCGAGCGTAGCCAAAGTAGGGAATGATGGCCGAAATGCTCTTCGCAGAGGCCCGTTTAAGTGCATCGATGATGATTAAGAGCTCCATCAAATAGTTGTTGGGCTCAATTGCAACTGTCTGAAAGACAAAAACATCGCGACCGCGCACATTGTCCAGAATCTGAACTGAGATCTCCCCGTCTGGGAAGGGCTCGAATTTGATTCGGCCGAGAGTAGAGCCGAGGTAATCGGCCACCTCTTGGGCGAATTTGGGGTGTGAATTGCCTGAAAAGAGCAGAAAATCGCTCACAGTGACCTATTAGGGTGAATTGGGGTGGAAGGGTTCGAACCTCCGAATGGCGGTACCAAAAACCGCTGCCTTACCACTTGGCTACACCCCATCTACGACGCCATCGCCTTTGAAAAAGATGGTAGCGATCTGGCTCAATTTTAAGCAAGTCAGCAGACGAGACCTCTGCATAATTTGTTTTGGAGGCCAAAATCGATGGATCTGCCCGTGGGTTCGGCTAAGCGCTAGGTTGACATACTCGTCTGAGAGTAGGCGACCCAGCGCGCGGCCGAACTTGCGCAGGATTCCTACGGGCAGAGGCTCAGGTTTTGGCCCCAAATGGAGCTAGTGCAGAGGTCTCAGACTATTATCCACAAATTATTTCATATGCTATTCCATATCTATGGATATCGTTGAGATTGCATCTGAGTTTGCCCCGCTTGCCAAAGTAGGGGGCCTCGGGGATGTGCTTTTTGGCTTGAGCCGAGCGCTTGTCAAAAAGGGCCACCAGGTGGAGATCGTTTTACCCAAATACGACATCCTCAACCTCGATGAGCTCGAGGAGTTCGCGATCTTCCGCCACGATTTTCCCATCGACTTTGAAGGAAAATCCCACCACAACACCCTCTGGAGGGGTAAACTCGAAAATCTCCTCCTGACCTTTATCGAATGCCACGATCCCTACGAGTTCTTTGAACGGGGCGCTATATATGGCTCAGAAGATGATGTGGAGCGCTTTCTCTATTTTAGTCAGGCCGCTTTTTGCTACTTGAGCGAGGCTCGCGCCAGGCCCGATATCATCCATGTCCACGACTGGCACACCGCTTGTCTGCCCTCGCTGATCAAAAAAAAGTGGCCCTCCCCTGAAGGCCGGCCAAAATGCGTCTTGACGCTACACAACCTGGCCTATCAAGGAAAATGCTTCCTTGACACGCTTCAGAAGGTCGATTTTCCTCGTCAGGATCTGCATCGCTACAGAGAGGCGAGCTCAAATGGCTACAACCTGCTGCTAGGCGGCATACAGACAGCCGATGCCATCACCACGGTCTCACCTACCTACGCTGAGGAGATCATGGGCGAGCTTGGCTTTGGTCTTGAGGAGGCGCTCTACAAGAGAAAAAGCGATTTCCGCGGCATCCTCAACGGCATCGACTTTGACTTTTGGAATCCGGCAACCGACCCGCTCATCCCTACCCACTTCCAAAAAGGCGATTTGAAAGAAGAGCCCCCCTACCTCGAGGGCAAGGCGGCCAATAAACACCATCTGACTCGAGTCTTTTCTCTCTTGCAAGAGGAGAGACCCTTAGTTGCAGCGATCACACGGCTTGTCCCTCAAAAGGGCCCAGAGCTCATCGAGGCGGCTCTTTTGCATACGTTGAAGAGAGGTGGCCAATTTATCCTGCTCGGCTCAAGCGGGGATAAAGAGACCCACGATCGGTTCTACGCCATCAAAAGGAGATTTTCGGACAATCCCCATCTTCACATCGAGCTCACCTATAATGAAAAGCTCTCCCACATCGTATTTGCAGGCTCCGATCTCTTCATTGTTCCTTCGATCTTCGAGCCGTGCGGCTTGACGCAGCTCATCGCGATGCGATATGGCACTATTCCCATCGTGCGCAAGACGGGAGGGCTTGCGGACACGGTCTTCGACGGGAAGAATGGCTTTAGCTTTGAGGAGCCCACTCAAGAGGCGATTGAGGAGGCAATCGATAGGGCTTGCGACACATACTTGAATAGGCCTGTTCTCTGGCAGAGCATGCTGAAAAATGGCCTAGAATACGATTCGAGCTGGGACAAATCGGGGGATAGCTACCTTGCGCTCTTCAGCGACCTGATTGCTTCACGAGTAGGCGGATGATGTATTCGCGATTGGCGTAGAGATACTCCACACCTGAGTAGAGCGCGTAGAGCGCTGCTATCGAGACTGCCGTGATAGAAATCGTCCTCAGCCACATCTCCGAGAGAAAACCCATCGAATAGGGAATGAGCAAGATAAGCACGATAAAGGCGGCAAGCGCCTGTATCACCGCCTTCGTTTTCCCAGAAGCGCGCGCAGCGAGCGCAAAACCGCGCAGGGCGCACACCGTCCTGAGCGTGCTGATCACCGAGTCGCGGTAGAGAAAGATAAAGACGATCAGAAGCGGAATGTTCACCGGAGGCCTTGTGAAGGTCAAAAAGATGGAGATGCGGTAAATGCTATCGGCCATCGGATCCAAAATCTTGCCGAGATCTGTCACCTGGTTGTAGCGCCTAGCCACATAGCCATCAAAGGCGTCGGAAAGCTCCGAGACTCCGAAGAGAAAGAGCAAAAGATAGGGCAAAACAGCAAAGCTAATTCCCAGAAGATCATGCTCGATATAGAGAAACATGAAGATGGGACTTACGAATATTCGAATGAAGGTCAGGTAGTTCGCTAAATTCAAAGAATGCCCTACAAAAACTAAGCTCAAAGTTAATCTCGCCCCGAATTATTATTCAAGAGATTATCAAATCCTTAGAAATCAATGACTTAAGCCAAATCTCTCGATTGTATTGCCAATCTCAGGCAGCATGTTTTATATTCGGTCGCAGTTATGCTCTACTTTCAAGACATCATCGCTAATTTGCTTCACTTCTGGTCATCGAAGGGATGCGTGGTCCATCAAGGCTACGATCTAGAGGTGGGTGCAGGTACCTTTAATCCGGTTACTTTCCTGCGCTGTTTGGGCCCTGAGCCCTATTCTGCGGTCTATGTGGAGCCTTCGCGCAGACCCAAAGATGGTCGCTACGGCGACAACCCCAACCGCGTGCAGCACTACCATCAGATGCAGGTGATCTTAAAACCTCCGAGAGCCAATATCCAGAAGCTCTACCTAGAGTCTATAGAGAGCGTCGGCCTGAAGATGTCAGAGCACGATATTCGATTTGTGCATGACGACTGGGAAAATCCGACCATCGGCGCATCGGGCCTCGGTTGGGAGGTCTGGCTCGATGGCATGGAGGTCTCTCAGTTCACCTACTTCCAGTCGATCGGAGGGCTCTCCGTCAAGCCGGTGACGGGGGAGATCACCTATGGACTCGAGCGGCTGGCCATGTATCTACAGGGCGTCGACTCGATCTTCGATATCAGGTGGAACCAAGATCTCACCTATGGCGATATCTTCCACAAGAGCGAGGTGGAGTGGAGCCGCTACAACTTCGAGGAGGCCGATACCGCCCTCTGGTTTTCCCATTTCGACAATTTTGAAAAAGAGGCTCGTAGGCTCATTGCCAAAGAGCTTCCCCTTCCTGCCTACGACTTTGTCGTCAAAGCCTCGCACGCCTTCAACATTCTCGATGCACGTGGTGTCATCTCAGTTTCAGAAAGAACGAGCTACATCACGCGCATTCGCAATCTGGCCAAAATGATGGCGGAGTGCTACCTCAAAGGGCGCACCGCTCTCGGCTTCCCTCTGCTGAGACTTGTCCCCGATCTTCCCTCCGCGCTGCAGGCAAAACTGCCGAGCTCGAGCCGCACCGCAGGCGAAAGAGAGGATTTCTTGCTCGAAATTGGCACTGAAGAGCTTCCCGCCTCCTTCGTGACAAAGGGCCTCACAGGCCTTCAAGAGGCGGCTCATCACTTTGTCAAAAGCCACAACCTCGCCTTTGGGAAGATCCAGACCTACGGCACGCCGCGCAGGCTGGCTCTCTATATCTCCGATCTACAAGCAGCGAGCGCGCCGGTGGAGGTCGAAAAGCGCGGTCCAGCCCTTGCCCTTGCCTTCGATAAAAATGGCCGTGCAACCGATGCGGGCCTCGGCTTCTTCCGCATGGTGGGCGCCGAGCCTCTCACTCTCGAAGAGGTGAGGAAGGGGTCAAGCGCGCTCGAGATTCGCGAGATGAAGGGAGGCGAGTATCTCTTCGCCCAGCTCAAAAAACCGTCGATTGCAACGCCCCACCTTCTCGTGCAGGAGCTGCCCAAGATCATCCTCTCCCTCGCTTTCCCAAAAAAGATGCGCTGGGAGTCCTCTGAGATCGAATTTGCAAGACCCATTCGCTGGCTGGTCTCGCTCTTCGGCAAGGAAGAAGTTCCCTTTGTTCTCGCCGATCAGCTGGCAGGACGGATGAGCTATGGCCACCGCCAACTGAGGGATCAGCCTGTCATCCTGAAGGAACCCAAAGACTATCTCCCTCTCCTAAAAGAGGCCTACGTGATGGCCGATGTCGAAGAGCGCAAGAAGACTATCCTCGACGAGCTTGCCCGCATAGAAAAGGAAAAAGGGTGCACCGTCTTGATGAAAGAGGCTCTGATCGAAGAGGTGGTCAACCTCATCGAATGGCCCTTCACGCTTAGCTGTGAGTTCGATGCTCGCTTTCTAAAAGCGCCTAGCGAGGTGCTGGTGAGCGAGATGGTGACCCACCAGAGAAACTTTCCCCTCGCAAGGGGCGATGAGCTTTTGAATCACTTCGTCGTGGTAGCAAATAACCAGCCCACCTCCAAGATGCGCTCAGGGTATGAACGGGCGCTTGCTCCGAGACTTGCCGATGGCCTCTTCCTCTACGAAGAGGATCTGAAGACCCCTCTTGCAAAGCAGAGCGAGAAGCTTGCAAACGTCACCTACTTCAAAGATCTTGGCAGTCTAAAGCAGAAGGCATCAAGGCTTGAGAAACTCAGCCAAGCACTCCATCCCTTCGTAGCCTCGGCCGACCTGGCACTGACCAAACGGGCGGCAGCGCTCTCGAAAGCCGATCTTGTTACGCTCGTCGTCGGCGAATTTCCTGAGCTCCAAGGCACGATCGGCCGGCATTACGCGCTCAAGAGCGGCGAAGATCCCAAAGTGGCGCTTGCGATCGAGGAGTCGTGGAAGCCAAAGGGCGAAAAAGATGAGCTTCCACATAGCCCAGAGGGCATCTTGCTCTCTCTTGCAGAAAAGCTCGACAACTTGAGCTCCTGCTTTGTGCTTGGTCTCATCCCCTCCTCGTCGAGCGATCCTTATGCTCTGCGTAGACAGGCGCTCGGTCTCATCCGAATCCTCATCGAAAACAAAATCACCCTGCCTCTCAGCAAGATCCTGGAAGAGACGCTCTCGATCGCCGAAAAGAATCCAGAGATCTCCGAGAGCGCAAAAAAGAGCCTCACAAACAAGCCTGAGCTGATTTCGCAGCTGAAGGATTTCATCATCCAGAGAGTGCGCACCGTCCTTGCTGAGATGGGCTTTGCCAAAGATGAGATTGAAGCGAGCCTTGCCAAAGGGGTGGATGATATCTACGAATGCTACCGGCTGATCGAGGGGCTCCACGAGTGCCGCGAGAAGTTCAAGGAGCCCTTCTCTGCCACGCTCACCGTCTATTACCGAGCAAAGAAACTGCTGGATGCGGAAAAAGGCAAATTCAAAGAGGCTGCGATCGAGCCGAGCCTTCTGAAAGAGGGGGCTGAAAAGGCGCTTCTAGAGAGGCTCAAGGAGCTTGAAAACTACTTCAGCGGTTTCTTCGTGAAAAAAGAGAGACCTTACCTCGCTGCCTTTCGCGAGATAGCGACTCTCTCCACGCCGCTTGCCAAACTCTTCGATGAGGTACGCATCCTCGATGAGGATCCAGCGCTCGCCGCCAACCGCCTCGCCCTTCTGAAGCGGGTGCTGACCCTATCGGAATCGCTTGCCGACTTGAGTCGCATCCAAGAGCATGCACCTAAAGCTTAAGCCTGCCCATCCTCTGTAATTCCTTTCTCGTAGAGGTCCATGCCCACCAGACAGTGGCCTCGCCTGTTTTTGCCTCATGAATGATGGCTGCAAATAGATCCCAGACGCAAGGGTCCTGACGCGCGTGCGTCAATTTCTGTAGACGGTGAAAGAGTTCGGTGGGCTCCTGCTCCGCGAGCTCTTCCACAGAGTCGATCCCCAGTACTTTCAGATCGCCCAGCGTCGCCTTGCCCACATTCTTCAAATCTTGCAATCGCTTTTTCTTTTCCATCAGGGCAGCAATCTGCTTTTCAGCTCTTCAACATCGATCTTGCCCGGCTTGGGAAAGAGCTTGTAGCGATGCCTTGCGACCCATCGGTATAGCAGCTTGAGAGGAAGAGAGGGAAAGAGAGAAAAGAGCACGACGAGGCGGTAGAGCCCTCCGACGTGCCATAGGACCCGAAAGGCCGCCTTCGCCTCGATATAGACCCTTTCTTCGGCTGTTTTGTAGTTTTCAACCAGGATCACAGTATCGAAATGGCTTTTTGGAAAGCGCTCCAGGTAGGGCTCGGCGCTCTCTCCTTCTAGAGGAGCAAAGAGAAAAAGCCCCCGTTTATCGCGCTTGATCACAAAGGCGACAATTCGGTTGCAGAAAGGACAACCCCCATCATAGAGCAAGAGATGGCGGCCTTCTCTCATGAACGCACCTCAGGCCTCTGGTTTTTGAGCTGATCAAAGAGTTGAACCAGTCGGGCTCGCTCCGCCTCACTCCTCCCCTTGTCGGCAATCTCTTTTTGAATCCTCTCTCTTGCAGCAAGCCATTTGCGATCGAGGATCTTTTGAATCGAAATCCTGCTGAGCCGCATCGCATCGATCTTCTTGATCTTCTTGCCCATGAGCTCCTCCACAAGCTCTGCAACCCCCTCGCTTCGATCGGAGCGTGAGAGAATCGAGAGGAAATCGCGCGAGCCGCCCTCCTCAAAGCTCCTGAAAAAGGCCTCAAAGAGGTTCCTGCAATCAGAATCGAGGAAATCCTCACTCACGAGATGCTCTTTGATCATCTGGACCACTGCGGAGCTATCTGAAAAAAGAAGCCAGCGCAGAAGATCGCACTCGAGCAGCCTATCGGGATTCAAAGGCCCTTTGGAAGGCTTCGGTTTTGCCACTTGAACCTTTTGCGGCCTGTATCCTTTCAACAAAAGCACCTCAGGGACATCTGTCAGGGCAGCGAGCCTCTTCAGCCCCTCGTGGACCATCATAGGATCTTGCCATTCGGCAATCTCACCCGCAATCTGCCTCACAAGTTCTGTCTTAGCCCCTGCCTGCGAGAAGTCGTATTGTGATCTACTCTCATCGACATAGAATGCGAGAAACTCTTTGGCCCTCTCAAAGACCCCCTTGAGGGCATCGGCCCCTTTTGCTCGAACGAGGCTATCGGGATCCTCCCCTTCAGGCAAGAGCGCCACCTCGGCATCGATGCCCTGTTTTTGAAAAAGCTGGCCCACCTTCAGAGCCGCCTTTCTGCCTGAAGTGTCGCCGTCGAAAAGCAGGGTCGCTCGCAAGAGACCAAGGCTCTTGAGCTCGCGCACATGCTCCTCAGTGAAAGCGGTGCCAAGCGAGGCCACCGTATAGTCTAGGCCGATGTCGATAAGCCTGAGACAGTCGATCTGCCCCTCGACGACAAGCACTCGCCTCTCTTTGGCAATCCTTCGCCTCGAATAGTTGAGCCCAAAGAGCACCTTCGACTTCTTAAAAAGCGGCGTCTCAGGACTGTTGATATACTTGCCACCAAAGGTTGTCTCGTGGAACTTCCTTGCTGAAAAGCCGATCACCGATCCTGTCGGACTGCGGATGGGAAAGGTGATGCGATCCCGAAAAAAGACCCTCCCTTCCCCCGTAAGCAGCCCAACCAGAGAGAGTAGCTCCCTATCGACCTTCTTTTCGCGCATGAACTTGCTAAAAAGCTCTCCAGACTGAGGCGCAAGGCCGATTTCAAAGCGCTCTATAAACTCCGCTCCGATCCCCCTTGCACTCAAGTAAGCCCTAGCATCGGCCCCGTGGGCCGTTTTGAGAAGGAAAAAATGAAAAAAACTGGAGGCAACGGCAAGCGCCTCTTTGAGCTTCGCTTTGCTCGGACCCTGGGCCTCCTCGGAGTGCTCTTTTTCAAGCACCACCTGAAACTGCTCGGCAAGCGCCTCTACCGCTTCGGTGAAAGAAAAATTGAGATGGCGCATGAGAAATTCGATGGCATCTCCATGGGCGCCACACCCAAAGCAGTGGTAGTGGCGGTCGGTCCGTTTGACGATAAATGAGGGGGTCTTCTCTTCGTGGAAGGGGCAGTGGGTCTTGAAGCTTGCCCCCATCCGCTTCAGAGGCAGATGCTTGCTCAGCACCTCGACCAGATCGACACGCTCGCGGAGCCGCAGGAGACTGTCCTTAGAATAGAGAGCCATGGCATAATCTTAGCGTAAGACCCCTTATTTTTCTTTCGCTTGCAGCTATTTTGCCAATTGTTAAAACTTTTGACGCTATGGATGAATCGACAAAAAAAATAACTCCTATGATGGCCCAGTGGGAGAGCTGCAAAGCAGAGGCCAAAGATGCCCTTCTGCTCTTCCGCATGGGAGATTTCTACGAAGCCTTCCACGAAGATGCTGAGAAGCTCTCCGAGCTGCTCGACCTGGTTTTGACTCGCCGTCAAGGAATTCCTATGAGCGGCATCCCTCACCATACCCTCGATAGCCACCTCGATCGACTGATCGAGAAAGGCTTTAAAGTGGCCATCGCCGACCAACTCGAAAATCCCAAAGAGGCCAAAGGCCTCGTAAAGAGAGGTATCGTCCGAATCGTCACGCGATCCACCTCGCTGGGCTCAAAAATAGAGGAAAAAGAGAGCCGCTACCTGGTGAGCCTGGTCAAAGCAGGCTCCATCTTCGCGCTCGCCGCCCTCGAGCCCACCACAGGCGATTTTCGAGTGATCCAGCTAAAGAGCTTTGAGGAGATGGAGGCGGAAATCTTCCGATTAAATCCCAAAGAATGTTTATATCCATCTGATTCTAAGTGGCTTAAGTCAAGCTTCATCCACTCCAAAAGATGCAGCACTGTCGAAAAAGAGCCCAGTTTTTTCGATGAAAAGCTCGCACGTGAAGCGCTCCATAGGCAGCTCGGCGTCAAAAGCCTCGACGGTTTTGGCCTCAAAGACCATGCGGCCTCGATTCAGGCCGCAGGCTCGCTTGTGCGCTATTTGAAAGAGGATCTTCTTTTTCCCCTCCACCACATCAGAAAAATTGCTCCCTACACCCTTGAAAAGACTCTCATCATCGATCCTGTCTCGATGGGAGCGCTCGAGCTCGTCGAAACCTCGAGCGAGGGAAAGAACACGCTTCTGAGGGTCCTCGATCAGACACTCACCCCTATGGGTGCACGAAAGCTGGCCGAATGGCTCAAAAAGCCGCTTTGCGACCTCTCCAAGATCGAGGAGCGCCAAGAGGCCATCCAAGAGCTTCTAGAGGATGCAGCTCGGCTCCATGAGTTCTCCTCCCATCTGAAAAAAATTCGCGACATCGAAAGGCTCATGATGCGCATCTCAGGCCGCATCGCCTCACCCAAGGATTGCGCCCTTCTGAAAGAGTCGCTCGTCGAAGCGGGCTTTTTGAAGCGGCTCTTTGCAAGAGCGAAGAGCCCCTTCCTACAGAGGCTCCAGGGCCACATGAGCGATATGCAGCCCCTTGTAGGCCTACTCTCAGAGGCGCTCGTCGACGATCCCCCTCTCAACCTCGATGAAGGCGAGCTTTTCAAGCAGGGCTATAGCCACGATCTCGACAGGCTCCAAAACCTGGCTATGAACAGCAAAAAGTGGCTTCTCGACTACCAGAAAACCCTTCAGGACGAAACCCAGATCGCGGGTCTCAAGATCAGCTATAACCGCGTCTTTGGCTATACGATCGAGGTCAGCCGCGCACGCGCCAAAAACGTGCCGGCCCATTTTGAAAGAAAGCAGACCCTTGCAACGAGCGAACGCTTCACAACCCTGCGTTTGCGCGAGTTTGAAGCTGAGCTCCTCACCTCTGAGGAGGCCAGAATCGAGCTACAGAAGGCGCTTTTTGCCGAGCTGGTGAACAAAATCGCTGAAAAGATGAGCGAAATCTTTGAAATAGCCGAGGCCATTGCCCTCGCCGATGCCCTGCAGAGCCTCGCTCATGTGGCAAAAAAGCGCGGCTACACAAGACCTAAAGTCGATGGAAGCTCCCTTTTGAAGATCCAAGGGGCCCGCCACCCTGTTCTCGAGGCACTGATGAACCGCAGCTCATTGATTCCCAACGACATAGAAATCGACGAAAGCAAACGATTACTCTTGATCACCGGGCCCAACATGGCGGGTAAATCGACCTACCTTCGCACCGCGGCGCTCCTCGTCATCTTAGCGCAAATGGGAAGCTTTGTACCTGCAGAGTCGATGCATCTCGGTCTTGTCGATCGCATCTTCACGCGCATCGGCGCCTCTGACGACCTTGCCAGAGGCCAGTCGACCTTCATGGTCGAGATGAGCGAGACGGCCAATCTACTCAATAATTCGAGCAGTCGCTCCCTTGCCATTTTGGATGAGATCGGTCGCGGAACGAGCACCTACGACGGCCTGGCAATCGCCTGGAGCGTCACCGAGTACCTTCTGAGGGCAAAAACGCGAACATTGCTCGCCACTCACTACTTCGAGCTCACCGCCCTCGAAAAGCGTTTCAACAGCCTCACCAATCTCCATGCTGAGGTGAGGGAGGTGGCCGGCCAGATCGTCTTTTTCTACCGCATCGTTCAAGGCAGAGCCGACCGCAGCTACGGCATTCAGGTCGCAAGGCTTGCAGGCCTTCCCCTCCCAGTGACCGCTCGAGCCGAAGAGATCCTCAAGCAGCTTGAGGAAAAAAAGAAAAAGAGCGAAGAAAAACAGATGAGAGAGGATGACCAGCTCTCTCTATTTTAGACCTAATGCCTTTTGATACCAAAGAACTGAGCCGACTTCCCAAGAGCCCAGGCGTCTATCTCATGAAAGATCTTCATGGGAAGGTGCTCTACATCGGCAAGGCCAATAACCTCCAGACGCGCATCAAGCAGTACTTCTCCCGCGCCGACGAGCGCGCTATGATCCCCTACCTTTTGGAGCAGCTAGAATCGATCGATACTCTCATCGTGCGCACCGAAAAGGAGGCGCTTTTACTCGAAAACAACCTCATCAAGCAGCACCAACCCAAATACAACGCCCTCCTCAAGGATGATAAGGCCTACTTCAGCCTCATGATCAACCACAAACACCTCTGGCCTATGCTGCGCGTCGTGCGCTACAAAGGCAAACCCCCACCCGATGCCACCTATTTCGGACCCTACACCAAGGGCTATGCCGCAAGGGTCACCCTCGAGCTTCTGCGCAGGCTCTTCCCACTGAGGCAGTGTTCCGATCGCGAACTTGCCTCGCGCACCCGCCCCTGCATCCTCTACGACATGAAGCGCTGCATCGCACCCTGCGTGAACAAGTGCACCAAAGAGGAGTATGACCGGCTTGTCAAGCAGCTCATCTCCTTCTTGAAGGGCCACGACAAGGAGGTGCTCCATCAGCTCAAGGAGGAGATGCAGCAGGCGGCCTCCCGCCTGGAATTCGAGAGAGCGGAAGGGCTCTACAAAACCATCCAGCACATCGAGGCCACCTTAGAAAAGCAGGGCGTTCAAAAGGTGGGACAGAAGGATCTCGACATCATCGGCCTTGCTCGCGATGAAGAGAGAAGCGTCATTACCTTGCTCTTTTTCCGAGAAGGCAGGCTCGCAGGCTCAATCGACCATCTCTTCACCAAATCGGCCCAAGACGACGATGAGCTCCTCACCTCGTTCATCTTGCAAAACTACGCTGACAAGGAGAGCTATCCCCACGAGATTGTGACCCCCTTTCCCCTAGCTCAACAGCAGATGCTCTCCGAGCTCTTCTCCGAGGAGATCAAACGGTCGATCGCCATCTGGACGCCGAAGATCGGAGAGAAGAGAGAGCTTCTCCTCGTCGCTGCAAAAAATGCAGAGGCGCGTCTAAAGCGAGCCCAAGATCCAAGAGAGGAGAAAGAGTCTCCCTTGATTCTCCTCGAAGAGGAGCTGAAGCTCTTGAACTTCCCTGCGGTCATCGAGTGCATCGACAGCTCCAACATCTCCGGAAGCGAACCGGTTGCGGCGCTCGTGGTCTTCACCGATGGGCGCAAAAGCCGGGCGCGCTACCGCAAATATAAATTGAGCGAGGATGCTGCAAGCGATGACTATGAGGCTCTGAGGGAGGTGCTGAGGCGCCGCTTTGGCAACCTGAAGGAGAGCGAGCCGCTGCCCGACCTTTTGATCATCGATGGCGCTAAGGGCCACCTCGGCGTTGCCCATGAGATTCTCGAAGAGCTCGATATCACCACCGTCGACCTGATCGCACTGGCAAAGGAGTCGGCCAAACACACGCGCGGCCTCACCCTCGAGCGCATCTACCTGCCCCATCTCGAAAAGCCGATCATCTTGCGAAGGCACTCCCCCGCCCTGCTCTTCCTTCAACAGGTGCGCGACGAAGCGCATCGATTTGCCATCACCTTCCAGAAAAAGAGGCGCTCGAAAAGGCTCTTCTCAAGCGCCCTCAAGGAGATCCCCGGCATCGGCCCGATCAAGCAGGAGCGACTTCTAAGGACCTTTGGTAGCGTTAAGAAAATTTTTGAGGCCTCAGAGGAGGAACTGCGAGCTGTCCCCGGCATCAACAAACGGGATATCGAGACTCTGAAAAAACTCTCCGATCAGGTATAATTGGCCCATGCAGCTTTTCAATTTAATTCTCTGTTGGATTTTTCTAGGATTTCTAACCGCCTACCTGGCGGGCAGGAAAAATAAAAACCCGCAAATTTGGTTCTGGGTCGGCCTTACTTTGGGCCTCCTCGGCATCCTCCTGCTCTACCTCATCCCTGAAAAGGTGGTGAAAAAGCCGAAGGCTGCCCCCCTCAAACCGGTGGAGCTTCCACCTCCTCCTCAACCTCAGAGCGAGCAGGAGTGGCACTACTACAATAACGAGAAGCTGAGATGCGGCCCTATCGGTCGAAAAGAGCTCATCGAATTGATCGAAAAGAAACAGCTACAAGCTGGAAGTTATGTCTGGACGCCTGGCCTTGAAGATTGGAAAAAGGTTCAGGAGATAGGCGATCTACAACCACCATCCCCTGTCAAAAAAGAGGGCTGAAGGCCCGCTACCAGCTGGCTTTCGTGACGCCTGGGATCAGGCCGAGGCTTGCGAGCTCTCGGAAACAGAGACGGGAAACTTTGAACCGGCGCAGGTAGCCGCGTGATCTGCCGGTCAGTTGGCATCGGTTGCGCAAACGGAAGGGGGAGGTATCGCGAGCCATTTTATTGAGAGAGAGCCTTGCTTGCGCTCTCTCCTCTTCGGAGAGGCTCATGTTCTTGCTCTTAGCTCGAAGCTCTGAGCGTCTCTCCCAGTTATTTTGGACTTTGCGCTCCCGGCGCTTCGCTTTTACAACGGATGAAGTTTTCGCCATAATACCTATAGTTATTTCTTACGAGCAGGGCCTTTCTGACGCTGCTTTCGGTTTGGATCTTTCTTGTTGATAACGTAGAGACGGCCCCGACGGCGCACCAAGATATCGCCCTTGGAGGGATCGGCTTTAACTGAAGCTTTGACTTTCATAGCTCTTGCACTTGTTCGTTCTAAGAGAGGCCAGTTTAATCCAAACCCCAAATTCTTTCAAAGCCGATTTTCGAGTTAGAAATCCTTGTCTTTTTCTCCAGGCCTTGATAAGCTTTGGCGCGTATAAAATACAAAAGCTATGAAAAGAACTTATCAGCCCAGCAAGATCTGCCGCAAAAGAGCGTGCGGTTTCCGCAAACGCATGAAGAGCGTGGGCGGCCGCAAAATCATCAACCGAAGACGCAGAGAAGGTCGCTACCGCCTGACCGCGGTGTGAGATCAGTGTGAGAAAGGGATTTTCCTTTCCCAAATCGTCTCGCCTGCGCCATTCGCGCCAATTTCAAGAGATGGACCGCTTTGCCGAGAAGCGAAGCGGTAAGTTCCTCCTCGTTCAGGTGACACGCAAGAAAAGCCACTCCGGCAAACTGGGCATCACAGCGAGTCGTAAGTTCGGATGCGCAGTCGTTCGCAACCGCTTCAAAAGAAAGATCCGCGAAATCTATCGCCACCTGCCGAAAGCGCCGCACGACTCCCCTCTCAAACTCTGGATCCATGTCAAACCGAGACCGCTTGCTGAAGAGGTCAGCTTCGAAGAGCTGAAAAAGGAGTTTTTAGAACTCTTGAGATAATACCAGACTCAAGAAAATAAGAACACAAAGTCTGGCCAGGAGGCCGATTAGCGCAAGGGTGTGGTAGGACCGCTTCTTTGGATCAATTTGAAAACCACAAAGGCAGTGATCAGCATAAAGCCCACTTTTGTGAGAATCCTTTCGCCTGGGATCATCTCCTCTGGACGAACCGCTCGAACCGAGCTGGGGGCGGATTGACCGGGTCTTTGCCATAAAGCTTGTGGTTGGGGTTGTTCTGAGTTTCTTGGCACTCCAGTGGAAATTGGGTCTAATGATGGCATAATTTCTCCTCATTTTTAATTCATGCAAAAGAATTATAACATAGATTAACTTTTAGCGCTTATTTAAAATAATTAGCCTGCACTAAAGTCGATATACCCTCTCGGAATGTCCACATGGATCAGCTTCACCTCGACATAGTCCCCCACATCGAGCCCTTTGAAGCCGCGCACCAATTTTCCCTCTATAGGCGGCTTGGATAGCCTAACCCAAGTCCCTTTGTCTGAGGCGCCTGTGACCATGGCCTTAAAGGTGTGGCCGATCTCTTTTTGCATGACCATGGCAGCGGCACATTTGAAGAGCCTCCTTTCGACCTTGGCCGCATCATTTTCTTTGAGAGTGCAGTGAGCAGCAATGGAGGCGAGCTCCTCATTGGAGTAGAGAGGAGGGTCCCCATAGAGCGAGCCCTTCAAGAGCCTCTGCATCACAAGATCGGGGTAGCGCCGGTTGGGCGCCGTCGTATGGGCATATTCGATTTCAGCAAGATCGAAGTGAATGAGATCTTTTTGTCCAGGAAGCCCTAAGACATACTCCCCTCGCCCGATGAGTTTGATCATGGCAAGGGAGAGATCGGCAAAGGTGTCGGGCGCTCTTTGCTGCTCCTCGATCAGAAAGGCCCTCAGTGCACGCGCATCGGGCATCTCGGGCAACTTCCTCCCAAGCCCTCGAGCAAGCTCGACAATGCGATCCCAGCGCTTAGGGGTTCGGACGATGCGCCTGAGCGAGGGGCGCTTCATTTGTCCTAGGTAATGGGTGACAGAGACATTGGCTGCAATCATGCCATTTTCGATCAGCCGGTGGGCGCGGTTCATCTTCCTCTCTTTGAGATCGACGATCACCCCCTTTTCAAAGACCGGTTGCAGCTCCCGTTCGGCAAAATGGAGAGCGCCCTGCCTATCGCGCGCCTTTTGAATGCGCACCGCCATATCATCTTGGAGATCGAGCTGCGCTTTAAAGGGCAGAAGATGGGGCGAATCGATCTTGCTCTCCAGATAGGCCCCCACCTCGTTGTAGGTCAGCTTACCACGGTTTTGCACCCAGGCAGGGAAAACCCGAGCAAGCTCAAACTCTCCCCCCTCGCCGACCCGCATCTCGACGACAAGCGCTCCTCGATCCGCTCCTTGGTTCAGCGAAGTGAGATCGTTGGAGAGCTTGAGAGGCAGCATCGGGAAGATGCGCGTCGGCGTGTAAACCGAGGTGGTGTTGTGATGGGCGTGCTGATCGATCGGCGAGCCTTTTTTGACAAGCGCATCGACATCTGCGATCGCGACAAAGAGCCTATCTGCCTGCGCAAAGGTCAACTGGTCCAGGTCGCGCGAGTCGTCGTTATCGATCGATATCCAAGCTTGAGCGCGCATATCCTGCACAATGGCTGCAGGCCTTGGCGATGCGCACTGCCGAAAAGTCGATAGCTCATCGAGAATCTCTTGAGAGAAGCCGGGCAGGAACCCCCACTCGGTCATTGCCTGAGCGGCAATATCAGAAAGTTGGGAAATAATTTTTTCTAAATCCTGTCTACTTGCGTTCCTTCATCGCCACGTGGGCCTGCTTGCGGATGTAGCCGAGCGTCTCCTCGATCTCATCTTTTCTCTCGCTTGGAGCTGCCTTGAAGGCAAGCTCAGCGTGAACAAGCGCTTTGACGCTCTCATCGTAGCTGAGATAGAATTGGGCCACCATCATCTCGAGCCGCCAGCGGTTTTCGCCGTCGCCCATCCCGAACCGATCGAGGTACTCTTCAATTGGCCGAATGATCTCGCGCCTATCGTAGGAGCTGCTCTCCCGCGCCTGGAAATCGATGAGAGCAAGCGAGAGGTGGCACCCCCGTCTGTTGTCCGGATCGATTTCCATCAGCTTGGCGCGAATCTGCACCGCCTCTTTGGAAGCGCTCTCTCCCTCTTCAGCCAGCAATCGATATTTTTCGGTGAGAAAGAAGTGGGGCTGATCGCTTGCCATTCCCAGAGCAAGTAGGCGCTCCTGTTCTTCCTGCAATTTGAGCGAGAGGGCGATGTTGTAGAGCGATTCTAGCTCCTCGGAAGAAAAGCGAGCTGTCTCGATCGTCTGCATCGCTTTGGCTAAAGCCTTGTTATCTCTGACAAGCTCGGTCAGCTCATGGATCAAACTATCTCTTGTCTCCACTCCATAGCGGGCAAGCTCGCGCTCTCGGCCATCGACCACAAGCAGCCGAGGGTATTCCTGGACGCAAAACTGCCTTTTGAGCTTCTCGTTTTGAGCCTGTAGAGGGGCGGCAAGCGGCTGCGAGGCGGGGAAATCGACCTCGACGAAGAGAAAATGATCGCTCATCTTTTGGACAAAGAGGCTGCTATCGACCACTTCCCGCTTCACCTTCATGCTCCATCCCGACCAGTCGGAACCTGTGAAAAAGAGAAGGAGGAGCTTATCTTCAGAGCGAGCCCTCTCGAGGGCGTGGCTATAGTCGCATCGCCATGAACTTGCCGAAAGATCGGACAGGGCTGTAAGTGAAGTGGGAGCTAGAAGGAGTGCAAAAAGCAAACCTTTTAGGAGAGCACAACGCTTTTTCATCTACACCTCCTTGTTCAAAGAACACTATCATTTAATTCTTAAATTCGTTCTACACAAAAAAGCAAAAGGAGATGCCCCTATCTGGGGCACCTCGTTCATAAACCTATCGATTTAAAAGCCCTGAGATATATTCAGCATAGGCACTGCCTCCGCCGGGACGGTAACCTGTCTCGCCAATAAATTTCTCATTACTATCGATGATCACCACAGTGGGATAGCCGGTCACGCCATATTTCTCTTTGAGCGCCTGATTCTGCTGCTTGATGTCGGCAGGAAGGGAGGTGCTCATCGGGAAATCGACATCGACGAAGATAAAGCGAGTTCCTGCTGTCGAGCTAAACTCTCGAGTTGCAAAGATTTCGCTCTCCATTTTTTTGCACCATCCGCACCAGTCAGAACCGGTGAAATAGAGGAAAAGGGGTTTGTTTTCCTTTTTTGCTTGAGCAAGCGCCTCATTGTAGTTGCTGTACCACTTAATGCCCTGAGTGGCGGGGGCAGCAACTTTCACAACGGCCACTCCCTCTTGGGCGCTCAGAAAGCCTTGAGCGAGGAGGCAGGCGGTGATGGTAAGAAAGGTCACGAACTTCATCTTTTTTCTCCTTTTTTGGATGCCCACAATTTACAAAAATATGAAAAAATTGCTACACTCTCTTTCGCTTTCAGAATAACTCCCTTCTAATGAACGAGTTAAAAAACACTCTCATCATTCGCCACAACCGGGAAAACCTAAAGAAGTGCTCGCTCTCTGGCCTCGAGAGCCGCAAAGACCTCTCGTTTTTCTCCTATCCAAATCCCCCTCTGCCACCGCTTGAGGGCTATTTCCTCCTTTCCATAGAGGGCGAGCCATTGAGCGAAAAGGACCACTCCATGGGCCTTCTCCTCGTCGACGCCACCTGGAGACTTGCAAAGAAGATCATCTCTGCTCTCAAGCTCGACCAGAGGCTGCCTACGAGAAAGCTGCCTCCTCATTTTCAAACTGCCTACCCGCGAAGACAGGCCGACTGCCCCGAGCCGTCAGAGGGCCTCGCCTCTATCGAGGCGCTCGTTGTCGCCTATGAGCTGCTCGGAAAGGATCCTGAGGGACTCATGGACCACTACTACTGGAAGGAACTTTTCCTACAAAAAAATCCCCAACTATTGAGAAGATAGGGGCTATGCTTCGCGATCCCCTCACCTTGCGCTTTGCTTTTCACGAGCTGTTCAAATCGTTTGAGACTCTGGAAAAGGAGCGTTCGGAAAACAGAGTTAAACAGCTTTTCGGCTCTCCGGGCCCTCTCACTTTTTCCAAAAGGGAGGGAAGCCTTGTCAAATTCAACCGCTACTTCTCCTCGCTCCCCTATCGCGATGCCACCTTTAAGGGACTTAAAGCGGAGATAGCCCGCTGGCAGATCCGCGAAGGTCTCGATGAAAAGGATTTCCGCAGCCTGAAGCGCAGCTGCAAAAAAGCGGCGCTCTTCCTTCTGGACAAGGCCTTCACCTTCTACGACGAGAACCTGCTCCTCTTCCTTTTGAAAAACGAAACCACCCTCAAGAGGCTCTTCAAAAGCGATCTCCTCCAAAAGAGACTCATCGTGCTATTTGAAAGCAGACAAGAGGCGCTGCTCTGGACCGCCCAGCGCTACCAGCTGCGCGGCTTCGACGAGCTTGCTCTTGCGGTCAGAAAAAGCAGCGAGCTTGCATCATCTTGAACCCTCTCAATGAACTTCTCAAGCTGACCCAAGAGAGCCTCTCCCTTTTCAACGAGTGGGCGGCGGTGCGAGGCATCAAGCTCGAGGCTCACCCGAGAAATGAACCGCAAGTTGTTGATACAGAAGAACATGCGCCTAAAACGCTCCAAGAGCAAAACTTTCAGGAGATGGCTGAGATCTTAAATAAACTCTCCCCTGCACTTCTTGCAAGCGAGGAGAATTTTTCGATCGCGCTTCTCCTGTTCGACAAAAACCCTGAGGATTTGGACTTCTTGCAGAAGCTCGAGGCAGCCATCTCAGGCCACATCGGAGCGGCAAAGTTGATTTTTATCGAAAGAGAGAGCCAGATACGAGATCTCTTGCACAATCGAGAGCTCAGGTTGGCAATCGCCTTCAGAAGCTCGCTTGAAGCCCTTGCCCTCTTCCAATCGGCCCCTGCCGAAAAGAGGGGCGCATTGACCTTCTACGGTTTTGCCCTTCCCTTTCTCTTGCTAGAGGATAGAATAAGCTATGAACGTGATCGAGATCTAAAAAAGTCGCTATGGCATCTGCTGAAGAGCCCCGCTATAAAAAATATGCTCGCCTCCTCTTCGACTGCGGCATTCAAAAGCCTCTAGACTACGGCATTCCAGATGAGCTCCTAGAGCGGGCTGTCAAGGGAACGATCGCTCGGGTCACGTTGAACAGGCGGGAGGCGACCGGTTTTGTCATCGAAGTGGTGGATGAGAGCCCCTATCCCAAGGTGCTGCCTCTAAAAGAGATCGTCTCATCCGCTCCTCTGCCGCCCGATCTTCTAGAGCTTGCGATCTGGATGTCGCGCTACTACCTGACGCCCCTTGCCAAGGTGCTGCGCACCCTCTCGGCATCCGCTTCCGAGCAGAAGGGAGGGGATAATCTGCAGAGCTACATCCAGAGGAACATGTCGATCGCCCTCATGCGCAAAGAGCTTTTAGAGCTGCGAGAGAGGTTCCCCTCACAGGGCGCTGTGCTCGAGGAGATGCTGCAGGTAAAAAAGGGAATATTTCTCTCTGAGCTGCTCGAAAAGACAGGGGTCTCACAAAGCCCTGTCGCCACCCTTGTGAAGAAGGGGGTTTTGACCCTTGAGAAGTGCCCGAGAGACCTCTCTCAGATCCGCTACGACGACTATTTCAAGATTCCCCCCAAGAAGTTGAACGAGGAGCAGAAAGAGGCGCTCGATAAGCTCTCGAAATCTATCCTAGAGGCGCGCTTCGAGGTCCATCTGCTCTTTGGAGTCACTGGCAGCGGCAAGACCGAGATCTACCTACAGGCGATCGAGCAGGTTCTTGCGCAAAAAAAGACGGTGATCGTCCTCGTTCCTGAAATCGCGCTGACTCCTCAGACCATCGAGAGGTTCAAGAGCCGCTTCGATGAAAAACTGGCGGTGCTGCACTCCCGTCTGAGCGATAGCGAGCGCTCGCAATATTGGAAAGAGATCGCTGAGGGTAAGATTCCGATTGTCATTGGGGCCAGGTCGGCTCTATTTGCCCCTCTACCCCACTTGGGGCTCATCATCGTCGACGAAGAGCACGATAGCGCCTATAAGCAGCACGAGAAGATGCCCTGCTACAACGCGCGCGACCTTGCGACTGTGCGGGGGCAGATTACAGGCGCACCTGTGCTCCTGGCGAGTGCGACACCGAGCCTCGAGAGCTACCGGAACGCCCTTTCGAAGAAATATGTGCTCTCTACGCTGACAAGGCGAGCAGAGAACTCCCTTGCCAAGGTCACCCTGGTCGACATGCGCATCGAGTTTGAAAGAAATCGCGGCTTCACCCTCTTTTCGAGCGCGCTCATCGACGCCATCCGAAAGCGCTTTGAGAGCGGCGAGCAGACCATTCTCTTTCTCAATCGACGCGGCTTTCACACCTCGCTTTTCTGCCTCTCTTGCGGCCATATCTTCAAATGCCCGCGCTGCGATGTGGCGCTCACGCTCCATGAAAAGCGGGATGCTCTGGTCTGCCACTTCTGCGACTATTTTCAGAGCGCCGTGAGCAAGGCAGAGGAGAAGCGCCACCGGGTGGCTTGCCCTGCCTGTAAAAAGTGCGAAACGCTCAAATACCGAGGCATTGGCACCGAAAATGTGCAGTCGGCGCTCTCTTCGCTCTTCCCCGACATACGCAGCCTACGCATCGACCACGACACGACGCGCCATAAGGGCAGCTTCGACGAGCTCTACCGCCACTTCCGTACAGGCAAGGCCGATATTCTGATAGGGACGCAGATGATCGCCAAAGGTCTCCACTTCCCGCTGGTCTCGCTCGTCGGCATTCTCAATAGCGATGGGGCGCTGCATATCCCCGACTTCAGGGCCTCTGAATCGGTCTTTCAGCTCATCACGCAGGTCAGTGGGCGGTCGGGAAGGGCTCTCGATGGGGAGGTGATCTTGCAGACCCATATGCCGGAAAATCCGATCATCCAACAGGCAGCCAAAAACGACTATGAGAGCTTTCAGCAAGGCGAGCTTGCCTCAAGGAAATTATTCAATTTCCCCCCTTTTTCCCATCTGGTCAAATTCCAATTTTCCGGCAAAGAGCCGAAGCGTACCGAGGCCACGGCGAGAAATTTCTGGCAGCTGCTCAAGGAGGGGCTAGAGAGGGAGGGGGTGCGCCATATCCTCCACCCGGTGCAGCCTTCGGGCCACCCTAAGATCAATGAGAAGTATCGCTTTCAATTCCTGCTTAGGACCCCCTCTATGCTGAAAGCGAGCGGACCCTTAAGCGCCCTTCTGGAGAGGATTGCGCTCCCTGCCGATGTCCATCTGCTCGTCGATGTGGATCCTCTCTATATTTTTTAAGAGATCTCAGCTAGAGTATATGCCATGGTTTATAAACCGGACTATCACGATCAAGAGGCCTTCCAGACCCGCTCTGAGAAGCTAAAAGATCTCTATGCGCTTGAGATCGACCCCTACCCCTATCGCTACGATGAAAAGGAGCAGGCTGAAGCGCTCGCGGAGCGCTACCAGAACGTGCCTATCGGTACAAGCGAGGAGGCGGCTTCTGGCTCGACGCCGATGAGCCGTGTGGCGGGCAGGCTGATGCTATTTCGTGCGATGGGCAAAAATGCTTTTGGCCACATCCAGGACTGCTCGGGAAGGCTGCAGATCATGTTTAACCGCGATCTGACCGAGGTGGAAGGGTACAGACCGACCGAAGAGCTCTCAGCGATCAAATTCATCGAGAAGAAGATCGACCTTGGCGACTTCATAGGCGTTGAGGGCCATCTTTTTCGCACGCAGAAGGGGGAGATCACTCTCTTTGCAAAGAAGGTGACGCTTTTGGCCAAAGCGCTTCTGCCGCTGCCGGAAAAACATAGCGGTCTTGCGGATAAGGAGATGCGCTACCGCAAGCGCTGGCTCGATCTCATCACTCACGATGAGGTGCGAAGGCTCTTTCTCATGCGCTCCAAGCTGATCCGCACTTTGCGCGAGAGGCTGCATGAGGAGCAGTTCATCGAGGTGGAGACTCCGATTTTGCAGAACACCTACGGGGGAGCTGAGGCGCGTCCCTTCACCTCCCATCTCCATGCGCTTGAGCAGGACATGTTTCTGCGGATATCGCTTGAAATCACATTGAAGAAGTTGCTTGTGGGTGGGTTTGAGCGGGTTTTTGAGATCAGCAAGGTCTTTCGTAACGAGGGGATAGACCGCACACATAATCCAGAGTTCACCATGCTGGAGGCCTATGCGACCTACTGGGACTACGAGGATATGATGCGCTTTACGGAAGATCTGGTGGAGACGGCTGCGATGAGCCTCAATGGAACGACCGTGATCACCTCTTCTCACCTGATACCTGGAAAGGAGCTTCAGATCGACCTGAAGGGGCCGTGGAAGCGCATGTCGATGAAGGAGAGCTTGGCGGTTTACGCAAATCTAGAGGTGGATAAGCTTTCAGATGAGGCGATGCGCCTGCTTCTCGAGGAGAGCGGAGTCGATCCTAAGGAGATCAAAACGGCTCCACGAGGGCTTCTGATCGCCTCTCTTTTCGATGAGAAGGTGGTGGACAAATTGATTGAGCCGCACCATATCACCGACCATCCGATCGAGACCACTCCCCTCTGTAAACCCCACCGAGATAAAAATAAGCGCAGTGAGGGGCTTGTCGAGCGCTTTGAAAGCTTTGTGCTTGGCAAAGAGCTTTGCAACGCCTATAGCGAACTAAACGACCCTACAATGCAGCGTGAGCTGCTTGAACTGCAGGCATCTAAACACAAAGGTGGGGATGAGAAGGCCCATCCGCTCGACGAGGAGTTTATAGAGGCGATCTGCCAGGGTATGCCGCCGACTGCAGGGGTGGGTATTGGGCTTGACCGCCTTACGATGCTATTGACCGATTCTCCCTCGATCCGCGACGTGATCTTTTTCCCCCTGATGAAACTCTCAGGACCCACCCACGCCTAACTACTACAATGACCCTTGCAAGTGGGTAGGGGACGAATTAAACGCAAAGGCGCAAAGATGCAAAGTGAACCTTACCCTTTGTCTAGACAAAGGGGTCCACTATAAGAGCAATAGTTAACTTTGCGTCTTGGCGTCTTTGCGTTTAATTTTGGATCTAAGCCATTGCCCGCGCAAAGCAATCTTTCTCTCGGTAGTGAATGGCCAAAGGTTCTTAGCTAACTTTCTCCCCAACATTTAGGATTGGGAAAATTAAGAGCGATGCTCCCAGGCAGGCCAGCGGTCCGCCCAGAGCGTAGGAGCCATAGAGAGCAGCAGAAGTTGCACTCAACAGATAGAAGGGCTCGTCGTCTCCTCCCCCCGTACCAAATGTGGCTATGGAGAGGAGAGTGGTTGCACCCGCCAGATAGCTATCTGGGATCCAGATCGATGGAGCATTGATGCAAACGGGCAGCGCACCACCGTCGAGGTAACTATCAAGATGTTCCATTTCAGTAACTGGAACGATGTCTTCTATGACAGCTTTGACAACTTCAGAGATTACCAAGGCGGTGGCTGTACTAGCAGCTAAAGCAGGTATTCCAAAATAGCTTCCCTTTAGACTACCGGTCACAAGGTGTTGCACAACAAAGGCGCCACCCGTCGTGAGACTCCTTGGATCGCAAACGCTGGCTACCCGTTTTGCAACATCGGTCACAGCGGTAGGCAGCACGGCCGCAGCAAGCTTCACAGTAAATTTTGTAGTTTCTCTGACTAGAAATGCGGCTTGCCCAAAGGTGCCCCTTACTACCTGACTTAACATTGCTCTATCTCATAGTTAATGGAGGAATTATTAAGGAAACTAGAGATAGAATCCAGTTGAAATAGTAGTTATACAAAGCTCTCTACTCAACTTTTTCTTTGCTGGGCTCACGCAGAAATGAAATGAGAGGGTAAACTAAGAGCGATGCTCCCAGGCTGGCTACCGGCCCGCCCAGAAAGTAGGAGCCGTAGAGAGCAGCAGGCACCACACATGACGGCCAGAGGAGACCATCGGGGCCATGCGTACGAAATGTGGCGGCAGAGAGGAGAGTGGCTGCACCTGCGAGATAGCCATCTGGGATCCAGATCGAAGGAGCGTTGATAAAAAAGGGCAGCACTTCGCCGCGGGAGAGATTACCCACGTCGATTAACTCGTACTCACCAGCTTCTTTGAAGCCTTGGATAGTTTCAGAGATTCCCCAGGCCGTAGCTACACCGGCAACTAGAGCAGGTATTCCGAGGTAGCTTCCCCTTAGACTATTGGTCACAAGGTGCTGCACGACAAAGGAGCCGCCCGTCGAGAGGCTCCTTGAATCGAACTTTTGGGATATGAAGAGAGCCACCTGCCCCGCACGATCTGTCACAGCCGCAGGCAGCACATTCGCAGCCGCTTCTCTAACGTAGCTGGTTAGTTTAACAGCTCGATTGACAGAGCCCTTTATCACTCCACTCACTCCACATAGCATCGTATAACCTCTTGATTTATAAGGAAGTTATAAAGGAGATGAGAGGCGAAGTCAACTGAAAGACCAAAGTCGAACCGTGCTCTGAGAATTCACGATGACTCTCCTCGGGCGCGCACACGCACGTACGGTTACCAAAGAGCTCTCTCGAGCCATTTTTGTGCGATCGTTGGATCTATTCTTGGATCTGCTTTTTGAGTTTGGGGCCGTAGGGAGTATCCTCGATCAGGTAGCCCCCTTTTGTAATATCCCCTCTCAGGCTATCGGCAAGGGCGTAGTTCTTCTCTTGCCGCGCTCGGTTTCTTGCTTCAAAGAGCTCCAGGATGTGCTGAGAAGGCCCCTCCTCTTTGAGCGGGCTCTCTGTCTCCGTGCGCGGCCAGATGCCCAGGATGCGGTTGAACTCGGTGAGAGCCGAAAGTGTGTGGTGGGCATCGCCAGGAGTGAGCAGCCCCCGATCATAGAGCCCATTTAGCGCATGGATCAGGTCGAAAACCGCCGCTAAGGCGGCTGAAATATTCAAATCATCGGCCAGAGCTCTGCCAAAGTGCACTTTTGCCTGCTCGATGGTGCGGGAAGCGGTCTCAGTAGCTGCCCCTTTGGGCTCTGCATGCGCCTCCACACGCTGCCAGAAGGCCATCAGATGGTGCACCGCCTTCTTGGCCCCCTCCATCCCCTCAAGCGTGAAATTGAGCTGGGTGCGGTAGTGGGTGTGCATCAGCATGTAGCGCACCTCCCGCCCCTGGTAGCCTCGATCGAGCAGGTCGCGCAAGCTATAGAAGTTACCCAAGCTTTTAGACATCTTCTTGTGGTCAACTAGAAGGTGCTCAGAGTGCATCCAGAGGGCAACAAAGGGCTTCCCAGATAGCGCCTCCGATTGAGCGATCTCATTCTCATGGTGGGGAAAGATGTTGTCGACCGCCCCTGTATGGATATCGAGGGAATCACCTAGGATGTTCATCGCCATCGTTGAGCACTCTAGGTGCCAGCCTGGTCTACCTCTGCCAAAGGGGCTCTCCCAGAAGACCTCCCCATCGCGAGTCGGATCATAGGCTTTCCAGAGCACAAAATCAGAGACATTGTCCTTGTCATACTCATCCATCGCCACCCGCTTGCCGACGATGTTCTCATCCATCTTGAGATGAGAGAGCGCCCCATAAGAGGAGAACTTGTCGATAGAAAAATAGATGCTCCCATCCTTGCTCGCATAGGCCACCTCTTTGTCCAAAAGCTTCTGGATGAAGTCGATCATGTGTGGAATATAGTCGGTCGCCCTGGGATAGTTCTCAGCTCGCTCGATCCCGAGAGAGGCGATGTCGGCAAAAAAAGCATTGATATAGGGCTCTGTGAACGCATCCAGAGTGCTCCCAGCTCCGATTGCCCCGCGAATCGTCTTGTCATCGATATCAGTGAGGTTCATCACCTGATGCACCTCATAGCCAAAGTACTTCAAAGTCCTGCGCAGGATATCTTCGAACACATAGGTGCGGAAATTGCCAATATGGGCAAAGTTATAGACCGTCGGGCCGCAAGTGTAGAGCTTCACCGGAGCCCCTTTCGGCCTGAAGAGCTCTTTAGAGCGCGATTTTGTATTGTAAAAGTAGATCTCTTGACCCTTAGGCATGGTCTGGATTCTCCTCTATTTTAGCAAGCAGCGTACGGTAATCGATTTTACCTGTGCCAAGAAGAGGGATGGTCGAGATGCGCCGAACCTTCGAGACGCGAGAGAGATTGGAGAGCCCCTCCTCTTTGAGCAGGCTATTGGCCTCTTCAAGGGAGAGCTCAAAGGTCGAGCAGAGCACGATCTCAGCTCTCTTGCCCGGCTCTTCGCGCACGACAGCGGCAAGGCAAGGTCGATCTTCAGCAAGCGGCCACCCCTTTTTCTTGCCTCCCTGAATCAGGGTCTCTTCGATGCTTCCCAGGCTGATCATCTCCCCTCCGATTTTCACAAAGCGCTTCAGACGCCCAGTTAGCACGAGGTAGCCCTCATCCACTCTACCCAGATCTCCCGTCTGATACCAGACCTTGCCATCTATTTCAATGAAAGGAGAGGGTATGCTCTTTTCAAAATAGCCGGAGAAGATATTGGGTCCCCTTGCCAAAATCAGCCCATCGCCCGAGACCGGCTCCTTGGTCTCAGGATCGACGATCTTCAACTCGACGAAAGGCAGAGGAGGCCCCACACCCCGCTTGCGGCCCACTTGGGGATTCAAGGTCAGGACCGGGCCGCATTCGGTGATGCCATAGCCTTCGATCAAGACCGCCTCCGGATTGAGAGCATGGAGCCTCTCCTCGAGCTCAGGAGGCATCTTCTCAGCACCGCAAACCACGATTCTCAAACTCCGAAGCTGCTGGGCAGATGCCACTCGGAGGAGATTTTTTAGGAAGGTGGGCGCCGTCGAAATCAACGTGACCTGCCACTCCTCTATCGCCTGTGCAATCCGCCTACCGTCGGTTGGATTGGGTAGATAGGAGACTGCAAGGCCGGCAAGGAGCGGGAAAAGCCCTGTCACAGAGAAGCCAAAGGAGTGAAAAGGGGGAAGCACGCCGAGCAAGAGATCGCTCGGCTTCAGATTCACGCGGGTAGAGCCATTTCGAATATCAGAGAGCAAATTGGTGTGGGAAAGGGGCACCCCCTTCGGTGTGCTCTCTGTGCCACTTGTATAGAGAAGCACCGCCATCTCAGAGCCGCTCATCTTATCTAGTCCGAGCCTTCTCAAAAGCATACGTTTCGGCAGAAGCGAGTTGAAAAAGCCCTTCAGTACATCCTTTGGCTTGATTTCAAAGCGCATCTCCTCGACCAGCACAAAGGTGTCATCGACTCCAGAGAGATCGACATTATCGAGGCGATTTAAAAAATTAAAGGAGCTCAAGGTATGGACAAGGCCCGATTGAGTGCGCACGGCGGTCAGATTCTTTGCTCCAAGCGTCCAGTTGATCATCACCGGTACCTTCTTTGCAAAAAGAAGGGCCAAAATCAGCGTATTGACCATGCAGGAGGCCGGGAGCATCACGCCGATTTTTTCCTCGGGAAAGCGGCTCACAAATTCCCTGAGCACGAGCATCTGCCTTTTGATCTTTCCATAAGAGAGAAAACCCTGGATCTGATCGCCGCAAGCAGTAAAGCCCTTCATGCGGCCTACACTTGTTAAAAAGGCCTCCATCAGAGTTGCCCCATCTGCCATCGCTGGCTCTGGGCGCCCCTTTTCCTGCTCTCTCGCCTGGAAAGTGCGCTCCTCCTGAGGAATCTGCTCAGGCTTCTTCTCTTTGGCAGCAAAGGCGATGAGATCGTGCACCGTCTCGAGAGCCTCCAAGGGAAGCCCGATCACGGCATACTCCTCTTTCAGCAAGAGAGCCATCTGGGCAATATCGAGAGAGTCGAGGCCGAGATCGCTCCCGAGGTCCATCTCATCGCTGATCTGATCGACGGGCCGAGAGGAGAGCCTCGAAAGCTCTTCGAGGATTTTAGGGCGCACGCTTGCCTCTAGGGCGCTTTCGCGCCCCTCAGCTTTCTCTGCCAGTTTAACTACCATCTCTTTCGGCTTGATCTCAGGCATTCTCTTTTTCCAAAACCGATCGGAGACGAGGTAGAGAGGCTCTATCTCTTTGTTGTACCACTTTTCCAAGTAGTGGTTGATCTCTAGGCGGCTTGCTTTCGAGGGGAAATCGCTCGGCACATAGAATTCGACGGTGAGCTTTCTTCTCGGAGCAAAGAAAATCAGATTCGATGCCAGGGTTTTGAAGCTCGAAAGAAAGGCGGCGAAGAGATCGGGGCTGCGACCTGTCAGCGCTCTGGAAAAACGGCTTCCCCAAAGCCCTGTCACCTTCACGAGGACGACGGGACACTCAGGCATCTTGGAGAGAATGGTCTGAATGCCTGAACCTCCTCCGATTAGCTCCTCAGGCTGTTTTTTGAGACCTCCCGACGGGTAGATGAGCAGATTTTCTCCCTTTGCGAGCAGGGAGAAGATCTGGCTATAGGTCTTTTCGATCTGCTTTTTCTTGTAGCTGTTGGAGTGGGCGTCAAAGGTGGGGACAGGGAGGGCTCCCACCATTTGCAAAAGGGAGCGCACCACCGGTTTGTAGAAAAAATCGACCATGGTGACCGGATGGGGCTTGAAGGGATTCCAGAGCAGAGAAATCACGAGCGGAGGATCGATTTCAGCTGCGTGGTTGGCCAAAAAGAGAATGCCCGACTTTGAGCCAGAAAGACGCGCCTTCAACTCCTCTAGACCCACCACGTCGATGCGGTAGCGCAGGGAGAGCAGGAGGCGAACGCATATAACAAAAAGGCCCTTCATAGTGGGTATAGTAGCAAAATCGACTCCCATTTTCTTCATAATTTTCATTCACTTCGGGGAGATATCCTGGTATACGAGTCGAAAAAGATCTCAAGGTAAACATGACTTCCTACCTCTCAGCGGAAAAAGAGTGTATCCTCCCAGCTCTCTACCAGGCTCTGAAACTGCTTTCAAAAGCCAAGCGAAAATCGGGCATCCTTCTGCCCGAAGAGATTCTGATCAAGGAAGATAGAACGCCTGTGACCATCTATGACTTCGCTCTACAGGCGCTCTTCAACATGACTCTTGCCACCTACTTTCCGAGCGATCCGATCATGGGGGAGGAGAAGGCGGCGGAGCTGAAGAGGCCAGAGAACAGCCATTTTGCGGGCCGTGTGGTAGAGGTGGTGACAAGCTTTGCACCCGATGCATCGAAGAGCGAAATTTACGATGCGATCGACCTTTCACTTTCAAGTGGGGGCAAAAAGGGGCGCTTCTGGGTCATCGATCCAATCGACGGCACCAAGGGATTTATCGGGCGCGGTCAATATTGTCCGGCGCTTGCTCTGATCGAAGAGGGCAAGCCCATCTTCGGCGCTCTGGCCTGTCCGAGACTTAAGGCTGGAGGCCATTTTGAGAGTGAGAAGGGAGTCATTCTGATGGCGATTAAAAATCGGGGCACGAAGGCGATCCACCTCACAAGCGATATGAGCCACGGCGTTCAGGTCAGAGCGCTAGGAAAGGAGGAGGAATTGATCTACTGCGAGCCGCCGAGCTACGTCACTCGCCATAGCTCCACGCTTGCAAAAAAGCTGGTCCGCCTTCTCCATGACAGGTCGAGATCGCTCAAGCTTGATGGGCAGGTGAAGTATGCAGCTGTTGCGCTTGGACTTGCCCCACTTTACTTCCGATTCCCTAAGAAGGGAAGAGCTGCGGAGAAGATCTGGGACCATGCGGCGGGCGCGCTGATCGTACAGGAGGCGGGGGGCAAGGTGACCGATCTTCTGGGTCAGAGCCTCGACTTTGGGGCCGGAATCACTCTAGCGAACAACTGGGGGCTCATCGCCTCAAGCGGCGAGCCGCTTCACAGCCTGACCGAGCGCGCTGCCCGCTCATTGCTTGAGCCTCAGTGATGAGACCGCCCGCATAACCCGGGCTTGTCACATAAATCGGCAAATTAACCACAATCTTGCCCATCTTGCCTGCCTCGCAATCGTGCTCATCACGTTATGCTAGCGGCCTCAGTGGTGGAAGAAGAGCTTGCGCTTCGGCAGCTCCTTATGGCGCGCCATGTACTCCTCAGCAAGCTTCTGAGAGGCCTTGGCTGTCGAAATGCCCTGCTTTTTGGCAAGGGTGAAGATGTTGAGCAGATGGTCGTAGATCCGGTTGACCCGATCGCGAGCCGTGAGCGGGTTATAACCATGCTCTTCGAGCTCGGCACAGACATTGAGTAGGCCGGCTGAGTTAATCACATAGTCGGGCGCATAGAGAATGCCCCTTTCGAAAAGCGCCTCCCCATCGCTATCGTTGAGCAGCTGGTTATTGGCAAGGCCTGCAACCGCTTTGCAGCCAAGCTCCGGTATGGTCTTCGAATTCAATCCCCCACCCAAAGCGCAAGGGGCAAAGATCTCGCACTTCACTCTGTGAATCTCGTCGATAGGCACCGCTTTGGCATCAAATTCGCGCACCGCATAGTCCACGCGCGCATCGTCGATATCGGTCACCACCAGCTTTGCCCCCGCCCAGAAGAGGTAGTTGGCAAGCTTCATCCCAACCGCACCCAGACCCTGGATCGCAACGGTTTTGCCAGAAACGCTGCTATCTCCAAAGAGCGCGTAGCAGCACGCCAGCACCCCCCGAAAGCCGCCCCAAGCGGTGAATCGCGAAGGATCGCCACTCGATTTGGGATGGGGCAGCCCAACGAGATGGCGAGTTTTAGAGCGCATCAGCATCAAGCTATGAGGTGACATCCCCACATCCTCCGCACCGATGTAGAGACCCCCGAGCTTTTCTATCGCCTCGCCAAAGGAGAGAATGACGCCCTCCTCGAGCTTCTGGTCTTTCTTCAGCCGAATAACGCTCTTGCCACCCCCGGTTCCCGTCTGAGTCGCCGCCGATTTATAGGTCATGCCGCGAGAGAGCCTGAGCGCATCGGTGAGAGCCTCATCGAAGTTCGCATAGGGCCAGACGCGAATCCCTCCAAGCGCAGGACCGAGGCGCGTATCGTGAATGGCGATGATGCCATTGAGACCGACGCTCTCATCCACCACTTCGATGATCCGCTCATAACCCTCTACTGCTATTTCTCGTAAGACTAAACCCATCTCGCAACCTATCAACAAACCGGACACAATTTTCCCCTCTTTGCCCTTTTAATGTCAAATTTGTAGAAACTAAAATTTTTAATAACCTTGCCCATAATTTCGTTTCTATTTAGACTGCCCCACTTAAAAAATTGAGAGAGTGTCCTATGCGAGGTCATGACTTTTGGAATCTGATGAATCTCTTCTGCCGCTCCCACCCTTGGCATGGGGTGGAATTTGGAAGCGAGGCGCCTCAGAAGATCCACTGCTACATCGAAATCGTGCCGACCGACACCATCAAATATGAGCTCGACAAAACGACCGGTCTTCTGAAGGTGGATCGTCCCCAGCAATATTCCAACTACTGCCCTGCCCTTTATGGACTCGTTCCTCAGACGCTCTGCGGCAAGCGCATCGGCGACTATGCAGGCAAGAAGGTCAATCGCGAGGGAATTAAAGGCGACGGCGATCCGATCGACATCTGCGTTCTCACCGAAAAGACTATCCCGAGAGGCGATATCCTTATGACAGTGGTCCCGATTGGGGGCCTGCGCGCAATCGATGGCGATGAGGCGGATGACAAGATCATCGCGGTTCTAAAGGACGATCTGGCCTACAAAGCGTACGCCGACATCAAAGATTGCCCGAGCTCTCTCATCGACCGCCTCTCCCACTACTTCCTGACCTATAAAGACTACCCTGACCAGCATCAGCAGAAGAAGCGCAAGATGGAGATCACCCACATCTACGGCCGCGAGGAGGCGCACGAGATCCTGATGCTTGCCCACGCCGACTATAACGAATACTTTGCCAAGACACAGGAGATGCTCAAGATGGCTCTCGAACGTCCCTAAGAAATTGAACCACCTCTCGGCAGATCCTTTTGCCCTCAGGGTAGGTCATGAGCGATTCGGCTTCGCTTAAAGCGAGCCACCGTCCGTCGATCAGCTCTTCGCTCTCTAGCACCACCTCACCGCTCACCTCGGCCAGAAAATAGACCACCGTTTTATGGATTTTTTCCCCTTGGTGGGTGAAGAAATAGCTCTCGTGAAAGGGATTGCTCGCCACGAGGCGAACCAGTTCGAGCCCGGTCTCCTCTCTGAGCTCGCGCGCGGCCGCCTCCTCGGGCCCCTCACCCGCCTCCGCATGGCCTTTAGGAAAACCCCAGTGACCGCTCTGATGGCGGATCAGAAAGAGCTCGATCTTTTCACCCCTCTTTCTCAGAGGGACGATTCCGTAAGAGCTATCTTTTCGCATAAAAGGAGTGTTCTGAATAGGAAAAAAAAGAGCAAGCGGCAATTGCTGTAGAAATTGCTGCTTGCCCTGACGGAGGCTCGAAGCTCGTGCGTGTTTTGGGACCTGCTCGTATGCGCGTTTGGAGTCAGCGATTCAAGGGTGAAGACCCCTTCCCGGAAGCGACCGTTTTTCGAGAGCCTTTCACAAGGAAAGGTACGGTCAAGTGTGATAAGCATCGGCCCGAAACGATCCCATCTCAAATGAGCGAGATGGCAAAGCATGGTCCGCAATTTGTCCCCTAGAGTCAACCTTCGGATCTAAGGATCCTAAGAGGAAGAACTCAGAAGGTTAGGGGAGCTGGCCTACACGCGGTGGCCTTTTACTAATAAGACGCTTTTGAAAGAAAAAGGTTCAAATTCAAAAAAAGATTTGACTTTAACTCCTTATCGGTAAGGGGCAAAGGCGACTACCGAGTTATGGCCTCCAAAGCCGAAGGAGTTTGAAAGGGCGACCCCCACCTTGAGCGGCTTTGCAACGTGCGCCACAGGGTCGATCAGGCCCAGGCCTGGCTCAGGGTCATCGAGATTGATCGTCGGGTGGAGCATGCCCTCTTGGATCGCTTTGATCACCACAACCGCCTCAAGGCCGCCCGCTGCCCCCAGACAGTGGCCAATCAGCGATTTGGTCGCATTCATCGAGAGGTTCTGGGCGTGCGGACCAAAGACCTTGTGAACAGCCGCCACCTCTGCCATATCCCCAAGCGGAGTGGCAGTGGCGTGCGCATTGATATAATTGACCTCCTCCTTGGATACTCCCGCATCCTGGAGCGCGCGCTCGATCGAGAGCCACACCAAAGCCATCTTCGCGCGGAGCTGTGATGTGGTAGGCATCGCAGGTCAGGCTGCCACCCAGGTATTCAGCCAGAATCGGCGCTCCCCTCTCCAGGGCGTGCTCAAGACTCTCGAGCACCAGCACTCCCGCTCCTTCACCCACGACAAAGCCGTCGCGACCGCGATCCCATGGTCTCGACGCCTTTTCAGGCGCCTCGTTTCTCTCAGAGAGCGCTTTGCTCACCATGAAGCCGGCAAGACCGATCGGGTAGACTGCTGCCTCCGATCCCCCTGTGATCATGAGATCGGCATCCCCTGCTCGGATGTGGTTCGCAGCTGCTACGATGCTGTAGTTGGAAGTAGCGCAAGCCGTTGATATTGAGTAGTTTGGACCCATAAAGCCCAGTTCGATTGCAAGGAGTGCGCCTCCCATATTCGTGATGATGATGAGGGACGAAGAAGGGCGAAAGCCGCTTATAGCCTCGGCTCGCAAGGGCGGTGGCCCCTTCATTGAAGGTGGTCATGCCCCCCATGCCCGAGCCGATCAAAATCCCTGAGCGCGTCTTGTCGAGCTTGTCAAAGGAGCTGTCAACAAGGCCGGCTGCTCGAAGCGCCCGCTTTCCCGCCACGACTGCATAGAGGATGAAGGGATCGATGCGCCGCGCCTGCTTCTTGTCGATATATTCGCTCGAATCAAAGGGCTCTACCCAGCCGGCAAAACGGGTCGTGTAATCCTCGCATGGGAAGCGCGTAATGGGCCGCACCCCGCTTTTGCCCGCAAGAAGGGCCTGGTAAAAGCTGTCCAGGTCATTGCCAAAGCAGGAGACAAGACCCATCCCCGTTACAACTACTCGTCTTTTAGCCACTAAAACCTCCAAGGGCGCTCTTCAAATCAAGATCCACGATTTTACCCTCTTTCCAAAGCTCTTCCAAGCGATATCTCTCGCGCAGTTTTGGAGTTAAAAGATGGATCACCACATCCAAATAATCGATCACGATCCAATCTCCAACCATGAGGCCCTCGACGTGGATCGGCTTTAGGCCGCGCTCATCGCATAGATCCATCACCGCCCTGGCAAGTGCCTCCACATGGCGCTCTACGAGCCCATCCGCAATGATGCAAAAATCGGTCAGGGTGGAAAATTCACGGACGTCGATCGCCATGATATTCTCTCCCTTCTTATCGAACAAAGTTCTGGCAATTTCTTTAAGCAAAAGAAGTGAATCCAATTCCATTAGAATTAATTCGTAAAATATAATTGATTTTCATATATATAGTCTAGTACTTTCAAGGGGATAAATTGCGACAGCTCCTCTTTTTTATTCTCTCTGAGCAACTGCCTCAATTTGTTCGCCTCGATATCGAGCAGGGAGGTCCTCTTGAGACCCTCCCGAAGCGCCCGTTTGATCGATTCTGAGGTGGGCAGCTGATCGATCTTTTCCGCCAGGTCGGCTCCCCTGCGAGAGCCGATCAACAGAGGTGCCATCGAGGCCACCTCTCGGCCCTCTTCCAGCGATAAAACTCCAGAGCGACATCCTCCCCAAGAAGGAGGCGAAAACTCTTTTCCGGATACCTTTCTCGAAGGGCAACAAGGGTATCGATCGTGTAGGAGGGCCCCTCGCGCTCGAGCTCAATCGTGCAGCAACTAAAATTTTTAGTTCCCTCTATCGCAAGCTCGATCATCTTGACGCGATTCTCGGCTGTTACCGGCCTCCCCTCTTTTGGAAAAGGGGAAGAAAAGGGCTGGGATGAACCAGACCTCGCTCAAGGAGGCTGCATCCATGAGCTCAGAAGCCAGATGGAGATGGCCTAGGTGTATGGGATCAAACGTGCCACCGAAAAGCCCTATAGACCTCTTGCGTAACTTCATTCGGTTGCCAAAATTGCCATTTTTGGCGCCTTTGTCGCCAAATTTTTCAGCCATATGTCCGCATATGCCCTCAAAATTTGTCGACAAATCCGCTCAAAAATCATCAATTTTTTCAACCAAGTCAAATTACGCAAGAGGTCTATCATTACGCACTCAGCGGGCTTTGCTTCTCTTCAGATCGCGCACTCTCTTTTCGAGCTCCCCGAGGGTCTCTTCTATCTTTTCAAGCCTGCTCTTCTCTTCGGCCACCCGCTCATTGTACTCCATAGCCTTCTCAAAAGAGAGCGTAGAGCCGCCGATGATCTTGCGGTACTCTTCGAGTTGAGCTTTGATTTCCGCTCTGCGATCTTTTTTCTGCTGAAGCAGGTCGGCAAGCTCTTTGAGCGAGGCTTTGTCATCGTCGGAGAGGGCCAAAAGAAGCCTCTCTTTTTTGTCCTCGATCTCTTCGCCAAACTCCTTCAAGAGCTTCTCACAAGCCTGTTTTTCCCATTTAGGAATCGAAAGCTTGGAAAGCGCTTCGCGCGCCACGGCAAGGTCGGCCTCTAGGCTTTCGATAGGGCTCGCTTCCAAGCCTGCCCTCGTCTCTTTCAACTTCGCCTTCCACTCCTCGAGAGCCTCCTGCCTCTTCTGCTCAAGCTCGCGCTCTTTTTCTCGTCGCAAGGCCGATTCCTGACCCCGCTTTTCATCGATCGCTGTGCGCATCGAAAGAGTGCGCTCCTTCAACATGCGGACATCTGCCCCGGTGAGATCGACCGCGCGCATCTCTCTTAAGATCTCATCGAGCTTGCGCTCCAGATCCTCTATTTTGAGCTCTCCTGATTTGAAGAGCGTTTCGACCTCGTCGAGGCGCGCCTGGATCTCTTTTGTATTCTCCGAGGATTTCTGCTTCTCTATTGCAAACTCGCGCTTGACCTCCTTCTCCATGCCCTTCATCTTGTCCCACGCCTGCGAGAGGATCTCTCGGGTGGCAGAAAAGGTCTCGGTATTGAGCGTCAATATTTTGGCCACCGCCTGCAGCGATTTGATCTCTTCTCTTAAGAAAAAGAGGCGGCGCTTCACCTTCTCAGGCGAAAAGGCGCTCTCCGAGAAATTCTGATCGGCAAACCGCTTCACCTCCTCTAGGAAGGCGCGACTGATCTCACCGATGAGCTCCCTTTTGATCGGGAAGACCTGATCGCCGAGCTTGGAGAGCCTCTCGAAATAGAGGCTCTTCTGCTTGATGCGCATCCCGCGAGCAGCAATTTCATCGCGCAGCGTCTGAATGCGCGTGGCAAAGGTGGAGAGCAGGTTGATCTTGCTCTGCAGAGTTTGGAAATAGTCGATTTTGTGCTGCAGCGTCTGTAGCTGCTGGGGAAAGGGAGCCACCTGGGCGCGGGCAAAGAGGCTCTCATCGCCTCTATGAAAGGCTTCTATCTCCTCTCGGAGCGCCTCGGCTGCAATCTCGACCTGGGAGAGAATGAAGGTGGTCTCCTCATCGACCAGATCCTTGAGCCTGCGAGCCTCGCGCGTGAGATCGACATATTCTGCCCACAGCTCTTTCCTCAAGATGGGATTGACCGGCTCTCTGAATAGCTCTACGACCTTTTTTCTGACCTCCCAGAAGCTCTTGAAATCGGCCTTCTCGCCTTGGGAGAGCGCCCTCTTCATATAAGCAAGAGCGAGCTTTAGCCTCTCTTCCACGAGCAGAGGCTTGTCGAGGTATTGCAGAAACTCAGCCAGGGGTAGATTTGCATTACCGGCTTCGATGGGAAGTTCGCTTATCATTCTGTTTTGGTGCTCATGATTACGATTAGAGAATAGAAGGACGTTGACAAAAAAGTAACCTTAAAAAATAAAGGTAGGATCTTATTATAGGGACGAGTTTTCGTCAAACAACTATGCAGAGAAGAATTAGCTTTGACGAAGGGCTTGAGCTGTTCAAAAAGAGCTCATCGGAAGAGCTGAAGGGGCTTGCCGAGAAGGTGCGCTCGAGCAAAAACCCACCGAAGCGGGTCACCTTTGTCCTAGACTCCAACCCCAACTACACCAATGTGTGCAACGTCGACTGCACCTTCTGCGCTTTCTATAGGAGGAAAGGGGCTAAAGATAGCTACACCAAGAGCGTAGACGAGGTGATGGAGCACTTTGAATGGGCGCGCAAGGCAGGGATTCAGACCATTCTCTTGCAAGGAGGAGTCCATCCCGATCTCAAAATCGACTACTTTGTCCAGCTTGTCAAAACTGCAAGGGAGCGCTACCCGGAGATCCATCCCCACTTCTTCAGCGCCCCTGAAATTGTCGGCTGCGCAGAGGCCTCCTCGATCTCGATCCGAGAGGTGCTTCAGGCGCTCTGGGAGGCGGGGCTGCGCACGATTCCAGGCGGGGGAGCAGAGATCCTTTCGGATAGGGTGAAGAAGCTGATCTCGCCGAAAAAAATCTCCTCACAGGTCTATATCGAGGTGCATGAGACGGCCCACGAGATCGGCTTCAAGACCACAGCCACGATGATGTATGGCCATCTAGAGGAGCCTGAGGATATCCTGAACCATCTCGACCTTTTGCGCCGCGCACAAGATAAGACGAGGGGCTTTACCTGCTTCATTCCTTGGAGCTACAAGTCGAACAACACGGCGCTGCTGCGCAAGGTGAAGTCGTGGGCGGGCCAAGATGCCTACTTTAAGATTCTTGCCTTCTCGCGCATCTACCTCGACAATTTCGATCACATCGGCGCCTCCTGGTTTGGCGAGGGCAAGAAGATCGGCGTCCAGGCGCTTGCCTATGGCGCCGATGATTTTGGGGGCACCATCCTCGAAGAGAATGTCCACCGAGCGACTGGCTGGATCAACCAGGCCGATGAAAACGACATGATCCAGATGATCCGAGAAGCGGGCTTTGAGCCTGCCCAGAGGGACACTTTCTACCGGATCCTCAAGACCTACGAGGGCGTCACATGGGTCGATGTACCCGAGGCGCAGAAGCGGCGAGAAAAGGATGTGCTGCCTCCCCTCGTCGGCACCTCACTGCACTCTTAAACTCTGTTCTGATAGTCTTGGCGGATCATGTCGGCAGCGATTTCGAAGTCGTGGAGCTCGACATCGAGCCAGCGAAAGAGCGGCTCCTTGCGAAACCAGGTGAACTGCTTCTTGGCATAGTGGCGGCTCTGGGTCTTGAACTTCTCCACGAAGTGCAGGTAGCTTGCCTGATCTTGCGGCCCATCTAGGAAATCGAGAACCTGGCGGTAGCCGATCGCTTGCGAGGCAGAGCTATTGAACCTGAGACCCCGTTTATCCAATTCCTTCACCTCATCGATGAGCCCCCTCTCCAGCATGCTCTCACAGCGGCTTTCGATCAGCTTGTAGAGAAGATCGCGCGGTCGGTGCAGAAACCAGGCCAAAAAGTCATATTCATTTTTAACTGTCTCTCTTTGCCAGATGAGATCGCTCACCTTCCTGCCGGTCACGGTGAGAATCTCGAGGGCTCTCACGATCTTCTGCCGATCGCCTGCTGTGATCGATTTTGCATAGTCGGGATCGAGTGCCTCCAAGCGATTGAAGAGCGCCTCGCATCCCACCCTTTTCATCTCCTCCTCGAGCTTCATGCGCAGCTCATGGATCGGCGGGGGGCCAAGCGGTGGGCCGTAGATCAGCGAGCGGAAATAGAAGCCAGAACCTCCGACGACCAGGGGAACGCGGCCGCGCGCAAGCGTCGAATCGATAGCCGCCTTGGCCTCATAGTAGAAATCGACCACGTTGAAGGGCTCCTGGATGTAGCGAATATCGATGAGGTAGTGGGGCACACGGCTGCGCTCCTCCTCAGAGACCTTGGCGGTGCCAATATCCATGCCGCGGTAGACCTGCATCGAATCGGCGGAGATCACCTCGCCCCCAAGCGCTCGCGCCAGAAGCAGGGAGAGCGTCGTCTTGCCGCAGGCGGTCGGACCGGCGAGCAGAATCACCTTTTTCTTGCCGATGCGAGGCGGCTGCAAAATCCGTTTTTCTAGGGGAATCTCAGAAGAGAGTTCAGAAGAGAGCTTGGATTGCTGTGTCGCCAATGACTTGTATCTCTTCGAGAGTTATAGAAGGGGAAATTATACAGGAAGAATTATAGATGGGCAAAGCACTCCTCTTCGCTACCATAGATCTCGATGACCTGCTGAAAACCTGCCATCTTGATGACCTCTAAAACCTCATCATTCATCTGGCATGCGACCAGCTTTCCTTCTAAACTCTTGAGCTTCTTCGAGATCGCCAGCATAAGCCTCATGCCGGAGCTCGATAGATATTCGATGTTGGAGAAGTTGAGAATCACTTTGAAATAGCCCGACTCGATGATCGAGGCCAGTTTTTTCTCGAGCTGCGGGGAGGAGGCTGCATCGAGCCTTCCCTCGAGACGCACGACAATGATTTCGCCCTTTTCTTCGATCTTTGTCTCCACCTTCTCTCCTGGGTGTAAAAACTGGACTGCTCTTTTCTCAATTATATAATTATAATTTTATATTCACAAGAAGCAATTATTGCACGGTCTCATCGATCCATCGGAGATAGCTCTCAGAGCCGGAGTCGATTGCAACCATAAGAATCTCAGGTACTTCGTAGCGACAGTTTTCGAGAATGGTCTTTTTAATTTTTTCAAAATGAGAGGCTTTAGTTTTAAAGATCACTTTAGATTCGGTTGCGTTTTCGATCTCTCCTTTCCATAGAAAGAGCGACTGGACCTCTTTGACGACTGAGGCGCAGGCGACAAGCCTTGCCTCGACAAGAAGGCGTGCAATTTTCATCGCCTCCTCGCTATCTGGCGCTGTCCAGAAGATCAGCGCATAGTTATTAGCTTTCATCTCATTCTCCCTAAGAATTTTAACCATCTTTACCTGCCTACCCCTTCCTTCACGTAAGCCACTTCGGCCAGTCTGAGGTCGATGATATAGGGTTTTTTAGCTTCGAAGGGATAGTGCTTTTCCAGAAGCTCATAGTGATGAAGCACTTTTGCCATTTTCTCGGGCCAGAAGCGCACTAGGCGATCGTTTGAAAAGCGAATCACCACCTCTTTGCGCCCTAAGCTCTTCTCAAAGAAATGGGTCAGATCCACCTCGCCTATCTTCTCCTTCGCTATACTCGAGAAAAGGAGGGCCAAAAATTCCCTCTTCTCTTCATTCACTCTGCTGCCGAGGGGAGCCGGCCCCACATCGCCGAAGCGCACAAGGGGCAACTTTTTAGCCCGGTAATAGGGAAAGGCGGCAAAGATAACCCCCTCTCTGTCCAGATAACAGTTCTCATAGTCTGCAAGTGCGGCAATCGGCTCGCGCATCTCATACTGGATATGCAAGGTGTCGGGCGAAAGCTTTTTCACATGAGCCCTTGCAATCACGGAGCTCTCCAAAATCCTCTCCTCAGCCCATCCTGCATCAAATGCATAGAGATTTTGCGGCCGATCACAAGAAAGGTCGAGCAGCTCCTCAAAGAATCGGGAGGAGATCTCCTCTCTGGAAAGCGGCTCCTGAAGTAGGCATTTAATATCGAAACGAGCAGCCCCAAAAAAACGGTCGAGAGCCATGCGACCCAAAAGCAGCAGGAAAAAAAGCAGCGTCGACAGCCCAAGCGAGCCAAGAATGAAGAACTTTGCTCGTCGGAGGCTGACCTCGTCTCTCATAATGTATTGAGATAGCGGTTCTGGCGCCTCGCTCGGGCAAGGCTCGCCACAACGAGTCTATCCATCAACTCGCTATTCGAAATCCCCTGCCCCGCCCAAATCTTGGGAAAGAGGCTCAGCGAGGTCATGCCTGGAATCGTGTTGGCCTCCATAAACCAAAATGCGCCGCTCGGATCGAGCAGGCAGTCGATTCGTGCAAGCACAGAGCCTCCAATGGCATTAAAGGCCTTCTTCACATAGTCCTGAGCCCTCTTGAGAGTCTCAGGTTCCAGCTTGGGCGCCACATCGGTCTTCACAGGCGTTTTGCTATATTTCATCTCATAGTCGACGATCTTGCCCCCAGCCAGCTTTTCACCAGGAGTTGCCACCTTAACGCCCCCCTCCTCGCTTCCCAAAACGGGGAACTCAAGCTCACGGCACGCCTCTTTGTACTCCTCGACCAAAACAGCGCGGTCGTAGTTGAAGACATCGGCAATGGCCGCCTTCAGCTCTTCAACTGTCGTCGCCTTGCTCACGCCGATGCTCGAGCCAAGGTAGCGAGGTTTGACGATCAGAGGGAAGACAAGCTTTGAGCCAAGCTCGCCCACTAGCTCCTCTTCCTTCAGCACCCACTCCAGATGGGTGAAGGTGAGGTAGCTCGCACAGGGCACCCCCTCTTGCAAGAGCAGCCGCTTGGTCATCACCTTATCCATCGAAATCGCAGCGCTCTTGAGATCAGGCCCCACATAGGGCTTTGAGAGCATCTCAAAAAGACCCTGGATCGTTCCATCCTCTCCAAAAGGTCCATGCAGCACCGGGTAGTAGATCTCGCACGCCTCTAAAGGCTCCGCAACCTCTCGGCTCAAAAAGCTCTTGCCCACTCCCGCAGGAATCTCGTGGCCCTCCTCTAGAAACTTGAGCGCCTGCTCTCCTGCTACCCAGCCGCCTCCCTTATCGATGCCAAAGTAGCTGAGCTCATATAGTTCGGCTTTAAGCGAATCGCGAGCAAAACGGGCAGAGCGCAAGGAGATCTCATGCTCACACGACCTTCCCCCGAAGATGAGCCCAACGCGAAGCTTGTTCGCCCCCTTCTTTTCGAGCGCCGCCTTGAGAGGCGGGTGGATGTCGGTGATGCTGCCCGCTCCAAAGGTGACAAGCACATCATGGGGCCTGAGTCTTTCAGCGAGATGGGCGACTAGATCGCTATATTTCACAAAGCGGCATGGCAGCGTTGAACGCTTCCCTATGAGCTCGACAAGCCTCTCTGAGCTCACATTCTCGATCGGCTTCTCCCCTGCGCTATAAAGATCGGTGACGATGAGCTCATCGGCCGACTCAAAGCAGCTGCTAAACTCATCCATGAATTGGGAGAGCCGCGTGTAGCGGTGGGGCTGGAAGCAGACGATGAGCCGCCTTTCGCCTACCGCCTCACGCAGGGCCATGCAGCTCTTTCTTACCTCAGTCGGATGGTGGCCATAGTCATCGAGAAGCAAAATCCCGTGGCACTCCGCTCGCTTTTCTGCCCTTCTACGCGCTCCCGGAAAGACTTTGAAAGCAGCGCGCACCTTCTCCTCGCTGACACCTAAGCTGAGGGCCAGCGCAAAGACTGCGCTGCTATTGAGCGCATTGTGCTGGCCTGTCAGAGGAAGCTCGATATCTCTATAGGTGACGCCTCGGTAGTGGAGGTCGTAGCTGATCGAAAAACCATTCTGACAAAAGTTGTCCAAAACCGCATCTGAGGCCTTGTCAAAGCCGTAGCTGACCCCTTCGATGCCAAGGCTTGCAAGATGGAGGTCATCTTTGCAGTAGAAGAGCTGCTTTTTAGAGCGCACCTGCTCGGCAAACTGCTTGAAGGAGGCTTTCAGCCGATCGAGGGTGTGGAAGTGCTCCATATGCTCGCATTCGACATTGGTCAAAATAGCAGCGTTGGGATGGTAGCGAAGGAAGCTACCGTCGCTCTCATCTGCCTCGAGGACGAAGAAATCGGATTTTCCGCGCTTGCCGTTGGCAAGGCCTGGGATAATGCCTCCAACTGCAAAGGAGGGATCGAGTCCTGCAAAGTGGAGAACAAAGGTGAGCAGCGATGAGGTGGTGGTCTTGCCATGCGTGCCGGCAACGGCGAGGGTGAAATGGGGCTTTGCAAGCTCCCAGAGCAGCTCTGAGCGGTGCAGGATGCGAGCGCCGAGCCTCCTCGCTTCGATTACCTCGGGATTATCCTCTTGGATGCGGGAGTTAAAGACGATATCGTGGCCCGGTTTCACAGCCTCCTGGCTATGACCAAGGGTCACTTTTGCTCCTAGGCTCATCAACTCTTCGACGATCTGGCTCTTTGCAAGGTCGCTGCCGGTGACAGATCGCTTCTCATCGATCAAGATCCGGGCAAGGGCGCTCATGCCTATGCCTCCAATGCCTATGAAATGATACCCCTCTCTTTTCTCGCTCATAAATACTCCCTAACGAGCTCTACAAAACTCTTCGCTTCTCTTGTTTTCTTATATTGGACGATTGCGCTGCGCCTCACCTCTCCCTCTTCGCTTAAGAGTGAATCGATCCTCTCCAAGAGGATCTCGAGCGCTTCCGGCTCCTCGAGACTCTCTTGTTGATAAAAAGAGCCCCCTTTGACCACGCTTGTGAAGTGCCGGGCATTCTCTTCCTGATGGTTCTCTTTTGCTAAGGGGAAGGGAACTAAAATAGCAGGAAGCTCCCATTCAATCAATTCGCTCACCGTCGAGGCGCCCGAGCGGGCGATCACCAGATCCGAGGCCGCAAGCGCAAGATCCATTCTCTTCTCGAAGGGTTTTACAACGTAGCCTGCTCGCTGAGAGGTGCTCACTGTTGAAAAAAACTTATCTCCTGAAAAATGAATGAGTTGGAAATCTTTTGGCAGCATCGGAATGAGCCTTGCAACGAGTCGATTGATCCCGCTTGAGCCTTGAGAGCCGCCGAAGGCGAGCAAGGTCTTTTTCGATCCATCTAGACCGTAGTAGTGATGCGCCTCTGCTCTCTTACCCTCCGCTCTTGGAAAGGAAAATGGGAGATCGACAAGGGTGCTCTTTCCGTGAAGGCGTGAGCGAGCTTCAGGGAAACCGATCGCCGTTGTGAGCGCTCTTCTCGAAAAAAGACGGTTGACGACACCGGGTAGGCTATTTTGTTCATGCAGGAGGATGGGAAGATTCTGCAAGGCAGCCGCTGCGAGGAGGGGGAAGGTGTAGAAGCTACCAAATCCGATGACAAGATCGGGCTTAAATCGCTTCAAAATAGCGCGGCTTCTCATAAAGCCCCGAGCGAGGGTGTAGAGGGAGGCGGCCGGCCTCTTCCATTGCAAAGGGGCCACAGGGATCTCCTCAAAGGCAAAACCATCTTTTGCAAAGAAGGCCGATTTGGATAGGTTGCCACCGACAAATAGGATATCGGCCCACTCTGAAAGCTTTCTTGCCGCCTCCTGAGCAGGAAAGAGATGGCCGCCTGTGCCTCCTGCGGATAGTATGATTCTCTTTCTACTCATGAAGGGGTAGCTCCGAGCTCTCTTTTGCAATCTTGAGGTAAAGAAAAACAGGATCTGCACGATCGACAAGGTCGGCAAGATGGGCACGATAAAAATGTCCATCATGCATATCCTGCCCTTTCCTCCCGCGAAGCGGATCCCGTTTCTTTTTCAGCAAGCTAATCATGCAATCGCCCTGTGTGCCTCCTCCGAGCTCTCTTTTGCAATCTTGAGAAGGAGCGCCACCGCGATGAAATTGGCAATGAGCGAAGTACCGCCCTGGCTGAAGAAGGGAAGATTGACTCCTTTGCTCGGAAGCAGCCCTGAAGCCACTCCCAAATTGAAAAAGGCCTGCAGCGCAATCAAAAAGGTAATCGCCATCGCTGCGAGCCGCGCCTCCTCATTTTTCGCTTTAAAAGCTATCGAGAAGCCGAAAAATGCAAAGAGCATGTAGAGCAAAATCAAGAAGAGCACGCCCAAAAATCCAAACTCCTCAGCATAGATGGCAGCAATATAATCGTTTTGAGCCTCAGGAAGATAGGTAAATTTTTGCAAACTTGCTCCCGGTCCACGCCCTGTGATTTTGCCAGAGCCGAGCGCTATTTTTGCCTGGTGGGGCTGGTGGCCTTTGCCTTGAAGATCCTTCTCAGGATGCAGGTAGACCTCAATGCGGCCTCGCACGTAGGGATGGCTGAATGCAACTGCTACGGCAAGCGCTGCAAGCACTAGAAGAGGTAGCGCCCAGAATTTGAGGCGCACGCCGCTGACGAAAAAGAGAGGCACCAGGCCGCATGACATGACAAAGGCGGCTCCGTTATCGGGCTCAATCATCACGAGAAAGATGACCGATCCCAGAAGGGCGATCAATTTTCCAAAGGAGCTGAACTGCAAGATGAGCGAGCGATCTTTGCTCACCTTATGGATATAGACCAGCGGCAGAAGGTATTTGACAAACTCGGAGGGTTGAAAGCTCAAAGGACCGAGTCCGATCCAGCGGTGCGCCCCATGAGCCCCGCGAGAGAGGCCAGGCACGAAGACCAGAATCAAAAAGAGCGCTCCTACCATGAGGAAAAGCGGGCTCATGCGAAAGAGCGACTCAAGCCTGAGCCGGTAGATAAAAAAGGCGACTGCAAGAGAGGCAAGCCCATAGCCTATCTGGCGCAAAAAAGCGGTATCGACTCGCTTATCGAGAGAGCGATCCAGGATCTCTGCCGAAGAGGTATTGTAGACCATCACAAGACCCAAGGCAAAGATCATTGCGATGGTCAATACTATACCTAAGTAGCTTGATCCGAAGCGCATCGAACAAGGGCTTGCTAGCGCACTTTGAGCTTATCGCCGGGACGAAGCTTTTTGGCCTTCTTGTCATCGAGGTTGTTGATGCGAAGAAGCTCCTCGAGCTTGATGCCGAGCCTATTGGCAATCAACCAAGGGTTATCACCCTCTTTGACTGTGTAGAAATCCTCTTTAGGAGTAGAGCTAGTCGCGCCGCGCTCCTCGGTTTTCAGAGCAGTGGTCGAACCTTCAGGCACTTTGAGCACCTGACCGATCTTGAGCTGGGTCGAAGAGAGGTTATTGGCCTGCATGATAGCAGAAACGGTCGATCGATGAGCCCTTGCAATCTTCTCGAGGGCATCGCCTTTCTTCACAACCACCTCGACAAGGCCACTTCTGGCGGGGCTCTGAGAGGCCACCTCAGCGGGGCGGGGCTCTGCAAGCGCTTTGGGGGCTGACGAGAGTTCTTTGGGAGCGCTCGTAGTGGCGATTTCGCTCGGCTCTTGCTTGCCAACCTCTGCAGGTGTCATCTCAGCGAGGTCGATTAAACCATCGAGGGATGGGAGCTCCATCTCCTCACCTCCAAGTATCTCCATCACCACATCCTCAGAGCTGTCTAGAGCAGCGCTCGGGGTGGCCTCAGCGGTTGGATTTTCGCTCTTGGCTATTTCTGTGGCCTCATTTTTGCTCTTCTTGCTGTCCGAGCGCATCGCTGTCGCAAAAAGGACGAGCAGCAGTGCTGCGTTGACTAAAACGGCTATGATGATGGTATCTCTTCGTCGCATATCTTATTTGAGCTCCCTTACTAACTTTTTAAAACTCTCTCCACGATCTTCAAAATCCATAAACTGGTCAAAGCTTGCGCAGCCTGGAGAAAAGAGGATGCACTCGCCGGGGCTTGCAATTTCAGAGGCGCGCTCGATGGCCCTTGGAAGGGTTTTTACCTCTTCGACTGCGATCAGTTCCCCTAAGGCCTCGCGAATCAAAGAGCCTGCCTCTCCAATGGCAAGGATCGCCTTCACATGCCCACCCAAAAAGCGACTCCACTCTCGAAAATCTCCCCCCTTATGGCGTCCTCCTGCAATGAGCACGACGGGGCACTTGAGTGAGCTGACCGCTTTTTCTACGGCATCAAAACTGGTTGCCTTGCTGTCATTAATGTAATTTATCTCATGATATTTTCGCACAAATTCCATTCGATGGGCCGGTTTGGCAAAGGTGGGCAGCGCCTGCCAAAATAGCGATTCGCTTATTCCCTCGAGCGAAGAGAGTGAAAATGCCGCTCTCACATTCTCCCAATCATGGGGACAGATCCAGGCGATAGCTCTACCCTCTCTTTCAAACGTACGTTCTTGAAAATCAAGAACTTGCGGACGATAGTCCAGCGTCGGACCATAGAAAATGGGCGCTCCGCTTAGCGTCAGCTCTTTGAGACGGAATTTGGCTCTCTTGTAGGCCTCAAGGTCTTCGTAGTGGTCGAGGTGATTGGGGGAGATGTTGAGGATGACAGCGCCTGAGAAAACCGCTTTTGAGAGCTGTTCGATCTGATAGGAGCTGAGCTCAACGATGAAGATATCGGCTTCAGAATCGAGGCAGGATAGGATGGGGATTCCCACATTGCCGCAAGGCTCGGCTCTCATGCCAGAGGCTTGCAGGATGTGGGCAGTCAAGAGCGTGGTGGTGGTCTTTCCGTTGGAGCCTGTGATCGCGTAGAGCCGCTTGCCTTTTGCAAAAAGAGCAAGCAGGCCAAGCTCGATCTCAGAGGTCAATTCGAGCCCTTCTTCCTGGGCCTTGATGACGAGGCTGTGATGCCAGCCGATGCCGGGCGACTTGACGAAGAGCGCGCCTCTCTCGAAGGAGCCAATTTCACCCTCCTCAAGGCATTCTAGAGCCTCTTTTTCTCTGATCTCTCGAGCTCGTTTGTCGATGATCGTGATCGGGTGACCCTCTTTTGCAAGGTAGGCTGCTGCAGCTTGACCGCTCTTGCCATATCCCAGAATGTAGGCTCTTTTTTTTCCCATCAGCGTCAGACCACAAGCGTTGTCATACCCAGAATTGCGAAGAGGAGCCCTGCGATCCAGAAGCGCATGACCACTTTGGGCTCGCTCCACCCCTTGTATTCAAAATGGTGGTGGAGCGGCGCGCAGAGAAAGATGCGCTTTTTGCCGCGAAGCTTGTAGCTGCCCACCTGCAAGATGACCGAAAGGGCCTCCAAGACAAAGACGCCACCGATGATGCCGAGCAGAAGCTCCTGTTTCAAAAGAACGCTCGACACTCCGAGGATTCCTCCGAGAGCAAGCGAGCCGGTGTCGCCCATGAAGACCTGGGCAGGGTAGCCGTTATACCAGAGAAAGCCAATGGCGGAGCAGGCGACCGCGGCGAGGAAAATCGCAACCTCGAAAGCTCCCACGATGTGGGGCATTTCGAAGTAATCTGCAAGCTTGAGATCGCTTGAGATAAAGGCGATAAAGGCGAAGGCGGAGGCTGCGAAGATCATGCAGCCGCTGGCCAATCCATCGAGGCCGTCGGTCAGATTGACTGCATTGGAGGCGCCGGTGATCACAAAGGTGGAGAAGATGAGCATCAGCAAAATTCCAAGAGCTCCGTGCAAGATGAAGGGCGACTTCAAGAAGGGCACATAGAGATGCATGGCGTAGCTCATCTCTGCCTCGAGGGGATCTGCTCGACTGATGTGGGGCTTCAGGAGGTAGAGGGAGACAAGGGCTGAGAAGAGGATCTGGAGGGCGAATTTTCCCCTTGCCGATAGCCCCTTAGTGTTTTTGCGGCGCAGCTTGAGGTAGTCGTCGTAGGCGCCAAGCAGTCCCATCGAGAGGAGGGTCGAGAAGAGAATGAGGGTAAAGGGGCTTGCAAGATCCATCCAGAGAATGAGCGAGACCAGAAGCGAGAAGAGGATGAGAATGCCGCCCATGGTCGGAGTGTTGTTCTTGTTTTGATGGAGCTGGCCAAGAAGCGGGCAATCCTCGAGACGCACCCGATCACCGATCTTCCATTCATAGAGTTTCTTGATGAATTTTTTGCCAAAGAAGATCGTGGTGAAAAGGGCGGTTATGCCTGCAAGAACGAGGCGAAGCGCGTCGAATTCCCCTGATTCGATCTCAAGACCGGTCAGACGCCTGAAGAGTTCGAGCAGCAAGAGAAACATTAAAAATACTCCAAAATTTCTTCCAGCGCATGGGCGCGCGCTCCTTTGAGCAGAACGAGATCTCCCTTCTTGAGGATCTCTTTGAGCGCAAGCGCAAGCTCCGATTTTTTGGCAAAATGTTTACCCAATTTTCCCCTTTTCTTCCAATACTCTTCGAGTCCCTCTGTTCTTTTTCCGATAAAAAAGGCGCAGTCGACAGAGGCAAAGGAGCACTCAGCCAAGCTCTCATGGGCGCTCATCGAAAACTCTCCTAGATCATCCATCTCCGAGAGCACAGCTATCTTCTTTCCCTCGACGTGAAAGCGGCTCAAACCCTCGAGAGCCGCTCTCATCGAATCGGGGCTTGCATTATAGGCGTCGTTGATGAAGGTGTAGCCTCCCTTTTCGACCACCTCGTAGCGCATGCGTGGGAGCTTGAGAGTGGGGCTGACTGCCCGAATCGCCTCGATCGAAAGACCGCATTCGATTGAGAGGGCGAGAGCGGCGAGGAAGTTATGGTCATGGGCGGGAAGGGTCAAGGCAAAATCGAGGAGGGTGGGTCCCGTTTTTTCGCAGCTAAAAACCACCTCTCGATCTGAGATGCGTTTGAGGCTGTAGTCGCCCTCTCCTTGCAGGGAAAAGGTGCGCTTGGGAAAGCTGCCTACCCTCACAAGCTTATCGAAACAGGGGCTGTCACGCGAGAGCAGACCGAGCCGAGTCTTAGGATGGGAGAAGATCTTTCCCTTCTCCTCTGCAATGGCCTCAAGACCGCCTTGGAAGTGAGAGGTGTGCTGAAGGCCGATCGTCGTGATCAGCGCGATATCGGGAGGGGCAATCTGGACAAGTGAGTCCATCTCCCCCGGCTTTGAAACGCCCATCTCTAGGACTAGGATCTCCTCATCTCCTCTCTGGTGAAGCACGGTGAGAGGCAAGGTGAGCTGGGAATTGTAGCTTCTCTCGGGTTTGCCAACCTTGAATTCGGCTGCGAGCAGAGCGGCGAGAAAGTCTTTCGTGGTGGTCTTGCCGACAGAGCCTGTGATTGCAACGACAAGCGATTCTCTCTCCACCAAACTGCGCCTGGCAAGCCTCTGAAGGCTTTTGGCGACATCGTCCACATAGATGGCTTTGAGGCCGAAGAGCTCTCCATTGTATCCTTCTTTTGAGAACTGCGAGGGCGGCCCCTTTCTCGCTCACCTCTTTGAGAAAGGATTCGCCGTGCACTTTTTTGCCAGGCAGGGCGAAGAAGCAGTCGCCTGCACGAAGCTGCCTACTATCGATAGCAAAACCGGAGATGGGAAAATCGCTTGCCGATCTTTCGAGAGGAAGATCGAGCAGGCGTGCCAGTTCAAAAAAAGAGCGGGGCGATCTATTCACAGGAGCAGTCTAGAATATTTCGGAAAAGAAAAACGTTGTCTTTTTTTCCACGCGAACGCTAATTTCTAATGCATAGAGAGAGAGCTCTCTATATGGTGGCATAGCCAAGTGGTAAGGCAGAAGCCTGCAAAGCTTCCACTCCCCAGTTCGAATCTGGGTGCCACCTTTCTCCCCTTATACGTAAAGTTCATCCTGCACATCTTGACGCTCCCGGCGATCCTGCATATCCTGTTTCTTTTTGAAGAAGGAACAAGATAAGCAGGATCGCCGGGAGCGTCAAGATGTGCAGGATATATGGATTATCAAAGATGATCTTACAGGCAGCAGTTGCATAAAAGAGACCGGTACTGAAGAATTACACTTAAACTATGCTCTACCTCATCGCAACTCCGATCGGCAACCTCGATGATCTCACCTTTCGCGCCCTGAAAACCCTCCAAGAGGTCGATTACCTGCTCTGCGAAGATACTCGCCATACGCAGCGGCTGCTCGCCCGTTACGATCTGAAAAAACCTCTGCGAAGCTACCACAAATTCAACGAGGCCAAACGATGCGCTGAGGTGATCGAGGATCTCAAACAAGGTCAAAAGATCGCTCTGGTCTCTGATGCTGGCACTCCCACCCTCTTCGACCCTGGAAGCCGCCTCGTCAGAGCGTGCCGAGAGGCAGCTCTACCGTTCACAGCACTCCCTGGGCCAGCCTCCCCTATCCTCGCACTTGTTCTCTCAGGCTTTGACCTAAGCCGCTTCCAATGCATCGGCTTTTTGCCAAAAAAATCGGGGGCGCTCAAATCGCTTCTTCTCGAGCTCCTCGCCTATCCAGGGACAAGCTCCGTGCTCGAGTCGCCCTATCGGCTCCTGAAAACCCTACAGCAGATCGCCGAACTTGCACCCGAAAGAAAACTCTTTGTGGCCAGGGAACTGACAAAAAAATTTGAAGAGGGAGTTCACGGAACGGCCACAGAGCTCCTCAACCACTGGAAAGATCGCTCGCCCAAAGGTGAAATAATCCTTGTCATCTCCGAAGAAATTTAGCACTCGTTCTCTGATTGTGCTAAAATTTCGAGAAAAGCGCTTGTTGTTTTTTGTCCATTTTCATAGACTTCTACCATGAGACCTCTGCATAATTCGCTTTGGAGGCCAAAATCGATGGATCTGCCCGTGGGTTCAGCTAAGCGCAAGTTGACATACTCGTCTGAGAGTAGGCGACTTGAGCGCGGCTGAATTCCGTAGGATTCCCACGGGCAGAGGCTCGGGTTTTGGCCCCGAAATGGAGCTAGTGCAGAGGTTTCAGCTTGGTAAATAGGAGGAAAGGCTCATGTCCAGTCCAAAGGAAATCATTTTCGAAGAAGAAGCGAGAAAGCTGCTTGCCCGCGGTATTCGAAAGCTTGCCGATGCGGTAGCAGCCACATTGGGCCCCAAGGGCAAAACCGTAGGTCTTGAAAAGAGCTGGGGCGCTCCTCAGATCACCAACGACGGCAACACCATTGTCAAGGATATCGAACTTGCCGACCAGTATGAAAACATGGGCGTTTCGATGGCAAAAGAGGTGGCCGCTAAGCTGAAGGAGAAGTGCGGCGACGGAACGACGACAGGAACGCTTCTTCTCAATGCCCTCGTTCAGGAGGGAGTCAAGCTCATCGCTGCCGGCGCAAGTCCCATCGGGCTCAAGCGCGGGATCGATAAAGCGGTCGAGGCGATGGTGAAGGAGCTTGAGAAAAAAGCGATCGCGGTGAAGGGCAAGGAAAAAATCAAAGCGATTGCCACTGTCTCTGCCTCGGGCAACGAAGAGATCGGCGCCACCATCGCAGAGGCGATCGGCAAAGTCGGCGAGAGTGGAGTGGTCACCATCGAGGAGGCCAAAGGCACTGAGACGACGATCGAGATGGTCGAGGGCATGCAGTTCGATCGTGGCTACATCTCCTCCTACTTCTCCACCAATACCGATAAGATGATCGTCGAGCTTGAAAATCCGCTCATCCTGATCACCGATAAGAAGATCTCCTCTATCCAAGAGATCTTGGGCGTGCTGCAAGCGGTTGCAAGCACCGGCCAACAGCTTCTGATCATCTCTGAAGATGTCGAGGCCGATGCGCTTGCCACCCTCGTGGTCAACAAGATTCGAGGCATTCTGAAAAGTGCGGCGATCAAAGCTCCTGGCTTTGGCGATCGCAGAAAGGCGATGCTGCAAGATATCGCCGCCCTCACCGGAGGCACGCTGATCTCCGAAGAGGTGGGCATCAATCTCAAAGATGCCACCATTGCCCTCTGCGGCAAAGCCGATCGCGTCATCATCACCAAGGAAAACACGACGATCATCGGCGGCCACGGCGAGGAAAAAGCGATCGCTGCCCGTCTTGGGGAGATCGAAGCGGAAATCGAACTTGCGACAAGCAGCTATGACAAAGAAAAGCTGATCGAGCGAAGAGCCAAACTCAAGGGGGGTGTCGCCGTCATTCGCGTGGGCGCGCCGACAGAACCTGAGCTCAAACAGAAGAAACAAGCCTTTGAGGATAGCCTGAACTCGACGAAGGCGGCTCTCGAAGAGGGCATCGTGATCGGAGGGGGCGTCTCTCTTCTCAAAGCGAGCAGCTGTCTCGCCAAACTCGAACTCACAGGAGATGAGGCGCTCGGCGCTCGCCTGGTGGCCCATGCGGCAGAGACACCGACGAAGCAGATCGCTGCCAACTCTGGGCTCGATGGCGCAGTCATTCTAGGCGAGGTGCGCGCAGGCGCTGAGAATGTGGGATTCAATGCCCTTTCTGAAAAGGTCGAGAACCTTCTGGAAGCGGGCGTGATGGATCCTGTGAAGGTGGTGAAAAACGCGCTCATCTATGCCGCTTCGGTGGCAGGCATCGTGCTCATCTCCGAGGCGCTCATCGGCGATGCGCCCGAAGAAGAGGTCAAAAAGGACAGAAGCAGAGCGGCCTAAGATCCTTCGGTTTGACTGTGGAGAAGCTCTTGGAGCTTCTCCCTCATCCCTTGATCTTCCATGGTCTCGAGGAGCTCCTGCATCGCAACCTGCATGGGCTGCATCACCATCTCGTTGAATTTGCGCGGCCCATCCTTTCCAAAGGCTTCACAAAACATCATATAGAGCTCCCACATCGTGGGCCAACCGTCCTCTCTTGTCGCTTCAGCATTTTTTTCAGGATTGGAATAGACCCCTTTTGGGACCTCTACCGGCTCTGTAGGCTTGATATCCATATATAACTCCTCCCCTCAAAAATAGGAGGAGGGCCGAACGCTAGCGCATCCCCCTCCTCCAGGGTCTAGACTCCCTCTACATCAGAAGGAGCTAGACGCCATGACTTTATGATATAACTTATAATTTTAATTTCACAGCACAATTTGACAAATATGTTTTGAAAAGAAATGATTAAGCCCATGTATCGACTGGCCCATCTATCTGACCTCCATTTTGCCGACTATGGTCTGACTCTTGCCGATTGCGCTTCGAAGAGGATTCTAGGGGAGCTGAACGGTTGGTTCAATCGCCGAAAAAGCTATGGAACCGATCACCTGAGAGAGCTTTTGCCCTTTCTAAAGTCAAAACAGGTGAACGGTGTAGCCATCACAGGCGATTTGACGACCACTGCGAAGGAGAGCGAGTTTAAAGAGGCTCTGCAATTTACGATGGGGCTCGAAATGCCGACCGCGCTCATGCCGGGCAATCACGATTTTTACACCAGGCAGAGCGAGAAGCAGGCGCTTTTTTGGCACGCCTTTCCGAATAGATCTCTTCAAGAGGAGGGTGTGGAATTGAGACCGCTCTGCCCGGGCTGGTCTCTGCTTTTGATTCAGTGCGCAAAAGCGACAGGACCTTTTCAAGCGTGGGGCGAATTCTCCCGAGCTGTGGAAGATAGGGTGAGGGAAAAGCTTGCCCACCCATCCTCAGGGAGGGTGATCGTCTGCTGCCACTTCCCGCTCTATTTCTATAAAAATGGGCGCTCGACCCTTCGGAGGCGAGAGGCGCTTTTGGAGCTGCTGCTAGAGCACCCTGAGGTGGTTCTCTATCTGCACGGCCACGACCATAAGAGGGTCAGCTGCCGCTTTGATAGGCTTCAAACCCTTTCAAGCGGCAGCATTGCAAAAAAAGAGAGTGCCCCCTTTTCGATCATCGAACTATCGGAAAGCGGATATGAGATCCACTTCTATGAACGCTCAAGAGAGAGCCCAACATGGCATGAATGCCAAGCGAGTATCGAATGAAATTTCTCCTTCTTCTTCTTCTCCTTTTTTCCCCACTTGGGGCTCAGGACTATCTGATCAATGAGAAGTGCTATGACGATGAGAGTGTGGCTCGTTTGATCACTGTCATCACCACGACCAATCCCATTCCCTCGATCCCCAAAACCGATATTCTCTATCGCTCTCAAAAAAGCCTCTTTCGCGTGGGTGCTTTGGCCAAATGCAAGAAGATCATCGTCTTCGACGGCATCCAGCCCAGATATGAGAATCGCAAGGAGGAGTATGAGCGCTATAAAGAGGAGATTGCCCTTCTGACCGAGAGCGATCCCTACTTTGCCAACACCGAGCTGGTTTTCTGCAACAGCTGGTGCCATCTTTCAGGAGCTGTCGCTAGAGCGCTGCCTCACGTCAAGACCCCCTATATCTATCTGCACCAGCACGACCTTATGTTGAAGAAGGATTTCGATCTCAATGGAATAATCGCCACCCTAGAGCTAAACCCCTTGGTCAAACATGTGCGCCTCGCCTCTACCCTGTCCAACAGAAGCTGCGCAGGCGATCTACTCCTGAGCTGGGATGGCCCTGTGGATGAGGTGGTCGAGGGTGTGAGTCTGGTGGCGCTGACACGCTGTTTCGGCTGGTCAGACCAGGACCATATTGCCTCTCTTGGCTACTACAAGGGGTTTGTGCTTCCTCACTGCCGCAAGGGATTCATGGAATCCTCGCTGCAACCGCTCTTCAAACAGGCCCTCGAGATCAAGGGAATGAAGATCCATTCTCTCTTTGGAACCTACATCTACGGATCGATGAAAGATGGGGACTATCTAGAGCACCTCAACGGGCGCTTCTGGAAGCCGAAATGAGATGGCGAATCGGGCACGGTTTAGAAAACTCTAGGCGCTTAAGGATCGGATAGGATCTTCTGGATGAGCTCTCGGTAGCTCTCTTTCGTGTAGAAGCGCTTTTTCGCCTCCTGCACTCGCTCCTCGCGGATATCGGGCATGGCGAGTTTGGCCATGGCAGAGAACGAATCAATTTTTAATAGCTCCATCGCCGAGGCAGAGACTGCCATGCGCATCGCAGGGGGCTGCGGCGTGGTGGGCTGGACGCTAATGGGCCCATCGCTGAGCTCTGTGCTCTCCTCGAGGAGTGTCAACGGCATCTCTTCCATAGCCTCCTTATATAAAAAGAGGGAGCTTATTTGCAAAAATAATTTTAGAGACCTCTGCGTGGGTCCCTTTTAAGGACCGACGAGCGCGCTTCGAAGCAGAAAATAGCCGACCACCATCATCAGTAGGCCGGGTCCCACAGGTAGAAAGAGCATGATGAATCCAAAGATCAAGAGCAGAATGCCCACGATAAAGCGCGTGGGACGATTCAATCTCCCACAATATTTGTGCGCCCTATAGGGAATGCGGTTGAAAAGCGACCACTTCCACTTCTCGGCAGCCGTTAGGATCTCTTCGAGATTGAGCTGAGTGGGATCGCTATAGAGAAGATGGTAGTTTTTGAGCTCCTTTTTCGAATGGGTGGTAGCAAGGGCCACCACAAAGGCGTGCGCATGTTTTCCCGCCTTGAGCCCTGCAGGGGCATCTTCCACTACAATGCAGTCGATCGGCTCGAGGCCGAGCCGCATGGCCGCCTTCACAAATATCTCTGGAGAGGGTTTTCCTCGACTCACCTCCTCAGCCGAAATGAACTGATCGAAGTATCGCCCCAAGGGAGTGGTCTCCAAAAAGAGCCTCAAATTCTCAGGTGGAGTAGATGAGGCGATGATGCGCGCTATTTTTCGGCTTTTGAGCTCCTCCAGAAAGGCTTCCATACCTGGAATCAATTGGATATTGCCGCGCGCGAGCTCTCGGAAAAGTTCTTCCTTGCGCATGGCCCACCTCATCCGCGTAGACTCATCTGCGTTTGGAGCTATCTCCTTTAGGATGAGGTCGTTACGCTTTCCAAAGCCTGCGACAAACTGCTCGTGGGTGAAGGAGAGATCCTTTTCCTCCTGCATGAGACGCGTCCAAGCCTGCCAGTGCAGATCTTGGGAGTCGATGAGGACTCCATCGTTATCGAAAAGGAAACCTACAGCCATGGAAGAGCAACCACCTCTTCTATGTGGGTGCACCCATTTCTGAACATCATTAGCCGATCAAAACCGACAGCCACTCCCGTGCAGGGAGGTATGCCCTCTTCAAGGGCCGCTACGAAGGCCTCGTCTACGGGGTAGGTCGCCTTTCCCATTTTTTTTCGCTTCAGGTTCTCCTCATTTAAGCGCGCTCTTTGCTCGCTCGGATTGATCAGTTCCAAGTAGCCATTGGCAAGCTCAACGCCCTCGAAGAGCACCTCAAAGCGCATCGCGACCTTGCGCCCCTCTTTTTCAACCACCGCCGAAAGCGCCGCTTGATCGGCTGGAAAATCGGTGAGCACCGTGAAACCCGATCGACCCAAGGAGGGCTCCACCTCGAAGGCAAAGAAGTGGTCTTTATCGACCACCTCGCAGAGATCTTTGCCTCCATAGATCTGGAAGGCCTCGCTGTAGCTGATCTTCTCTTTGAGCGGTGCGTCGATGAAGAGCTTGAGGAAAGCAAGGGTCTCCTCGATCATCTCATCGAGAGTAAAGCCGATGCGATACCATTCGACCATCACAAACTCAGGCTGGTGCAGCACGCCCCTCTCTCCATCTCGAAAGACATGAGAGATCTGGTAGATATCCCGTCCAATTTCGCTCAAAAGCCGCTTCATACCATATTCTGGAGAGGAGTGTAGATAGGCTCTTCTTGCCCATAACATGCGCCTCGATGAGGTCGATGTGTAGATCGACAGAGCCGCTCGTGCTCAAGGCAGGAACATCGACCTCCATGACGCTCTTCTTGGCAAAGAAGGCGCGAGCATTTGCAAAGCAGGCTGCACGGTCTTCTAGGAGGAGAGCTCGCCGCTCATTTGTTAACGCGAGAGACATATTCCCCTGTGCGTGTATCGACTTTGATAACCTCACCCTCTTCGATGAAAATCGGGATCTGGATCTTGGCTCCAGTGCTTGTCAGAGCAGGTTTCATCACGCGACCCGAAGCGGTATCGCCCCGCACTCCAGGCGCCGTCTCCACCACCTGCATCTCCATGAAGGTGGGAGGCTCGACCGTAGCCACCTCTCCCTTATAGAAGACGATGCTGTAGATCTGATCCTCTTTTAGCCAAGCTTTTATCTCGGAGAGCTTGGACATCGGAATGGTTATCTGCTCAAAGCTCTGATCATCCATGAAGGTGGCATCACTTGGATCGGAGTAGAGGAAACGCATCATAGACTCGCTCACATCGGCAAGATCGACCATCTCACCCGATTTGAAGGTGCGCTCGAGCGTGCGATCGGTCAAGAGATGCTTGATCTTCACGCGCGTGAAGGCCTGCCCTTTGCCCGGCTTGACGAGCTGGCAGGAGATCACCGTGTAGGGCTGCCCCTCCACCTCGACCTTCATGCCTCCTTTGAGATCATTGACTCCTATCTGTGCCATAACGATTCATCCTCTATGTAGAAAGACCTCTTGCATAATTCGCTTTGGGGGGCCAAAAGCGATGGATCTGCCCGTGGGCTTTAGCTAAGCGCATGTTGACATACTCGTCTGAGAGTAGGCGACATGCGCGCGGCTGAACTCCTGCAGTATTCCCACGGGCAGAGGCTCAGGTTTTGACCCCAAATGGAATTATGCAAGAGGTCTAATGAGTCCACCATACCTCAACTCCCGAGAAAAAGCGAAAAACTTTTCCAGATGAGGCACTTGACAGGTCAGAATTTTAAAGATAGAGTCAGCGACCACTTAAGGTAGGTTATGCCGCTTTCATCTTGCTCACTTTGCACTTCGCGCCCCGCTTTTCACGTGAGGGAAGAAGAAGAGAGATACCCCTTCTTGCCCCATGCGCTTGCACTCATCGCAGCAATCGGTGGAATTTTCCTCTTGCTCGCTAGCTTTCAAGTGCTTCCCGCAGGTGCAAACCCCATCAGCAATCAAGGCGATTGGGTCATAGCTGCCGGATTTTTCCTGGTCTGCTTTGCCGGCATATCGGCAGTTTTGATCGCGCGAAATTCCTGCGATGAGCAAGCACAGTCCGATCAAATGAGAGAGGAGATCCCTTTAGAGCAGCCTACCGAAGCAGAGAGCGCAATAGATCTACCACTAGACCTAGAAGATTCCGATATAAAGCAAGTTAAGACACTATCTCGCAGGTGCGCAAACAGGCTCTTCTTTGCCAATCAAAGCCTAGTCGCAAAGAGGTCACACCCAACGGCCTACAAAAGGCTTCAGGCGGCCGGCTTTGCTTCCCCGAAAGGCGATCTTGGAGCCTGTATAGGGCACTTGAGAGAGCTTTTCGACCGCGCTGAACCCATATTTGATCAGGCCAAGGCTGCTCACCGCTCGAGTGCGATCGCAAAAAAAGCGGCATTTCTGATGCAGGAGTTTGAAAGAGTAAAAGAGAATGTGGCAAGCATGCTAGTGCGAGTCTGTCCCAATGCGAGCTCCCCTCCTCCAGATCTCGACCCTCCCATCCATGAGGCTTTAAAGAGGCTTGACCAGTGCTGGAGAGAGAAGCTGTCGGCCTCCTCATAATCTCGCTTGCGCCCACCCCCCAGATGCTGATAGAAGGGGTTTTCAGGTGAGCGAGAGAGATCGATGTCCGAAGACCATCTCAAAGCGGGTGGAGCCTCTAATTTTCTAGAGTCCAATCCCTACGAGAAAGAGATCGCGCTAGAGACGCTCGAGCGCTACTCGGGCTCTCACCCCGAGGAATTTTGCTCCCTCGTTTTGCTGACCAATTTCTCGCGCTACATGCGCACTTTTGCCAAGATGCACGGAGTCGAGATCAAAGAGGGCTCGATGTTTTCATCGATGCATGTGAAGTCGCTCGATATCACGCTTGTCGACTTCAAGCTCGGTTCAGCCGCTGCCGCCCTCATCGTCGATCTGCTCTCCTTCCTTCCCAAACTCAAAGCGGTTTTGCTGCTTGGCATGTGCGGTGGACTGCGCCGTCACTATGCTCTGGGGAACTATTTTGTACCGGTTGCGAGCATCCGAGGCGAGGGAACCTCCGACTTCTACTTTCCTCCCGAAGTGCCGGCGCTTGCCAACTTCTTGATCCAGAAGTCGGTGACCAATGTGTTGAATGAGGAAAATATCCCCTACCATATCGGCATCACCCACACGACAAATATCCGTTTCTGGGAATTCAACGAGGCCTTCCGCGCTAAGCTCATCGAAACAAAAGCGCAAGCAATCGAAATGGAGTGTGCAACCCTCTTCAGCGCAAGCTATCGCCGCAAATTGCCTCTTGGAGCACTCTTGCTCATCTCCGATTTTCCTCTGAGCCATAAGGGGATCAAGACCAAGCGAAGCGCAGAACTCGTCTTCGAAAGACACACTGAAACCCACCTACAGCTAGGTGTGAAGGTCCTTCACGATGTGAGCATCATGCTCGACCAAAAAATCAAAGGCGCCTTCCGCGGCAGAGATCAGAAAACGGACATCTAGAGACCAGCAATTCAATAATTTACGCTTCACAATAAAAAGTTAAATAGGTTATACCGGTCACTGAAAATTTGAGACTAGAAGTGGCCGCAGCAACTCAAAAGCGTTCATGCATCTTACGCGACCCTGCCCTATATCTACCTGAGAGCTTAGGCCTCGAGGTAGTCAAAGGCTTAGACATCGTCTCGCTCCACCGATTTGCGGCCGTCTCTACTGACTCACGCAACCTTGTGGAGCACTTTTTGCGCCCCCTCTGCGAAAGAGAAATCAACGACACTCCTGCTCTTGCCTCTTTTAAAGCCGCGCTGGCCGAGGCATCGAACTGCCCCAAGTTGCTTCGACTGGTTAGATGTAAGCTAGAGGGCCTTTTAGCAAAGCGCCTTCGCTTTTCAAACCCTGTTATGCCGAAGCCTCTCCTCACAAGGCTTGCTTGTTGGGGGACGAGAGAGCCCCCTTGCGTCTCACTTACACCCTCCGGAGTTCTCTTCTACGAACCCTTCACGCGAAGGTTGGAGTCTAGACCCATCTCAAAGGCTTCAGGAGCGCTCCAGGAGGCAGTTTTTACTGAACCTTGGCTAGAAGGTGTGAAGCAGGTGGCTCTTGGCAGCAAGCCTGCTTGTTTCGCCTATCTCACAGAGCAAGAGATTGTCTTCCATAGCGGCCAAAGGCAAGAGCTACCCGAACCTTTTTTTCAAGGCCCTCTTGTTTTTTCAGACACCTTCGCTGCCGCCTCTTGCCCAACTTGGGTTCGTCCTATCGTAGTGTGGAAAATGGGAGCTCTGATCACCTCCTTTGTCCTCACCTGTGTTGAGGAGGTGGCATCCCCGACCCATCTAGAATTCAGCAAGGATCGTTTGGTGAGCTTGAACAGCGCCTCGGGAGTAGCTTGCGTCTGGGATCTCGACAAGCGCGCGCTGCTGCACAGGCTAGCTCATGGTCAGCAAGAGGGCCCTGTCTCTCTTGCCTGCGATTTGGACAAGGTGGCCACCCTCACTGCGGGATCGATTAAGATCTGGGATACCGATGCGGGCAGCTGTGAGAAGCATGTGGGCATCGATTTGGATACGGGGAAGGTCTCTGTGGTAAGGGCTGCGCTCTCCTTCCCCTTCATTGCATTCGCTACAAGAACCCTCTCTGAAGAACGGGGTAATTATTACCGGCTGCTCTTGATCCATTGCGAAAGGTCGAGATTGCTCCACAGGATACCCCTGAAGGATCCTCCGACAGCCCTCACCAAAGATTCCTTTGGCATTCACATGCATGTCATCGACAAGGATGCCGAAGAGGATATCTCCGTTCGCTTTGACTTTAGAGGGAAAGATCCCTAGAGGGTGGGGAGCAAATTACGCAAGAGGTCTATTTTCTACCCCACAAGTACAGGTAGACAAAGATTACCCGCTCGAGAATCGGGCCCGGGCTCGCAAACGTTCACGTTCACGAAAGAGTGCCGAGACACTTGTTCATCCAAAAGCCCTTCTTCCTTGCTTTCGACCCATGGAGCATTAAAGGGTCGCAATTTATGAAAAATGGCTTGAGGGGGATCGTGAACGTGAACGTTTGCGAGCCCGGGCCCGATTCCGACCCCAATCTTTGCTTACAAGTGCTTGTAAGGCAGTAAGTCGGCGCACCTGGAGCTCAGCACAGTAGTACTAAAGAATGCGCTCGAGGATGGGGTCTACAGCAAATCCAAAGTGATCCGCTAGTACCTTGGCAGGAGCGGAGGCGCCGAAGCTCTCCATCGAAATAGCGATGCCATCCATCCCGATATATTTATGCCAACCAAGCTCGACGCCCGCCTCAATGCTGACCCGCTTGCCCAAGTTGCCGCCAACAATCTCTTTTTGATAACTGGGATCCTGTTTTTCGAATAATTCGAAGCAGGGGAAAGAGACCACCCTCACCTCCTTACCTCGCTTCTCCAGCTCATTTGCCACATCGAGAGCAAGGGATACCTCAGAGCCGGTCGCAAAGAGCGTGTAGTCGGGCTCCCTCTTCTCCTTTCTGATGATATAGGCTCCGCGGCCAAGCCCCTCTTTATAGGGCACGCGCGTCTCTTTGAGCTCGCTGAGGTTCTGCCTCGAAAGGAGAATAGCTGTCGGCGACCGGTATTGAAGCGCCGCAACCCAGCTCATGCGCACCTCATTGCTATCTGCCGGGCGAATCACCTGCAGATTGGGGATCGCACGCAAGCTCATGTAGTGCTCCACAGGCTGGTGTGTGGGCCCATCTTCTCCGAGGAAGATCGAATCGTGGGTGAATTGATAGATCACCTGAATCCTCGATAGACAGGCGAGCCGGATCGCATTTCTCATATAGTCAGAGAAGGTGAGAAAGGTGCCCACAAAGGGTATGAACATCTGCGTGTAGGCAAGCCCATTAGCAATCGTTGCCATTCCAAATTCGCGCACGCCAAATTTCAAATTGCGCCCTGCAAAATCGCCAGGGCCGATCAACGGGTAGCGCTTGATCATGGTCAGATCCGATGTCGACAGGTCGGCCGAACCCCCATAGAGCTCAGGAAGCTCCTCGGCAAGGTACTGGATCACCTCTTGAGAGGCGGCGCGCCCCGCTATCGGCGACTTTATTGCAAGATTCCAGAGCTTCTCTTCGAGATCTTGAGGCATTTTCCTTGCACACATCTTCTCGAACTGGGCCGCCTTTGCCCCTTCAGCCTTAGCCCAGATCCGGTAGCGCTCCTGCCAACTCTCCTCCATCGCCTTCTCATGTTGCAGCTTCTCCTCGAAAAAAGCCTTCACCGACTGAGGAATAAAAAAACTCCTCCTCAGGTAGGTTGAGGTGGATTTTCGACAGTTTGACCTCCTCAGGGCCGAGCGGAGATCCGTGAGCTTTCGATGTCCCCGCTTTATTGGGCGAGCCCTTGCCAATCGTCGTATGGAGCACGATGAGGGCAGGCCGATCTTGGCTGCCTCTCAAGCGCGAAAAGATCGCATGCATCCCATCGAAATCATAACCATCCAGCTCGTAGCACTGCCAACCATAGGCTTCGTAGCGCGCTTTGGTGTTCTCTGAGAAACTCTCTGCAAGAGGCCCATCGAGAGTGATCTGGTTGGCATCGTAGACAAAGATGAGATTGTTCAACTTGAGATGGCCCGCAAGAGAAGAGGCTTCGCTTGAAACCCCCTCCATCACATCGCCATCGGAGACGAGAGCCACCACCTTGGAATTGATCAGCTCCCCCTCCTTGCTGTTGAATTTCTCCGCAAGAATCTTGAGCCCGAGCGCCATCCCTACCGCGTTGCCGGTTCCCTGGCCGAGCGGTCCGGTCGTCGCCTCGACGCCTTCCGTCTCGTTATACTCGGGATGGCCCGGAGTCTTTGAGTGCAGCTGACGAAAATGCTTGATCTCCTCCAGAGAGAGATCGAAGCCCGATAGATGCAGAAGAGAGTAGAGCCACATCGAGCCGTGGCCTGCCGAGAGCACCAGGCGATCGCGATTGACCCAGCCCGGATTCTTCGGATTGTGGCGCAGAAAATAGCCATAGAGATAAGCTCCAATCTCTGCGCAGCCCATAGGGAGGCCCGGATGGCCCGAATTTGCCTTTTGCACCGCATCCATCGATAGTCCCCGAACGGTGGCTGCAATCTTGGCCAGCATCTCTTTGAACTCATCGGTCAGCTTGTCCATGAATCGATCCCTTTTGAAAATAGGAGGAAGAATGGTCGCTCTTTGGCGCTTTTATGGCAAACTCTTCCCCACTTTGTGAGAGAAGATAATGGAATCAACTTAAGGAACTATTGAAAACAAGTTCATCCTGCTCATCTTGCCTGCTTCGCGGTCTTGCATATCTTGTTCTTTCTTCAAAAAGGAACAGGATGAGCACGATCGCGAAGCAGGCAAGATGAGCAGGATTGTGGTAAATTTGGCGATTTATGTGACAAGTCAGGGTTATGCGGGCAGTCTCAGCGATATAATTGTTCAGAGAAGGGGGTGGTGGCTATTTTCGCTTTCCCCTATAATGTGCAGACTATGCTGAGTCGAAAAATACGCTCCGGTTTATCCAGTTTTTCAAGGAGAGAGGCCACCAAGTGGTCCCTTCCTCCCCTGTCGTGCCCCATGACGATCCAACCCTTCTCTTCATCAATGCCGGAATGAACCAATTCAAAGATGTCTTTCTCGGAAAAGCGAGCCGCGACTATAAGCGGGCCGCCACCTCGCAAAAGTGCATCCGCGTAGGCGGAAAACACAACGATCTAGAAAACGTAGGCCATACCAGCCGCCACCTCACTTTCTTCGAGATGCTCGGCAACTTCTCCTTCGGCGACTATTTCAAGGAAGAGGCGATCGACTTTGCCTGGGAGGTCTCACACTAAAGGTCTTTGGTTCGATCCTCGAACTTCATCTGGGCCACCGTCTATCACCAAGATGACGATAGTTTTAAGCTGTGGCAGCGCTATCTGCCCGACAGAGCGCATCGTACCGATGGGCGACAAGGACAACTTCTGGGCCATGGGCGATACAGGCCCTTGCGGCCCCTGCTCCGAGCTCTACTACGACCGAGGAGCTAGCTTCTCAGAGCGCGGAGCACCCCCTTCAGGATACAAGCGGCGAGCGCTTCCTCGAATTCTGGAATCTGGTCTTCATGGAGTACAACCGCACAGCTTCCGGCACCCTCGAGCCGCTCCCTAAAAAGTCGGTCGACACCGGCTCGGGCCTCGAGAGAGTCATCTCGCTAAAGATGGGGGCGCGCTCGATTTTCGAAACCGACATCCTGCTCGGCCTGATCCACGCCATCGAAAAGCTTGCCAAGCGCACCTATAAGGCCGATGAGCCCTCCTCAGCCCCTTTCCGCGTCATTGCCGATCACCTGAGAACCCTCGCCTTCGCCTCAGCCGATGGCGCCCAACCGAGCAACCTCGACCGCGGCTATGTGCTGCGCAAGATCTTGCGCCGCGCTGTGCGCTATGGCAAATTGCTCGGATTTGAAGAGCCCTTCCTAGCCCGGCTGCTTCCCACCCTTACCGAGCTCATGGGCCCCGACTACCCTGAGCTCAAAGAGAGCGAAAAGCGCACCCAGGAGATCCTCCAAGAGGAGGAAGAGAGCTTCCTGCGCACCCTTAAACGCGGAGGCAATCTCTTGAATCAGGTCGTCGAGAGCTCCAAGCAAAAAGGTCGCAGCATCTCAGGATCGGACGCCTTCAAACTCAAAGATACCTACGGCCTTCCCCTCGATGAGATCACGCTGCTTGCAAAAGATCAGGGCCTCGAGGTCGATCTCAAGAGCTTCGATGAGCTTGAGGCAGAGGCCAAAGAACGCTCGAGACAGGCTCGCAAAAAAGAGGGCGAAGAGTTCGATAGCAAGAGCTTTGAGTTTCTGGAAAAATGGGAGGCCAAAACCCATTTTAGAGGCTATGAGAAGCTAAAAGTCGAGGCAACCATCCTCCTGATTGTTAAAAATGGAGCAGTCGCAAGCGAGCTCAAAGCGGGCGAGGAAGGGGCCATCGTTCTCGACGAGAGCGCCTTCTATGCTGAAATGGGCGGCCAGGTAGGCGACCAGGGCCACATCTTCTCTCAAGAGGCCGACTTCGAGGTGCTCGACTGCAAAACGTGCCACTCCACCCCCCTCCATCTCGGACGGCTGCTAAAGGGCTCTTTGAAAAAGGGGGAGCGCATCTTGGCCGCGGTCGATGCTCACAGGCGCTCCCAAATCGCCTCCAGCCACACCGCTACCCACCTCCTCCACCTCGCCCTGCAGAAAGTCCTCGGCCCCCATGTGCGCCAAGGAGGCTCGCTTGTGGAACCCGAGCGGCTGCGCTTCGATTTTACGCATCATAAGGCGCTGACAGTAGACGAGTTAAGAAAAATCGAGGACTGTGTCAACGCCCAGGTAAGATCCAACATCGAGGTAGAGACCTACGAGCTCAGCCTCGAAGAGGCTCAAAACCGAAAAGAGATCAAGCAGTTCTTCGGCGAGAAATATAGCAATCAGGTACGGGTAGTTGACATCGAAGAGTCCAAAGAGCTCTGTGGAGGCACTCACGCTCACCACACTGGATCGATCGGCTTTTTTAAAATCGTCTCTGAGGCTAGCGTCGCCTCAGGACTCAGGCGCATCGTCGCATCGACGGGCGAGCAGGCGCTCATCCTTCTTCGTCAAAAAGAGGATCAGCTGAAGGAGCTCTCTGCCCTTCTGAAAGTACAAGAGGGGCAGCTCATCGAGAAGACAAAGAAACTTCTCGAGGAGAAAAAGGCGCTGGAGGAGCTTCTAGCTAGCTCCAAAAAGAGTCAGGCTGGAGAGGTAGTAGCAGAGTGGCGAAAGGAGATCGAAGAGATCGATGGCCTCGCTTTCCTCGTCAAAGAGCTCGACTTCGATCTGGAGAGCCTCAAGGAGATGGCGATGAGCCTTTCAAGTGGGGAAAAGAGGCCCCTTGCCCTACTGCTCATCTCCCGTTTTGAAAACCGTCTCTACCTCCTCTCTCTTTTAAACGCACCGATGGTCCAGAAGGGACTTTCTGCCAAAGAGTGGCTTCAGCCGGTGCTTGAGGGGGTGGAGGGCAAAGGCGGAGGTAAGAAAGAGATGGCTCAAGGCTCCTCGCCCCAAGTGGAGAGCTCTTCTCTGGCGCATCGCATCGCAAAAGAATGGATCTTAGTTCACTTAAAGAGACTCTCCTAAAAGATCGCCGCCTCGCCTCTCTTGAAAGGGATCTCGGCTCCGATTCATTTTCTGTCGAAGCGCTTTGGAGCTCGCCCAAGGCGCTCCTTCTCTATCTTGCCCACCGTGCGACAAAAAAGAGGCTGCTCATCCTCACCGAAGATCGGTCGGACAATCACCTCGTAGAGGATCTCGCCTTTTTCTTTGAGCAAAAAGCGGTGATCTTCCCCTCATGGGATAACCTCCCCGAGGAGATGCCTTCAAACTCCGACATCGCCGGAGAGAGATTCCAAGCGCTCAAGGAGATCCACAATGGCAAGCCCCAAGTCATTGTCACCTCGCTGAAATCCGCTTTTGAAAAGGTGGTCGCCCCACACGCCCTCGAGGCGCTCTTCATCGATCTCAAGGTGGGCGACGAGGTGGGCTTTAAAAAAATGCAGGAGAGGCTGATCTCCTTTGGCTATAGACAAGCCTCGGTGGCAAGCGAAAAGGGCTCTTTCGCAGTGCGTGGGGGCATCATCGACCTCTTTGCCTCCTCGGCAAAAGAGCCCTATCGCTTTGAGTTTTTCGAAGATGAGATCGCCTCGATACGCACCTTTGATCCGGCAAGTCAGCTCTCGACCGGGCGCATCCAATCGGTGACCCTCGCTCCAAGCGAAGAGAGACGCTTTTTAGAGATGAAGGGCAAGGAGGGCTCTCTCTTCGACTATCTGAGCGACGATGTGATCCTCGTCTTCGACGAGCTCTACAAACTCGAAGAGCATTTCACCACTCTCGGACTTGCCAAAGCGCACCCCTTTTTTTATTCAAAAGAGGAGTTTTTTACCCTCACAGAGCATCTGCAGAAGATCTTTTTCATCGATGAACCGCTAGAGAACCTCTCGGAGGTCAAGGTGGTCAAAGAGGATCAAGAGAAGCCTCTGATAGGCAAGAGGCTCTCTTTTGAGGCTTTTGGTCTTCCCTTTACTGCTAGGCGGATGAGGTCGCCCTTCGTGGCCCTCTACAGCGGCTTTTGTCCTCCTGAAACCCCCATCGATCGCTTTCAGGAAAAAGAGCTCTTGCAAGAGATGGCCCAAAGGCCGCTCACAATCTGCTTTGTTGAGAACTCCGATTCTGACCGCGAATTCATCGACGAGCGACTCGCAGAGCTTGAAAATCCCAAAGCAACCCTCGAACGGGCGCGTGGCTACCTCTCGAGCGGTTTCTTCCTACAGGAAATCCACTTCGCCCTCGTCCCAGCAAGCGAGCTGACCCATAGGCAGTTTGTCCGCCGCGATGCAAGGCGCACCCTCCATCAGAGCCACGCAAACGTACCCTCCGAGCTATTTGCACTCACCCCAGGCGAGGCGGTCGTGCACATGAACTCCGGCATAGGCCGATATCTCGGCATCGAGCGGAAGAAAAACCACCTCGGGGTCGAGACCGAATTTCTCATCTTGGAGTATGCGGAAGGATCCAAGCTCTATGTGCCCGTTGAAAATGCAGCGCTTGTTTCCAAATACATCGGCGCATCAGTCGAAGCGCCTGATTTTCATACACTTGGAAGCAGTCGCTGGAAAAAGTCTCTCGAGAGAAGCGAGCGGGCTATTTTCGACTATGCGAGCGATCTTCTAGAGCTCGAGGCCGAGCGGGCCACGAGGAAGGGCTTTGCTTTTGGCTCTGACAGCGAACTGACGAGGCAGTTTGCGCGCGAGTTCCCCTATCAAGAGACCCCCGATCAGCACGATGCGATCCAGAAGGTCTTCGTTGACATGCAGGCTCCGAAGCCCATGGACAGGCTGGTCTGCGGCGATGTGGGCTTTGGTAAAACCGAGGTGGCGATGCGAGCCGCCTTCAAAGCGGTGGTCGACGGAGGCAAGCAGGTGGCGGTTCTCGTTCCGACGACGGTGCTTGCTGCTCAGCACTTCGAGACCTTCTCGCTGCGCATGAAGGGCTTTCCCATCCGCATCGCGATGCTCTCGCGCTTTCGCAGCCCAAAAGAGATCAAGCAGACCCTAGTGGATCTGGCCGAGGGCAAGATCGACATCGTAATCGGCACCCACAGGCTAGCCTCTAAAGATGTGGCTTTCCGCGACCTCGGCCTTGTGATTGTCGACGAGGAGCAACGCTTTGGCGTGAAGACCAAGGAGCATCTCAAAAAGCTGAAAGCGGAGGTGGACTGCCTTGCCTTAAGCGCAACGCCCATTCCGCGTACCCTCTACTTCTCGCTCGTCGGCGCGCGCGATATGTCGGTGATCAATACCCCTCCGCTAGAGAGGCTGCCGATTCAGACTGCGATTTCGGAATCCAAAGATGAGATCTTCAGGTCGGCGCTCCTGCGCGAGCTTGCTCGAGATGGTCAAGCCTTTGTCATCCACAACCGCATCGAGACGATCTATGAGCTTGCGAGTCGAATCCAGACTCTGGTGCCTGAGGCGCGGGTTGTCGTCGGCCATGGGGGGATGAGCGGCGATGAGCTCGACACCCTCTTCCACGCCTTCAAGATGGGCCAGGCGCAAATTCTGGTTGCGACCGCCATCATCGAAAATGGCATCGACATCCCCAACGCCAACACCATTCTCGTCGATCGGGCCGATCAATTTGGCCTAGCCGATCTCTACCAGATGCGGGGGCGGGTGGGCAGGTGGAATCGCAAGGCTTACTGCTACTTTCTCGTGCGCGATCTGAGGAGCCTATCGGAGATCTCCAAACGGAGGCTCTCTGCGATCGCATCGGCCCCAGGCTTTGGTGGAGGGATGAAAGTGGCCCTCTTCGACCTCGAGATTCGCGGGGCGGGCAATATCCTCGGCACCGAGCAGTCGGGCCATATCAGCTCCATAGGCTTCTCCCTCTACTGCAAACTGCTCAAGCGGGCGGTGGCCAAGCTCAAGAAAAAAGAGCAGCCTGTCCTATTGACCGAGACCAAGGTCGACTTTCCCTTTGATGCGCGCATTCCTGACGACTATGTGAGCGAGCTCAACTTGCGCCTGGAGCTCTATGGGCGCATCGGAGAGCTAGAGAGCGGCGAGGAGATGGTTGAGTTTAAAAAGGAGCTTCTCGACCGCTTTGGAGCACTACCTGACCAGGTCCAGTGGCTGCTTGCGATCGCCGAAATCAAGCTATTCTCGCAGCAAAATCGCTTCACAAGCCTGAAGATCGCCCACGGCCAGCTGGAGGCAGAACAGAGCTTTGGTCCCAAGAAGAAGATCCAGAAAAAGCTGCCCCTCCCCCCTCTCAAATCTCCCCAAATCCTCTCGGAAAAGGTAGTTTCTATATTGAAAGAGAACTTTCCGATTTCGTAAGCGGTCAGGTGGCCCCTGCGCCTGCGCCTGCAGCAGCAGCCGCTTCTGGATGGGGCCTCGCGCGCAAAACCTCCGCTGATACGAGCTTGTTATAATCCCTCCAGCCTGCCATTTCTCGTTTAAAATGCTCTTCTGGAGCACTGCGAACGATGCCGTTTTCGCGATAGGCGACCCTTCTTTCATTACCAAACAAATAGAGCGTGATTTCTCCCTCTCTTAGCCTCTCCGACGGCAACTCGGAGCCCCTTTGTGGAAGCTCGGAATTGGGGATAGCGTCGATTTGAGCAATAATGGCTGCGGCAGCTGTTGCCACTGGCTGGTAGCGTACGCGCAAAACCTCTGCTGCCACAAGTTCGAACTGCACCCCTCTAATGCCCAACGAGTCTCCTTCGTTAAAAGTGCTCTCCCCAGTATGAACGGGGCCTCCACCCTGAAAATAGGCGACACATCTCGCCCTGCCATTAGACCCCAAATAGAGCATCCTCTCCCCCTCTCTTAGCAGCTTCGCTAGTTGCACACCCTCATGCAATCCGGGAAGTTCGGGAGCAACGGGCGCCGCAGCACCGGCACCCGCGGCAGCGGCCACCGCTGGAGCCGGGGAGGCCGACGCTAAGGCAGCGGCGGGTGAAGGGGGCAGCTCGCTGATAGCAGCTGGGATGGCAGCTGCGGCAGCTCCAGCTCCAGGGCCAGGGCCAGGGGCTGGACCGGGTCCAACCGCTGAAGCAGCAGGGCCATGTGCACTTTGACTATCTATTCTATTCATACCTTTCTCCTCCTATAAGGGTTATAGCACCAAATGAAATAATATAAATTAATACAGAATTAATATTTAAATATTAAAATAATTAATAGCTAATTAAGGTAATATGTTAATTTGTCCACTTTCAGCTATTAATCGAGAGGATGGGGGTGCCCCATTGCGCTGCTGCTCTCTTAACTCTAAGAGAGCGTGGAAGCTCCCTACCATCCCCGCTTGGGCAAAAATCTTAGCCGCGATTACAGCTGTCTCCCTGAGCATTATCCCCGCACTCTATGGTTACTACGGTGCAACAGGGGCCCTTTTAGGAAGCGAACTCGGCCTTGCGATTCTCTTCCTCATCTACCAGCTGAAGAAGGCGCCGCCGCCCCCTCCGATCCCTCAACCTCCCATTCCTCTTTCTCTTGAGATGAACCCTATTTTTTAATTCTCCAGGGACATTATAACAGTTGCATGTCCTTGATCGATGCGCTCCATCTTAGAAACACAAAGCCCCATCCTCCTATCTGGCTCATGCGCCAAGCAGGAAGATATATGCCTGAATATCAAATGCTTAGAAAAAAACATTCCCTGCTCGAACTCTTTCGCACAAGCGAGCTTATCCAGGAGGTGACGCTTCTGCCCCTCAAGGCGTTCGATCTCGATGCTGCGATCATTTTCTCCGATATTTTAATCGCCTGCGACGGCCTTGGAATCGACTGGGAGGTACTCGATGGCGTCGGGCCGGTGATCAAAACTCCTTTCTCCATTGAAGAGAAGCGCACTCTAAGGAGCCCTGAGGAGGCCTACGGGCCTCTATTGAAGGCCATTCGATCGCTGAAAAAGGAGCTTAAAGTCCCTCTGCTCGGCTTTTCAGCCGCCCCCTTGACTCTGGCCGCCTATCTGATCGAGGGCAGGAGTCCCAAAGAGATGAAAAGATGCAAAGAGCTGCTCTACAGCGACCCGGAGCGCTTTAAAAAGCTGCTCGAGGAGCTCGCCGAGGCGCTAGGCGAGCTGCTCATCGCCCAAATTGAGGCAGGTGTCGATGCGGTGCAGATCTTCGATACCTATGCGATGGAAATAGGAGTGGAGGCCTATGAGAGGTGGGTCCTACCAACGGTTGAGCGCCTCCTTGCCAAAGTCTCGGGCAAATGCCCCACTCTGCTTTTCAGTAGAGGAAGCGCTGCTGCAAGCGACCTGCTCGCCCCCCTCAAGCCCACTGCGCTCAGTCTCGACTGGAGCATCGACATGAAAAAGATGCGCCAAAAGTACCCTGGAATTGCTCTACAGGGCAATTTAGATCCCGCTCTGCTATTTGGATCCAAGAAGATCATCAAGGCAAGTGTGGAGGCGCTTCTCGAAAAGATGAAAGGCGATAGGGGTTTTATCTTCAATTTGGGCCACGGCATTCTCCCTGGTACCCCCTATGAGAATGTGGGCTACCTGGTCGAATGCGTCAAGGGCAGCTTTCGATGAAAGAGCTAGAAGAGCTTCTGGCAAAGTTTGCGAGGCCGCTGCCTCGCTACACCAGCTATCCGACCGCCCCCACCTGGCACCCGCTCGAAGAGAGGAGCTACATCGAGCGGCTCGAAAAATTAAAGGGCCCCATCTCCCTCTACCTCCACATTCCCTTCTGCGAGCGCATCTGCCTTTTTTGCGGCTGTAGCGTCGTGCTCAATCGCAAAAAAGAGAATGAGATTCGCTACGTGGAGGCGCTCATCAAGGAGATGGATCTTCTTGCCACCTATCTATCGGAGCGGACTGAGGTGGCTCAGCTCCATTTTGGAGGGGGTACTCCGACCAAACTCGACTCCGAACTCTTTCAGAGGCTCTTTGAGGCCATCAAAGGGCGCTTCGATATCAGCGCTGCGAAGGAGGTAGCGATCGAAATCGATCCGAGGACCATTGAGGAGCAGCCCGAGAAGCTCACAGCGCTTCGCCTGCTCGGCTTCAACCGGGTGAGCTTTGGCGTGCAGGATGTCGATCCCAAGGTGCAAGAGGCGGTCCTTCGGAGGCAGAGTCTTGAAATGACTCAAGAGACCTTCGCAAGAGCGCGAGCGCTTGGCTTCGACGAGGTGAATCTCGATCTCATCTACGGTCTCCCCTACCAGACGCTCGAATCCTTTGAGAAGACGATCGAGGAGATCGTGAATCTCGGTCCCGATCGCATCGCCCTTTTCTCCTATGCGAAAATCCCCCATCTAAAGGGCCACCAGAGGGCGATCAAAGAGAGCAGCCTGCCGAGCGAGAGGGTGAAGCTTCAGATCTATAGCAGGGCGCGCTCCCATCTCGTGCGCTCAGGCTACATCGCCATCGGCATGGATCACTTTGCTAGAAAGGATTCGGAGCTGGCCAAGAGCTATTTCGCAAAAAGGCTCTACCGGAATTTTCAGGGCTACACCGTCAAGCATGCCGATGCACTTGTTGGCCTTGGCATGAGCTCTATCTCTCTTCTCGAAGAGGGCTACTTCCAAAATTTCAAAGAGCTCAAGAGCTACTATGGGGCAATCGAAAACGATCGCCTGCCGCTAGAGCGCGGCAAAATCCTCTCGGATGAAGATCGAATGCGGCGCTATGTCATCCAGGCGCTCATGTGCCGCTTCGAGCTCGATAAGAGGCACTTTGAAGAGAACTTCGGCTATCCCTTCGATGGCCACTTTCAAGAGGAGAGAAGGGCGCTTGAGGAGTGCAAAGAGGCGGCGCTCGTCGAGGAAAATAGCCAGAAGCTTATCGTCACAGCCATGGGAGAGCTCTTCGTGAGAAATATTGCCGCCTGCTTTGATAGCTACCTCGCCTCTAAACCCGATCGCCCTCTATTCTCCTCATCGATATGAAACGGGTGGTCATTTTAGGAGCAGGCATTTCAGGACTTGTGGCTGCCTACACCCTCCATAAAATTGCCAAAGGCAGCTGCCAGATCCACCTGCTCGAGAAGAGCGATCGGGTGGGGGGGCTCATCCAAACCGTGAGGCGGCAAGGCGTTCTCTTTGAAAGGGGACCGCGCGCCCTTAGACTAAAAAAAGACTCCTCAGCTGAAGCTCTCATCGATGAGCTTGGACTGGAAAGTGAGCTCACCCTCGCCGATAGAGCAGCAAGCGCTCGCTACTTATTGATCGACCGCAAGTTGCACAGACTCTCTCCTGCCCTGCTCCTCAGACAGGGACTCCTCGGCGCTCTTGTGCGCGATTTCTTTAGAGTGAAGAAATTGGGCGGCCCTGAAGAGAGCGTGGAGGCTTTTTTTGCAAAGCGCTACGGCCAATCTTTCACTGAGCTTCTCATCGACCCACTTGCACGGGGCATCTTTGGAGGCGATATTGGAAAGCTTTCGATGTCGGCCTCCTTCCCAAAAGCTTTTGAACTTGGACAAAAAAGCGCTTCGCTGACTCGCTCTCTTCTCTTTTCGAAAAGAGAGCAAGAGCGGCTGGTCTCCTTCAAAAATGGGCTGGCAAGGCTTCCTGAGAGGCTTTTTGAAGAGCTATCTGGCAAGATCGAGATCGAACTTGAATGCGAGGTGCAGAAAATGGAGCTCGGCCCCGAGATTCGGATCGAGACCTCGCGCGGCCTAAAGAGGGCCGATCTTGTGATCGCTGCGACGGGCGCGCCTAATTTGCTTCAGCTTCTCGAGAGAAAGGAGCCCTTCTTAGAAGAGATCGATTTTCAGAGCTTAACGGTTGCAAGCTTTGCCTTTGAGCGAGATCCGATTAAAGCCAAGGCCTTTGGCTTCTTGGTGCCCTCCCGCGAGCATCCCACGCTGCTTGGCATGAGCTTCGATAGCCACATCTTTCCAAATAGTCCTCACTTTCGCACCTCTCTCATCTTCCGAGGCCATCAAAGCGCTGAGCTTGCGAGTGAGCAGGCCAACGGGCTCATGCGGGAGCTCTTTGGACTGGAGGCTCCAGGACTTGCCTCAGACCACCACATAGCCACGAGCGCCCTTCCGGCATTTCGCCTCGGCCACCTGGCCCGCCTCCAGGCGCATCGCATCCAGAATCTTCTGCTGGCAGGCAACTATCTCACCTGCCCTTCTATTACCGCCTGCATCGACCACGCCATCTCAGCCGCCCTCACAGCCGCCCGAGAGTGCCATAGATAGATTCCGGGCGCTTGCTTATTTTCTTTAATAGCAGTACTCTCTCCTCCATGAAAATCCTTCGCTTCATCTTCGCATCGTGCGCCTTAGCAGCAACTTCTTTGATAGCTAGCCCATCTCTGCCTCCTCCCTATGACTCGGTCGAGATCCTCCCCGAGAACCCCTTTGGCTACTATTTGAATGCACACCAGATTGAATCTCTCTTCCACAACTATGACATTCGCACGGTCATTGAAGTGGGTAGTTGGATGGGTGGGGGATCCACCCGACATTTCGGCAATCTGCTCAAAGCGAAAGGGGGAACTCTCTATGCGGTCGACACCTGGCTAGGCAGCACCACCCAGCAACCTGGGAGGGAGCACTATCAGCCTATTTTGTCGAAGGTCTACGAGCAATTTTTGTCCAACATGATCCACTGGCAGCTAACAGAAACTGTCATTCCAATACGCAAGGATAGTCTGCTTGCTGCGGAGAGCCTTCATGTAGAGCCCGATTTGATCTATATCGATGGCGAACATACGACGCCTGCAGTCTACGCCGATCTCACCGCTTGGTATCCCTTTGTGGAGAAGCATGGGATTCTCTGCGGCGATGACTGGTCCTGGGGCTCTGTGAGAGCGGCAGTCACCCAATTTGCCCATGAAAAAGGGAAAAAGATCTGGGCCTCTGGAAATTTCTGGTGCCTAACAGAATAGACCTCTCGGGTAAATAGAGAAGATCGGGCGCGGGTTTGCAAAGGGCTACGCCCTTTGCCTGAGGGTGAGGGGGTCCGGGGGAGAGGGAGCGAGAGCTCCTTCTTCCCCGCTCACCTCGCCATGGGCGAGGCTTACAGCGAAGCATAAATGCGACGAAAGTGGTAACAAAATTCTATCACGCCCAGGTCTGGACGATGGGGAATCGACGGCCCATGGTGAACGACTTCTTGGTGACTCGCAAGACCGGCGGCCCCTGCCGACGCTTATATTCACTTGCGTGAATCCGCCGGATCAGATCAGAGATGAGGGCGGGGTCGAGAGAGTGGATGCGAGCAATCTCTTCAGGCGATTTCCTCTCCTCCACATATTCTCGAATCACAAGGTCGAGGATCGGATAGGGAGGTAGTGTATCGCTATCCTTCTGATCCTTTCTCAATTCCGCTGAGGGCGGCTTTTCTATGATCTCTCTCGGGATGATCTCCTCATTTCGATTGATCCAGTGCGCCAGTTTGTAGACCTCCCCTTTGCTCACATCCCCAAGCACCGCAAGCCCACCACACATATCCCCATAAAGCGTTGTATAGCCCAGCGCAAACTCACTCTTATTTCCTGTGGAGAGGACAAGATGGCCAAATTTGTTGGAGTAGGCCATCAAAATCATCCCCCGAATCCGCGCCTGAAGATTCTCCTCAGTCGTATCAAAGGGCAGCTCTTTAAAGTCCGGCTTTAGCAATCGAAGAAAGCTCTCAAATGGCTCCTCGATAGAGATCTCCTTGAACTCTACCCCAAGCCTCTTCGCAAGAAGGCGAGCATCGCTCAAGCTCTCAGGCGAGCTAAAACGGGAGGGCATGCCCAGTGTCAACAGGTTATTCGCTCCGAGCGCCGCATGCGCAAGGTAGAGAACCACTGCTGAGTCGATCCCCCCTGAGAGCCCTATGCAGGCCTTTTTAAAGCCGAGCTTGCTGAAATAGTCCTCTATACCCATCTTCAGAGCCTTAAACAGCTCCTCAGTCCCATCGAATTGGACCTTCGCCCTCTTTTGCATCTTCCGGGTATCGACAAAGAGTAGATCCTCCTCAAAGCCCCTAGCCAGAGCGGCAAGCTCGCCCTCTCGCGTCACCGCAAGGCTATGGCCATCGAAGAGCAGACTATCGTTTGCACCCACCTGATTGCAAAGAAGAAGAGGAGCCCCCAAGCTCTGAGCCACCTTGGCCGCCAGCTTCTCCCTAAAATGATGCCTTCCCGTATAGAAGGGAGAGGCTGAGAGGTTCACCATGAAATCGACTCTCTGGCCAATGTAATGGGCAACCGGGTCGACAGGGTAGTCGCTATATTCGCTCGCCCCGCTCCCATGCTGCCAGATATCCTCACAGACCGTAAAGGCCACCTCCTCCCCTCTCAAACTCCAGATCGGACATCCCCTCCCCGGCTCAAAATAGCGCCTCTCAGCAAAGACATCGTACTCAGGCAGGAGCTGCTTATCCTGAAACCCTCGCAACTGCCCATCCTCAAAGATCGCCACCGTATTGAAGAGCGGCTTCTCCTTTCTCAAAGGATTCCGCCGAATCGTTCCGACAGCAAGCGCGATGCCATGAGAGGCCTTTTCTAAAGCAGCAAGCTCCTTCTCAACCGCCTCGATAAAATTAGGGATGAGCAGAAGATCCTCGGGAGGGTATCCCAGAAGCGCCATCTCGGGAAAAACAACCAGCTCTGCACCGCTCCCCTTCGCCTTTTCGATCGCGCTTTCGATCTTCCTTCGATTCTCTCTAAGAGCTCCGACAACCGGATTAATCTGACAGAGCGCTACCTTCATGAGCCAAAATCATCGAGAACAATGTTCGAGCGATCCACTCCATAATCATCGAGCAGTTTCAAACAGCTCGAATTGTGCAGCGGAGGCCCACAAACATAGTAGAGGCACTCCTCAGGCTCCTCCATCTGGTCCAGCTGCCCCTTCTTAAATGCTGCAAATAGAAAGCCGGTCTTGACCGGATCGCTCACAGGCCAGCCAGCGCGGATATCCTCCTCGAGCGGCTCGGAAAGGACCAGATGGTAGCGGAAATTGGGAAACTCAACGTCCAGAAGCTCATACTCCTCTTGGTAGATATTCTCCTTGATCGAGCGCGCTCCATACCAAAAATCGATCTCTCGCCTGCTTCTCTCTGTCTTCAAAAGATGCATCACATGGCTGCGGCCAAAGGAAGAGCCCGCACCCCCGATGAGAAAGATGAGCGGCCTCTCATCCTCGATCATAAAGGACTCCCCATATGGCCCCGTCATCCTAACCTTATCCCCCTTTTTCAAGTTGAAGGTGTAGCTAGAACAGATCCCCCACGGCATATTCTCAGCCATCGCTCCCTTGATAAAAGGAGGCGTTGCAATGCGGATGTTGAATTTAAGCAGCTCAGCCTCAGCTGGATACGACGCGAAGGAATAAGCTCTTATCACCTCGTCTTTCCTCAAGTGGGAAAAATCGAGAGTGCGGTCGAAGAGTTGGTAGCGGTGCCAATCGGCATGGAATTTTGCATCGATGGTCTCCTTCCAATCGCTCGTGTTTGCTTTAAACGGAGGAACGACGATCTGCATATAGCCCCCTGATCGGTAGGGGACGCGCGTGCCTTTGGGAAGCTCGATGATCAGCTCCTTGATATAGGTGGCCACATTTTCGTTGCTGACCACCCGGCCCTCCCACTCCTTGACCTCGAGATAGCGCTCCTCTACGTGTACATCGAGGTCCTGCTTGACCTTGAATTGGCACGACAGCCGCCACCCCTCCTTCAGCTCCCTTTTGCTAAAAGTGGCAAGATCGGTCTCAAGAGGGTCGCCCGCGCCTTGAACCACCTGAAGGCGACACTGCTTGCAGGTCGCTTTGCCTCCGCAGGGCGAAGGCACCGGGATGCCCTCATTGGTCAGCGCTGAGAGAAGGGTCTGGCCACCCGCCACAAGAAGCGTTCGCTTCTCCTCTTCATTGATGCGGATCTGGCAAAGCTCGCTCTTGACCAGCTTTTTTTTCGCAAAGAGAATCATGCCGGCCAGAAGCAGCCCGATGCTCACAAAGCCAACAGTGGCAGCTAGAGCAATTAGGGCGCCTTGACCCCATATGGAAGCAGGGACCATGCGTTTCTACTCGAATCGAATGTCAACGTGAAACTAACTTGAATGGTCTTTCCATTCAAGAAAGTCTCCAGAATTATGGCTTCTCGATCTCGTCGCCTTCCTTAGCGGACTCGGGAATGATATCGGTGATAGCTGCCTTTAAGACCTCGATCTTAGCCCCTTCTACCATGCGCAAAATGACCGTTTTATCTTTGATCTTATCGATCACTCCGACCATGCCCATCGCGGTGACCGTGTCCCCTTTCTTGAGAGAGGTGCGCTTCTTCTCCATCTCCTTGCGACGCTTCTGCTCAGGACGCCAGAGGATGAAGTAAAAGAAGAGGATAGCGATTGCGATCATCATCAGGGTCTGCCAGAAGGCTCCCTGATCGCGCGGCTTAGCTTCGCCCTCTGCAAAAAGAGCGCCACCTGACAAAAGAAGCAGCGCGAGTAGTGAAAATCTCTTTTTCATGATTAACCTCTTGTAAAATACAGGGAGGAGCCTATCAAAAAATCCGCTCGAGCGCAACGATGTTTTCCACGTGGCTCGTTCGCGGGAACTGATCCCCAGGAGCGACCACCTTCACACCATAGCCGCCGGCCACAAGCTTCTCCACATCCTCCTTTTGGGTCGCCGGATTGCAAGAGATATAGAGGATTTTTGGCGATCCTTGCTCCACAAGTTTTTTGATCGTGCGGGGCGCGAGCCCTGAGCGCGGCGGATCGACCACCACAATCGTTGGACGAAGCGATGAATCGAGCAGCCGGGAGACATCGCCCTGGAGGATCTCGATCCCGGTCGCTCCATTGGCAGCCACATTCTCTTTGGCATCTCGGATGGCATCGCTAGACTGCTCGATGCCTAAAATGCGTAGACCCAGGCTCGCCGCAAGCAGCCCAAAGGTGGCCGCACCGCAATAGAGATCGAGGAGAAAATCATCTTTAGCTAGTGCCACGAGCTTGCGCGCCTTTGCAAAAAAAAGCTCGATGAACCGAGGATTGGGCTGAAAAAAAGAGGCGGGCCGTATCGTGAATGTCACAGGACAGTCGTATTCGCCGATCAGCTCCTCGTGGATCACCCCTCTCCCATAGAGAATCCTCTCCTCAAACTCGGTCGGCACACCCCGCCGAATGATCTGCCGCCTGAGCGCTATCGTATCGACCGCGACTCGATCTAAGATCATCTGAACGAACCTATCGAGGAGCGGCTCCTCGATGGGGTAGAGAGGATTGCCCGACACAGTGAGGATGACCATTTTCTCGCCGGTGCGCATCCCCTCGCGCAGGGTGAGGTTCTTCAGATGGCCGCGATCCTTTGGGGGAAAGTAGGATCTGAGGGAGTTTTCGCTCCAAAACCTGCGCACACTCTTCAGCACCTCGACAAACCAGGGATTGACCAGATGGCACTCCTCGATCTGGACCAGCTTTCCGCGCTGCCCCTTCAGAGAAAAGCCAAGCGCCTTTTCCCCCTCCCATTCAGAGAAAGAGAACTCCATTTTACCCCGGTAAGCCCAGATCTCAGGAGAGGCTAGGATGGGCAATATAGGAGCGCCAAATCCTGCAAAGAGCGATCGGACCATGCTCTCTTTGAGATCGAGCTCCTCCTCATAGCTGATCCTCTGATAGCGACAGCCTCCACAGATTCCAAAATGTCGGCAACGAGCTATCACAGGCGACCCGATTGTAGAGATCTCTGCATAATTTGCTTTGGAGGCCAAAATCGATGGATCTGCCCGTGGGCTTTAGCTAAGCGCATGTTGACATACTCGCCCGAGAGTAGGCGACATGCGCGCGGCTGAAGCTGCCGCAGGATTCCCACGGGCAGAGGCTCAGGTTTTGGCCCCAAATGGAGCTAGTGCAGAGGTCTCTTGTATGCATTAGCTTACCAAAGTAAAAGCCTCGAAGTCCCTTGTGAGAGAGCTTCGAGGCTTAGATATTCATTCAAAAGAGAGAAGGAGCTACTTGCTCTTCTTCAAAATCTTGGCAGTTGCCTGTCTTTTCGCCGCAGGCTTCGCTTTGGGCTTGGACTTGCTCACAGCTTTGCTAGGAGCCTTTTTCGCTTTGGAGGCCTTCGCAGGAGCTTTGCTCTGAGGCTTGCTCGCCTTTTTAGCAGCCGCTTTGGGTCTTTTTTTGAAAGAGCCCGATTTTTCAGCTTGAATAGATTCTCTGCGATAGAGTTTGGCCACTTTTTCTAGATGGATGGTGCCGGTGCGCACGCGCTGAGAGGCCGCTTTGTTGCCCCCATCTGATTTGTCCAGATCGCTCGCCACACCGACGAGAAGGGTTTTGAGATTTTTGATTGTATCTTTTAGTGCCATATGAAAAATTCCTCCAGGGTTTGGTAAAATAACTTTAGACTATTTAATTATTCCCTTCCAGCATATTCTGCAACTCTTTTCTGCTCCAAAAGTGCTTTTTGGCAGAGCTCGGGGAGTGGAACTGAGGTGATGGATGTTTTTCGCAAGCGCTTACCTGAAGGCCCTCCTCTGTCTGCTGCTCGCCTTTCCCTTCAATCTAAATCTCTCTGAACTTTTTCAAAGCGAATCGGCAAAAGAGCTGCAGAGGCTCCAGAGCGGTGCTGAGAGCGCTTTAAAGAAAGAGAACCTCCCTCTTGCAAAAGAGGCCTATGCCGAGATCATCAAACGCATCGAGCCTACCGACGGCTCGGGCACCTTGCAGAAGGTGGACTGGCCCACCTATGTCGACACCTACTTGCGCTACGGAGAAATTCTCCTCACTCTGAAAGAAGAGGAGCTCGGGATGAGGCTCTTAAACGGCCTTCTAGCAGCAAGACCGCCAAAGAATTTCATCCCCAAGATCCAGCTGCTCCTTGCGCGCTTCCTGGCAGCAAGCGCTCGCCCCATTGAGGCCTATAGGCTCATGCGAGAGGCCCAGTCGATGCTGCCTGAGACCGAATGGCAGGGGGGCGATCGCTCCTTTTTCCACGCCCTCGAGTTCTCTTTAGAGGAGCAGACCCACACACGGCTCATAAAAGGATCTGCTCTCATGAAGGGTGGTTATTACAAGGAGGCAGCAAAGGTCTACGGAAAGCTCTACGAGTCGATTGAAAAGGGGGCGCTTGCCGGCAAATTTCTGGAGAAAAGCGAGGAGCTCGCACTCACCGCCTCCTTGCTTTTAAGGCTAGGAGAGTGCGCCTACTTTCTCGGCGATATGCCAAGAGCCCTCCGTCTCATTTCAAAGCCCCCCTTCAGAGAGATGCAAGAAAAACTGAGCGATCAGATGAGAGCGCGGCTCTTTTTTTCTAGAGGGCTCTATCCTTTTAGAACAGGGCCACGATGCTGAGGCCAAAGCTTTTTTGCAAAGGGCAAGCTCCCTTTTTTCTGAAGAGTCCAGAGAGGGAAAGCTTGCTCTCTATAGCCTCGGGACAATCTACTCTCGAGAGAAAAATAGCCTCGAGGCTCAAAAGTGCTTTGAGAAGCTTGAAGTGCTCGATGACCATCCCCTGCTGAACAAGATTCCCTTGCGCTTGCTTGCCAAACTGGACCTTGCGAAAATCGCTCTTTCGATAGGCGACAGAGCTGGCGCCGAAAAGAGGCTCCTGGAGCTCTCGGGAGGCAAAAGTCAAGAGGTAGATCAAAGCCCGCTCTACCCGGAGATCCTCTTCCTGCAGGGCAGAGTGGAGCTCATGAAAAAAAACCAGGCTCTTGCAGAGAGTTTTTTCGAAGAGGCCTACTCTCTGACGAGATGCCCTGAAATAGCAACTCACCTGGCACACGCCTACCTCCAGGGACTTGGACAGATCGAGGAAAAAAAGGAGAGAGCTCTGCTCTTCGATAAGGTGGAAAAGCTCCTCGAAGGCCCCTCCGAAGAGCAGGCGATCACAAAGGCCATCCTCCTGCTTCTCAAGGCAAGGGATTGCCCAGAGTGTGCACAGGAGCTGGAAGGTTTTATCAAAAAAATCGAAGGGGATCTTGGAGAGGAAAACCGCCATCGACTGCTCTTGCTTTTAGCGGAGAGCAAGCCGAGCACCGAGGAGGGGCTAAAAGAAAAAGAGAGGCTCTTTCTTCAAGCCACTCAAGAGAGATACCAGAAGCTGGATTCTTACAAGCTCGCCTGGCATCTCTTCGGGCTCTTTTATATAGAAATGGCCCTCGAGGCAGATGGAAGCGCCCACCACTATCTGCAAAAGGCCTATTTCTCTCTTGAAAGGGCGCTCGCATGCAAGTCGACGAGCAGCTTCGACGCCCTCCAGGAGCTCCTCCTGATGGGCCGCTTCGATCTCTCTTTTGCCAAGAGGGCCCTCGCTCAGAGCTCTGAGCTCAATCTAACTGATGAGGAAAAAGAGGAGCTCGCCTACCTCGATGCGCTTATCCTATCCCACCAAGGCGTGCAGATGAACGACGAGCGGCTCTTGCACGAAGCGATCGACCTTCTTGCGAAAAGGCCTTGCGCCGATCCAGGGAGCGAGAAGGCGGCCCGCTCACTCAATCTCATCGCACGTCTCCACTCCTCTCTTGGACAAAACGAGGAGGCCAAAGCCTCTTTTCTCAAGCTTGTCGAGCTCTCACCGAAGAGCGAGCTCGCCCCGGAGGCGCTCTTCTGGGCAGCCTCGTGCGAAAAAGAGAGTGAAAAAAGAGAGCGCTTGCTCGTGCGCTGCTATGAAAACTACCCTGAAAGCGCCATAGCAAAGAGCGCTTTTTTACAGCTCTTCGCCTTCGATTCCTATTTGGAGGGCGATCAGGAGGCGCTGCTCCATCTGATGGGTTTTTTCTCTATCTTCCCGAAGAGATCGCCTGAGGCGATCGTCGTACACACGCTTCTCGGTCTACACGCCTGTGAGGTGGAGAAGGCAAGTGAGCATTTCGGCCACGCGATCGATATTTTCGAGGGAGCCGAAAGGGAGCTCTTAGAGCTCCCTGAGCTCTATTTCTATATGCGCGCCTCCTACGAGATGGCCAAGATCGAGCGGGATCTTCCGAGGCTCTTGAAGCTAGAGAGCGAGCTGAACAGTCAGAAAGAGCTCTTTCTGCAAGAGAGCTTCTTCACCCTTTTTGAAGAGTGCGAGCTCGTGCTTGCCAGGCTCTTTCTCGATTGCGGCGAATCCAACAAGGCGGAGGCGAGAACAGCGATTCTCTTCGAGGAGTTCATGAGAAGGGGCACCACTTCGGGATATGGGCTCACCCAGGTCTGGATCCTCGAGGGAAGACTTGCCTTGAACCGGGGCGAGATTCAAGCGGCGCTCGACTCTTTCCAAAATGCAGGCTCTCTTGGCGACTCCTTTCTTTCTCAGGAAGAGAAACTCGAACTCTGGCTCTTGCAAAGCGAAGGCTACCTTCGGCAAAATAGGAGCGATCTTGCGATGCGCATGCTCTCTAAAGTGATCAACGAGGATGCCGCCTCCAACTTGCGGCTCAAAGCGATGTATTTGAGAGCGGCCATCTACGAGCAGGAAAGGAAATATCAGCTCGCCTTTAGGCAGCTAGAAGCGCTCTCCAAAAAGGGGGGTGAATGGGGACAAAAAGCCAAGGATAAATTGAGAGCAACATATGGTCTTGAATAATCTCTACGTCGCAGCCCTCTGGCAAGAATTTTTCGTGCGCTATCTGGGAAGGTGGAACACCATCCTCGCCATCCTGGTTCTTTCATCGATCTTTGCGCTCTCCATCTTCCTCGAAAGGCTGCTCTATCTGAAGCGCTCCGAAATCGATACGAGCAAGTTTGTCATCGCATTGCGCAGTGCAATCAGTAGCCAGAACATCATTGAGGCGATTCGACTGTGCGAAGATACGGGAGGGGCCATCGCCTCCATCGTGCGGGCGGGGCTCATCAAACATGATAGGCCGAAAGAAGAGCTTGAAAGCAGTATGGAGCTGATGGGTAAGGTGGAGATTTCCAAGTTAGAGAGAAATAGCCGCATCCTCTCGCTGGTCGCCCACATCGCTCCCCTCGTGGGGCTTCTGGGCACGGTGATCGGATTTATTTCGGCATTTGCAGAGATGCGCAAAGCGGGTCTGATGGACATCTCGGCCAGTCGAATCGGCGAGGCGATGGAGTACGCCCTCGTCACAACTGCGGCAGGCCTGCTCGTCGCCATCCCGAGCTTCATCGCCTATAACTACCTGGTCAGCCGCATCAGGCAGCTCGTTTTGGAGATGGATACCACATCGTCAGAGGTGGTCGATCTTCTCGTGCGAGAAAGGTCGGTATGAAATTCAAGACAAGTCTCGAGCCGAGCCTCACCCTTGTCGATCTGACGCCGCTTGTCGATGTGATTTTCTTGCTGCTCATCTTCTTCATCATCGCCTCCGATATTCTGCCTCTCAAATCGCTGAATATCGAAAACCCAGAACTATCACTTGCCACCTCGCCGCGCACCTCTCAGATTCTGGTTGTGATGGACAAAGACAATGTGCTCTACGTGGGCAGCAGGAAGGAGATCGTCGACTTTGCAAGCTTCGACACCAGCCTGAGGCGAGAGGTCGAAAAGAATGCCAAGCTCTTCCCCGGCTCTGAGACCACCGTAGTCTTAAGCGTGGACCGGGAGGTGGCCTACGAGGATTTCCTGAGGCTCTTCTCTCTCACTCAAAAGATGAATACACGCATTCGGTTGGTCTACAAAGATAGCTCCCCTACAGGCCATCTATGAGACAGCGACGAGCGGCCACTCTGGCCATTCCGATTTTTGAATCCCGCGGCTTGGTGACGAGCGATTTTCTCAAGGGGCTTACGGGCGCCCTTCTTTTTCACCTGCTCCTCTTTCTCTTCTTTAGCATCTCGCCCACCCAAGAGCCTTCTGAGAATAATCTCGCTCCCTTCACAGCGGTCGAGGCTGCTTGGACCCCTGTAAAACGGGTGGGACCGCGCCTGGCCCGCGAAGTTTTCCCCATGATGCAAGAGGAGAGGGCAGCGCTTCCTGAAATCAAAAGTCCCACGCTCGCTACAAGGCTCATGATGGTTGCAAGCAAGCCAGAGCCCACTTTCTCTGAAAACCGGACTCTTAGTTACCGAAGTGCACCATGATCTCTCTGAATCTCACCGACGCTCTCACGCTCTATCTGGCCGCCTCACTTCTCTTCATCTTTCTGGTCTGGGCCTTTTTCAACCGCCGCGAAAGCAGGAAAAAACCGCCTCCCAACCTCTTTGAGCTGGCCATCTGCGAATACTGCGACTTTCCCTACCTTGCCAAAACCATTCACAAGCTCCATCGCTGCCCGCGCTGCGAGCTGATGAATCAGGAGAACTGGTACCGCAAGAAGTAGTGTCCTCACAAGCATTTCTATCGTTCTTATCGTTGTATCGTTCCAATCGTTACCTTGAAGTCCAGAGTAACGATTAGAACGATACAACGATTAGAACGATATCAGCTGGGCTTGGGGGCCGATTTCTTCTGGCCGAGAAGGAGGAGGAGCAGAAGAGATGCGGCGATCATCAAGCTAGAGCCAAACCAGACAGGAAGGGTGGGGTAGGTGCCGACGAGAGAGCCTGAACAGAGAGGGCTCATCATAAAAGCGGCGGCATTCACCGCATTCAAATTGCCCAGAGCCTCGCCCTGAAGATCGGATCCAACGCTGTTGGAGACCAAGGTGATGGAGGTGGGCGAGACAAATGAGACAAAAAAGCAGATGAAGAAGATCACAGGCCAGAGCCAAATCGCCGAGGGAAGGCCTGGAAGCGCTAGCATGACAAGCGCTGTCAGAAATATACCGCCAAAGAAGAGCGTTTCAGGCCTCAGTCGGTTCACAAAAGGTCTTATCAAAAGCCCTGCGCTCAGAGCGTAGCAGCCCCCAGCAACCCCGTAGAAGATGCCGAGCTCGACCGATGAGAAATCAAAGCGCTTGATGAGAAAGACTGGAGCGAATTCAAAGAAGTAGGACCAGCCAAAATTGTAGAGAAAAGAGACGATCAAGATTATCCTCGATTCGCTAAAGCTGAATGCCCTCCTGAGCTGGCGTAGAGCCATCACAGGGTTGACCTTCTGGCAGAGCGCACTCACCCGATGGGTCTCTTCAAAATAGCGGATGACGAAGATCAAGTTGAGAGCAACGAGGAAGGTGGCTAGCAGAAAAGGTGGGCTATAGCCAAAAGCAGAGAGAAGCCCGCCTATAAAGGGCCCAAGGGCAAAACCGAGACCGAGAGCGACGCTATAGAGCCCAAAATTCTTCGCTTTGCCCTCCGGGGAGCTCATATCGGCTATCGCTGCCTGTACAACTGAGGTGTTGCCCGAAGCAGTGCCGATCATCGCTCGCGAAAGAAGAAGCAGAAGAAAGTTGTTCACCCAGACTCCAACCATGGCCACGAGGTAGCCCACAAGAGCGGTGACAAGACTGAGCTGAAGCGATTTTTTGCGCCCCCTTCTATCGGAAAAAGCGCCCCACATCGGAGAGCTGAAAAACTGGGCGAGAGGAGCCAAAGTAAGGGCAAGTCCAAGGCCAAGACCTCTCATGAAGAGGCTGGTCTCGGCAGAGACGAGGGGATAGAGAGGATCGAAGAGCATCGAGGAGAATAGCGGGTAGACAAGGCCCACCCCAAAAAAGTCGATAAAGGCGACGAAGAGAACGGTGAAGAGCGAGCTCTTTTTGTAAAAACCGCTTTTCGATAGGGTAGGGTTCATGCAGATCCTTTTAGCAATTTATATTTTTAGTGTATTGGCTTTTTTATTCCACGCCCTTGCTTTGCGAAAAAAAAGTGCTGCCCGCCTTGTCGAACTTGCCCTTCTCTACCAGCTGATCTTCAGCGTGGGTCTCGCCTCGCTCCTTGCCTTTGTGGGCTACACCTTTTATCCCGAGGAGGTGGCAAAGGCCCTAAGCTGGAATCTCTGCCCTTTCCAAAACGAGGTAGCCAACGCCGATCTCGGCTATGTCGCGCTCGCCATCACCTCGATTTGGCTGCGGGGCCACTTCTGGACCGCGATCGTCATCGGAAGATCGGTCTGGCTCTTAGGCGATGCCGTCAACCACCTCTATCAGAGGTTTGGCTTGCGCAATATGAGCGAGGGCAATATCGGCATCCCCTTCTACCTCGACATCGTTATTCCCCTAACACTAATCATTTTGGTATCATTCTATAATAGATTGAGAAAGAAATCATGAACAAGTTGGACATCTCTCTCTACGACTCCTCGAACATCGATCAGTACGCATGGCCCGATACAGAAGATGGAAGGACAGGAAGGCACTACCTCCTTCCTCTCATCAAGGAGGGGGTCCAGCCCTACCTAGAGAATGTGGCGACCCAAATGGTTCTGGTTGCTTGTGGCGACCGCTTCCTTCCGATTACGATTAACGAAGAGGAGTACGATAACTCCTATATCGCCTCTAACTACTATGTGCTCAAATTCTATGAAGAGAACATGCACCGCAAACACCCCATCCTGCTGAGGCTCCAAAAGCCGTTTCTCTACCTGGGTAGTCGCTGCCTAAAAGCGTTTAAAGTCAACAAGACCCTCTTTCTGAATAACTGGCTCATGACCAATAGCCTTGCCCCCAAGATGACGAGCGATGAGCTCCAGGCGGTGGTGCAGCTTCTGACGAAGAAATTCCCAAGCCACCTCCTGATTTTCCGCCATGTCGATAGAGTGATGAAAGAGGAGCTTTTGAACTCGCTCAAACGCAATCGATTCGAGCTGCTGAAGACGCGCGACATCTTCATCTATAACCCGAAAGAGGAGCAAGATGCGGCGGTCAGAAGGATCTCTCGGCGAGACCACAAGCTTATGGAAAGATATGGCTATGAAACCTTGCGCTCTGAGGATCTCAAGGAGGGCGACTACTGCCGAATCGTGGAGCTCTACAGCCTGCTCTACGTTAAAAAGTACACCCGTTATAGTCCTCAGTACACCGAGGCCTATGTGAAGACGACTCACCAGAATAAAACGGTCCACTATGTGGCGATAAGGAGAAAAGGGGTCATCGAAGGCTTCTACAGCTACTTTATCTACAATAAGGCGATGATCAACTGCCTCTTTGGTTACGATACGACCCTTCCTCACGCTCATGACATCTACAAGGTGCTCACGCGACTGGTCCTGGAGGAGACGGAGAGGCTCGGACTGATGATCAACGATGGCTCTGGGGGCGACAGCGCCAAAACCAAGCGCGGCCTAAAGCCCTCTGCAGAGTATATGGGACTATACAATAAGCACCTAAGCTGGCCCCGCCGCTTCCTCTGGAACAGCATCGCCTTCTTCTACAAATGCCTCACTCCCGACTGAGGGAACATCATAAGAAAAAACATGATAACAATCTCAGTTTACAACTGCTTGTAAGGAACTATTGCCACTATGTTCGGACGACAGTCCGAGCGTGTTGAGCCAGTCGACAAGCGCCTTTGCGCGGTTGTCGAAGGTGTGATGATCCAGCACCTCTTTCTGAGCCTGTTTAGCCTGCTCGAGCCGCATCGGCTCATTTGCAAGCAGCCTGTCGATCGTCTGGAAGAGCTCTGGCCACTCGCCATAGGTGAATGAATAAAATCCCGCCTTATCCTTGAAGAACTTCTCGAAGCCGGCCGTCTTTGAGGTGATCACTGAGGAGAGCGCACCTGCCCCGTAGAGGATGCGCTCATGCAGTCCATATTTGAGCGTGAGCGATGCGTTGAGCACAATTTTCGACCGTCTCATCACCTCTTTAGCCTCGCTAAAGGAAATTTCACCATGCACCTGCCCTCTCTTGATCAGCTGGCCCCAATTACCCTTGCCAAAGATATGCAGCGAGGGCCTATCGATTTCGGCCAATAGCGCCTCCCTCTCGCGGCTCCTCAAATAGAAATCGCCCTCAGAAAAAAAGAGAGGCAGCTTCTCAGCGCACCCGCTTTGTAGAAGCAGCGTCAAGAGAGGCGTATCAGATTCTCTCAAAGTCCGCTCACAGCACTCCTCGAGAAGCTCCCGCTCCTTTGGACTAAACTTCTCACTCCAGCGATCTCGGACAAAAGTGGAGCTGAGGTGGGTCCCAAAAAAGACCAGATCGAGATCTTTCTCTTCTTCAAGCGGCATTTCGACAAATTCCCTCTCAGCTGCATGGGCAAGGAAGAGCACACGGCCAGGGGCGCCGCACTCAAACAACTTCTTATCCAGCTCATCGATCACAGCGATGAGGCTTTTTGGAGGCGGGGCAAGGTCGAGAAAGAAATAGCCGCGATCCAAAATCCAGGTCAGGTGGTAGCGTGGGGCATACTCCGCGAAAGGGCGATCCTCTACCCGGATGTGGCTGAAGGAGAGCGTTAAATCGGCAGGATCCTCTACAAGTGCAGCTGACGCTTTATAAAAGCTATCATCCGTGATATAAAAACTGCGCACTCTCACCCCAAGCCTCTCAAGCGCCCTTGCAAACCCTCTTGCAAAGACCCGGGTGACTCCGTAGTCGTTATCGGCCATCAAAATATCGATTTTCATCTATAGATCGTAATCCTTCAAATCCTTTTCAAATTGTCTCTTCACAGCACTCTCGAGCCTCTTTTTCTGATCGCCTCCGGCAAAATAGGCGCATGGCACCGTCGTGAGCAGCTCTATCCTTTTTTTGACAAGCTCGGGCGAAAAGCGGCTATGGGCAATCCTCTGCCCTCTTTTAGAGATCCTTGCGCAAGGCTTCATCCAGAGCCACTCTCTCCACCTGCTGATAGAGATCTTGCATATCGGGGCGAAAGAAAGAGATCCGAACCGAGACCAGCTCAGGATCTTTTTGCACAAAATGCACCCCGTCAGAAAAAAGAGTTGGGTTGGTACTGGCCTCTAGAGCCACTGTGGGCACTCCAAGAGATAGAAGCTCTACGATGGTGTTGCTCGCCGCTTCCGCACCGCTGAGCTGGAGAGCAAGATCCAAGCTGCTATAGAATTTCAACATCCCGGAGAGATTTGAGGGCTCTTTATCCCAGAGAAACCAGGGCTCTTCCTGACACTCTTCGAGAAGCCGATTGAGCCAGATCTCGTAGTCATTGCCTGCCGCGTTGGAGCCCTTCAGAACAAAGAGAAGATCAACCCCCTTTCGCGCAAGCTCGCGAGCAGCTCCGAAGGCATACTCCACATTCTTGCCGATCACCAGCCTCGAGGCGGTGCCTACGATGAGAGTCTTTTCGCTTAAGGCAATCTTCTTGCCCAAGGCGAGCGCCCTCTGTTCGATATAAGAGCGATCTTTTTTAAGGGTATAGACCTCCTCAGGGAAGCTGTGGGGCAGGTAGAAGAGTCTCTCTCGCTCGATACCCCACCGCGCTGCAAGTTCGCTTGCAAGCATGGATTCGGTGATCAGAAGATGCGGGGCTCGGAAGAGCTCTTGCGAGACCTCCCCTTCCTTGTGGTGGACATAGAGCTTAGCGGCCAGAGGAAAGGAGCGGGCAAGGCCGGTTGCAGTGACAGCCGCAAGGCTCCATTGTTGGCTCAAAAGAAAGAGCGCTTTTGGACGAAAGCTTTTAACTCTCTCAGAGATGGCTCTTACTTCACTATAGCCCACCTCCTCCAACAGGGCCTGGCCTGAGGCAGCCAGTTCATAGTTGAGATAGGCAAGGGTCTGGTAGAGCTCCGAGGGAGGGCCAAAGAGGTCGAAGAGATCGATCTTTTCGACCGTAAGCCCTTCACTTTCCATGAGCGATTGTAGCTTGAGCGCATTGGCTATCTCGCCCATCCCTGCCGGCACGTAGCGGCGGGTCGCCTCAGTATGGGTCAAAAAAAGAAAGGGGCTCTTCGTTGGCATGGTTTTTGCTCAAGTATTAGGGGGACTCCCTTCGAGGCTACTATATGGAAAGGAAAGAAAGTAGGCAAAACCAGATATCCAAATGGCTCTCCATCTGGGTTGATCCTAGAGAGACCTTGTCGAAAATCCTGAAGGAGAACCCCAGGCGCTACACCCTCCTTCTGGCGATCATAAGTGGCCTTCTCGCAGCTCTTGCTAGCTGGTTTTATCTGATCCACACCGAGGGCCAAGATGGAGCTGTCAAAACCCCCTCTTTCCTGATATTTATTTTATTCCTCGGAGGCGTTGCAGGAGCCATCCATCTCTATTTTGGGGCCTGGCTCTACGGCCTCATAGGGCGCATGCTCAATGGAAAGGCAGGTTTTATAGAGACCAAATGCGCTGTGGGCTGGTCCTGCTACCCTTTTGCGGTAGCCAATATCTTCAATGCGCTCAAAGAGGCCTACTCGGAGCACTTCGTCCTGCTCGTGCTCTTCACCACTATCTACTTCATTTTGGTCGTTTGGGCCTTTGTTATCTTTTTAAAACTCCTGGGTGAGGCTCATCGGTTTTCCTCCTGGAGAGCGCTCGCCACACTTCTCTTTTCAGCCTTCGTCATCCTCCTCGCCTTCGTCCTCATTTCTGTGGCCCTCCATATGCTAAAGCCTCTCTTTAACGCAAGCTTAACATAGACTGAAAATTAACCACCGAGAGCACCGAGCACACAGAGGCGCGAAACGCGCATTTTTTATCCCTCTCTCGGGCCTTTACGAGTGCTCGTGGTCCCTTAATTTAATTGCCGATTTATGCAAAAAAACCCAATATTTACCGTTTGTTTATCGTAAATTAAAAGAAATAATTTATAATGGATGGCAAAGCTTTGAAAAAAATATGGCGCTATCTATTTTTGACAAATTCCGCATTAGTCAGCCCCTAGGCGACATCCAACTTGCAGAGAGCGATCCTGCAAAGCCGGTGGAGCGCTATTTAAGGAACTGGGAAGCGATCGGCAATACCAAGATCTCTCATGGAATTGGAGCGCTTGCCCTGGTCGCGATTCTCGTTGCACTCCCCATTCTTGCCTCTATTGCCGAAGCCGATCAAGCGATCTCAGGCTTTCTTTTCACCGCGGAATTTGCCGCTGCTGCAGCGCTAGTCCTCCTCGCGATCTCCTATACCCTAAGAGTACGCAACCTCTACCGACTCCTCCACTCCCCTCACAGACTTGTAGAGGCTTTCTACACCGTTGAGATTCGGGGAGAGGGCGCCGCCCTCAAACCGGCTCTGCAATCGCTTTTTGCAAAGCTGACGAGGGGGGATTGGTTTAAATTCATGAAAGCCCTTCACGAGCACTCTCCTGAGGCGGCCGGAAGGTATATATGCACAAACCCCTTCCTGCAAGAAGCGCGAAAAGATCTTCCCGGCCTCTATCGAGAATTTAGAACCATAGAAACGCTGCGCACGCTCGCTCATGAGCAGGGATTCAGAATCACCGACGAGGAGCTCGATAGAGTCTATAAAGTCATCTCACACCCCTATGTGAGTCCCGATTTAAGCAAGCGGCAGACCAGAGATGACTTTATGAAACTGCTTGTGCTCGATCGGGAGGAGTTGGTTAAAATCGCAGAGAGACATGGCCTCTATAGCGAGCCGGTTATAGACTCCCTCTACGAAGTAGCGACTACAGACTATCCCCAACCACGCCACCTGGTAGCTGAATTTTCAGAGGAGCTCCATCTACTGCTCGTGACCTATCTCAAAGCAGAGGGTATCGGTGAGATCAATTGGCACTATGCTGGCAGGTGGATCCCTCTTGAGCTTATCGACCAAGAAGGGGGGCCACTGCCTAAGCCACGATTGAGCGAGCCTCTCGTCACCCTCGAAGAGATCGGGATACCGAGTCGCAAGTTGCAATATGCCGCTCCACTCTATTCTCTCGGGCTGGCTGTCGTGCTGCTGCTCCTCGGTACCGCGATCCATATTTGGGGAGGCGAGCTGCTCAACACTCCCCTCTTCGGCCAGCTAGGAGGGGTCTCCGTAACCGATTTAACCCTTGTCCTGCTTCTTGCAGCCTCATCGCTTAAGATTTCTAGCGCATTGCAGCGCGCTTGGGAGCAGAATTATACCTTGGAGCTCGCCTGAGAGGCTCTACATAGCAGCGCTTGATGAGCTCAGAAAGGCAGAGGCTGAAGGTAGAAAGCCCACTGCCTTGAATCAAGAGCTCTTGGAGAAAATGAATCGCTCAGAACGTACAGCGCTCATGGGAAGGCTCTCTCATGGCTACCTTGCAAGCGATGACAAGGAAAACTATGGAAAGGTTCTGGACTACTTTGTCCCAGACCCTCACAAGCTCTTCGACTATCTGGCAAAGGCCCCCGGCTGCCACCCCGAATTTGTAGCCATGGCCCTGATCCATGGCGCCTCAAAGCTCTTGGAAGTGGACCCACATCCTGCTGTGGATAATCCGGACGAGCTCGAAAGAGATGACAGCTTTGACTTGAGAGCAGGAAGCGAGGAGCCGGAAGGGGTCACTAAGAGCATCGTAGGAACGATTGTTCGAGCGAGAGCTGAAGAGTCGAGAGAGCTTCTAGATGAAAATATCGCCGAAGAGGAGGATGAGGCGTGTAGAGAGCTTCTCGAGAGGGTAGGTCAAGGGGCCAATCTGGGCCTCACTCGAAGAGCCTATGACCGGGAAAGAACGGTTACGGGCGAAAAGCGGCAGGTTGTACCCGATGGCATTGAAGCCGCTTTAAGAGCCGAAGATTGGAACGCGCTCATTGAACAGGTGAGCCTCTCGCCAAACAAAAATCCTCTCGAGACGTTTTTCTTCGAAGTCAACCATGATTACGAACACCAAGCGCAGAGAAACGCCGATAAGATTGCAGAGGCGCTCGCAGGAGGCCATCTGCACCTTTCAGATCAAAAGAAAGGGCGCCTGCTTCAACTCCTACCCGACCCTCTTCGCATCAAAACCCTTATCGAGTTGGCAGATCGAGCCAAAGTGCAAGAGACCCTCCCTTGGATGGTGGGTCGCTATCTCACTCCAAGCAATTGGCGCTCGCTTCTACAAGCGATCAGCAAAGTGTCCAATCCTGAAAAGGGGCAGAGGCTTCTCGGCTATCTCTTCAGCTCGCAGCCTCTCCTTTTGAAAGAGCTCTTCTTCAGAAAGCCTACCCTCTTTTCCTCTATCGAGGCGCCTATTCTTCGCATTCTGATCGCCTCTGAGGATCTAACCTGGAGCGAAGAGGAGGATGAAAGGCTACTACAGGCGCTCAAGAACAAGAAGATTCCTCCCGATCTAAAGGTGGCCATCATCGAAGCCCTATCTAAAAAAGTGAAGATCGATGGAGAGATCATCGATCAGCTGCAAGATGCCGACTGGAGAGTGCTGCTTGCCCGCCTTCAAGGAACAAACGAGGCCAATATCAAATGGATATTTAAAGCACTTTCCAAAGAGCGTCCTCAAATTTTCCTCAAAGTCATTGCGAGAGAGTCGATCTCTCCCACTCTTAAAGCAAAGCTACTGCTCTTAACTGGCAAAAAGCTCCTGAAAATAAATCGTAGAGCTCACCTCAACCCTCGCTGGTCAGAGATCCACCTCAAAGAGGCTGATCGCAAAGCGATTAGAAAATTGGCTCTTAGAGGAGATCTGAGAAGGTTTTTTGGACTAGGGGCAGAGGTGTAGCGATGGCCATTTCTCTACCCGATGAATTCCGAGATCCAGGCAGCCACTTCGATTCGCTCTCTCTCGATGAGGCAAGCGCTGCCAAACCGGTGGAGCGCTACCTCAGAGAGTGGCGCGCTATCCAATTCTCCAAGGGCAATCACGCCTGCATCGCCTTCCTCATCGCGGCCCTGCTCATAGCCATTCCACTCTTTGCCAATCTCTTCTCGTCGAAGGCGGCGCTCGATGCCCACTCGGCCGCACTCTATGTTGTGGAAGGAGTTCTTGCCGCCGCGCTGATCCTGGTCGCCCTCTCCTATATGAAGAGAGCGCGCGATCTCTACCGCGTGACCCACTCGGCTACTCGACTAGTGGAGGCCTTCCACATAATAGAGGTCGTGAGACAGAGCAGAGGAGAGCTTGCTCCCTACTTCCAGCAGATTCTCTCCAATTTAAGCAGAAAAGATTGGCTCAAATTCATGCGCGCCCTCTACGACCGCTACGGCGCAAAGTGGGCTCAGACCTTCATAGGAGGGCCATTCCTGGCCGCAGCACGGCCCGATCTTGCAGCGCTGCACAGGGAATTTATCCAGATCGAGCGCATACGCGCCTTTGTTCTGAAGCAAACTGCACTTCCCCTCTCAGAGGCGCTCATCGATGAGCTCTATGAGATCACCAACCACCCTCTGATGTCAGAGGATCCAGAGGCGAAAAATGCTCTTCTGCAGTTTCACGCCTATGTCGACCGCGCCCTGCCTAAGGCCTTGCGCGCCTTTATGGCCGATGTACGGGTTCCCAATCGAGTGGAAGAGAGCTCTCTACAGGCGGCTGACAGAGCCGTTATCGTGGAGCTTGCAAAAGCTCTGGATGTGGATAATGAATCCTTTGAAGAGTACCTTGTGAAGAACGCCTATAAGCCGGCTCTGGCCGCCCTCGAAGGAGAACCGTGGAGCGAAGGGGAGTGGATGCTCTACCTTGCCTTCAAACAGTTCCGAAAGATCGCTCTCAGTCGATCCGATTTCCCCTATATGCCAGAGAAGTTTCGAAGTGAGCGTGGGCTCGATCCCAAAATAGCCAAGCGAATCGACGCCCTCCTTGTTAAGCTGCAGCCCAAGCTCGAGCGCGCCGCTTTCAACGAGATCGCAAGTGGGCTGGAAAGCCGGTCAGCGATCGATTCCCTCTACAAACTGGCTGCCCACGATATCACAAGCGTTGAGCTGCCCCCGCCTATTGAAGAGCAGAAATGGAGCCTCATCCTCGCTATCCTCAGTGCAAAAGGAGCGAAGCCAGCTGACAACCCCTTCATCAGAGCTCACCTTGTAGGTGCTGAGGAGCTCTTGCAAGAGGCTCAACCGCCCCCTATTATGACCGATGCGGTCATGACCCTCGCTAGCTATAGCCCCCCGAGCCGACTCCTCGATCGAATCCTCTTCCTCTCTATTTTCGGCGCTCTGCTTCTCTTTGGCTTAGTAGATGGATTGTCGCATCTATCTAACGATCAGATACTTAACACAAAGATATTCGGCACTCTGGGCCCCTTCACCGCAACCGACTTGACCCTCGCCCTGCTATTTGCCCCCACCCTCGTGGCCTTCTTTGAGGCGACCAAGAGGTGCTGGCAAGATGAACTCGCCACAAGCTCACCTGAGGCGCTTTTTACAGCCGGCATGCGAGAGATTGCAAAGGGTCGAGGCCGACCCATACCGCGCGAGCTCAAACGAGCCCTTTCCACCGAGGAGCGAGCGGTGGTTCTGGAGAGGCTCTCTTTTGAGTACCAGTTCACCAAGGAGCAAGAGAACTTCGCTCAAAGGGTCCTGGCCCGCTTCATCCACCACCCTCTCCATCTCTTCGATCAAATGGCAGTCGCCCTCACCCGCTGCACGCCCGAGTTCAATGCGATGGCGCTGATCTGGGGCGCAAAGAGGCTTGTGGCCCATGCTCCAAAGCTATTTCCCTTCGATACCTACAGACCCAAACTCGCTGAGGCTCTGCGGGTCGAAGACTATTATGCACTGATCGAAAAGCTCGAAGGAGAGGATCCCCTGCTCCTGCGATTTTTCTTCTCCAAAAACCCTGAGAAGCTCTCGCGCGCCCTTCTCCATGGCGATCTCCAGATATCCGCTTCGCATAGAGCTCATCTCCTCACCCTGCTTCCAGATTCCCTTCGTGCAGAGACCATGGTCTACATGGCGATGCATGAAATCGATAATTGCTCCAGGGGTCAAGAGGCGCAGCTTGCCGCTGAATGGGCACCCTTGGTCCAGAAGGCTCCCAGGCCGCTTCTAAAAGCGATCGAGCCCTACCTCACCCTCGAGCCGAGGCTTGCAAACGAGCTCTTCAAATATTTCTTCCCTAAGCGAATGGAGAGGATAAAGCAGCTCGTGGCTGCGCTCTCGGGCCTCAAACAGCAAGTGCGCAGCCGAGCTCTCATAGCTTTTGTAGAGATCGATCTAAATGAAAGCGCCCGAGAGTATATCGACCCGGCGCTCTATTATCCCCTCTATTTGAATGACCCGATCGATCTTTTGCTGACCTGCAGACGCATGTATGGAGAAAAGTCGGAAGAGCGCTTCCTGCGCCTCATTCGTTATTTCTTCCTGCCCATTCATAGAAGCAATCTCGAAAACTGCCTCGCCCATCCGAAACTTCCTCCCAGAGTCAAAGCTCTCCTCATTCGACTCCTCGCAAATCCAAAGTCTGTGATGGCTCCTCTCATCGTAGAGAAGTTGGGGAAAAAAGATTGGAAAGCGCTTCTAGAGCTATATGTGGGGGCAGATGCAGCTTCTATCCGAGAGCTCTTCGACTACCTGTCAGGAAAGCGCCCAGGCATCTTTTTGAAGCCCCTCCTGCAAAATAGAGAGCTACCTCCTGAGCTCAAAGCCCAAATCCTCTTCCTTTCGGCAATGAGCCTCTGGATCCATGAGCCAAAAGGGGTTATTAACCCCGAATGGATGGCTCATGGCTTAAATCGAAGAGATCGAGAGCTGCTCAGAGAGCTCATTCTCGCACGAAGCGCTCCCTGGGTTCTGCTTCACTATACCGCTCTCAAACCCCTCACAGAAGCCGAGAGAACCACCTACCTAGAGAAGCGATGGGCAAAATTGGTCGAGCTTGGCGCTCTAGATGATGCCGCTTTAAAAGCGGCCCTCGATAGAGACCACGGAGCCGCTCCCCATCTCTTTCTAGCCGATCTACTCACCTCTCCTGCCCCTGCAAACCGCAACCGGGTGAAGCTCTTCTTCTATGCTCTAGCCCTGACCCAAACCAGGTCGATCCACATTCCTGAGCCCCTTCTCTCCGAGGAGGAGATAGAGGAATTGGATGATCTTGGAAAAGATGGCTGGCAAGGGTTAATTTTAAAGAAATATTAACATAAAGCTTATCAAATTCAAATTATTATTTGATATAATAGATGTCGAATAATTAGAAGTTGATGAGCTATGTCTATTTTAGATCGTTGTGACCGCCCCTTGAGCACAGCTCAAGTTTTTATCCCTACCCTCGCCGATAACGATCGCTGCAAACCGATCGAGAGCTACCTGCGCAATTGCGCTAAGGCGAGCAACTTAAACGCCAACTACACAGTTGTCACCGGCGTCGTGCTTGCAATTCTGGCGATAGTGCCCGTTTTCGCTGCCACTCTAGGTTGGGCGGGGGATGCGCTTTCAGCAGAGGCGGCCGAGGCGCTTGCCATCACCGAGGGCGCACTGCTCGGCGGCCTTGTCGCCCTTGCCATCGCCTACCACCTGCACTATCGCAGCCTCTACACCGCCTCGTCGCTCACCTTTGGCCTCTTCGAAGCACATCAGCTCTATGAGAAGGAGATCGGATCCGGCAGTGCAGGGCGCCTTGCAAAACCGCTTAAGGATCTATTCTATTCGCTCTCTCAGGAGGAGTGGGACCGCTTTATGCTCTACGCGATCGAGAGGATCGGCTTCAAAGAGAGCCGCGCGCTCTTCAGCTCGCCCTTCTTCAACGAGTTTAGACAAGGGGTTAAAATCGAGCCGAGAGAGGTCTATCAGAAGGAGCTCGACCGGCGCATGCTCATGGCGCTCTGCAAGCAGCACAAGCCAAAAGGGGGCATGGACTTTTTCTACGAGCTCTACATCAGCTACACAGATTTCAAAGCGAGTGGCAAGCTGCCGACTCTCTTCGATAGCAAAGAGAAATGGGCTGTCTTCTACCTCTATTGGAGATACAAGAGCGACTACAGCGCACTCAACCAACTTGCAGCCCAGGTGAACATGGGTCACCGGGTGGAGTTTCTCGATGAGTGCTACCGCGCCTATCAGGAGGGCAGGCGCCCCGCTTTTGCACATCTGGATGAAAGACGCATTTTTGAAGCGTTCGAAAGGTTCAAAGAGCCGCGTAGAGAGTTTGGACGGCTGGCGACTCTGATGATCCCCGATTGCAGGAAAGAGTATATTGACCTGCTATTCGGCCAACTACAGAGAGATGAGGGGGTCAACTTTGCCGATGATCGATCTGAAGCGCTGATTCCGCTCTACAAAGAGTTCTACGATAAGGGGACACTCCGGCTACCCTCGATAGAGCTCGCCCCCTATACAAATGAGCGCGCTCCCTCTGAAACCTCTCTCTTCTTCCTCGCTCTTTTCGGCAGCCTGCTCTTGACAGGCCTTTCGCTCTTTCTCTGCCACTGGCTGGGCCCCGATGGAAGCTTCTTGAAAGATTCTCTCTTTGCCGGCGAGCACGCTCTGACCATCGTCGATTTTATCCTTCTCGTCGGCTCTGCTGCTCTGGTTCGCATAATTAGCCACAAGATCAACCAGCGTCTCGATGACCGAGTGCGAAAAGATCGATCCGACCAACTCTTCCTCTCCGGCCGCGAAGAGATCGAAAGCGGCAGGAGCCCCCTCGAGCCCATCGTGGAGGAGCTCTCCTCCAAAGAGCTGGGCGAGCTTTTACAGCGAATGGAGCATGAATACCTCGTCCAAAACAGCAGGGAAAGAACGAGAAATTCTCTCGCCTTCTTCTTCAAACAGTGTCCTGTAAGGCTTCTCAAAGCGATCGACCGGGCGAGGACTCTCGACCCCCATTTCAAAGCCGAAGCGATTCTCTTTGCAGCCAGGCAGCTCACACGCAGTCACCCTGAGATGACCCTTGCGCGGGCTTGCCCTCATCTGGCGAGATCCCTGACAGATATGGAGCTTTCCGCCCTCATGAGAGCGCTCTACCATGAGCAGCTGCCCTCTTTGACCGGGCCGGAGTGGCAAGTCTATGTCGCTCATCTCTGCTATCGAGGCGATGCTTTGAGGGAGGTCGAATGGCTACTCCCTGAGAAGCTGCGCTCTCAGGGGATCGTGGAGAGCTGTCGCGAGGTGGCCGCTTTGAATGCAGAGGATATCGATCGACTGCTCTTAAATAAACTCAACGACCACTTTAAATTGGGAGCAAGCGAGCGCTCGATCGATCTCATTCTGCTCTGCCAGAGGGGCCGCATGGATTTCACCTCACAGCTCGACCCTGCAGCCTGGAGACTCTACCTCTTGCTCCTGCAATATCGAAATAGCAGCCTCCCTAGCAAGGTGCAAAGCAGCATTCCCGGAGGCCTTCCACGAGATAGTGTGAGCCGCGATCTGGCGCTCGAGCTCGACACCCTCGCGTCGAAGGCGCTCTGTCCCGCTTTCATGCTCAAAAAGCCCAAGATCTCCTTGCAAAAGTGGGTGGGTCGAGGCATCAGACACAAGACCTTACGCCCCTTGCTGAGCTTCCTCCTCGACGCGAAAGAGCTCTCACGGGCAGCCAGCCTTGTAGGTGCAGAGATGAGCGATCACCTGGCCGCCTACCTCTTCTATAAGATCGAAGAGCGCGCCTCTCGCATGGAGCTCTATTTCAAATTGTTCCATAGGCTGAGGAGAACAGAGTCGAGGATCCCGCGCCCCTTTGCAAACTGCATTTCGTATCGAGATGATTGGATGGAGATCCTTCGGCAACTCGAGGAGCGCTCCCTCGATGAGGAGGGAGAGCCCGATCTGGAGCTTTTCATTGCCCAGGCCGAATTTTTCTTGGCCCACCACCCCCGTCAGACTCTTATAAAGCTGCCGGAAGTCATGGTGGGGCGAGCCAAACTAGCCTTTATTCTCTGCCTAGCCAAGACTGCTGCACACGAGAGTGTGATTCCAAGGCATCTATTCGAGCGCTTGACGCTGCAAGAGCACCAAACGCTCTTGGAATTGCTCGGCGAGCTTCCTCAGGACCATCAGCTGAAATCATTCAACTACCTCTATGCTCAAGCTCGCCAATTGCAGATGGTCGATGTGCTAGAAGGACCCTCCAAGCTGATTTTCATCCTCTACATGGCCAAAGCGGGTGGTCAGGAAGCGATGATACCAAAGCATCTTTTCGATCGCCTGACGCTGCAGGAGCATCAAGCGCTCTTGAAACTGATCTCCCACCTGCCTGCTGCGGATCAGACCCCTGTCCTGAACTATCTCTATAGACAGGGTCGCCACGCTTTGCGCTTGATGAAGTGCTTGGAAAACAATTTCTCCCTTGAGCCCTACGCCAAGGGCCGCTTTGTCCGCTTTGCAGCGGAGAGAATGTGCGCGATCAGGTCGGCGCAAACAGCGCGCCTAAAGGCCTGGGCAGCGAAGCACCTGAGCCGTGCAGAGAAGAGGGCTCTGAAAGAGCTCTTGAAGGAGCACTCTCAACTTCTATCCCTCTTTGCCCTCCCCACCATCCCCTACGATCCCCCTGAGGAGCCCAGCGCCTTTAAAAAGTGGTGGGACTCCCTTCCCTGTACTGCAGGGGATGACAGCTAATTGAGCCCAGCTACCGCCGCGTGAGGGGGCGGGCCAGAAGCTGGTTATAAGCATCGCGATTGATGATCGAATTCACCCGATCGATGGCCCATCCGAGATCATTTTTCGAGGCCGATCTCGGACTATAGACCAGAGCAAAGTCATGGATCAGCGAAGGAACCATGCTGTAATTGGACCCCCCTCGAATCAAGATATCGAAATTAAAGAGAGAGAAGAAATCCTCGAGCACCAGATCCTGCACGCATCCTGCCTCGCTCCTGCAATTGAAGAGGATTCGGTCAGGTGCAATTGCCTTCTGGAACCGCTTCATAAGCTTCTCAGGCTCAGGGTCATCTGTGAATATAAAGCAGGAGATCTCATAGGAGTCAAAGAGCTCTATCACCTTTTTGAGCCCTTCAACGTAAAAGTCAAAAGGGGGAAATTTGGTGGGCAGATCTGACTTGCGAGCATCTGGATCGAAGCCCCTGCCCGACCGAAAATGCAGCGCCACATTGACTCGCTCTGGAGCTGGTTTGATCGTCTCAATAGGATCGATCGGCGCAATCAGCTCTTGGACCACTTTTCTAAATCCAGGATCCTTCCATTCCACTTTAAAGGCGTGGCTCCACCCTTGAGGATCTTTCTCTATCTCGAAAGGATCTTCGGGAAAATAGGGAACCGCATAGAGAGTTGCGAGCCCATGTTGCTTTATATCGCGAGCAAATAGGGAGAGGTTTTTGATAGTAAAATCTCTATTATAATCTATAAAATAGGGATCATAGGGAATCTCTTCTCGATCCATGACCAGTTTAGAGGAGTAGTCAAAAGGCTTGTAGAGAAGAGGAATGCCCCATCTGTAGGAGATCCATTTGGCATGCAGGTAGCAGATGAGCTTATCGCCAAAACGCGTATTCCAGTAGTTATAGGTTACGGCATCTTTTGCTACTAATGTGGAAAAAATAGAAACAACCAAAGTTAAAACAATATAGCTCTTTTTCATCTATATCACAACTTTGTTTTTATAGTAAAAATTTTACTTGACGCTCTTGCGCAGGTTGCCTTGCAGCTTGCGCACAAGATCGAACCAGTAGGGGGCGTAGAGCTTCTCTTTCGACCAGCTCATCAGCTTGAACTGGGCGCATTTCTTGCGAAGGAGCTCCTCGGTCACCTCGGCCCAAGCATTCACTTTCACGACAGGTAGCCCTTCGTAGAGGGGATTGAGCGTCGAGCTCTTCACGATGGGGTAGCAGCCCATCAAAAGCGCCTCCCAGGTGCGGTGGCAATCGAGCCCATTGCCGGGCGGGCTGATGACGAAGGTGGCTTTTGAGAGGCTCTCGAGATAGTGGTCGACCGAGCCGCGGCTCACCATCTCGGCGCACTCCACCTTGGCGAAGGAGAGCTTTTTGCAGTGCTCGAGACAGGCGTTTCTCTCTTTGGGATTGGAGTAGAGGCTGAAATTTGCATAGAGGAGAGTCTCTCGATCAGAGGCGGCGCTCTTCTCAGCGAGATGGATGTATTCACTCCATTTATCGATGTTCCCATAGGGCCATCCACGGTTAGCAAGCCCTATTGGAATCGGGACGATTTTCTGGCAGAGGGGCCGATCTAGGTTTTGCAAAAACCAAGCGACCAGTTTGTTCGACCTTAAAAGGATCTCATATTCACCCGGCTGCGGATTATCGGAGCCTCTCTCGCAGTTGGGGGTGATGAGGATGAATGGATGGCGGATTTTTGGGAGATAATTTTTCGAAAAATTATCCAAGGAGTCATACTCGACAAAAATCGAATCGCCTCTTTTGACAAGATCGGGAGCGAAATTGGAGAATTTGCCCAGTCGCCAATCGCAGAAAAAACGCCAGGTATCGCCTGAAAGGAAGGGAAAGCTGGAAACCCTCTTAGCTTCGTCGATCTCGAAGGAGTCGATAGAGGTGGAGAGGAAGAGGAGAGCGGTTAGTAGCTTGAAGAGATTTTTCAAATGCAGAAATCCAAAATTTTGGGGAAGTAGAAACCTTCGCCCTTTTTTAGTCAAGAGAGCTCTCTATGACCTTGGAGAGTTTCGATTTGAACTTTTCTATGAGTCGGGTTAACGTCTTCAGCTGCATGTTTAGAAAATTCTTTCCCCTCCTTCTCCTGCTTGCCCATTCAGCCTCCGCAGGCGACCATTTCCTGAGCTTTGTGATGCCCTGCTACAACTGCGAGAAGTGGGTGGGGCCGGCCATCGAGTCGATCTATCAGCAGAAGAATCTCGCTTGTGATTTCGAAATCATCTGCACCGATGATGGCTCCCAGGATGGCACCTACCGCGTGCTGCTAGAGCTTGCGAGAAAGCATCCTGAAATGTCTGTCTACAGGCATGCGCGGAATCTTGGGGGTGGTGCGACTCGCAACAGCTGCGTCATTCGCAGCTCAGGGGATCTCATTTTCTGTCTGGATGCCGACAATATCCTCGCCGAAAACTCGGTGCAGAAGCTAATCGACCACATGGAAGCGACGGGATGCGCGGCGGTCGCCTTCGGGCAGGTGAAGTACTTTCTCGAACCTCTGATAGAAAAGGGCGCCTTTACCTATCAGGCGCCGGAGGGTCGCTATCACCTCAAAGATATCTTGCAGATAGCCAATTCGCCCCCCAGCCAAGGCAACTATCTCTATACGAGGCGCAGCTATAACCTGGTAGGGGGCTATCCGACGAAATGGGGGGCACTCGACACCTATACCTTTGGCTTTCTGCAGCTGCTTCATGGCTGTGAAATCGCCTACCTACCAGGTACCCACTACTGGCATAGGCAAGGCATATTGAGCTACTACATCAGAGATGCCAAAGCGAACCTGCTCAACATGAACTTCTACATCTTCATGCTCCAATTCCGAGCGATTTTTACAGAGGAGAGCATCCGAGCATTAAAAGCGGAAATGGTGCACTACAACAGGCGTGGCCGCTTCCAACACCCCTATACCTGGATCCTAGAAAACAAAGTGCTAGAGCTGCGCTAATATCAAACCGCAGCACTCTCTTTTACACAGTGGATCGAGCTCAGGGCCCGATCTTATTTTCAAAAGAGGCTAGCTGAAACAGTTACCACTCCTCAAAACTACGGATAAAGGCAAAAAAAAATCTTGGCGGCGACCTACTCTCCCACGCTCTTGCGCGTAGTACCATCGGCGATGAAGGGCTTAACTTCTGAGTTCGGAATGGGATCAGGTGTACCCCCTTCTCTATAGCCACCAAGACAAACTTGGGGCGAAACGAAAAGTAATATTGTTCAATTCACTGCCATTAAATGGCGCTTGAAGTTTTAGCCACAAGAACGCTTTGACAGCTTGTCTAGTTCTTGACCACAGCCACGGCTTTAAGCCAATGGCCTATGATAAAAAGTGGTCAAGCCGATGGACCTATTAGTATTGGTTAGCTCAACACATTACTGCGCTTACACACCCAACCTATCAACCACGTCATCTTCGTGGGTCTCATAGGGATATCTTATCTTGAGGGAGGCTTGGCGTTTAGATGCTTTCAACGCTTATCCTGTTCCAAACGTAGCTACCCGGCTATGCCCTTGGCAGAACAACCGGCACACCATAGGTCTGTCCACTCCGGTCCTCTCGTACTAGAAGCAGCTCCTCTCAAGTATCCTGCGCCCGCAAAGGATAGGGACCAAACTGTCTCACGACGTTTTGAACCCAACTCGCGTACCGCTTTAATTGGCGAACAGCCAAACCCTTGGGACCTTCTCCAGCCCCAGGATGCGATGAGTCGACATCGAGGTGCCAAACCGCCACGTCGATATGAACTCTTGGTGGCGATAAGCCTGTTATCCCCGGAGTACCTTTTATCCGTTAAGCGACGGCGATTCCACTTTCAACCGCCGGATCACTAAGCCCGACTTTCGTCTCTGTTCGACTTGTAGGTCTCACAGTCAACCTCCCTTATACCTTTACGCTCTACTCGTGATTGCCAACCACGATGAGGGAAGCTTTGGACTCCTCCGTTACTTTTTAGGAGGATACCGCCCCAGTAAAACTGCCCGTCTGGCATTGTCCACTCCCCAGATTCATGGGGTAATGTTAGATTCCCGACTTGTCAAGACTGGTATTTCAACGTTGACTCCTGCGCCCCTAACGAGGCGCATTCAAAGTCTCCCAGCTATCCTACACATGACAAGTCAAAAACCAATACCAGAGTACAGTAAAGGTTCACGGGGTCTTTCCGTCCTATTGCGGGTAAACAGCATCTTCACTGCTACTACAATTTCACCGAGTCTCTCGTTGAGACAGCGCCCAGATCGTTACACCATTCGTGCAGGTCGGAACTTACCCGACAAGGAATTTCGCTCGATCACTCTCCCACTGTTTCCAAAGGAGTCGGACTCTATCTTAGTTTGCTCTATTCATTTGTTCCTTCAGACCTCGAATCTCTTCGAGACCCTCCGCGGTCAAATGATCACCCTTTTCATCTTTAAAAGCACTCGTCTGAAATTTGATAAAGTCTATTTGTTTTTTTGTCTTCAACTGGTGTCTTTCAAAGAATGGAACGATTCGTCTCTAGCAAGATGGTCCAATCCTCTTACTCGATAAGCCATCCGGTCACCATGGTTTTTTCTCACCACGCCACATCCGAAATAGGCCTTCAAAGCATAGAGAACTTGAATATCTCTCTTATGTTGGACAACTGTAAACTCAGGCAACACTTGGTAGCCGAGCGTCATCTCCTCATGTCGATTAATCGACACATGAAAACATCCTTCACCATCTACAAATCCAACGATCCATTGTGCTTCTAAATTCATAGCAAACCCCAAACATATAGTCTCTGAGGATTCTAGCTCTAAAGTGCTGAGTCTTTCCTGCGGATTGTCCCCGTGACTTTAAGATTTTTACTGCCACATTTCTTGAGCCGAGTACTATAAAGTTTTTGAGGAGGTTTCCCGCATATAGTTTAGTTTTACTAAGGCTAGCAATTAACCTTAGGACCGTTATAGTTACGGCCGCCATTCACCAGGGCTTAGGTTCAGTGCTTTGCCCCGAAGGGCTAACACCTCCTTTTGACCTTTTGGCATTGGGCAGGCATCACACCATATACTTCCCCTTAACGGGTTTGCATAGTGCTGTGTTTTTGGTAAACAGTCGCCTGGGCCATTTCTCTGCGGCCACTTCACGCTCATGCAGCAAGGCAATCACATAAAATGGCTCCCCTTCTCCCGAAGTTACGAGGATAATTTGCCGAGTTCCTTAACGAGAGTTCTCTCGCGCGCCTGAGAATATTCATCTCACCCACCTGTGTCGGTTTGTGGTACGGTCACCATCAGCGACTAGAGATTATTTCTTGGGAGCATCGCGCCACACCATCGGTTCCTCCGAAGATTCCCCTTGATCACAACCTGGCATTATGTTGGCGGATTTGCCTACCAACCAGCCTCATCGTGCTACGGACACTTCCAATCGTCCGCGTGCTTAACTTACTCCGTCATCCCATCATCATAGCTTTAGGTGGTGCAGGAATATTTAACCTGCTTCCCATCGCCTACGCGTTTCCGCCTCGGCTTAGGGACCGACTAACCCAGGGAAGACGAGCTTTACCCTGGAAACCTTAGGTTTTCGGCGAGGAGGATTTTCACCTCCTTTATCGTTTACTCATGCCATGGATACTCACTAGTATACGCTCCAGCGCTCCTTACGGTACACCTTCAACGCTGTATACTACGCTCTCCTACCGCGCATCTCTTACGATGATGCACCCGTGATTTCGGCTCTATGTTTTAGTCCCGGATATTATCGGCGCAAAGTCTCTCGATTGGTGAGCTGTTACGCACTCTTTAAATGATTGCTGCCTCTAAGCCAACATCCCAACTGTTTTTGAGACTTCACTTCCTTACTCACTTAGCATAGAATTAGGGGCCTTAATCGACGATCTGGGCTGTTCCCCTTTTGACAATGAAGCTTATCCCCCACTGTCTATCTCCCGGACATCCTTCTTGGTATTCGGAGTTTGGTTTCCGTTGGTAGGCCGGTAGGCCCCCGCTAGAATCCAGTGCTCTACCCCCAAAAGGTTTTATTCCGAGGCTAACCCTAAAGTTATTTCGGAGAGAACAAGATATCTCCAAGTTTGATTGGCCTTTCACCCCTACCCACAACTCATCCAAGACTATTTCAACAGTCACTAGTTCGGTCCTCCACAAGGTGTTACCCTTGCTTCAACCTGGTCATGGATAGATCACTTGGTTTCGTGTCTACGTCAAATGACTAAATCGCCCTATTAAGACTCGCTTTCGCTTCGGCTCCGGAACGTAAGTCCCTTAACCTTGCCATTTAACGTAACTCCCTGGCTCATCATGCAAAAGGCACGCCGTCAGCCATTCCCTCAAAGAGGGCATAGGCCTTCGACCGTTTATAAGCTGCTGGTTTCAGGTTCTATTTCACTCCCCTAACAGGGGTTCTTTTCACCTTTCCTTCGCAGTACTGGTTCACTATCGGTCATCAACGAGTATTTAGCCTTGGAGAGTGGTCCCCCCAGATTCAGACCGGGTTTCACGTGTCCGGCCCTACTCAGGTGCCAATCCTGTCAAGTTCTCTTTCGCCTACGGGACTATCACCCTATATCGTCCAACTTTCCAGAAGTGTTCGGCTAGAGTTTCTTGATCTTTATGACTGGTCCTACAACCCCGAAGATCAAAGACCTTCGGTTTGGGCTCTTCCCCGTTCGCTCGCCGCTACTGAGGGAATCTCGTTTGATTTCTTTTCCTCCGCCTACTGAGATGTTTCAGTTCAGCGGGTATCGCTTCCTTCACCTATGAATTCAGTGCGAGATGATGGAAGATTAATTCCATCGGGTTTCCCCATTCGGAAATCTCCGGGTCAAAGCTTTTTTCCAGCTCCCCGAAGCTTATCGCAGGTAATCACGTCCTTCATCGCCTGTTGATGCCAAGGCATCCACCAGCAGCCCTTAATAGCTTGACCACAAAAATTGTTTTCAAGCTGCCATAAGCACGATTATTTATTCGCTAATGATGATTCTACCTCAAGCGCCACTTAATTATAAGTGAATTCTGTTACTTATAACTAATACTTATTTATAATTTAAATTTGATTTTCAAGATATCTAAACTTCGAGTACTCGCTTGACAGCGAAGAAGAAACAGAATACAGAGTCTAGGGCTTGCCCAACCTGGTAAGATTACATCAAATGTCACTCTTACCTGTCCTTAAAAGGAGGTGATCCAGCCCCACCTTCCGGTAGGGCTACCTTGTTACGACTTCATCCCAGTCATCAGCCTTACCTTCGGCGCCTCTCTCCTTGCGGTTGAGTCAGCGACTTCGGGTAAAACCAACTCCCATGATGTGACGGGCGGTGTGTACAAGGCCCGGGAACGTATTCACGGCGCTATGGCTGACGCGCCATTACTAGCAATTCCGACTTCATGTAGTCGAGTTGCAGACTACAATCCGAACTGAGACCGGCTTTTGGGATTTGCTCCACCTTACGGTCTTGCTGCCTTCTGTACCGGCCATTGTAGCACGTGTGTCGCCCCAGACATAAGGGCCATGCTGACTTGACGTCATCCTCACCTTCCTCCTGGTTAACCCAGGCAGTCTCATTAGAGTTCCCACCCGAAGTGTTGGCAACTAATGATAAGGGTTGCGCTCGTTGCGGGACTTAACCCAACACCTCACGGCACGAGCTGACGACAGCCATGCAGCACCTGTGTAGCGGTCCTTGCGGAAGACGACATTTCTGCCACTGTCCACTGCATGTCAAGTCTGGGTAAGGTTCTTCGCGTTGCATCGAATTAAACCACATGCTCCACTGCTTGTGCGGGCCCCCGTCAATTCTTTTGAGTTTCACCCTTGCGAGCGTACTCCTCAGGCGGTATACTTATCGCGTTAGCTTCGACACAACTGGGGTTGAGACCAGCTACATCAAGTATACATCGTTTACGGCAAGGACTACCAGGGTATCTAATCCTGTTTGCTCCCCTTGCTTTCGCGCCTCAGCGTCAGGAATAAGCTAGAAAATCGCCTTCGCCACCGGTGTTCTTCCACATATCTACGCATTTCACCGCTACACGTGGAATTCCCTTTTCTCCGCCTATCCTCTAGAAAGGTAGTTTTAGATGCGGTTCCGGAGTTGAGCCCCGGGATTTCACATCTAACTTTCTTCCCCGCCTACGCGCCCTTTACGCCCAATAAATCCGATTAATGCTTGCACCCTCCGTATTACCGCAGCTGCTGGCACGGAGTTAGCCGGTGCTTCTTTACCTGGTACCCTCAAATTGACTGGTTATTAGCCATCTTTCTTGTTCCCAAGCGAAAGTAGCTTTACAACCCGAAGGCCTTCATCGCACACACGGCGTCGCTTCGTCAGGCTTTCGCCCATTGCGAAAGATTCTCGACTGCAGCCTCCCGTAGGAGTCTGGGCAGTGTCTCAGTCCCAGTGTTGGCGGTCAATCTCTCAATCCGCCTAGACGTCTTAGCCTTGGTGAGCCATTACCTCACCAACTAGCTGATATCCCATGGGCCCTTCTTTAACCGCAAGGTCTTGCGATCCCCCACTTTAATGAGCTCTAAGATGCCTAGAACTCACCACATTCGGTATTAGCGGCCGTTTCCAGTCGTTATTCCCAAGTTAAAGGTAGGTTACCCATGTATTACTAACCCTTCCGCCACTAAGGTAGCAAGCTAACTTCGTTCGACTTGCATGCCTCATCCACGCCGTCAGCATTCAATCTGAACCAAGATCAAATTCTCAAAAAAAATTTTACTTGTAAAAGGGATAAAATAAACTAGAAGTTATATTTTTCCCGTACAAGCCCTTATCCAATCCAACTCTTTCGAGTTGTGATTAGGGCCTGCACTCTATCTTATCTTCGCTGTCAAGAAACCAGCCATCCCTGGTAGCTACTTGCGCACCTACATGAGATGGTCATCGCTCGGTGGCGACGATGTTCCTCTCGAAACTCTGTGAAGTTTTCGAAAGGAAGCTAAGAACATACGATAGGCTCGGATTTTCGCAAAGCGCTTTTTTTTCGGATCGAAAAATCAGCTCCCGCTTGCTCGAAAAAAGCTCTCGCTTTACAATGCCTTCATGTTGTTTAGAATTTTCATCGATTCTTCTTCCAAGCGCCAAGCGCTTCTCTTCCGTCGCCGCTAGGTAGCGGCGTACACTCATTTTCCCATAAAGTTATTTTTTTAAATTTAAATTTCTAAACAAGGTATATTTATGTCAATTCCAGCTACTAAGTCCCCTGTTGGGGCAACACTGCCAGCCAAGAGTTGGGCAGCACCGAAGGTCGACCCGTTCAAGCTCTTTGTTACGGGAACCGCCATCATGGCGCTTTCGCTCGCGGCTAAAGGAAAAGGCCCGATGAAGCACGCCTTCAAAGTGGGCGCAGCAACCTATGTGGCAGGGATGGGAAGCTATTTCGCTACGACTCCGTTCAATCCAAATACCCACTTCAAGGGTAGATAACCCTAAGGGGCGGGCTCACGCTCGCCCCTTTTCTCTTTGAGACCTCTGCATAACTTGCTCTGGAGACCAAAATCGATGATTTTGTCCGCTGAAAGTAGGCAATTTGTGCAAGGATCGAACCTTGGGCAAAAGCGCGGTTTTGGAGCCAAATGAAGTTGTGCAGAGGTCTCATTGATTTTATCTCCTGATTTCAGCAAAAATTCACACCATCTCGTGGCGGACGTAGCTCAGTTGGTTAGAGCGTTGGATTGTGATTCCAAATGTCGCGGGTTCAAGTCCCGTCGTTCGCCCTTTCTTATTTTTCAAGATCTGGTAGATGCCATCATGGCAAAACGGCAGTCGCTACAGGAAAAAAAACCCTCACTTCTCGCTCAAGCTTCCGCTCCCGCTCTCGGCCTTTTCCTCCTCGGCGTCGCACTCGCCTACCTCGCCTCCCTCATCTCTTTCCAAGGCCCAGAGGCGAGCCTGAGAGGCTCCAACTGGCTCGGCCTTCTCGGCCACCTGCTCGCCTTTATCTCCTTTTTCACCTTGGGCCTCACCGCCTTCCTCATCCCTGTAGCCATCGGCGCATGGGCCCTTGCCCTGATCAGAAGAAAGAGCTTCCACTTCAAAGCGCGCCTCCTCTTCACCTCGCTCCTCCTCTTCTCCCTCTCTTCGCTTCTCACCCTCCTTGCCGAAAGCTATCTACAAGGAAGCCGCCTCTTTAGAGGCACGCTCTTCTCTCACGGAGATTCAACAGCCCTTGGCGGCATACCGCTTGCATTCCTCTATTCAGATCTTAAGTACTTGGGACTCAAGGACTTGCTCGGAGAAGGAGGCACCTTCATCCTCTTTTCTTCACTCTTCGTCGCCTCTCTTGTAGCTGCAGCCCCAAGCCTATCGAAAAAAGCGCTCCTTTCGCTCTTTGCTCTATGCAGATGGCTATTCACAAAAAAATGCCCAGAGGAGCCTGTGGAGGAGAATCCCTTTCAGGAGGAGCCGCTCTTCTCTCCGATCGAAGATATCGTGGAGCTTCCCAAAAAAGAGCCGGCAATTTTTGCAGAGCCCGCTAAAGATCAGCCATCAAAACCGCCCCGAAGCTCCAAGAGGAGCTATTTTCGGAGCCGATCTCGATGGCTACACCCTCCCCTCACCTGCTCTCGTCACCCCCTCCAAGCGGGCAGAGGCCTCTGTTTACAAGAGCGACTTGAAGAGCCTCGCCAAGCGGCTGGAAGAGACCTTGCACAGCTTCGGCATCGAAGCCAAAGTGGGCCAGATCAACTGCGGCCCCACCATCACCTCTTTCGAAGTGCATCCTGCCATCGGCGTCAAGGTGCAGAAGATCAAAACTCTCGAAAATGATATCGCCCTCAATATGGAGGCCAAGTCGATCCGCATCATCGCGCCCATCCCCGGCAAGGCGGCCGTGGGCATCGAAGTGCCCAACGCTCAGGCCGCAGGAAGTGGGCTTCAAGGACATGCTGGCGGCCTACCAGCAGAGCGGGCGCGCAAGCTATCACATTCCGATCTTGCTGGGCAAAGCGGTCAATGGCGACTACGTATGAGCGATCTGACCAAAATGCCCCACTGCATCATCGCCGGGGCAACCGGCTCCGGAAAATCGGTCTGCATCAACACCATCGTCATGTCGATCCTGCTGAATGCCAAACCCGATGAGATCAAAATGGTCATGGTCGACCCCAAGAAGGTGGAGCTGACCCCCTACACGCCGCTGCCGCACATGCTGGCCCCGGTCATCACCGAGCCGCAAGGGGCCTGCGCCGCCTTGAACTGGCTGGTGAAAGAGATGGAAAAGCGCTATGACCATCCTCAAGACAGCTGGGCCTGCGCAATATCGAAGCGTTTAATACGCGCAACCTCGACAAAGAGTTTGAGGCCTCCCTATCGATCGAAATCCCCCGAAAACTGCCCTATCATCGTCGGCATCATCGACGAGCTTGCCGACCTGATGATGGTCGCCAGCCGCGACATCGAAACGCCCATTGCCCGCATCGCCCAGATGGCCCGGGCGGTCGGCATCCACCTGATCTTGGCGACCCAGCGTCCCTCCCGAGAAGTGATCACAGGCCTGATCAAAGCCAATTTCCCCACGCGCATCTCATTTAAAGTCGCCAGCCGGGTCAACAGCCAGATCATCCTCGATGAAACAGGCGCCGAAACGCTGCTCGGCAATGGCGACATGCTCTTCCTGCCTCCCGGCTCCTCCCATCTCGTGCGCGCCCAAGGCGCCTTCATCCGCGACGAAGATATCAACGGTGTGGTCAAGCGATCTGCGACAAATCCCCTGCCAACTACGTCATCAAATCTTTCGACAGGATTCCGATCTGCTCGAGCCCAAAAGCGCCACGGCGAAGATCTGAGGGCGACCCGCTCCTCGAAGAGGCCAAGCGCTCGTCTACGACACTGCGAACGCCTCAACGACCTTCCTCCAAAGGAAACTCAAAATCGGCTATGCCCGCGCCGCCTCGCTCATGGATGCGCTGGAGGCAGCAGGCGTTGTGGGGCCACAAGATGGGGCCAAGCCGCGCAAAATCTACTATCCGGGTTCGGGCCCAAGGGATGAGTTTTAGATGGAAGGATTCTCTCCCCTCGCCTCCGGCTCCAAAGGCAACGCGATCTACCTCGGCTACAAGAACACAAAGGTGCTGATCGACTGCGGCATCTCCACCAAGGCGCTTCAGGAGAGGCTCTTCGAAATCGGAGTCGACATCGAAGAGATCGATGCGATTTTGATCTCCCACGAGCATGGCGACCACATAGGCGGCCTCAAAGTGGCGATGAAATATGAGATCCCGGTCTTTGCCAACTCCGAGACCGCCAAAGGCGTCTATGCCGCCCTTAGGGAGATGCCTCGCTTCAAGATCTTCACAACGGATGAGCGCTTTGTTTTTCAGGACCTCGAGATTTTGCCCTTCAGCATCCAGCACGACACCCTCGATCCGGTCGCCTTCGCCATTGCGATGGACGATCTCAAAGTGGGCATCTGCACCGACCTCGGCTTCGTCACCCCCCTGGTGAGGCGCGCTCTGGCCGCCTGCGACATCCTCTTTGTGGAGGCCAACCATGAGCCCTCGATGGTGCAAGCCTCGGCGCGTCCCAAAATCTACAAAGATCGCGTCTTGAGCCGCAGCGGCCACCTCTCCAATGAAGCGTGCGCCTCTCTGCTCGAGTCGATCGTCCATCCAGAGCTCAGGAAGATCTACCTTGCCCACCTCTCAGAGGAGTGCAACAGCCCTGAGACAGCGCTCAAGAGGGTGCTCGACAAGATCGGCACCACCTTCCCTCTCGAGATCGCCCCTCAATATAAAAGGGCGGAGGCGGAGCTCTTTTCATGAGAAAGATCGCCGTCATCCCCAAGGGTGAAAAGGAGAGGCTGCTCTTCGACGAGAAGGGTTTTGAAAAGTTTTTTGGCGTCCACTACCTACCCCACATCGAATTTGACAACTGGGCGATCGAGCAGGAGGTGAAACATAGCTGCAGGCGGTCGGTGAAAAAAGAGAGGGTGGGAGCGCTGGCCGAATGGCTGGGCAAGCTCCACGCGCGTGCGCTCGAAGCGGGCTCGATCCCTGCCATCACCTTACGCGAGGTCCATCCGGTGATCGGCTACGGCGTGATTGCCGAAGAGAGTCTCTCTCCCTGGCAGTTTGTCGGAGAATATGCGGGCATTCTGAGGCGCCGCTCGCTTTTTTTTCCCCGAGCTCAACGACTTCTGTTTCGCCTACCCGCGCGACTTTGTAAGTTTTAAAAGGGTCACCATCGATAGCGAGAAGGCGGGCAACTTCACCCGATTCATCAACCATTCAGATCGACCCAACCTCGAATCGCTCGCCGTCTTTTATGGGGGGATCTACCACATTCTCTTTCGCGCGAATCAGGCCATTTCACCCGGCACCGAGCTCACCTACAACTACGGCGATATCTACTGGAAAGGTCGCACCAAACTCGATCATTAATAGCTCACAGAATTGCCTTTAAATCATCTATCCTTTACGATTCCTTTACATGAAGCTATGCTACCCTCTCACTCTCCATACAAAGATCACTCTTGAATACCTAGGCTATACCGAACACCATAAGCGGATTGTGGTGGGCTATGAGCTCGATCGCATTTTCCACGTCAATCGCTCTCCATTTGATATAGCCGCGATCGCAGAAGCGCGTATTGCCACTTTTTTCAAATCGATGTCGCGCGACCACGCAAATGATATGAGACGCGCTTTGGATCAGCGTTCCATGGGAAGCTATCGGAGAGCAATGGGAGAGTGGATCGATCGAGCTCGAGCCACCCTCTCCGATCGCAGCCACCCCGAAGCTCTCTTTGTCGGACCGGGCTCGCTCGAACAGCCCGCTATCGAAAAATGTGCCCCCCAATTCTCCTGTCGACTGCTCGATGTCGATCTCACAGCGGCGCGGGACAATCACCGAAGAACCGATAACTGCAGGTTGATCAGGGCTGAGTTTTCGAATGGGCTCTATAAAGCGCTCCATCTGCTCCCTTTTCTTATCGATCGCGAGCAAGTAGTGGATGGCCCTAAGAAAGCGAAGCCGCTCCGCCTCAGATGGAAGGATCTCCATAAGTTTTTCAGCCATCTGGTCAAGATATGCAATAGCTACTCGACCACTCCAGATGATGAAGAGGTGGCCCTCTTTGGAGGAGCTGCCAATCTTGCGGTCTCTATAAATGTGGCCTCCGAAGTGGCGCTCCACGCGATACAGATGCTCACCGAGCAACAACACCTCCTTGCAGGATCGAAGGAAGCCTTTGTCCAGGCCGTAACCCAATCAGCCTTAGAATCCAAACCTATAGAACAGTGCTTGGCAGGTCGGCTCGAACATGAGGTCATGCCCGCTATGAGAGATTTAAGCCGGAAAATCCGACTTAGACATGTGGCTACCTTAGTGAAGTCTCTTCAAGAAAGGGGCGGCACCCTTCTTTTCTCCGATAGCTTTTCCCGTTTCCTCCATCCCCTTGGAGACCCTTCCAGAGTAGTGGAGGAGCAGGAGAACTACTCTTCCAAATACTCCCCCAGAACTCATTGGACAGATAGAGAAACTCCTGAAGGTAAAACCTGCAGATAAACTGGTGTGGCCCTATGCAGTAACCCAACAGGGTCCTAATGTTTTCAGCCTACGCGTACAGGTTTATCTAACGAAGGTCCCCCGAGAGGAAGGCAAGAAGCCAGCCGCCGAGAGCGCTGCGGGGAGTGGGTAATGGCAACTATCCGCGCAACTCCGACCGAGATAGTCCTAAACTATTGGGACTGCCCTCAGCACCATATGCAGCTGATTGTCCGCCCTCTTTTAGATCGCCATTTCGATTTCAATCTGCACTCCTTTGTGATCTCTCCAAGGGCGGCCGAGCACGCCGAGCAGTTTTTTGCCGGGAATGCGCTCCACTCAGACCGCTGTTTTGCAGCGCGGGGAAGGGAGAGGCATGCTGAGTATCGAGCCCACTTCGGGCAAGCCCTTCTTGCAGCCGCCTCTCAGCTAAAAGGGAGAGAGCGCCCCGTTGTGACCTTCCTCGGCCCCGGTAAGTGCGAGAGGGAGGCAATAGGAAAACTTGCGCGCATGGGCTTCTCCGTCCAATTGATCAGTGCGGAGCTAAGCGCTATCGAGGCCCATCACGGACAAAAACCTCCCCCAGGCTTCACTTATAGAGAGCGCGAGCTCACAGGAGGGCTCGTCGAAGCGCTCTTCCTCGTAGGTTTTTCACTCCAGCACGGCCCTGACGGCGTCAAGCTTTCGCCCCGCGACTGCCTCATGCGCTTCTACAAGCAACTGCTGCAGATCTGCAGAAGCTTTTCCACCGAGCCCGATGAAGAGGCGGTGGAGCGCTTTGGAGGAGCGGCCGATCTCGTCGTTTCAGGGAGGGTGGTCGGCGCGATCGCCAACAGTGTCGATTCGCTTGTCCCCGATCTTATAGATGAGCTCGCAGGGGGCAGAGAGGCGCTTACCCAACTGTTCATTAAAGATGCTCTTGAGAATCCCAAGCTGCATCTTGCAAAGATATTCGACGAGAGGGTGCGCCCCGCTCTTGAGGAGCTCAGATGCAAAATCTTCCTTCACCATGCCCGCACTCTAGTTGCCTGCAGCCGCGCAAAAGAGGGGCTCCCCCTCTTTGCCGATACGATCAGAATCCCTCCCCAGCCGACGCAGCCGACGCTTAAAGAGCAGATAGCGGCGCTTTTCCGAAAATCGCCCCACCTCGTGGTCGCTCATCCCCCTATGGAGTTGAGAGGGCGGCTCTGGATCATCGAGACTCTTCTCTTTACACAGGGACCCTAAACTCTTAACATATTAACCCTATGGCAGCTGTAGCCCCCTCTCGAATATCAGATCCCCTTGCTACTGCAATCGCAGAGCAGCATGAGACGCTGATTCAAGGAATTTTTGACGAAGGAGCGAGCAGACATTTTGCTGCCTACCAGAGACCCATCGACAAGAGCGCGATGGAGATCTACATCGGAAAGATGCGCGGCCATTTGAAACAGGCTATTGAAAGGCTGCCTCAGCAGAGGGGCATGCAGATCGCAGTTATTGGGGCAGCAGGACCTGAGCGCGGCATCATCAAAGCCTTTGCAAGTAGCCACTCCTTCCAGCTCATCGATGCTGATCTCTCCTTTGCCTCAAAGGAATTTCGCGGTACTCCTCGAGTCGAGTTAACTGCAGCTATCCTCGGAAAGGAGCTCTTCCTAGAGATTGGCCAAATAGTCACCGCCAGCTACCAGGGAGGCAGAGATGCTGAGGGGCGGCTCATCTATTTCTATAGCCATATCGTGCAGTTTTTTAAGAGCTATTCCCCCGAGCCCGATGGACGGGAGTTTGCCTCTAAAAAGCGCTCCGAGCTCACTATCTGCATCAATGTAATCTCAGAAATTGCGGCCCATCTAATGTATTATATACAGCAACTCGGAGCGCCGCTTGCCGGGGGAAAGGAGGCTCTAGCTGCGATCAGCCGTGCAAGTGGCGAGATTCTAAAGCATGTCGGTCTATTTCTTACAGAGGCTCAGCAAATGGAGGTCAAGATCCGACACCGTTTCACCTCCGCCCTGGTCGCTCAGGTGCGCAAGGAGGGGGGCGCCCTCCTCTTTTCCGATACCACCGACAAATTTAGAGAAGATCCGAGTAAACCGGGCGTGCGAGAGCTCGTGAAACATAAGTATGGATTGCCGCCCGATATCGTGCGGCAGATGGAGCGATCGGTGGGGTGCCCTCAGATCGAAGAGCTCTACTGGCCAGCAAGCCAGGGTGTTGGGGGCGCCGAGCCGAGCGAAGGCCACAGGGTGCACCTATTCTATCTCCCCTCTACCCGCGACGAGGGTAAAGCGGCCGAGCCTGCGGCTGCTGCAGCAGCTGCCGGCGCAGGAGCGGGGGCTGGGCCAGGAGCGGCAGCAGCTGCAGAAGGCTAGTAAAAATTTTAATATATAGGCAGACAGCGATGGCAGCAGTTCGTGCAGATGCAGGGGAGAGAGCGCGAGAATGGGTTGAGCAGTTTCGTCATACGAGCGTGGGGCATGAGAAGAGCATGTTCCATCCGATGGATTCGGAGCGCATGGACAAATACCTTCAAGAGTTGGGCAAGCTGATGATAAGAGCCATCCTTTGGGTCCCAAAAGGGGTCGAAAGGCCGCGCGCCTGCTTCATCGGCCCCGGCAGAGCTGAACGAGCGAGGATCGATGCGCTCTCTAAAGCAACGCCTGCCTGGCATATACAGTTGATCGATTCAGACCTCACAGTTGCACGCCCGCACCATGGCGACAAAGGCAATGTGACCCTCACGCAGGCGCTCATCGCCCATGAGGTTTTCCTGAAAATCGCAAGCATCAGTTTTGGAATCGATGGAGGGGAGCCAGGGAGGAGATCCCCTGCTTTGGTCCTCGAGCATATAGGCGCCTATATGAGTCAAATTATCGCCCTTAGCAAAGAGTACAGATCGCCCGGCACCGAATGGGTTGCGAAGCAATTTTCCCATGTGACGATCTGTGCCAATGTGATCTCAGAGGTGGGCAATGGCGTGACGAGCTGCATTGGACGTGGGCTTGAGCGTCTTGCAGGTGGTCAAGAGGCTTTGAGCGCCTGTCTGGAGGCTAATCCCCTATTAATGCTGCGCTTTCAAATCGAATATGTTCCTGCGACGGGGGTCCTCACCCGCAAGGTGCGCATAGGCTGCATCGAGAGCTTGAGAGCGCGCGTGGCTGACGAGGGGGGCGTGCTCTTCTTTTGCGATCCCCTCGGCCGGATGCTGCACCCCATTAAAGGTAACTTCAATATATATCAGGATGACCCCATTGAATCGCTTGTCAGCCCTGCGACCGGTCTCGTTGAACAGATGAATGCAGCGCTTAAGTGCGAGCCAACTGCTCGTTTGATATGGCCCCCCACTGAGGAAATGCACTATCCAGAGGCAATTGGAGGACACTTCTATAGCTATCCCATAAGGGCCTACCTCCTCAATCTACAAAAAGCGGAGGGCAAAGCAGCCGAGCCTGCAGCAGCAGCAGGGGCAGCTGTTGGCGCAGGGGCGGGGCCTGGGCCCGGTCCAAAAACCCGGAACGAGCCTGCGGCCGCAGGAACGTAATAACTATATACTCCTTTAGATGGTCAGCTACTTGTGCTTGACTCTTAACCATTGGGACTCTAGGCTTTATGTTTTCTTAATACAAAAATAGGCAATTTTATGGCAGCAGCTGCAATTCCCTCAAGAGCACCCACCCCTGCTCCCCTCTCTGACAAAGAGAGAGCCGCGCATCCGACAAAATTGGTTCTAGGCTACCTTGACTGCCCAATGCATCACGGGAATCTCATTATTAGCCAGATATGCAACCGCATTTTTGGCGTCGATAAGCACCCTCTGGATAGGGTAGAAAAGGCTGCACAAGCTGTTATCCAGACCTTTGCTTCTGAATCTGAAAGACATGACAGCGCGCTTCAGAAAGTAGCCGACAAACCTGCTCTACGTGCTTATCGGGGAAGCATTGAGAGAGCCATCCAGGAGGCAGCGCGAAGAGAGAGGGGCAGGCCTAGTCCAGTGGCAACGATTTTAGGTTCAGGGTGGTTAGAGGCGCCTGCCATCGACCAACTCGCACGCTCCAATTTTCCCTGTCAGCTATTGGATGTCGATTTAAGTGCTGTGAGAAAGAATCATGGTAAAAAGGCAAAGCCGCCCCTCTCTTACAAAGAGGTAGATCTCTCGGGGGGCCTTTTCCAGGCCCTCTACCTCCTTGTCTACACTATCGATCCAGGCCTCCTTGGGTCAGCCGCGAGTAATGTGAAAGATCTAGACCGTAGAATTAATCATCTGAATCTCTACTTCAAGAATGTCGCTAGGATCTGCGAAACCTATCCAGAAACCCCGGATGAGAGCTGGATCGAGCTATTTGGAGGAGCTAGCCACTTAGCTATCTCCATCAATGTTGCCTCCCAAATAGGAGCCAGTTTTTCAAATATTGTCAACTATGGGAGAGACGCATTAGCAAATCAGCAATTTCAAGAGACGCTAATAGGAGAGCTGATCGCCCATCCCGAGAGGCCATATGAACAACGTCTTTCAGCTTTGATGGCAAATAGGTATTTCCCTGCCATGCGCTCTCTGATGCAGAAAATTCGCTTGCTTCATGTGCGCACACTCGTGGAATGTGCAAGGAGAGCTCAGGGCAGCGCACTCTTTGCTGACACCTTTGGCCTCTTCTCCCACCCACCTGGAAACCCCTCTAAGGTGATCTCCGAAGATAGGGGCTATGCCGAGGATGCACCTGAGAGGCATATAGAAGAAATCGGTTCTGCTTTTAATGCCAAACCGCTTCAGCTGATTTGGCCAAAGTCAACCCGTCCCAATAGGGACGGCTCTGTAGAGAGCTACCGCGTGCTTCTCTTTAGCGCTACATTCGCCAAAGAGGAGAGCAAAGCAGCAGCGGCAGCCGCCGGCCCCGGCCCAGCTACTACAGAAGCCGCAGCTGCAGGAGCCCTGTCAGGCTGATATCTTTCAACGTTAGCTTTTCTGGTAGAGGCCCATGAGCTGGCACTCGGCCAGTGTGTGGCCAGCCATCGCCTTCTCAATCTCGCTCTTGGTCGCCCCAGGCGCAAGCCCAAGCTTGGTGTCGAGCGCATAGAGCTTAAAGAAGTAGCGGTGCTCGCGGTCGGGCGGACAGGGCCCCATATAGCGCCGCTCGCCACTCGTGTTCTTCCCGAAGATGCCCAAGTCAGAAGCCCTCTCTCCAATACGGGTCGCCTCTGGATCAATATCGTAGACCACCCAGTGCACCCAGAGCTTATCTTTGCGCACCCATTCAGGCACATCAGGATCATCGACGATCAGCACTAAGCTCTTTGCACCTGCCGGCACCCCCGAGATCTCGAGCTCGGGATTGATATCCTCTCCCTGGCAGGTGTATTTACGGGGAATCTTGCCCCCCTCTTCAAATGCTGAACTCCTCAATTGCATAGCCGCTCCGTAGGAGGACCCGTGTGGACAAATTTTTTTAATTTAGACCGGGTCCAGATTTTTTTTGGTGCTATTCTACGGATGGATCAAATTTAGCAAAGAAAAATTTACGATGATCTTGCGTCACCTGCCTTGAGAGGGCAGCCACTCCAAGCACATTGATGATCAGCATCAAGGTCAGAGCGATGTCGGCAAGCGTCCAGACCAGGCCGACCTCGAGGATCGCGCCGACCGGAACGAGAAAGATGAAGATATACCTGAACAGATGGACCCATCTATCTCCGAAAAGGTACTCCACAGCCCTGTCTAGGCAGGCCGACCAGGCAAGCGTGGTGGTGTAGCCAAAGAGAAAAAGAGCGATCAAGACAACCACGACGCCAAAATCGCCGAGTCCACGGGAGAAGGCCTTGGTCACCATCGAGGTGCTGGCAAGCGCAGGATCAGAAAAAGCGCCTGTCACCATGAGCACGAGCACGGTAGCGCTGCAGACGATCATCACGAGAAAGGGCGCGACAAGGGTGACGACGCCATCGATGACCGGATGGTGGGTGCGCGCCCCCGATTGGAGCAGCGGGACGGTCCCCGTGCCGGCATCAGTTGCAAAAATTGCGCGGTCAAAACCGGTCGAGAGCGCCTTTGAGAGGGCAAAGCCGAGACCTGCACCTCCGATCGGGGCGATCCCGAGAGAGGATTTAAAGATCAGAGCTACCGCTGTCGAGATCTGCTCGTAGTAGAGGCCGAGGATCCAGAGGGCGGCGCCGAGATAGAGGAAGGCCATGAGGGGCACCACCATCGAGGAGACAGTTGCAACGCGAGTAGCCCCTCCGATGACCACAAGAGCGACCAAGATAGCGATCGCGATGCCGGAAAGAATGCGAGGAACACCGAGCTCAGAGAGCGGCAGAGCAACCGAGTTAACCTGGACAAAGTCGCCCACAGCAACCGCTGCCATGATCACGCAGAGCGAGAAACAGAGAGCGGCCCCCTTCCAGCCCAGCCCCTCGGAGAGGTAGTACATCGGCCCCCCCACAAACTCGCCTCGACCATTTTTGCGGCGGAATTTGACCCCGAGCAAGGTGTTGGCGAACTGGACGGCAGAGCCGAGAAAGGTCATCACCCACATCCAGACAAGCGCTCCAGGGCCCCCTGTGGCAATCGCCACAGCCATGCCCGAGATGTTGCCTGTACCGAAATTGCTCGCCAGAACGCTTGCGACCGCTTGGAAGTGGGAGATATTGCCCTCTGCCTCTTTTGTAGAGTCATTGCGCGAGAGCAGGTGGCGAAAACCGAGACCCAGCTTGTTGACCTGCACAAATCTGAGCTGCCATGTGAGATAGAGACCGAGGAGCACGAGAAGAGGCACGACGACGAAGAGAGTCAACCCTTGATTGAAGAAGCGCAGTGCATCGAAAAGAGCCATAATCCCGAAAAATGTTGCAGTAGCCCGTCGATTCTACCCCTTCTTCAAGATTCCATCAAATCAAATGAAGGCTTACAATGGTGGCAGCCTAAAAAAAACTTGTCGGTTAATTATGGACAACGACGACGAAAGAAGGGAGCAGATTGCAGCGCGCGTGCGCCGCATGCGAGAATTCTACACCACACTCACCACCTATATCTTCGTCAACTTGCTGCTTTTGGCTATCAATCTCCTCACCAACCCCCATAAGCTCTGGTTTTATTGGGTCACGGTGATCTGGGGAATCGTGCTGCTTTTCCAGGCGATGAAGATCTTCACCGTGCGAAACCCTATCTTGGGCAAAGAGTGGGAGAAGAGGAAGGTGGAAGAGCTTCTGAAAAAAGAGCGAGAGAGGGAGGAGAGAAGAAAGTAGATTTCTTCCCTCCTATTAGTATCAGCTATCGAAACGGCCGTGGTCGCCGCCGCGCGGCACGGTTGCAATCAAGAGGTTCACAAAGTCCTCCCAATCGCCCTTGGCTGCAGCGGGAAGGAGGATCTGCGGATTGATCTTCAGGCTATTTGCAAAATGTGAGACCACATCGGGGCCCATATTGCCATGCGACGCCTCGGTCGTGAGCGACTTTTTAATGCCTGCAAGAAAGTCGCTCCAGATCCAGCCTCGGGTGCGGATGTTGCGAATGCCCACTTTGAGCTCCTCGCTTGTGAAGACCACCTTGAGAAAATTCAGAGGGTGCACATGGTCGATCTGATCGCCGGCTGTTTCGAGATCGGAGCGGCTGCGTGCAATGGTGATGAGCGACTTGGTCGCAAGGGTTGTCACGATAAAGCCGATCCGCTCGCTCTCATAAGTGGTCACCCCTCCCAGATAGTCGCGTGGATGGCCCAGAAATTTGCCGTGGTGGGCAGCGGCCACAGGCTCTGTTTTATCCATTTTATCCCTGTCCACGACCAAGACAGCCGACTTTTTCGATTCGCTTTCAATCAGCTTCCAGATGGCCTCTGAAAGGGCTTCATCGTAGATATCAGCAGAACTCTCCTCCCCCATATCTATAACCAAAAGCTCGCTTTGGCCATCTGATTCTCCAGCTCCGGCCTCTGCAGCCAGTGAAAATGGGATGATCGATAAGAACAGATGAAGAACAAATCTTGCAATTGTCACAGGCTTCCTCCTTGTGTATAAGTGATCTCTAAACTCGATCGGTAAAAAATACTCTAAGACCACAAAGTAGTCATCTTTTTTTTGATTATCAAGTTTATTTTTATCATTTTGTAAGGCTAGACTACGGAATCATTGAGTTCAAAGGAAAAGAGCTTGCGCCGGGCCAGAATTTTTCTATCTCTCCTCCTCCCCCTCCTTGGGCATCTTTCAATCTTATCTGCTGGTTACTATTTCACCGCTGGCCCAGAGATCTATCGGATGAGGCGTTTTAGGGAGGGTGGAACGCACCAATGCGGGCGCGTCGACGGGGTGCGTCTCTGTTTGGAGCGCTATAAACCTTACGGCTGGTACCTCGCTGCGGAGGGCTTTTTCAGCTCGGGGCGTCTTTCGGGGGAAAATGCTCGGGGAAGGAGGCTGGTCTCTGAGATTCACGATCAGATCTATGAATTTCGTTTGGGCTATACTCTGCAAAAATGCTCCAGTCCCAATAGCTTCACTCCTCTTGTGGGCGCTGGCCATTTTAGGGAGACAAATAGCTTTATCAATCCATCGCCTCTTCACTTCACCTTCACCGATAGTTTCACCTATGTGGTCTGCGGTTTTTTGGCTTCACACAATTTCTCGCCTCTGTTAAGCATGGGTTTAAATTTAAAAGTAGACTTTATGCTGCACGGCACTTCTAAAATCTCGGACGATCCTGTTTACGACAATGTGGTTCTAGAAATGGAAAGAGCGCTGCAGGCGCGGGTGGAAGTGCCCTTCGCGTTCAACATATCTTGCGACTTCGATGCCGAAATTGTACCTTTTTACGAACATAGACGCTTTGGTGGGCGGGAGGGCTATCCTTTTGATTTCATCGATACCCAGTTCGACCTTCTTGGCATGCGAGTTGCGCTAACCTATAAATTTTAAGATGGGAAAAGATCCATGACACAATTTTACTCACAGCTCAGTTACAGCGTCGGCAATGAGGACTGGTTGACTGAACAGAAAGCGCTCAAGATAGGACCGAGCGACCATGTCTTTTCCATCACTGCGAGCGGAGATCGACCCTTAAATCTTCTCATGAGCAACTGTAAACGGGTGGTCTCTGTGGATGCCAATCCGATGCAGACGGCTCTCTGCGAGCTCAAGAAGGCGGCGCTTGCCTCTCTCGAATATGATGAGTACCTTGAATTTCTCGGCCTCTCTCCCACAAATGACCGCATGAAGCTCTTGCAGAAGCTTGAAAACCGCATGCCCAAAGCGGCAAAAAGGCTCTGGCAGATCCACTCAGACAAGATTGAGAAGGGGATTTTCTACCAGGGCAACCTCGAGAAAAAGCTCCAGATCGTGGCCAAGATCACCCACATGCTGGCGAGCAAGGTCATCGACGGTCTCTACGAACTGGAGAGCTTGGAAGAGCAGCGCACTTTTGTCGAAAAAAACTGGAAGGGTGCCAAGTGGCAACGCGCTTTTGAGATGGTCCTAAACCCATTTGTGCGCAAGTTTCTCCTCAAAGATCCGGGCCTCTATGCCTATGTCAACATCCCCATTTCGCCTCCGCTCTATCTCTATAAGCGGATGGAAAGCTCGCTCCATCGCTTTCCAGTGAAGGAGAATATCCTCTTTTCGCTGCTCTTCCAGGGGCGTCTCTATGAGGAGGCGTTCTCGCCCCACCTGACCAAGCTTGGGGCGCACGAGATTGCAAAGCGAGTCGACCGGCTGCACTGCCATACAGCAGATGCGGTCGCCTACCTCGAGCAGGCGGAGCCGGCGAGCTTTGACTGCTTCTCTCTATCAGATATTGCTTCTTATATGACCAAAGAGAGCTTTGAGAGGCTCTCTCGAGCCATTTTCAACTGTGCCAAGGATGGGGCGCGCTTCTGCATCCGCGAGTTCATGTCTTCACAACGCTTCCCTGAAGACCTTGCTCCCTACTTCGTACGCGATGCTGTCCTTGAGAAGGAGCTGGAAGCTGAGGATCGCTGTTTCGTCTACCGCTTCATGACCGGCACGATCAGAAAACCCAAGAAGCTACCCTGAGTAGCATATCGTTCTCATCGCCTGAGACAGCTAGCATAACGTATGTTCAGCTACCCTCTTGAAAACAAATTCATCCTGCTCATCTTGCCTGCTTCGCGATCCTGTATATCTTGTTCTTTCTTCAAAAGGAACAGGATGAGCAAGATCGCGAAGCAGGCAAGATGAGCAAGATTGTGGTTAATTTGCTGACAAGCCGGGGTTATGCAAGTGTAAGCGGTAGACGCATCCCAATTTTAGGAGATAAAAATCGCTCCTCGATGACCTTTATAAAGTTCTCTATTCCAATTTCCTCGATCCGCTCTAGCACACCTTCACGCAATTCGGTCTGCACAAATTCAGGAAGTGCATGAAAAGTCGGGTCATCCATTGATCGAGAGCTCTCTAAAAAGGCGATGATTTGATCTTTGATGATCACCGCTTCATTAAAGCGGTCGGTACCCAGCTCAAAGACATTGTGATGCATCAGGTAGGTCGTGCACCGTTCTGGATGGGTCGTTACCTCAAAACAGGATAGCATCGAGTCGAGGATGGATTGATGGGTCGATTTCATCCAGCGGCGTCTGTGATTGGGTCCGCCTGGTTCAAAATTGGCCATTATTGGCACTTCTGTGAACTTGATAATCTCCTGCATGAGCTCTCTCGGGATGCTAGCAGTGTCACCCCTAAAATAGACCGCGCCCTGGTCTTGCTTGCGTTGAAAGACCCAGCTACATATCAACGATTCTTGGGTATCAAATGCTCCTGTTCCCGACCAATGGTAGGCGGGCACAGAGTGAAAAAGGACAATTTCATCCTTACAGGAGATGGTGGTTGTCATCCACCAATCATGTTCGATAACGTGAGTGAAGCCCAACTCTGTGAATTTGCGAAAATCGCCTTTGGGAACCAGTACAATGGGTTGGTAGGGCATCAGCTGTTTCAGGGAATCCACATCGCAATGGTCGCGGTGATTATGCGAAATCAGGATGACATCAATAGGAGGCAACTCACCGATTGCGAGGCCCGGGCGGGTCTGTCTGGGATAAAATAGAGGAGCCAAACCTCCGAAAACGGGATCTGTTAATATATTCATCTTCCCCATCTGGAAAAGCAGGGTCGCATGGCCAATGTTGTGAACCGTTGGCCTATCTGTATGCAACTGAGGCAGATCGCGCTGATAGATATCAGCATCGGTTTCATCTCGGCTAAAATATTTGAGGCGGGTACGAAGGCTTAGTTGTCGAGTTAGACGTTTAGCCTGCGTCTCAAAACCGATGACCACTGCCTCCCGGCGATGGTCGGGCTGATCTTCCATGTGGTACCACTTACCGTTTCTGTAAATAGGTTGGGTAAGATCATCGTGATTTTCTTTGACAGTGCTTACAACAGCTCCCCACTCATGCTGATCCTGCTCTAGAGCTTTTAAAGATGAATTCCCTTCAGAGCCTGCTATAAAAAGGCTTGAAGTTAGCCTAAGGCGATTATACTTAGAGACAAGCATTGGAAGAGTGCCTTGTCTTAGATCGGTTTCATTCAAAATGGTTACGCTACAATTCAATGCCTTTCGAATGGAGGCGGCGGCCTCTTGCTTTGAATCGCAGAGCAGGCGCATTCCATACTTGAGCCACCCCACTTTTTGAATAATCGGATGGGCAGTCGTGCCAAGCAGCTCAAAGCGTCGCGGATCGAGCATCGAGCAGTCGAGCGCTAATTGAATATTCTCCGCAGCTTGAGAAGCTGCCGGTATGCTGCGCTTCTCTTCGAGCCTCCGCTTCCGATCGAGATAGGAGCGAGCCGCTCTGATTGCTATCGCTGCGGTGAGGAGAGTTGCCACTGATCCATACTGGATCAGGCTGGAAAGCTTGCCGAGCTCCAGATCGACTGCTGCATGAAGAATAGCCAGCACCGCTGCCACTGTACCTATCAGACCGGTCCAGAAGGCTACGATGACGCAGTTCTCGATCTGCTCGCTACATCTCTGAATATTGGCATCGACATTTCTAAACATCTTTACACGTTCTTTTTATATTATTATAAACTAAAAATATTAATTCATAATTAAGTTCATCCCATCCTATTGCTTATCATGCGCGAAGGGCTTGGTCGAAGAGGCGCCAGGTTTTCGGAAGACAGAGCTCCCCAAGCTCCATCTCGAGCGCCCTTTCAATCGGAGAGTGCTGCAGGAAGAAGAGAAGAAATTCTTCGCTTAGCGAAAAGGCAATTGCCTCTTGAGGCGCATCCTTAGGGCAGAAACGCTCCCCTCTATAGCGAAAGGAGCTCCCCTGGGAGCAGGCCCCTGCAGTGGCTACAAGAGGGCTCGACCTGAAAAATCCCCTCCGCCTTGAGAAGCTTTAATGCAAAAGAGAGCAGTATAGAATCCCCCCTCTCATCTCTGCCTAGAAGGCCAAGCGCCCTCTCAAATTCATGGTAGAGCTCGCCAAGCTCCTCCCCCTGGCAAGAAAAGAGCATCAGCTGAGAAGCAAGCTTCTCGGCTGCCAAAAGGCTGTCGAGAGAGTCGCGCAAGCCAAAACTATCAAGAAGGCGCGCCTCAAAGAGCCGATAGTGGCCCTCCCTTTTCGCGCGCACCACCATCTCATATTTGCTGTATAGCAGGAAACTGCCGCTCCTCCCCCTCTTCGTGCTGGCAAAAAGCAGAGAGATCCCCTTGCCTCGTGTAAAGAGAGTGAGAAGCCTTTCGCTTTCGCCGCAAAGCTCTGCCTTAAAGAAGAATGCCCTCGAGAACATCGTAGCTCACCCGATCATCCTACCACAAAACGAGTTAACAGTTACTTGATCTCAAAAAGCTGTAATTAAATTTTGACATAGGCGAAAATTAGGTTATAAATACCTAAGTATAGGAATCTTATGAAATATCTAAATTCCAGACATGCGCCGCTCGATCAAGCTAAAGAGAGTGCGATTACAGAAGAAGAAAATGATATAACCGAGGAGCTCCTGGAAGCAGGAGAGACGCTCAGACAGCTAAGGATAGCCAAGAACTGGAGTCAGGCCACTCTGGAATCGAAGCTAGGACTAGAGGAGGGAGTGGTCGATAAGATGGAAAAGGGCGACCATCCGATCAGCCGCACTACAGCTGAGAAATTGGGCTCTCTCTTTCAAGTGGACCAGAGGCTATTTTTATAAAAGAAAACAGCTCTTAGCTGGCCCCCCAGCCTCTTTGAAGTAGCTGAAAAGGGTGTCGACTCTCTCTTTAACTATAGGATCGGCTATCTCTCCAAGCCATAGCCCCCATTCAGAGAGCTCCTGAGGGTCATTTGCCTGTCTAGATTTGATCGAAAAGAGATAGGTTCGCTTATCGGGGCTCTTGAAAAAATAGGTGGCGCCAACCATTTCAGGATCTATCTGATGGCTTTTCAGCACCCAGTCGATCAGTTTGTCAGGGTAGCGTGCAAGCTCCGAATAATAGATCGCCTGCTGCTCTTTGGAGCGCTTCTCAAGGCCCCCTTGAGGGTAGACGATATAGAGCTTCCCCCCTTTCTGGAGATACTCCCGAACGATTTGAGCGCGCGACCCAACCGTCAGGAGTTTTTTCAGATCGTGCCGTATGGTGTGATCTAGAAGCGATCGATCTGGATTCTCTGGAAGGGTGCAGAGCGGGGTTGCCGGCATCGGGGTGTGGATGACTCCGATCAGGTCGACAATCTCGCCAAGAGCCTGTTTACAGGCAAGCACATGCTCCATACACCCCTGTGAGAGGACATATTTAACCCGAAGATCATCGCTTCCCCTCTCTATAACCGCACCCTTCGTCCCTAAGCGATCGATCAGCTTCAGGATCTCCTGCTTGCCTTCGATCGAGTCGCTGAATTTCACGCACTCTTGGGTGAGATGGAGCGTTTTTTGAAGGAATTTCTTGTCTGGATCTCGACTTTTAAAAAATGAGAGCAGGGAAAAAATCAGTGCGAGTGTGCTCAAGATGAGGGCAAGCAAAGGAAGCGATTTTTTCATGAAGTAGAGTTTACCACCTTTCGCAATAACCAGCGATGGTAGAGAAGGGCGCAGGCGAGGGCGATCGCCCCTGAGATGAGGAATGGAAGAGTGAGAAAGTATCGAGAGAGGTAGCCAGCAAGGGCAGGTCCGAGCGCTGCTGACAGGGCCACACCAGCATTCCAGAAGCCAAAGATCTTGCCCTGCTTGCTCGCTTGAACTGTGTGGGAGAAGATGCCAAAGAAGCAGGAGATCGAAATGGCTTGGAAGAAGTTGGAGAAGGCGGTCGAGATCCAAATGCCCTCGGTGCGGAAGGTGAGGAGAAAGGCGATAATCGACAGAGCGATGATGTACATGGGAGCGAGGTTGCTCTTTTCCGCCGAGAAGCGCTTCAGGAGCCATTTAGCTGAGAGGCCGCCGAGCGTCCACCAGGCGGAGAAATAGGCGAAGAAGATCCCCACCTTCAACTGGCTCACATCGAAGCGCTGCATCAGATAGGGCGCAGTGAATCCCTGATAGAGAATCCAGGCAAACATCACCGTGAGAGAAAGAAGCAGCGGAAAGACCACTTTGGGCATCTCAAAGAGGTCGAAAATATCGAGGACAATCCGCTTGAGACTGAGCTCGCCAGGGCTTTTGCGCAGGCTTTTGACCTTCCCCTTTTTCCAGAGAAGGAGGAGAAAAAAGCTGATCAAAAAGAGCGCCCCCATGAACCAAAAAGGAAGGCTGTAGGAGAACCAGGAGGCGATTTTCTGGTCGGAGAGCAGGCTTGCAAGAAAAGGACAAAAGACCCATGCAAGGCCCCCTGCAACGGAAAATTGGGCCTGATAGGAGGCCCGTTTGTCCTCTTCGACAAAGTCGGAGATGCTCGCCTGGGTAACCCCCGCAGCCCCTGCGGCAAGTCCTCCGAGAAGACGGCTCACAAATAAAAATGGAAGGCTTTTCATCGAAATGGCAATTGCGCTCATGCCAAAGGTGATGAAGGCGGCAGCGGTCGAGAAGAGAAGCAGCGGCTTTCGACCTAGCCGGTCGGAGAGCTCCCCAATGATGGGAGAGCCGATGAACTGGGTGAAGGGATAGGCGGCAGCGAGAAAGCCGATGATCAAATTTCTATCGTGCATGCTCAGAGCTGCATCGAAGAGGGGGCTTGCCTCTGAGAGAATCAGAGGAGCAAAGACCACGAAGGCCACGCCGATGCCGCCGATATCGAGAAAATAGATCAGAAAGAGGGTAAATAGAAGAAGCCTCTTTGCAAAAGGGCGATGCATAGAGCATTTATCGTTTCTCGGCTATTTCCGCTTCAATACAATTCAGCCACCTCTCGCAGAGCTTGGCCTCGTAGGAGAGAGCCTGCTCGAGATAGCTCTCCCCTGCCTCGAACCTGGCAAGCTCCCTCTGCATCTCTGCTAAATGCTCCAGCTCCTCCAAAAAAATCGAGCGGATGCCAATTTGAAGACCGGCCCGTTTCAGCTGGATATCGTAGAGTCGGTAGAGCTCCTCTGCGCGCAGCTCGATCGCATAGGTGACGAGCAGATAGCTGAGCTCAAGGATGTGAGAGGCGACCTTTCTCCCTTTTCTCAAATAGCGCATGAGCTGCACATCGAGACGATCGAGATAAAAAAGGCTAGCGCTACCCCCTATCAGCAGGTGAGGCTCATAGCTATCGAGTGGCTCTGAGACGCGCGCTATTTGGCTTTTGAGAAAATGGGCATGGCGAAATTCCTCCGATGCATGCTTGAGCATCTCCTTTTTCACCTTGGTCGGATGCTCGCAAGCGGCGATTTTTTTTGCCCCCACATTCTCTAAGTAGGAGAGCGTATTGAGAAAGCGTGCATGCATCTCTGGGCGTGCGATCAGGCGCTGAAGGAGCTTTTCAACTCTCTTTTCAAATGAGATAAAACCCTTCACACAACCTCCAGACTTTTTTCGATAACTCGATAGATCCACTCCAGCTCCTCCTCGAGTATCGAGTAGGGCGTCATGATGTAGACCACATTGCCAAGAGGGCGCAGCAAGATCTTTTCGCCTAGGAAAAATGGGTAGAGCGCCTCCCTCAAGGGAGCGAAATAGGAGCCTTCTACATCTATGCGATACTCGAGGATGGCGAGCGTGCCGATAGATTCAGCTCGAGTGAGCCTTGGATGATCTTTGAGCTTTTCGATGAAAGCAGAGTGGCGCCTGCCTATGAGCTCTCTTTTCTTGTAACAGGAGTCCGATTCAAGAAGATCGAGGCTCGCGAGCGCTGAAACACAAGCAAGGGCATTTGCGGTGTAGGAATGGCCGTGCAGAAGGGCGCTTGAGAGCTCATTTGAGAGAAAGGCTCTGTAAATCTCTTCGGTGCATGCGGTGACGGCAAGGGGCAAAAATCCCCCTGTGAGTCCTTTAGCAAGGGCGATGATATCCGGTTTTTCATACAAGAGATCAGAGGCGAAGAGGGGCCCGAGCCTACCAAAGCCGGTCATGACTTCATCGGCGACGATCAAAATCTCATGAGCGCGAACGATCTTCAACATCGCCTCAAGCGCATCCTTAGAATAGATTCTCATGCCGCCTGCGCCCACGATCAGAGGCTCGAAAAGAAAGCAGGCGCATCGATCAGAAGCTTTAGCCTTCAGCTCTTCGATAGCTCTCTCTTCATAGCCTGCAAGGGGAAGCTCTATGAGATCGACATCAAAAAGATGGCTCCAGAAAGGTCTGTTGAGAGGGTTTTTGCCGGCAGCCGACATGGCGCCAAAGGTGTCGCCATGATAGCCGCCCTTGAAAGCGAGGACTTTCTTTCTCTTCGGCTTTCCTCTGTTATGCCAATATTGTAGGGCCATTTTGAGCGCCACTTCGATCGCCGTCGAGCCATTTTCTGAATAAAATATCCGAGTGAGTCCAGCGGGCAGCTTTTGGACGAGTCTCTCGGCAAGTTCAATCGCAGCTCCATGGGTGAATCCTGCAAAGATCACCTGCTGCATCTTCTCGAGGCCCTGCTGAATTTTCTCCGTAAGATAGGGATGGCTGTGGCCGTGCAGATTGACCCACCAGGAAGAGATAGCGTCGAGATAGCGACTCCCACTTTCAGCGATGAGGTAGTTGCCTTGCGCATGGGTAATCGCTATGGGCTCATGGCCCTGCATTTGGGTGAAGGGGTGCCAGATAACCGCCTGATCGCGGGCGCTCAACGAAGTTTGCAAAGCGCACCCTTCCACATTTTGGCATATTTTTGGACCTCTTTTTCTCCAAATTTCTTCTCAGGAAGCAGCCTCGCGAGCACCCTCGCACCCGAGAGCTTAGAGATGAGCTGCTCCTTCTCCACATCCTCAAAGCCATTGAAGACGAGATAGGGATGAAGGATGCCTCGCGCCTTCAGCGCTTCAAGTGTCAATAGAGTGTGGTTGATGCTGCCCACATAGTGCCTCGAAACCACGATCCACTCAGGCTGATAGCCGTGAAATAGATCGACAAACGAGCTCAAGGGCCCGATGGGCACAAGCAAGCCCCCAACCCCTTCGATGATAAGCCGAGATCCCTCTCTTCGAAACTCGCTCCTAACTCTTTCAATATCAATGATATGAGCACAGCCCGTCAGCTCTGCCACCGATTTGCATCTGACGAGTGGTTCTGGGAAGGATTTGGCCGAAGGTGCGAGTTTCAAAACCCGGCTGCGATCGCAGCCCCTGCCACAGGAGAAAGGTTTCCAGTAGTGGGCTCTGAGTGCGACCGCAAGGATGCTCGAGACTAGGGTCTTTCCAACTCCAGTGCCAATTCCAGTAACTACGATCGTTCGCATAGCTGCCTCCACCTCTCGACATGAGCGAGTAGGCTCTTCAACTGATCCACGGTATTAAACGCGTGGAGCAGGCATCTGAGCCTCTCATCGCCCCTTTTCACAGTCGGCGCAACGATGGCAGGTAGCTCGAAGCCGCTCTTTCGAAGAAAGCGCGAAAGCTCCCTTGCAGAGGCGCTGCTTTTCACACCCATGCTTGCGATCGGAGAGCCTCCTGAATTGCAAATAGAGGCGAGCTTTTGCACCTGCTCTCTCTCTTTTTCAAGCAGAGGGAAGATGTCGTAGCTACAGCCAATGGCGATGAGATTTTTTAGCGGCAGCGCGGTCGAGTAGATAAGCGTTCTTGCATGGTTGACAAGCCACCTCTTCAGACAGCCATTTCCCAGCACGATCGCCCCATGCACCCCAAGAGCCTTTCCAAAGGTCACTGTGAGGGCAAAAACCTGCTTTGAAAGCCCATTTTGAAAGACGACTCCCCTCCCCTCTTTTCCAAAAAGCCCTACCGAGTGAGCCTCATCGACAATCAGCGAGGCGCCATAGCGACGAGCGAGGTCGGCAATCTCTTTTAGAGGAGAAAAGCTTCCACTCATCGAGTAGATCGATTCGACGAGAATGAAAATCGGCCTTCCAGATAGGTTGCGGAGCCTCTTTTCCAGATGAGCAAGATCATTGTGTCGAAAGGGATAAGAGGAGGCGCGAGCAAGCCTCATGCCGTCGTGCATCGAAGCGTGCACCTCAATATCGTAGATAAAGGTCGCCCCCTCAATTGCTCCAAGAGAGGCTATGAGCCCAAGATTTGCCATATAGCCGGAGCTAAAAATCTGCCCCGACTCGAAGCCGTGGAAAGAGGCTATTCTCCCTTCGAGCTCGCGCGCATAGCTACAAGAACCTGATAGAAGCTGTGAACCTGTGGAACCAAGACCGGTTCTACCTTCTTGGACCCGAGAGCTTGCATTGTAGGCCTCAAGAAGCCTTCCCGATCGAGCAAGACCGAGGGTATCGTTGGAGATAAAATCGATTAAACTGCCCTCCGACCCAAGCTCCCTTGCTTCGTCTAGGAGCTCTCTCTGAAGTAGAACTTTCTCTAAAAGCTCATCCACAGCCCATCCTCACCGATTTCTTCATATCGAGTAGGCCGAGCAGCTCTTCATCTTCATCAAAGCTCGGGTTGGGCGATGTGAGGAGTTTCTCCCCAACAAAGATGGAGTTTGCTCCCGCAAGGAAACAGAGCGCCTGCGCCTCCTGGCTCATCTCTAGCCTGCCTGCCGAAAGGCGAACCTTCGCTTTTGGGAAGAGGATTCTCGAAACCGCCACCATGCGCACCACCTCGAAGGGCGAGGGCCGCTCTCTTCCCTCTAGAGGGGTCCCTGCAATGGCAACCAGCTGGTTGATCGGAATCGAGTCGGGCTCTTTTTGAAGCCCTTTCAAAGTTAAAAGCCAGTTCAATCGATCCTCGAGGCTCTCCCCCATGCCCAAAATCGCCCCCGAACAGAGAGAGACCCCCCCTTGAGTGACTCTGGAAAGTGTTTGAAGTCGATCTTGGTAACTTCGCGTGGTGATGATCGTGCTGTAAAAGCGCTCCGAGGAGTCCAAATTGTGATTATAGGCAAAAAGACCGGCCTCTTTTAGGCGTAGGATCTGCCGCTCATTCAACATCCCGAGCGTCGTGCACACCTCGACTCCCATGGCAGCGATCGCCTTCACCATCTCGACCACCTGGTCGAATTGATGGCCCTCTCTCACTTCCCTCCAGGCTGCTCCGAGACAGATCCGCGAGCACCCTCGCCGTACACCCTCTCTCGCCCAATCGATCACCTCTACAAGAGGAGTCAACGGAGTTGGCCGAACCCCGGTGTCATAGTGCATCGATTGAGGACAGTAGCTGCAATCTTCGGGACAGCCGCCCGTCTTCACCGACAGGAGTGCACAGAGCTGGATCTCCTGGGGATCGTGATTTTCCCTATGGCATCTCGATGCACGATCGAGAAGATGGAAAAAGGGGGTCTCATAAAGGCGCTTTAATAGCTCGAGTGTCCACATAGATAGGGAGGAGCTTAGAACCATAAACGGGCCAATTTCAAGAAGCTTTCGAGATCGTCAAACTAGAATGTAGTTTACTCAAACTCCTATAGTGCACTAAGATCTTCACTCAGCCAGAGCGGCTGCACAACCCCAATAGAGTCGACGTAAACTAGAAAGGAGTTTGATTTTCTGTGATTGAAACTCTGCTCGGCAGCAAAAGCATCGAACGGGTGCTGCTCTTCCTCTTTGTCAACGGCAAGTGCTTTGGCTCAGAGCTCTCTCGCCTCTTCCTCTCCCCGCTCACACCGCTTCAGAAAGCGCTCACACGACTTGAAAAAGGGGGGATCCTCATCAGCTTTTTCCACGGAAAGACCCGCATCTACCAGTTCAACCCCGCCTATCCTCTTCTTGCAGAACTGCAGCTGCTCTTGAAAAAGAGCTATCTCTTGCTCGCACCTCACGAAAAGAGGCGCTACACCTCTCAAGAGCTCATCCTCTCGGCGCTCTCTGTGAAAGAGAAGCGCGAGATCTGCTCCGGTTTTTGGAAGAGGCTCTCCGAGGTGAAAGAGCTCTCCTACATCTCCTCAGAGCGAGATGCAGAAAAGAAGAGAGGGGGCTCTGGCTCAGGGAAGGGCGCTGTTTCGGTTTCCAAGGAGGGCAACTCTCTCGTTTTTGTTGAAAGAGGGACATTGGAAAATGAGCGAGGGGGCGTGCTCGAATTCTCAAACTCCTTCCGCTGGACCCATGATCCTTTCAATTCCACAATCTCCCTCGAACATTTGCGCTACGGCAAGGAGAACCCCTATTTTCTCTTCTATTTGACGCCGCAAAGCAAAGATGCTCTGATTTCGATCGCCAGCCACTCTCCGAGCGAGAATAGCTATTTTGGCCAGCTGGTCACACTCGGAGGCCGCCTTCGATTGAAGTGGCGCATGATCGGACCGGAAATAAATGAAGAAATAGATTACTATTATAGCTAAATATGATTAAGTCGTTATTAATCTTACTTCTTACAGCTGCATCGCTTACAGCTACTGTTCAAAATTCTATCCTTCCTGAGCTCTCCTCTATGGACTCAGGCCGGCTTGCAAAAATCAATGGTGAGCAGAGGGAGAGGTTGCAGTGCGCCCTCGAGGAGCACAAGCCTTTGAGGGCTATCTCCTTCAACATGCTCTTCAATCTGCAGTGCTCTGAAAAAGAGCTCGATGAGGAGAATCGCTGGGCGAAGCGAGGTCCCAGACTCATCGAATACTTGAGATCAACAAATGCGGATCTCATTGGAACTCAAGAGCTTCAGAAAAACCAGCTCGATCAGATCGAGCAAGCGATCGGGGAGAAGTACGCAAGCTATGGCGTTGGAGAGGATGGCGGATGGATGGGCGATATTGGAGCGATCTTCTATCTGAAAGAGCGCCTCGAGCTTCTCGAGGGCAAGACCTACTTCTTTTCAACCACTCCCGAGGTGGTCTCCTCAGGTCCTTTTAAGACGACCAACACCTTCACCGTCTGCCATTTCTTCGATAGGGAGAGCAAAAGAGAGTTCGTGGTGATCAACACCCACCTTGCCTTTGGCAACATCGAAAGAAGAGCGTGGGAGGCGCACCTTCTCTGCGACTTTGTGAGCCAGATCGAACCTGCCCTTCCACTCATCGTGATGGGCGATTTCAACACCTTTCCCTACCGCCCGGAACTGGAGCTTCCCTTCTACGACGGCGACTTCATCGTGAATCTGATCGAGGGCTCCACGCTAAAAGATGCACGGATGTTGACGCTCCTAGGCCACTATGGAGCCCTCTCGACCACCAATTACTCCCCTGAGGAAAAGAAGACATTTCGCGGCTTTGGCGTCCCAGGAGTGATCCTCGACCACATTTTTGTGAATAAAGAGGTGGGCGTTCTTGCACACGGCATCGATCCTGCAACTGTCGATGGCCACTTCCCCTCCGATCACTTCCCTGTGATCGCCGACCTAATCCTTCCATCGGAGTAAGCCATGCGTTTTTTCTTTCTATTAATGACTCTTTTCGCCTCAACAGAGGCTTTTGGAACCGAAAATTTCTCTCTTTTGACCGTTGCCAAAAGCGGCTCCCACATGATCATTAAATGCCTCGAAAAGATCACGGGGAAAAAGTCCCAATTTGTCTTGGTGCCCGAGCAGGTGCAGATGCAGCCAGAGCAGTTTGTCTGGTGCCACTTTCACCAAGTCAACACCTCAAAAGAGGTGCTGAGGATGGCAGGCACCAAATTCATCTTCAATGTGCGAGACCTGCGCGATGTGGCTATCTCAAGGCTGGATATATGGGAAAAAGAGGGCTTCATACCCTTTCCAGAGAGATTTGGCCACCAGCTCAATTGGCAAAATCTCACCACAAACGAAAAGCTCTGCCTGATTTTAGAGGGCGGCCCTCTAGGCAAAAGCCTCTATGAGAGCGAGACTTACGCCCTTGAGCATTTTGTAGAGGAGTTTACAAGAGGCGATATCCTGGTCGTGCACTTCGAGGATCTGGTGGGAGAGAAAGGGGGCGGCAGCCGGGAAAAGCAGCTCAGGGCGATCAAGGAGATCGCTCGCTTTATCGCGGCCCCCCTTACCGATGAAAGGGCCCAGGAAATCGCTGAGAATCTCTTTGGAGGCACTCACACCTTCAATCGAGGCCAGATAGGGATGTGGAAAAAGATATTCGATGACCCGACCGCGACTCTCTATGAGCAGAAGCTCCACCACCTGCTACGCCTAATCGGTTATAATGATCGATAGTAGGCTCTCTCTTCAGGAGAGAGATGCTCGATCGCATAGCTGAGAGCGGTCCTGGCCATTTTGTGGGCGTTTTTTTCTAAAAAGGAGAGAAGCGGCTGCCGCTCTTTTTTTCCCACCTCTCGCAAGCTCCAGCCCACCGCTTTATGGATGAGCGGCTCGGGATCGTTCAGCAGAAGAGAGGCAAGCGAGAGCGTATCGCCGAAATCGCCCGCCTTGATGTAGGCGTGGGTTGCGACGATGGCGACCCTTCTCTGCCACAGCCCTGAGGAGTCCACAAGCTCGTAGAGCAGCTTGCGGGGCCTATCTTTAAGATAGAGGCCGACGAGGGTGGGAGCGCTCGTATCCACCAGATCCCAGTTGTTCACCCAGCGAATGAATTTCAAATAATTTTTATGTAGTTGGTCTCGCAAAGTGGGCTCTTTTCTAAATTTCTCGACCCAGATGATGAGAGCGCAGAGCCGCTCCTCGTGCACTCTGGATTGTATGAGGGGCAGACTCTCTTCGAGAGTGATCGAGGCGTAGGCTTTGGCTGCCTTTCGGATTTCGGGCACGCTGACAGCCAAAAACTCATCTTCGGGCTGCTTTAAATAGCGCTTGAGGGCGTCGATTTTCTCAGGAACCGAGCGTTCCTCGAGCCACTTTCGTATTTCGCTTGCGACCATCAGAATGCCTTGGTTGCCCCTCCGATGATGCCTTGAGCGCCCAGGTAGACCCTTTCCGGGGGAATGGCCATATTGGGGAGGGTGTAGAAGGTGCGGCTCGCATCGGTGCCCACGTAGGAGACGAAGAGATCGAGCCACTCAAAGGTCCGTGTCACTGTCACGAACCAATCGAAATAGCTGATCTCGCTATAGTGGCGCACCCCCTGGTGGCCAAAGTGCACGAGAAGCTCTAGCTTTTTACAGAGCGCCACTTCAAGTTCCGCTTCGACATAGATCGAGCCCACTGAGCTACCATTCGGAGTAGCAAAGGCGAAGGTGTCGAAGTTGAAGGGGGGATTTTTGGAGCCGATGCCATAAAAGTTGGTCAAGGTCTGGTAGAAATTGAATGTCAAGCCTCTATAGGTTAAGCCGAGGTAGTACTCCAGAGTATTGTAGTGGATCGTACCGCGCCTAAAGGCGAGGCCTACTGCACCGGGATAGTAGTAGTAAAGAAGGCCCACATTGGCCTCTAAGGGATGGCCGCAAATACAGAGAATATTTCGCTTCCAGCCTCCATACCAATCCCACTCCAGAATGCCGTTATTGATGAAAAAGGGGTTAGAGGCAATGGTGGAGGCCCAGGTGCCCAAGTAGAAGCCCGATTTGAGGCTATAGTCAAAACCACCTTGAACGGCAGGCTCACGGAAAGTCTCAGAGATTCCTCTGGAGCGGTAATCTGAAACGAGCGTCACATTGGCAGAGAATTTGTGGGGGCTCTTAACCTCAGGCGCAGGAGTGGTCTTGACAGGATTGGACTCCGTCTCATCTTCCTCTTTTTTTTCTTCAGTCGACTCGCCCTTCTCTGTTTCCTCGCCCTCCTCTTCGGTCTCTTTTTCTTCCCCCTCTTCAGCCGTCTCTTTTTCTTCGCCCCCTTCGGTTCCGGTTAGCTGCTCTTTTTCCGCAGCGGTTTCAGGGTTATTCACCGTTCCTGGGCTCATCGGGGGAGCGGTGGCTGTAAGGAATGCGGGGGCAGCCACACAGAGATAGAGAAAATAGAAGGTTCGCTTATTCAAGATGCTGCTTTGCCTCCTCCTCGCTAAGCCATCGGCCCTCTAAGACCAGGGTCATGAGCTGGAATCGGGCGATGTGCGGCTGGAAATCATAGGGCAGCTTTTCGTGAGCTGTGTAGTGGAAGGCGGTGCACTCGATGCCCATGGAGCGCGCCATCTCGTCCACAGAGTCGATGTACTGACGGTTATCATCGATGAAAATGATCTGGCTAGGTCTCCAAGCGAGTCTCTCTAGAAAGGCTCGGAGCACCTTTCCCTTGGGATTGCCTGCCGTGAAGAGGATCCCTTTTTTGAAAAGAGGCTGGTCGAGCCGATTTTTCTCTCTCTCAAATTCCATCACCGGGATCTCGCGGAGTGCCTCTGAAAAGTCAAAGCCAAGCTCCGCAAGCTCCTCAAGGCGCCAATCGGCCATGCTCTCGATTGCGCCGAGCTCCATCGCGTAGGCAGCGGTCAACCCCATCACCTTAACCCCCCTCCCCTGGAGCTCAGAGATGAGCTCAGGGCTACTCTCATCCACATAGCGAACCTTGCGCGCTAAGAGAACTTTGCTAAAAAGCTCATCGAGCTCGGCGCTGCTCTCTTCACTCTCGTCCAGATGCTTTGCGATAAAGGCGGTCACAAAGGACTCTGCAGCTGGCCTGAGCACGCAATCTACAGGGGTTATCAGAGTCTCATCTACATCGAAGAGCACGAGCTCAGAGCCCTTTAGCTCCTTAAGCGCCGCATCAACTTGGGTCAAACTCTCTATGTGAACCACTCTCCCCAGAAGCAATTGAGCTGATAAGAGAAGAGAGATCGAGCTAATTCTTAAAACTGCAGATTTCAACGTGGCCTCATGATGACAAGTGATGTCCGAGCGATCTGGATCAGGTGCAGCCGACGAGAGAGCTCGGAGAGATAGCGGTAGACCTCTGGCCAGTTGGGATCAAAGTCATGCCAGATGATCAGACCATTTGAAGCAAGGACCGAGAGCATCTTCTCGGTATCGTTTTTAATAGCGCTGTAGCTATGGCCGCCATCGATGAAGGCAAGATCGACCGGTCCCTGAGCAGTGAAGCGAGAAAAATCGAAGCTCATCGAATCGCCAAGATGTTGGACAATCTTGCTCTCACTTGAGCTGCCCACATATTTGCGACTCCATTTTTTCTGATCTTTAGCAAAGGCAAGATCGCGCTTTGAGAGGTGCTCGAGGCCATTTTCCAGATCCTTCGGCAGATCGAGGGTATGGACGACGGCATCTTGAGGGGCATTCAAGGCCATCTGCAGAGTGGTCATACCGTCGAAGGTTCCTATCTCAACGAGCGTCTTAGGAGAGCGCCGAGCAACGATCGATGCAATAGCCATCAGCTCATAGGGCGAGACATTGCCATCGGTGAGGCTCAGCTTCTCTATTCTAATTTCCTGCTCCACATCGAAGAGATCCTCGAGAGCCTTGATCTCCAGGGCAGCCTGAGCAAGCTTGCCCTTGCGATAGATCGATTTGAGAGATTCGATGAGCGGCTCCTTTAAAAGCGACGGCGAGCGCAGGCTAAAGCCGAGCGCCTTGATCCCTCTTGCCCATTTTGTATTGGAAATGCTCTCCACGCCTTGCCTACTTGGTGAAATTGCCAAATTTGGGCTGCACGAGGGCGATGAGATCCTCGCTCTTCATGATGATCGATTCGCTCTTGAGCCCCGAGTTAAAAGCTACGCTTGAAAGCTCTCTGATCCTCTCATCGAAAAAGGTCTCCAGATTCAGAAGCGGCCCAAAGGGAGGAATACCTCCCACAAGCAGGCCAAAGCGCTCTTCGATCACCTCTGGCTGCTCGAAATCGCACTTCTCCCCTACTTGATCCGCAACCCCCTTCATATCGAGTTTGAGGTGAGAGGGGATGTTGAACTGGTAGTTCTTCTTGCTGTTTTTGCCTCGGACGATAAGCGCTTTGATCCCCTCCTCCATCTTCGTGCCTCGCACGCGCGCAGAATCTTCCGAGGTGGGCGTTTCAGCATGCTCGAGATGGCGAAACTCCATCCCATTTGCTCGAAGCCGCCTGATGATCTCATTACGGATGTTCTCTCCTCCGAAAAAGAGCTTAGCCTTGATGCGATTGCCTGCTATTCTCTTCGTGTCTGAAGGGAAGAGAGTGACCTCACGAATGTTTCTCAAGCCCAAAAGGGTCATGGTCAGCCGCTCAAGGCCCATGCCAAAGCCACCGTGCGGGGGCATTCCATATTTAAAGATCGAAAGGTAATCGGTGAAATGGGCAGGGTCGAGACCCTTTTCATGGATTCCCTTTATCATCTCCTCGTAGGTGTGGCGCCTCTGACCGCCCGAGGTGATCTCAGTGCCTCCACAGAGGAGGTCGAAGGTGTTGGTGAGCTCGGGCTCATCTTCTTTGGGATAGGAGTAGAAAGGCCTCTTGGAGCGCTTCCAGTCGATGACAAAGACGAGATCTGTCCCAAACTTCTCTTTTGCCCACTGGCAAAGAAGCCTCTCAGCCGCTGGACTGAGGTCGTTTTCTGATCGCTCGTCGATGCCGCTTCGCTCGTAATAGATCTCCTGAGCCTCTTTGAAAGTCACTCTCGGGAAGGGAATCTCTTCAGGGGCACTGACAATCTTATTACCAAGGAGAGCAATCTCCTTCGAGGCGCGGCTGTGGAGGTACTTCACGATGAATTTGATACAGCGCTCTTGGATATCGAGAATCTCCTTCCAATCGGAGAAAAAGCCTATCTCGAATTCCAGCTGTTTGCCCTCAGAGAGGTGTCTAGGGGTATGGGAGGGCTCTGCGCGAAAGAAGGGAGCGAGTGCAAAGACGCGCTCATTGACTCCTACCATGATCTGCTTATAGAGCTGGCTGCTCTGCGCAAGGGTCGCTGTGTAGCCAAAGTAGTCGACGTTGAAAAACTCGGCACCGCCTTCTGACGAGGCGCCGATGATGTTGGGTGAAAAATATTCGAATGCACCGACCTCGTCGTGCATGAAGAGGCGAAAGGCGTGGGCGATCTCGGCCTGGATTCTAAAAATGGCCTGAATCTCTCGGCTTCGCACCGCAAGGGCGCGGTTGTCGAGCACAAATTCGAAATCGGCCTCCATCTCGGGCTTGTAGTACTGGATGGGGGGCGGCTCCTTCACCTCGACTTCGACATCGATTTCGGGATCGAAGAGCTCGTAGCCCAGTTCTGCTTGAGGCGAGGCTCTCACAGTGGCGATCACCTTTAGGATCGAGCCTGGTTGCAGATGGGCCATCCTCTTTACGAGGTCGGGCTTTTCGAGCATCACCTGGGCAAATCCGGAGCGGTCGCGCAAGATCAGAAAGGAGATTTTGCCGAGGGAGCGCACATTGTTGAGCCAGCCGCGCAAAAGCACCCTCTGACCCATCCTCGTGCTAAGTTCACTTGCAAGCGTTCTTTCCATCTGCTACCCACACTGGCTTAAGGCGGCCATTGTAGCTTTCTGAAAACAGAGAAGGCTACTTCTTTCTCAGAATTTGGTAGGCGACGCCGGTCCACATCGAATAGAAGTCGCGATAGGAGAGTTCCACCGAGCTTTCGGCTTCGTTTGAGAATCTCCAGGGATCGAGAAGGGTGAGCTTTTCGGTATCTGCCCCCACCATGAGCACCCAGTGACCCTCCTCATAGCCAAGAAGGGTCTCTTTGCCCATTAAAACTCCAATGGGCCCCCGCTTGATCGAGTTGCGCCACTCCTCGGAGTAGAACTGGACGCGGTAGGCGATGCCCCGCTTGACGAGATAGCGGTGCAGATCTTCGGGATAGACCCCTCCCGAGCTGCACTCGGGATAGCCTTTGCCAGCAGGCAGAGCATCGATGTTGAGCTTCTTGCAGAAGGCAGCATAGGGAATATTTTCCTTAAGCCCGTGAAATTCCAGCATCATCTGAAGGGTCGCCGCTCCGCAGCCGTTCTCTTTGTAGGCGGGCTGCTCGCGCTGCGAGATGAAGGGTATGGCAAGTAGAGTGCTCATAGTAGGGGGTAAGTTTCACACTTCCGAGAGAATTTTGCAGCTATTATTTTTTTAATAGACCTCTTGCCTAATTTGCTTTGAGAGACCTCTGCATAATTCGCTTTGGAGGGCAAAATCGATGGATCTGCCCGTGGGTTCAGCTAAGCGCAAGTTGACATACTCGACTGAGAGTAGGCGACTTGTGCGCGGCTGAATTCCGCAGGATTCCCACGGGCAGAGGCGCGGTTTTGGCCCCAAATGAAGTTATGCAAGAGGTCTAATATTGATAGCTGACCGAGTTGCGCTCTAGCTGCTTTTTGTAGATCACGCAGATGTTGTTTTTGAGCCCAACGAAGAAAAAGGGAGAGCCATCGGTTAAGGAGGCGACGATGGCAGGAATAGCGAAACCCTGCTGCCAGGGTTGATATCCTCAATCACATAGATTCCCCCCTCTTTGAGATAGGGAAAAAAATTGCCGAGGCTCTTCCACTGATCGCTATCGGCGTGTGAGCCATCATCGATGATGATATCGAACTTCAGATCGCCCTGGCTCTGGATCCAGCTCTTCACCTCTTGCCGCTGGGTGGAATTGCAGAGCGCGGTCGTGATGCGCATTTCGTCAGAAAATTGCGTATCCGGCTGAATATCAAGACCATATATCTTTCCATTCACAAAATAGTCGCGCCACGCTCTGAGCGATCCCCCTGGTTTATAGCCGGGGCAGAGAAGCCGACCATCGAGCTTGGGGCTCCGGGGATCATCGTTCCAATTCCTATCTCGAGGAGGGTCACTGGCTTATCTTTTATGTGATCGAAAAGGGTATGGTAGATCGAGGTGTAGCCGTTGATATCTTTATCATGCCGTAGTGGCGAAAGAGCTGGCCCAAATCCATACCTCGAGTCGACGCCTCGACTCCTGCGAAAAGAGAGAGAAGGAGGAATAAATATTTAGTCATAGATCGTCCGTCCACTCTACCAGTAAGATTTACCCTACAATCTGAAAGTTAGACCTTGCAAATCGGCTATAGTATCTTTAAAATACAAGGTATATGCACTATCTTCCACGCCACCTAGAGAATCAAATCGTTCACTCCTCCCGCTATTTTAAAGCCATTCTTTTACTTGGAGCAAGGCAGGTAGGCAAAAGCACTCTGCTCTCCCATCTTTTCCCCCAAGTTAAGTCGATTGTCTTTGACCCGATTCAAGATATTTACGGCGCTCGAGCCGATCCAGATCTCTTTCTAGAATCATTCCCACCTCCTCTCATCTTGGACGAAGTGCAATATGTGCCCGAACTTCTCGCTGCTCTCAAGCGCAAGATGGATAGAAGCGAGGCAAAAGGTCAGTACTATCTGACTGGCTCTCAGAATTTTAGCACGCTTCGAACCATCGCTGAGAGCATGGCTGGCCGAGTGGCTATCTTCAATCTCGATAACTGCACTCCTCAGGAGATGCTCGGCCAAGGCTTGGAGGAGGGGTGGATAGGGGCTTATTTAGAGAATCCGAGCTCCTTTTACACCTCTCGCAAAGTAGCATCCGGCCTCGGCTCCCTGGTCGAATTCCTCTTCAGGGGCACCCTTGCGGCAACCCTCGAGCTGCCCACCTCACAAATTTCCACCTACTTCCGATCCTACCTCCAGACCTATGTCGATCGAGATGTGCGTAGCCAGGAGGATATTCGGCAGCTAGGAGAGTTCGATCGCTTTTTGGGAGTGATCGCCTCCCTCACTGCCCAGGAGATCAACGCTTCTCAGATAGGCCGAGAGATCGGCATCTCCCCCCACACTGCGCGTCGCTGGCTCGACCTTCTTCAATATTCCTATCAATGGTTTGAACTGCCTGCCTACCATGGCAATACAATCAAAAGAATCAGCAGCAAGAGAAAGGGCTATTTCAAGGATTGCGGCTTTGCCTGCTACCTGCTGAAGATGGGCTCCTATGAGAGCCTTGCGATCGACCCAAAGCTCGGCGCCATCTTTGAAACCTGGGCGGTCAACTACATCCACCAGCAATTTGCGAGCCTCCCCGTTGCACCCAACACCTATCACTGGAGAACCGGAGCAGGAGCCGAGGTCGATCTGGTGATTGAGATCAGAGGCAAGCTCTATCCGATCGAAATCAAATGCAAGAGCCACTTAACCTCAAGAGATCTCACAGGACTTAAGGCCTTTCGAGAGAGCTACCCTAAGGGCGAAGTGAACGAAGCTCTTATCATCTATGCCGGCAACGACTGCTACCGCGTGGATAGCCAGACCACAGCCATTCCCTGGAATCTACTTTAGAGAATTATTGTTGCTCAAATCCTACAGATGTAGTAGTCTTGATGTTCGACATAAGTCGTTGGTAATTATGCTTTTGCATTTCATCATCAACAGCCTGCTCGTCTTTCTCGGGCTCAACCTAGCCATCGGCCTCTTTCTGAGACTTTTTAAAGTAAGCGGCAGACTGGCCGCTTTTTTGCGCCTCCTGCCCTTTGCAAAACTCCCTTTTGATTTCCTCGTCTTCTCCTGCCTCGGTGGTAGTCTCTTCATCAACTTGAATCCTTTCAGCTGCGAGATTTACGTGTGCGACCTTCTCGCAAAAACCTTTTTCCCATCGCTTCTTGCAGCTCCCAATTCCCATCTCATTTTGCCCCAATATGTGGCCCAGCTGATCCCTCCTCTCTATCTTGCGCTCTTTGCCATTCTGGCCGCCTCCCTTGCACTCATCGGCGCAGGCTTAAAAGTGGCCCGTCTCATCGCCTCGAGAATCTATCTCCGGAAGCTTGTCAGATTGGCCTCTCCTTGCTCACGGCCCATCCTGAACGACAAGCTCCGAGAAAGCATCGAGAAGCGCTCGATCCAGCTACTCGTCTCCAGCCAAACCCCCCTCCCCTTTGCCCTAGGCAAAGAAATGATTGTCCTCCCCGAGAAGCTAATGGAGCCAGGCTCTCTCACCCAGGAGGAATTTGAATCGGTGATCGCTCATGAGCAGGCCCACCTCAAATGGCGCGATCCCCTCTTCAAACAGCTCCTCTCCTTCCTCTCCTCACTCTGCTGGTGGCTACCGATGAAGAAGGCTTTGATAGAGCTAATCGATGAGCAGGAGAGAGCGGCCGATGGGGCCGTCCTCGATTTTGGCATCGAGCGAAAAACCCTCGCATCGGCGATCACCACCATCGCAGAGAAAACGCGCCAAGAGAGTTTCCAGATCCCCGCCATCTGCCTCTTCCAGGGGTCACATACTCCCTCCATGCGAAGAGTCCAAGAGCTCCTCTCTTTAAAAAAGCCGCCACACATCGCTCTCACCCTACTTGCAACCCTAACCTGCCTCTTTGCCTTCATGAGTCTATGGATGTGCTAATTGAAATTTTTTTACACCCAACTATTACAACTGTAGTAATCCGATGAAAATTCTATTCATTCTTCTTCTCTCGCTCTCTTCTCTTTTTGCATGCGAAAAGCAGGTGATTCTGGGCTCTGGGCCTGCCGGTCTCACCGCAGCCCTTTTTGCCGCTCAAGGGGGTCTTGAGCCTCTTGTGATCGAGGGCCTCATCGAAGAAAACCTGCTCGCCTCTATCCAGCGCATCGAAAACTATCCAGGCTTTCCTGAAGCCATCAGCGGAGGCGATCTCTCTTCTCGCATTCAGATGCAAGCGGAGCACTTTGGAGCTAGATTCCTCCCCACACATGCGCGTGCGGTCGATTTGAAATCCTATCCGTTTCAAATTCTGCTCGAAAATGGCGAGCTTGTCCAATCGAGTGCGCTCATCATCGCCACCGGCACCTCTGTAAAGCCACTGGAAGTGCCTGGAGAGGCAGAGCTCAAAGGGAAAGGGGTCTTTTCAAACGCTCTTTTAGAGTGCGACCGCTTCCAAGGAAAAAGGGTTGTGGTAGTGGGTGGGGGAGATTCCGCCATCGAGAGTGCCCTCATCCTTGCCGAAAAGGCAAGCAGGGTGGCTCTGATCTACAAAGGGGAAAAACTCTACGGCGCAAGTTACCTACAAAAGAGGCTCTCGGAGCAGCCTAAAGTCGAGCTCTTGCTCGAAACGATTGTCGAAGAGATCCTCGGGTCCCGCATCGGTCGCCTCACCCAGGTGGCGCTCAAGAAGATTAAAAGCGATCAGCGCTTTTTCTATCCATGCTCGGGGCTCATTGTGGCAAATGGCCGTCGCCCTAACAGCGATCTTTTCAAAGAGCAGCTCGAAATGACAGCGGATGGCTATCTCATCACAGAGCCCGGATCATGCCGCACAAGCATTCCTGGAGTCTTTGCCGCCGGCGACATTGCAAACAATGCCACTGGCAAGCTCATCGGAGCTGCCGCATCGGGCTGCCAGGCATCCCGGGAGGCCCTTTCATTTCTTAATAATCCAAAATAATAGGAGGATACTATGACACATAATCTCATCATTTTAGGCGCAGGCATGTCAGGCCTCACCGCAGCGGTCTTTGCCGGTCAGGAAAAGCTCGCTCCCACAGTGGTCACAGGGGAACGGATGCACGCCCAGCTCCCTCTCATCCGCGAGATCACCAACTTCTCAGGCTTTGATCGCGGGATCAGAGGCGCTGATCTTCTCAGTCATCTCTCGGACCAAGCGACGAGATTTGGCGCGAGATTGCTGCCTGGTAGAGCAGTCGCTGTCGACCTCAGAGAGAGACCTTTCAGAGTAACCCTAGATGACGGTGGGGTTCTATCCACGAAAGCGCTCGTCATCGCCACAGGTACCTTCCCGAAGCCGCTTGGAGTTGCTAGCGAGAGCAGGCTGCAAGGGAAAGGGATCTACAGCAGCACACTCGACATCGCTGATCGCTACAGAGACAAAACCGTTTTTATCGTCGGCGGCGGCAACAGCGCTATGGGAGAGGCGCTTGAAATGGCAAAGCACACCACAAAAATCAGACTCATCTATGAGGGCGCTCTCTATGCCTCACCCACCCTTGTGGACAAGGTCCGAGGGTGCGGAGTAGAGATCCTTGAGCAGACCAAGCTCTCTCAGGTCCATGGAGAGCAGTTCTTGACAGGAGTGACTCTCGAAAGGGGCGGCGCTCTAGAGCAGGTTGCAGCGGATGCGCTTTTTGTCTGCAATGGCAGACCTGCCAATAGCGAGCTTTTCAGGGGGCAGCTCGAGATGGATAGCGAGGGGGTCATCCAGATCAAGCGGGGCAAAACTGCAACCAGTGTGGAGGGAGTCTTTGCCGTCGGGGATGTCTGCCGTCCGCTCAAATATCGCAAGCTGCTCGCTGCAGCAGGCGATGGAACCGAAGCTGCTATCGATGTGAAAGAGTATCTAATGCAAGCTCAAGCTCAGCCGAAAGGTAGGCTATTTACTCCCAAGAGAGCCCTTCTCACCTTTCTTGCACTCTCAGCCCTCAAATGCCTCCATGCGTTAGTAAGAGCCTGATTTCATGCATTCAAATCGGAGAAGCGGATGTCAGGGTTCTTTTTCATGACATACTGCTTCTCCCACTGCGAGGTGAAGAGCGCCATCGGCTTATCGTAGCGATCTTGAACTAGAATCGAGTTGGACGATCCTTGGTAGGATCCCATATCTCCCTCTACCCAGGAGCTGCACTGGTAGGGAAGCAGGTTGAGCGAGGTCTCCACCCCATATTCATCGAGCAGCCGGTACTGCATGACCTCGAGCTGCAGCTTGCCGACGACCGCGTAGATGAGATCTCCGCTCGAATCGAAGGGGCGCAAGATTTGAATCGCCCCCTCCTCAGCTAGCTGTACGACCCCTTTGTCAAATGCTTTCCGCTTGCTCACATCCCGCGTTGTCACCTTGGCGAAGATCTCCGGCTGGAAGCGCGGAAGCGGCTTGAAGTTGAAGCCCCCGCTCAAAGAGATCGTATCTCCGATGAAAAAGACTCCCGGGTTGATGACACCGATCACATCGCCCGCGTAGGCCACATCGAGAGTGGCTCTCTCCCCTGAGAACATGCTGTGAGGGCGGGAGAGGCGAATCTCCTTGCCGAGCCTGTGGTGTTTGACCATCAGATCCTTCTCGAACTTGCCCGAGCAGATCCGCATGAAGGCGAGGCTGTCGCGATGCTTTTTATTCATGTTGGCCTGAATCTTGAAAATGTAGGCGCTAAAAGGGGTCTTGAGTGGATCGATCGCAACCTCTTTTCCATCCAAACCATCGGCAAGCCGCTCTTGAGGCGCAGGCGCCAAGTGGATGAAGGCGTCGAAAAAGGGCTCGACGCCGAAGTTGGTGAGCGCAGAGGCAAAAAATACCGGCGTCGTGTGGCCCTCGAGAAAATCCTTTTCGCTGAAACGATTACCAGCGGTTTCGAGAAGCGCAAGCTCCTCGGCGAGCTTTCTCAGCTCATCGGGGTTGAGCTTCTCAGAGAACCTCGGATCGTCGAGCTGGGTGTATTCGAGCCCCGCCCTCTCAGCGCCCCCCGTGCCGATCTTCGTGAAGAGAAGCGAGCGGGCCTTGAGTCGGTCGTAGACTCCACAGAACTGCTTGCCTGCACCAATGGGCCAGTTGTAGGCAAAGGATTGAATCTGTAAGAGGTTCTCAAGCTCATCCATCAGATCGAGCGGATCTCGGCCAGGCATATCCATCTTGTTGATAAAGGTGAGGATGGGGATTTTTCGCAACCTGCAGACCTCAAACAACTTACGCGTCTGCTTTTCCACCCCTTTAGCCGCATCGATCACCATGATAGCGCAGTCGGCGGCGGTCAGGGTGCGGTAGGTATCTTCGGAAAAATCTTCGTGGCCTGGGGTATCGAGAATATTGATCACCACATCCTTGTAGGTGAACTGCATCGCCGAGGCGGTGATCGAGATGCCTCTCTCTTGCTCCATCGACATCCAGTCGGAGGCGGCCATCTTGCGCCCTTTGCGGCCGCGCACCATGCCTGCGGTGTGGATCATCCCCGAGTAGAGCAGCAGCTTCTCAGTGAGGGTGGTCTTGCCTGCGTCGGGGTGGCTGATGATGGCAAAGGTGCGTCTTTTGGCCACATTTTGCGCCAAATCTAAATTATCTTTTTCCATGTTGAATTTCCCTACCTCTTGGGGTACAATAGTATACCTTATCTTCTAAAAGAGGAAATAAAATGGCCCTTCTACAACTAATCGTGGGACTCGCTGCGATTTTTAATCCAATTTCTCCTCCAGAGGCGACCTTCAAGAACAACCATGGCGAGGAGGGCTTTCTCACCTTCTTCGATGCAACCGACGAGGCGGGAGGGGCAGACGACCTCTTTTTTGCCACCAACGCCTATCCTGCTCGTGTGGAGCTGACCTTTGACGATAAGACCCTCACCTTCTCCTGCTCTGAGAATGCCTACCACGCGCTCAAGTACTATCCCGACTTTGAGACGATGGATCTCTTCACCGCCCCGCTAGATGGTTTTGAGGGCTATGCGCTCTCCCGTGATCCCGAACTGAGGAAGCGGATTCCGAGCGACTGGTACCCTGTGCAGGCGATCCAGGCGATGCTGCGAGTGGTGCGGGCCAAATTTTCCGACCCTGTTCTCAAGGAGCAGCTGCTTTCGACCGGCGGCACCTACCTAGTCGAGCACTGGCCGAAAAGAATGGATGCCAAGCCCGACACCTTCTGGGCCAACGGAGGCGACGGCTCCGGTTTCAATGTGATGGGGCTAACTCTCATGCATGTGCGCGGCGAGCTTGGCGGCGTCGGCCATGTCAGAGCCCCTTTGAGCTACTACGAGTGGCTCGAAAACGCTCCCTAAAGCGGGTATTTGAAAATCACTGCACTCGATGCGATCGTTTTCTCATCGATAGGCTGATATTTTCCCCCGAGATGCTTCGAGAGGAAGGCCTCTGCCTGATCCAAATAGAACATTCTGTTCCCAAATTTACCAAAGCGGTGTCCCTCGTCCGGAAAGAGGATGTAGGTCACCTCTTTGCCCGCCGCCCTCATGCTCTCGAAGATCTGCCTCGACTCGTTTTCCGCTACAATATGGTCATTTTTCCCATGGACGAGCAGCAGTGGGGCGCTTATCCGATCGAGATGGTTGAGCGGCGAACACTTCTGCAGATAGCGGATCCCCTCCTCCTCATCGGGATCGCCCCCCATGCTGGTGACAAAGGCCCTCTTGGTAAAAAAGAGCGTCCTATCGGAGAGAGGCTCCGAGGTGAACTCCCAATATTCGGGTACGTTGTCCAGAACGGTTTTTAGGTTGGAGGGACCGCACACGGCGATGCAGCAGGTGAAGTAGTCGGGAGTGAAGGTGAGGGCGGCGAGCGTCTCAAAGCCGCCGTAGCTGCCCCCAAAGATGGCCAGCCTATCTCTTGCGGCGATCCCCTTGGCAATGCACGCCTCGACCGCGTCGATCACATCGAGATGGGCTTTGCCTCCCCACTCACCGTTGCCTGCATTGACAAAGGCCTTGCCAAAGCCTGAGGAGAGGCGAAAGTTCACGCTCAGGACAGCGTAGCCGCAAGAGGCGAGCCACTGATGTTTGGGATTAAATTCATACCGATCGCGCACCTTGAAAGGCCCTCCGTGCGGTAGCACAACGAGAGGGAGCGGCTCATCGACATAGCCCCCTCGATCGGCCTCTTTGGGCAAAGTGTAGTAGCAGACAAGCTCAAGACCATCTCTCGACCTGACGACGAGCTCGTACATCTGAGCTCCCTCCATCTGGGAGTGCTGTACGGCCGTTAGCTTGTGGGAAGTGCGCTCATAGAGCCAAAGAGAGGCCCCTTGATCGGGCAGATTGCTTGAAACCATCCAGAGGTCGCCGCTCTGACTCTGATTGAGGATGGAAAAGGAGCCGAGCTTGCTCTCCAAAAATTCCAGATCGGTGGCCACCTCCTCGCTTCTAATATGCCACCGCTTCTTTGTGTCGTAGGTGGCAAAGGCGGCAGGCCTGCCTTCCAGAAAGAGCACCTCCTCAATATCGCCTAGAACATCCCATGATAAAACCGTATCATACCCATCTAAGTCCTTGATAATCAATCGGCTAAAATCTGAATTGCGAGCGTCTAAGAGATAGATTCCCTCTTCTTGGGAGTCGTAGGCGAGAAGTTCGGTTTGGAATGCCTCTTCAGCAGTGAGCTCGGAGAGCGGTTCATCTTGAGCATTGAGGAGGGTCCAGGAGCCATCTTTTTGGATTTTGACCTTGAGGATGAGCTTGAGATCATCGCTGAAGAGGAATTTTGCATAGGAGTCGTTTTGTAGAATCAGGCGGAGCGCTCCGCTATTTAGATCGAGCTCATAGAGGTCGTGGTAGCGTGGGTTGCGCTGGTTGAGACCGATGATGGCTTTGTCCTCTTTCGCGCTGATCTGGACCACCTTGGCGCTTGCTCCTGGAAAATCTTTGGTGTAGAGAAAGTGCCTCCTGGAGGCGATGTCGAAGCCGTGGAGATGGAGCTGTCCGCTACCTGCCTCATCTTTCAAAAGCAGCACTTTGTTGCTATCAGGAGCCCAGAAAAACTGGATGATCTCGGGGCTTGTGAAGAAGCTGACCTGCTCGCGGCCTCTGGCCCCCTTTTCTCGGATGAAGAGATTAGCGACACCCGTCTCATCGCTGCCCACCTCAGCGATCAGACGGCCATCGGGGCTGATTCTGGCTGAGATGCACTCTGGGGTCTTGAATAGCTCTTCCTTCGAAAAATGACCTTTCAAAGCTCCTCCGCTCATCAGCAGGCCTACCATCAGGATAAAGATTTTTAACATCAACTATCTGCCATTCACTTGGCCCGAATCTTTAAAAAGCGGGCGATCATCGCATTGACTTGATCGGGAACTTCAAGAGTCGCCCAACATTTTGATCCCATGACCTTTCCGATTTCAAATTGGGGTGCTTCGCGAGCCATCTTCTCAAAAGAGCAGTGGTGTTCATCTGTTAAAATGCACAGAGTTGGGTGGGCAATCTTTTTTAAAGTGCCGGCTGATTTAGCATCCCATTCGAGGAGGCCTCTAAAGATGGCCTGAAGCGCTTTTTTATCGACGCCATTGAATGCGCTGGCGGCAATTTCCTTATTGCTAGAAGGGGTGTCTATAAATAGAGCATCGACGAAGGAGGCTACGAACTCGTGATTGAACTCAGCCCTCTCCAGACTCTCGATATAGGAATCGATTTCAGAAACGAAGGAGCGGTCCATGAAGATGGGCGGATCGATCAAGACAAGTCTAACGATTGCCAGGCTGTGATTCAGCGCGGTGTCGATGGCGATATTGGCGCCATTGTTGAGACCGATCAGGCAAACATTCTTGAGGGATAATTTTTTGCAAACCCTTGCGATAACCGAGGAAAGATCCCCCATTTTGTAGCTAGATATGGGGGAGCTTTTGCCGTGGCCTGGCAAATCCAATTGAACGATATTGCCAAATTTTCTCAACAGTTCGAGCTGATGGATAAAAAAACGGTGATCTGAGCCTGCATTGTGGATCAGGACAAAATTCAGATCCCCCTCGCCTGGAATCTGTTCTATGAAAAGTTCAGTGGAGCTCATCTAGCTGCCTTGCTAGAGACCATGCCGATGGGGGGGTGCTTTTCCCATCCGACCAGATCGAAATGCCACCATTCGGTGGGTAGCCCTATGAATCCATGTCTCTCCATGATTAGCTGTAGGAGCTCCCGATTAGCGATCTCTTCTTTGGTCGCTCCCATATAATCTCTGTGGGCTTTCTCGGAAAAATCATCAAAGCCGGTGGGCATCGGCAATTCTTGGCCCTCTTTTGTGATCAAGGTTAAGTCGATTGCTGTGCCTCGGGTATGCCTGCCTCCTTTTCTTGGGTCGCTGACATAGCGTTCATCGGGGACAAGCTCCCAAAATTTCCATTGCGCAGCCATAGGTCGAAATCCATCCCAGATTTTTAATCCAAGACCCATAGTTTCAAGCTCTGCCTGCACCCTTTGCAAGCGCAATACCGCCTCTTTCAGCAATAAGCAGGTTTGGAAATCGTATACGATCTGGCCGGTGAAGTTATCAGCAGTGGCATACTTCAGATCGATCTGAATTTGGGGAATGGCCGCCTGAACATCGACGAGCTCATCATGGGTGGTTTGTGCCTGGAGTTTCATAAAACCGATTAATGTAACGATGAAAAACGAAAATGCTCTTCTTACCCAATTCATAGGAGGCTCCTTTGCATGCAGCGACTTTAACGAAGTAGCGATTTCTCAGTCTAGCGATCTATAATCACGGTTCTTGTGAGAAACGATCTCCCCTTTTTCCTCAACTTCTTGCAAAAAAACTCCTGACACTATTTGCTCTGTGTGTGGCGAAATATCCTGTGCTGATTGTAGCGAGGGCCATCCTTGTGCAGTCGATGAAGGGGATACCTACATGTGGTTGCCTCTTGTAAATTCTCCTCGCACAGGCGTGTGCGGTTACGAATAATAGGTGATATCGTGTCAAATTATCGTGGAATTTCTATGAGATCGTTTCTCTTAACACTTGCGCTGAGCTGCTCAGGACTTGCTGCCTTCGAAGGTTTCTATGTAGGAGGCTCAATAGGTGGGCATCTGACAGAAGGAAGCCAGACCGGGCTTTCGACCTCTACGTTAAATATTTTATCGCCTAACCAGATACTTGCTTCCTCTAGTAATCTGAGGGAAAAACTGTTCGATCATGATGTCACTGGGATTTTGTTCGCAGGATATGGCATTAGATGCTGCCAATTATACCTGGCAGCTGAGGGTTTTCTCCAATTCAGCCCTACTCGATTTAAAGCTCGAGGGTATGTTAATGAGATCTCTTCAAGGATTGAACAGATTGATAATGCAACTTCTATTTGCGAAGGTATCAATACCCATCAATGGGGAATTGACTTCTTGCCCGGATGGTACCTAAATTGTTCAACCTTACTCTACGGACGTCTCGGCTTGAGCACCGCACGCTGGCATTTAAAGGCGGGTACCGAGTTTCAATTTGATAACGTTTTCGATTCGGGTGAAGTCTCCGTAATGTCTTCTAAAAAAAAGGATTTCATCTCCTTTCGAGCAGGCTTAGGCATCGAAAAAAGACTCACTCGACGGCTCTCCCTTCGCGCCGATTACATCTATACAGATTATGGAAAAATTTCAGTTAATGGCTCAGTTTCTACATTAAGCCCTGTAAATCTTAGCCCCATTTTTGTAAGCAACAAAACAGCCATTCGTTGCTACGATCATGCGCTTATGTTAGGACTCTGCTACCGTTTTAATTGTCTTAGACCTGCATGCCTAGAGCCACCTCCTTGCAGCTTAGCTTTTCAAGGTCTTTACTGTGGCGGATCCATAGGGGGTGGCGTTCTAGAGGATTGTCAGAGAGGGCTTTTGCAGGCAGATAACGATTTCTGGGGTGAAACAAGATTCTTAAACACTCCCAATCAAAGCTACAATAACCAATTTCAGGGAGCGCTCTTTCTCGGATATGGCGAGGTGTGGAGAAGGCTATATCTAGGAGGAGAATTGAGCGTTTCTACTGCAACCAATACCTCAGTAGAGTTTGCAGCGGGACCCACATTCATTAACACTCCGGTTGGGGGGGCTAGCAACACGCTCAATATTTTTTACGATACATCATATGATACCCTTGTAGAGGCCTCAACTTGGCCCTACAGTCTTGATCTACGTCCAGGGGTGCTCCTGACGCCCCGCACCCTATTTTACGGACGTGTGGGCATCTCTGCTGCTAAGATAAAAGTTGATTCCCATGCCGTCGACAGCGGATTTATAATAGTAGCTCCCACTAGTCAATGGATCTTGCCAGAGCACACATCAAAAGATAAATGGAATCCTGCTTTGCGCCTAGGGATTGGGATCGAGTATCAGCTCTGTTCTAGGCTCCATCTACGCGCTGATTACGTGCACACTAACCTTGGGAGAGTTTCCATCAATGATACAAGCCTAGGCACCGATACTCAAGGCCACCCCATCACTCTCAGCAACACCTTGAGGAGTCGCTTACGAAATAATTCCGTTGTTATTGGGCTTTCATACTACTTTCATTAATTTAGGGTTCTCCTCATCTCGTAGGATGGGCCCGAAAACAGGCAACCGGATGGCCGGCTGCCTGTCTAGAGATTTTAATCCAACTCTCTATTAGCAAAGAGCTGAATGGCCTCTGCTATGAACTCAGGCAATCGAGGATGATAGAGCTCATAGGCTTTTCGTAGATCGCTGCTCGCGATAAACTGGCCGTGACCTGCATAGGACTCTTTTGTGGGAGTCCAGAATTTGCTGAGCCACTCGTAGTGGCTGCGGATCACGCTCTGAACCTCTGCTGCATTGGGCTTGAGGTTCTTGCCCAGAAAGCGGGTGAGCTCCTTGCAGATTTCATCGAATTCTTTCTTGCAATTCTGCTCATCTGCCTTCGACCATTTTTTCACATTCTGTTTGCTCTCCTCGATAGCAGCTTTTCCCTGCTCTCCGAAGCGATCTACGATCTGTCTTTCATATTCCGCCTGCTGTTCTTTGCTGAATCCAGCAAACATTTCATTCTCTTTCATTTTCTTAGTTCCCTTTAAGTGTTCGATTGTTTTGTCAATCGTCTTAATCAGCTGTTTGGTTTTCTCTATGTTCTTTTGCAGCACCCTGCGGTGAGCGCATAGAGCGACCTGTTTATCGAAATCGCTTCTTCCCAGAACCTTTCGAATCTGCTTCAACTCAAACCCCAGCTCTCTAAAAAATAGAATTTGCTGAAGGATTAAAAGCTGCTCTTCTTCGTAGTATCGGTACCCATTGGAACCATGGTAGGCCGGTTTGAGAAGGCCCACCTTATCGTACCAATGGAGGGTCCGAACGCTGACTCCTGAAATTTGAGCTAATTTCGCAACTGTATAAGCCACTGACAGATCTCCTTCAAAATCCCTATGATTTTAAAGAACGACCCAATAATAGGGAATGACGTAACGTCAGGGTCAATGGGCAATTTTTGCAAAAAAAATCACAGCCCATGCTTTTCGAGACACGGGCTGTGAATAGGATCATCTAGCTCATAGCAGAGCTCGGCGCCTCTTTCACCAATTTGTATAGGACTGAAAAACAGCCCACGGCACGCGCCTTGCGAGCCGATCCCCACATCGATTGGCGAAAGCTCTCCACTGTCATGCCGCTTTGCCAGCGTGTCAGAGCGGTATTGGCTGGATGGCCCACAAGGCTTCCGAGGGCCCCCGCTGTGAAGGCTGCGCTGTAGTCCACCACATTGCTCTGACCAAACTGTTCTCTCATCACGACAGCTAGCCGATCTGCTGCGCTAAGACCACCCACAAAAGCGCTCTCCTGAACAGCAATAGCAAGACCCTGCTTGGCGGAGAACTTGCGCAAAGAGTCCCTCACGCTCCAGCCCATAGTCTGACCATTAAAAACGGCGAGAACAGGTGCTGATAGAGTGCCCACGATTGCAGAACTTGCAAAGGCCGATGAGAGGCTACCCTTATTGGAATCCCCGACAAGAGCTCTTTCAACAGCTCTCTGGATGACCATCTGCGTTCCAACGATAACGCCTACGGTAGGCGCCGCCTTAAATCCTTCCTTAAGCCCAGCAACCAGAGTCATCTGAGGAACGGGCACTCCTTTTTGCTGAGCGCTTTTGGCCACCATGTCGCGAAAGACAGGAACGATGGCTGCAGAAGCTGCTAAAGGTGGCACGAGGTAGGGTGAAAGCGCGGACCAAGGCTCTCGTGGTGGCTGCCCATCTTGGGCAGCAGCTGTTGCTTTTACTGACATATACTTTCTCCTTTAAAAGATTTATAAAAAATGAACGTTCCACAATCCCTTGGATTACAGAAACAAAAAAAATGTTGGAGAAATTATATGTTACTTCGCCTTGCGGCGAAGAATTGGAAGGAGATGTTGAATAGCATGAGCGGAAAGGTTGTCGGCAAAAGCCACATCCAAAACCTCATCAAGAGGGAAGTAAGATTTCAAGCCTCCGGTTCTCATAGGGGACGATTCTATCAGATAGTTCTATTATTTGCTAGCCTTTAGGCGAGGCAGTGATCACACTTTGCGGCCAATCTCTATCATGAAATCCACAAACTTGCGGATTTTCAAATGAATGTGCTTTGTTGGCAAATATGCAATATTAACAGAGATTTTGAGAAATAGTCTATTCTTGACTTGTTGCTAGAGAGCCTGTGCCTGGGCCTGGTCCGGCCGCCTCCTTGCTCTCTTCTCGCGAGGGCGCAAATAGAGGGTTATAGAGAGCGCCTCCAAGCTTACTGAGAGCTTTGGGATAATTTCGAGAAGGTAGGGGGGAAGCGGTAGTGATTAGAACCATTCATTTAACGATGTTATCATGTGTAAAAATAAACACTTTCTGCGAAGAGGGGTCATTTGCATCAGCTTGCACAACCTCAAAGCCTCGCTATCATCAACGCTCTCCTGGATGGTAAGAACATTTCAGATGCCAACCGAGGCAGGGCTGTGCGGGCGGCTGCCCAAATATCCTTCTCGCTAATTTTCGTTATAAATAATTTAATTCAAATGAGTTAATTTGTCGTAAGTCGTTCATTTATAATAGGCATAACTGCTCATGGCTGCCCGCACTATCGGGGGAAAGCCAAAAGCCCTCTTCTCGACCCCATCACCTTCAATAGGACGCTTTGGCGCAAGGGCTGGTAGTTCATCGCTCTCTCTGAATTGATAGCTGCCAGAGCCCAGACCCCAGAGATCTTCAATGTAGCTGACTCGTGCTTTAAAATATCTTTATAGAAATTATATTTTATATTTTTCTTTATTATATTTAAACTCTAATAATGTACAATTTTACATTATAACAAGACTTAAAGATTAAATATATGGCATCTCAACCTATTTTCGGCCTTGCCGCTTCGGCAGCAGCCCCCCATCCAAGCGCCGGGCCTGGCAATGGCGCTCCCCCGCCTGAGTGCAAAGAAAATGGTCGCACGGCTACTGCTGTGGTCTCTCTTGAGCTCCCTAAGCTTATACGCCTTCAGAGCGGCCTGCTTGCTTTTGACCAAAGCATCTTAGTTTATTGCATCGGTTTTTGCGATCACCAGTCGGTAGCAAGGGTTGTTGCTACCTGCTGGCAGGCAAGGGCGCTCTTCCGAGCTCCGGTCATAGTGCGAGCCCAAGCATATTATCTTCTACGCGGCGCTCCGACAAGATTTGTCAATAGCCAGCTGCCTAATGCTCTGAGCCGGATCCGTATTCAGATGGAGGAGATGACAGAAGGTGAGCGAGGCGAGGCTGTGCGAGCGGCTGCAGGAAGCAGCAACCCTCAAAGCCTCGCTATCATCAAAGCTCTCCTGGATGGCAAGAACATTTCAGATGCCCACCGAGGCCTGGCTGTGCGAGCGGCTGCAGGAAGCAGCACTCCTCAAAGCCTTGCTATCATCAACGCTCTCCTGGATGGCAAGAACATTTCAGATGACGACCGAGTCGAGGCTGTGCTGGCGGCTGCAGGAAGCAGCACTCCTCAAAGCCTTGCTATCATCAGCGCTCTCCTGGATGGCAAGAACATTTCAGATGCCAACCGAGGCAAAGCTGTGGAGGCGGCTGCAGAAAGCAGCACTCCTCAAAGCCTTGCTATCATCAACGCTCTCCTGGAAGGTAAGAACATTTCAGAATACTTCCGAGGCCAGGCTGTGGTGGCGGCTGCACGAAGCAGCACTCCTCAAAGCCTCGCTATCATCAACGCTCTCCTGAATGGTAAGAACATTTCAGATGACGTCCGAGGCTCGGCTGTGGAGGCGGCTGCAGAAAGCAGCACTCCTCAAAGCCTCGCTATCATCAACGCTCTCCTGGATGGTAAGAATATTTCAGATGTCCACCGAGGCTGGGCTGTGCTGGCAGCTGCAGGAAGCAGCACTCCTCAAAGCCTTGCTATCATCAACGCTCTCCTGGATGGCAAGAACATTTCAGATGTAGACCGAGGCGGGGCTGTGCGAGCGGCTGCAGGAAGCAGCACTCCTCAAAGCCTTGCTATCATCAACGCTCTCCTGGATGGTAAGAATATTTCAGATGTCCACCGAGGCTGGGCTGTGCGAGCGGCTGCAGGAAGCAGCACTCCTCAAAGCCTTGCTATCATCAACGCTCTCCTGGATGGTAAGAACATTTCAGAATACGTCCGAAGCTTGGCTGTGCAAGCGGCTGCAGGAAGCAGCACTCCTCAAAGCCTTGCAATCATCAATGCTCTCCTGGATGGTAAGAACATTTCAGATGACGACCGAGGAGGGGCTGTGGAGGCGGCTGCAGGAAGCAGCACTCCTCAAAGCCTCGCTATCATCAACGCTCTCCTGGATGGTAAGAACATTTCAGATGCCGACCGAGGCGGGGCTGTGTGGGCGGCTGCAGGAAGCAGCACTCCTCAAAGCCTTGCTATCATCAACGCTCTCCTGGATGGTAAGAACATTTCAGATGCCCACCGAGGCCTGGCTGTGTGTGCGGCTGCAGGAAGCAGCACTCGTCAAAGCCTTGCTATCATCAACGCTCTCCTGGATGGTAAGAATATTTCAGATGACGACCGAGGCCTGGCTGTGTGTGCGGCTGCAGGAAGCAGCACTCGTCAAAGCCTTGCTATCATCAACGCTCTCCTGGATGGTAAGAATATTTCAGATGACGACCGAGGCAGTGCCCTAATAGAAGCAGTGACAAAAGGCTCTGCTGAGATCGTGGGACTACTATTAACACATGGCCCTATCAAAATGCCGAAACTGCGAGAGGCTATGGCACTTGCTCAACAGCTTCAGCTAGCTCCCATCATCGCATTACTTCAACCTAAATTGAGCGGATAACATATGGCATCTCAACCTATTTTCGGCCTTGCCGCTTCGGCAGCAGCCCCCCATCCAAGCGCCGGGCCTGGCAATGGCGCTCCCCCGCCTGAGTGCAAAGAAAATGGTCGCACGGCTACCGCTGTGGTCTCTCTTGAGCTTCCGGCGCTTATACGTCCTCAGAAGGGCTTCTTGCTTTTGACCAAAGAACCTTATACCATTTATCAAAAATAGATTTTAGCGTATGCTACCCATTTTCACCACCCCCCAGGGTAAAATGGGAAGACTAAAAGACGAGTTGGCCAGAGTTGCTGCAATCGATTTTTTCCAACTAGCAAAACGAGAATCACATCCAAGAGCCCGCATTCGATTGCTCGCGTTGAGCACCTTCAGTCAGGCAAAACGAAAAACCATGTAGCTGATATGTTTCAGGCCAGCCTCACTGCAGTGCGCCAGTGGTTACTTCGATTTCTTGCAGATGGTACAGAGGGATTACAAGAAAGAACAGGCTGAGGACGCAAAAGAAAATTGTCGGCCGAAAGAATTGCGTAAGCAATTTTGGAAAAAATAGCTCAGTGGAAGAAGGCGGGGCTTGCAGTGACAGTTGAACGTGCGAGCAGAGGAATTAGGTCTGTCCAGAAAATAAGGACACAAAGTCCGGCCAGGTAGTGTGACGGATTTGCAGGATCGCATCGAAGCCCATGTTTGTGAACATGAGCGAGATGCGAGCTTGTGAAGATGGCCCGCTAGATGGTCGGAATTTGTCACCTTATTTTCTCGAGTTTGCTATTAACTCCAAGATCGAGGCCGATGCCCTTAAAGCAGTTGGATAGATGGTATCAGTTGAATCAATAACTGGGGAGGCACCACTGCAGTATTGATGTAGGTTGCCTCTTCAGGCAATTTTGCATCGATAAGGCAGCGCATATTCCAAAAGAGTCCTCTCGAACGGGACTTCCCGCATTAAAGCTGTTATTTAGAATTCTTTAGGTTGTGAAAAACTTTTTCAACATCGCTATTCCAACAAGGAAATCCTTTGAAAATACTATCTGAGTCTGGGTTTTCTTCACCCTTCAGATATAAAGCATGTGCTTTAATTAGAGCTTCTTCGAGATAGGGAAGCAAGCCAGAGTGAGGTTTCTTTTTGGCAAATCCATTTAGTAGGTAATTGATTAAAGAGCCACCCCCTCTTTGTTTAGAGGCTGCTAACCAGTCCGCTACTGTTTCAAGCATATTATTTTGCAACTGCTGCCGAGACAAACTATCGAAATCAAATCCCTTTTTACTATAAGATTCGAGGTGGTGCTCCTCAAGTAGTTGATGGAGTTCACATGCAGCGAGAAAAGCAGCTCTATCTTCCTCCCGTCTTCCTCCTCTAAAGTAGCGGGCATACCCTTCAAATTGACCTAAGCTAAGCTTAGAAAGGTCATGACGTAATAACTGTTTTTCAGGACAGCCTAAAGCAACACCAAAGTCATAGACATATTGTCGATGAATCTTCAATTCTGCGACAAAGAAAAGCAATTGCCGAGCACTCTCCACATTTTGAATTTGCGATATTATTTTTTCATAATCTGCAAGATAGGCATCCATTTCCATGCTGTCGAGACCGGCACACTGCAGCATCTCGAAAATTCGCAAGCGGGTCTCTTCCAATAAAAGATTTGTGACATGAGAAGCTACTGCTGGAGTCAGACTAGCTGCAAAACTTTTAAATTCTTGAATTTTCTTATGTTGTTCACCATGACTCAAAGTGGCGTCTCTTTCAACTTCTTGGCAGAAGTACTGGAAAGCTGCCTCTGCTTCATTTTCCACTGAATGAAAAAAACCTTCCGTTTGATTCGGATTGCCCAAGACAGGAGTTAAATACAATAGATTCACAAATAAACAAATCAACCATGGGAATGATTTTTTCATAAGATCCACATTTAGAGTTAAATGGAAGGTGATTTTATCATGAATTCTATAGCAAAACAAGTGCTTTTCGAAGAGAAAGCCCGCTTAACCGCTGATCGCCATATCGAGGGAGAATTCGGGAAAAACCTCCTTAATCCGCGATATTGTCTTCAAGCTGGGGTTACATCGTTTTGATTCAAGTCTCTGATAGCTGTAGATTGTATCAAATCCCATCCTTTTCGCTACTTGCTGCTGGGTCAACCCATGTTTGGTGCGATAGTATCGGACCAAAAAAGCAAACGCTACTTGCGGGTCTACTGCGACTTCCACCACGCTTTTGGATAGTTTAATGGATGGATCGGGCAAGTGAGCCAGGTATTTCGAATCCTCGGGCTCTTCTATGTAGAGGTTCAATGCCTCTTGCATATTGTCACAGAGCTCTTCGATAGTACCACCTTGCGTGACACATCCATCAAGCTCGAGACACTCAGCCCAAAACCCCTCTTCTTCATGAATCTTGAAATGGTATTTCATGGCTCTTTACCTTTGGCTTCTTCTTTTAATTTTTTCCTAAGAGCATGTTCCAATCCCTTCTTTAATTCTTTGTGGTTGGGAATGATTACCGTTTTGTTACCTTTCCTTAGCTTCCAATGACTGCCCTTTCCACCACCAGGAACTATCTCATAGCCCTGCCTGATGAAGAGCTCCCTCATCTCTTTTGAACTAATCGGCATCTGCTACTCTATACTAGGTGATAGACTTTACCAAATATAATTGGTAGTGTAAAGAAAAAGCATACTCTTAAGGTAGAGTTTCAGCAAAGCCCTTTGGACTTTTTTTAACATTCTGATCGCCATGTGGAGAGAGAACTCATCTGCTGGTTGGGTGGGGGAGGGGTTTCAGGGAGGGGGGCGAGCGACAAGCGAGGGGCCCTCCCCGCTAAATCCAGAGCTTAGGATGCAGAAGTAGGTGAGGAGCGGTCCAAAGCCCCAGCTCCAAAGCTCATGCTCGGGGCCCGGCTCCGACATGTGAGGGACGTCTAGAGATTTCTTTGCAGGATGACCCAGATGGTCACTCGAGGAGGAAGCTCAAGGCTTGGGCAACCTCTAGCGACCGACAAGGGGGAGAGCAGATGAGGGCACTGGTCCAAAGCCCCAGCTCCAAAGCTCATGCTCGGGGCCCGGCTCCGACATGTGAGGGGCGTCTAGAGATTTCTTTGCAGGATGACCCAGATGGTCACTCGAGGAGGAAGCCCAGGTTGGGTAACCTGGGCGACCGACGAGAGGGAGCAGATGGGTCGTCATGCAAAGAAAGCTCTGCCGCCCATCACATGCTCGGAGCCGGACTCGAACCGGCACGGAGGTTTCCCCCCAAGGGATTTTAAGTCCCTAGTGTCTACCATTTCACCACCCGAGCGTGGCTTATAGATTAGAGATTCGAAAGGCTGCGGTCAAGAATTAGGAATTCAGGAAGTCGCGCCCTTCCTCGGGAAGCTCTTCTTGCTTCACAAGCTCCTCTTGAGGAGGCTGCTCGCCCTCTTGCTCTTCCTTCTCGAAGAATGCACCTTTGAAGTCGGGAAGATCGCGGTAACGGCCAATCGATTCCGAGATCAGCGTCGCAGGGGGTGGAATGATAAACCTCTCTTCGAGCGGCTTATCCCCTTGAGTTCTGATCGCTGCAGGAGGTGGGAGCGCAGGCGTCTCCAGAGAGGTAGTCTCTGAGGGAGCTGCCTCACCCTCATCCTTATGTCTCTTGCGGAAGCGGCGACGGCGCCCCTTCTCATGCCGCTCTGGAACCCCTTCCTGAGGGGCCCCGGCCTCCTCTTCAGCTGTCTCTTTAGGCGCACTCGCCTCTTTCTCGCGAGGCTCTTTCTGCGACTTGAGGCTGGTCTCACGACCACCCGCCACCTTGATCCCGCCCACATCTTTGCCAGGGATCTTCAGCTGCACGCGCGTCTCTCGCACCTCGAGAATTTCATAGTCGCTCGCAGGCACCAGAAAGGCCTTCGGCTTCTCCAAAGAGCGGTAAAAGCAATTCTGCCCAATCATGATCAGCTGCACAGAATCGACCGTAAATTCCTCTTGGGCGCTGGTTTTACTGCTGCGCACCACCAGCTTATACCCCTCTTTAGGGGTGATTATCGTCTCGATGATCGGTTCTCTTGTAAATTGCATCACTCTTCTCGTTTTGCCATGTAGACTAATAGATCTTTGACTCGGGAAGCATATCCCATCTCATTATCATACCAGGCCACCAACTTAAAGAAACGGCCATTTAACGCAATACCCGCACGCGCATCGAAAATAGCAGAAAAGCTGGTGCCAATAAAGTCAGAGGAGACCACAAGATCCTCCGTATAGGCAATAATGCCCTTATAGCTGCCCTTGGAGGCCTCCTCAAAGGCTTTGCAGATCTCCTCATAGGTCGTATCCCGATTCAGCCTGACCGTCAGGTCGACCACCGAAACATCGGCAATCGGCACGCGAAAGGCCATGCCTGTCAATTTGCCTTTGAGCTCAGGAATACAGAGCGTAACCGCTTTGGCAGCCCCTGTGCTGGCTGGAATGATATTTTGATTTGCCGCCCTCCCCGCTCTCCAATCTCTCTTCGAAGGGCCATCGACCGCAGGCTGGGAGGCAGTCATCGCATGGACCGTGGTCATCAGCCCCTCTTCGATGCCAAATTTGTCCATCAGCACCTTGGCCAGAGGGGCAAGGCAGTTGGTGGTGCAAGAGGCGTTTGAGAGGACCCTGTCACTCTTAGGATTGTATTTGGACTCGTTGACGCCAAGCACAAAGGTCGGCACCCCATTGCCCTTGGCAGGCGCAGTGATCAATACCCTTCCACAGCCCGCTGTGAGGTGCTTGCTTGCATCCTCGAGCGTTTCAAAACGGCCGGTCGATTCCACTACATAGTCCACTTTGAGCTCTTTCCAAGGCAGTTTGGCAGGATCTTTTTCATTGAGAACGGCAATTTCACGCCCGTCGATGGTGATAGCACTCTCGCTGCTTTTCACCTCACCTGCATAGGTTCCATGAACCGAATCGTATTTGAAAAGATAGGCAAGGTTGTCGGCGCCGACAAGGTCGTTCACCGCGACCACCTCGAGGAGAGGCTCTTTTAGAGCCTGACGAAGAACAAGCCTTCCGATGCGTCCAAATCCGTTGATCGCAATTCGGACCCTCATCAGGGCTACTCCGGTAGAATCTCTAGAACACAGGTCGACGCGTTGTCGCCTACTCGCCGAGAGAGCCTGACAAGACGGGTATAGCCGCCCGCACGGTTAGGAAAACGAGGGCCAATATCGTCGAAAAGCTTGGAAATCACCTGACGGTCATTGTTGTAGCTGCCCTTTTTGCCCTCTTTTGCAGCTCTCATCTCTTTGGGAGTCAGAGAGTTATAACGCACCATTAGAGCCGCTATCGCTCTTCTCTTGGCATCCATGCTATTCTCTTTGGCTAGCGTAATGAGCTGGTCTGCCTCGCGGCAAAGAAGCTTGCCCTTGCTCAGCGTGGTCTCGATCCGCCCATGGACGATGAGCGACTTGAGCATGTTGGCCACAAGACAGCGTCTATGAGAGCTTGTGCGCCCCAGTTTTACAGTATCCTTGCGGTGTCGCATTTTTAGATCGCTCCCTTCATCTGGTGTTCTTCACGGTACTTTTTCATCAGATCTTTCACATTCTCCTCATTGATGCCAAGCGGAGAAAGATCCATGCCTAAACTCAAGTTCATCTCATTGAGCTTCGCTTTGATTTCATTGAGAGATTTTTTACCGAAGTTCCTAAACTGCAGAAGCTTAGGCTCAGAAAGAATCACGAGCTCGCCGATGGTCTCGATGTTGGCTCCATTGAGGCAGTTGGTCGATCGCACGGAGAGTTCGATCTCGTTGATCGCAAGACCCAGCTTGTGCATCAGCTCATCGCGATCGGTGTCGGCACGCGCTACCTCTTCGTGGAATCTCACATCGTGGCTCTCCAGATCCTCGAAGACATCGAGATGTTTCGTCAAGAGCTTGGAGGCAAAGGAGAGCGCCTCACTCGGGGTGATGCGTCCATCGGTTGTGATATCGAGAATCAGCCTGTCGTAGTCGGTGTCTTGACCCACACGGGTATCTTCAACGAAGTAGTTGACCATGCGAACAGGAGAGAAGAGAGTGTCGACAACGATCTCGCCAATAATGCGATTGGGAAGGCGATGGCGCTCAGCGGCAATATAGCCTCTTCCCATTGCCACCTTCAGCTCCACTCGCTTCACCATAGGCTTGGTCACTGTGAAGATCGGATGGTCTGGATTGATCACCTCATAGTCGCCCGATGCATCGAAGAGATCCCCGAGCCGAATCACTCTTTGTCCGCCCGCAACGAGATCCTCTGCTGTGACCTCGAGCATCTTGATGACGGTCTTGGTCTCTCTTGAATAGGGCTTATCATCCATCGGAAGCTTTCTCAGGAGAGCTCCCTTCAAGTTCAGGATGATATGGGTGACATCTTCGATAATCCCATCGACCGCCATATACTCATGGGGGACTCCTTCTAGGAAGAAAGAGATGATGCCAGGAGCCTCAATTGCGCTTAAGAGCATCCTTCTCAGCGCATTGCCGATAGTGTGGCCAAATCCCCGCTCAAAGGGCTCGGCAATAAATCTCGCATGCTTGGCGCCTGCTGACTTATCGTCAACTCTTACCTCTTCGGGCATTTCGAATTTATCGTAAAGAACTGCACTCATTATTAAACCCTTCTGCGTTTTCGTGGACGACAACCATTGTGGGGCACAGGCGTCTTGTCTCGGATGATGGAGACCATCACCCCAGAACTAACAAGCGCTCTGACAGCTGCCTCTCGGCCTGCGCCAGGTCCGTTTAAATTCACCTCGACCTCTTTCAAGCCGACAGAGGCTGCGCCCTTGACCGCATCCTGGGCGGCCATCGAAGCGGCATATGCTGAGGACTTGCGCGAACCTGAATAGCCTACCTTGCCCGGCGACGACCAGGAGATCACATTGCCAGCGGGATCGGTGATGGTGATAATCGTGTTGTTGAAGGTCGCAACGACATGAACAATTCCTGCAGGGACATGCCTTGCCTGTTTCTTCTTCGTCTTTCCAAGTGGTTTTTTTACGACCTGTTTTTCTGCTGCTTGTTTTGCCAAGGCGCTTCTCCCTCTATTTTCCTTTCTTTTTAGCCTTTAGCTGGCGTTTTCTTCTTGCCGGCCACGGTCTTGCGTCTTCCTTTTCGCGTTCTTGCATTTGTGCGCGTTCTCTGACCTCGAACAGGAAGCCCTGAACGGTGGCGTGAGCCGCGGTAGCTGTTGATAGCGATCAATCGCTTGATATCGTTCTGGATGCTGCGTCTGAGATCGCCCTCGACCAGGTATTCGCTCTGCAGCACCGCATTCAACTTCGCAATCTCCTCGCCTGTGAGGTTCTGGGCGCGCTTGTCGCCGTCGAGACCCAGCTTTTCGATCAATTCCTGAGCAAGCTTGGGGCCTATTCCATAAAGGTAGGTCAAACTGACAAAGAGCTTCTTATTCCCGGGGATATCAACTCCAATGACTCGTGGCATATGCGCTTCCTAAATTAACCTTCTGCTCGTATGTAATTTTGATTGTAAAAAGGCTCCAAGATTTTACCGAAAGTGTCCATATTAGATCAAGACCTTCCACGGGATCTTTTCATGAAGCCTTCATATCGCTTCGTAATGAGATGGGACTCGATCTGTTTGGCAGTATCGAGCACCACGCCGACGAGGATCAATAGGGCCGTGCCGCCAAAGAAATAGCTGATATTTGGATCGACATGCAGAATTTTTCCTACTAGGGTCGGAAGAATGGCGATCAGAGCTAAGAAAACCGCCCCGATCAAGGTGACTCGATTCATCGTCGATTCGAGATAATCCTGGGTCGGTTTCCCTTGGCGAACGCCGGGAATGAAGGCGTTATTGCGCTTCATATCGGAGGCGATCTGCTCGGGGTGAAACTGAGTGGCTGTCCAAAAGTAAGTAAAAAATAGAATGAGGATGACGTAGACTGCGGTGTAGACCCAGTTTCCTGGGGAGAGGGCAGCTGCAATTCGGGTCATCCACGAGCCCTGGCCAATGAATTGGCCCAGCGTTGCAGGGAACATCAGAAGCGACGAGGCGAAAATCACTGGAATAACGCCTGCATAGTTGATTTTCAGAGGGATGAAGGAGCCTCCACCCTGCACTTCGCGACGGCCCACAACTCTTCTGGCATATTGCACCGAGATCTTGCGCACACCCTGGATGATCAAAATGGTTGCGATGATCACAAAGACAAAGACAGCAAAGAGCACCACAAGCGTCGAAAAAGAGAGCTGGCCTGGCTCAGGAGAGGCCAGGTTGAGCTGGGAGATGAGAGAGCCGAGCATCGAGGGCAGGCTCGATACGATGCCAAGCGTGATGATCAAACTGGTTCCATTGCCGATCCCCTTTTCGGTGATCTGCTCGCCGATCCACATCAGCAGGATCGTGCCTGTCGTCATCGTGACCGTCGTCACGAGGAAAAAGAGCCAGTGAAAACCAAATATCTGGGTCTGCAGCATTTCGGGAAGGATGATGCCGGGCGTCGCCATATTCATCTGCAGGGCGTAACGGGCGAAGAGGCTGGACTGCAGGATGGCCAGAGCCACTGTCAGAAGGCGGGTGTAGCGGTTGATCTTGCGCCTGCCTGTCTCGGGATTTTCGCGCACCTCTCTCTGCAGGCTGGGCACAAGGGCCATCAAGAGCTGCATGATGATAGAGGCGGAGATGTAGGGAACGATACCGAGGGCAATCACCGTCATCTGAGCAAAGGCGCCGCCCGAAAAGATGTCGACGAGCTGGAAGAGGTTCTGTCCGCCTCCGATCGCTTGGCGAAAATAGTGAAGCGCCTGCTCACCGTTGATCCCCGGTACGGGAATGAAGACGCCGATTCGGCAGATAACCAGCATGAGGCAGGTAAAAAGAATCCGCTGCTTCAGCTCGCTTATGCCAAGAATTCTCTTCAGTTCCCCAACAAAGGCCATCGCTTAAAGAATCCCAGCCGCTTCTAGCTTGGCTTTTGCACTTCCTGACATCGCCTCGACTTGGAGCTTCACTTTCTTGGAAAGAGTTCCTCGACCGAGCACTTTGATTCCCAGACTGGGGCCACTGAGATAGCCCTTTTCTCGGAGAGTTTCCGTGCTGACCGTCTCGCCATCTTTATAGAGCGTCTCGATGCGATCCAAATTGATGGTATCGAGTCTTTCTAGAAAACGACCTCGAGTAAAGCCTCGCGAAGGAATACGGCGGTAGAGAGGGACTCCCCCACCTTCTGCTCCATGACGCGCCTTCCAGCCTGAGCGAGAGCCTGCGCCTTTAAATCCTCGGCAGCTGGTCTTCCCATGTTTGGAACCGGGGCCACGGCCCAGGAGCTTGCGCCGCTTTGTCGGCCTCGAGCTATCCTTCAGTCCGTGCAGCGTGGTAAATTCTCGACTCATGCAACCCCCCGAATTTCGAGCGTCTCCTTGCGATTTCTCAAGCCAAGCAGCGCCTTGAAGGCTGCCTTGACCTGGTTGATCGGATTGTTTGAACCCAAACTCTTGGCCACAACATCCTTAATGCCAGCGAGTTCCAAGATCGAGCGCACCTTCGAGCCCGCGACGATCCCTGTGCCTGCAGGCGCTGGCTTCAAGAGCAGCACAGCTCCATCGGAATAGACGGTGATCTCGTGAGGGATGGTGGTCTTTTCTGTTTCAAAGGTGATGAGGCTCTTACGTGCAAGCTCGCCTCCTTTGCGGATGGCGTCGGTCAACTCATTGGCTTTGGCAAAGCCGTAGCCAACGCGCCCTTTGCGGTCGCCAACGAGAACGAGAGCAGCAAAGCTAAACTTGCGTCCGCCCTTCACCACTTTCGAGGTGCGGTTGACGACGAGCACTTTCTCTTCGAACTCGCTCTTTTCCCCTTTGGACTCTTCCCTTCTTCCTTCTCTTCTTCCTTCTCTCATCGCTCAATTAATCCTATATTTATAGACCAAGGCCGCCTTCGCGCGCCCCATCAGCAAAGGCTGCAATCACACCGTGGTATTTGGCAGCTCCCCTATCGAGGACCACCTGGGTAATCTCCTTCTTTTTCGCAAGATCGGCAACGGTCAGCCCAAGCTTCTTCGCTGAAGCCTTGTTCTTGCGACCAAATTCGGTCGTGCGCAGATCCTTGGAAAGCGTCGAGGCGCTGATCAAGGTTAGGCCCTTCTCATCGTCGATCAGCTGAACGTGGATATGCTGGTTGGTTTTTATGACAGAGAGCCTCGGTTTGGCTGCACTGCCGCGAACCCCATTCCTCAAGCGCCTCTTGCGCCTGATCCGATTGCGTACTTTTCTTCTCAGTTCATTTTCCATAATCTCTACGCTGCCTTACCTGCTTTGCCCGCTTTACCCGCCTTCTTGCGCACACTCTCGCCTGCATAGCGGATGCCCTTGCCTTTGTAAGGCTCTGGTTTGTACTTGGCTCTCAAAGTGGCCGCGAACTGACCGACGAGCTGCTTATCTATCCCTGTGATAATGATCGTCGTATTCTTTTCGACAACCACCTGCACTCCTTGAGGAATCGGCACGCGTGTGGGGTGAGATTTGCCGATCTGCAGATCGACCTCTTTACCTGTGACAGAGGCGCGAAAACCGACGCCCACCATCTCCAGTTTTTTCTCAAAGCCCTGGGAGACACCTGCCACCATATTGTTGACAAGGGCCCAGTAGAGGCCGAGGAAATTTTTCTCTGTCCTCGACGGCGCAAGAGCAAGATTCAACTCGCTTTCGGAAATGGTCAACACCAGGCCATCATAGAGCTCGCGCTCAAGATTGCCTTTGGGGCCTTTGACCGAGATCGATTGCCCTGTCTGTTTAACCGTAACTCCTTTCGGCAGCGCTATCGGTACACGTGCTTTTCTCGACATAAACTTACCTTTTACCTACCATGCAATGCAGAGTAGCTCTCCGCCTGCTCTCTTCTCTTTTGCTGTCTTCCCATCCAGAACGCCCTGAGAAGTCGATACGATCGAGATTCCCATCCCGCCCATGATCGTCGGGATCTCATCAGCGGTCACATATTTGCGGCAACTGACTCGGGAGACCCGCTTCAGACCGTTGATCACCGCTTTGCGGTCAGGACCATACTTGAGAAAGACGCGCATGGTCATCTTGCGATCCTCTTCTTTCACTAAGTAGTGGGCTACAAAGCCCTCGCCTTTCAAGATCTTGACAATCGCCTCTTTCATCTTGCTCCAGGGCAGATCTACGAATCTCTGCTTTGCTGTTTGGGCATTGCGGATCTTTGTGAGTAGATCGGCTATTGGATCATTACTGCCTGACATTCTTTCTCCTCTTACGCAGCCTGTTTAAATGGTAGACCGAGTGCCGCGAGAAGCTCGACGCACTCCTCATCGCTTTTGGCAGTGGTGACAAAAGTGATGTTCATGCCTTGCGTTCTCTTCACAAGATCCAAGTTGATTTCTGGGAAGATGACCTGCTCCTCAACGCCGAGCGAATAGGAGCCTCTGCCATCGCATTTGCGCTCAAAGCCGCGAAAGTCTCGTATGCGAGGAGAGACGATGTTGAAGAAGCGGTCGAGAAAGTCGTACATCCTCTGGCCTCGTAGCGTGACCTTCGCCCCAATGATCTGATCTTCGCGCAGCTTGAAGTTGGCAATCGAGGTCTTGGCCTTGGTGAGGATGGGCTTTTGACCAGAGAGAAGCGTCAGTTCGGAAATCGCCTCTTGCAGTGCATTCTTATCCTTGGTCGCCTCAGCAAGACCCATGCTGATCACCACCTTCTTCATCTTGGGGATCATCATCGGATTGGGATAGCCAAACTTCTCTAGGAGCTTGCCCTTGATCTCGCTATCAAATTTTTTCTTCAGTCTAGACATCACTTACCTCTAAATCTTCTGAGCGTCTTGGGCTGGCCATTTTTATCGAGATAATAGAGCTCTCTGTGACCATCCTCGCCGACTTTAGAGCGCACTTTGACCGGCTCGCCATCGACCGCCTGTCTGACGTTGGAGCGGTGGACAGGGCGCTCGATATCGATGATCTGTCCCTTGGGGTGCGCCTGCGATTTGCGCATGTGCTTTTTGCGCACGTTCACACCCTGGACAATCACCTTTTCGCCTTGAACGCCAAGAATCTTGCCGCTCTTGCCGCGATCGTTGCCGGCGATTACCACAACCTCATCGTTTTTTCGAAACCACTTACTCACAAACAAATCCTCTCAAACAGCTAAACCACCTCGGGGGCAAGGGAGCTGATCTTCACAAATCCTCTCTCTCTGACCTCGCGAGCAATGGGACCAAAGATGCGCGTTCCCCTTGGGTTTCCCTTCTCATCGATCAACACACAGCTATTGGTATCAAAAAGCACGACCGAACCGTCGTTTCTTCTCTGGGCGCGCTTCGTTCTCACAACCACTGCGCGCACCACCTCGCCTTTCTTCACCGTGCTCTCTGGCTCCGCTTCGCGCACCGAGCAGATGATGATATCGCCCACACCTGCATAGCGACGCTTTGAACCGCCGAGAACTTTAAAACACTTCACCTTTTTCGCGCCGCTATTATCGGCGACCGTTAACTTACTCTCTTGCTGTAGCATAACTAACTCGCTCGGCTCTCCACTTCAACCACTCTCCATCGCTTCAGCTTAGAAATCGGGCGGCACTCCATGATGGTGACTTTGTCGCCTTCGTTCAGCTTCTTCTCGCCTTCATGGTGAGCATGATATTTCTTCGAGGTGCGAAGAACCTTCCCATAGCGTTCGTGAGAGGTGACCCTCTCAACTCTGACAACTACGGTGTTCATCATCTTATTCGACACCACAACCCCTGACTGGGTCCTGCGCTTGCCTCGCTCTTTTGTCTCAACCATGGCTTTGCTTACCTGCTAACTCTTTTTCTCGTCGTACGGTTAATATCCTTGCGATCTCTTTGCGCTTCTGGGAGATCAGATGGGGCTTTTCCGCTTTGCGCTCGCTTTCAGCTCTTAAATCGTAGATCTCTTTTCTCAAAGTGACGAGCTTCAGTTCGAGCTCCTCTTTGCTTTCATTTCGTAAATCTTTCGCCTTATACATATTCAACCTTTAGACCTGTTCTACTCGCTCCACAAAGCGGGTGCGGATGGCAATTTTAGCGGCAGCGAGCCTAAGGGCGCTCTGCGCCTCTTCTCGGGTCACATTGCCCACCTCGAAAAGTACGCGGCCGGGACGAATCACAGCCACCCAGTGGTCGGGGGGACCTTTCCCCTTTCCCATACGGGTCTCGGCAGGCTTCTTGGTGATGACCTTATCGGGGAATATCCGGATCCAAACCTGACCCTTTCTTTTGAAAAAGCGGGTGATGGTTACGCGGCAGGCTTCGATCTGCTGGCTGGTGATATAGCCGCGATCGAGCGCCTGCATGGCAAAATCGCCAAATTCGAGGAAATTGCCCGCCTTGCTAAGGCCGCTCATCGAGCCTTTCTGCTGCTTTCTATACTTGGTGCGACTAGGAGAGAGAACCATCGTTAGCCTACCTTTGCGCGTTCTGCGGCGACTTGCTCTTCGCCTAGGTTAATCCAAACTTTCACTCCAATGGTGCCGTAGGTGGTCTCGGCTCTCGCTGTTCCGTAGTCGATGTTGGCTCTCAGCGTATGCAGGGGCACCCTGCCCTCTCGATACCACTCGGTTCTTGCGATCTCAGCACCCCCGATGCGGCCCGAAACCATGACTTTGACTCCGAGGGCACCAGCATCGAGCGCCGATTGCATTGCTTTTTTCATCACCCTTCGGAAGGCAACTCGTCGTTCTAGCTGCCTTGCAATCGAATCGGCAAGGAGATTGCTGTCGAGATCGGGACGCTTGATCTCTTCCACTTCGATCCAGACCTCTTTGCCGGTCAGCTTGCGCAGACCCTCTTTCAGCACATCGATCTCGGCGCCTCTCTTGCCGATGACAAGACCGGGTCTTGAGGTGTGAATGGTGACCTCGATTTTGCCACTCATGCGCCGAACTGTGAATTTGGAGGCCCCCTGGCAGGCAGGCTTCTTCTTCAGATACTCTCGGATATGAAAATCCTCGATTAGCTGATCGCCAAACTCTTTCTTGTTTGCAAACCAGAGCGACCGCCATTTCTTTGTGACCGCTGTGCGAAATCCAATGGGGTTAACCTTCTGACCCATGCTTTAAACCTTTCTTTCCCCTACTACCACTGTGAAATGACTCATCTTCTTCTGAACAGGAACCCGTCCTCCCTTGCTCTTGGACTTGGAGCGCTTCAATCTAGGCCCCTCATCGATCCGCACCTCAACGATGCGCAAGAGTTCGCGCTTGGCGTCGAAGGTGGTCTCGGCATTGGCGACCGCCGAGCGAATCACCTTTTTGAGCATCTCTCCTGTCTTCATCTGGCAAAAATCCAGTTCGGCAATCGCCTCTTCAATGCCTTTGCCGCGGATCAGAGCAGCTGCAAGCCTTGCCTTTCTCGGAGGAACTCGTAGGTATTTGGCTATCGCTCGTGCTTGTGACATAATGCTCTTCCTCTATTAGCCCGCGGCAGCGCCTGGAGCGGTTGCTTTCTTAATCGGATGGGTTCTAAAGGTTCGGGTAGGAGCAAATTCGCCTAGGCGATGACCCACCATCGTCTCAGAGACAAAAACGGTCATAAACTTGCGCCCATTGTGGACTTCAAAAGTATGACCCACCATCTCAGGGGTGATCATCGAGCGGCGCGACCAGGTCTTGATAGGCCTTTTCGCTCCTTGCTTATTCTGGTCTTCCAGCTTCTTCAGCAGTTGGTGATCCACAAAGGGACCTTTTTTCAATGATCTTCCCATAGCTCTACAGCCTGCGATCCTTCACTATAAACTTCAATGACTTACGTTTTCTGCGCGTGCGCTTTCCCTTGGTTTGAAGGGCCCAGGGAGATTGCGGAATATAGCCGTTGTGCTTACCCTCACCACCTCCATGGGGGTGGTCGACAGGGTTCATCGCCGTTCCGCGCACGGTCGGACGGAAGCCTCTCCAGCGCGTGCGGCCCGCTTTTCCCTCGGAGCGCAAATTGTGCTCGGAATTGGAGACCACTCCATAGGTGGCTCTGCAATTTTCATTGATCATGCGAATCTCGCCCGAGGGCATGCGCATCGTTGCAAATCCATTTGCGCGTGCGACGAGCTGAGCAGAAAGACCTGCTGAGCGCACCAGCTTCCCGCCACGACCAGGCTCGAGCTCCAGATTGTGAACCGAAGAACCGAGAGGCATCAATTTGAGAGCAGTTGCACAGCCCGCCTCGTAGGGAACCTCAACGCCGGAAAGCAGCTTATCACCTCTCTTCAATCCTTTGGGAGCGAGGATGTAGCGCTTCTCTCCATCGACATAGTGCAGCAGTGCGATATGGGCCGAGCGGTTGGGATCGTACTCAACGGAGGCAACGGTTGCAGGAATGCCATCTTTATCTCTTTTGAAATCGATTATCCGGTAGTGCCTCTTGTGGCCTCCACCTCGGTGGCGGCAGGTGATGTGCCCATGGTTGTTTCGCCCATTGGTTCTGCGCTTGGGCAGAAGAAGAGGCTTATGAGGCTTGACTCTTTTCTTAGAGGCGACTCCTGTGATCTCAGACTCTCGCGTGAGCTCATCATCGTTTTCCAGTACGAGATGTCTGAGTCCGAGAGCTACGGGTCGATAGGTCTTTGGCATCTTCTTTCTTCCGCTTTAGGTCTGATTCACTATTGTATCGCCAGGAGAGAGGGTGACGATCGCCTTTTTAAAAGCTTTGGTTCTACCAGGCCGCCCTGTCCTGCGCCTTTTCTCTTTGCCCTTCACCCAGATCGTGTTCACGCTGCGCACCTTCACCGACTGGCCGCTGTAGATCTCTTCGACCGCATCGGCAATCTCTTTTTTGTTCGCACTCGGATCGACGATGAAGATGTGCTTGGGCGACTTGAATCGAGCAAGGCTCTTGTTAGAGGTGCGATTCTGCAAGCTTTCAAGCACAGAGGCTTTCTCTGTCACGTAGCGTCGGATTACAATCTGATAGGGATCTTTCATCTCTCTCTCACCTCAACCTTATCCAAACTTGACCATTTCGCGAATCGCCGACTCGGTCATCACAATGTAGCCAGCCACTGCTAAGTCGTAGCCATTTACATTGGCGGAGAGAGTGTAGGCTGCCCTGGGAATATTACGCAAGCTAAGCTTGAAGTTGCCGTGAAAGGCCCCCTCGCCGCTCTTCTGTACCGCACTCGCCTCTCCGACAAAAAGCACCGGTCTTCCGAGAACACCATGCTTGGTCAGAAAGTTCGCAACCGTCTTAGTTTTAGGGGCTTTTAGCTCGGAAGCAAAGACTGCATCATCCACCACAAAAACGCGACCGCCTCGCACCTTTTCGCCAAATAGCGATTGGATCGCAAGCCGTCTCTCTTTCTTATTGATGCGCACATGCTGGTCGAATTTGGGCTTAGGGCCGAAGACGATACCGCCCCCGCGAAATTGAGGCGCCGAGAGCATCCCTTGTCGAGCAGAACCGGTTCCCTTCTGCCTATGGGGCTTCTTCGTCGTGTGCTTCACCTCAGATCTTCCCTTGGTATTGGCCGACCACTGCCGAGCGTTGGCGCGCAGGGCGACGATGTAATCTTTGACCATCTGAGGATGGGCTTTTGCTTCAATGAGCGCATCGTCGAGTTGAAACTCCCCGACCTCTTCGCCTTGTAAATTATATTTTTTCAATGCAACCACAGCTTCCGCCCTCTCTCTCTATTTCTTCGCTTGGTTTTTCTGTTGCTTTTTCTGTTTTTTCTTAGCAGGTGCAATGGTCACAAGCGCTCCATTGGGCCCAGGCACGGAGCCTTCGACCACGATGAGATTGCGCTCCTCATCCACTGCGACGACGCGCAGGTTCTGCGTTGTGACCCAAACCCCGCCCATGCGTCCTGCTTTCTTAAAGCCAGGGAAGGTACGACCGGGGGTGGTTCTCATACCGACTGAACCGCCGTGGCGATGGAAACCCGATCCGTGTGCGCCAGGACCGCCTCTGAAGTGGAAGCGCTTCATCACCCCTTGATAGCCCTTGCCTTTGGAGACCGCGGAGATATCGACATGGCCCACCTCTTTGAACAGGGAGAGCGAAAGGGTCTGGCCCACCTCATAACCTTCGAGCTTATCTACTGGAGTCTCTGATAGTGTGCGCCTTGGCTCTACGCCTGCCTTTTTGAAATGGCCGGTTAGAGGCTTGGAGAACCGCTTGAGAAGGGTGCGAGGATCCTGAACCTCGACCTTATCGTAGCCGAGCTGCAGAGCTTCATAACCGTCGTTCTCTTGAGTCTTGATCTGAACGATGACGCTCGGCTCAGCATGAATAACGGTGCAAGCAACGATATTGCCCGCCTCGTCGAAGGTCTGCGTCATCCCCTGTTTCTTGCCTTTCATTTTCAGCGTCATAGCCCTATCCCAATTAATTGAATTTCCTCGAAAACAGCCATGAAGATGGCGTCCGAAAGGTCTCTATTCAATCCAGCGAAAAAACTGGATTGCAAAGACTACCAAAGAAGAGCCATTTTCGACAAGAGAAATGGCGTTTAAGCTAGGTCACGATAGTACGATGCTGAAGGCAGACCGAAAAAAGCAAATCGGGCGCGGCTCGCAAAAATGGCTCAAGGGACTCTTTCGTGGTTAAATTGCTACTTAAGTTCGCGATAGCAGCGTGCGATGCCGAGCAGGGCGCTCGCCATCGAGAAGGAGCAGGTGATGAGGGCGGGAATGCCGAGCTGGAAGAGGTTGTTGAAGTCGACCGGCAGATCGAGCATGCCTTCTAGGAGCTTATCGGCAACGCGGCCGATCTCCTCCCAAACCTTTTTGAGCGCCTCAGCTCCCCCGGCAGCTGCCATATTGATATGGCCGCCAAAGGCGATGATGTGAAGCCGAACCGCCTCGCACAGGTTGGAGAGAAAAGCGCAGAGATGGAAGCTGGTCCACCAGATGCTGAACTGATTGCCGACCGCCACCGCCCCGCGGCTCAGCACATCGGGGAAGAAGCTGTTGAACATGCGCAAGGGGTTGCAGACCATGAAGCAGGTGGCAAAGCTGACCTTCTCGGCCACCTTGAAAATCTCGCCGAAAAAGCCGGCAGCTCGCGCCGCAACTGTGGGGAACTTCATGCGAGCCGTTGTGATCGGCCTCCCTGCTGCTGCGAGATCCTCATTGGCCTTCAGCTCGCTTACAGTCAGCACCTTTCTCTCTTGGGGCCTCGCGCCCATCAGAAGCCATTTGCCCAGGTAAATTGCCCGATAGACCGCGTCGAGAAGATCGAAGATCACCGTTCCAAAGAAGTGGCCAAAGGCGAAGAAGCCGCGCGAGGTGCCGACCCAGTACATGCAGTTGCGCACCTGCCCCGCCTCTTTCACCATCCCAACGCTCGGCAGCTCGAAGACCGTCGCGACGATGCGCAGCGACTCGTTAAAGACCTTGAGAACGCGATCGAGGAAGTTGACGCTTTCGGATGCTCTGACCGGTTTATAGCTCTTAGCTACGAAATTTTCTCTGAAGTGTCCCCGTAGTGCTGTCGGTACTTGCTGCGCGCCTGCTGCCATTCGATCCTTCCTTTCTTTAGACCCTTAGTATACACCCATCCGGGATAGATTAGAAGCCTATCTATTATTTTAATGTTAAGAAAAGCTATCAAGTAAATTTTACAGTATGAATTCCAGCTCGTTTTTGGGAATTCCTCTTAAAAACTCTTCGGCGCTAAGCGCCTTTTTGCCCTCTAGCTGCACTGTGAGCAGTCTGAGCGCCCCTTGCTCGGCTGCGACGACAAGTCCAGGCTCATCTAGAATTTGGCCAGCCTTGCCCTCTCTAGATAGCTCTAGAGCCGCTTTTTTGATGAGCAGCCGCCTCTTGACACCCCTCACATTGACCCAGGCATAGCTTCCAGGCCTCGGACTAAGCGCACGGATCTGGTTGTGGATTTCACGGGCAGATCGATTCCAGCGCACCACCTCATCTTCCGGTTTCAGCTTGGGCGCAAGTGTGGCCTCCGAGCTATTCTGGACCTGTCTTTCAAGCTTCCCCGCCTCGATCTTTTTTATCACCTGCCAGAGCAGCTTCGACCCCAATTTGGCAAACCTCGCCGCCAGCTCTCCGGCCGTTTCATCGGGCCCCACATCGACCTCCTCGACGGCCAACATGTCTCCCGCATCGACGAGTGGGTTGAGGGCCATGATCGTCACGCCGCTTCTCTTCTCCCCTGCCATGAGCGCGCGCTCAATGGGCGCCGCTCCCCGGTATTTGGGAAGGAGGCTGGGGTGCACATTGATGCAGCCGAGCCTCGGCATCTTCAAAAAGGGCTCTCTGAATATCTCTGAGAAGGCTGCGACGATAAAGAGATCGGCGTCGAGCTCTTTCAAAGTCGCGAGAAACTCCTCGCCCTGGACTTTGATCGGCTGGGCGAGGGGGAGATGGTGCGCCTCGGCGACTTGCTTCACAGGAGGAGGAGCCGACTCTAGATTGCGGCCTCGGGGCTTATCGGGCCTTGTGACGACGAGGGCCACATGGGCGCCAAAGCTGATCAGATCCTCGAGGATGGTGGCGGCAAATTCCGGTGTCCCGAAGAAGACGATTCGCGCTTCCACTAGATTCGCTCGCTGATCTCGACGAGTAGATCGGAGCCGTTTTTCTCTTCATTTTCGGCCGCTCTTCGATGGCCGTACATGCCGATGAGGCCCCGTTTGGAGGCTCTGCAGAAAGCGATCAGGTGTTCGATCTCGGGATAGCCCTCGACCTCATCTTCGATGCGCATCATGGCGCTTGCGAGCGTCAAATTGCTGCGATAGAGAAGGCGGAAGGCCTTTGCAAGCGCTTGCCGCTTTTCAAAAGAGAAGAGGCGCCGCTTGAGACCGATTCGGTTGATGCCTCCGAGATGGTAGGGAATCCCGCCTCCGATGGTGTAGGGAGGCACATCGTGGGTGATGCGGCTCATGCCACCTACCATGGCGTGTGCGCCGATGCGGGAGAACTGGTGCACAGCGGTCATGCCTCCGATGATGGCGTAATCCTCAACGATCACGTGGCCTGCAAGGAGCGCATTGTTGCTCATGATCACATGCTTGCCAAGCTCGCAGTTGTGAGCGACGTGGCAGCAGGCCATGATGAGCGAGTGATCACCGATGCGCACCACCGTCCCTTCAGAGGTGGAGGAGTTGATCGTGGCAAATTCTCTGATCTCGCACTGCTTGCCGATCTCGACGTAGGTCTTCTCGCCGCGATACTTCAGGTCCTGGGTCTTGGTGCCGATGGTTGCCTTGGGCCAGATGATCGTTCCCTTGCCTATGCGCGTGAAGCCATCGATGTAGGCGTGGCTCTTGATGATGACGCCCTCTTCGAGAATCACATCTTTTTTAACGACAGCAAAAGGCTCAATAATGACGCCCTCGCCGATGGTTGCGCCCTCTTCGACGACGGCGAGCGGATGAATCTCAGCTTTTGCCATATCAACTCAAATTTGATTTCTATCTACCAGCGCATATCCGATCTCAGCCTCGACTGCGACCTTATTGCCTACCTTTGCCTCGGTCCTGACGCGACCGCCTTTGCTGCTGAAGACGATGCCCTCAGCGTAGAGCATGAGTACATCGCCTGGAAGTACAGGGACGCGGAATTTAGCGCTATAAATGCTCAAGAGAAGAGCGATCTTTGCGGTGCCTTTGAGATGGACCAGAATGCCCCCCGTCTGCGCGAGGGCTTCGAGAATGAGAACTCCCGGCATGATGGGCGCTTCGGGGAAATGGCCAGGGAAGAAGGGCTCGTTGATGGTCACATTCTTCTGGCCCAAGATCGACGGTTTTTCCAGATCCACTTCGATGATTTTATCGACCAGCAAGAAGGGAAAGCGATGGGGCAGAATCTCGCTGATCTTCTTAATATTCAAAAGGGGGACCTTTTGAGCCTCTGTTGCCATATCCATCCACCTCGTGCAAAAAAGAGGTCTATTCTACCCGAAAACCGCTTCCTTGGCAAATGAAAACACGGTCGGGCGCGGGCCCTGCAAACGTTCACATGCTGTAATTGCGCGTTGGAATGGAAAGGCGGGTTGCTCTCTGGCTAAAAAGCCTCGGAGTAGCCTAGGCTCTCCATGAATTAAGTTAACAATCGTTAACTATTACAAAAGGAGAAGCAACCCGTGAGACATTATGTTGGACTCGACGTTTCTATGGAAGAAACATCTATCTGTGTAATCGATGAGAGAGGCAAGGTTATCCACGAGACTGTGGTTTATTCTGGTCCTGAGCAGATAGCCGCTTATCTCCAAAGTAAGGGGCTGCTTATTGAAAAGGTAGGCCTTGAAAGCGGCTCTCTGAGCAATTGGCTTACTCGAGAGCTTCAAAAGCTTGCCCTACCGGCTGTCTGCATTGATGCACGGCAAATGGCCGCTTTACTTTCCACTCAGATCAACAAAAATGATAAGAATGATGCCAGAGGGATAGCCCAAGCCCTCAGGGGCAGCTACTGTAAGGAGGTCACCATCAAAAGCGAGGCGGATGTAGCCATACGCACGGCGGTGACAGCCAGAAAGGCCCTAATAAGAGGAGCGGTAAAGCTCAAAAATACCCTACGTGGACTTCTCAAGTCCTACGGCATACGCATCAAGGCCTCTAGGAAAGAGTTTGAGGCCAAGGTGATGAGCTCGATAGATAAGAACGATATTGCCCTTAGCATATCTGTGGAGGCGCTTTTGAGCAGCATCAAGTCAGTTAATGCAAAGGTAGAGGAACTAGAGTGCTATCTTAAAGGGCTAGCTAAAGAGGATGAGGTGGTCAAAGTACTGATGACAGTACCTGGAGTAGGTGTGCAGACAGCCCTCAGCTTCAAAACAGCCATTGGAGATCCATCTAGATTCAAAAATTCTAAAAGCGTTGCCGCCTACCTTGGTCTCACCCCCCGGCTATATGAATCTGGCGAGACTTCGAGAACAGGCAAGATTTCAAAGTGTGGGGATACGAACACGAGGTCTCTTCTTGTAGAAGCAGCCGTGGTCCATCTAACGCGTACAAAGGGCTCTAGCAAATTAAAAAGCTGGGGTCTAAAGCTGGCCAAGAAGAAGGGTCATAAGAAAGCAGCGGTTGCAGTTGCCCGCAAGCTTGCAGTGATTCTACATAGGATGCTTGTGACGGAAACGCCTTTTATGACAGGAGAAGAAAGGCCTTCTGAGGGTACGCCAGAGGGCGCTTCCAAAGAAGCTGTGGTGTCAAAGGCTAAAGGGCCTGCCCTGGCGCCCCGCCGCCGGCTTCGCCGGCGAGAGCCTGAACAGGCTCTTGGAATGGCCTAAAGGCCATTCTGCGGGGCGCCCCCTAAAACTTTGATTCCATTTTTTTGCAAAAAAACAATAGGAGCGAAAGAGTCAACCTCACAAGACAGACCGAATGTCCAAGCCATAGACGTCATAACCGTTGGCCCTAGTTTATCTAGAGAGCCGTCGTTCACATTGTCAGGCTTGAGCCATTCGCACAGCATAATGGGACGAGGGCAAGAAAAAAGTCCTCTTAAATAGATCCCGTAGGGAACCGTGGATGAAGTCTTGTGTTGGTCTACTCCCAAGAAGCTCTTGAGAATGAGGAAAAGAGAAAATGTTGACTTAATCGGCGCAATTAGGGAACGTTCACGAAATAGCCCCTTCGAGCTTTTTTTGATAAGCATAGCGACTAAACGTAGACGCTCTCTCGCGACTTTTCTTTCGTGAACATGAACGTTTGCAGGGCCCGCGCCCGCTCTTCTTTATAAAGGCGGTATAGAACTGTCTACCGCCTAACCATCTTCTCGTAGAGCTTCTGGCCCAGGGCGATGTTGGAGCTGTGGCCGGACCGAATGGCTACGATATGGGCGAGGAAGTGAAAGCCCACAAGCGAAAGATCGCCGACGATATCGAGCGTTTTATGGCGCACCATCTCATCGGGATAGCGAAGCCCTCCCTTGCTGAAGACCGCATCCTCTTTCACCACGATCGCATTCTCGAGACTGCCGCCGCGAATCAGCCCTCGGTCCATGAGCGCAGTGATCTCCTCATAGAGAGCAAAGGTGCGCGAGCTTGCAAGCTCTCTCTTGAAACTCTCTGCGGTGATCGAGGTAGAAAAATATTGAGAGCGAATCGAGGCCGCTTTCGGATAGTGCAGCGTATAGCTGATGCGAAACTCCTCTGAGGGAAGCGCGATAACCGAAATCTCTTTGTCGGTATAGAAAACCGGCTCCTTGAGCTCGCCGATCGTCGTAGTCGCTCTCTGCTCTTCGATGCCCGCCTCCTCGATCATGGCAACGAAGACATTGGAGCTCCCATCTCCTATAGGAGGCTCAGCCTCAGAGACTTGTATGCAAAGATTATCGATTTGGTAGGCGAAGACTGCAGCGAGCACATGTTCGACGGTATGGACGAAGCAGGAGCCGATGCCGAGGGTGGTGCTGCGCGCCGTGTCGCGCACATATTCGATTGCGGCGGGGATCATCGGCTTGCCGGGCATGTCCATTCGCTGAAAGACCACCCCGGAGTGGGCGGGAGCGGGGACAAAGCGCAAAGTAACCTCTTTGCCGGTGTGCAGACCGATTCCTGAGAAGGCCACCTCGTTTTTGAGTGTGCGTTGGGGTCGCGCTCTTACCATACGAGGATAGCATGCCAGATCAATGGCAATGGTTCAAGTTATAGAGAAGATCAGGCAGGGGCACGTAAGAAAGGGTCGCAAGTTGCTTCATGACTCGAGGGAGCTCTTTCGTGAACGTTTAGTTACCCGCCTCCTGAACAGTAAAAAATAAAGAGCAAAGATGGCAGAGGGAATAATGATGATTTTATCTCCGAAAAGCCCATAGAGGGTGGGATAGCTGTAGAGAGGCAGATCGACCCGAAGTGCCCCCGGAAGGGCAGGTGAGCCTCGCTTTTCATAATCGAGGGCAGCGATGCTCTCGCCGAGGCTATTGACGGCGCAGGTGACCCCTGTGTTGCAGGCGCGAATGAGGGGAAGGCCGAGCTCGACCGCTCGAAGCCGTCCGTGGAGGAAGTGGACGACGGCAAGCCTTGAACCAGGGTACCAGGCGTCGTTGGAGAGGTTAGCGAGCACGCCTGCACCTTGGAGTTTATTTTCGCGCACAAGCTCGCCGTAGGTCTCCTCGTAGCAGATCGTGACCCCGATAGGCACTTTAGAGGGGAAAAGCCCCGCCTTCTGGCCTGCTCCGAAGCTATCGACAATGCCGTAGCGCTCCTTGAGGAAGCTCTTGCAGAAGGAGAAGGGAATATACTCCCCCATCGGAACGAGCACCCGTTTTTCGTAGCGCAAGGTACCCTTTCTTTTGGGTGAAAAGAAGAAGGCGGCGTTGTAGCAGGGCTCGCCCACATCCTCGAGTCCCACGATGCAGTCGGCTCCGGTGAGATCGGAGATCGCCCTGGCAAAATCGACGTTGGAGAGGCCCCGAGCGCTGAAAAGAGGAGTGCGACCCCACGCCTCTCTGAAGAGCCCCTCGAGCCTCTCTCTTTCGAAGATCGGACGGTGGGCAGCATAGGGCAGAACCGCCTCAGAAAAGAGAATCAGGTCGAGAGGCTGCTCTTGGTGCTCTTTTAGCAAGTAGAGGATCCTTCTGGCCTGCTCGTAGGGGTGGAGGGCAGGTGAAGAGCGGCTCATCGGAATCTTCTCTTCTGGCCAGAGAGAGGTTTGCACGAGCAGAGCGGAAAGAGTGCCTTGAGAAGAGCGCTTGAGGGCTTCTCGATGGTAGCTAAGCGATGCGGCCCCGAGGGTGTAGGGAAGAGCTGCGATGATGAGAAAGAGGGCGAGCGAGTGTATTGAAGAGAGGGATGGTGCACTTCGCAAGAAGCGCAGGGCCAAGAGATTGGTCCAGATCGCCCAGAAGGAGAGGCCGTAAATTCCAAAGAGCGAAAGCAGCTGAAGGCTTTGGAGAGAGGCGGTGAGGGCAAGGCCTGCAGGGTCCCAGGTGAAGCCGGAGAGGAAAAAGAGCCTTCCCCACTCGACGAGCACCCAGAGGCCGGAAAGTCCAAGCGTCTCCCTGATCGAGAGCGTAGATTTCAACACGGCGCCACTGAAGAGGGCAAAGAGGAGGGAAAAGAAGGAGAGCCAGAGGAAAAGAAAGATGAAAATGGCACTCCCCACATAGCGGTCGGAGGCAAACCAGTTGAGATGGGAGAAGGAGATAAAGGCAAAGAGGAAGAAGGCGATCCAGAAGCGGATCCACCTCTTGGGAAAGAAGCTGAGGCCTTTCCAGAGAAGCGCGTAGCCAAAAGAGGCGGCCAGCAGTGAAGCGAGCGGGCTCATGTCGGGCTGAGCAAGGAGCAGAATGAAAAAAGAGAGGGCGAGCTGCCCAAGAGCTATAAAGAATCCCCTCTTCTCTTTTTCCATGAGGGAGATTATTGTCTTTCTCTCTAATTTTTGCGAGGTCGACCATCGACGCTCCATCTACCGGGGCCGTGGCAGAGCAGGAGAATGAGCCCCCCGTAGATGGTGAGATTTTTTAAGAAATGGGCCAGCTGCATGCCTGAATGAGGAGGCTCGAGAATCCAAAAATTGTGAAACATGAGAGTGGCCGGGAGGAGGAAAATCATGAGCAAAATCACTCCAAGACGGGTCCAGAGACCGAGGAGCACGAGGAGACCTCCGACAATCTCAAGCGCGAGCGCGGTAATCGAGCCTACCATGGCAAGGGTCTGGCCGAAGCCAAGAGCTTTGAACGCCTCCACGGTGGGTTCAAGCGCAAAGAGCTTCCCAAATCCCGCAAAAATAAAAATTAAACTGATGAACAGCCTGCCCAAAAAGGGCCCTAGGCTCTCCGAGCCAAATCGGCTGCTTTCTCTTTTTGATTTTTTCATACAGGTGCTTGCCTCTTTTCTTCATTAGTACAATCGAATATCATCTCTTCGAAAAGAAAGAAAGTTTTTATCATGATGGTTCCTTTTTCAGAATATCATTTAATGCAACTTCTGAAACGCTTTGATCATCAGCATCTTCCTCTAGACCTTTTCCTTTCCAACTACTTTCGAGCCCATAGTGCGCTTGGATCGAAGGATCGGCAGAAGATCGCTGAAGCGGCTTATGGCATGGCGCGCTGGCGGGGGCTTATAGATTACCTCATCGGGGCGCAGCGCTCCTGGGAGAATCGATTTAACCTCTACAAAGGTTTTCAACCCGATTCCTATCTCACTGCGACCCATATTCCCTTGCACATCCGCGTCAGCTTTCCGGAAGCGCTTTTCAATCGGCTGGTGGCGCAATATGGGGAGGCAAAAGCGGCGGAGCTTGCGACCATTTCCAATAGCGCTGCGCCGACCACTGTGCGGGTCAACGCGCTGAAAACGACACGTGAGGTACTCCTAGCGAGATGGTCCCGTATCTATGATGTGTGTGCGACAAAGGATTCTCCTTACGGCATCCTGTTCAAGAAGCGGGAGAATTTCTTCGGCATGGCTGAATTCAAGGAGGGGCTTTTTGAGGTTCAAGACGAGGCGAGCCAGCTGGTTTCGCTGATGGTGCAGCCGAGGAAAGGGGCTCAGGTGCTGGACTACTGTAGCGGCTCTGGGGGCAAAAGCCTCGCAATTGCGCCCAGACTGGGCGGGACGGGCCAGATCTACCTGCATGATATTCGCCCTGCGATCTTAGATCAGGCGAGGAAGCGGCTGAGGAGGGCGGGCGTTCAAAATGCGCAGCTTCTCAGCTCCGATCATCCCGCTCTTGAGCGGCTGCGGGGCAAAATGGACTGGGTTCTCGTCGACGCTCCTTGTTCGGGGAGCGGCACGCTCCGGCGCAATCCCGACCTGAAATGGAAGTTTTCCGAAGAGAAACTGCTTGCGCTCGTTCAGCAGCAGAGGGAGATCTTTGAGAAAGCGCTCTCCTACCTAGCTCCAAACGGTTATATTGTCTGGGCGACTTGCAGCATCCTGGCCGAAGAGAATGAGAAGCAGGTAGAGGGCTATATGAAAGAGCATGATCTGCAGCTGGTGGGTCCTGCTTTCACCTCGCTGCCCGTCTTTGGCGGCTACGACGGCTTCTTCGCCACCATCCTCAAACGCCGTTCAGCCCACAGCCCCGATCACATTGAGGCAAGAGCTCCCTAGTCTCTTTTATGGAGTAGATCGGGCGCGGGCTCGCAAACGTTCACGTTCACGAAAGAGCCCCCTCGAGTCATTTTTATGAGAACGTAGAAGCGGGCTCACGACCTTTTCTTTCGTGAACGCGAACGTTTGCGAGCCCGCGCCCGATCTTGTTTTTTTGGATAGGGACCGGCCATCAAAGCCGGTCCGATGAGATCACTTTGCCCCTTTGGGCTGCTTCACATTCTTGCCGTTGATGCAGTTATCTTCGTAGTGGTCATAGTCCCACTGCTTGCAGTAGCAATATTTGCCGTAAGGGTCGTTCTCGATGTAGGTAGGGTGATCTTCAGGCTCTTTTTTTCTCCACCCACAGAGCTGTGAACACCAGCAATAGCAATTGGGATCGTTGAGACACGCCTCTTTTGATTTGCATGGCGGACCCTCTTGCTTCGAGTCATTCGCTGCAAAAACAACAGAGAGCGAAATCAGCATGAGAAAAAGAAAAAAGCGTTTGGCTAGATGCATAGTCAACCTCTTGGTTTGGGTTTATAATAGACCTCTTGCATAACTTCATTTGGGGCCAAAGGAGGTCTAATGCATCCTTACCATGAAGGGCCCAATTTTTGCTAGCAATCCAATCTAGGCTCTTTGAGAGCGCCTCCTCAGGCGCATAAAACCGAGAAGCAGCGCAACCGCCCCAATCACAAAGGCCGTGCTCTTGCCCTTGTGGGTGAAAAATCGCTTCAACGAGTAGGAGAAGCTCGGCTTCACCTCGGCGGCCGCAAAGCATCTCGCCTCACTGAAAATATGGCCCTTCGAATTCACCACCAGAATCTGACCCACCTCTTGGCCTTTGGCAAGCGGCAGCTGGATCTTCTCCCAGCGGAAATTCAGATGCACCTCCTCTTTCTCCGAAGGGTAGTAGTCGTAGTTCACAGGGCCATGAAGCACGATCTTCAAAGGCTCTTTAGCATGGGGAAGATTGAAGCTGAATTTTTGCAAGCCCTTGGGAAGCAAGGTGTTGCGATATTTTTTCTCCGCAAAGGCCGCCTCGAACATGTGAATCGCATCGCTATAGCGATCTCCTTTGCCCGTGTAGCCCATCACGACCGCGATCAGCATGCGTCCCTTATCTTCTGCCGCAGCGACCAGCGTCTTGCCCGCATTGGAGTTGGTCCCTGTTTTAATCCCGATGGCCTTGGGGAAGAAGCTGGGCCCTGATCTTAGCAACAGATTGGTCTGCAGTAACTTACGCTCTTCTTCGAGATTGGTTTCAGGGACGGTGAAGTGCACGGTCGAAACCATCTTGCGAAAAAGCGGATAGCGCATCGCCTCTTGAGCGATCATCGCCATCTCCATCGGCGTCGTCACATGGTCAGGATGGTGCAGGCCGTGGGGATTGCAAAAATGGGTCTGGCTGCATCCCAGCTCTTTCAGATAGCGATTCATCCCCTCGACAAAGGCGGGAATCGTCCCACCCACATTCTGGGCAATCACATTGGCCGCATCGTTGGGCGATCGCACCAGCATCGCATAGACAAGATCCCTCAAGAGAAATTCCTCTCCCCGCTTGATGCCCATGTGCGCTCCATCGGTCTCGAGAAGATAGGGGGGTGCCCTGTAGCGCGAATCGCGCTTGGCTCCAGGCGTGATCGACCCAAGTGCTTCAGCCTTAGCAATAACCTTCTCTTCGAGCCGCATCGGCGCCTGTTTTAATACATAGAGGGCCGTTGCAATCTTGGTGATGCTGGCAGGAAAAAAAGGCTGACTTGCATTCTTTTGGAAAAGCACGCGGCCCGTATCTCCATTGATGAGAACAGCGCCTCCCGCGTCGACAGTGAGGTCCAGGGCAGCATGAAGGGTGCCAAGAGCGGGACAGAGGAGAAAAAACGAGAGCGCAAAGCGTGCGAACAGCTGCATCTTGAACTCACTATATCAGGCTCGCAATTACTTCTCTAACTACCTGAAACTCAACTGCAAATTCAAGTATAAAATTTACTTGACAGACCGCTCTTGAAGCCATATACTTCAGTAAGGATGCGGATGGAGATCATGAGATGACAAGTCCAGAAGAGTTAGAATCCTTTTTTCGAGAGGCGGTTGTCGACCTTCCCCTACACCTGCCTGACGGGCTCTATGAAGTGAACCTCACTTTGCTTCAGGACCTCGGCATTTTCTCGGACGAAGAAGAGAGCGATGAGGACCTCCTCTCCCATAGCTTCTATGTCCTTGAATCGGAAGAGAAGCTGACCCTCTTCAACGAGAAATTCGCCATCTGGATCTTCCCCCAGATGCAGTTCGATATTCCGATCACCTACACCTTGATCGCCCTGAACGACCTTGAGGGGCCGCCCCGCCTAGAAATGGGCTTCACCAATACGGGCGCCTACAACAACTCTAGCTTAGTGCTGCGCGTGCTCGAGAAATTTCTCGGTCAAATCGAAGAAAACGAATCGGAAATCTTCAAATTCAAAGAGAGCTAGTCCCCTCTTCAAAGAGCAGTTTGAGCCGGTTTTTATCCCCTAATCTCTCGTAGATCATCTCTTTGCAAATCCTGCGCATCATCATGATCCCAAGACCCCCTATCTTGCGCTCCTCGATGGGCACTAAGTGATTGCTTTGAAACTCATATTCCAAGGGATTGAAGGGAAGGCCATTGTCGGAGATCTCCACTTCGAACTCCTTCTCTTTTCGCCTTTCGCACGCAATTTGGAGCTGACCCTTCTCCTCTTCTCTGTAGCCGTGAGTGATGGTATTGACGAGCGCCTCCTCGCTTGCAAGCTCCACCTTGCGGATGAAAGCAGACTCCACGCCCTCTTTTTGAAAAAAGCGGCGGATAAAAAGGAGCATCGCCGGGAGCGCTTCCAGGGTCGCATCAAAATTCATAATTAATTTTTCGAATAACCGCCCCCCGACCTACTCTTTCTCTCTCGGCTACCAGCAGTAAAGTAGGGCATCGGCCACCTTTTGCGCAAGCAGAGTATGAAGGCGCATAAGTGCCTCATCTACAGCAATTTCATGCTGTTCTAGCTCAGCGAGCGAGAAGTTGTGGAAATCGAGCCGCGAAAAATCGGATTCAAAATCAAAATTCAAATAGGCAGTCACTTGAACGGGGCCCACCAGGAGGCAGCCGCTTTGGAGGTCGATCAGCTCGACGATCGCGCTCTCGGTGAGACGAGCGCCTACAGGAACGACAAAGTCCTTGAGCTCTCCCCCATCGCCTCGAGCATAGCGGTAGTCGCTGTTCTCCTCATCGGAGCAGGAGAGGGTCAATTTCAGAAGCAAGCTTCTTGAACCGAAGCTGCACGGAGATAGGGAGATAGAACTTTTCTCTTTGATTTTACGAACGACGGCGCTTGTGAATAGGCCATCGATATCTCCGAGAGCGAGGGGGACGGAAAGGGAGTCATAGCGATCGAACTCGGAGCGGACAGGGCGATAGCCAAGGCAGGAGGAGAGGAGGAGAGGGAGGAGAAGGAGTCTAAAGAGGTGCAGAGGTATTAACCCTCTTTCTGATCGGCTTTTTTCTCGATTTTCTCTTGCTTTTCGAGCAGGCTGAGCCGCTCGTGACACTCCTTGGCGACCGTCGATCCTGGATAGCGAGTGAGGGTCTCTCGGTAATAGAGGGCAGAGGCCTTGGGTTTATTCTTTCGCTCCCAGTAGCGACCGGTCTCATAGAGCGAGTGGCTGTAGAGCTCCTCCATGCAGACGATGTTCTCCTCGAAGCGGGCCAAGCACTCCTCTCCGGGGAAGCTCTTCTGGAACCGCTCTCGGTTGACCTTTGCGAGCGATATCAGATCGGGGTTTTGGGGCTGGAGGCGGATCTCTTCGAGATAGACATCGGCTATCTTGAGAAAGCTCTCGAGAGCGAGCGGATGCTTGGGGAAGCGGCGGGTCAAGTTGGAGAAATTTTCGATGCTTTCGCTGTTTCTTTTAAGGCTATAGAGGAAGTTTGCCTTGCTGAAGAGCGCCTTTGCGGCGAGCTCTTCGCTCGGCAGAGAGGCGACCACCTCGTCGAAGAGAGCGAGGGCGTCATCTCTCGCTGGCATGAGCTTTGGAAGCGCTGATTTGCCGAGAAGATGCTTCCTCGCTCCAGCGGCATACTGTTCGGCGATCTGGTATTTGTACTCAAAGGCCTTCTGGAAGTGGCGAGGGTTATTGGACTCTGTCAGATAGCGCGACAGGAACTGGTTGGCAAGATCGAAATCGCCGAGAGAGTAGTAGCAGAGGCCGGTGTAGTAGAGCGCATCGCTGTAGAAAGGGGTGTCGTGAAAGTGGGTGGTGACCACCTCGAAATCGTGCAGCGCCTCCTGCCATCTATTCTCTTGGAGAAGGGCATAGCCCTGGTTGAAGTGGTCGGAGACAGAGAGGGTGGGCATCGTCTTTTGATCGTAGAATTTCCCATCGGAGAAGACATAGGCGGCTCTCAGAGGGAGGGCGAGGAGCAAGAGTAGAGGCACGATTAGTTTCAGCATAGCGCTAAGAGGATAGGTGTCTCTCCTGCTTTCTGTCAAATGCAAGCTTGTTGTATAAATGGGGCAAAAGCTCAAAAGGTTGCTATGCGTATCTTTACAATTGCTCTTCTCACCCTTGCAGCGCTCGGAGGGGGATGGTACCTCTGGCAGCGCTACCCCGCTCTTCAGGAGATAGCCCAAAGCAAAGTGGGAGCGAGCTCGATTGCCTCTTTCAAGATCCGCTACAGCGCTGAGGCCCTGATGAAGAGCCATCGAGAAGCGCTTCTGAAGGAGGACTCCGAATTTTTGGAGCCGATCCTCTCCTACTACCCCTACCTGCTGATGGAGATTAAATTTGCCAAGAGCGATAGCTCCACTCAAGAGGGGGTTCTGCTCTGGGGAATGAGCGACGGGGAGATGGTGATCCAGACGAGTAGCTGGGAGAAGACCCACGGCTTTCAGGACTGTCTGGCCTCAAGGCGGGTCGAAATGAATTCAGGATCCTCAGGGCGCTCATCGAGGCAGGTGGGGCGATCGATCGCGAGAGGCTCTACAGCAAATTCCAAGCTGAAACCGAACTTGTCGACGGCTGGCTGGAGAGCTGTCGAAAGAAGCATCTGATCGTCGCATCGGGTAGCAAATTCCGCCTCCACCTCGAGAATCCCAAGCTAGAAATCACTCCGATGACCCACTTGAGCGAGAGCCTTGTCACGCTTCCCTCCAAGCACCTCATGCGGGCAAAATATCGCTACCATCCCGAGGAGATCAAAAAACTGGCCCAGGAGCTATTTGGAAGCGACTTTCTCATCCGACGCTCGACCGAGGTCTATCTGCCGGTCCACACGCTTGTCATCCAAAACAGCGATGGCAGCGTCCAATATAGCCGCTTCAACGCCCTCAGCGGCAAACCGATCGAGAGCCTCGAGGTGGGCTGCGGCTAAAACTAGCATAATTTTTTTAATCTTTATATTTTCTTAATTTTCTTCTATACTAGCCCTGTCTTCAACCCAAATTAGAGAAATCAATGAATTGTAGAGCCTGCTGTCTTGGCAAAACCCCCTTTTTCTTGGAACTGATGGAGCCCAGGACGAGATCTCTCTTCGTCTCTGCGCTCGTGGTGGCGCTGCTATCGGCCATAGTAGCGGCGGTGCTTGCCGGTTGCGGATATAGTTTGAACTTTAATGAGTGGCAGTGGATTCAGCTACCGCTAGCGACCCTTGTGCTCTCGCTTGTGGTCGCCGCAGTTGCCTATCTCTCTATCCCTAGAGCTGGAGCGGGGAGAGCGAAGGAGCTGAAAGTGGATGGAGAGAAGCTCCCTGCCAAACCCGCTGCCGCGACGAACGAACCTGAGACTTTCCTCGAAGGGGTCGGGCCGCAAGCCGGGCCTCACAAAATCCGCTGCAGGGTGTCGTACAAATCCTCGGGCGAGGGGCACGGCCGCTGGGAGCGCTGGCACAACCTGGGCTATAGCGAGGGAATGACCCTTCGGCAACTTGTCGCTTATCTTGAAGTTGTTAGACCGGGCCTCTCTCTTGCAACCGCTGCTTATGGCGGCAGGGTGCTTCAATTAAATGAAGAGAGCAGCCTCGATACCCCGCTCAGTGAGCTTTATGTTGCTGGGGCCCAGGGCAGAGGGAACATGCTGCAACTAATAGAGAGAGCTACTTAACAATACTACATAGGTGAGTTACTAATATGTCTTGTGTGAGTTTTAATTGTGGAGATCGTCTCCACCGCTGCTGGGCAGAGAGAGGGCCACATGACGTGCTCCTCGTGAGCGTGCTCGTGGTGGCGCTTCTCTCGGCAATAGCGGCCGGTACCTTAGCCGCCTGCGGACACACCTTGAGCTTCAATGAGTTGCAGTGGATCCAGCTGCCGCTTGCAACCCTTGTTCTCTCGCTTGTGGTGGCCGTAGTCGCCTACTGCAAGAGAAGAGAGGTGCAAAAGGTCGGTGCTGCAGAGGAGCAGGAGCGCACACAGGTCCGCCTCGATGGGGCAAAAAGATGGGATGCCCCTGAAATAAGTCACTCTCAGCGTGGAATGATCTTCACCTCTCACATCCACCCTGAAGCACCCCACTCCGTAGTCTGTCTGGGGCGTCCACCTGATGGCGATGTTGATCTGAGAGAGACAGTGCGATTTGAGAGTGAGAGCCGCGTTTCCACCCTCTATGATTTCTACCTGCGCAGAGGAATGAAGTTGGAAAGCGCCCAACATCGGGGTGCAGTTGATCTGATAGCAAATTGGAACCGTCCCCTCAAGGACGTGACTCGTCCTTCTGAGCCCTTAGAATTCAACTACACGCGGGTGTGAATAAAACCGAGCGCTTTGAGCTCTTCGAGAAGAAGAGGTGAGGCGTTGACCTTGATCGCCTTGTCGATGAAGAGGGTGGAGTACTTGCGCCCCTCCGAGAGGAAGTGAATCTTGATCTCACTCGCGCCAGGATGCGCGGCAAAGAGCTCTTTGAGCTTGAGCGTCGTGCTGTGGCGGTGCATCGCAAGTTCGATCGAGAGCGTAAGCAAATTCTGCCTCTCTTCATTTTTCTGTTCGTTCATCTTCTCCTGGCTCCTCTGTGAGTCGGGTTTTGATTTGAAATTGCGGCTCGCCATGCTCTGTTTTGCCCTGTCATAGGCGGCATCTATGATGCGAATCGTTGAATCGCTAACCCCTTTGAGATCCTCCAGGGCGACCGCTATCAGCTTGGCAGTCTCTTCACGCCTATCCATCGACACCACCGCATAGAGGAGGCGATTCTCTTCGATCAGCGCTCTCTTCTGCTCATAGAGATCGGAGAAGACAAAGAGATCGAAGGTCTGAATCCCATCAGAGATCTTCACGATGGCAAATTTGCGCATGGTCTTGATCACATGCTTGATTTCGATCGATTCCACAATCGCCATGATGCGCCTCACCGATCTATCTTCGGCCACCTCTAGCTCTGAAAAGGAGGTAGTCCCAAGCCTCTTGGCCCCCTCTAGATGGCCCTGAAGGGGATTTCCAGTGATATAAAAGCCGAGCAGCTCCTTTTCCCTTCGGTAGATCTCCTCCTGCGCAAGCACTGTGGAGGTGGGTGGCGGTTTTGAAAAACGGCGTTTCATCTCGTCATCTTCGGAGAGAGAAAAGAGGGTCAGAATGCCGCGTGAGCGCTCCTTTTGCCCCTGGATCACCGCCTCATAGATCTCCTCGATGGCTGAGACAAGCTCGGGGCGCGTCCAGAGCGTCCAGTCAAATGCACCTGCAAAGATCAGATGCTCGACTATCTTTTTACCCACTCGCTTGAGATCCATGCGCTCGAAAAAATCGAGGTAGCTCACAAAAGGACCTGAGCGCGATCTTTCTTCTATAATCGCCTCCACAACCCCCTCTCCGACCCCTTTAATTCCTGTCATGGCAAAGCGAATTCCCTGAGAGGTCGCTACAAAGGCGCTTGTCGATTCGTTGATGTGAGGAGGAAGGACAGGAAGGTCCATCACCTGGCACTCGCAGATGCACTTGGAAAGCTTGCTCGTGTCATCGCGATCGCAGGTCATCAGAGCCGCCATCCAATCGCTGGGTAGTTTGCCTTGAGGTAGGCCGTCACGTAGGTCAGATAGCCGTAGGCAGCTGCGTGGGACTTGTTAAAGCCATAGAGGCAAATTTTTCCATCTTGTCGAAGATGCTGCATCGCGATCTTGGAATCGATCCCGTTATGCAACGCGCCCGGCGCAGAAATTTCTCCTCTCTTTTGCCATCTGCACTTTGTCTTTCTTGCCCATGGCACGGCGCAGGACATCGCCTTCGCCAAGCGATAGCCGCCAAGTTCTGCTTGCGATCTGCATCACCTGCTCTTGGTAGACCATGATCCCATAGGTTTCGCGAAGAATGGCGTTCATAGGGGATGGTCGTACTCGATGACCTCTTTGCCATGCTTGCGATTGATGAAGGAGGGGATCATCTCCATCGGACCCGGTCGATAGAGCGCGCCAATCGCAATGATGTCTTCGAAATTTATCGGGCTGGAGTTGCTTGAAAGCTCCTGCATGCCTCCAGATTCCATCTGGAATACACCAAGGGTTCTTCCCTGGTTGAAAAGAGCGAAAGTGGGCTCATCATCGAGAGGCGAGGTTGATCCAATCGATTTCGACGTCCCCTCTTCTGTCTTGATTGCCTCAACGGCATACTGGATGCATGTCAGAGTCTTTAAGCCCGAGAAGATCGATTTTGAGCATGCCCACCGCTTCTACCGGCTTCATCGAATATTGCGTCACGAGGCGTAGCTGAGTCTTTGCGCACTGAGACAGGCATATAGTCGATCGAGGGGCTCGGCGAGATGATAAAGCCGGCTGCGTGGATGCCTGTGTTCCGGATGACCCCTTCAAGGGCGTTGGCCGAGATCGATGATCCTCTTTGCCTCGTGGTCCTTCTCAGCAAGCTCATGGAGGTCGGGATCGTTTTCGAGCGCCTTCTCGAGAGTGATCGTGGGATCCTCTGGGACCAGCTTGGCAATCGCATTGACTTTGGCGAAGGGGCACTGAAAGCACCCGGCCCACATCTCGAATGGCCATCTTCGCTTTCATGGTGCCGAAGGTGATGATCTGGGCGACCGATTATCCTTGCCATATTTCTGCACCGTATAGTCGATCACTCTCGATCGTCCCTCCATGCAGATGTCGACATCGATATCGGGATAGGAGATCCGTTCAGGGTTGATGAATCGTCTCGAAGAAGAGATGAAAAGCAAGAGGCTCGATGTCGGTAACACCGATGAGGTAGAGAATGATCGAACCGGCCCCAGAACCCCTTCCTGGGCCCACCGGGATGCCTCGGCTTTTCGCCCATGGATGATATCCCACACAACGAGCAAGTAGTCGGCCATCCCTTTGGAAAGGATGATGCTGAGCTCATAGTCGAGCCTCTTTCTCACCACCTCCATAGGATCGGAGCCGCTGTAGACCTGAGCTACCTTGTCGAGACGCTCCTTCGTGTAGCGCTTTGCAATTCCCTCTTCACAGAGGCTTCTCAAGGTCCTTTCGACCTCTTGCGCCTGTTTTTTGGCATCGAAGGCTTCGCCTTTGAGAGAGTCGGGTATATAAAGCGGGTAGTGCTTCTTTTCAAAATCGAGCTTCAGATTGCACTTAGCTGCTACTTCAAGCGTGTTGGAGATGGCCTCAGGGATATCTAGAAAGAGCGCCTGCATCTCTTCAGGGCTCTTGAAATAGCACGCATGTGTTCCGTACATGCGCCTTTTGGGATTGAGGGTGCGGAATTTGGGTTCGCCTGAAGAATCCTTCTCCCAGACCTCTATCGGCTCTCCTGACTGGATATTGATTAAAATCTCATGGGCAAAATAGTCCTTTTTGTCCATGTAGTGCGTGTCATTGGTTGCCACACATCGGATAGAAAACCGCTCAGACGCCTCTTTGAGCATCGAATTGAGTTTGACCTGCTTGCCGATAGCATCCTGATAGAGCGCATGGAAAGCTGCATCGTCGATGAGAGCAAGCTCCTCCTCTTCCATCACGTGGCGCTGCATCTCGAGGTAGTAATCCTCTCCAAAGAGCTCTTTATACCAGTTGATGGCCCCATGAAACTCATCGACGCTGCCCTGTAGAGCTAGAGTGGCGACCTCGCTTGAAAGACAGGCCGATAGACAGATCAGTCCCTCCCTGTGTTTCACGAGGAGCTCCTTATCGATTCTGGGATGGTAATAAAAGCCCTCGGTGTAGCCGAGCGAAGAGAGGATCGAGAGGTTGCGATAGCCTACGATGTCCTTGGCGAGTAGCACCAGGTGGTAGCTGGTGCGGCTGGCCACCTTTTTCTTTTCAAAGCGCGAGGTGGGGGCTACATAGAACTCGCAGCCGATGATCGGCTTGACAGAGTGGGCAAGGCAGGCTTTGTAGAAATCGATTGCCCCGTGCATGTTGCCGTGGTCGGTCAAGGCAAGGGCGCCCATTTTCATCTCGGAGGCGCGCCGAGCTAAGCTCTCGACGGGGCAGGCGCCATCCAAAATCGAATATTGAGAGTGCTGATGGAGAGGAACCCACATAATTCAACACTATAGCAGCTTTTGATTTGCTAGGTGCTCTTATCTGGAGAGAGAGGGGCGGCCGCCTTCTCTTCCTTGCCTGTCATTTTGGCTGCCCACATGGGGAGGAAGAGCAGGATGGTCAATAGACAGCAGGAGGCGAGGATCATGAAGAAGCCTGACCAGCCAAAGTCCTGCGCCACTTTGCCAAGCGGGTAGCCGGCAAAGGCGGCTCCGAAATAGGCAAACCAGCCGGCAAAGCCCGATGCAGTTCCTGCCGCTTTCTTATGGGAAAGCTCGGCCGCCGCAAGGCCTATGAGCATCTGAGGGCCGAAGAGGAAGAATCCCACTGTAAAGAGAATCGCCGAATCGGCGAGCGCGGTGGCCTCTGGAAAGAGCCAGAGCGCGCCGACCGAGAGGAGCATGCCGAGGGAGAAGAGAACGTTCATCGGGCCTCTTCTCGAGCTAAAGAGCTTGTCCGAGAGCCAGCCGGCGACCAGCATGCCGAAGAGGCCGCCTATTTCGAAGAGCGAAACACAGGCATTGGCCTTGATCATCGAATAGTTTTTCATCTCGATGAGATAGAGGGCGCTCCAGTCGTTGATAGCCATGCGCACGATGTAGACGAAGAAGGAGGCGATGGCGAGCAACCAGACCCATTTATTGCGCAGCACATAGTCGAAGAGAATCTCTCGGGTGGTGAGCTCCTTTTCCATCTCCTGGCTCTTCTCCTTGGAGACCGGATAGTCGTTTTTAAATTTCTCGATCGAAGGGAGGCCGAGCGACTGAGGGGTATCTCTCAAGCGGTTGATGAGCAAGAAACCCATGCAGATGCAGAGGCCGCCCGGAATGAGCATCGCATAGCGCCAGCCCAGATATTGGGCGCAGAAGCCAGCCACGAGGGGAATCAAAAAGCCGCCGATATTGTGCGAGGTGCTCCAGACGCTCCACCAGGTCCCACGCTCCGACTTGGAATACCAGTGGGTCAGAAGCCGCGCGCACGGCGGCCAGCCCCACCCCTGAAACCAGCCGTTTAAACCCCAGAGAACGGCAAAGAGGATCAGAGAGGAGGAGAGTCCAAAGAAAATATTGATAATGCCGGTAATGATGAGACCGAAGGCCATGAAATAGCGCGGGTTGGCCTGATCGGACATCACTCCGCTTGCAAACTTGCTGATGCCATAGGTGATGTAGAGGACGCTGCCGAGAATGCCGAGCTGCGCCTTGTCAAAGCCCAGGTCCTGCATGAGCATGGGCATAGCGAAGGTGAAGCTCTTTCGCGTGAAATAGTAGAAGATGTAGCCGATGAACATGCCATAGAAGATCCGAATTCTCCAATAGCGGTACTCTTTCTGGACAGTTTCCTGATCCTCAATCTCCTTTGTAGGAGCCGCTGGCTTGAAGAAATTCAAAATGGAGTTCATGCCTGTCACCTCCCAAGCTGCACTATACCGTAACAAAGAGAGCGGCTTTGTGCAAGGCCTTTCCCTTCGCCATCAATTATATCAAATTCTCTCGTAAAAGCGCACAAATATTTTAAAAGTTGTGATTTTAATTTTCTATTTCTGTAGAATTTGTTTTATTACTTTTTTGAAAATTCAAAATTTAGGGAAATCTATGAAAACAGAGAGTCTTATTCGATCCGAGAAAGCCGCTCCTGCCCCCAAAGAGCCCTCTTCGATGCGCCTCAAAGCCCCCCTCGTGCTCTTCCTCGCCTTCCTCGCCATCTTTCAGGCGCTCTTCTTCTTCAACCTCCAGTCCAAAGTGGCGATGAGCGAAAGGCGCTTACTTGCCAAGATCGAGGAGGTTTCAGCACAACTCTCTAATATTCAAGAGCATGCAATACGAGCCGAAAACGCCTCTCAAGGCGCCTACGAGATCATTGTTCCCCTTGAAAAGCGCAAAAACATCGCTGGCTTAATTTAAGCCGCTTTGTCTATTTTATATCCCATGAGAGACCCCTGCATAACTTCATTTGGGGCCAAAGATCGCCCTTTTGCACGCTCGCGCCCCGAAGCGAGACCTCTGCACAACTCCATTTGGGGCCAAAACCCGAGCCTCTGCCCGTGGGAATCCTACGAATTCAGCCGCGCGCTGGGTCGCCTACTCTCAGACGAGTATGTCAACTTGCGCTTAGCCGAACCCACGGGCAGATCCATCGATTTTGGCCTCCAAAGCGAATTATGCAGAGGTCTCGAAGCGCGGGATCGCCTACGTCAGCCAAGTATGTCAATTTACGACTCCGTGCACATGCGGGCAAAATCATCGATTTTGGCCCTCAAAGCAAATTACGCAGGGGTCTCATGAACTATCAGATTGCGAAAGGCGTTTTCGACATTCTGCCACAAGATCCTGACCCTGAAGGACTTTGGCGCGAATCTCACCGCTGGCAATATGTGGAAGGGGTGGCTCGCAAGCTCGCCGAGGAGTATGGCTTTCAAGAGATCCGCACCCCGCTTTTCGAGAGCACCGCCCTCTTCGAGAGGGGCATTGGCGAGGGGACAGATATCGTCTCCAAGGAGATGTACACCTTTACCGATCGCGCAAATCGCAGCTTGACCCTTCGACCTGAGGGGACCGCGCCGGTCATGCGCGCCTTTATCGAAAAGCATCTCGATCAGCAAGGGGCCTCGACGAAGCTCTTCTACCTCTACCCGATGTTTCGCTATGAAAGGCAGCAGGCGGGCCGCTACCGCCAGCACCACCAATTTGGAGTCGAGGCGATAGGAGAGGAGTCTCCTCTGCAGGATGCCGAGGTGATCGACCTGCTCTTCAATTTTTATAAGAGACTTAAGCTCAGCAACTTAACGCTCCACCTCAACTCGATAGGAGAGGCTGAGTCGCGCAACCGCTATCGAGAATCGTTAAAAAATTATTTGACTCCCTATCTCTCTGAGCTTTCACCCGAAAGCCAAGGCCGTTTTCAAACCAATCCGTTGAGGATCTTGGACTCCAAAAATCCGCACGACAGGAAGCTTTTGAAAGAGGCGCCCTCCATCCTCGACTTCCTCGATCCGGCCTCTCGAGAGCACTTTGAAAAGCTCTGCTCCTACCTCGACCTGCTCTCCATTCCTTATGCGATTAACCCTCAACTTGTTAGAGGACTGGACTACTACACGAAAACGGTCTTTGAGTTCACTACTGAATCGCTTGGGGCGCAGAATGCAATAGGTGGCGGGGGGCGCTACGACGGGTTGCTTGCCTCTCTTGGGGGACCCGATCTGCCTACCTTTGGGTTTGGAGCGGGCATCGAGCGCATTATACAGACGATGCTTGCACAAAATGCTCCTTTTCCTCCAAAAGCAGCAGCAACGCTCTATCTCATAGCGCTGGGCGACCAGGCTGAGAAGGCAGCTTTCCGCCTGATGGCTGAGCTTAGGCATGCGGGCCTCGCCGTCCAGATGCAGCTTGGCTCTAAGAAGCTGAAGAGCAGCTTGAAGCAGGCCGCTTCGATGGGGGCGCGCTATGTGCTGATCCTGGGGGAAAACGAACTTTTGAGCGGCAGATTTTCGCTCAAAACGATGGCGACGGGGGAGAGCCGTGAGGTGACGCTCGATCAGCTTAGACATGAGAGCAAGAATTGGTAATTATCATTAACGAGGAACATTATGCGATCTATTAAATTAACCCTACTGGCGGCGTCGGCGCTCTTTGGGATCTGCCATTTCATCGGCAGCTCGACTCTGGAGGCGAGTGCGCCCTGCAAGGAGAGTGAGGCTCCCCTCGCCGGCAAACCCGATCGAGCTACGCTCTCGCGGGCGCTGGGCCATTTTCTGGTGCGCCACCTCAATACTCCTGGTGTCGAACACGATGTGAAGAGGGTGATCGAGGGCATGCTGGCGGAGCTCGAGGGCAAGGAGCCCCCTCTTTCCGAAGAGGCGCTTGTGGCAGCGATCTCCGATCTGCAGGCGGCCCACATAGAGGGGCTATCACAGACCAACCTGGCCCAAGCCGAGGCCTTTCTTGCGAAGAATGCGACTGAGAAGAATGTGGTCTCGGTCAGTCCCGAGCTTCAGTACACGATCACGAAGGAGGGATCGGGCCAAACCCTCAATGCAGATTCTACCCCCAAGATTCACTTCACCTGTAAGTTGCTCGACGGCACGTTAGTTTCGAGCACTTACGAGAGCGGCGAGGCGATTACGCTCCCGATGGGCGACGCACTTGCGGGCATACGGGATGGGATGCTTGGGATGAAGCAGGGTGAGAAGCGCTGCCTCTACATCCATCCGGAACTGGGCTTTGGCAGCTCCTCGCATCTTCCTCCGAACTCGCTACTGGTCTTTGAGGTCGAACTGATCGATCCCAACGCTCAGATGGAGAGCGAGGACTCCTCGGAGATCGACGTCGCCCAAACCCAATAACGCTTGCAGGCCGTGGCCCTGCGGGCCGCGGCCTACGACTGATTGAACCCTTCAGGCTTTTGTAGACAAGGGCTATCATCCCTATTTTAAACAGGATACGCGGCATACGCCGCTACAGGATATGCGCTCGTCCATACGGACGAGCTCGGAAATTGAATGGTTAGAACCTTCCGAGATTTCTTAGAATGGGTCTAGAGTCTCACTGAACCCTGCCTTGAAAGCATGTCGCTTGCAGAGCTCGTCCGTATGGACGAGCGCATATCCTGTAGCGACCGAAGGGAGCGTATCCTGTTTAAATTAAATGGATCGCAAGCTCTTGTCGGCAAAGCTTGATATCTAGAGCGCTTCGTTGATGAGCTCGCTGAGCTCGTCCTTGTCGCGAAGGCCCACCACCCTCTGCACCACCTTGCCATCCTTGAAGAGGATGATCGTCGGTATCGAGGTCACCTCAAAGCGCTCCGCCACCGATGAGGACTCATCGGTATCGATCTTGACAAAGGAGACCTTGCTCCCCATTTCGCCCGCAAGCTCCTCTAAAATGGGCGTGAGCATACGACAGGGACCGCACCACTCCGCATAAAAATCGACCAGAACGACCCCCTTGCTTATGCCCTGGTCAAAAGTGTCATCTGTAAGCTTTTTCAGCGATCCCATCGTCTCTCTCCTTAGTAATTGAGGCTTACCCACACGATATCAAGAACCGCGCAAATTGGACAATTGCTTTATGAATAATCCCACTTTCTCTATGCTTTGACCTCCTTTGCGGCCATGGCGGAATTGGTAGACGCGCTAGATTCAGGTTCTAGTCGGGGTTTCTCGGTGGAAGTTCGAGTCTTCTTGGCCGCAAAATTTTTCCCTTCTTAATACAAAATTAATAAATAAATTTTAAAATTATTATAGGTTTAATTTTAAAATTGTATTTATGATTGGCCCAATCGATTCCCCTCATGGAGAGGGGCTTATAGACTCCAGGGAGAGCGCCCCTCGCTCGACCGAGAGCTCAAAGGTTGCCTCTCTTGCCAAAGAGAAGATCCAAGAGGGCTGCTCCGCTTTCTTGAAACTCTCTGTCTTTGCTCTGGGAGCTCTTTTTGCCTTTTCGGTTGGCCACGCGCATGAGGTGGCCGAGATTTCAAATGAGTCGCTCGTTGAGATCTTCGAAACCCATGGCCATGAGGACGATCACTCAGGGCCTCTTGACGCAGCCCATTTCCTCTCTAAAAACGGCACTTCCAAATCCAAACGGCGCAAATCTTAAGCCACAATTTGCCTCTTTTCTCCCTCTTCGGTAAGGTAATTTTTTAGAGGGCAAGAGGGTGGAGAGCCATTTTTTGAAGCAATCGAGCGCATGGCGCGTGGGGAAAATCATCGGGGGCTCTCTTTTCTTCGGAGGGTATCTTGTTGGGATTGAGTCGCTTATCGCCCCTTTTGCCCTTAGCATCACAGGGTTTTACCCAGGCATTTTCATCACCCTTCTCGTCTGGCTTTGCACCTACATCTCCTCGCTGCTATATGCCGAGGCCTGCCTTGCGCTACCTGAAGGCGCCAACCTCTTGAGCATGACGGAATTCTATCTGGGCAAAGCGACGAGAAAGGCGGTTGCTTTTATCTTTCTAGCATGCCTCATCTACCCAAACCTGAGCGCCTATTTCTCCGCTTTTGGCGAGGCTGCAAGCCCCTTTTTTTCCCGAATAATCGGTCTTGAGATCTCCCCATTTGCCTCCGCCCTCATCTTGGCCCTTCTCCTCGGCGTTGTTGTCTATTTGGGCGTTAGAAGTGCCGTCTATTTAAGCAGCGTTTTAACGCTCGCTCTTTTGGCATCGCTCCTGCTTCTGCTCTACAGCGGCGGGAGTCGCATAGAGATAAAGCATCTCGTGCCCGACTACTGGGAGCTTTCGTTTCTAGCCATTCCCCTCCTCTATGCAGCTTTTGGCTTTCCTGCCCTGATCCCCACCCTTGTCACCTACCTAGAGAGAAGGCGAAAGGATCTCATCGCGACAATCACTCTCGGCTCCCTCCTACCCCTCTTCGTCCTCCTTGCCCTTGCCTGGCTCTTCATCGGACTGACCCCTGAAAACGCGCTCTGGAGCAGCATAGAGGAGAGAAGACCCTTCACGCGCAGCCTCGCGATCCTCGGCGAGGTGCCCTGGCTCGGCTCAAAAGTGCTGATTTTCACCACCTTTGCGCTCACGACAACCCTCATAGGAAGCCTAGCTGCGCTCATCGACATCCTCTTCGACGCAAGGAAAACTCCCCCCGCTTTGCGCACAGGAAAAAATCGGATCATCTGGCTGGCTGCGATCCTAGTGCCCACTCTGATCTCCTCGACCTTTATCACCTTTGAGACCCTCGACCGATTCTACTATTTTTTTGGCTTCTGTCAGCTCATCCTCTCTTTTCTGCCCCTTGCGATGGTCTGGGTGCTGCGCTTCCACAGGTCAATTCCCTCACAGCCCTTTGTGAAAGGCAAAGCCATTCTCATCACCCTCTTCATCATCATCTTCTACTTCTTCTGGTTCCAGGGCCTGGCCCTCTTCCAGTGATTTACCTTGAGAAATAAGGGAATTTAGGTTAACCTTTTTGTTTTAAAATCTACTTTCCACTCCTAATGAAAAAGAGCGCAATATCAGAACCCCTAAGAAAAGAGCTCCATGCTTTTCTCAAGACGCAGCGATCTCCCGAACTGCTCGCCGCTTACCTCTACTTTCTCGAAAGGAAGCTGAAGCTCAAACCGGTCGTCTTCGTCAAAGAAAAGAAGATCTATCCGAGCCTTGAGAGCGCCATCGAGCAGCTACAGCAGGAGGGTAAACTCTGGCGCGAGACCGAGATCAAGATCGGCTTTGGCCCTCCCTCGGTCAACAGCGAGACCAAGAAGATCTACATCTGCCCCTACACCGGCAAAGTCTTTGCAGACAACACCCATCCCAATCCCCAAGATGCGATCTACGACTGGGTCTCTCACTGCCCTGAGAATACCGAAAGAGTGGGCGGCTTGCGCGTCAAACGGTTCTATGTCTCGGAAGATCCCGAGGTAATCGCCAACTATATCAAGCCTCAGAAAGAGTCCAAAACCAAGACGGTCTTCTCCTCTGCTCTGACTGGAAAACTCTTCAATAGCAAAGAGGCGGTCGTCGAGGATTTCAAAGCCAATTACTTCAAGCCCATGACCCTGGTCGAGGTCCAGAGCCAGAGCCGTTTTCAGCTCGAGGACAAATTCCTCGCTCTCATCAACGAGGAGCTACATGAGGATAAGGTCACTGCATTTGTCGAAGAGCTCGCAGAGCATGAGGAATTTCTTCCCTTTGTCTCCAAGTGGATCGAAACTGAAGAATAACCCTCTGATCAAACCAAGGGAGTGGATCTCCGACTCGATCGAGCTAACCCATCAGATCGGCTTTGAACTGGGCCGATGCGCTAGCTCCGGAGCGATTTTCTCTTTTTTTGGAGAGCTCGGAGCGGGCAAGACCACCCTGATCAAGGGGTTTGTGGCCGGAGCGATAGGTCTTCAGCCCGAGAGAGTCTCTAGCCCCACCTTCACCTACTTGAATATTTACCAAAAAGAGCCTCTAGGACCGGCTGTGCACCATTTCGATCTCTACCGCCTGCAAGATGGCGAGGAATTTTTATCACGAGGCTTTGAGGATTTTCTCTTCTGCCCGGCCATCGTCTGCATCGAGTGGAGCGAGCGCATCGAGGGGCTGCTAAAGGGCAGGGCGGTGATCGTAAGAGTCGATCACCTCGACGCACGCCGCCGAAAAATCACTGTAGGGGATTTATGAGCGGTTCGCGAAAAGAGCTCTCGACCCGCATCAAAGCGAGGATCGCAAGGCTTGATAGGCAAAGAACAGGATATGTAGGATCGACGAAACGTCGACAAGATGAGCAGGATGAAATTGCAAATCTTGCAGATCCTGCCCGATCCTCACGCGAAGCGGATCCTGTTTCTCTTTTCAACGTAGAAGCTGAGGCGTTATGGGCGATTTGAGAAAGGAGGTCTTCGTCTGCATCGACTGCGAAACCACTGGGCTCGATCTGGAAAAAGATCGCATCATCGAGATCGCTGTCGTCTGCTTCACCCTCGAAAGAGAGATCTTCCGCTTCGATGCGCTCGTCGACCCTGAGATGCCGATCTCCGAAGAGTCGCTTTCAATCCACCACATCACGGCCGAGATGGTCCAAGGCAAGCCCAAGATAGCTGAGGTTCTGCCACAGGTACTCGAAAGCCTCGGCAGCCACACCATCGTAGGCCACGGTGTCGGCTTCGATATCGAAATGACAGCGCGGGCGGCCAAGGCGGCCAAAATCGACTGTCGAATTCAAAATAGAGCTTTCATCGACACCTTGAGACTGGCCCGCCACTATGGCGAAAGCCCTGTCAACTCGCTTTCGGGCCTGGCAAGCCATTTCCACATCACCTACAGCGACACCCACCGAGCGCTTGCCGATGTGCTGCTCAATATCGAGGTCTTCAGAGCGCTCACCAAGCGCTTCCGCACGACTGAGGAGATCTTCAAGCTGCTCTCCTACCCCATCCTGATGAAGATCATGCCGCTTGGCAAACACAAGGGAAGACCTTTTTCGGAGATTCCGCTAGACTATCTCAGGTGGGCTCAGAGGATGGACTTCGATGAGGATCTCCACCACTCGATCAAACACGAACTCAAAAAACGCTCTCGTGGAGCCAATTTTTCACAAACTGCTAACCCATTCCTAGACATAGACTTATGAGTTTCACAATCAAAGTAGGCCTTGCAGAGATGCTCAAAGGGGGCGTCATCATGGATGTGACGACCGCTGAGCAGGCCAAGATTGCCGAAGAGGCGGGCGCGGTGGCTGTCATGGCTCTCGAGCGCATCCCGAGCCAGATCCGTGCAAGCGGGGGCGTTGCCCGCATGGCGAGCGCCGAGCGCATCCGAGCTGTGATGGAGGCGGTCACCATCCCGGTGATGGCCAAGTGCCGCATAGGCCACTTTGTGGAGGCGCAAATTCTGGAGGCGCTCGGGGTGGATTTCATCGATGAGAGCGAGGTGCTCACGCCGGCAGATCAAGAAAACCACATCCGAAAAGATCGCTTTAACCTCCCCTTTGTCTGCGGAGCGCGCGATCTCGGAGAGGCTCTACGCCGCATTGCAGAGGGGGCAGCGCTCATCCGAACTAAAGGAGAAGCGGGCTCTGGCAATATTGTGGAGGCAGTGACTCACATCCGCAAAATCCAGAGCGAGATCAAGAGGCTGCATGTGATGGCAGAAGATGAATTGGCAAACGAGGCAAAAAGGCTCGCCGCTCCGCTCGACCTGGTCTTCTGGGTGGCGGAGCATGGAAGGCTGCCTGTGCCCAATTTTGCCGCAGGAGGTGTGGCCACCCCAGCCGATGCGGCGCTGATGCGGCAACTCGGCGCCGAGAGCATTTTCGTCGGCTCGGGCATTTTCGCCTCTGAAAATCCGAAAAAGCTGGCTGAAGCTATTGTCCAAGCGACCCTGCACTACGACTCACCGACCGAGCTTGCCAAGCTCTCAGGATCGCTCGGCCGCCCCATGGAGGGGATCGATCTAAAAACCCTCAAAGAAAGCGAGCGGCTCTCCCTACGAGGCAGCTGATGAAACCAAGCGTTGGCATTCTGGCGCTTCAAGGGGGCGTTTCAGCCCATCAAAAATCGCTCTTACGCCTGGGTCAGGAGCCGATTTTGGTGAGAAGCTCGCGCGACCTCGAAAGATGCTCCTCGCTCATTTTGCCCGGCGGCGAATCGACCACGATGACCCATCTTCTGACCAGTACAGCGCTTCTCGAGCCGCTCTCTCGCTTTGTCGAAAAGAGGCCTACCTTTGCCACCTGCGCCGGCCTCATCTTGCTCTCCAAATTGAAGGCGATCGATGTCGAGGTGGAGCGCAACGCCTACGGCGGCCAGGGGGCTTCTTTTTGCACCTCTTTGAGAGTCGAGCTGCCCCGAGGTGCACTCTGCCTCGAGGCGATCTTCATCCGAGCGCCCAAAATAGCTGCTCTCAGCTCCACGAGGCCCATCGTGCGAGCCGAGCTCCATGGCTCTCCTGTTCTTGTCGAGCAGGGCCACCTTCTAGCTGCCACCTTTCATCCTGAGCTGACAGAAGAGCTCGCCCTCCATCGCTATTTTCTAGACATTGCCCTCGCGTTGCTTTAATAAAGTGTTATATGAAACTTTTCATCGAAGATCTCGACCTCAAGGGCAAGCGAGTGCTCATGCGCGTCGATTTCAACGTCCCGCTCGATGATGAGGGCAAGATTATCGATAGCTCGCGCATCGATGCGGCGCTCCCCTCCATCCGCTACGTCCTGTCAGAAGGGGGCGCGCTTGTGCTCATGAGCCATCTCGGAAGACCCAGCGGCGAAGTCAATCCAGAATTTTCCCTCTCCCCTTGCGCCGCCCACCTCTCGGGAGTCCTGAATCAAGAGGTCAAGCTGACAGAAAACGTTCTTAGCGAGAAAACCCAGGAGGCGGTGCGTGGGCTCAAAAGCGGTCAGGTGGTGCTGCTCGAAAATCTTCGCTTCTACCTCGCTGAGGAGCATCCTGACGAGGATCCAAGTTTTGCCCAAAGACTCGCAGACTACGGCGATCTCTACGTCAACGAGGCTTTCTCCTGCTCTCATAGAAAACATAGCTCGATCTACAACCTGGCCAAGCTCTTCCCAGGCAAAGCGGCCATGGGCTACCAGTTTGAAAAAGAGATCCGCACCCTCGGCCAGATGATGCAAAACCCTGCAAGACCCTTCTTTGCTCTCATCGGCGGCAGCAAGATCTCGACCAAGATCGGGCTGTTGAAAAGCCTGCTCGAAAGGGTGGACGCTCTGATGATTGGCGGTGCTATGGCGAATACCTTCCTCGTTGCCAAGGGGATAGGCGTGGGCGCCTCTTTCTACGAAAAGGAGTGCACGCCACTGGCACGCGAGATCCTCGAGCTTGCAAAGAGCCGCTCGATCCCGATCATTTTGCCCATCGATTGCATTGCTGCCGAGAGAATGGAGGGCGGTGGCAAAACAGAGATCCTATCGTGGGCAGCCAACCTGCCAGAGAGGCTCATGGCTCTGGACATCGGTCCTAAAACGGTCGAGCTCTTCAGCGAGATGGGCAGACAAGCCAAAACCGTGCTCTGGAATGGACCGGTTGGGGTCTACGAAATCGAGGCCTTTGCCAAAGGAAGTGAGGGAATTGCCCAAAACCTGGCCGCCTCTCAGGCCCAAACCATCCTCTGTGGAGGGGATACAGCCGCAGTGGTCCAAAACCTGGATCTTGCAAGCCGTTTCTCCTACATCTCGACAGGTGGCGGGGCCGCCCTCGAATTCATCCAAAAGGGTACACTGATAGGTCTAGAGGCGCTTTCCGAGAAAGCGAGAGAACCAGTGGTCTAGTTTTTAAAAAAATTTATTCAATCGCATTTCTTTTTCTCTCTTTGCTATAATGGGCTATGGTTATCCAGCCCAACTCCATGAGCGAAGTATACCCAAACGACCACTCCCAAGGGGCCCTTTCAACGGCCTGTGAGGCCCCCATTCTATTGCAGAGGTCTCATAACGGTAGAGGTTCATAAACAATGTCCTCCTTCTCACCCCTGAGAGCTTTCTTCTGGCCCCTCCATCGATTCGAGATGAAGAGATTTCTCCCTCTCCTCGGGATCGCCTTCTTCATCGGCTTTAACTACAATATCTTAAGAGCCATCAAAGACACGCTGCTCGTGACGGCGGAATTCTCTGGTGCCGAGGTGCTACCCTTCATCAAGGTGTGGGGCATGGTGCCGGCCGCCCTCTTCATCACTCTTATCTACAACCGGCTCAACAACCGACTGGCGCGCGATCGGGTCTTCTATGCGATGATTGGCCTCTTCCTCGCCTTCTTTGCCGTTTTCACCTTCATCCTCTACCCCTTGCGCGACTACCTCCACCCGCACGAGAGCGCCAATTTCTTGCAAAGCATGCTCCCTCAAGGCTTTAAGGGTTTAATCGCCATTTTCCGCTACTGGACCTACAGCAGCTTTTACATCATGAGCGACCTTTGGAGCAGCGCGATTCTCTCGATGCTTTTCTGGGGCTTTGCCAATGAGATCACGCCTATCAGCGACGCCAAGCGTTTCTATAGCTTGATTGCGATTGGGCTCAACATCGCGGCGATTGCTTCGGGCACGGTCTCCTACTGGTTCTCGCACGGCAAATTTGCCCCTGAGATGGCGACTGAGGAGGAGGCGTGGGGCCACTCGCTCCTGCTTTTGACCTGGGCGGTGCTTCTTTCAGGGCTCATCATCCTCTCGCTCTATCGCTACCTGAGCAAGCAGCTGAGCCATTCGGAGCTCGTGGAGAAGAAGGAGAAGGCGCCTCGGGTGCACATGACGATCCGAGAGAACTTTGCCTTTTTGATGCGCTCAAAATATCTGTTAAGCCTTGCCGGCGTTGTGCTGGCCTACAACCTGATCATCAACTTGGTCGAGGTGATCTGGAAGGATCAGGTGAAGCAGCTCTTCCCCAACCCGACCGACTTCAATAGCTATATGAGCCAAGTGACGACGGCGACCGGCATCATTTCGCTCTTTGCTTCGCTCTTTATCTCGGGGCAGATGATCCGCAAGTTTGGCTGGACCCGCACCGCTCTGATGACGCCGCTCGTTCTTCTCGTCTCGAGCATCGCCTTCTTCTTCTTTTTCTTTGGCAGAAATAGCTACCTGGCTGCGATCACCCTGCTCGGCACCTCGCCTCTGGCGATCATCGTCTTTTTAGGATCGCTGCAGAATGTCTTCTGTAGGAGCGCCAAGTTCACTGTGTTCGATGCGACGAAGGAGATGGCCTTTATCCCGCTGCCGGCTGAGGCGCGCCTCAAGGGCAAGACGGTGATCGATGGAGTGGGCTCACGCATTGGCAAATCGGGCGGCTCGCTGATCCACCAGGTACTGCTGCTGCTCTTCTCGACGATCTCGGCGAGTGCTCCGATTGTGGCAGGCATCATCTTTGCGGTGATTATCCTCTGGCTCTTCTCTGTGAAGACGCTTGGCAAAGGCTTCAACGCCCTTACGGCTCAAGAGGCAGAAACTGACCTACCCTCCGAGACCACTGCGGCAGAAACGCTCACTGCCGCCTCCAAATAAGCAATTGAACCTCCCTCGCCTAAAGGCGAAGGATTCCTGCTTCATAGCTCCTCTAGTGAGGCAGCTCCACAGGCTTTAAGACCGACATTCCGGCGGCCCTTATATTCCTTGCAGCATTGATGTCTCTGTGGATCTCAAGACCACAGCTGCATCGATAGGTGCGCATGCTCAGAGGCATCTCATTTTTAGCTCCACATAGGCTGCAGAGCTTGGTGCTAGCAAAATAGTCCCCTACTTCTATGAGCTTTTTGCCATACCAGAGACATTTATACGCGAGCATCTCTAAAAACTCTCTCCAACCAGCGTCACTGATGGCTCTCGCCATGCCCCTTGTTGTCTTCATCAGCAAAGACTTGATCTTCAGATTCTCTACCGCAAATGCGTCGTGGCTTTTGACGAGAAGGGTCGAGAGCTCATGAAGAAAGTTTTTCCGCTGATTTTTGATCTGGGCATGGCAGAGATTCAGCTCTGCCTTGGCCTTGACTCGGTTTTTAGATCCTTTAACCTTTTTTGATAGCTGTCGATTTAAAAAGCGAAGATGAGAGAGGCCGGCTTTGAGAAAAGAGGGGCTGGTCACCTTGACCTCATCTTCCTGTGAGACTCCTACAGCAAAGAATTCGATTCCAAGATCGATGCCGAGAAGGTCATGGGCTTCTCGTGGAGTGATCTCTTGCTCAATCTCGCAGGAAAAGCAGACGTACCATCGATCGCCTTCACGGATGACCGTTGTCTGTTTGATCGCTCCTTCAATCTCCCTTGTCTTTTTGAAGCGCATCCACCCGATCTTTGGCAACCAAGCTCTGTCACTTCGGACTTTGACCCCTTGTGGATAGCGGAAGGAGTCCCCATCTCCTCTGCATTTAAATCGAGGATAGCCGGGCTTTTCTCTGTTTTTTAATCTTCTGAAGAAATGGTCATAGGCGCTGTCAAGATCGTGTAGAGCCTGCTGCAGAACTTGAGAATGGATATCCTGAAGCCAAAGGGTCTCTTCCTGAGTTTTGAGCAGGACCAGCTCATTATTCTGGTCGAAAAGAGTGATTCTCTCTTTTCTTTTCTCAAAAGCCTCCTTTCTTTGAGCCAGACCCCGGTTATAGACCCAGCGCCTCGCCCCTGCAAATTGCAGCAGCAGATCGAGCTCTTTTGGCCTAGGCTTGAGCCTAAATTTAAAAGTTTTTCTGATCAGCATAGAGCGATGCTACTCTTGGTCTATTGCTTGAGTCAAGAAATTTACTTTGCAGATAACTGTGGAGGCGCTTCCCTTGAAGTGATCAGGCCCTATTTCTTGCAGTATAAATAGAAAACAGCCTAACCTTACAGGAAAGGCTGTTTTGCGCCTTTCATCTCGCCCCTGAAGGGGCGAGTTTTACGGCGCGAGTGATAAAACCTGCAGGAGTTGAACCTAAGACGACACATTCTTGCTCATCCTGCCGCTTCTTAAGATCCTGCATATCTTGTTCTTTCTTCAAAAAGAAACTGGATGAGCAAGATAAACTAGCAGTTAAATTGTTGATTGAGACAACAAGACCATCTAAGGCTTAGCGCTCTGCTTTTTCTCTTTGCGCACTGCTGTGAGCAGCTCGACAAAGGCGAAGCTCGCCATGAGCACAAAGATGAGATAGAGATAGCTCGGGAAGAGGTAGTGGAGCGTCAGGCCGATGAGAATAAAGAATTGTAGAGCGGTCGACAGCTTGCCCCAGAAGATCGCCTTGCACTCATAGCTCTTCCAGTTGCGGCTCAATGCAAGGTAGGCGCCAAAGAGGCAGAGGGAGAAATCCCTCGAGAGCAGCGCCGCGAAGCTGAGCGCGGTCAGGCGCGACTCCAGATAGAGGATGCCGCCCGAAAAGAAAACAAAAAACTTATCCATGATCGGGTCCAAAATGGCTCCAAACTGGCTCGTGGTGCCCGAGCGCCTGGCCAGAAAACCATCGAGGAAGTCGCTCACCATCGCCATGACGATAGCCAGGACCCGCAAGAAGACATTTTCCTGCAAAAACGCAAGAGCAAAGCCGGCCCGCGATAGGGATAGAACATTTGATAAATTGAGCATCGGATGAGGACTATAGCAAAACGGCCGTTTCTTCGTGCTGTAAAAACTAGCATTAAAAAAAACTTCCGCTATCATAGTCTCAAAGAAACCCTCTCTCTCCCCTATGGCCAAAGCAGCAAAAGAAAAAAGCTCCATTCTCCGCACCTTCTTCATCAGTTTCGTTTCGGTATTCGGAGCCTTTCTCGGTCTAGTAGTTGCCATCATGGCGATCGTGCTCGTGCTCTGTCTGAGCGGCGATGACAATCTGGGCTCGAGTTTCAAGGTACGGCCCGATGCCGAGGGCAACCGCAAAGAACTTGGCAAAGAAACCCCCGTCATCCTCGAGATCTCGGTCAAAGGGGTGATCGGCTCAGGCGAGCTCACAGGCGAAAAGATCGAGACCATTCTGCTCAAATCGCGCGAAGAGGGGCTGAAGAAAGATCGCGTGAAGGCCATCCTGCTCGTGATCGACTCGCCCGGAGGCGGCGTCAACGACTCCAACATCATCTATCGAGAGCTGCTCGAATATAAACAGCGCTACAAAACCCCCATCTACGCCTATGTGGACGGCCTGGCCGCATCGGGCGGCTACTACATCGCCTGCGCCTCTGACAAAATCTATGCAAGCGAAGTGAGCGTGATCGGCTCCATAGGCGTTCTCTCATGGCCCCCCTATTTCAATGTGGTCGACCTGATGAACAAAATCGGCGTCTCCGCTCTCACCGTGATCGCCGGCAAGGACAAAGACCAGCTCAACCCGACAAGGCCTTGGAAGAGCGGCGAGGAGAAAAATTCCCAGATGCTCGTCGACACCTTCTACGACCAGTTTGTCGCACTCGTTGCCAAGCATCGCCCTAAACTCAGCGTCGAAAAGCTGAAAGAGGATCTCGGCGCCCATGTCTACCCTGCTCAAATAGCCCTCCAGGAGGGCTACATCGACTTTACCGACGCCACACGGCGCGGGGTGCTCAAAGAGCTCGCCGTGGCCGCTGGCATTGGTCCTGAGGAGAAATACCAGGTGGTAGAGATCGAGACCAAGGGCTGGTTGAAAAAAATGTTTGAAGAGGACTCCGCTCTCTGGAGCGGCAAGATCAAACACGAGCTGGTCTTGCCCGAAGAGTTCACCATGCGCGCAAGGAATCCCTTCTGCTATCTCTGGTAGATCCCCTCTCATCTATGACGAAGAACCTCTATATCCTCGACGTCTCCGGCTACATCTTCCGCGCCTATTTCGCCCTTCCTCCGATGCAGAGTCCAAGAGGAGAGCCCACCCACGGCCTCTTCGGCTTCATCCGATCGGTGATCAAATTCTACAGAGAATTTGGTCCAGATCACATCGTAGCGGTCTTTGACGGGCCAGACAACAAAGCGCAGAGGCGCGAGCTCTACGAAAAATACAAATCCAACCGCACGCGCATCAACGCCGACCTCCCCGAGCAGATCGAAAAAGCCAAGGAGTTCTGCGAGCTCATCGGCATCCCCACTCTCGAAATCAGCGGTGTCGAGGCCGACGACACCATCGGCAGCATTGCCACCCTCGCACGCAAACACTCCTGGCATGTCTACATCTGCACAAGCGACAAAGATCTCTGCCAGCTCGTCGACGATAAGATCCAGGTGATCAATCCCTGGAAAGAGAATCTCATCATCGACAAGGCCAAAGTCGAGGAGATCTACGGGGTGCCGCCCTCTAAAATCGTCGACCTGCTCGCGCTCATGGGAGATAGCTCCGACAACATCCCCGGCGTGAAGGGGGTCGGCCCCAAGACGGCGACCGCCTTCTTGCAGGAGTTTGGCAGCTTGGAAAATCTTTTTAACAATCTCGATAAGCTCTCGGATAAAAAGCGAAAGATGCTCGAAGAGAGCCGCGAAGAGGCGCTCCTGAGCCGTCGCCTGGCCACGATCTATCAAGATGTCCCCATCCCCGAAGAGCCCGACTTTTTCCTCAAAAAACCGCCCAAAAGAGGCGAGCTCTTTAACTTCTACCTCTCCCACGGCTTCAACTCGCTTGCCAAAGAGTTCAGCGAGAGCGGACCGGTCGAGCAAGAAAATGTGCCCACACGCTACCTAAGAGTCGAAAACGAAAAGGCGCTCGAAGAGATGATCGCAAAGCTTACAGCCTCCCAAACAGTTGCCTTCATCCTCATCGCAAGCGAGGAGAGAGCCTGCTTTGCAGATCCTGTCGGCATCAGCTTTTCGGTCTCAGAAAACGAGGCCTACTACCTCCCCTTCACAGGCGGCGAAGAAGAGAGAAGCCTTAAGGCGCTCGAAGCGCTCTTCAAGAACCAGGGCATCGCCTTTGTGACCCACAACGCCAAGTACCAGATCATTGCAGCACACAATACGGGTTTTGAAGCACCCTCTGTGAGCTTCGATCTCTTGCTCGCCTCCTACCTTCTAAACGCCCATCTGAAGAAGCACACGCTCGAGCAGCTGATGCTCGCCCACTTCGCAAAGGCAAAGACCCTCATGAAGGCATTGACCGGTAGCGGCAAAAAAGAGATCGCCCTCCAGGATGTGCCCCAAGAGCAGATGACGCACTACGCCTGCGAGAAGGTGGACTACCTCTTTCGATGCTATAAAATCCTCGAGGATCAGATCGAAAAGAGAGGGTTTCAAGAGCTGCTCTATCAGATCGAGATGCCCCTCTCCGAGGTGCTCTCAAAAGTCGAGGAGAGGGGCATCTTTCTCGACAAACAGAAGCTCGAAGAGCTCGGCACCCAGGTGAAAGAGGAGCTAGCTGAGGTTGAGAGGGCGATTTACGAGATCGCAAAAGAGAGCTTCAATATCGGCTCGCCCAAGCAGCTCGCCCATATCCTATTCGAAAAGCTCGGCATCAAATCGACCAAGAAGACAGCGACCGGCCACTCGACAAGCGTCGAGGTGCTCGAGGAGCTTTCCAAGACCCACCCGATCGGTCCGCCCTTGATGAAATACCGGATGCTCGAAAAGCTGCGCTCGACCTACATCGACGCCCTTCCTGCTGAAATCCACCCTAAGACGGGGCGCATCCACCCCACCTTCAACCAGACAGGCACCACGACGGGCCGCCTGGCCTGCCAGGATCCCAACTTGCAAAACATCCCTGTGCGCACCGCTATGGGGAGGCGCATCCGCGAGGCTTTCAGGGCTGAAAAGGCCCACTGGAGCTATCTAGGAGCCGATTATTCGCAGATGGAGCTGCGCCTTTTGGCCCATTTGAGCGGCGATGAAAAGCTCATCGAGGCCTTTCAAAGGGGAGAGGATGTGCACAGCTTCACCGCCTCGCTCATCTTCAACATCGCTCTCGACAAAGTGACCCAAGAGGAGCGCCACAGAGCCAAGGCGATCAACTTCGGCATCATCTACGGCCAGCAGTCCTACGGCCTCTCCCAAGAGCTCGGCATCACTATGAGCGAGGCGCATACCTTCATCGAGGCCTACTTTTCGCGCTACCCTGCGGTCTACAGCTTCATCCAAGAGACGATTGAGAGGGCTCGAAAGGAGGGCAAAACGGTCACGATGACCGGCCGCGAGCGGGCTATACCGGAGATTGCGAGCACCAATGCCCACCTGCGCGCGGCGGCCGAGCGCCTTGCGATCAATACCCCCCTGCAAGGGAGCGCTGCCGACCTCATCAAGCTGGCGATGATAGAAATTGAAAAGAAGATAAAGAGCGCCTCTATGAAGAGCCAGATGGTGCTACAGATCCATGATGAGCTTCTTTTTGAAGCGCCCGACCATGAGCTCGAGGAGCTAAAGCGCCTCGTAAAGGAGAGTATGGAGCAGGTGGTTGCCCTGAAGGTTCCTCTCGTAGTCGATCTCTATATTGGCAAAAATTGGGGTGAATGTTAAAATTGGTACGAGTTGCTGTAACGGGCAACATAGCTTCTGGCAAGTCAACAGTTTGCCGCCTATTCAAGGATCTTGGCGCCTATGCATTGAGCGCCGATGAAATCGTCCATGAGCTTCTGGTTCCGATGAGCGCTGTAGGCCAGCGGGTCATCGAGCTGTTAGGCGATTCGATCGTGAAGGGGGGCTCTTTTGATAAAGGGGCGATAGCGGAGCGCGTCTTTGATGACTACGCTCTTCTAGCCCAGCTAGAAGCGATCATTCACCCAGAAGTTCAAAAAGTAATTGAGGCGCGTTATCGCGAGCTTATCAACTTAACTCCAAGGTACCCTCTCTTTGTTGTCGAAGTCCCTCTTCTTTTCGAAAGTAAAAGCGATCATTTTTTCGATGAAATCGTGGTCGTCTATGCCGATGAGGCGATCGCAAAAAAGCGATTTCTCAAAGCGCGCGGGTCCATCTCTACGAGTTATGAGAAGCGAGCCGGCAGGCTGCTCGACCTCGAAGAGAAGAAGAGGCGGGCCAGCTTTTCGATTTGCAACGAGGGAAGCGAGAAGGAGCTCCAAACTGAAGTCAAAAGAATTTATCACCAATTAACCAGAGACTATGGATCAAGAGAATAACACTGAAAATCTAGTTCAAACCCCGAGCGAGGAGGTCGTAGAGAGAAGAGGGATTCTACCTCCGCCCCCTTTCGACCCGTCGCTTGCTCCTCCCCGTGTAGAGGCGCTGCCCAAGGTGTCGAGGATCGCAGAGCTTCAGCGCATGAATATCGACGAGCTCAACCATATGGCTCGGCTTGCCGGCATCCGCAATGTGGGATCGCTGACCAAATCGCAGATGGTCTTCGAGATCGTCAAACTGCTATCTGAGCGGCAACGAGCAGCTCTTTGCAGAAGGGGTGCTGGAGGTCCTTCCCGACGGCTTTGGCTTTTTGCGCTCGCCGACCTACAACTACCTTCCCTCTGCCGAAGATATCTACGTATCGCCTGCGCAGATCCGCCGCTTTGACCTGAAGAAAGGGCGATACGATCGTCGGCACGATCCGCTCTCCGAAGGAGAAAGAGAAATATTTTGCCCTGCTCAAGGTGGAGAAGATCAACGGCAGAGCCGCCTGAGAAAGGCGCGCGACCGCGTCCTCTTTGAAAACCTGACTCCACTCTATCCCAATGAGCGTCTCATCATGGAGACGACCAAGAGATCGGCTCGCCACCCGAGTCCTCGACCTTGCTGCCCCTATCGGTAAAGGCCAGCGCGGCCTGATCGTTGCGCCTCCTCGCTCCGGTAAAACGGTGATCCTGCAGAAGATTGCCCAGGCGATCTGCGACCAACCATCCTGAAGTGATGCTGATCGTCCTCTGCATCGATGAGCGACCTGAAGAAGTTGACAGACATGCAGCCGCTCGTCAAGGGCGAGGTGATTGCCTCGACCTTTGATGAACCCCCTGAGCGGCATGTCCAGGTGGCGGAGATGGTGATTGAGAAGGCGACGACGGCTTGTGGAATATGGCCACGATGTGGTCATCCTGCTCGACTCTATCACGCGGCTTGCGCGCGCCTATAACGCGGTGCAGCCCCACTCGGGCAAGATCTTGACGGGCGGTGTGGATGCCAACGCGCTGCACAAGCCCAAGCGGTTCTTCGGTGCTGCTCGCAATATCGAACAGGGAGGCTCTCTCACGATCATCGGCGACTGCCCTGATCGACACAGGCTCGCGCATGGATGAGGTGATCTTTGAGGAGTTTAAAGGAACAGGTAACATGGAGCTTGTGCTCGACAGACGGCTGGCCGATCGCCGTGTCTACCCTGCTCTCGACCTGATCAAGAGCGGTACGCGCAAAGAGGAGCTGCTCTTCCATCCGACGGAGCTTGAGAAGATCTACCAGCTCAGGGCAGCGATTGCCGACCTGAGCCCGATCGATGCGATGAACCTGCTGCTCAGCCGCCTCAAAAAGACGTCGAGCAATGCAGAGTTCCTGCTCTCGTTCAAGGATTAGGAGCGACTATCCACATTCGATTTAGCTCCGCAGTAGGCCTCGCTCATGGCGAGGTGTGCTGCCGAGCATGAAGCAATGAGATTGCCCGCATAACGTACTGTTCAGCTACACTCTTGAAAACAAGTTCATCTTGCTCATCTTGCTGTTCTTAGCGATCCTGCATATCTTGTTCTTTCTTCAAAAAGAAACAGGATGAGCACGATCGCTAAGAGCGGCAAGATGAGCAAGATTGTGGTTAAACGGCCCGATCTTGTTTTCAAAAGGGGGATCGGAAAGAGAGGGATTCGAACCCTCGGTACCCAGTTAAGAGTACACGTCCTTAGCAGGGACGCGCTTTCGGCCACTCAGCCATCTTTCCATAAGAACAGAAAGGGTAATGATAGCGTCCGCTGCTTGCTATTGCAAGTGAAAGGATCCAAGTGTATCGTAGCCGAAAGTTATGAGCGATAATAGCGCACGGATTTCAGGTACGCCCCACTCGAGAGAGTCGGAGATGATGGTGCTCGGCTGCATGCTCACGAGCGAGGGGGGGTTGAGCGCGGGGGCCGACAGGCTGGATGAGGCCGACTTCTATTACCCTGAGCATAAAAAAATCTTTTCCGTCCTCAAAGCGCACTATCGCAAGGATAAGCCGGCTGACATCCACCTGGTGGCTGAGGAGCTGAAGCGGCTTGGCGATCTGGAGCTGGTTGGGGACATCGCCTACCTCACCTCGCTTGCCCAATATGCGGGCACCTCTGCTTATGCGGAGGAGTATGCGGAGATCGTCAAGTCGAAATCGATGCTCAGGCGCATGATCCACGCCTCTGAGGTGGTGGAGAAGCGAGCGCGCTCTGAGCCTGACGATGTCCACACGGCGCTCGACGAGGCGCAAGCGCTCTTTTTCAACATCTCCCAATCGGCCAATCGCACACCTGGCGTTCTGGTCACTGAGCTGATCTCGGGCTTGAAGAGCGAATCGGCGCTTCCCTATCTCAAAGAGCTGCAGGAGAGACAGGAGAAATACCTCTCCAACCCGCAGGGGGAGTCGCCTGTGACGGGCATCTCGAGCCACTTCATCGACCTCGACCGAATGCTGAATGGGTTTAACAACTCCCACCTCCTGATCCTCGCTTCGAGACCTGCGATGGGGAAGACGGCGCTTGCGATCAATATTGCCGAGAGCATCTGCTTTAAAAACGGCCTACCGGTCGGCATCTTCTCGCTGGAGATGACGGCGGAGCAGCTCTTGCACCGGATTATCTCGTCGCAAGCTGAGGTGGAGTCAGAGAAGATACGGACGGGGGCACTCTCTGGGGTTGAATTCCAGCGGATCGTGGCGGCGGTGAACCGCATGCAGGAGCACACGCTGGTGATCGACGACCAGCCGGGCTTGAAGATCACCGACCTGCGCGCCCGCGCTCGCCGACTGAAAGAGGCGTATGGCATTCGACTGCTGGTCATCGACTATTTGCAGCTCATTGCGGGCTCAGGGCTCTCTCGCAACTTTGAGAATAGGCAGAATGAGATCTCTGAGATATCGCGGATGCTGAAGACGCTTGCACGAGAGCTGAACATTCCGATTATCTGCGCAGCGCAGCTCTCGCGCAAGGTGGAGGACCGTCCGAGCCACCGCCCGGTGATGAGCGACCTTCGTGAGTCGGGGAGCATAGAGCAAGATGCTGACATTGTGATGTTTCTGCTCAGAAGGGACTACTATGATCCCAATGATAAGCCTGGAATGGCAGAGGTAATCGTAGCCAAGAATCGCCATGGAGCGTGCGGCAGCGTCAACCTCACCTTCGTCAAAGAGCTCGTCCAGTTCAGAAACTATAGCCCAGCAGTCAGAGAGTTCGAGGAAGAGAGCTCATTCGCAAACTTCTAGTGAGTTTTTTAGTTGATAGATCCTAGCTTTACATTAAATCCCCTATTGCCTATTCTTCTTGCTCCTATCGCCTACGATGGGCTGTAAAATCTTGGAATATGTCGTCAGTCAAAAAGAAGCGAAAGCACAAGATCAATAAGCACAAGCGCAAGAAAAGGCGCCGTCGCGACCGCCATAAGCCTAAATAGAGCCCATTTTATAGGGGTTTAAGTTGTCGGCCGCGGGATTTTTGTATGCAGCGAAGGGTGGTGAGCGAGGCGCTCTTTAGCGAGTCGGTGAGCTCGAACACGAAGCTGCATGCAAAAAGATGCGGATGGATTTTATCATATAGAATTTAATCCACTATAAGCGTTTATGTGGAAATATCCAACCCCCTATGACGTTATCGTGGTGGGTGCGGGTCATGCCGGCTGCGAGGCGGCTCTTGCTGCTGCCAGGCGCGGTGCGCGTACCCTCATCCTCACCATGAACCTCGACACCATCGCCAAGATGAGCTGCAATCCCGCTATCGGCGGCATTGGCAAAGGCCACATGGTGCGCGAGATCGATGCGCTCGGCGGCGATATGGGCAAAGCGATCGATGCGACCGGCATCCAGTTCCGCATGCTCAACACCTCCCGCGGCCCCGCCGTCTGGGCTCCTCGCGCCCAAGCCGACAAGCGGGCCTACCAGCAGGAGATGCAGGGACGCCTCGAGCGGCAAGAGAACCTCGAAATCAAACAGGGCACGATCGAAGCCTTCCACGCCGAAGGGGATCGAATCACAGGCGTCTCCACCCAGGAAGGGGTCTTTTATTGCGCAAAAGCGGTCGTTCTCTCGTCGGGCACCTTCATGCGCGGCGAGCTGCATATCGGAAATACCCATTTTGCTGGCGGAAGAGCAGGGGACAAGCCCTCGGTAGGCCTCTCAGCCTGCCTCGAAGCCCATGGCCACAAGCTCAAACGGCTGAAGACAGGCACCCCGCCCCGCCTCCACCGGCGCTCCATCAACTTCGACCTTTGCGAAAAGCAGGAGGGCGAACCGGGGGTCTATTTCTCCTTCGATGCCGCCCACGAGCCCCTGACAAGGCTGCCTGAGCTGCCCTGCTGGATCACCTACACCACACCCACGACCCACGAGATCATCCGCACCCACCTGCACCGCTCGGCACTCTTTGCAGGCCACATCAAGGGCGTCGGTCCCCGCTACTGCCCCTCGATCGAAGATAAGGTGGTGCGCTTTGCCGATAAAGAGCGCCACCAGGTCTTCCTGGAGCCAGAAGGGCTAAAAACCGATGAGTTCTACGTCAACGGCGTCTCCACCTCCCTGCCCTTTGAGGTGCAGCTAGAGATGATCCGCTCGATCATCGGGCTGGAGAAAGCGGAGATCATGCGCGCCGCCTACGCGATCGAATATGACTACTTGATCTCAGGGCAGATGTCGGAGACGCTCGAGAGCAAAGTGATCGAAGGGCTCTTTTTCGCCGGCCAGATCAACGGGACGACCGGCTACGAAGAGGCGGCAGGCCAGGGCCTTATCGCCGGCATCAACGCAAGCGCCCGGGCGCTGGGCCTCGCCTTTTTTAAACCGAAGCGCAGCGACTCCTACCTCGGCGTCATGATCGATGATCTGATCACCAAAGTGCTCGAAGAGCCCTACCGCATGTTCACGAGCCGAGCTGAACATCGCCTGCTGCTCAGACAAGATAACGCCGATCTGCGCCTGAGAGAGTATGGCTACGAGCTCGGCCTCATCGATGCCAAGAGATATGAGCGGCTGCTCAAGAAAAAAGAGATCCTGGCAAAAGAGAGCGCACGGCTAGCCAAGACCCATCGCTTTCACGAAGGCAAATCGGCCACACTCGGCCAAATAGTGGCCCGCCCCGAGATGAGCTACGCGAGATTACACGAGTTATATCCTTCTGATATTCAAGACTTTGGAAACGAAATCAACACCCAGATCGAGCTTGCGTTCAAATATTCTGGCTACATTGAGAGGCAGCGAGCCGATATTGAGCGGCTGGAGGGAATTGAAACGCTCTTCATCCCCCTGAACTTCAGCTATAGCGAGCTTCCTGGCCTGAAGAAAGAGGCGAAAGAGAAGCTGGAAAGGCTTCGTCCTGAAACGGTGGGGCAGGCCTCTCGCATTTTGGGCGTCACAGCAGCCGACATTCAAATCCTCATCATCCGTCTGAAGCGCCTATGAGAGAGCTTTTTCATCGACTGCTCGGGGATGGCGATCTTTGATATGCTGAGGCTGGAAGAGGCGCTCATGCGTACACGGGAGGAGAATTTCTGTCTGATCAATCAGGGAGCTCAGCCTGCCATCGTGCTCGGTATTTCAGGCAAAGCCCAGGAGCTTGTCGATCTCGAGGCGGCTCAGGCGGCCTCGGTCCCGCTCATCCGCCGCTTCAGCGGAGGGGGGACGGTCTACATCGATGAGGAGACGCTCTTTGTCTCTCTGATATGTCAATCGGGCGATATCGATATTGAGCCCTATCCCAAAGCTATCTTGAACTGGTCTGAGGGGCTCTACCGCTCGCTTTTTGAAAGGAAGGACTTTGCTCTTCGGGAAAACGACTTTGTTTTTGGTGAGAAGAAGATCGGGGGCAATGCGGAGTATTTGAGTCGAAGGCGTGCGCTTTTGCACACCTCCTTTCTCTGGGACTACTGTGAAAAGAGGATGGAGCTTCTCCACCTACCTCAGAAAAGGCCCCACTACCGCAAGGACCGCCCCCACAACGCCTTCTTGGGGCGCTTAAAAGAGCATCTGCCATCAAAATCGGCGCTTCACAGCCGCCTCTACGACTGCCTTGCTGCCCGCTTCCATCTAGAAAAACTGCCTCTCAACGAGGCTTTGAAATTCAAAAAAGCGCCCCACCGCACCGCCACAACGTTGATTACGGAACATCCTGCGCCTATCAAGTAATAATGCCACAGCGGCCCAAGCTGCCGTTGTGTTAAAATTCAATGACTGGCTATCAACTATCAGGAACTTCTGACTTCTGAACTCTATCTCACCGAAGGTCGTCTGATGTTGGAGCGAGTGAAATATTAGCCCAGGGATGCGCTTAATGACATTCAGCTTCGATACACTCAACTAGTAGTCGCTACTCTTTTCCGGTAGCTTGCCGTTGTAGCCGGAGCAGGCGAAGAAGAAGGCCAGCTTCACAGGCTCACCTGAGACCTCGAAAAGCGAATAGGCGCCCAGATACTCCACCTTGTCGAAGTAGCCCTCCAGCTTGCTCTGGTTGTGCTCCCGGTAGCCGCTTTCACTATCCATCGAGCAGTTTTCGATGAGGCAGAAGATCCCTCGTCCCCTATTATCTTCAGAGAGCTGTGGACCATAGGAGAATTGATTCCTGCGCCTGCCCGAGAGGTTGAAAAAGTAGGCATCTTGGAGAGCTCTGCCCAACTTCATTTGGGGCCAAAGATCGCCCTTTTGCCCGTCGGCGTCCCGGAGCGCGGGATCGCCTATGTCAGCCAAGTATGTCAATTTGCGACTCCGTTCGCCCACGGGCAAAATCATCGATTTTGGCTCCCAAAGCAAGTTGCGATGAGGTCTCGAACCATAGAAGGCCAAAAGGCTTGTAGTCTGGTAGCTATCGGCAAAGAGAAAATCGCTTGCAGGATTGTAGCCGAGATGCTCGAGAAGGCCGCTCAGGCGGCTTGCCCCCATGCTCTGCCGAAAGGCGTTCGCCTTGTAGGGGACCCCTGGAGACCATCCTTTCTGCTGAGAGAGAGGGATGAGGAAGGTGACGAGGAGCCCCACAATCGGTAGAAGCAGGCCAATAGCTTTCCATCGCGCACTCCTCAACCTATCTGCCGCAAGCACGATGACCGCCGGCAAAAAGAAGAGCGCCCAGTTGGGCTGCATCTTCTTGAAAAGCGCAAGCCCCATGTAGATATAGAGCCCCGACGCCATAATGAGAAGCGCTTTCTGGCTCAAATTCTTCTTCTCAAAAGAGGCTTTGAGGAAATAGAAGAAAAAGATAGGCGTGACAAGCGCCGCCTGCGCAGCAAAGAAATCGAAAAAATTGCCTCCGCTCCTCTTCTCGACCACCGCCTCTCCCACATGGCGAAAAGTGGCAAAATCGTGCCCCACATTCCAGTAGAGCGAAGGAAGAAGCGCCAAGAGAGAGATAAGCAAGCTATAGAGCAGACGGGCTGTGCGCAAGGCAGGCAAAAACAGGAGAAGGAGAAGCGCAGTCGGCCAGAGCAAATAAGCTGTCCACTTAAAGAGCGCACTCAAAGCAACAAGAATTCCTAAATAACTGAAATTCAATGATTTATTTCCTATTCCCACTTCGAGCAGGTGGGCGAGGGCGAGGGTGAAAAAGAGCAGGGCGCCTGCATCGGTGGTCGCAGCGAGCGAGAGGTAGAGGCCAAAAGGAGAGCAGGCAGCGAGCAGGGCGGCGGTAGTTGAGCTCCCCTCAGAGGCGCCTGAGCTCTTTGCCAGTTTGAAAATCGCGAGCGGGATCAGCGTGCCGATGAGAATAGCTCCCAGTCTCACCCCGAGCTCGCTATTACCGAGAAGGTGGGTGGTGAGCCAGATCTGGAGCGCGATGAGTGGAGGCTTGCTGTAGTAGCCAAAGTCCAGTTTCTGGCTCCAGCTCCAGTACTGCGCCTCATCGGGGGCAAGAGGAATGTAGCCCGAGGCGACGAGGAGAATCAAGAGAAGCGCCTTGACCAGAAGGAGGGCTGTGAGTCCCGCTGGGAACGAGAGGCGTTTAGCTATCGCTGAGATCATCGCCGTCCAGTGTAGGATCAAAGAGACCTTCGACCGCAAGGATATCGGAGACGGAGATGCCGGTCGGAATACTGGAGATCGACGGTCGCCGTGTTCGAGCAGGAGCAGCAGCTACCGCTCTTCGAAGCGTTGCTCCGGCAGAGGGAGCGGCTGAGACCGCTCGAGATGGCCGCATCGTAGCAACTCTGGAGCGTGTCGCAAAGCGAGAGGGCGCTCTTGTAGAGAGAGTCGAGAAGCGAGAGGGCGCCTCTGTAGAAAGGGTTGAAAAATGGGAAAAGTTGGCCTTTCGAAGCGCCTCTTGGAGCCGCTCGCCACTCCACGTCTTGCCCGAAGGCATGCGCTCTTGCTTCTCTACCGGAGGAGGAGGATTTCTGCAGATGAAACATCTCGGCGCAAGCTTCACCTTCAAGATGACGACCAGCCAGGCGGCTGTCCAGAGCAGATAGCCAGCTGAAAAGCCCACCACAAACATCTGTGCGGTGGGGCCGAATCCTATCTCCTCTCCAAAAATGCCAACAAAGAGAAGCGCCAGAGCCACGATGAGATCGATCGCCGCCCCGATATGTATCGCTCGGTTTTCTTTGCGCTGCCCATCAGGTGCGGGAGGAGGGGGCTCGCAAGAGATAGCTGAAAGGGCAAAAAACATGGCTCAATTATAAACCAGCTCTCTATTCTAAAAAAGTTTAATCATTTTTAGAAAATAGGTCGTGGAAGGCTTGTAAAGAGACATCTTTGGAGATCTCGGCAATGCTATCTGTGAGGGGTATTCTCTTCGGGCAGACCCTCACACAGTTCTGCGCATTGCCGCAGTCGGAAATCCCCCCCTTCTGCATGAGGCGCCGATTTCTCGCCTCCGCCTTTTTAGAGCCGGTCGGTTGGGAATTAAAGAGATGGGCCTGAGAGATCGCGGCAGGACCAATGAAGGCGGAGTGCTCGTTTACCTGCGGGCATGCCTCCAGACAGCATCCACAACACATGCAGGCCGAAAGGGCGTAGAGAAGCTCCTGCTGCTTCGGCTCGATGAGAGGACCAAAGCCTTGCGACGCTGAATCGCCCGCATCGACCCAGGCATGCACCTCCTTGAAGTTCTCAAAGATCTGGCCTCGATCGACCGCAAGGTCGCGGATGAGAGGGAACTTGGTGAAGGGAGCGAGTGTGATGAGAGGGCCGCTTTTTTCGATCAAATTCTCCACAAGGGCCGTGCAGGCCTGTCTCGGCACTCCGTTGATTAGCATCGAGCAGGAGCCGCACACCTCCTCGAGACAGCCATCCTCCCAAACCACCGGTGCGACGCTCTCCCCTTTGCGGTTGAGCGGGTTTTTGCGAATCTCCATCAAGGCAGAGATGATGTTGGCCCCGCTCGCGCGAGCAAGCTCAAACTCCTCAAAATATTGCCCTCCAGGCACCCCTCGAAGGATCTTTAAAACGAAGTAGCCCTCCCTCATAGTGGAAGCTCCATCTTTTCCGGTAGGTTCTTCATCTCGGGTGCCCCTCGCTTGGCTTCTGTGTAGTCGCGCATGGTGGGCTGCACATGGCGTAGATCGACATCTTCAAAGTCGATTTTTATTTTACCCTTCTCATAACGTGCCAGGGTGGTTTTGAGGAAGTGGGCATCATCGCGCTCGGGGAAATCGAGTCGAAAGTGGGCACCGCGCGACTCGCTTCGCGCAAGGGCGCTTGTCGCTATCGCCTTGGAGAGGGCGAGCATCGGCTTAAGCTGCAGCGCAAACTGCAGGCTCGGATTGGCAAAACGGCTTTTGTCGGCCAGGCCCACCCTTTCGTACCTCTCTTCAAACTCCTCGATCTTGGCAATCGCGCGCTCCAGGCCCGCTCCGCTGCGCCTCACCGAGACCTCGCTGAGAAGCACCTGAGCGAGCTCCTCGTGGAGCTTAAAGGGGTTTTCCTCTCCCGCGGAGTTGAAGAGCCTCTCGCGTAGCCTCTCTTCCTCCTCGATGGCCGCCTTCACAGCGCTCTCTGAAGGCCCCGAACCTCCTCTCTCCCCATAGCATGCCGCCTCATCGCCTGCGACAAGTCCTGAGTAGATGCAGGCGAGGAGCGCATTGGCGCCGAGCCGATTGGCGCCATGGTACTGATAATCGCACTCTCCTGCTGCAAAGGCGCCTGGGAAGCTGGTCATCTGCCGAAACCGCTCCTTCCGACGCGGATCATCGCTTGCCGGCCAATCGACCCAAGCCCCACCCATCGAGTAATGCACCGCGATGAAGACCTTCATCGGCACCTTCCTGGGATCCTCTCCGGTGAATTTCTCATAGATATCGAGCACGGAGGATAGCTTGGCAAGGGTCTCCTTCGATAGATGGCGCACATCGAGGTAGACCGCGCTCCTTCCCTCGACGCCGAAGCCCATCTCCACCATGCGCAAGATTTCTCTTGAGGCCACATCGCGGCCCACCAGATTGCCGTAGCCCGGATAGAGCTCCTCAAGAAAGTACCAGGGCTTGCCGCTCTCGCCGCACCCGAGACGCCTTCCATCTGCCATCTCGATCTCTTTTGAAGAGTCGCCCCAGACCCAAAGACGGCCCCCCTCCCCGCGCACCGACTCAGAGATCAGCCTCAACTTATCGATTCCAGGGATCGCTGTCGGATGAATCTGGATGAACTCTCCATTGGCGTAGCTCATCCCCTGCATGAAAAGGCGGCCCATCGCAGCGCCCGTGCAGAAGGTGGAGTTGGTCGACTTGCGGAAGAGCATGCCCGGTCCGCCGGTTGCAAAAACGATCACAGCAGCGCTATGGACCTCCAATTTTAGGTTGAAGAGGTTCATGAGCACAAGGCCCGAAGCGCTTCCTCTTTCATCGAAGAGCAGCCGCAAAAATTCATGGTTTTCAAAGCGCTGCACGCGGCCGAGCACCTCGTGGCGCCTGAGCTGCTCATCCAAGGTGTAGAGCAGCTGCTGACCGGTGGAGGCGCCGCAAAAGACGGTCCGATAGTAGAGCGTGCCGCCAAACCGCCTCACGTCGAGAGTGCCGCCCGCTTTTCGGTTAAAAGGACAGCCGAAGCGATCCATCATCTGAATGATCTTGGGCGCTGTCATGCACATCTCGACTACGGGGGGCTGATTGGCCAGAAAATCGCCCCCTTTGATCGTGTCGTAGGCGTGTATGAGAGGGGAATCCTCTTCGTTTTCTAGATTCAGAGCGGCGTTGATGCCGCCTTGGGCGCAGACCGAATGGGATCTACGCGCACGTGTGAGCGAGACCAGCTTCACCTTATAGCCCCTCTCAGTCAGCCTCAAGGCGGCTGAAAGGCCTGCCAGGCCCCCTCCGACCACAATCGCCACTTTATCCATGGCGCCACCAGAAGTTAAAGTAGACTCCCCAGATAGCTGCGAGTCCGAAAAAAGCGACCAGAGCCATGAGAAGATTAGTTGCGATGCGCATCGCTTTTTGGGAGGCAGCGGTTCGCGTGATGCCCCATGAGATCATGAAGGTCCACAGCCCATTGAAAGCGTGAAAACAGGCGACGAGAACGAAGAGGGAGTAGAGGATGTCCATCCAGAGGCTCTTAAAGATGGTGCGCAAGCTTAAGAGAAAAAGAGGACCGCTCTTGGCCGACTCAGCCACCACTCCCTTCGGTCCCTCTTTTAGGACCACCCCGATGCGCCCTGCTACCTCAGCAAGTTTTGCATCCTCTTGAATCTCAATGAGATGCACACCACCCGATCCCTCTTTAGGCGCCTCGATGAAGCGCATCTGAACGACATGGAGAACAATGGCGACGAGGAGGACCCAGGAGGTGAGGCGCTGGAAGGTGTAGGCGTGGTTGCGCCCATAATGGGAGAGCACAGGCTTATCCAGAGGGCCAGGGAAGGAGTTGTACCTAGCTGTCAAAAGATAGATGACCCCCCAGATCCCGTGGATCAAAAAGGGAATGCCGAGGAAGAGGATCTCGATGGAGCTTAGGAAAGGGAGATCTTTGATGCGATTGACAAGGGAGATGAAGCTCGAGCCGCTGTTGGCGAAGTAGAGGGCGGCATTGGCGTTAGTAAATAGATGCTCGACGAGATAGAGGACGAGCCAGAGACCGAAGAGGGAATGGAGCCGGCGCATGATAAAGGCGCCAGGAAGTGTTGGGGGATGGGTCTGCATTGAGACCAATCTATCAAGTCAAATTTTTTACTCGCAAGGAAGAACTATTCTGAATCTTGGTCGAGCTGGAAGCTCCGATCGCCCCGCCTTTGGGCGCGCGCACCGGCATCGCCGAATCGGCTGAAGGTCCCCGAACCAGGAAGCGCTTCGTCCTCATCGCTGTCCGGATATCCACTTTCACCGCCCACAGATGCATCCGAGACAGATCGATCATCCGCATCTGCAACTTCTGCAGCTGGTGGAGCTGCTCTAGAGGAAGGGATATAGCCCCCAGGCCCATGGCCGTGCAAACTATCATATAGCTCTTCCCACGCCTCTTCTCTTCTGCCTCTACCTACTCTGCCTGCAGGACCGGGAGAGCTGTGGCTTGTCGTAAGACGAGGATCTAGCCCAAAAGAAGAGTCCGATCTGTTATAAAAAGCGATTCCTTCCAATTCACTCCTAGCTACTTGAGATCGAGATCCCCAATCGCTATAGTTACCTTCGTCCTCATCTTCACGAGTCCATCCTCTAGAAACAGCTGAGGCCTGTCCCTGCGTAGCTCGGTTGCTTGCACCGCTATCTCTGGAGCTTGCTCCCTTGCTAGAACCACCAGAGGTCGCCCGAGAAGCTCCTGATCGACCTCTAGAATCAGCTGAAGCCGATCCTCTCGTAGTGGCTCGGTTGCTTGCAGCGCTACCCACTCCGGAGTCCGACCCACTGCTAGAATCATCTGAAGCGGCTCGGCCTAGCACCGCCCCCTGTGGGAGATCCAGGAGCTCTCTTTCAAGACGCCTATTTGTCTCTTCTAACGCATTGTCGCCAAAGCGTGAAAGTCGATGGGCGGTGTAGAGGAGCATCCCGAGAGAGACGATGATATTGAGCGCAATGCCCCCACAGAGCAGCCCTATCTGCTTATCAGAATCGTCCATAAATTGGTGGTAAGCAGAACCGTGAGAGGTGAGCAGATAAGCCGCCACGAGAAAGGCTGCAATAATAGCAAAGGAGACAGCAGCTCCCAAGAATACCTTCCAGAACAGCTCTCTCTTCGCTCCAGCCTCTACCTGAACCAGTTGATTCGACTCTACAAGCTTCTTGAATTTAGCATACTTAAACGCCACATAGATCAGCATGCCTGCCGAGAGTACAGCGGCAACGGTAAGCCCAATGACAGCTTGGCCATGGTGGGTTTGAATATAGGCCTTAAAATCATCGCTAAAATAGCAGGAAAGGCCGATAGCGAGGGCGAGGGCCGCGATAATAGCACAGGCAATGGCCGCCGTCCTTTTGGGGTGCTGATGCACTGCAACTCTCATGCCGAGAAGAGAATTTCGGATTAATCCGCCAAAGTTTTGAATCATAGAATCTCCTTTTATATTGCAACTATTATAGACTAAAAGGGATAAGAATTCAAGTAAATATTTTATTAAGAAGACGAGGTAGCGGATTGAGAGAGAGGAGCCGGAGGCGCCTGCATTCTCTTTTGTATCTCTGCAAAAACGATTTTATTTCTGCGGCAGATGTCGGCAGAGAGCATGAGGAAAAGAAGCCCAAGAGCCACTGTAAGGCCAATTCCCCCCGCAAGTAACTTAATCTGGTTGCCCGAATCGTTCATGAAGAGCCGATAAGGAGAGTCGGAGGAGGAGAGCAGATAGGGCACTGTGAAGGCGGCCGCGATAAGAACCATCGAGAGAGCTGCGATGAAGAGAACCCTCTTCTGAAGGCCCTTCTCAGCGAATTCAAGGGGGACGCCCGGATAGTTGTCGAGGTACTTAAGTTTGGCATAGTTGAAAGCCACATAGATGAGGAGGCCCGTCGCGAGCGCGGTCGCTCCCAAAAGAGAGATGACAGCTTGCCCATGGTGGGTTTGTATATAGGCATTGTAGTCGCTGCTTGAACAAGGGACCAGTAGCACAATAAATAATGCGGTAATGACAGCTAAGGCGATGAGATGAACGGTCTCAGGGTCTTTTTTATACCCAAGCTTTAGATTGAGAAAAGCTGTTTGAACTAAACCTTTGACATTATTGATCATAGCATTAGTTAGCTACTACAATTATAGAGCAAAAAGGGGCAAAATTCAAGTATTTATTTTAAAAAAGCGGCGAGCGCTTGCCGAGGTACTCTCAACTACTTCTCGCAGGGAGAGCCCTTTGAGATCGGCCACCTTCTGGGCAATAAGGGGCAGGTAGCTCGATTCGTTGGGCAGCCCCCTTTTGCCCTCTGGGGCTAGATAGGGGGCGTCGGTCTCGAGAAATAGCTGCTCGAGCGGCGCCTTCCTTACAATCTCTTGGAGCGCCACGCTCTTCTTGAAGGTGACAATACCCGATATACCGAGCTTATAGCCCCTTTTGAGCGCCTCCTCTGCCTCCTCAGCGCCTCCTGAGAAGCAGTGGATGAGCACCGAGCTCAGGCTATTTTGAGAGAGAAGGTCGAAGAGGTCCTGGAAGGCCTCTCGGCAGTGGATGAGAAGGGGCAGCTCGGCTCTCTTGGCAAGAGCGATCTGGCGGCGGAAGAGCTCATGCTGTCTCTCCTTCACATAGCCTGGGAAGTGGTAATCGAGGCCGCACTCGCCCACTGCGATGAGCTCGCCATTCATTGCGCTCTTTTCAAACGCCTCGAGCCACGCCTCGGCCTCCCCCTTCAGGCTATCGTGAGGGGTGAGGGCGGCAGCATTGTAGATCCAGCTGTGGCGCCCCTTCAGCGATGAGCCAAGCTCCAGCTCTTCGGGCTGGGTGCAGATATTGATGATCGCCTCGAGACCGGCGCGCTTCGCTCTCTCGAGAAGCGCCTCCACATCGCGCTCTTCCTCAACATCGGTGAGGTGCGCATGGGTGTCTATCATGGGCTGAGTTTTTCCAGGTAGTCGAGCACCACCGATTTGGTCAGAGTTTGGGGCAGAATGATCGGCTCGGCCTCCGGGTCGGCGGGGTAGAGCACATAGACAGGCACCCCTGTGCGGCCGAGCGCATGGAGCGTTTGGGTGATCTCAGGACTCTTCTTGGTCCAATCAGCCTCGAGCGCCACCACATTGTGGTCGCTGAAGCTCTGGCTGACCTCAGAGGCGTGGAGAGCGATTTTGTTGGTCTGGCAGATCAAACACCACTTAGCCGTGAAATCGACGAAGACCGCCTTACCCTCGCCTCTCAGCTCCTTCACCCGCTCGGGCGTATAGGCCTGCCACGCACTCGAATCGCTCGCAAGTTCACTTTTCGGGCCCATCTCGGCAAGAGCGGGCGCCTTGAAGATAGCGCTGCCTGCGACGATGAGAAGCGCAAGCGCTCCAAGCGTTGCGATGCGGCGCACAGGCTTGCGGAAGCGGGGCGAGCCCCAGTAGCCGAAAATCCAGCTCGCCAGACTCAAGATGAGCAGTGCCGCGAGCAGCACGAAGGTGGCAAGCGTTCCCGTTTGGGCGGCAAAGACCCAGAGCAGCCAGAGCGCAGAGCCCATCATCAAAAAGCCCATGAGCTGCTTGAAGGTGTTCATCCACGCTCCAGGCTTCGGCATGAAGCGCAAGAGCGTTGGAAAGAGAGCAAAGATGAAGTAGGGCAGCGCCATGCCGAGCGCCATCGCCGTGAAGATGATGAAGGAGTGCATGAAGGGCAGCGTGATCGCAAAGCCGAGCGCAGAGCCGAGAAGGGGGCCTGTGCAGGGGGTCGCCACAAGAGTTGCAAGGATGCCGTTGAAAAAGGCTTTGCCGAGGGGCCGCTTATCTTTAGCCTTCTCTGCAAGCGCTGTGAGCGAGGCGCCCATCTCGAAGAGCCCAAAAAGGCTCAAGCCGAAGACAAAGAGCAGCGCCACCAGGAGCGCCACAAAGATCGGCTCCTGCAGCTGGAAACCCCAGCCGATATGGCTGCCCGCCGCTCGGAGCAGAAAGAGAAGAGCGGTCAGCGCCCAGAAAGAGACCAGCACGCCCATAGTGAAGGCGCCACTATGCTTGAACAGCTCGGAGCGCCTCTCTCCAGCCATCTTGACAAAGCTCATCACTTTCAGCGCAATCACAGGCAGCACGCAGGGCATCACGTTGAGGATCAGCCCGCCGAAAAAGGCGGCCACAAGGGCTGCAAGGAACTTGAGAGAGAAGAGCGATGAGCCCGCCTTGATCGGAAGATCGACCGCAATCACCTGTGAGCTGCTATCGATCCCCTCGACGACCAGCACCCCCTTCACGCGGTCGGGAAGGGAGCTTGAGTCGGAGAGCGGCAGATTGAGCTGGTAGCTCTTAGAGGCCTTTTCCAATAGCTGTGGAGCATGGTAGTCGAGAAGCTCGCGCGTCTCGGGAAAGAAGTAGGCTTTGGCAATCGACTCCTCTGAAAGAAGTCCCTGCGTAGAGGAGAAGTGGAGCACAAGCTGCTCGCTCTCTTGAGCAAGCGAAAGCTCGCCCGAGTGAGCTTGGGGCAGCAGATCCCTTGCCTCTTTGAAAAGGGCGCTCACCAGAGGATCCTTCTCAGAGAGCTCTTTGACAGGCAGCTTTAAGCTCAGCTTGGCCTCGCCCGGCACACAGGCATCTTTACAGGCGAGCCAGCTCACCTCAGCACCAATCGGAACCTCTTTTAGGCTTCCTACGCTCGGCGGCGTGATCTCGGACATCAGGAGCACCGAGTGGGTGTAGCCAAACGCCTTGAGGTCTTGCGCGCTAAACTCCTCGGGCGCCGGCCAGTGCACCGGCCCTGCTTGGTAGCCATCGGGAAGCTGCCAGAGAATCTTTGTAGGAAGGCCCGCTTCACCCGGATTGATCCAGTAGGTGTCCCACCCCTCTTGGATCTCTAGGAGAACACCCACCCAAAACGGTTTGCCCGGCTGCACCGCCTTCTCTTCGGAGATAAGCGTCGCCTTGACAGGTTCGGTCGATGAGGTGCCGCTAGCCGCAGCAAAAGCCCTACAGGAAAAAAACAGCCCAAGGACGCATGTAGCAATAAACCTTTTCACACTCAATCTCTTAGTTTAGTTCCCGAGGGTTTGATTATAACATAATTGTAACTTAAAATAAATTTTTCAAAAAGTAAATAATTTTTTCACTTGTAGCCCCTTGAAAAACTACTCCTTTTCGGCTAAATCTTAAACCTATGACAAACCCTATCTTCGACGCCTATTTCCACTCCGATCTCTTTGGCAAAGCGATCTTTCTCGCCCTTTTTGCCCTATCGCTTGTGACCTGGGTTCTCTTCCTGCAGAAACTGAGCACCTACCGAAATTTGGAGAAAAAGAGCCTCAAGCTCCGTGAAAAGTTCTTGCGCCGCTCTCAAAATCCGCTCACCATCGAGGTGGAGACCACTGCCCATCCCTTCATTGCGATCTACCGCACCCTGCAGCAGGAGGCGATCGACCTCATGAAGAGAAACCAGGCGCTCGGCCATCCTCAGACCCTTCTTCCAGGCGATATGGAGATCATCGACGAGAGCATCTACGGGGTGCGCTCAAACGAGGTGAAGCGCTTTGGCAAACATCTCTTCCTGCTCTCCACCATTGTGACGCTCGCCCCCTTCTTGGGCCTTCTGGGCACTGTCTGGGGCATCCTGCTCACCTTTGCGGAGCTGGTCGGCTCGGGCGCCTCTGCAGGAGCCAATGCAACGGTGATGGGAGGGCTTGCGATGGCCCTTGGGACCACTGTGGTGGGGCTGATCGTCGCCATCCCCGCCCTCATCGGCTATAACTATCTCAAAGCGGCGCTTGCCAGCCTCTCCTCTGAGCTCGAGGATTTTTCCCGCACGCTCCTGCTCTCGCTCGAGCGCCACTTTGTTAAAAGCTGCCCTGTAGAGAGCCATGAAGCGCCGACCCACCTCCGATGAGCCCCTAGAAGAGGCCTCCATCAACCTCACCCCTCTGATCGATGTGGTCTTCGTCGTCTTGATCATGTTCATCGTGGTGGCCCCTCTTCTCGATGTGGACCGCATCAACCTCGCTAGCTCCTCGCCGCTCTCTGAGAGCGCGGGCGCGCAGGAAAAATGCGCCGTTACGCTTGCCCTCTACCCCGACAATAGCCTGCTCTTCAACCAGGAGTTCATATCGATGAAAGAGCTTGCAAAAAGGCTCAAGGAGGCGAAGCGGGCCCATCCCAAGGGGGCTATCCAGTTCTATCCCGACCGCGATGCCAGTTTTGGAGCCTACCAGAGCGTGAAAAATGCTGTCGAAGCGGCCGGCTTCGATGAGCTCCTCATCGTTTTAAAACCATGACGCCTGTTAAAAAGCTCTTCCTGATCGTTCTTGCAGCGCATGGCGCTCTCCTCGCCGCCCTCACGCTCTCTCAAGTCAGCGCCGCCAAACCCAAACCTCCCACCAAAATCGTCTTCGTCAAAGAGCCCCCACAAGCTCCTCTCGCACGGGTAGAGGAGCTGAAGCCGCAGGCGCCTCCTGAGAAAAAAGCGGAGCCTCCACCTCTTCCTCAGCAAGAAAAGGTCGTCCAAAAAGCGGAGCCTCCACCTCAGCCTAAACAGGAAAAGGTCGTCCAAAAAGCGCAGTCGCCTTCTCAGCAGAAACAAGAAAAGGTTGCCCAAAAAGCGGAGTCGCCTCCTCAGCCGGAAAAGATCGTCCAAAAAGCTTCCCCGCCTAAGAAAAAAGCAGAGCCTCCTCCACCGGCAGCCAAGCCAGTGCAGAAAAAAGAGAAGGCTATAGCCAAGAAAAATAAGCCGGCCGCAAAACCGGCTGCAAAGAGCTCTAAACCCCCTCCCGCTCCCTCTCGAGAAAAAGAGGAGCTCATCGCCCTGATGGGGCAGAGCCTGGGCAAGATCGATAAAAGCCTCAAAACACAGAGCAAGCCGAAGGCGATCCCCTCAAAAGGGAGCTCCTCCTCATCGAAGGCAATCTCGCTTGCAAGCGAATCGATCGTGGTGGTCGGGGCAGGCGTCGACTACGCCTCGGAGCTCTCGCGCTTCCTCAAAAGCGCGCTGACACTGCCGGAAGCGGGCGACGTCTCAATATCTATCTCATTGAGCAGCAGCGGGTTAGTTGAAAATCTGCAAGTAAAGTCCTCGCCGAGCGCAAAGAATCGGAGCTACCTTGAAAAGAGATTGCCTGCGCTTCGCTTTCCTCTTCCTCCCGATTCCAAGGCGGTCACATTTCATCTGACCCTAAAAGGGGATTTCTAGTAGGATGGTGCGCATGAAAATCTTGCTTGCCTCTCTCCTATTTCTTTCCCCACTGGTTCCTTTCTCCCTGGCCTTCGCCGATGAGACGCCTCTCACCGTCCATCTTTCGACCGAATCGAGGATGGCTCCGCTCTATCTGCACCTCAACTCTGCAAACTCTGAGCTTCCAAAAAGCCATCTACAGGCACTCGAGAAGGTCATCTGCTTCGACTTCAACATGAATGGCCGCACCCAGGTCATCAAGACGAGGGCCGATCTGAACAGCCTTCTGGAGAGTGCAAACCCCTTCGTGCAGGCGCGCTGGAAAGAGGAGCGCATCCCCTACGTGGTGCAGCTTCTCTTCGAGGGAAGATCGGTATCGCTCTTCACCTTTGCCTCCGAGAAAAACCGGGTCAAGCACCTCGACAAGGTCGAGCTTTCGGGCAATCTGGCCTCCGACAGAAGGAAGATGCACGCCCTTGCAGATGCAGCCTACGAGGCCTTTTTCGACTCGAGAGGGATCGCCTCGACCCGCATTCTCTACACTGAACGGATAAAAAACGGCTCCGACTCCAGCCTCTGGCAGAGCCTGCTCGTGCAGGCTGACTACGACGGTGCCAATGCCATGCGGCTCTCGAGCGAGGCCTCGGGCAAGCTCATCGTGACTCCGACCTACATCCCTGAGAAATCGGGTCGCGCAAAGCACTACCTCTACGTCTCTTACGCAACCGGTCAGCCCAAGATCTACATCGGCTCGCTTTCAGAAAAAGAGAGCAAGCGGCTGACTCTCCTGCGGGGCAACCAGCTGATGCCGGCGCTCTCGCCCAAGAGCGATCTCGTCGCCTTTGTCTCCGACATCGCAGGCAACCCCGAGCTCTTTGTCCAGGGCTTCGACAAAACGAGCGGCGTGATTGGCAAGCCGTGGCAGATCACCTCCTTTCCCGAGGGAGCGCAAGCCTCGCCCACCTTCAGCCCCGACGGTAAGAGGATCGCCTTTGTCTCCAACAAAGAGGGCTCTCCTCGCATCTATGTCACCAGCGTTGCCGCCCCCGAGAGCTCTGTCAAAAGCTTAAAGGTCGATCTCATCAGCCGCCTCAACCGCGAAAACACCTCTCCCACCTGGTCGCCCGACGGCCAGAAGCTGGCCTACTCCGCTCTCTCTGGCGGCGTGCGGCAGATCTGGCTCTACGACTTTAAGAGGCGAGAAGAGAGAGTGCTCACAGCAGGCCCTGGACACAAAGAGAGCCCCTCCTGGGCGCCGAGCAGCGAGCATCTGGTCTACCACCAGGCGACAGCAAGCGGCTCCGAGCTCTATCTGCTCCACATCGAAGAGAAGAAGCCGGTGCTCATCACCTCGGGAGGAAACGAAAAACGGTTCCCAGCTTGGGAGCCCTTTCGATAAAGCTCCTAATGCAGGGGCATCTGTGATCTATTTTTGCATATCCTGCCGCCGGAGGCGATCTTGCCCATCCTGTTAAAAATGGACCCATTCACTATTCTCACCAAAGCTTGTTATCCCAATATAACAAAACAGGATAGGCAAGATTGCCTCTAGCGGCAGGATATACACTTGCCTTTTCAACTTTTGCTTGATCTGGACCACTGTGCCGCTGTATAACGGCAGTAAAAGCTCTCTTGATGAGGATTAACATGAAACGCTTTCTTTCCGCCCAAGCACTTGCAGCTCTGCTAGTTATGACACTCACCTCCTGCCACCGCACCACCCATCAGATGTGGGAAGATACCAAGACAGCAAGCCGCTACATGAACAGGGGCTTCACCTCGCTTTTGGGCCGCCATGAGAATAGCCGATCCAAGCTGCTTCCTGCTGTGAGAGGCTCTCAGGGCTCATCTGGAGCGAACCACGCGGGGGCCAGCTACCAGCCTCAAGACTTCATCCCGCTTGCCGACGATGCGCGCTACCAAGCCCAAGATTTCTATCCAGCTGCTATGAACTCTCCCGGCGACCCTGGAAGCCCCATTCCTGGCATCGATCGCTTCCACGACCCTGAGGGGCGCCTGGCAGAGCTTTTCAAGCAGATCCATTTCGAGACCGATAGCTACTCGATCCGAGGAGAAGAGAATTTGGCTGCGCTGCAAAAGATCGCCGACTACCTGAAGCACCACCCTGAGGTCTACGCCTTTGTCGAGGGCCATGCAGATGAGCGCGGCGCGGCAAGCTACAACCTGGCGCTCGGCTCCAAGAGAGCGAACGCGGTGCGCGATTACTTGATCGATCACGGCGTCAACCTCGATCAGCTCTTCACCATCTCCTACGGCAAGGAGAGACCCTCTGTGATGGGCCACGACGAGATCGCCTGGAGCCAGAACCGCAGATCGGCCTTCAAACTCTTCGAGAGATAGATGATCGCGCTCCTGCTCCTTCTAGGTTCCCTTTTTGGAGATAGCCAGAAGGCGAGCGTCGCCCTCGAGGGGCTTGCGATCGAAGTGAAGGAGCTCAGGCGGGCGCTTGACAACCAGCGCAAAGATCTCGATCTCGCTGTCGATCAGCTCGCCACCTTCACAGGCTCTCTCGACCTTTCCAAAAAGGAGATGGCGCAGGCGAGCCGCGCCGAGCTCGACAGCACGCGCGACCGCACCTCGAGCCTCGACAAGCGGCTCTCAAGCCTTGAATCCAACCAAAAAAGCCTCCTAGCTGACCTCAAAACGCTAAAAGAGCACCTAAGCGAAAGCGAAAAAAGCCTCGCAGCAGCCACCACAAGGCTCAACCTGCTCGAAAAAGAGTTTGCAGCCGACATGAAAGGGCTGAAAAACTCGCTCCAGACCATGATGGCACTCCTACAAAAAGAGAGCGGCGCCTCAAAAACCTACACCGTGCAGCCGGGCGATTCTCTCGGCAAAATCGCCCAGGAGCAGAACACCACCATCCGCAAAATCAAAGAGCTCAATGCGCTCACCTCCGACCAGATCCGACCTGGCCAAAAACTCACCTTAAATTAAATTCTTTAAATATTTTTTCAAATTTAATTTTTACTTAATAATTCTGTTTTATAATTAATTTATTAAACAAGACATTAAGGTGATTATCATGGCATCAGCAGCTTCAAGATCAGGAGACAATACTCCAATCGTTTCCCCCCGCACAGCAGCAGCTAGCGGCGGCAGCGCTTCATTTAACAAAATGAAGGCCCTTATTGCCGCTAAGTTAGCCGGGGGCCAATCTTCCGACGCTGAGCCTGAGGCCGCCCCTCCTCCTCGCAGCAAATTCACAGCCCCTGTTCTTACCAGTAGGGTCCCTGAAGCCGATTCCTCCCCTCGCAGTGGCAGCCCAGAGCCCGCTAAACCTACTCCACCCCCTTTAGATCGCCGCGCGGTCACCAATAGAATCCGTCTGAATTTCAGAATACTTAAAGAACCTGGAGACATGGATGTCGACCAAGCCAAGAAAGAGATCGCTAAGGATTACCGAAAGCTCAAAAAGGATGGGCTCAACCATCGACAAATCATGGACCTCCTCCCTATCTCAACCACGAGCGCCCTCTCGAAAGACGCTATCCTGCGGATTTTGACCGATAGCGAGGGAGAGGTTACTTCACCTGACTATCTGGATGCCACGCAAGAGCGGGTCGATTGGCTTTCTGATAAAGAACTCGAAGCGCTGCGCGCCAAGCCAGAGCCTGAGGAGCTAGCCCCTCAAGCCCCTGTAAAGGGGCAGAAAGCCGACCGCAGAATGGTTGCAGCAACTATTTGCTCCATTCTCTTGCTCGTTTCCGGCCTCGCGCTTGCGGTGCTGCAGGGCCTAGAGTTTGCCCATATCCGCCCATGGGACGCCATTCCCTCAGCCAATGCAGATAAGCTCGTCGACATGATCTGGTCAGGTGCCACGGTCGGCACCTTGATCTTCGGCGCCGCTGCATTTGCCATCTATGCGATCCACAGAAGAAGAGTCAGCGCAGGGCAAGAGAGCTCCGTTAAACAAGAGCTCAAATGGCTCGCGGTCCTAGCCCTCGGCCTGATCGCCGCAGCCGCTGGCTACAGCCTCATCGAGGGCTTTGATAAGCCAGAGGCCGCCTTCGCCCTAGCCGCAGCAGGGAGCGGCGCTCTTGCGCTCCCCCTCCTCGCCCTTTTTGTGTACGGCCTAGTTTCGAAATTCAGAGGGAAGAAGGAGACCTCTGGGATTGAAGGTCTCGAAGATATCCCTAGCTTCTGCGAGCCCCTTTCCAAGAAGGAGCGCGCCGAGAATGCGCGCCATGAGGCCTCCTCGGAGGTGGCCGATACGCTTGTAGACTTTTTCGAAAGCCACATCCCTCTCCCAGACGAGGGCTATGTCACCTTTATCTACGCTTTCCCAAAAAGTAGAGGGCCCATATACCAAATCGAGTCCCATTCAGGCTGGGGCAATGCCGCCGCCTTTAGAGCGAAAATGGCAGTATTAGAGGTGCCAACGGTCGACCTCGAGGGGGCAACGAGGGCCTACCGCCTCACCCTGCGCTATGACGGCGAAAGGCGTGCCCAGCAGGTAGAAGGGCAGCTCCGACAGAGCATTCAAGCTAGCATTAGCTTTAAAGTTCCAGGAGAGGCGACCATCCGCGCCGTCTGCGAGTTCGGCATGGTGAAATTTACAGTCGAAAAGGCAACGGGCGAGGGCAATAAGGAGCATCTCCAAGGTCAGCTCACGAGATGGACCCCTCAAATCGACCTAAGGGGAGCAGATGGGACCTACCGATTCAGAATCGGCGCAGGTAGAAACCTAATCACGCAGAGCAACTAATCCACCCATTAAGCCACCGAGAGAGGGTAATCTCCTCCTCGGTGGCTTAATTTATAGTCGCACAGAAAAAATATTTTGATTTTTAATCATAGGTTAATATTGCCCTGCTATAATTATATTATAAAAAAATAAAAAACATAAAAGAGTATAATTATATGGCACATTCACCACAAACTATCCCCGATTCAGGCCTAGGCCTCTTCCCCAACGTGGGCCCTGGCCCCGGTCCTAGCATGCGCACAGATCAAATGCTTCCCTCTGAACGAGGCTTGGATCCGCGCAGAGTAGTCGTTATAGAGCAGCCCAGAGCTGAAGACGAGCCCCTTCCAGCGCGCTCGCAGAATGGTAGTCGAGAGATCGTCGCCCCAGATGCGAAATCGAGCGAAAATTGGGCGCTCGCCAAACGCATCGGTGCCGGTTTCGCAGGCTTTGTCCTAGCCGCTGGCTTCATCGCAGCTACCGCCTGGCTCGCCACCTCCGACTTCGCTCACGATAACCCTTGGACGGCTTGGGGCGGATATGGCGTCGGCGTTCTACTCATCGGCGTTGCGATTTTTAGCGTTTGGGCCTATCTCAAAAATAAAAAACTGGCTCCCCGAATAGAGCTCGTCGAACAGCCCACTACTCAGAACATCAAAGATGCATCGCTCTGGAATCACATCAAGGCCAACCTTCCCTCCCTGAGAAAGACGGTCCTGATCGGTCTACCTATCATCGCAGTCATCACAGCGCTTGTACTCTGCGTCGCCTATCAAGATGACATTGCCAAACCCTTCGACCGAGATCCCTGGGTCAGCTCGTTTGCCGTAGTCGCTGCGCTCGCCGCTGTCGGCTCTATTGTCTATTTTGCAATTCAATACCTCCGCTATCAGAGAGCAAAGGAGAGGCACGAAGCTCTGCGCTCGGCTGCTTCTGAAGAAGCCGCTATCTCTGCAGAACCAGCAAAACGGGGCAGAGCCTATTCAAGCCTTTCCGGCAAACTTACAGCCTCCGACCCTGCCGCAGCGCTGGCTCCTGGACTCCAGAGAGCCGCCTCGGGCGACGAACTCGTTAAAGCCCAAGGCACCGACTGGCGCAAAGTAGGCCGCTACGCTCTTTTGATTCTAGGCACAGTTGCAGTTCTCTCTGCCCTTGGTAGCCTAGCCTACGGCGATGTCAAATTCTGTGAGGCGATGAGTGGCAGTGATGTTGGACTTGGCGTCATCGTTGCCGCGCACGCCGCAGCGGTCGCAATCGGAGCCTTCATCTACTACTACCTCAAATACAGAGCAGGACAAAAAGAGCTCGAAGTAGATCCAGTTATTTTCCCTACTGAAGAGAGCGTTGCAGAGCCCCAGCCACTTGACCTCACCGATACAGCCTCTCAGGATGGCGATATCGATGAAGATGAAAACGACGTCGTAGAAGTTGATCTCGATGAACCCGATCCACGCACCGCCTCAGGCGCCGGCTCTGCCGCTGCCGCTTCCTTCTATGAGGATGGAGCAGATCCATTTGCAATAGATAGCGATCCAGCAAGCGTCGAGCCGGGCCCAGGCTTTGGCACCCGCGCCGCCCGCTCGCACTCCTCATCGGAGGCAGATGACGAGACACTATCTGTGGCCGGATCTGAGGCAAGCGAGGATATCGATCCCGCTGACCTCCCACCCCCTGTGGCGGCGCCTGAAGAGCCAGAGATAACTGCCGCCAGAGCGCGTCTTGCAGAGTTTGAGCATTCGGGCGCCTCCCGCGCAAAAGCTGCCGTCGCATGGGTAGTAAGTCGCACTTTGGCCGTGTCCGCCACTCCTCGCAAAGCGACGATGAGCGCAATTGTCAATGCCAGAGTGGGCGCCAGAATGGACACTCTGAGTGGAAAGGAGACCGCTCTCTTTCTAGAAACACAGAAAGCACTAGCCGCACAGGCTAAAGCGGCTGCTTCTCGAAAAGCAGTGGCCGAGCCTGCTGGGGTAGGTGGCTATCATGATGAGCAGCCACAGGATGAGCAGCCCTCGCTTTTTGGCCGTCTATTTGGCCGTAAACCTGAAACAGATTCGGACAGAGCGCTTACTGAGACTCCCCATGAAGGGATAGCGGGTGACCTGGACGATGAAGCCTCCGATTCCGTTCAAGATGAATATGACCTCCCTGAGAAATATAGAGAAGCAGACAAAAGCTACAAATCAAACCTGAATCCCTTCGCTGCTGATGATGGGGAATAAATAACTCTCACTCCCTAAAAACCAGAGGAAAGAAATTTTCTCTGGTTTTTTTATTTTTTTAGGAAAATTAACACAAACTTAAAATTTAAATTTTATAATTAAGGTAGATCAAGTTAATTATAAGAGAGGATTTTATGTTTGTAAGGAGAAATCAAGGAGAAGTGCAAAGAACGGAGCCCGGCTCCTTCGGTCCAAAGACCCGGTTAGCTACTAAAATAGCCATCGTCCTCGTCATTTTAGGCGGCTTGGGACTGCTCGGCTACGGCCTCTACAGCAATGATACCAGCCGCGACTTCTTCGTCAACGCATACCATACCGTCTCGGAGAATCTTCTGGAAACCCTAGTAGGGACTGCTGCAACAGCTGCTGTGATCGCACTCGGATGCGCCCTCTACCAAGGCTACGGATATTACAGCATAAACAAAATAGTTAATAAGCCGAGAGAATATTATTCGTATTAATTTAAGATTCTGTTAGAATAGTATTAAGATAATAACTTTTAATACTATGCTTCCAGTTAGTGCATCGACACCCTCTCACTCCCAAATGGGTTGTCTGGAAAAGGGGATCTGGGCGGTCGCTTTAACTCTTCTCGTCCTCACCACTCTGGCAGCGCTCAGCTACGAGCTCATCACACGGGAGCCCGATTTTGTGATGAAAACGGTCCCTGAGTGGCTCTCTAAGCCAGAAAACGCCGCTCTTGTGATCGCTGCCACTCTTGCCGCCGCCTCCATTCTCAGCTTCATCTACCAAGCCTCTCGATACTTCAAGGAGAGAAAGAGGATCAAAGAGGGGGAGATCGCCCCGCTCATAGGCATCTCTGGAGCCACTGCACGCGCTCTCGGAGTGGTCGCAGACCCCAACGTCCCCTCGGGACCTTCTCGAGCCCTGCGCATCGCCAAAACCGCTTTCAAAGCCCTTGCTCTCATCGCCGCTCTCGGCCTCATCGCAATGGCCCTCTACGACCTGCCTCAGAGCCATCAGTTCTTTGCCGAGTGGGAAAATAGCGCCCTCTGCCTCGCCTCAGCCGCCGCGGCTGTCGCCCTCTACGCCGCTGTCAAGAATTTCGCTACCTACCGCGCCCTTCTCAAAAGCCTTCCTCCGACCCTCATCGAAAACCCCACCGCGAGCGACCTCAGAAGAGGTGAGCGCGAGGCCAGGACTATCCAGGAGAGCGCCACCTCCGCTCCCGATTTCTACACCGAATGCGAGTCTCCTTCGCCTTAAATCTCAGACGCTCTCTCGAGCCCAATTTTGTAACGACCAGGGGTCTCGGCACTCTTGCGTGTACGTGAACGTTTGCCAGCCCACGCCCGATCTTGTTTTCAAAATTCGTGAACATCCGCCCTCAATCTCACCCCTTTATTAAGAAAAACTCATATTTCTAATCGAGAACTCATGCAAAAATAACCAAACAAAAATTTGAATTTAATCATAGATTAAACCTAATAGTTTAGAATAGTTATAAGTAAAATTTAAAAACTATAATTGGTATAAAACTATGAATAGATCTGAGTCGTCAGAAAGAGTTGCATTTCAGCCAGTAATGGCCGAGAGAGAAGTAGCCCCTATCCAAAAGGGCACCTGCGGGAAAATCAGAGCGGCTATCCTCAACAGAAGCCCCCTAGAGTGCTTCGCTATCTGCTGCGGGATCACCCTTGCAGTGGGAGCTGTAATCGGCGGCCTCATCGGCGGCGGCATCGCCCTGGAAAAAGCAGCTGATAACAAAATCCTAGCTGCTGGGGTTATTCTAGCAGGAGTCGGCGCTCTGGCTGCAATGGCAGCGATGGTCTACTACGTCTACAAGTCTAAGAATCTCATGACCCTCGCTAAGGCGGCCCTAGCCCTTACTGTCATTGCTGGAATCGTCGTGGGCGGCTACTACATCGGCACAAGCTCCAATCCATGGCTGAACGGCGGTATAGCCGTTGCCGCTACTGCCGCTGCTACCGCGATTGCCTCAACTGTCCAGCAACTTGTGAAATATGCAAGAAAACGCACTGAGCTTGGCGAGCCCATCAACTGGAGACGCATCGCTATCTACACGGGCGCTACGATCGGAGCACTTGTTGCTATCGCAGGCATTGTTGCCGCAGGCTTCGGCCTCGCTCCCGTAGCTGAAAAATTCTTTAGCGGTGAAGATCAGGTGCTGCATGGCCTCGCATTCGGCGCTGCTGGCTTTGCTGCGATCATGCTCGGCCTGATGATTGCCTACTATGCGAAACTTCGATCTACCCAGGGCAAACCCATTACCTGGCAGGAGGTGGCTACTGTCGTTGGCATCCTCGCCGTCGCAATTCTTGTAACCGTCCTGGCTACCGACGCCCACTGCGCCGAGTTTTTCGCTGAGAAGTTCAACTTTAAGGATCACCTGACACAGGCCTGCATAAAAGTGGCCCATGCAGCTGTTGGCTTGGCACTTATCGGAACCCTGTTTTGCCAACTCAAAAAACGTGCCAACTTCATGCTCGAAAGCAAAAAACTCTGGGCACTCACGGCGCTCTTTACCATCCTGACAGTCACCCTGTTTTCCGTCTCGGGAGACGATATCGGCTCCTACTTCCTCAACCACACCGCCAAGGCCCTCCTCTACACTGTGGTCATCCCAGCAGCAGTCGCTGCTATGGCTGCCTTTGGCTTCTATTGCTGGAAGTACTACCAACAGAAAAAGAGACTAGAAGCAGAAAGGGAAGAGCAAATCGAAGCCCTCAGAGAACCTCTTGCAAGACTTCTGGGTGGCCAGCCTATAGACGAAGAGTTTTCTCACTTCAACGATCTATATGGGAACCCCTACGACCAAGTGAATTACCAAATACCCCAGACAATAAGAGGACGCGCTAAAGTGGTCACATCGCCAACTGGATTTAGAACACCTGCTAGAGCAGAGGCCGCTGATAGATCCTTGCCAGGTCAAGATGAGATCGGCTCAGAAGAACTAGCCATGAGCCTCGCACTGTCACAGCCCCTCCTCTTGGCACCAGCTGGAGGAAGGATGGCATCTGGAGCTAGAGTAGTCGTTCTCAATGCTGCTGAGGCTGCCGCAACAGCCCAGCCAGCTATTCCTGCTATTAGCATGGCTGTCTCTCGGCCTAGAGTTCTACCTGCCGCTGCAGCCGCTGCTAGCGTAAGTTCAAATTTCCCAGACCTTGAGCTTTATAACGACGATGAAGAACCTGCTGCAGCTGCAGCAGCCCAACCCGCTACCCCTGCTGCTGCCGCTGTCACCCCTCAGCCTAGAGTTGAGCCTGTCGCTGGAGCCGCACCTGCTGCTGCAGTACCCGCTGCTCAGCCAGCCGTTGCACTACCTGCGGTAGCCGTGGCTCCTGATGGAGCAGTTAGACTGGAAGTGGTTGCTCAAGGGCGCGTGAACATAGGGTTCACGGCAGAACAACTCCTAGTAGGACCCGCCCCCGCCATGGGTGCTGCAGCAGGAGCAGGAGCTGGAGCAGGAGCAGGAGCTCTCAGCTTCACCGCAGCTCCTCTTGAAGCTCCCCGAGCAGGCGAAACCGTTGTCCTCCCTGTTGGCAGACCCAATTCGCCAGACTCTGACCCAGAGGATGATGCGTTTCACTTTGAGCCCCTTCCCGAGGACTATGAACGCGGTGAGGCAGAAGCGAGAGAACGTCTTCTTAGACAGCTTGAAGAGCTTAACCAGGAGTCTCCATCAGTCGCAGCTGGAGCAGGCGCAGGTGGTGCAGCTCCCGCCGCTAACATGAGACGTCTTGCTCCAAGCCGAACACAGTTACAATTAGGAGAGCCAGCTGCTCGATTTGTTGAGCGTGTAGCCCCCAAAAGAGACCCTGCTATCAGGACTCAGCTAGACAGAATAATTGAAGAGGAAGATGAACTTGCAGGACTTTCAAGCTTGATGGATCACAATAGGAGCATGCGTCCAGGCGCTTTACAGAGCCGCCTACGCAGCTTTTACGAAAGACCCCCACAAGCTAAGGCGCCTCTTCTAGCGGATGAGCCGGACCTGGCAGTTGTCTCAGCCCATCAGTCTGAAGTCCAGGAAGTTGCGGGCCCAGGTGCGATAACCACCCTCTCTCGCAGAGATCTAGCCCTCCTTCAGGTTAATGTGGATGGTGCAGTAGCAATGGCTGTTTCGCAAGAACGCGTGCTGCGAGTTGACGGTCGAGGAAGCGCAACAACCATCCTGAGGCGCTCGCTGTTTTCAAGAGTAGTCAACCCTCTGCAAGCTAGGAGAGGCGCTTTGTCCAATCCTGCGCTATCTGCACGAACAGAGTTAGGCCGCATGCTCCGAACACAGTTCTCCCCCTCGCCCGCCTACTCTCTAGGAGAGCTGGGTGAAACCCGAAGAACTTGGATGGATGATGTACCTTCGGTGGATGCGTTCCGAAGACCTCAGATTACGAGGGAAGCAGGATCTCTGTTCAATCTCCAAGGAACTTGGATGAATGGAGTACTTTCGGTAGATGGGTTCCTGAGTCCTAGAACTACTGGCCCTCGGTTCAATCCCGAAGCTATTCTAAATGCTTACCGGGCACTCAATGAGCTTCCAGCTCTGACTGCTCCAGCCTCTGAGGCTGCAGTCGCGGTGGCCGGAGATGAGCCTCTGCCAGGCGATGGTCTCGAAGCATCGGATAATGAGAAAGAGTTCATCCTAAATAGCGATGATGAGCGCCTCCCATCCGATGTCGAAGATCAGCTCCTAACAACTCCGAGCGAGTATGGGACTGCATCCGAATCTGATAGCGAGAGCGATGATGAGCGCCTAGGAGTCGCTGTCGCCCCAGCTCCTCAGCCTCAAATTCGAGAGAATGCAGGTGCAGGTGCAGAAGAGACCTCCTCGGACGGAGAGGCGGTTGTGGCTCAAGCCACCATCAGCACAGAGCGAACACCTTCGCCTGAGCTTCATGGAGCAGAGCTCGAGGCTGCAAACGCCCAATTTGAGGGCCTCGGACAGCTATTTGGAGTCCCCCCTGAACCCGAAGCCGCCCCAGCCCCTCAGCCTGCAATCCAGGCGAGCCCAGCTAGGGTAGAGGCCCCTCGAGCCCTCGACCCAGCTGTGAGAGCCAAGACGGACGCACTATTGAGAGCTCGCGACGAGGCTGTCAAAGCTAGAGAGGCCAGAAAAGCCAAGGCGCAAAGCCCAGGGTCCGTTGAAGACCCTCAAGCAGCCGCCGAGAGAGCTCAGCAGGCTAGAGCTGCCCGAGAGGCACAGCGACAGCAAATGAGAAGGAAAATCCAAGCTGCGCTGGATGCAGGACAAAGATAAGGGAAAAAGAGGGTGGGCCGATAAGGCTCACCCTACTTTACCTAGAAAGATTAAGAAAATTTAACAAAAATTAAGAAAAATTTATCAAAATAAAATTCTAAGTTTAATACAGAATTAATGATGATAAGTTATAATTATAATCACAAACAAAAACCATAACAAAAAAAGAGGATAATATTATGGCATCACCAGTAGGAAGATCAAGGGAAGCATCACCCGTAAGAACACCAGAATCACAAGAAGAAAGAGTCACACGAAGTAGAGGCTCAGAAAAGCCTTCGACACCCAAGGAAAATTGGACCGAATGGTACGACAGAGTACACAAAGGAAAAGGCGGTCAAAGAGCCAGAGCCTTCGGTAATGGCGCTTTAGCGGTTATGAAATGGGGCTGGCTCCCACTTCTCATCGGCACAGCCATCGGCATCGGCTATTGCTTTGATGCTGGCATGAGCAGCCACAATGGCATGATGAACCGCTTCTGGGAAAGAATCGGAGATGGCTTCAATGATAATCATGACCGAGACTACCTCATCACAATCGTAGTACTCACGGCCGCAGCTTACGGCTTCAGCCTAGCCGCACTCTTCGTCAAGCGCAAGAACGATGCGCTGGAAAAAGCGAGACTCGATAAAGCGACTGTCGCCGACGAATTCAGGGGCGAGCCTCTCTTCACTGACGCCGGTACCGGCGGACGTGAGCCAGCTCGCGATGAACCTGTTTTAAGAGCATCTCGTAGAGGAGATTACGGTTCTGTCGCAAGTCCTGGAGCAGCCGTAGCCGTACCTGCTGCGCCTAAAGCCGAATCGCCCAAGAAACCCAGGGAAGCGGACAAGGCCAAAGGGGATAGAGGCGACAAAGGCCGCACGAAAGAGCGCACTGAGCCCACTGAGCGCACTGGCAGAAGCGGTTCCGGTAGATCATCTGGCCGCAGCCATGGCAGCAGCCGCAGCAGGCGCCGACCTGATGCGACCGCCACTGTAGTCGACTAAATCTCTAAAACTTAAGCTAACGCTTGAGGGGAGCGGAAGATCGCATAGGTCTTCCGCTCTTTTTTTTCTCCAGAAAGCCATCGATCTCAGGCTGGCTCAGCTCGCGGTAGCTGCCAGGAGCGAGGTGGCCCAGATGGAGGGGCCCTAGCCGAATGCGAGTCAGCTCTTTCAGCGTGAGCGAGCCGTGGGCAATCAGCTCCCGGACCTCATGTTTCTTGCCCTCCCCCACCACGATTTTCAGCGTTCCACGACGAACTTTTCGCACCATGAGCGGTTTCACAAAGGTGCCTTCGATCCAGATACCGGCAGCTACTTTTGCAAGCGCCTCGGGGGTCACCTCCTCCGATACCTTGGCCAGATATTCCTTCTGAACACCGTAGGAGGGGTGCATCACCCGGTGAGCAAATGAGCCGTCGTTGGTGACGATGATCAGCCCCTCAGTCGCCTGGTCGAGGCGGCCTACGGTAAAGAGTCGATAGGGAAGGTGGCTAAAGAGCTCCGCCACCGTTTTGGCCGGTCCGGGCTCATGGGTGCAGAGCATGCCTGAGGGCTTATTGAGCAGGAAGTAGACCCGCTTTTCAGGCTCTTTGATCCGCCTGCCATTGACCTCGATGCGGTCGCGGCCAATCACCACCTTATGCATAGGGCGGGTCACAAGCGCTCCGTTGACCTTGACCCGACCTTCCGCAATCAATAGCTCAGAGGCGCGCCGTGAGGCCACCCCCGAGAGCGCCATCGCATGGGCCAATCTTTTCTCGATCTTTTCCATTTTATATTTTCTTAAGCTCAAGTTATGATAACAAAATAGAAAATAAGTTCAGAGAAATTTGCTTTAAAAAATGTTTAACCTGGGAAAGGATGAAGGGCTTCTGATCCTGCTGCGCCACGGCGAGTCGGAGTGGAATCGCAAGAATATCTTCACAGGCTGGATCGATATCCCACTCAGCCAGAAAGGGATAGAAGAGGCTATGCGAGCGGGCGAGGCGCTTAGAGGGATCGCGATCGATGAGGTCTTCACCTCGGTGCTGATCCGCGCCATCCTGACCGCTTTTATCGCGATGGGCTACCAGAGCTCGGGCAAAATCGCCCTCCTCAACAACGATGAGAACCGAGAGAGGCTCCAGAAGGGCGATGTATGGGTACCGGTCACTGAGGCGTGGCAGCTCAACGAGCGCAAGTATGGGGAGCTGGAGGGGATGAATAAAGATGAGATGCGCACCCAGTATGGAGTGGAGCAGGTCCATATCTGGAGGCGCAGCTACGAGGTGGCCCCTCCCGGCGGCGAAAGCCTCAAGATGACCCTAGAGAGAACTCTGCCCTACTTTTTCGATGCGATCGTGCCGCGCCTTCGAGGCAAAAAGGTGTTGGTAACGGCCCATGGCAACTCCTTGAGGGCGATCACTAAGGCGATCGACGGGCTCTCCGACGAGGAGGTGGTGGCGCTCGAAATTCCAACCGGCCTGCCCCTCTTCTACCGCTATAAGGAGGGGCAGTTTCAGAAACTATGACGATCAAGCTCTTTTGCGACCATGCTCGAGGCCCGCCCCTGAAGCAGCTCTCATTGAATCTATTCGACTCCTACTTCATGGACGGGGCGCCCTACAGCGACCTCCGAGAGCTGAAAAGGCCCCTTGAGGCGATCTACCAGCTTGCAGGGGCAGATGAGGGGGCCGAGATGGGCCTCTTTGGCTCCTCCGAGGAGGCCTCTAGCAGCCTGCTTCTGACGAGCTACATCGAGGTGAGCCGCAAAATTGGCAAGAACCACTTCCTCTTTGCCTCTCAATCTGAAGGGGCGCTGATGAGAGAGGCTAAAAAGCTGCCCGCTCTTGGCTGCCTTTTCGACCGTGTGAAGCCCTCAAGTGGCGGCAGGATAGGCGTCAAAGAGATTGCGGAAAGCCTCACGCCGCGCACCGTGCTCCTCTCCCTGCCCTGGGTCTGCCCTCTCACAGGGGTGGTCCAGCCGATCGAGGAGATCCAGGCGCTCTGTGAGGAGAGGGCGATACTTTTGCATGTCAATGCCACCCACGCGGTCGGCAAAGGCGATTTTTCATTCATGCGCTCGCGCGCCGATTTTTTCTCTATCCGCCTGGCCCCCTTTTGCGGCCTGCCTGGCGAGGCGCTTTTCCTCAAAGAGGAGATGCCCTTTAGATTGCAGGGCAGACCTGCCTTGAATCCTGCTGCCCTCTTTCCCTTTGCTCAGAGCGCCTTGCTCCATAACGATGTCTATGCGAGCTGCACCGAGACTGCCTACCTGAGGCTGCTGCTCGAGGAGCTTTTGAGAGAAAAAGCGGGCGCAGAGCCGCTCTATGGCAAAGAGGTGCGGGCGCCTCACATCGCAGCCTTCTGCTTTCCCAAGATTTCGGCTGAGGCGCTGGCCTACCTGCTCTACAGGCGGGGTATCGTCGCCTCTCTTGGAGGAGGGATTCTGCCCACCTTCGAGGATGTGGCAACGCCTGAGATGAGGGCGGCCTCGCTACTTGGCTTTGCGCTGGGCAGGGATGCGACCCGAGAAGAGATCGAGGGGGCTGCCTCGACAGTGGCCGAGTGCGTCAAAACCCTTCTGAAGGGGAGTCTCTCATGAGTTTAGAAAATGGAGGCCACTGGCCACTTTTCACCAAACGCATTGCGGGTTGGATCGAGAGCCCGAAGAGCGCGGGGATGCGGCTAAAGGGCGGGGAGGAGGGGGGACCCTTTCTTCTCGTGGAGGGGGAGGAGAGCTCTCTTAGACCCGATCTGGCAATACGCCTACAGCTGCTTTTTGATAGAGAAGATGGGAGGCTGGCCGATATCCGCTACCAGCACTTTGGACCGCCTGAACTGATCGCCTTTGCAGAGAAATTGGCCTTCTGGGCGCTGCGTAGGAGCCATGTGGAGATCCGCGATCTTTCGCCGGAGAGGCTGCTGGAAGAGATGGAGCTCGAGAAGATCCCGACGGCGTGGAACCATAGCTTGTCGATTCTCTTCAGCGCGCTGCACCAGGCGCTCATCCCATGCAAGGGGCTGCCGATCCCGAGCGGCTATACACCCCTTCCAGATAGCCCTAAGGGGGAATCGATCGAGTCTCTCAAAGAGGGGGAGTGGCAGAGCTTTTCCCAAGAGATGCGGCTCGCCTTTATAGAAAAGGTGCTCGATCAAGAGATAAGACCCTACATCGCAATGGATGAGGGCGGAATAGAAGTCGTTGATCTTAAAGAGCTTGCAATCACTGTGCGCTATAGTGGGGCCTGTACGAGCTGCGGCTCATCGATTGGAGCGACGCTGAGTGCGATTGTGGAGATTTTGCGCGAGAAGGTGCATCCTGGGATCGAGGTGATCCCTGACATGGACCACCTCCAGTTCTAGCACTAAGCCACAGCTTGGTGGACAATTTTAGCTATAGTCTTGATTGTGGGATTGCCCTTTTTCGATAGAGCCTTCTGAACGGTCGTTCTAGAGAGAAGAGTTTCCTGAGCGATCTTCGTTCGATTGATTTGCAAATAGGCATCTAGAATTTCCAAGAAAGCGCCTGCATCATTATCTTCTAAGCTCTGCAAAAGCGCCTCAGCGACCTTTTTATGAGACCTGAAGAAGGCCTGTGGGCGGTGCTCTAGCGAACGGCCTCTCTTTTTATTTTTCTGTATGGGCATACTTTCCAAACAGAGCTGCCGCCCTTTTGATATCCTTTTTTTGGTCATTTTTCTTACCTCCTATTAATAGCTTTATAGAATTAACTCCATCCCTGTAAAAGTAAATTCGCCATCCATTTTTCCACCTAAGCTCCGCAATCGGAGCACCTCTGCCCTCAATAGGGCGACAGTCACCAAAGTGAGCGTAGCACTCTATTCTATAGAGGCGGGCTTCAATTTGAGCCTGCTCCTTAGTATGCAATAAGGCAAACCATTCAGCAGTTTTGGATATGCTCACCATATTATGTACACTATATCATGCGCCCATTATAATGGGCACCCCTTTTAAAACATGAAGCGGCGGCTGTAGATGCTTTGGAGGATGCCCAGGGCGGCCATCGTCACGAAGATCGAGGAGCCGCCATAGGAGACAAGCGGCAATGGCACCCCCGTAATTGGCAGCAGCCCGCACATCATCCCCACATTGATCAATAGGTGGATGGCCAGAAAGCAGGTGATGCCTGCAGCAAGCAAGCGTCCAAAACTGTCCTTAGCTACGGCGACCGTCTCAAAGCCAAGGTGGATGAGGGCATAGAAGAGCGCGAGGAGCACCAGCTCCCCGATAAAGCCAAACTCCTCGCCAAAGGCGGGGAAGACCGAGTCGGTATAGGCGAAGGGAAGCCAGCCGCGCCCGGTAAACTCGCTTTCGCGCCACCCGCTACCTGTCAGGCCGCCACAGCCGATAGCGATGCAGGCCGCCCTCTGGTGGTGGGTGTCGGGGTTAAGCCTTTCGAGCTGGTACTCCTTCATGCATTTGGCAAGCTTGGGCCTCAGCTTCTCCATCGGCAGAATGCCGAGGAAGATGAGCAGGATAAAGGCGAGAGCAAGCGAGCCGATCCAGCCAAGCAGCCCAAGGACTTTAGGGTGGATGCTGCCCAGATAGAACATCGCATAGGAGATCGGACAGAGAATCAGCGCCGTCCCTAGGTCGGGCTGCTTGAGGATCAGTAGAAAAGGGGCTCCGATGATCGCAAGCGCCCCAAACGCGCGCAAGAGACTATGGGGGCGATTGCTCGAGCGCTCCAGATACCAGCTGAGAGCGATGATGAGAGCGATTTTGGCGATCTCCGAGGGCTGCAGGCTGGCCCCCACAAGCGGTATGCGGTACCAGCGCTGCACATTCTGCACCTTCTCGGTGAAGAAGAGCCCGAAGAGGGCGATCAGAATCAGAAGGTAGATGAGCCAGGCCCACTCCCGAAGCCGCCGATAGTCGAGCCTTGCAAATGCGAGAAAAACCAGGCCTCCAATGCAAAAACGGTGCAGCTGCGAACTTGCCTTAGGCGAAAGCCACGACTCGCTTTCCGAGGCAAGACCATCGATTCCAACTGCCGGGTCGGTCGCATTGATCACCAAAAGCGAGATGGCGATCAATGCAAAGAGGATCGGAAACATCCTCCAGTCCAGATTGGCAAAGAAGCGGGTGCGAGCCATGCCTCCATTGTCGGGATGCGCCCATATAATCTCAGCCCCTATCTTTTTTTAGCTCTTTCTGCTAGGCTTGATAGCTGTGAAAATCGACCGCCAACACTTTTCAACTCTTTCATCCACAAGCACTTACGCCTTGAGCGAGCTTGGAGGTTTTCACCGCGATGCGCTTACAGTGATCTCAGTGGATTACCAATCGGCAGGCCATGGCCGCTTCGGGCGCAACTGGATTTCGCCGATGGGGGGCAACCTGGCGGCCAGTTTTGTGCTCTTTACCTCTAAAGAGGTGGAGACCATGCCGCTCGCTCTTCTTTTAGCGATGAGTGCAGTCGATCTTCTCAAGCAGGAGGGACTGAGCCCCACATTCAAGTGGCCCAACGATCTGCATATCAATGGTCGCAAAATCGCAGGGGTGCTCGCGGAGTCAAAAGAGGTGCGCGGGGAGCCTGCGCTCGGCGTCGTCCTCGGCATCGGGCTCAACGTCAATGCGCTCGAAGAGGAGCTCTCACAGGTAGGCCAGAGCGCCACCTCCCTTTTCATCGAGAAGGGGAAAAAATATGAGATCTCCCCTCTCGTCGATCGGCTAGCCGCCCTTTTCGAGGGTCGGCTCGACGGCTACTCTAAAAAGGGATTTTCCCCCTTCATCTCAGAGTTTCAATCTCTCAGTGGGATTGAATTTCTTTAATGATTGAGGGCAATACATCAACAAGAGAGGGCCAGAAATCAAGGCCACGGTTGTAGACCACATATGAGGCTATTTTCGAGGCGATGATCGCATGCTGGTGGCTTCGAGGGATTCTTTCGAGAAGAGAGGGGCCGAGGCGCAAGGTGAGAAAGGCGGGCAGATAGCTCAAGAGCAGCTCCTGATAGTCGCTCTCAAGAGAGCTCTTTGTAGCTAGATGCTCTAAGATTTGGCCTTTGAAAAACCGGATGCGTTTAGAGATCTCATCCGAGAGCTCGGTGAGAGGCCGTTTCGTTCGAAGATTCTCTTTAAAGAGCAGAGCTGCCTCGGCGCCTGCAAGCAGCTTTATGCGCATCAAGACCTCGTCGACAATGCGCTCTCGCTCCTTTTCAAACTCCTCCACATCGAGAAGCAGGCCGAAGAGGACCTCGAATGAGGAGGCGATGACACCTCCCTTGTTGGCCGAGCTATCTTTGATGATCACGGCTCCTTTTTGCTCGAGCATGCGCCTCGCTCCATCGGAGAAGTAGAGGTTGGCACCCTCCACAATGACCTTTGAGGTGGGCTTGCCAGAGCCATTTAGAAACTCATCGATATTTTCCTCTGAGATCGTGCGCGGCCGGCCCCCACATGGCAAGAAGAGATCGCACTCAACCTTGTGCAGGTGGCGCCTGAAGAGGGTGTTAGCATAGCTTGCGCTGATATACTCTAGATCGTGCACTCCACTACGACACCTGTAGAGGGCCATCTCGACGCGGTGCTCAGCCTCGACCCTTTTTTTCATCCGATCTAAGAGAAAGCCCCCTTCGTGAAGCCTTTCTGGAGGATAGTTATGGATCGATTGACCCTTGTGAAAGAGATCTAAAAGGCAGCTGAAGTCCAGCCCTTCTGGATCAAATATGGTCCCTGAGACATCGGTGAGGGCTAAAAGCCTAACCTGACTACCATAGTTTTTATAGAGGTTGACGAGCAGATTGCCCGCTACATCGCCATCGGGGCCACCTGTCATCTTTGCTGTGAACGGTTTTTCAGAGTCGATATTAGCAAACTTGAGGGCGGCGTCGACATAGACCGAAACACCGAGCGAGGTAACCCCATAGCGCTTATGGCCGATGCCCTGCAGCTTTTTGCCAGTGATGAAGGAGCGACCAGGTCCATAACCTCGCTCGAGGGCGCAACTTGCAATCCATTCGATCATCTCCTCGCTCATGTTCTCGTCGGGACCGAGGTAGATATTCTCCTCTTTCCCATAGTAGTCGACCCTTTCGCATCCTGGGATGAGAAGGTCGAGAAGAGCATGGATGTAGCCTCTCTGGCTAGCCTCTAGATAGGATTTTCTTATCTGGGCTGCAAAATCGCATCGCTGCCTCTCGATCTCGGCTTGTGGCAGCTCTTTATTTTCGGAGAGCGCCTTCAAAAAGTTTGCCTCTTTTTGCGCAAGATCGCACCCTTTGAGAAAGAGGACTCCCTTGGCGCCGCCCTCGGGGATATCCTTGTTTTTGATATTCTGAGTCAGCGCAAGGCCGTAGCACTCGAGAAAGACATTTTGCAGCTCGGCGGCCACCTTTTCGCCCGGCTCAGGCACAATGGTGCGCAGACCCCCGCGAGCAAGATCGGCAAAGCGGATGTGTAGACCGAGCCCGTGGCAAGTTTTGAAGTAGAAAATCGCGAAGGGCAGTTCAGGGAAGAGTCTCTTTCTGTCGTAGGGCAATTTCTCCAGAAGGGTGGGATCTAAGCGGAAAGAGAGGGCGCTCTTTCGCTTCGTGTAGAAATTGCACTTGAGTAGGTGCTCGATGAAATAGAGACCCTGCTGCAGCACCGCCCTTCTGCGGCTATCAAAGAGGGGATTGCCCGTATCGAGGGCTGAAATGAGCCCTGAGAGCTGCTGAACATGGCTCTGAAAAAGCGCCTGATCCCTTTTTTTCGGATGAAAGCGATATTCAAAGGCTTTAGCAAGAAGTGCTGTGAGCTCAGGATGGCGCGTGAGGGATTCATAGACATTCTCAAGGGTGAAGAGGCCTGGATCTAAATGGACGAGGAGTTGATGGACAAAGCTGGCCAGAGGGCGCAAAAGGAGCGCTTTTGAGCCCCCGATCTGCCCTCTATCGACGAGAAGCTCTTCGATGGTGTCGAGGCGATTGACCATTTTCACCATCGAACACTCGAGGATGAGCTCCTCGAGCTCCTCTGATCCATATGATCTGCCAGGCAGGCTCGTCATCTCTATGGCAAGCAAGACAACCTCTGAGCCTCCCGGACCCAAAGCGATGCGGCTCATCTTGGCCTCATGTAGCGCAAGACCATGGCTTTCGATCACCTTAGCAAGCAGCCATAGAAAGCCCTCTTGAGGCGGATCCCTCCAGGAAAGTAGCAGGGAATAAACTCCAATAACTCCCTCAATCTCAGCCACTTCTATCAAAGCGTCATCGGTGCTCGTGCTTTGAATGAATAGCTCGATTGCATTTCTGCTTTTTTTATAATCGAGGGCGCGGATGAGATCGGCATCGACTTTAGAAAGGGCAAGTTCGAGCTCATCTTTGGGGAATTTGCTCTCTAGAGCCCCACGCAATTCCTCTTTCTCTTGATCGGAGAGTGGTTCAGGCTGGCGCTCGAAGTAGAGCACTGCGATTTTGAGAGGTGCGGCGGGGACGCCATCGAGTTGGAGAGGGGTTTTCGAGAGATAGGTGGCGAAGCTTGCGATTGGGGAGGTGAGAAAAGACTTTAATATCTTGAGGTCAACGCCTGGTGCATCGAGGGCCAAGACGATCGCCTTTTTTTTCAGGTGGAGGCTGGCGAAGTAGCCGGTGGTCTCGAAGTGGACGAGGGTGTGGAGGATGAGTTTGACCCAGTCGGGTGAGAGCTCCTCGAAGAAGCGCGCCTCCATGCTCTCGAAGAGCCAGCGGCGCATCTTGGAGAAGCGCTCCTCTTCAAATGCGATTTCACCTTGCTCCATCGCCTCCTAATACCAGAGCCAAGAAATATAGAGAAGATCGGGCGCGGGCACGCACGCGCTAACTACTACCCACAACTTTAGAAGGGCAGAAAAAAGAGAATGGGTTTGCAAAGGGCTACGCCCTTTGCCTGAGGGTGAGGGGTGAGCCGCCGAGCATGAAGCGATGATGCAGTTCATAGAAGGACTTTTCGCATATCCTGCTACTAGAGGCAATTTTGCTCATCTTGCCGCGCCTCGCGATCGTGCTCATCCTGTTGCTTTTCGAAGAAAGAACAAGATATGCAGGATCGCGAAGCGCTACAAGATGAGTAAGATAAGCTTGTTTTCAACAGGGTAGCTGAACAGAAAGATGTGGGTAGTAGTTAGCGTTTGCGGGCCCGAGCCCGATCTTGTTTCAAGAGGAGGTGACTGAAAAGTTTCGACTCTCTTACGAGCGCAGGAGGCGCAGGGCATTCAGCCCCACCACTACGGTGCCCCCTTCATGAAGGATCACCGCGAGCCAGAGCGGGATGAAGCCGCCCAGCGCAAAGCTTGTAGCCCCTAGAATAACGATGAGCGCAAAGCCAAGATTCTGAGAGACAATCTTCTTCGTCTCCTTCGCTTTCCCAAAAATCCAGTTGAGCATCTCCAGATTGTCATGGAGCAGCACAATATCCGATGCATCTATCGCACTGCGACTTCCGATCTTGCCCATCGATATGCCCACTGTCGCCCTGGCCAGCGCTGGAGCATCGTTGATCCCGTCACCCACCATCGCTAGATGCTGCATGCGCGCAAGCTCCTCGATCTTTCTCAACTTATCCTCAGGTCTAAGTTCGAAGAATACCCCGTCCAGAGGCAGGCTCGAAGCCACCCTCTCGGCCGCCTTGCGATGGTCGCCCGTGAGCATCCAGAGCTTGAGCTTAAAGTTCTTCTTGAGCTCTCGAAGCGTTTCGGCCAGCCCCCCTCTCACCTCATCCTGGAACCGAAAGAGAAAGAGCGACTCCCCCCCTATCAAAAGAAGCGCCATCGCCTCCCCTTGATCTTTCGTCTCCTCAAGCCCCCTCAAAGCCTCCTTTTTCAAAGGCTCCTTTAGCCCCTGCGAAATGAAATGCTGATTGCCGATCAGCACCCTCTTTCCCCCAATCACTCCCTCGAGGCCAAGGCCCGGCTCCGTGCGGAAATCGGTGAGCGGCTCTAGGGGGATCCCCCTCTCTTTGGCATATTCTGCAATGCTGATCGCCATCGGATGGGTCGAGCCCTGTTCGAGGCTGTAGGCATAGGCAAGGCCGCGATCTGGACTCTCGCTTCCCAAAAGCGGTTCGATGGAGGCCACCTTCAGCTTCCCCTCGGTAATCGTTCCCGTCTTGTCGAGCGCGCAGGCTCTGCATTTGGCAAGCGCATCGAGCACCACACCCCCCTTCAGAATAACCCCTCGACGCGCAAGAGAGGAGATCGCCGATAGATAGGCGATCGGCGTTGCAATCACCAGCGCACAAGGAGAGGCCGCAATCAAGAAGGTGAGCGATCGGTAAATCGAGCCTTCAGAGCCCGTGTAGGGCATCCATGACAAGAGCGGCAGAAAGATTGCAAGCCCGAGCGCAAGCGCGATGATCGTCATCGCATAGGGGCCGCTCAGCCGATCAAAGGTGCGTTCGACTCGCGGCTTTGCCGCCTCGGCCTCGGTGATCTGGGCGATGATGCAAGCCAGCGTAGACTGAGCACTCGGCCTCAACACTTCAAGAGTCAAACTCCCCTCGAGGTTCTGCGCCCCTGCAGCCACCTCATCCCCCGCCTGCATGCGCTTAGGGATATTCTCCCCGGTCAGATGGGCCAGGTTGACCGAAGAGCTGCCCGCTATCACCTTCCCATCGAGAGGAACGATCTCTCCCGCTTTCACAAAGATTTTGGCCCCTACAGCCACCTCTTGGATCGCTCTCTCTTCCAAGCCTCCATCCTCTCCCACCAGATAGACCCGATCGGGCATCAGCTTTTTGAGCGAGGAGATAGCGCTCCTCGCCCTCTGCCGCACCTGCTTTTCCAGAGCGCCTGAGAGAGCAAAGAGCACGAGAAGAAGCGCTCCCTCCTTGGCGCTGCCTATCGGAATGGCGAGAAAGGCGCCGAGCGTCATCAAAATGTCGATGTTGATCTCGAAGTTGAAGAGATCTTCGAGCGAGGTGATCAGCGCAGGAGCCCCCACGATGAAAAAAGAGAGGAGCAGCGACAGATTGGCCAGCTCCTTCTGCCCCGGAAGGTAGCTGAAGAGATAGGCAAGGGCGAGCAGGAAGGCGGCCAAAAACGAGAGCCTGAGCCCCAGGCGCCTGCCCCATCTTCGCGAACCCTTCGTCAGAAAGGGGCTCACGCTCTCATGCATGCCCGATTCGAAAAACTCGGTGAAGAGCTCCGGTTTATCCGAAGAGATAAAGGTGGTAGCCTCGGTCATCTGAGACCTTGAGGAAGCAAGTAGCCGGCAAGGAAGTAAAGAGCGCCCGAGACCAGCGCCCCGATAGCCACATTCCAGATGCCGGCAGTCAGCATCGAACTCCTTTCGAGGCGGGCAGAGAGAGCGCCCGAAAGGAAGAGCAGCGCAAAGGCTCCAAAGAGAGCAAGTAGTCCTGAAATGAAATAGAGGATGAGAAGGCATGCGAGCGAGAAGAGAGCTCCGAGAAAGGCGCCAAAGCTTAGCTTCAGAGGATGTTCGTAGGCCTCGAGCACCAGACCGAGCTCCTCATCGAGCATCACTTTGAGAAGCCGGTCGGGGGAGGCCATGAGCACGTCGATCACCTTCTGCAGAAGCTCCCCCTCGAAGCCCTTTGCCCGATAGATGGCTGCAAGTTCAAGCGCCTCCTCCTCACGGCTATGCTCGATCTCATAGCGCTCCTGCTCAATCGTGCGGTGCAATCTCTCAAGAGTGAACCAGCCGAGCCAACCTGCTCTACAAGCCCTCCAGAGAACCCAGACGCTTCCAAAGAGAAGGAGGAGCAGCCATTCGCTTCCTTTGCCGAACGGGACTCGGGCAAAGAAGGCAAAAAAGAGAAGCAAGAGGAGCGCAATCTCGCGCATCGAGTCGATGAAAAAGGCCTGGTGGCTCAAAAGAGGCCCCCCATGGCCCTCCATGCGCAGACTCAGCGTCTCCTTTCTCTTCTCCTTCACATGGTTGAGGGGAGCTCGCCCTTCAAAATGGTCGACCTTCATCGGCCCTTCGGCTCCAGCATTTTCACTCCGAGCATCTCCTGAAGAAGCGGCGGGAGCATAATCGCACCTTCGCGCGTCTGATTGTTTTCGAGCAGGGCGACGAGCAGCCGCGATGTCGCAAGACCGGAGCCGTTGAGAGTGTGTATAAGCTCGGGCTTGCCTCCTGCTTTCTTCTTATAGCGGATGTGGGAACGGCGCGCTTGGTAATCGGTGCAGTTGGAGATCGAAGAGACCTCGTAGTAGCGCCCCTGACCGGGCAGCCACACCTCGACATCGACCGTTTTGGCCGCCGAGAAGGACATGTCGCCGGTGACGAGCTCAGTGAACCGGTAGTGCATATTGAGCCCTTGGAGGATCTCCTCGGCGACTTTAAGCATCTCCTGCATCATCTTCTCGCTCTCTTCAGGAGTGGTGAAGGCAAACATCTCCACCTTGTTGAACTGGTGCATGCGGATGAGGCCGCGCTCCTTCTCTCCCGCCGCCCCCGCCTCTCTGCGGAAACAGGGAGTATAGGCCACATATTTGAGCGGCAGCTTCTCCTCATCGAGAATCTCATCGTAGTGCAGCCCCGCGAGAGCAACCTCAGCCGTGGGGAGCAGATAGAGCGGATGCTCGGGATCGCTCACCTCATAGAACTGCCCCTCGAATTTGGGGATCTGACCGGTGCCAAACATCATTTCACGACGCACGAGCAGCGGAGGCATCCAAAAGGTGAACCCGTTCAGCATCTGGATGTCGAGCATGTAATTGATGAGCGCCCACTCGAGTCGAGCTCCCATGCCCACATAGGCTGGCCAGCCCGATCCAGAACACTTGGCGGCGCGCTCGAAATCGAAGAGATGGTGCATCTCGCCGAGCTCTAGATGGTGTTTCGGAGCAAAATCAAAGGTGGGCTTGTCGCCTGAAATTTTGATGACCACATTGTCGCGCGGATTTTGAGAGACCTTAACGCTCGTGTCGGGCAGGTTGGGAATCGCGGCAAGCGCCATCTCTAAGCTCTTCTCCACCTCGCGCATGGTCTGGTCGAGCCTCGCAATCTCATCGCCGATGCGCTTGACCTCAGCCATCTCGGCCTCTGAGCTCTTGCCCTCTTTCATCTGCTTGCCGATCTCTTTGGAAAGATCGTTGCGCTTCGCTCTAAGCCCCTCTTCTTCGGTCTTCAACTGGCAGAGCTTCTCGTCGAGGGCGACCACCTCGCCAAGATCGAGCTTGGGCTCCTTTGTCTTGATCAGCGCCTCGATTCGTGCGCGCTCCTTGCGAATCAGTTTTATGTCCAACATAGCCTATCCTATTCTTCAGAACGTCGAGTATACGATCACGACCTATTTACAACAAAGGGCTGGTACTCTAAATTTAAGGTTATAACCAAGGATTTATTGGTTTTTACAAGGAGTCTTATGAAACGTTTTCTTTCCCTCGCAGTTCTATCAGCACTATGCGCAGGCCTACTCACAGCTGCCTGCCCAGCTGCTGCAGACAACTCAAGAACCCCAGGCGGAGCCGCGGGCGCTGGAAGCCAGATGAGCCCCAGCATGCAGACTTTCTACAACGGCCTCTCTTCCGATGCGAAAAGGAAATTCGACGAGCTCGATCCTATGCACCGTCAAAGAGCCATGGATATGGGCGGCGATTCAAGCAAAGCAGTCGAAAGACAGTATAACGACCAGAGAAGCGGCAGTGGCGCTGCTGGAAGCCAGATGAACCCCAGCATGCAGACTTTCTACAACGCACTCTCTTCCGATGCGAAAAGAAAATTCGACGAGCTCGATCCTATGCACCGTCAACGCGCCGTGGATATGGGCGGCGATCCAAGCAAAGCAGTCGAAAGACAGTATAGCGACCAGAAAGGCGGAGCCGGCGCTGGGCAACCCCCTGTAGCTCCTGCTTCTACGACCGCTCCTGTACAGAGCACAAAATAGCCCTCGCTAAGAGAGCAAGTGATTTGCATAAGATGCATGGTTTTTACCATGCATCTTTTTTTATAGTGGCTTAAGTTTTAGATGATAAAATCGGCCGCGAGATTTTTGCATGCAACGAAGGGTGGAGAGCGAGGCGACTTTGGCGAGTCGGTGAGCTCGAACACGAAGTTGCATGCAAAAAGATGCGGATGGATTTTATCATATAGAATTTAATCCACTATATTAGTGAAAGTCGGGGCCGGGCCGCAGGAGAGGGGGCAGCTGACGGGGATTTCGCCTCGCAAGCCAGCGCACATACCCTCCCAGATCCTGATGATCGCCCTCCTCATCTGATGAGGAGGCGCCAAGCAGTGGTTGGAGTGGAGGGGGCGCTCTTGGCGCAAGCTCTTCATCCGATTCGCTCTCGGAGCTCAATTCGTCTACAGAAGGCTCTTGTACAGTAAAAAGCTCGCCATCAGCTGGACTCGGCCGCGGCATCTTCTCTTTTTTACGGGCGGCCTCGATGAGGCGGGGGAGGGAGTGCAGGACGACGCCCGCAGCAAAGGCAACCGAGCTCCAGCGCATGAGAGAAGCGGCCAGCTCATCGCTTGCAATTGCAAGCAGCAGCAGGGAGACAAGCGCTCCAATTGCGGCCAGAGCGAGTGCGGTGGCTCCTGTCCATGAAAGCCCCGTTTCAATCTGTCGACATCGCGGGCTTTCGAGGCAGCTTCTGATCATCTTTAGAGAAACTCTTCCTTTGTCATGCGCTGCAGCAGCATCTTGACCGCCTCTTTGGGTCCAAGAGCCTCGTAGAGAGCTTTGTAGACGATTTCGCTGATCGGAAGTTCGATAGACGCTTTCTTGGCCACCTGCATCGCAGAGAAGGCGGTGTAGGCGCCTTCGACCACCATGCCGATCTTGTGTTTGGCATCGTCGGGGGTGAGACCTTCCGCCAGCATCCGACCAAAGCGGTAGTTGCGGCTTAAGGTTGAAAGGCAGGTGACGCAGAGATCGCCCATGCCGGCAAGGCCGTTGAGTGTCTCAGGCTTGCCTCCCATGATCATAGCGAGCTTTCTCATCTCATGCAGGCCACGCGTCATGAGGGCCGCCTTGGCATTGTCACCAAAGCCGAGGCCATCTGAGGCGCCGCAGGCGATCGCAATGATGTTTTTCAGAGCTCCCCCGAGCTGAGCGCCGAGGATATCTGGATTGGGATAGACGCGGAAGGTCTGAGTCGAAAAGGCGTTGTGGATCAGCGCCATCACTTCGCTCTGATAGGCGGTGGAGACGACAGAGGTGGGAAGTCCTTTGGCAACCTCTTCTGCGATCGATGGGCCAGTGAGACAGCCGATCTTATTGCGATAGGCCTCTCCGAGCACCTCGACCAGAACCTCGCTTAAGAGAAGGCCGCTATTTTGCTCGATGCCCTTGGAGGTCAGAACGATCGCAGCGGGATTCACTCCACACGCTTTGACCTGTTTAAAAACGGGACGAATGCCGGCAGAGGTGACCGCCTCGACGATTATCTCCTTGCCCGAGAGCGCCTCTTCGAGGTTATTGGTGAAGCTCAGTGTGCCGGGAGCAAAGTAGCCGGGGAGGCGCGGATGCTCCCTTCTCTTGTTGAGATAGGTGACCAGCTCCTCTTCGACGCTCCAGGCGACCACGCGGTAGCCCTTGCTCGCAAGCAGGCAGGCAAGGCAGTAGCCCCAGATGCCGATGCCTAAATAGCCAATTTCTTTGGTCAGTTCTTTAGGATTCTGCTTCATCGCCGATCATGTTAGCAGAAGATCTCTGCCTTGGCCAGTACCCTTTTCACATGCTCGATGTCTTCTAGAGTTTTGAGAGGCGCAAAGATCTGATCTCGCGGATAGAGCAAGAGGTCGCTGCATAGAGCCCATGAGAAGGCGTCGAAGAGATAGTGCTCGCATTTGAAGAGCTTGCGCGTTTCAAAACCGCTTCCGTTATAGATCTGACACGCCTTCTGGACAGCGTGTAGAGGCAGTTTATAGTCGGCTGCCCTTTCGATGAAATCGAGCTCGAGAGCGTAGAGTCCCAGATTGATGGCGGTTTTGGATGCAGCGGTTGAGGCGCCTCGATCGCTATATTCGACGACGGCAAGCTGTCCGTCGCGTTCGACAATAACGCCCACCTTCTCATGCGCCTCTTTGCCGCGGACCGATTTGAATGTGACCTCGTTTTGACCCGATCGATGTAGACCGATGAACTCTGGATCAAAGGGGCTTGCCAGGGGGTTGTCGATGGGAAAGACCTCTAGGATTTCAACGCCGCGTGATCGAAGGGAGGCAATCTCTGCCAAGAAAGCTCGGTAAAAGGCGCCGTTGCCAGCAGGGCCAACGGCAAGCCTGCCTCGCTCTGAAAAAACCAGCTTGCCCGCTTCGTCGAAAAGCGGAAGCATCTCTTGCGCAAAAAAGCTCACCTGCGAGGGCTTAAGCCCGAAGAATTGGCGGCTCTTGAAAAAATCGACGGTTGAGTTGTGATTTAAGGGAGAGGTCATGATGGCCAGAAGAAGATCGCGTCCATAGCGCCTGCTTGCCTTGAGCACCTTTTCTGCAAAGAGCTCGAAGAGCGACCGCCCTTGGGTGAGCTCTAGCATGCCCTTGGAGCCGCCTCTCCCATTCGAAAGGCGAGAGCCCATTCCAGCAGCGAGAAGGAGCGCAGCCACTTTGCCCTGCGAGATGAGCGCCTCCCCAAGAGGAGAAAGAGCGACCATCTCAGCCGATCCTCTCTCTTTGAGCACTCGATTCAGCTCTGGAGGCTTTGCGCATGAAACGCCCCCCTCGCTTTTCTTTCTCGCAATGGCGTGCTGACAGATGGGAATCAGCGGCTCAAACGCTTCGATCTCTTTTGCAATCGCCTGCTGTTCAGATGGTTGCAGCCGATCAAAAAGGAAATGAAACTCTGGGGATAGGAACTCTTTCACACTGGATATGATAGAGGGGTAGCTAATTTACGTCCTTGTCGATGCGCAGCTTGGCCTCGGTGACGATCTTTTTTCTGAGGCTAAGCGGCAATTTTTTCGAAGGATTTTTTGGCTCTTTCTGGAAGATAAACCATCCTAAAAAAAAGAAAAGCACCAAGACAAAAATTGAGAAGAGCCAGAGGGAGTTATCGGAGCGTTCCCCATTTTTAGGGGCCGAAAAGAGGGGGGCTTTTGCCTCTGCTTTCTTGAAGCTTGAGATCGAAAAGGAGAGCTTGGGGTCAAAGCAAAAAAGGGTAGCGAGGTGCTCCTTTAGACTCGAGTGTAGCTCATTGAAGGAGGCCTCTTCGAGAAAGATCGAGATGCCTGTGTGATCCCCATATTGGTTGACGGTGAGCAGGTAGCTCGACTTGGCCGCAAGGGCCGAGAGCATCCCGTCGACCTTATCGTAGACAGCCTCCTCAGAGGGGCCCCTTGGGACAATTTCAAAGCCTACTCTCTTTTTTTCGAGCCGGTTTTGCGGATAGAGGGCAAGGAAAAGAAGAAAGAGGGAGAGGGCTCCAAAGGCAGCTGTAAGCCATTTTTTAGAAGAGTATCCTCTGAAAATAGCCTGAAGAAGCCTTCTTGTGTACCTTCGCAGAGGCTTGCCCTCTTTTAAGCCTTCAGCTATGCTTTCGGACTCTTCCATCTCTCACCTTGCCATGCCCTATCACATTGTCTATCCCTATAATGAAATTCTGCCAAAAAGAAAAGCCCACGATCTCTTTCTCTTCCAGGAGGCTGCGAATCTTGCAAGAAACATGCGGAAAGTCACCCTTCTCACAGGCAGAGGCAGCCTCTCGCTAAAAGAGCTCTCTCGCTTCTACCGGACCGACTGCCCGAACGGCTTCGAGCTTGCCTATAGGCCGATCGTGCGAAAAAATAACCCATTCGGAATCAGCTGGAACTGGCCCTTCTTTGCCGCCTGCGAGGCCTATTTTAAAAAAGAGAGCCCCGATCTCATCCTCTACTCTGTCTTAGGACAAGCCCACTTTCACCTCGCACGAAAAAAAAGCGATCGGGTGTGCGCGCAGGTCTATGAGGCTCATGAACTTGCATACTATCCCAACGCGCGCGTTGATCGAGATAAACTGCAGATGGAAAGAGAGGTTTTCGCTATAGTCGATCTCATCGTGGTCACCACCCACAAACTGGCCTCCATCCTGAGGGGACCTCCCTATAGCTTTGACAAACCGATCGCGGTGGTTCCTCTTGCAAGCGGAGTCTCTCCCCTTGAGCCATCAACTGGGACAACTGGTCCACTCAAGCTGGCCTATGTGGGGCAGCTCTACAAAGAGCAAGGAGTGGAACTTGCCCTGGAGGCGCTCCAAGAGAGCTCGGGGGTTGAGCTTCTCATTGTAGGTGGGGCTCAAAGCGATGTGGAGCGACTTAAAAAACGGGCCTCTGATCTCAATGTGGAGAGCCGCACGCGCTTCACCGGTTTTCAGCCTCAAGGCCATCTAAACGATATTCTCAAAGGGGTCGACGGTTTTATCGCCCCATTTGAGGCGATCGGGCGCATGCCTTATGTGGCCCACACCAAATTCTACGACTATGCTCGTTTTGGCAGAGCGATCATCGCACCCGACCTCGATATCGTGCGAGAGGATCTCACGGGCGGCACGCTCTTCTACAAGGCGCATGACAAATGCGACCTTGCGCGCGCGATGATGGCGCTCAGGGAAAATGGGCTCAGGGCTAATCTAGAGAGAGAGGTGCGCACTCTCGGAGCCGAATTCACATGGCAAAAACGGGCCCAGCGGCTCTACACCCTCTTCTCGGGGGTTATAGATGCAAAGAAGCTGATTTGACCTCTTTTAAGAGGGCAATCATCATCGATTCTGTCAATTTCCCCGTATAGGTGTTGCGCGGGCTGGGGTGGTAGCTGCCGTAGAGTCGGGGCCAGCCAGGCAGCTGAAACGAAACCCCATGGCCAAAGGGAGCCATCTTCTCCGAGCTCTTGCTCGCCTTTTTCAAAAAGCCGCTGCACGCCTTGTAGGCGCCCTGGCCAAGAGCCACGATGATGCGTAGATCTTTCAATAGAAAAATCTCATTCTCTAGATAGGAAGAGCAGGCTTCAAATTCGATGGGAAGCGGTCTATTTTGCGGCGGAACGCACTTGACCGCCGCTGTCAGATAGCAGCCCGTCAAGACGAGACCATCATCGATCGATCGCGAGTAGGGCTGATTTGCAAATCCTGTCCGATAGAGACAGCGCATGAGAAAGGCGCCCGTCTCATCCCCAGTGAGCACCCGCCCCGTTCGATTGCCCCCTTGCGCCGCAGGAGCAAGCCCGACAAATAACACCCTTGCAGCACTGTCGCCAAAGCCGCTCAAAGGACGCCTCCAGTAGCTCTGCCCCTTAAACTCCGCACGCACAGGCGCCACCTTGCGATAAGCAGTCAACCTCGGACAGCGAGTGCAATCGATAATTCGTCTATTAAGTCGTTCTAAATCAAAGAGTTCCATTCAAACCTGGAAGAGATCTCCCTGCTTGGGGAAGACGAGTTCGAGTTCGAGGTGATTTTTTTTGCGAATCTCTTTTTCGATCTCGTCGAAGTACTCCCCCTCCTTGCGATGGATCACAACGAGGGTGACAGAGGAGAGATCGCTCATCGAGAACTTGGCAAGCCTTGAGAGCTCGTCGAAGAGCCTTTCGCTATCCAGGTGGGACTTGGAGTGGGGGACATTCTCTTTTTCCGAATAGGAGCATTCGATGAGGATGGCGGCGAGCCTCTTTTCGCGCACAAGAGGAGCCACCTTTCTCCAGATCTGCTCCAGGTAGTTTTTGCGAGAAAGATCGTCTGAGGTGGTGTCACCAAAGAAGAGGATCGCCTTTGAACTTCCCTCGACGAGGAAGGCGGTCGAATAGACTGGCGGGCTATGAGCGAGCAAAAAGGCCTCTACAGTGAGTTCTGTGCCGATCACCGCCCGCTTCTGGCCCACAATGAGAGGCTGGTAGCGATATTTAGAGAGGCAGGGCGCAGCTCCTTGGTCGCCAAAATTGGGCCAGATTCGGTTGTTGAAGATATATTCTGAAAGATCTCCAAGCGTCTCTGGAAGGGCAAAAATAGGCTTTTCATCATCGACCTGAGAGGAGAGGACAAGGCCTGCAACGTGATCTAGATGGGGATGGGTGATGCAGTAGGCCTTGATCCGCTTTTTGAGAAAGTCGATAGCGCTCACAGCATGGCCTGAGGGAATGTGAAGGGCGAAGCGATTTTTTTCGAGAAGCTTTTCGATGCCTGTCAGAAGCGTGCCCGCATCGAGTGCAATGAAATCGGATCTATCGGACTTAGAGACGAGGAAGGAGGTCAGATTAGCTTCGCTCGGCCCCCCCGTTGCCCCAAGAACGGCAATCTGAAATTCCTTGCTCATAACTCTCCTAACTCACCGTTCCTATCGCCCGAGACCCTTGCATAACCCCAGCTTATTACATAAATCGGCAAATTAACCACAATCTTGCTTATCTTACCCGCGCCCCGCGATCATGCTCATCCTGTTTCTTTTTGAGAAAGAACAAGATATGTAAGATCGCTAAGAGCGGCGAGATAAGCAAGATGAACTTGTTTTCACTCAGCTTTGCGCATTATTTGCTCGAGTAGGCTGAGTCATAACTGTTTTTCTAAATCGAGAATCTGGCTCTTCAGCGCCTTTGGAAGATGGGATTCAAAACGATCGAGATAGACCCGAATCTCCTCAAGCTCCTTCTTCCATTCGGAAGGATCCACTTTGAAAAGCTCCTCGAGGTCTTGCTCGCTCACATCGAGATTTGAAAGGTCGATGTCCTCTTTTTTGGGAAGGTAGCCGATCGGGCTCTTTCTCGCCTCAAGGCTGCCCTCCAAGCGTCCAAAGATCCATTTGAGCACGCGGGAGTTTTCCCCAAATCCAGGCCAGAGGAACTTGCCGTCACTATTCTTTCGGAACCAGTTCACCGAGAAGATGGCTGGCAATTTCGCCCCCGATCGCTTTCCCATCTCTAGCCAGTGGCCAAAATAGTCGCCCATGTTGTAGCCGCAAAAGGGAAGCATCGCAAACGGGTCGTGTCGGAGCTTGCCCACCTCTCCCTTTGCTGCAGCTGTGGTCTCCGACGAGAGACTCGCCCCCATCAAGACCCCGTGCACCCAGCTCGTCGCTTGGTAGATCAGCGGGCAGGTGGTACCCCTGCGGCCGCCGAAGAGGATAGCAGAGATCGGAACCCCCTCACGGCTCTGCCAGGCAGGATCGATCACAGGACACTGGCTCGCCGGCGCTGTAAAGCGAGCGTTGGGATGGGCAGCTGGGGAGCCACTCTCTGGGGTCCACTCCTTCTGAAGCCAGCTCATCAGATGATGAGGAGGCGGGCTGCTCATCCCCTCCCACCAGACTCCCCCATCATCGGTGCGCGCCACATTGGTGAAGAGGGTGTTCTTTCGGATCGTGGCCATCGCATTGGGATTGGTCTTCAAAGAGGTGCCTGGCGCCACCCCGAAGAAGCCATTTTCTGGATTGATCGCCCAGAGCCTTCCGTCCGACCCAAAACGCATCCACGCTATATCGTCGCCCACACACTCCACCTTCCATCCGGGAAGCGTCGGAGTCATCATCGCCATATTGGTCTTGCCACAAGCCGAGGGGAAGGCTGCGGCCATATAGTGTTTTTTACCTTCAGGATTGGTCACGCCCACGATCAGCATGTGCTCGGCAAGCCAGCCCTCGTTTTGAGCCATCACCGAGGCAATCCGTAGAGCAAAGCACTTTTTGCCGAGCAGCGCATTACCCCCATAGCCACTTCCAAAGGACCAGATGGAGCGCTTCTCGGGGAAGTGAACAATATGGGTCTTAGCAGGGTTACAGGGCCACTGGCTATCTTTCTCTCCTGGAGCAAGAGGAGCGCCGACCGAATGGAGGCAGGGTACGAAATTGCCCTCTCCGATAGCCTCGAGCGCCTCTCTCCCCATCCGCGTCATGATGCGCATGTTCAGCACCACGTAGGGCGAATCGGTGATCTCAACACCGAGCTTTGAGAGGGGAGAGCCGATCGGGCCCATGCAAAAGGGGACGATGTAGAGCGTGCGCCCTCGCATCGAGCCGGCAAAGAGCGCTCTCAAGGTGCGCTCCATCTCATCTGGCGCTTTCCAATGGTTGGTGGGACCTGCATTTTCCGGCTTCTCAGAGCAGATGAAGGTGCGATCTTCCACCCGCGCCACATCCTCCGGACTGGAGAAGAACTGATAGCAGCCTGGCCACTTTTGAGGATTGAGAGCATGGGCTTTGCCCTCTTCTTGCATCGCCTTCAGGAGCCGCTCCTTCTCCTCCTCGCTTCCATCGCAGAGCACCACCTCGTCTGGGGCTGCAAGCTCGACCACCTCTTCGACCCAAGCCCTCAGCTTCCGATTGGTTATCTCTCGGATCGCCTCCATCTAGATGAGACCCTTTCTCTTCTTGAATTTGTCGAGATGCTCGAGCGCCTTGCCAGTGCCGAGGCAGACCGCAAGCAGCGGAAAGGGCGCCACGATGACTGGAAGACCGGTCTCTTTGGTCAAAATTTTGTCGAGACCTTTGAGAAGCGCACCCCCTCCTGCCAGCACAATGCCCCTCTCTACGAGGTCGGAGGCAAGTTCGGGAGGACATCTTTCCAGCGTGAGCCGCACCGCCTCCACCATCTGCTGTACAGGCTCTGCAAGGCATTCGCGAATCTCGACCGAGTTGATCCGCTTGGTGATCGGAAGGCCCGCCACCTGGTCCCGTCCGCGCACCTCCATCTCCAGCTCTTTATCGCCGAGCGAAAAGGCAGAGCCGATCGTGATTTTGATCTCTTCCGCCGTTCTCGGACCGATCATGAGGTTGTAGGTGCGCCTCATGTAGTTGATGATGCACTCATCGAACTCATCGCCCGCTACCCGAGCGAGCGCGACTCAACGATGCCGCCAAGAGAGATGATCGCAATCTCTGTGGTACCGCCGCCGATATCGATGATCATGCTGGCCGCAGGCTCATGCACAGGCAGATCGACGCCGATAGCCGCAGCCATCGGCTCCTCGATCAAGATCACCTCTTGGGCCCCCGCATGAAGCGCTGAGTCTTCGACCGCCCTCTTTTCGACGCCGGTGATCCCAGAAGGAACGGCGATCAAGATGTGAGGCCGAAAGAGGCTTCTAGCGGGCGTCACGCGCTGAATCAGCGCCTTGAGCATCCCCTCGGCAATTTCAAAGTCGGCGATGACCCCATCCTTCATCGGCCGCACAGCGAGGATCTTCCTCGGAGTTTTACCGAGCATCGCCTTGGCCTTCTGGCCGACCGCAAGCACCTCGTTGGTGCTAGCATCGACCGCCACCACCGACGGCTCCGAGAGCACGATTCCCTTACCGCGCACATAGACCAGCGTGTTGGCCGTACCGAGGTCGATGCCGATGTCAGAGGAGAAAAAGCTAAATACCTTCTCCAACGCTCGGACCTGCGCGTGAGCGGACTCTGTCGAGCATTTCCTTTAAATTTTCCACCATTACATTTTTTTTCATGTCTGTAGAAGCTCCAGCACCTCTTCCCAAGTCAGTTTAGCAATCGCCTCTTCATCGGAGGAAACCACCTTCTTCACAAGGCCTTTTTTCTTGTTGTGTAGCTGTTCGATTTTCTCTTCTATCGTATTGAGGGTGATTAGCTTATACGAAGAGACCGATTTTTTCTGCCCAATTCTGATGGACCCGGTCGCGAGCTTGATTTTCCACAGCTGGATTCCACCACATATCGTAGTGGATCACCGTGTCAGCGCCGACCAAATTGAGTCCTGAGCCGCCCGCTTTGAGCGAGACGAGGAAGATCGGGATCTCCTTGTTCTCGTTGAATTCGTTCACCACCTCGAGTCGATCCTTGGTCGATCCATCGAGATAGGCAAAGGGTATGCCGCGCGCTCGAAGCTCCTCCTTCATGATGCCGAGCATCTTGGTGTATTGGCTGAAGATCACTGTTTTGTGCTTGTTCTCGATCAAATTGGGCAAGAGCTCCATGAGCATATCGTACTTGGCCGAATCGCCGCGCTCGGCCTTATCCTTGACGAAGATGGCCGGATGGCAGCAGATCTGCTTGAGGCGGGTCAGTGTAGCAAGTACGTGGATTTGGATCTTGTCAAAACCCTCTTTCTTCACCAGCTTTGTCAACTCCTCCTTCGCAGAGGCGGCATAGGAGTGGTAGAGCTCTCTCTGCACATCGGTTAGGTGGCAGTGGTAGCGGATCTCGGAAACAGGCGGCAGATCATCGAGCACATCCTCTTTCATGCGGCGCATGATGAAAGGGGAGACCTTGCGCTTGAGCATCTCGATTTTATTGCCAGAGCCCCGCGGATGTATTTGTCGACAAAGCGGTCGTAGCTGCTGAGCAAGCCCGGCATCAAGAAGTCGAAGAGGCTCCAGAGCTCCTCCAGGGAGTTCTCGATCGGCGTGCCGGTCAAAATCAGTCTGTGGGCCGCCTGTAGCTGCTTGACCGACTTGGCGTTTCGGGTGGTTCTATTCTTGATGTACTGGCCCTCGTCGAGGATGAGATAGTCGAATTTCATCGTCTTGTAGGTCTCGATATCCTTCTGGAGCAGGTTGTAGGAGGTGATATAGACATCGACAACTCCCTCTTCCTTGAGCAGCTTGCGACGGGTCGCTGGAGAGCCGTCGATGACGCGCGTCTTGAGAGCCTCGTTGAATTTTCCGATCTCTGCGTTCCAGTTGTAGACGAGCGAAGTTGGCGACACCACGAGGGCGCGGCTCTTCTTGTTGTCGGCCTTTGCCTGCGAGATGGCAACGATGGCCTGCAGGGTCTTGCCAAGCCCCATATCATCGGCCAAAATCCCGTTGAGATGCATGCGTCTGAGCCTTTCGAGCCACTGGATGCCTTCAACCTGGTATTTGCGCATGCTCGCGTTGATGAACTCGGGAATCTCAGAGAAGGAGCCGACCGTTTCGCCGAGGATCTGCTTCTGGATAGCAAGAAGGGCTGGTGATATGGAAAATTTTACCGGAAGCCCTTGAAAATGAGATGGATGCACTGTTGTCAAGCTCCAGAGCGGCCGCTTTTCCACATAGTTTTCTAGCTTCTTGAGGCCCATCTCATCGAAGAGATGGACGAGCGAGCTGACCTTCTCTAAATCGAGGACCAAGATTTTGGGGATGCGCTGCTTGACCTTTTTGTCTTTGCCCTTTTCACGAGAGGGAGAGCTCGCTTGGGGAGCGCTCATCTCGAGAAAGCCCTTTTTGGAGCCGACGCACTCCCAGAGAAGATCGATCGACACCCCTTTCAGAGGCCCTTTCACTTTGAGTTCCACTTCAAAGAGATCGATGCTCTCGGACTCTCTCAGGCTGAGCTCGAAGCTGGAGTCGTCGTAGAGGAACTGGTCGGAGAGGTTCTGTGGGCAGTTGAACTGGATCTGCTGACCATATTTGGGAATCACTTCGGTCATGAACTCGACGATCTTCTTTTCGCTCTTGCAGCGGAAGACCCCCTCTTTCTCATCGAAGAGGAAACCGTCGAATAGCCGTTCTGTGAGGGCGCGCTCTTCGACCAGGTTGCGAGCGAGTATGCCCGACTTGCCGACAAAGTGGCTGATCTGTTTGTAGTCGAGCTTGGAGAGGGTGGCCGGGATTTCGAGCCCCTCGTAGATGAAGAAGAGCTCGCAGTCGAGCTCTCCGGAGACGTAGTTCATCTCGCAGCGTCCTTTGATTTCGGAGGCAAAGGGAAGGGTGCTGATCTGCTTGAGTTCGGGGGCGGCGGTGATGGTGGTGTATTCTCTGAGCACCGGGAGGCCATTTTCGACGAAGCTGCCGAAGAGCGGCTCTGGGATCGCAAGATCGGCAAGGCCGGCAAGCTCGCGCAGGTGGCGGCGCTTGATCTTGGGCTGGAAGCGATAGTAGACATTTTTATAGAAGAGGCCTGGGCGGGTCGATTCGAAGGTGAGGGTTTCACCGATGGCGACCTTCTCCTCTTCGATCAGAATGCGAGGCTTGAGGAGGAAGGTGGGGCCTGGGGCCTCCAGGTACTCCATGTCGATATCGAAGGAGCAGGGGAAGAGGGAGAAGAGCAGGGGCTCTTCGAGGGAGCCTGCGTAGAGGGGTCCGAGCGCCTGGGGCTCTTTTTCCGACATGTGGATGCCTTTGGCGGTTGCGATATCGAATGAGCGCTCGAGGACGAGGCCAAAGGCGGCCAGATCGATGAGGGCGTTTCTCTGGATGCGATCTTCGCCGCTTGGGAAGCGCAGGTAGGGGATCATCAGCTCGAGGACCTCTTTTGCTTCCGGGCCGAAGGAGCTGGTGGTGAAGAAGAGTTTCCTGCCGGCCAGCCAGATCTCTTCGCGGTAGAAGAGGGCATCGATGAACTGCTTGGCAACAGGGGCGATGAGCGGCTTGGAGCGAAAAGGGAGGCGCAGGGCGAATTGGAGTTCGACGAGACTCTTGTCGGGCCCCCCTTTCTCTGGGGCGCGCAAGGAGAAGAGGATCCCGAGATCGGCGCGCGTCTCTTCTTGGAGGTGGGGCTTTTGGAAGAAGGAGGAGCCTCCCAATATGGTGGCAGCGCCTATGTACTCGCGCAGCATCTCCTTCTGGTAGGCTTTGTCTTTGCGCGTCACCTCTTTTGAGGCGGCCTTTGCGAAGGTCTCTTTGAGTTCGGCTTTCACCTCGGCATCGATTTCAACACACTCCTCCAGATCGGTCTCTTTGGAGAAGTTGACGAGGATTTCGTTGAGGTGGTTTTCGAGATAGAAGAGGCAGGCGGCGATATGGGCGCAGTCGAAGTTATAGGGGCAGTCGCAGTTGGAATCGACGGCCATCGATTCGCGCCGATCGATTTCGATTTCAGACTCATAGACATTTTCGAAGGCGCCGCGAACGCGGGCAGCGATCTTGAGATTATCGCCATCGATCTTGAGGATCTTGGCCTGGATCACAGAGCTTTTTTCAAAGAGCTCTTTACCTTCTCGAAGGATCGCCGGAGAAAAATCTTGTCTTGCTTTTCTGAAATTGAGCATCTCTTCTTCTACAGGTTGGCTTGGGAAATCAGTGCTCTTACTTGTACTTATTTCTTGAACCCTCTGCAACAACTTTGTTGCCCACCGTTGAAGCGAAACCTATCCTTGCTCAAAAAAAATAGAGGCGGCTAGAATAGCTAGGCGCGAGCGGATTTTTGATGCGGGTGTAGCTCAGTGGTAGAGCGTCAGCTTCCCAAGCTGAATGTCGTGAGTTCAATCCTCATCACCCGCTATGCAGCAAGTTAAGATGCGGGTGTAGCTCAGTGGTAGAGCATCACGTTGCCAACGTGAGGGTCGTGAGTTCGAACCTCATCACCCGCTTTTTTCATCAATCCTATCTCGGTACAAGCCCGTGCTATTAGAAAATGACTCTCTGAAAGTAACTGTCGACGAAGGCGCGGGTTGCCTGCTCAGCTTGCGCATCGAAATGAAACCGCCCAAGGTGCAGCAAGCCTATAAGAGCGCCCTCAAGCGGGTTAATAAAGAGGTCTCCATCCCCGGCTTCCGCAAGGGCAAAGCTCCCGAGAGCACCATCCAGAAGAACTACCAATCCCACATCGAAAGAGAGTGGAGAGAGATCCTGGTCGAAGAGGCCTTCACAGGCGCCGTCGAACTCACTAAAGAGCCGCCCTACAGCAAGAGAACCATCCAGCGTCCCAGGCTCGAGAAGTGCTCCCTCGAAGAGGGCGCCGTTCTCCTCATCTCCTATGAGTGCTACCCTAAGCTGCCCAAAGTGGACTTCTCCAAGATCGAACTGCCCAAGCTAGAACCGCGCCCCGTCGAGGCAAGCGAAGTCGAGGGCGTTATTGCAGAGATACAGAAACGGGAAGCCTCCTATGAAGCCATCGAAGGCAAAGCGGCCGATTGGAGCGACTATGTGCGAATCTCCCTCGACGGAGAGAGCGAGACAGGCGGCGAGAGCTTCCCCCTCCTTGCCGATCGCAGGCTCGAGCTGAAAGAGCCCTCCGTTCCAGGCTGGCTCAGCGCCCTTCTTCTCGGCATGAAGGCGGATGAGTCCAAAGCGCACGAACATACAGGAGAGGGCGGCCTGGAAGGGCTGCCCAAAAAACTCAAACTGCACCTCCATGCAGTGGAGAAAATTCTCTTGCCCGATGTGGACGACGCCTTGGCCAAGAAGGTGGGCTTCGAGACGAGCGATGCGATGCGCGGCCAGATCCGAAGCAATATGGAGGCCGATGCTGCCTCCGAGCTGCGTGGACGCAAATTCGACGCCCTAAGCGAGGCGCTCGTCGAGAGTTACCCCTTCGATCTTCCTCAAACCTTGGTCGAGGATCTTGTCGCCCGCAATTTGGAAAGCCAAGAGAGGCAGTTCGACTCGCTTCCAGAAGCGGAGAGAACGCAGCAGATCGAAAAGCTAAGAGCAGAGATTCAAGCCTCTGTGATTAAGAAACTCAGACTTCACTTCCTCTTGCGCGAGATTGGCTCAGAGGCAAAAATTGCTCTAAGTCAGCAGGAGCTCAACGATGAGATCCACCGCGCTCTTCAGAGGAACCCCACCGCTTTCGGAGATATGAAGGATAAGGAGAACTTTCGAGAGAGAGTCTCCCGCTTTGCCGATATCCTTCTCGAGGAAAAGACCCTCAGCTACGCCCTGAGCCAAGTAGAGAATCGCTCTGCATAATGCACGTTCAGCTTGCTTATCCTGCCGCTCTTAGCGATCCTGTATATCTTGTTCTTTCTTGCGCCGAATTCTCTCGGTGTGCTCGGTGGTTAAATTTCCGATACGCCCTGAGCCAGGTAGAGAATCGCTCTGCATAATGCACGTTCAGCTACCCTCTTGAAAACAAGTTCATCTTGCTTATCCTGCCGCTCTTAGCGATCCTGTATATCCTGTTCTTTCTTGCGCCGGATTCTCTCGGTGTGCTCGGTGGTTAAATTTCCGATTTAAGGGCGCCCATAAGCGCAGCGCCATTGTCGAAGGCTCTCGTTTCAATCGCCTCTCTAACCGCCGCCACCTGATCGTCCGCAAGGGGCCCTGATTCGAGCAATCTAAGCGCCACTGCCGCTCGGTCATCTACGCCGATATCGTCCTGCTTCAGCACCTTCAATATCAATGTGGCTCTTGCACGAGCAGATAGCCGCATCGGCTCCAAAGCATCAAGCGCCTCAAGCTGCCTCTTTCTCGTCACATGACCGGCAAGCTCGCCGCGCAAAGGTTTCGTAATAAGACCGCGTGCGCGCAAATCCTCAATCACGTTGCTATTGCCCTCTTTCATAGCACTGATCGCCAGCTTGACGATCACCGCGTCGGGAAATTCAAATCTCTCAAAGAGAAAGTCAACCATCCCATGCTGGCCAGATCGAAGAGCAGCGCCCAAGGCACGCGCCTTATCCTGCTCGCTCACCCCTCCTGCCTGCATCAACTGCTCGAAAATTTCAATCTGGCCAAACTGAGCCGCCGAATCCCGGAGCAGCGCCCTCTTCGCAGCGTTGAGCGCTCCCGGCAATAGCTCCCCACGGCTAATAAAGTAGTGCTGCACCTCCGCACTTGACCTAATATGCTCAAGATCAAAGTGTTGCGCCATATCCTCCTCTTCATTGATCAGAGCAGAGAGGGCTATACCCTGGCGGATGCGGGGGCTTGCTCTATCAGCGCCAAGCGTGGCGATGAGATCGGCTCTGCCATTCTTATAGGCAATCACGAGAAGCGCATCGTAGGCTTTGAGCGAAATATTTCCGGTCTCAAGAACTTCCTTCAACCTCTCTTCATTTCCAGCTGCAAAGACATCGATCGCCATCTGACTTCTGAGTTCGACAAATTTATCCCGCGGTAATTTCTTGAAGATATCGATAAAGTGCTCCCAGGTCAGAAGCTGGTAGGCGAGCTCGAAGAATTTTTTGCTCTTCCTCGTCTCTTCTAGAAGCTCTGGCTCTAACAGCTCAAGAATGGTTGTATCAAACATCCACCGGGCCTTGTAAAGCAGCCCTACAAATCCCCCTCTCATGGTTAAGACCTCCTCCCCTTCAAAGAAACTCTCCGCCTGAGGACCCCTCCTCAATTCGGGGTTGCGGGTGAGGATGGCCTCCACATAGGGGCGGTAGATCGCCCTGAGCTCATCAATCGGAACGTCTTGCCTTTCGGCCCATTCTTTGAGCTGCACGCGGGTGAACATGTGAGGGTTCTGCATGAAAAGGGCCAAGTAGAGCAGCTTCAGCCTCGGCTCTTCCTCCATGGGCACTTCGACTGGATCGATTCCTCTTCGACCAATCAGCAGTTGGTAGTAATCCGAGACGCGATCTGGATTGCCGCGGACTAGAACCGCTCTAAGAGGTTCTCCCAAGTCGGCAGAATCGATTCCACCTATCGCGCTTATATGCTGGGCAATCTCTTCTCGGTTGTGGTTGAGAGCCAGGGCAAGGGCTGCGGCTCTGTCGGGAGAGGGGAGCCCCGCCTCAACACGGAGTTCATAGAGCTCGCGCGCCTCCTCGGTGCACCCTCCCTGAATCGCAGCGCTGAGCATCCGAGCTCGAGTAGCTTCACTGAGTCGCCGCCCCCCTGCTGCAATCTCCTTGTAGCGCCCACCAAAGCCTCTCTTAAGGGCCGCCTCCATCGCGTCGAGTCGACACTCTTTATACGCCTGTTTAGTCGAGGCTCCGCCCACCCTATAGGTCTCTTGAAATCGAGCGAGCAGCAGAGCAAAGACCCCCTCGCCCGACTCGCCAGCAGCTAGGACAAGCGCTCTCCCAAGGATAGGTTTGGCCTGGGAATCGCCAAACTTGATACCCCTCGCAAGGTCAGCAATGAAGGCGGGATCCTCTAGAAGACGACTGACTTTTTCGCTATAGTTGGCAGCGACGTAGGCGAGCAAGCGATGCCAACTGGGCGGACCTGACTGAGCTCCTGGGCGCTCCAGATGGCTCATGAAAGCTGCAAGAGGGGCAACTGGGGAGGGGGTCGCTGCTGCCCAGAGATTGGGCCCTACAGATCGAGCCATCGCATTGAGCTGTTTATAGATGAGCTCAGCTCTTCTCCGATCGGCGAGGTCAGGGGTCGCTTCCTTCTGCTTCATAATCTCGACGCGGCACTCTTGAGCCTCCTCTTCCCGCTCACGAGCCGCCTCATGATCTGCCTCTATCCGCGCATAGAGCCGCTCGACCTCTTCAACGGTCTTCGGAGGGGCCAAGGGAGCGATCGGAGTATCTGGCAGCCCAGAGCTCGGCCGAGGACGCGGCAGGGGTTCTCGTTTAGGCGGGGAGGCTTTGCGCCCTTGGGTGGAAGATCGACTGGGTTCTCTGACTTTCTCACCGCCAGCAGCGCGAGGCTTTGGCAGAGCGACCGGCTTTTTCTCTGATCTGCACTTCATCCAAATAGAGACCCCGGCAATACCCAGAACCACCACTGAGCCCACACAGGTCAAGACCGCATAGAGAGTCTGCTCCTGGAAGAAGGTGACACAGGGCTGGTAGCTTGCTAGATAGTCGGCGATGAAATAACAGCCTGTGATGACCGCCGCCGCTACTAGGGCAGCGACGATATAGAGGGGGATCCTTGATTGCGCCGGCTGGACTCTTGAGGGAAGGGGCTGAGAGGGCGCTCTCTCTGGAGCTTTTTTAATATGGGCCATAATTGTTCCTTTATTTCTCTCGATTATATATAAATTTCCGTAAAGAATCAATAAAAGAGCGATTAAGAAATTTATTTAATTAGCAGCGCAATAGTGTAAGTTTATTTTTTAACTTGACCCTTCCCAGGGGAGCCATCTATAACACTCCATATGGATCAAGCTAGAGAAAATATGACCCTCGTCCCTTATGTGATCGAAGATACCGGCCGCGGCGAACGGTCGATGGATATCTACTCCCGGCTTTTGAAAGACCGCATCGTCCTCATCGGCGAAGAGATCTCCGACCATCTAGCCAACATCGTCATCGCCCAGCTCCTCTTCTTGATGACCGATGATCCGAAAAAGGATATCCAGATCTTCATCAACTCCCCAGGCGGCTATATCACCGCAGGCCTTGCGATCTACGACACCATCCGCTTCCTCGGCTGCGATGTGAGCACCTACTGCATCGGCCAGGCCGCCTCAATGGGCGCTCTGCTCCTGGCCGCCGGCACCAAAGGCAAGCGCAAGGCGCTCCCTCACAGCCGCATCATGATCCACCAGCCGATTGGGGGCATCAGCGGAACCTCCGCCGATATCCAGCTGCAGGCAACTGAAATTTTGAGATTGAAGAGCTACATGGCCGATATCCTCTCGGAGTGCACCGGTCAAAGCCGAGAGAAAATCCTCCAGGATTGCGAGCGCGACTTCTTCATGAGCCCCCAGGAGGCCATCCAGTATGGACTGGTCGATGAGGTCGTCGCAAGACGAGCCTCCTAATATAAGAGACCTCTTGCATAACTCCATTTGGGGCCAAAACCGCGCCTCTGCCCGTGGGAATCCTATGGCAGTTCAGCCGCGCGCATGTCGCCTACTCTCAGTCGAGTATGTCAACATGTGCTTAGCTGAACCCACGGGCAGATCCATCGCTTTTGGCCTCCAAAGCGAATTACGCAAGAGGTCTCAGTAAAAAATCCCACCTTGCTGTATGCTGCTTTCAAACCAATAGACGGCATTCTATGAGCGATATCGAAGATAACGACGGCGAAAATGGCGACGATAAGGCGAACTGCACCTTCTGCGGACGGGCCGAAGAGGAGGTCGAAAAGCTCATCTCGGGACCGAATGTCTATATCTGCGACACCTGCGTCAAGCTCTGCATGGGCCTTCTGGAGAAAAAGGAGCCGCCGGCCAAAAGAGAGTTCAAGCTACTCAAACCCAAAGAGATAAAGCAGCATCTCGACGAATATATCATCGGCCAAGAGAGCGCGAAAAAGACCATCTCGGTCGCCGTCTACAACCACTACAAGCGGGTGAGGGCGCTCGGCAAAGAGAAGAAAGAGGTGGCCTATGGGAAATCCAATGTGCTCTTGCTCGGCCCGACTGGGTCGGGAAAGACGCTGATCGCCAAGACCCTGGCCAAGATCCTCGATGTACCCTTCACCATCGCTGACGCCACCACTTTGACTGAGGCCGGCTATGTGGGCGAAGATGTGGAAAATATCCTTCTCCGGCTTCTACAGGCGGCCGATTTCGATGTGACGTGGGCCGAGCAGGGCATCGTCTACATCGACGAAATCGATAAGATCGGCAAGACCTCAGCCAATGTCTCGATCACGCGCGATGTCTCGGGAGAGGGAGTGCAACAGGCGCTTTTGAAAATCGTCGAAGGAACCGTTGCCAATGTGCCGCCGAAGGGGGAAGGAAGCATCCTCATCAGGAGTACATCCGCGTCAACACCGAAAACATCCTCTTCATCGTCGGCGGCGCCTTTGTCCATCTCGACAAGATCGTGGCCAAACGACTCGGCAAGAGCACGATCGGCTTCATCGATTCCAAGACCGGTCAAGCGATCAGCCCGGCGAGCCGCTCGCAGCTTCTGGCGCAGGTTGAGCCCGAGGATCTGATCGGCTTCGGCATGATCCCAGAGTTCATCGGCCGCTTCAACTGCATCGTGCACATGAATGAATTGACTCTCGAGGAGCTCGTGCAGATCCTCACCGAGCCCAAAAATGCGGTTGTGAAGCAGTACAAGAGCCTCTTCGAAGAGGAGAATGTGAAGCTCACCTTCACACAAGAGGCGCTCCTCGCTGCCGCCAAGAAAGCCAAAGAGGCTGGCACAGGAGCGCGCGCGCTGCGCATGATCCTGGAGAATCTTTTGCGCGATCTCATGTTCGAGGTGCCCTCTGATAACACCATCGCAGAGATCCACATCGATGAGAGCACGATCGAGAAGAATACAGCACCCCAGATCATCCGCCGCGACCGCGGATCGTCGAAAAAAATTGCATGAGATCTTCACTTGAGCTCGGCTCTGAGATCGTGAAACGACTCTTCGATGCGGGCTTTGTCGCCTACTTTGCGGGCGGCTTTGTGAGGGATCTTCTCCTCGGCAAAGAGTCGAGCGAAATCGATATCGCCACCTCGGCAAAACCAGAAGAGATCCAAGCTCTATTTCCCAAGACCATCGACGTCGGCATCTCCTTTGGCGTCGTCATCGTCGTCTTTGAGGGGATCAATTTCGAGGTGACCACCTTCCGTAAAGATCGAGACTATGTCGATGGCAGACACCCCACCCATGTCGATTTCTCCAATGCCGAGCACGATGCGATGCGCCGCGATTTCACGATCAACGGCATGTTCTACGACCCGCTGAAAAAAACGGTTCTCGACTATGTGGGAGGGCGGCAAGATCTAGAGAGAGGGCTCATCCGCGCCATAGGGGAGCCCTTGATGCGCTTCCAGGAGGATCGCCTGCGCATGATTCGGGCCTGCCGTTTTTCGGCGGTCTTAAGCTTCCAAATCGATCCCGCCACGCGAAGCGCCATTCAGCAGGAGGCGGCCTCGCTATTGCCTGCTGTCTCGATGGAGCGCATCTACCAGGAGTTTGCCAAGATGGCCAAGGCAGCAAAGCTCGATGCTGCCCTGCTGGAGATGCATGAGCTCAAACTTCTCGAAGTCATCTTCCCTGAGCTCAAAGGGATCTCAAAAGAGGAGCTAGAGAAAAGAGCGAGAGCTATCCCCTACCTGCCGATGACGAGCCCCCTCATGCTCTTGCTCATGCAGCTTTTCAGAGAGCTTTCCCTCGAGGCGATGCTCTCTATTTGTCGAAGGCTCAAATCGAGCGCTGAGGAGCTTGCCCTCATCGAATTCTGCCAAGAGAGTCGCCCCCTTTTGGAAGGAAAGGAGGCAGGCGGCGCTGTCTGGGCCCACTTTTACGCCCATAAATTTGCCTCTCTTACCATCGCCTCTTTTGCAGCCTCACACCTGGAGAAAAGAGGAGAGATCCTCGAAGCCCACGAGAGGAGAAGGGAGCAGCTGAGAGCGCCCATCGAGCGCATTCAAACGAAAAAGCCCATTCTCAGTGCAGCGCGACTCGAGAAAGAGGGCATTGCTCCGGGCAGACAGATGGGCTTTCTCTTGCGCGAAGGGGAAAGAGTGTCGATCGAGGAGGATCTGACAACGCCGGAGACTATCATCGCGCGATTAAAGGAGCTCTCTCTATGGGAAAGGACCCAGCTCTAAAGAGCGGCTATCTGATTCAAAATCGACTCCTCCTCACGCTTCTTTTTGGAATCGATTGGCTATTGAATCGAGTGGTCAAAACAAAAACAGGTCCGAGGGTGCCGCCACGAAGGCTTTTGATCGCCAATTTTGCCCATTTAGGCGATGCGGTTTTAACGACAAGCCTTCTGAAGCCGCTCAAGAGCTCTTTCCCCGATATCGAAATCGGCGTACTCATCTCCAGCGGCTCCAGAGCGGTCTTCACGGGCCACCCTTGGATCCAGTTTGTCCACACGCTAGACCACCCTCTCCTAGAAAGAGGGAAGAGGAGGCTCTTCAGCTATTTTAGAAGAAGAAGGGCTCTCATCAAAGAGCTCCGAGCATGCAGCTACGATAGCGCCCTCGACCTGCGTTTCCACTTTCCCTCAAGCGCCTACACGCTCTTTGCCGCGCGTATTCCCGAGCGCATTGGATTCCGAACAGCCGGTATGGGAGCTCTTCTGACTCGCAAGGTCGCGTGGCGCACTCGATGCACTGACTCCGTCTCTGACTACTATATGGAGCTCGCCGATGAGCTCAGCGGCTTTAAGAGGCCGAGCGAGAGACCGCGGCCCTTTTTGGCGCCTATAAAGCCGGAGATTTCAGAGGAGCTGAGGAGGCGCTACTCGCTTCAGACGAAGGAGTACCTCGTGCTGCACATGGGGTCGGGCGCCCCTCTCAAAGAGTGGCCTCTCGAGAATTGGAGGGCGCTTTCGCTTAAGCTCATAGCTAAAGGCAGAAGGCTGGTTTTTACAGGTAAGGGAGCCAAAGAAAAAGAGGCGGTGCGCCAGGTGACCGAAGGTATAGAGGCGCTCGATCTCGTAAATGCGCTCTCCTTTGAGGAGCTGGCCGCTCTGATCCAGGGAGCTCAAGCGCTTCTCTCGGTAGATACGAGCGCGGGCCATATCGCAAGCAGCTTTGCCACAAAAACTATCGCCCTCTATACTGGCATCTATCCTATCGCTCTCTGGTCACCGCTCTCCGAGGCCTCTCTGGCTTTAACAGAACCGGTGAAATGCGCCCCCTGCTATAACAGAAGAGGCTGCAAATCAATGAGTTGCGTTAGAGATATCAGCGTGGACCGCGCGCTGTTGAGTTTAGAGGAGCTGCTTCGATGAAAAGAGCATTAGTGACGGGGGGAGCTGGCTTCATTGGAAGCCATCTGGTCGATCTTCTGCTGCAAGAGGGCCATGAGGTTCTTGCACTCGATGACTTGAGTCGCGGTCGTCTTTCGAATCTGAAAGAGGCGTTGAAGAATCCCCGCTTCTCCTTCCACCAGGTCGATATATTGGATGAAAAGAGGCTGGGAGGATTGTTTGAGGGCATTGACTGGGTCTTTCATCTGGCAGGGCTTGCCGATGTGATTGCCTCGGTCGATCAGCCTGCGCGCTATTTCGATGTCAACGTGAAGGGGACCTTGAATGTCATTGAGGCGGCTCGAAAGGGAGGTGTGAGCCGCTTGATCTACGCGGCATCGGCCTCCTGCTATGGTGAGCCCGATCAAATTCCGACCCCGGAAAGCGCGCCCCTCTCCACCCAATTCCCCTATGCATTGAGCAAGAAGATGGGCGAGGATCTTGTCCTGCATTGGAGCCGAGTTTACGGTCTAGAGGCGCTATCGCTGCGCCTCTTCAATGTCTATGGGCCAAGAGTTGCAAAAGAGGGTTATGGAGCGGTCTTCGGGGTATTTTTGGCCCAGAAGCTGAATGATAGAGCGCTCACGATTGTGGGGGATGGGGAGCAGAGCCGCGATTTCACCTTTGTGACCGATGTGGCGCGGGCCTTCTACAGCGCAGCGCTCAGCTCCAAAAGCGCTCAAGTCTACAATGTAGGTAGCGGATGTGCGACAAGCATCAATGAGCTTGCTGCCCTTTTCAATCCCAAGGGGGTTGAAAGGCTGCCGAAGCGGCCGAGCGACCCGCGCTCTTCGCTTGCCGACATCTCTCTCATCAAAAGGGAGCTTGGCTGGAGGCCTGAGATTGCCCTCAATGAGGGGGTGAAGCGGCTTCTGAACGCTATCGAAGATTTTCGCGAAGTTCCGCTCTGGGATGCTAAGGGGATCGAAAAGGCCTCCAGGAGCTGGTTTCACTACCTAGGCAATGAGAGGTCATGACAATCCGCTTCTGCTCGCTGATTCCTGCACTTTCTGATGAACGGGGCCATGCGTGGAACTACAATCGAGCAGTGGAAGAGAGCCTCCAGAGATATCCTGAGATCGAGTTTTCAGCCTATGTTTCAAAAGATTGCAAAGTGGCCGATCTGCCAGCGGGCTGGAAAGTGCATTTTGGAAGAAGAAAAAATGGCCTTATGGCGACTCTTGGAGCCTTTTTTGACTATGGCAAGCTCTTCAAAGAGACTCATACAAGACAGCGCATCTTCTTTCTCGAGAGCTTTAAAGGCGCAGAGCTCATGGGGCTTGCGCTCGCGGCAAGACTTTTGATGCCGAAGCGAGATCGACTCCTGCTTTTTTTGAGATGGGGGCCTAAGAAGGGGCGGCTCAGGGAGGCGCTTTTTCTCTGGGCTTTGAGAGTGTCGAGAGCCATCCTTTTGACCGACAGCCTCCCCATTGCCTCTTTCTATAAAAAGAGTCGAGCCCTTGAGATCAACGAGCTTCCGATTCTAATGATCAAGCCTCCTATATGGATTCCTGAGGCCAAAAGAGAGCCTTGCCTTCGCCTCTATTGGCCGGGCCATCCGCGCCCTCCCAAGGGGCTTGCTGAGATAGAACGTCTCATGGGAATGAAGGGGGTGCCGCATATCCAGATAGAGCTCTCGCTTGCAGAAGATGGCCCCAAAGGGCCCTCTCGCTCTGATTTTGCAATCCGGAGACTACCGCTCACGCTTTCCACCGAGCGCTATTTCGAAGAGCTTGCTCGGGCCGATATGGTGCTCTTGCCCTATGATCCCAAGACCTACCGCTATAGCATCTCAGGGATCTTTGTGGAGGCGGTGGTTCTGGGCAAGCTACCGATCGCCTGCGCTGGTAGCTGGCTTGCCCATGAACTTGCAAGCCACGACCTCTCTGAGCTGATTGTCGACTTCAGCTCTCCCCATCTGCTCCACACCCTCTTCGAGCTCGCCCAAGATAGAGTGGTCCACAGCAAGCTCCAAGCGATGCAGGCGTGCTATCTCAAGAGCCACTCTTCTGCGCGCTTCGCCGCCTCCCTCACCTCCCTTTTCCTCAAATAAGAAACTGTCATTTTTGACACTATCTTGTAAAAAAAGAGAACAGGCTCGCGGCCGATTCTTCTAATGCAAGCCAAACTTCAGATCAGTGCTGTAGAGAACTTGTGGGACGCTTATTTTACAGGATACGCTCCCTTCGGTCGCTACAGGATGTGCTCGTCCATACGGACGAGCTCGCTCGGCAACATGCTCGGGTTCCTAGCTCGTCCGTATGGACGAGCGCATATCCTGTAGCGACCGAAGGGAGCGTATCCTGTTTAAATCAGGCTAACAATCGTTGTCTGGCAGTGTCGTTTGCACATTCAATATCCTGCCATCCTCGCCCATGGTGAGGTGAGCGGGGGAGAAGGAGCTCTCTCGCTCCCTCTCCCCCGGACCCCCTCACCCTGAGGCAAAGGGCGTAGCCCTTTGCAAACCCTTTCTCTTCTGTCCTTCTAGAGATGTGGGTAGTTGTTGGCGTTTGCGGGCGCGGGCCCGCTCTTCTCTATAGTAGTCTTAGACCTGACTGTGAAGGCGTAGGCGATGGCCAGGTGGGTCCAGATGTAGGTGCGAAAGAGCCCCTGGTTGAATTGCAGCACGATCAGCATCACAAACGTGGAGAGCAGCAAAAGGTAGATCCAGATCCTCCTCTCCTCAGGAAGGGGAAGAGCGAGCGCCTCTCTACTCTCTCTGTAGTAGCTGTAAAGAAGGAAGCCAAAGGCTAGAAATCCTATGAGCCCTGCGCTTGCGAGTATCTCAGTGGCCACATTCATCGGTTCGAAAAATTTAATCGGATTGGCCGCATTCGCAAATTCATCCTCGTTGAATAGGAAGAAAAAGCGGCTATCCTGCTCACGCCACGCATTGAAGAGATGCACAGGAATATTGCCCAGGCCCACTCCAAAAAGCGGTCTTTCTAGAAAGAGTTGAAAGCTATTCTCGATGCCAATCCACCTTTCATAAAAAGAGTGATGGGTCCAAAACTCGCTGCTGAAAAATTTAAAGAATATATCTCGAGAAAAGCCCGGCAGTCCCAGTGCAAGCGCAAGGCAAGAGAGCGCAAAGGCGACCGAGAAGCGCAACCTAGCTCGATATGCGGAGGAAAAGAGTCGGGTAGTCGGAAGGCAAAAGCTCAGCGCGATGAAGAAAACAAGGGCGAAAAAGGTGGTGGTGGTGAAGCTCGAAAGATAGAGAAGCAGGCAGAGCAAGAGCTCCTTTAAACCCATGCGCCGGAAGAGGATGAAATCGCCCCCTCTCTTCAATAAAAAAAAGCCGCATGCTAGGACGACAAAGGGGGTCATATAGAGAGCCAGGTAGGAGGGCTCATAAGCAAAGCTGCTCGGCCTCGACCACCCTGCTCCGAAGGTTTGGCTCGCGAATGGATCGTGGACTCCGATAAGCGAAAGTGCAAATTGCAAGAGGCCGTAAACGCCAACCAGCACGAAAGAGAGCAGGTAGAGCTTCATCACCCTCCTTTCGGGAAAGCAAAAGAGAAGCAGGTAGGGAAGCAGAAAATAGCCGACCAGGGTCAATCCATACCAACCAAAAAAGAGAAGCGATCGCTCTCTCCCTTCGCTGACCAAGCAAGAGGCCAGAAGAGAGAGCGAGAGAAGGGCAAGCGCCCACTTCAACCTTCTTGGAAAAGCGTCGAGATAGGCCCCACGCAGGAGCATGAATCCTAGGAGAAGAAGAGCGAAGAAATTGCTGATCCGAACCGTCAGATCGGCAAAGATGAAGGAGAGCTGGTCAGCATGCAGCGCAAGAAAGTAGCAAAGGAGCAGAGGAGTAAAAAGATCGGCACCCTTTTTGAGCGAAAGGCAGCTCATGCTATCAAATACTCTTTCGACCTACGCTGAGATAATCAAAACCCCATCTGGCCATCTCCTCAGGGCTGTATTGATTGCGCCCATCGAAAAATAGGGGTCTCTTCTCTCCCTCTCTCTTCATCTCGGTGATGATTTTAGCAAAATCGACAAAGCGGAACTGCTTCCACTCCGTCATGAGCACGATCGCATCGGCATTGGACGCTGCCCCGTATTCGCTTGTGGCATAGCTAATCTGCGGATTTTCTTTGAAGATCTCTCGTGCATTTTTGAGCGCCACCGGGTCAAACAGCCTTAAAGAGGCCCCCTTTTCGAGAAGGAAGCGCACCAGAACAAGGGAGCTTGCTTCTCGCATATCATCGGTGCCCGCTTTGAAAGAGAGACCCCAAATGGCGATCTCCTTGCCAAAGAGCCCTCCACGCTGAGCAAATGCGCTCTCGAGCCTCTCGCACATGCGCCTCTTCTGTCTGTCATTGGCATTTTCAATCGCATCCAATAGAGGCGTCTGGATCGCCTCCCTTCTCGCAATTGCCCGAAGCGCTCGCAGATCTTTGGGAAAACAGGAGCCACCAAAGCCCGCCCCTGCGTAGAGAAAGTCGTAGCCGATGCGCCTATCCGATCCTATGCCTTTGCGCACAAGCGAAATATCGGCTCCCAGACGCTCTGCAAGGGCAGAGAGCTCATTCATGAAGGAGATGCGCGAGGCGAGCAGCGCATTGGCTGCATATTTGGTCATCTCGGCCGATTCGGGATCCATGACGAGCAGACGATCGTGGTTGAGGTTGAAGGGACTGTAGAGCTCCTTGAGCACAGCTGCCGAATGGGAATTTGCCGTACCGATGATGATTCGGTCGGGCTTCATAAAATCGGCAAGTGCATCGCCCTCTTTTAAAAACTCGGGGTTGAAGACCACATCGAAATCGATCGAGGCTCCTCTCTTCTCTAGCCTCTCTCCAACAAGCTCCCGGATCATTTGGGTCGTCCCCACAGGCACCGTCGACTTGTTGACGAGGATGAAAGGCGCCTTTGCATGGTCTGCAACAGCGCTCGCCGCCGCCTGCACGTAGCTGAGATCGGCCTCTCCGCTCGCAAGAGAGGGCGTGGAGACTGCAAGGAAGATGACCTGAGCAAATTCGATAGCCTCTTCATAGTCGGTCGTAAAGCTCAAGCGGCCTTCGCTCGTATTTCTTCTCACAAGCTCTTCAAGGCCAGGCTCATAGATTGGAATCGATCCCCTTTTCAAGAGCTCGATCTTCTCCTTATTGATATCGAGGGAGAGCACTTCGTGGCCCATCTCTGCAAAGCAAGCAGCGGCAACCAAACCGACATAGCCTGTCCCAACAATCAAAATTCGCATATGAAGCCTTTTTGCCAAGATGATAGCAGGCAGCGCTATCTAGCCGACAGGTAAAAGATTTTTAAATTATTTAATCGCTAGACGCTAAGCATACTAGCTGTGTTTACACTTTCTTAACTTGATATTTTTCAGATTCCAATGGTACCTTGCGCTCATAGCAAAAACCAAAATTTGAAGCAGAGGCGCCTATGTCGCAGAGTCGCAAACGTATCTTAGTCACAGGGGGCGCCGGCTTTCTCGGCTCCCATCTCTGCGAAGCGCTCCTCGAGCAGGGCCACGATGTCTTTTGCATCGACAACTTCTCCACCGGGCGCCGCGAAAATATCGCAAGGCTCACCACAAGCCCCAGGTTCACCGTCATCCATCACGATATCTCCTTTCCGATCTTCTTCGAGGCGGACGAAATCTACAATCTCGCCTCTCTCGCCCACGGCGCGGGCCAAGACCCGATAAAAGTGGCCAAGACCTCTGTCAGCGGCGCGATCAACATGCTCGCTCTGGCCAAGAAGAGCCAGGCCAAAATCCTGCAGGCCTCTACCAGTCTGGTCTACGGGGAGCCAGAGATCTTTCCCCAGAGCGAAAGCTATGCAGGCCATCTGAATCCCGTTAGCCCTGAGGCGTGCTACGGCGAAAGCAAGCGGTGTGCCGAGACCTTCTTCTTCGACTACCATCGCGAGTACGGGATAAAAATTAAAATAGCGCGCATCTTCGACACCTATGGACCCAGACTACCCACCTTTTCGCCCCTCTCGCACATCATTCTCAATGCCCTGCAGAGAAAACCGATCACCCTGACAAATAGTTTTGAGAGGCGCTCCTTCTGTTTCGTCAGCGACGTGGTGAGGGGCCTCATCGCCCTGATGGAGAGCGACAGCTCGATCACGGGCCCAATCAATCTCGGCAGCCCCGAGGCGCACACCCTTTTTGAGCTTGCAGAGATAATTTTAGATGCCACCCACTCTCCCTCATCCATCCACGCCCTCTCGCACAAAGATGGCCCTCCAAGGGAATTTAGGCCCGATATTCACCTCGCCAAAAATCTCCTTCACTGGCAGCCCGAAGTGCCTCTAAAGGTCGGTCTAAGGGAGACCATCTACTATTTTAACGGCCTCTCTTCACTTTGATGGCCGCTTTGCCCTATACTCCTATCCATGAGTGAAAAAAGGGTACTGGTCACAGGGGCTGCCGGCTTCGTCGGCATGCATGCTTCGCGCTACCTCAAGCAGCAGGGCCACCTGGTCGTCGGTCTGGACAATTTTAATCCCTACTACGCCATCTCGCTGAAAAGAGCGCGCAGCGCCCTTCTCCAAGAAGAGGGCATCCACCTCTACGAGGGAGATATCAACGACCGAAAGATGTTAGAAGAGCTCTTCGATCGCTACCGGTTCACCCATCTCTTGCATCTTGCTGCCCAGGCGGGTGTGCGCTACGGGGAGAGCCATCCCGAGGCCTATGTCTCGGCCAATCTCACTGGGTTTGCGACGATTTTGGAGTTTGCGCGCGCACATGCTGGGCTCAAGCTGATCTTTGCCTCTTCCTCATCGATCTATGGGCTCAACGAAAAGATCCCTTTTAGCGAAACCGACCGCACAGACCATCCAGCGAGCTTTTATGCCGCAACGAAAAAGGCGGGGGAGCTCATGGCTTTCAGCTATCACCACAACTACGCCATTCCGATGACCGCTCTACGCTTCTTCACCGTCTATGGGCCGTGGGGAAGACCCGATATGGCCTACTATAGCTTCTCAGAGGCCATTTTGACGGGAAAACCGATCACCCTCTTCAACCAAGGGCAGATGGAGCGCGACTTCACCTTCATCGAGGATATTCTTCCCGCTATCGATCAGAGCCTCGAAAGGTCTGGCCGCTTTGAGAGCTACAACCTGGGCAACCATCGCCCCGAAAAAGTGATGACGCTCATCTCTATCCTCGAAGAGGCGCTCGGCAAAAAGGCGATTATAGAGCTTGCAGGGCCTAAAAAAGGAGAGGTTCTAGCCACTTTCGCCGACGTCCAGAAAGCTAAGCAGCAATTGGGCTTTCACCCAAAAACAGCCCTGGCAACAGGCCTTAAGGCCTTTCTTGCCTGGTACCTTCCCTACCGATCAGCCCGCTAGCATAACGCACTGTTCAGCCACCCTCTTGAAAACAAGCTCATTCTGCCCATCTTGCCGTGCTTCGCGATCCTGCATATCTTGTTCTTTCTTCAAACAGAAACAGGATAAGCACGATCGCTAAGAGCGACAAGATGAGCAAGATTGTGGTTTAATTTGGTTCTGATTTATGCGGGCAGTCTCATCGGTCAGATAGGAGCTTAAACGCCTCAGGAAGCTTGTCGATAAGATCAGAGGCGATGAGGGAGTAGTCGCCCTTTTCTTTTGCTCCGATTTCCCCACTGAGGGCGTGTAAGAGGGCGCCAAGACCGGCTGCATCGAGCAGGGATTTGCCTTGAGCGAGCAAACTCGTGATAATTCCAGTGAGCACATCTCCCGATCCTGCTGTGGCCATGCCAGGAGTGCCCCTCGCCATGATGAGCGGTTTTTGAAGGGGAGCAAAAACGAAAGTAGGAGCCCCTTTTAGAACCAGCGTGCAGCCTGTTTTATCCACATATTCCTGAGTTTTTTGATTCAGCTCTAGCTGGGAGAGCCTCTCTTTAATGCCGAGTAGCCGCTGCATCTCTCCATGATGGGGAGTCAAGATCGACTCTTTGGGCGGCTTTAGATTTGCCTTGGCAACCAGAGCAAGCGCCCCCGCATCGATGACCATCGGCTTATTCGCCTTTGCAAATAGCTCCCTGAGCAGCTCCTCTCCTGCCTCATCGACGAGCATCCCAGGCCCAACAAAGAGCGCCTTTGCACGCTCGAGCTCAGCGAAAATCCTCTCGGTATTGCCTCGTGAGTAGCCCTCTTTGATCACCTCATGAGAGGCGCTCACAAGAGCCGACTCAACCCCCTCTGGGTGGAAAATGCGCACCATGCCAGCACCAGAGCGCAAGGTAGCCTTGCTTGCCAGCATCATCGCTCCACTCATCTCTTTTGATCCGCCGATAGCGAGCAGATAACCCGCGTCGTATTTGTGGCGACATCGCTTGATGACTGGAAGATTAAAACTCTTAGTGTCAATGAGATAAAAATCCGCGTTCGCCTCTGCTTCGATCTCTTTAGGGAGACCGAAGTCCAGGATTTGGAGTCGGCCAACCTGCTCCCACGCCCCGGAGAGGAAAAATCCGGTTTTGGCAAGACCCAGGCAGGCGGTCTCATCGGCTTTGATCGAGCTTGCCGCACCCTCTCCGCTATTGCCAGAGAGGCCTGAGGGAATATCGACAGCGATAATGGGGACCTCGGAGCGATTGGCTCGGTCGATGGCTGCTTTAAAAAGGCCTTCTGGCATGCCTCTGAAGCCCGTTCCAAAGATCGCATCGACGATGAGTTCGCTTTTTGAAAAGTCGATCTCCTCCTCGCTTTTGATCTCGATGATATGGCCGCCTCGCTGGCCAAACTCCTTTTTCTTGAGAAGAGCGAGCGGTGAGCTCTTTGCAACGGGCGCGAGCGTGAAGGCCTCGACCGAAAACTCCCCGCCGAGCAAGATGCGGCCTGCCACAAATGCGTCGCCTGCATTATTGCCAGGCCCACAAAGGAGGGTGATGAGAGGCTTTAGGTGGAGTCTTGCCATCATGGAGGCGATGCTGCTTGCGAGCGCCTCTCCCGCTCTTTCCATGAACTCTTCATCGCTTGCGCCGCGGCTGTAGGCCAGCTTTTCGAGACGGCCCATTTCAGCTGCTGAAACTACGGGTAGAAAGCGCGCCACATCCCATTTTGTCATGTTAACCTAAAGGTATCTCTCCCGCGAGGGGAGGCAGGATGAAGAGGGGGTAGCTTGCATCCCATTTATCTATAAAAAGCTTTGCTTCGAATTCAAAGGTGGGATCGCCCTCCTGGATGGGAAAGACCCTCTCCACCTCAGCCATGATGATGCCTGCGGGGAAGACCCCATCGAGGCCTGTCGTCACAAGCAGATCCCCCTTCTGGATAGCCTCATCGCTCTCCGATGAGGGGCTTGTGAAGCCGAGCCCTGAAACGAGAGGTTTTTTCAAGTTGTTGCCCCCCTGCCTTCCCTGCAAAATCCCTCTTGCGAAATACCAGCTCTTCGCTTTTGGTGTCAAAGAGGCTTTCAGATCGAGCAGGCACTCTTTAAAAAGCTCCCTTCTCTCTTTGGTGAAAGCCGTCCCGCTTTCGAGGAAAAGCGACTCGCGTGTGGCAAGGAGGGCGTCGATGTGGTCGAGCAGGAGCGCCGATGCGAGCTGGCCCCGAGTGGCCTGCACGGAAGGGTGTACGAGGGGGTCGGTCAGCAGGCGAATGCGCGAGACCGTTTTGCCCACCTCGTCGACGACGCCCACTCCAAAGCGCCCCGAAAGCACCGGGCTGTTTTTTTCGATGATCCTCTTTTTAGCCTTGCGGTTGGCATTCTCCCCGACATCTATCCAGAGAAAGTGGCCCCCGCCTTTGAGATCCCAGTAAACCGGTCTTGCAGTGAGAAAGTTCTGCTTTAAAAATCCCTCTCTATCGAGGTTTGAAGAGGCGCCTATCTCTCTTTTTTCTTTCATCAGGTTCGATCGCAGCAGGTTGTTCTCAAGCTCGAGACGTCTCTTTTCAGCCTCGAGTGCTGCGATGCGTTTATTGAGGGGGGAGGCGAGCGATTTGAAGAGAGGAGAGGCGAGTGCAATCACCTCCTCGCGCGCCCTTTCGATAAAAGCTAGAGGCAGGAGCAAGAGAAAGAGGATGCCTCCAGCTAAGAAGAGGTTTTTCCAGGAGAGATAGCGCTGGAGGGCCCCTTCGCGTTTCACTATTGGAATCTCTCAGCTTTTTTGCCGAGCACCTTAGCGATGCTTTCCGCGACGTAGGGGATATTATCGGTGTTCAGTCCTGCGAGATTGACTCGTCCATTTTTCGGCAGATAGATGCCAAACTCCTCGATAAGCCGCTCCACATCGCCCTCCTGCATCCATGTGAGCGAGAACATGCCCTTCTGATTTTCGACAAAGGCGAAGTGAGGAAGTCCTACCACGTGAAGGGCGGCTACAAAGGCTCTGCGCATCTCGTGAATTCTGAGCCGCATAAGTGACAGATCCTCCTCCCACATCTTCCTGAGGCTATCACTTGAAAGAATCAGGGAGGCAAGCCGAGCGCCGTGCATGGGGGGACTCGAATAGATCCCGCGCACGATGGCTTTGATCTGGCTCGTCACCTTCCTCGCTTTCACGGCGCTTGAGAGGGGAGCAAAAAGTGCCCCCACACGCTCTCCATAGAGGCCAAAATTCTTGGAAAGGGAGAGGGCGACCAGAGACTCGATTCCCTCCTGGACAAAGAGACGGATTGGGAAGGCATCTGGCTCGATCCCCTCTCCGAAGCCCTGGTAGGCCAGGTCGAAGAAGGCAAGCAGCCTCCTCTCTTTCACGATCTTGGCGATCTCGCGCCACTCTTCTGGCGACGGATCGCAGCCAGTCGGATTGTGGCAGCAGGTCTGAAGCAGAACGACGCTTCCCCCCTCCATCGCTTGAAGGGCCGCTTTCATCGCCTGAAAATCGAGTCGGTGGGCTTTGGCGTCATAGTAGGGATAGCTTGCCACTTGAAAGCCGGCATGGGTGAAGATCCTATGATGGTTGTCCCAAGTAGGGTCGGAGAGAAAGAGCTTACCTGGAAGATAGGACCTTGCAAAGCGGGCTCCGATGGAGAGCGCCCCTGTACCGCCGATCGTCTGGAGAGCGACGATGGAGTCGGCCTGAGGGGTGAGTCCAAAGACCAACCGCTTGAGCTCTTCGAGGAAGCGGCTATCCCCCTCGATCGGCAGATACTCCTTATTCACCCTCTTCTCGACAAGCTCCCGTTCAGCCTCATATACCGAGCCCAGAACCAGAGGCTGAAGGTCGGCGGTCTTGTAGCTTCCCACTCCTAAATTGACCTTACAGCTGCGAGTATCCCTGAGGAAGGCAGTGGTAATACCCAAAATTGGATCGGGAGGCAGCTCGGCCACTTCTTCAAAAAATCCCATACCTTAAAACCCTATTTAAAATGCCAGTGAGTTTAGCAGAGCGATTTTTGCAGGGAAAGACGATTGCTTAAAAACTGCAAAAGCAGATAACTTTTTACTGCAGGAGCGCGGGGCGTTAGCTCAGTTGGTAGAGCACTACAATGGCATTGTAGGGGTCAACGGTTCGAATCCGTTACGCTCCAATCTTTTTTGGTGAGAACTATGTGTGTTTCTAAGCGCCATCTCTCCTCCCTACTCGTCTTCGCTGCTATGGCTCTCGGCGCTCTTGCCGGCTTTGCCGATGTGGGGGCGATCAATAGCTTCTCAAAGGTCACCGCCGACCTCTTCTTGAGGCTGCTGAAGCTCATCTCCCTTCCGATCATCTTCCTCTCTATCGCCTCGACGATCACCGGGATGAAGGATTTCGCTGAAATGCGCCAGATGGGCAGGCGCGTCGTTCTCTACACGATCGGCACAACGGTTGTGGCCGCAAGCCTCGCGCTCGGCCTCTTCCTATCGATCGATCCAGCATCCAGCTCCGCACCCCTTCCTATAGAAGCAGTGGCATCGGAGGCCACCGCAAAGCCCGCCTCCTACCTCTCCTTCCTGCAGGAGGCCATTCCCTCCAACCTGCTGCAGCCCTTTCTAGAAAGCAATGTGATCGCCATCGCCTTCATCGCCTTCGGCCTCAGCATCGCCTCGCTTTTCCTGCCCACCCATCAGAAGGAGCACCTCCATGCGCTCTTCTCCTCGCTCTTTGCTATCCTCTTGAAACTTACAGGCGCACTCTTGCGGCTGATGCCGCTCGCGGTCTTTGCATTTATCACGCTCCTAATCAAGGACTTAAGACAAAACAGCCACCCTGCACTTGGGAGCTATTTGCTCTGTGTGGTTTTGGCCAATCTCATCCAGGGGCTGATCATCTTGCCGATTTTCCTCAAAGCGAAGGGGGTCTCTCCCTGGAAGGCTTGCCGGGCGATGATGCCTGCGCTCACTCTGGCCTTTCTCTCTAAATCCTCCAATGCCACGCTGCCGGTGACGATGCAGTCGGTCGAGAAGATGGGGATATCGAAAAAGATCTCCAGCTTTACCTTGCCGCTCTGCTCGGTGATCAACATGAATGGGTGCGCAGCCTTTATCCTCATCACCGTTCTCTTTGTGGGCAAGCTCTATGGCATGGCTTTTTCTCCCTTTGAGCTAGTGGGCTGGATCTTCCTTGCGACGCTTGCTGCCATCGGCAATGCGGGGGTGCCTATGGGCTGTTTTTTCCTCGCCTCTGCCTTCCTTGTGGGCATGGATCTACCGCTCTACATGATGGGGCTTATTTTGCCCTTCTACACCTTCCTCGACATGATCGAGACCACCTTGAATGTCTGGTCGGACGGCTGCATTGCGATCGCTGTCGACCGCGACCTTGTCTCTCTTCAACAGACAAGCCCAGTGACTGAGGGGACAAGTGGCGGCAGCTCCGATCAGTAGAGGGCCTCGACTTGACGCCTCAGTCAATAAGCATTCAAGGAACCGCCCCCTCTACTCCACGCATAAGCTAATCGTGCGAGCCGCTGAGAGAACTGCTCTACAGGAGGTGGTGGCTAGGGTGATTCAGAATATGCCGGCCGCTTTTTCCATGACTCTCATCCACGAGGCATCCTCTTGCGCTTATTATCTGGATAGAAGGTCGCTTGTGCAGCTCATGATCTCTTCGAAAAGCCTCCTCTTGCGCTTCTCAGACAATCGTTTCTGGCAAGGTTATGTGAATAAGTGCAGAGCAAGCGAGGCTCCTGCCCCCGAGCTCTATCAGCTCAGCTCCTATCTACAGGTCTCACAGCAGACCAACCGATCAAAGGTCGGTCGCCTCATGGGCTGCCTTACCTCCTTAGGCATGCGTATCACTCCTGACCGCACCCCCCTTCTCTATGCCGATTTCTTCTCCTTCGTCGAGAAGCGAAAAGCGAAGCTTGCTCCCGCTCTTGCGCGCTTTGTCAAAGCTGACCTACCCGAAATGGTCAGGATCCTGGCCCCTCACGCCCCACCTCGGGCCCGCTCTGAGGCAATGATCGATGCGTTCAAAGAGGGCTCCCAGAGAGTGGTATTGAGCATGATTGCAAGCGTGCCCCTAACGCCTGAGATGCTCCACATCGGACTTGCCCTAACTGTCCGGAGGGGAATGGTTGCGGCGTTCAAATCCCTCTACCGACAGGTTCAGACCGATCAGGACAGGATACGCAAAGCTGCTCTAGAGATCGCTCTGAAGCATGGACGAAAGATCATTGCTCGCTTTCTCTTCGACATTGTAGCAACACCCGCAAGAGAGGTGATGCGCGCCGAGGCGATCAAGGAGGCTATTGTGATATCAAAATCGAAAGAGAGGGCGGCTCTCTTGATCGGCACTGGAGCGCTGTTAGAAGAGGATCAGATGCAGCTGATACAGCTCGCCGAAACCCACGGCATGAAAGAGGTTGTGGGCTACCTCAAGTGCGCCCAAATCTGTGAGCCACCCGCCGCAAGCTGCACGCTCATGTAAATATGCAAATCCTACCGCGCCTCGCGATCCTGTATATCTTGTTCCCTCTTCAAAAAGGAACAGGATGCGCATGATCGCTAAGAGCGGCAGGATAGGAAGGATAGGGATTTTGCCCACGCAAATTGGAAATAAATTTCCAATTGAGGGGCTATTCGCTCTCGAGGAGGTCTAGGAAGGCTCTCAGCTGTTTGGAGCGGGTGGGGTGGCGCATCTTGCGAAGCGCTTTCGCTTCGATCTGGCGGATGCGCTCTCGCGTCACGTTAAAGGCGAGGCCCACTTCTTCGAGCGTCTTGGGCTTGCCGTCGAGGAGGCCAAAGCGCTGGATCAGCACGTTGCGCTCGCGTTCGGTCAGCGTCGTGAGCACCTCATTCATCTTATCTTTGAGAATCGAGTAGCCAGTTGCCTCTGCAGGCGACTCGACGGTGGTGTCTTCGATGAAATCGCCAAACTGGCTCTCGCCTCCCTCGCCCACCTCGGCCTGCAGCGAGATCGGATGCTGGGCAATCTTGTAGATCTCACGCACGCGATCGGGCAGTCAGGCCAAGCTCGTCAGCAAGCTCTTCGGGAGTCGGCTCGCGACCCGTCTCCATCATCAATTTTTTGGCCCCGCGAAGCACTTTGTTGATCGTCTCGATCATGTGGACAGGAATGCGGATCGTTCGCGCCTGGTCGGCAATGGCGCGCGTCACAGCCTGGCGGATCCACCAGGTGGCGTAGGTCGAAAATTTATAGCCGCGGCGGTATTCAAACTTCTCGACCGCCTTCATAAGGCCCATGTTGCCTTCTTGAATCAGGTCGAGGAAGGAGAGGCCGCGGTTGGTGTATTTCTTGGCAATCGAGATAACGAGGCGGAGGTTGGACTCGACCATCTCCCGTTTGGCTTCTTGGCTCTTATCCATCCAGCGCTGGAGCATGCGCACATCTTTCTTGAACTCGTCGAGAGTGCGGCCTGCGGCAAGCTCCGCTTTTCAAGCTTGCGTTTGGCAGCGTGCGAGCTTGCTGCGGCAAATTTATTGCTTCTCGGCGCGCGGGATCAGCTCTTGATCTCTTTTTCCAGCTCTAGGAAGCGGTCGTAGGCGCGCATGATCACTTCGCCAAAGTCTTCGATGATGTTGTGGCGAAGGTGCATCTGGCGCAGATAGGCTTGCGTGCGGATGCGGCACTTTTCGATCTCTTCGTTGAATTGAGCGGTCGCTTTCTTCAGCTTTGAGGTCGATGCATCTCGATGGAGAAGACTTTTCCAGGATCTCGATCCTCTTCTCTCAGAAGCTGCGCAAGCCTCGGAAGAAGCTTGAGAAAGCGGTGCTTGTCCTCCACCTCTTTTTCGCAATGATCTTATCGAAGCGCTCTTTGCCTGCGATCAGGTAGTTGGCGATCGAGATGGCTTCTCTGTTCGAGTAGCGGAAGCGCATGATGATGCGCTCGATCTGGATCTGCGCCTTCTCGATGCGCTTGGAGATCTCCACCTCTTCTTCGCGCGTCAAGAAGGGGGACAGAGCCCATCTCCTTGAGGTACATGCGCACAGGGTCGTCGGAGGTCCCTTCACGCGTTTAGGAGACCGCTTCGAGCTCTTTAGCCTCTTTCTTGCGCTCTTTCTGCCGCTCGACTTCAGCCTGGTTGAGACCTGGATATCCATGCCCGCTCAAGAAGATCAGTACCTGGTCGATCTGCTCGGGCAGAATCGAAGGTCATGGGCAGGATCTCGTTGATCTCCTCGTAGGTGATGTAGCCCTGTTCTTTGGCCAGCTGCACAAGCTCTTCCATCTTGACCTGGAATTCGCTATCGCTGCTCTCGGCACTCTTGCTGTTCTTCGCCATTTCTATTCAAAATTTTCTTGAACCCAAGTATTATACCTCTCGCATCTTTGACATGCATCCCTTTTTTGTAAACAAAAGTTGTATGCTCCAAGCGGCCAACAAATCTCTCGAACATCAAGCGGTTCAGGACCACCTTCAAAAGCTCTTTGGCCCCGATCGGCTCATCCTGGAAAAACCCTTTCCAAAGGCGATGCGCATCGCCGATTGCCTCCTTCTCGACCCACCTCTCATCTTTGAAATCCAGTGCTCGCCCATGAGCCCCCAAGAGGCGCTTCAAAGAACGCATGACTATAAATCTCAAGGATTTACAACTATTTGGATCCTACACGACAGAGAGTTCAACCGCTTTCGGATGAGCGCCCTTGAAAGAGCGCTACGGGCCACGCCCCACTACTTCACCAACATCTCTGCCAAAGGTAAGGGGATGATCTACGACCAGATCGCCCTCATTCGCGGCGGCTGCCGCATCAAGCGGGGTCCCTGCCTCGAAGTCGATCTGAGAAAGCCGCTGCTATGCACCGCAAGTGAACATTCCTCTCGCGCTTGCTGGCCGATCCATTTCTCTGGCGATGCGCATCACCGAGGGGAATTTCTCGCTTGGAAGAGGGCTCTGATTCCCAAAAAGAGCAAGCCGATTGAAGAGAGAGGTGCGCTCTGGCGCTTCCTTTTAGGGGCTACTTCAGAGCCTTCTTCTCGGAAAAAAGAACCAGAATGAGCCCTTCCAGAGGGCCTCTTTGAATCAGGCCGAGCGCCAGGTGAAAGGGCTTCAGGGCGCCCCCATAGCTTTTGAGATTCATGTCCAAAAAGAGCGCTCGTTGAAAGGTCAACTTCCTCAGCGCCTCGCTCCACTTGGCCGCCTCCTTCTCCACGATTTGGAAGAAGAGCTTGGCGAAACTGTCGCTGCTATAACCGAGAAGGGAGGCGGTCGAGCTCACGGTGAGCGCCCGTTTTTCGAGCGGTGAATAGAGCATCGAAATCAGATGCTGACCCATCTCTGGGAACTTGGAGTGGATGAGAGGCAGATCGAGCACCATTCTTTCGTGGGAGAGCTCCAAGAAAGGGGAGTGGATCGGATGGGAAGAGGCCTCCTCAACGACCCTGAGAGCCTTTTCCAACTCTTTGGAGAGATGGTAGCCCTCAGAAGCTGCATAGGACTCTCTTCGCGGCTCGCTCGAAAAGCGCGGCAGGCTACTTTGCGCCGGGGTAAACTCGACGATCTTCTGGATCTCCTCTTCGAGCTCCGAGTTCAAAGTGCGCATCTCCTGCACCTCCTGCTCCTTCTCCTCGATGAGCTCCCTCTGCTCGGCAAGAAGCGCTCGACACTCGCCGAGCAGCGACTCTTGGCCCTCGATCTTCATCTCCAGCTCGCCGATCCTTAAGAGGAAGCGCTGCCGCTCTTTGGTGAAGTGGCGATTCTCCTCGCTTCTCGCCATTTCGATCTCTTCGAGCCTCTCCTGCTTCTCCTTGAGGGCGCTCTCAAAACTATCTCTTTCGTCTCTTCCCTTAGCAAGCAGCGTCTGCATCTCGAGAAGAAGCTCGCTCTGGATGCGATTTCTCTCGAGCCGCTTCTCTACGAGCTCCTGAGGGCGATTTGGCAGGCGCGACGCCTCCCGTTTTCCCTCGCGGCTTGCGAGATAGAAGGTGGCCAAAATCGCAAGCGGCGCCGAAAGAAAGAGCAAGATGCGGCTATCGAAGATCACAAAGAGCACAAGGGGCAGGCTCTGAAGAGCGCCAAGAGCCAAATAGATGAAGAGGATCTGAGAATTTTGCCCCCTCTGCCTCATCTTAAGCCCCCCTCCCTTTCGCACGGCGGATGAGCAGAAAGAAATAGCCGAAGAGAGCCAAAACAACCGCTGTCGAAACAAGCGACTTGTAGGGGAAAAGTCTTCTCAAAAGGCATTCTGAAGGCCTTTTTGAGTTGACCCAAACGAATGTGGGGGGCTCTCTTGTCTGAAGGCTTTTTTCTGCCGAAAATCGGTTGGGATAGCCTCTCAAGGGCTGAGAGGCCTCATAGAGGCTCTCCTCGACTCGATAGGTGAAGCTCGCCATGACAATCGTGTTTTTTCCCTTGTCCTCCTCTAAGGCAAGCTCGACCTTTTCGATCGGCACTTGGGACGAGCAGGTCAGGAATTTTTTCAATTCAAAAAAAGTTTTCGCTCCAGGAAAGAGGGCACATAGAGCAACGACAGAGAGGAAAAGCAGGGTGATCTGGTTTTTTCGCATGGGAAGGTCAGTCTAGCAAAGAAGCGATCCGATTGGCAAGAGCTGCTCTCAAACAGCCATCTTTTGACAAATGAAGCGGAATCTCTTATAATAGACGGCTCTATAATGAGGCATTATGGCTGAAGAAGAAAAGAAAGCAAAAGTCAAACGACCCACACCTAAAAAGCGCATCATCCAGAGCGAAAAGCGCCGTCTGAACAACCAGGCTTTAAAATCGCGCGTCAAAACAGCGTGGCGCCAGTTCAATGAGAGTTTGAGCGGCGGCGACGCATCGGCGATGAATGAGGCGCTCAAGCAGGTCTACGGCTTGATGGATAAAGGGGCCAAACATGGGCTCTTCAAGAAAAACAAGGCGAGCCGCCTTAAATCCAGGGCCTCTGCCAAAGTAACTGCTAAAACCGCTTAGAGCAAGAGATGGCTGCTGGCACAAACAAAATTCGCGATTTACCACCCGTCATAGGCTGCTCGCGCTCAGGCCCTTGCAGCGCTGCTGTGAAGCTTGGCGGCTGGGCTCACCAGCTCAATGAAGTGGCTGAGACGATCGACCGCATATTGAGAGCGGTCTGGTCGGCGCTTGCGATCCATCTCAACATCTCGGTCTTGCGCTCGGAGAGCTGCAATCCTTCTGTGCAGGGGGTTGCGGTTCAGATCGACACCGCTCGCTCTGTGATCTCTACCTTCCGCGCGCTGCCCTCTGCGATCAAGGTTTTGACGGGCAAGCTCTTTTGGAGTGAGGAGACGGTGAGTGGCGAGAAGAGGATTGTCCGCCGTGCTTGGGTGATCGTGGCGATGGACCTGATGGCGACTGTGGCTCGTCTGCTCTCTCCGCTTACCTGGCTGAACCGCCTCGGCGCGATCGATCTTGGCAAACATGCGAGCTGGATGGGAACGACGATCGGCTCTCTCTTTGCTGCGGCGACAGTTGTGCAGCTGGCCAATGGGATTAAGAACTGGGTGATGGCTGGCAAGGATCAGCTCGGCGAGGCGATTGCCAACTTCTTCTCCGATCTCTTCGATCTCCTATCATTGCCCTGGGATCTTGGCTACTGCCTCCACTCTCCCGGCCTCTCCATTGCTGGCGCCTGCTTGATGGGGGTCTCCTCCGCCGTCTGGCTTGTCAAAGAGACATTCTAAGGCTCTATGATCACTCCTCCTGTAGACGCCCCAGCCTCCCCTAAAAGTGGCTGTACGCTCACATCCTCTCAAATCGCTGTGAGGGTTTTAGTCGTAGCAGCGATCGTCTTGATGCTTATTGGGTCGCATGCAGCTGAGGGGCTTCGATCTCCAGCAGGCGCTTTCGGAGCTTTCGGTCAGGCACTCGGAGAGTGGGGCACAGCGGGGCTATACGCAGGGTCGCTAGCTTGCCTGGTAGCTGCATATGTAATCCATCGGCGCTCCTCTATCGAAGTCGATCAAGAGCCAGAACTATATGATCCCATAACGGCGACCAAAATGGCCACATGGCTTGCAGAAAAAGCGAGGTCGCTGATGATGCAAAGAGAAGAGTCTCCCTATACTACGATCAATTTCGAAGCCACCGCTGCAGGCCGCACCACCAGATTTGGCCAGAGCTATTACAGAGAGCACCTCGACGACGCATTGATCGATCGCGTTGTTCGCAACATCGCAGGCGGTTTGGGCCTGCACAATCATTTGACCCATTATACCATTACCTTGGTCGACGAGCAGGGAGCGCCAGCCGCTCAAATCGCTGGCCACCTCCCGAGATTCTAGCCGCCCAGTCGAGTCGAGAGACCGGAGTAGCGTTTCACTCTTTTGGAGAGCATCTTTTTTAACGTTTCAGGATCTTGCAGGTAGAGCGTCGCCTTTTTCTTGGCCCGCGTCACCGCCGTGTAGATCAGCTCGCGCCCAAATTCCTCCGCACCGCTCGGGATGAGGATGGTCACCTCATCAAATTCGCTTCCCTGGCTCTTATGAATCGAGAGCGCATAGGCAAGCTCATAGCCTCCAAGCGTCCTCTTGTGCACCCTTCTCCCATCCTGCAGCAGCACCTCATCGGTCTGAAGATCGAGCGTCGCCAGATCCCCATTCGAGAGGCCCTTCTCGCTATCGTTCTCTGTGAGGATGATCGGAACCGACGATGCGCCCCTTCTCATCGCCTCCTCGTAGAGCCTTCTATTGAGCCGTTTCGAGCCCCAAGGACCCTCCCTGAGAGGGGTGAGGAGGATTTTTGAGCCCTTCTCTGCTTGAAATGAGAGAGAAAAGCTCTCGAGCTTTTGATAGGGGGGCATTTTCCCCGCCTGCACCAGGCGCATAAGGTTGATAAGCTCGCTATTTTCCGCCCGAAAGCCGGTGTCGAGCAGGGTGGTGGCCACTTTTTTGCTCTCGAGAAGCTCTTGGAAAAGCCCGCCCGCTTCGATAGGAGGCAGCTGCTCAGGATCGCCCAAGAGCACGAGGCGCGCTCCCGCACGGACCGAGGCAAAGAGTCGGGCGAAGAGCTCCGCATCGATCATCGACGCCTCGTCAACCACAATGAGGTCGTAGTGGTAGCCAGGAGGCCCCAGACCGTGCGCCTTGAGAAGCGAATGGAGCGTCGTGAAAGCGATGTTCTCTACCGCCACCTTCTCCTTCAGCTGGCTCACCGCCTTGCCCGTGGGGGCGGCAACGGCGATCTGAAGCTCAGGCCAGCGCTCCTTGAAAAGGCGAAGCAGCGCACGCGCTGTAAAGCTCTTGCCCGTACCAGGGCCTCCCACAATCAAAGAGAGGCTGTGATTGAGAGCTCGATCGATTGCAACCCTTTGAGTATCAGATAGATCAGAATTTTCAAAAAAGGCGGTCGGCACTTCTTGTGAAGGCCGAAGTTCCGGTTCATCGCCGATTAATCGGATGAGGTGGGTGTAGAAGCGCTCTTCAGCTGCGAGGTAGCGCTTGAGGTAGTAGAGATTGCCGAAGCGAGAGACGGTCGAAGAGGCCTCTACAGCCAGAGGCGCCCCTCTGAGCAGCTGGCTGTGGAGCTCGGTTGGCGTTTCAGGGATCGACTTGATCTCATCGATATAGAGGGCAAGGTGGCCCTTGAGAGCGCATTCGAAGAGGAAGGCGAGGAAGACGAGCTTGCACTCTTGCCCATCATGGCTGAGGGCGAAGCGGAGCGCACTTTCGCTGATCGTCTCATCTTCTCGGAGTTTGGAAAGGAAGGGGCGGTTGTCCATCGCTATGCAACAACCCCATTATCTGACTCCAGAGGCCTCGCCAGCCAGCTTGAGGCTACTTTCAAATTCATCCTGATCTTTCATGCGCTCGAGGTAGTAGCGCTCCAGTCTATTGGTGAGGACCACCCTGGGCAGCAAGAAGTTGACAAGAGCAACGATCACACAGAGGGCGATCGCACAGATATCGAGGATCTCGTGGCCGATATTTTTAGCGCGGTACCACGCCACATTCTCCTTCAATTTCGCTCTTCCCATCTCGGAGAAGGAGTAGTGGTGGCGAATAGCGCCCAGAATAATCAGAGGGGCGAGGGCCAGCCCAAAAGCCACCCGAACCACATGCCATACCGCTGAAAATGGTAGATTGGCCAGGCTGCGTATCGGATATTTAGAAGGACAATGAACCTCTGGATCGTCATGAGTATAGGCGAGATCGACAAGCGCACGCACAGAACCGGGCATCTGAGGCCTTCTCGAAACAATGCCGTGGTGTGTGGCATGGTGGTGCAGTTGTCTCTGTTTGTCTTCAGCTTTGGGGCACTCTCTATACCAAATATTTCTTAGCTCACTTAATTCCATCTGCTTAGATCTCCGATTCGATTATAAAATTCGTGTTAAGAATACCCTGATTCGGAGATTTAATTCCACGCAAAAATAGAAAAAAACCTTCAATGGGATAGTGGCAATCAAAGAGTAGAAAGTATTTTTTGACCGCCTCTCGGTAGATCTTGGCTTGCAGAGAGTAACCCTCTGCTTCAACTAAAGCTTTTAGTTTGTCTTGCGCGTAGGCGCACTCATCGCCCAGATCGTGGCTCTTCCAGTCGATAAAGTAGAGTCTACCACGATGCTCAAAGACCAGGTCGATGTAGCCCTTTAAAAAATTCTCCTCCACAGGGTAGAGAAACTCCATCTCTCGCAAGGTTTTGGCAGAGTCGATTTCAGCGAGCGCGAAGTGGCCCTCGGAGGCATTCAGCGGAGTGTGAAAGGCGTTGAAGATCCAGCGGGCAAGCTTCTCCTTCATCGCAAGTAAAGTGGGGTCCGATTCAGCAAAATAGGGAGCGATCAGAAGCTCGATCTCCTCTGCATTTTTGGCTCCAAAGGCCAGCCTCAGGTCGATCTTCTCCAAAATGCAGTGGCAGAAGATCCCAAAGGCGGCGCCGCTTGGATCGCTCGACTCGCTCTTTATCCTTTCAACTTCAGCCGTTTTTTTCAGCGAGGAGAAGGAGAGCTGGGAGCGGCTCTGAATCGATAGCGAGAGAGGCTGGGGGCGAATCAGCTGGATGGGCGCTCTCTCTCTCAACTTAAAAGCGGGCCTGGCCCCCATTGATGCGGCGCTGAGGGTGAAGTGTGAATGACTCTGGATCCAGCTCTCAAGTGGCTCGGAGAGCCTTTTTTCGAGGAAGTAGCCGATCGGCGACTCCTCTTTTTTCTCTAAGATTGGCAAGTAGAGCCTCTCTTTCGCCCTCGTAGCCGCCACATAGAGAAGCCGCATCTCCTCAGCCCGATTTTCGACCTGATCTTCTTCGGCAAGTTTTTTGGAAAGCACCAGTTCCAGTTTCTCTCGGCAGAGGGTGAAGCTCGATCTTTTTTTGTAGCGCGTGAAGAGGCCGATGGGAAAGACCACGTCAAATTCAAGGCCTTTGCTTGCGTGTAGAGTCACGAGAGAGAGAGCGTCTTCTGTGCTCAAAGCAGAGCGCGAGGAGGCGCGCGCCTCTAATTCTGAGGAGTCGCGGTTTCTGTTTTTCAAGCTCTCAAGGTAGTGGAGAGGCGAGCCCACTGCATTTTCATCCACCTTTTCAGCAAGCTCTATGAGCTCGAGATAGAATCTAAACCCCGGGCCGCGAAGGGCGGGCTCAGCGAGTCCCATCTTGCTTTCAAGCTCTCTCAAAAAGGGGCGCACCCCCCTCTGGAGCAGCGTCTGGACCGCTCCAAAAAAGAGCATCTCTTTAGTCTGCGAGGGAAGATGGGAGAAGATGGGGTCGAGAAAGAGCAAGCGAGCCGCTCCTCTCTTCTTCGGATGAAGGGCGGTATAGAGCATGCGGTAGAGAAGCGAAAAGCTATCGCTTTCTACCAATGAGGGCGCTCGTATGAAGGTGGAGGGGATTTTCCACGCCTCACACCTCTTTTGGAAGCGCATTGCCTGATAGCGGTCGCGCACCAGTACCGCTATCTGGGAGAGCGCGAGGCCCTGCTCATAGAGCGACCCTATCTCGGAGAGGATGGTTTCAAAGAGCGCCTCTTCGCTATCTCCAGTGATGAAGTGGATCGGCCCTCTGGCATCGCTGAAAAGGTTTTTCTCATCTTTTCTGCCCGCCTTGAGCGGCGTGTAGGGCAGGGCGATCTCTCCTGGAGGCGAAAGCAGATGTGCGGCCGGCTCAAAGAGCTCATTCAGACCGGCTACGAGGGCTGCTCGCGAGCGAAAATTGGTCGAAAGCGAGAGGATTCTATCCTCAGCAAAGGTCGATCTCGCCTTGAGATAGGTGTGGAGATCGGCTTTGCGAAAGCGGTAGATCGACTGCTTAGGATCGCCGATGAAGAAGAGCGAGCCCTGCTCGGCCTCTAGAAAGAGCGTTGAGAAGATGGAAAAGAGACGCGCATCGACATCTTGGAACTCATCGATAAAGACCGCCCGGTAGTGCTCTCTTACGCGCTTGACAAAGCTCTCCCGGCTGCACCCTTGCTGCATCATCTGGATGAGATCGTCGTAGAAGACCACCCTCTCTTCGCTCGAGGCTCGCATGCGCCTCTGCGCCTCCTCCGCAAGCGCTCCCTGGAGGCGCAAGGGGTCATAAGCCCTGTCGAGCAGAGGCAGAAACTCCTCTTGCAGGATCGAGAGAAACTCAGAGTAGAAGAGCTTCAGCTTGGAGGGGTTTTTGCTCGCTAGAAGATCCTCGGGCCGCATGTCGAGCCGATCATCGGGAAGGAAGGATCCCGAGAAAAAGGCCTCCACAAAGCTCTCTATCTCCCATCTTCTCTCCTCCTTGAGCTCGCGCGCTCGATTGCACATCTCTTTGAAACAGGGAGCGAGTGAGAGAAGGTCTGCCAAAAGCTTTTCAGGGCTCATCCCCAGCTTATTCTGCCAGAAGCTCGCACGCTCTTGGAAGTGCGCCAAAAGCTCTTTGTAGCTAGCTCCATGCAGAATGGGCAGCTCCTTTTCTACAAGCGAGCGAACCTGGCCCGTGAGTAGCTCTACGCTGTTTTGGGCTGAATTGAGAAGTATCTCGAGCTGCCTGGCCGAAAAGAGATTGCCCTCACGAAGCAGATCCTTGACAAGCTCTTCGAAGAGTTCGCTCTTATCGACATTTTCTAGGAAAAGCGGAGATATAACTCCTTCTTTCTGAAGGACATAAGAACAAAAGCCGTGAAGAGTGAAGATCGACGCCTCTTCGAAGCGAGCGCGGGACGCTTCGAGCTTTCTCTTAATCGGTCCAAGCTCCTCAGGGGAGGATCTCTTCATATAATCGGGCAAAGCAAGGCCCTTTTCCAATGCCTCTAAGGTGGTCTCTAAGCGCAAGAGCACTCTCTCTCTGAGCTCTGAGGCCGCTTTGGTTGTGAAAGTGACGAGCAGCATTTGGGACAGGGGGATGTCGCTTTCGATCAGCATGCGCACGACCAGATGCTCGATGGCAAAGGTCTTTCCGGTGCCTGCAGAGGCCTCGAGAAAGTAGCGACCCTCTACATCGATCGGATCGGATAGCACATCAAAGCTTCTCATCGCAGGATCTCCATGTGACCAAAGAGCTCTTCGACGTAGGGACCCCACTTTTCGAGAAGCGACTCAGCGCTGAGCTCCTCCTGGAGCCGGTTTTGCCATGCAAGCTCTCTTGCATAGAAGCGGAAACTCTCGCTGTAGCCTCCGCTCTTCTCCTCCTCAATCGCAAGGGCAAGCGCCTTCAGATCGCCCTCTAGAATGGGGCCGATGAATGAAGGACGCAGGGGCAGAGGTTCGCGCGTCGCTCTTTCGAAGAGACGCATCAGCGGAGGAAGGCAGTTCTGAGGGCGCCACGGAACCACTTTTACCCTGCCCTCCCTCACAAAGATCACCTTTTCAAGAGAGCTTTCTAGCTGACTCGAAAGCAGCTCAGAGAGCGCTGCAATTTCAGCAAGTAGTGTGAATAGCTTCTTATGGCTGTAGCTCTCCGAGAGAATAAGCGATTGGCCTGAGATCCTCGGCAGTTTGCCGACGAGAAGGGGGCCTCCCTCTTTCAAATCAAGCGGTGGTAAGAAGAGCGCCTCCTCGGTTCTAAGAGGCAATCTCAGAGAGGGAACTAGCTCAATCGCTCTGCCTAAATGGGCCCCTTGCTTGAGCAAGAGCCTCTCTTCTCGCTCCAGACGACGCCGGACCGGCTCAGCGAAAAGCCCCGCGGGCAGCATAGCCTCACCTTGCGCAAGCTCTATCGCCTGCTCAAATGAGCCTTGAGCCATTTTTTTGCGAAGGAGCCCCTCTTTGATCTTCGGTAAGATGAACTCTGAGTCGGGATCTTGGAAGGCGATCTCCTTGATGCGCACGCCTAGCCTCTCTCTGTAATAGAGGTCGAGAGGCGATTCAAGAGCCCTCTTGAGCTCGCCTATCTCTACAAACCTGCGGCTCTTTGGCGCGGCTCTCTCCTCCCTCTTCACCACCTCGAGCGAGCCCCCTTTGCCGAGGAGAAGCGAGGCGATTTTATAGTCTTCTGGAGAACGATTGACAAGAGGCGTCGCTTTCGAAAAGTAGATCGGATCGAAACTAAAATCGGGATGGAGCGCAGTTTGGATGCCTCCAAGATGGCGAATGAGGCTCTGGATAACCGGTGAGGGCGCTCTTTCGCTTCCATCTTTCGCATCTCTTCCCACATAGGAGAGGATGAGCCTCTCTTTTGCCGAAAGGATTGCCTCCAGAATAGCGTAGCGGCTCCGATCCGATCCAATGGACTTGTCGAGGTAGAGATCCGAGGGGCCTTGCGCGAGAAGCGCCTCCTCGCCGAGTCCGATGAGCGCGATGACCTTGGCCGGCACCGCGTGGAGCGCTTTCAGAGAGCCGAAGGTCACCGCCTCGATATGGCTCTCCCTTTCGAAGTGGTGGCTCTCAACAAAGCTCTTCTCCACGAGAAACTGGAAGTAGGAGAAGGGAAGTAGCCGATCCGAGGCTAAATAGAGTTTGGAAAGCGGAGCGCTCATCGCCTCGGGGAAGGGGGCAAAATGGCTCTCCAGAAGCTTTTTCAGATAGAGGGTCCACTCCTCGAGCGTCTTTAACTTTCGGCTTCGAATCGGTTCGAGATCGGCGAAAAGCGACTCCGTAACTATTTGAAAATCAGCAAGAAGAGACGAGTCCGAGAGAGAGAATCTCTCATCTTTTGCTAAAGACCTCCACGCCCTCTCAAAGCCTCTCTTCCAGCATCCTTTATCATCTACGGGCGAGAGGAAAAGGGCTGTCAGATGCTCCTGATCGATGCCAAAGGTCAGGTTCATTTTCTCTATGAATGAGGTGATCTTTTCGACCTCATCCTCTTCCCAGAGCGCCTTTTTCGAAAAACCCTCGCAGCGCAAGAGCTCTAGAAAAGCGGTAGCGCTGTAGCGTTTCTTGTCCAGGTTCAAGAGCAGCTCTATAGCCTGGAAAAGGGGGCTCTCTTGAGCCGAGACGCCTGCGATTCGGTAGTCGATCGCTCCGTCGAAAAAGCCTCTGATATGGGGAAGGTAGGGCGAAATGTCGGGAGCCATCACCAGAATTTCGCTCGGCTTAACGCCCCTTTCGATAAGCTCGCCGAGATAGGGGTAGAGTCCCTCGATCTCGCGACTCGGGGAGGAGAAGTTGAACAGCACGAGCGAATCATCTTGGGGAAGAGTCTCTTTTTCGTTGAGGAGAAGCGAGCTTTTGAGCTTGTCAAGAGCGGAGAGTTTTTCCACTCCCTCCTCTGTGTAGCACTCGACCGTATGGAGGCCGCTCTCCTCAATTTCTGCAGCAAACCGGGCGCCCGCTCTGCCCAGGTCGACCAGGATCGGATGGTCGAGGCTCTCCTCTCTTTTGCCCTGTGCAGACTCGCTCCAGAACTCACTCGTGGGCGAAAGCAGGTAGAATTTGACCGCTATCTCCTTCGAGGCCGAGAGCAAGAAGTGATAGAGCGGCCTCTCGAGATAGGAAAATCCGAATAGATGGCATTCGATCGGCCTCTCTTGGGTTTGCCTCTTCTTGGGAGAAAAGATCAGATCGAGAGTGGGCTCTGGGAAGGCGCACTCCCAGAGCTCCTTCTGCCAGCTACCCGGCTCCAAAAGCCCCCATTTGCCGGTCAAAAGCAGTTCTAGAAAGGTGGAGGCGAGAGAGCTTGCAAAGGCGATTTTCTCTTTTTTGGTTGCAAAGGAGCTCTTCCACATCTCATGCTGATCGATCAAACTCTCAAGGAAGAGCGTGAGCTCGTAGGAGCCGCAAAGCGAGGGCAGCGGATCGGAGAAAAATAGACGGCGCAAGAAAAAGAAGGCCTCGTGGAGAAAAAGGGTTTTCACCGAGGCAACGATGCCGAGGCGCGACTCATGGGAGAGGCGCTGGAAGAGAAAATCCTTCATGGCGCTGTGAGGGAGGATGAGGATTCTCGTCCGGAAAGGGTCGGAGAGGCTAAAAAGATTCTCTTCTAATTTTTCTGCCACTCTTTCTATGCTATTGCTCAAATAACCGACGGCATCTGCTGCTTGCATACTCACAAAAACCTCCGAGAGCCCATGGCCAAAGCCCGCCTTCTCTCCTCATTCACTGCGCTCAACCTGACCCAGTTCCTCACGGCGCTCAACGACAATCTATATAAACTTCTACTGATCTTTCTTCTCATATCGATCCGGGGGCCCGATGAAAGCAGCACGATCCTCTCTCTAGCAGGGGCTGTTTTCGTGATCCCCTTCCTGATTTTCGCAGCTCCTGCGGGCATTGTGGCCGATCGCTTCAGCAAGCAGAGAATCATCATTTTGACGCGGCTATTTGAAATCGCGGTGGTCTCGCTCGCCATCGTCGCCTTTGCCATGGAAAGCGCTCTCTTTGGCTACATCGTCCTCTTCCTCATGGCGACGCTCTCAACCTTTTTTTCACCCTGCAAGTATGGCATACTGCCCGAGATTGTCAAAAGAGAGAAGCTCTCGCACTACAACGGGGTGGTCACCGCCACCACCTATCTGGCCATCATCGTCGGCACCTTTTTGGCCTCTTTTCTCGCCGACCTGACTAAAAAGAATTATTTCCTTTGCGCCTGGGTCCCGCTCGCAATCGCCATCACCTCCTTTTTCTGCAGCTTGAAGATCGAAAAGACGGCTCCGCAGGCGCCGGAAAAGAGAGCCTCCACACGGATTTTCAGAGAGATATTCAAGACCTTCCATCGGGCGAGAAAAATCCGTTATCTCGTTGCGGCTCTGATATTTGGATCCTATTTTCTCTTTGTCGGCTCATTTGTCCAGCTCAACATCATTCCCTTCTCGCTTCAATCGCTCGGCCAATCGGAGATCATGGGCGGCTATCTCTTTCTTTTGACTGCGATCGGGATCGGCCTCGGCTCTTTTTTTGCAGGGAAGCTTTCGGGCAAGGAGATCGAGCTGGCCTTTGTTCCCCTCTCGGCGATAGCGATGGGCTTTGTCTTCATCGGGCTTTATAGCTTTGACGAGCACCTGCTCATCGTCGCCCTTTTGCTTGCCCTGGTTGGCTTCCTCGGAGGATTTTACATCGTGCCAACCGACGCCTTCATCCAGGCGGCGAGCCCCGGGCAGGATCGCGGCCAAAATGTGGCGACCGCCAACTTCTTTAGCTTTATCGGGGTGATCTTTGCCTCTGGCCTGCTCGCACTCTTCGGCAATGTCCTGTCGCTCAGCGCTGCAAGCGGCTTTCTGACCATTGGGATCATCACGATCTTTGTGGCCGCTTTCCTGACCCTCTTGCTCGCCGATCAGCTGCTGCGCTTCATCATTGCCCGGCTCCTTGCCCCTTTCTGGAGGCTCAAGATCGTCGGCAAAAACCACCTCGTGCAAGGAAGGCCCTCCCTGTTGATCGCCAATCGCACCAGTTGGATCGATACGATCATCGCAATGGCGGCGCTGCCGCGGCTCATTCGCTATGTCGTTCCTAAGAAGCCGGAATTTCGCAAGCGACTCCTATACAAGATCTTACAAATTATCCCTATCGACATTGAGCAGCCATATCGGCTCACCTCGAGTGCGGTGAAGGTGATCGAGGGGGAGCTCTCCTTTGGCCATTCGGTCTGTTTGATGCTGCCGGACTCGCTTGGCAAGTCGAGTCGAAGGGATTGGCAGGAGCATGTGCTTGAGATTGAGAGCCAGTTTCGCATTCCGCTGATTGCGGTCCATATCACGCGGGGCAAGAGCCGCGCGCGCGGCCTGAAGGCGATCCGCGCGCTCTTCGACACGGCGATCGTTCTCTCTTTTTCACCTGCAAAAACACTCCATTTAGAGGAGTAATTATAGTGGATTAAATTCTATATGCTAAAGTCCATCCACATCTTTTTGCACACAAAAACCTTTCATTTAGAGGAGTAATTCTATGGCCGAGACAAGCCCCCAAACCTTTGCACTTGGCGCCCTTGCGCCCTCCTTCCGACTCCCCGATACACTGTCGGGCAAAAGCTACAGCTTGAGCGAGCTCAAAGGCAGTAAGGGGACGCTGATCCTTTTCATTTGCAACCACTGTCCCTATGTGAAGCATGTGGAGGATAAGATTCTCGAGCTTGCCCGCCTCTATCAGCCCAAGGGGATCGCCTTCATCGCCATCTCATCCAACGATCCCGAGCTCTACCCTGAAGATGGCCCAGAGAATATGAAGAGAGAGGGCCAAGCGAAGGGCTACCCATTTCCCTATCTTTTCGATGAGACTCAAGAGGTGGCGAGGGACTATAAAGCTGCCTGCACGCCCGACTTCTACCTCTTCGATCAAAACTTGCGCTCGATCTACCACGGAAGATTGGATGGCAGCACTCCCAAAACAGGCACCCCCACAGGTTCAGAGCTCAGTGCAGCGCTCGATGCCTGCCTTGCCTCTATGCCGGTCCCTCAGCCTCAAAAACCGAGCATCGGCTGCAGCATCAAGTGGAAAAAGAACTAAAGAGTTAGGCAATCTTGCTTATCTTGCCGCGCTTCGCGATCCTGCATATCTTGTTCTTTCTTCAAAAAGGAACAGGATGGGCATGATCGCGGAAGCGCGGCAAGATGAGCAAGATAAACTCTAGAAGGCGTAGATGGCCGACATCTCGAAGGCCTTGTAGCGGAAGTCGCCGCCGAGATTCGCATTGATAGGACGCGTCCACTCCGCCTTCACCCTAAAGGAGAAGGTGTCGCTCAAGGCATAGAGCGCTGTCAGCTGAAAGCCGCGGTAGTTGGTGAAGCCCTTAGCCTCGCCAGGAGGCAGCCCATCGATGAGCGCATCCGAGAAAAGCGAGTTGGTCGCATTGCCATGGCCAATGCCCGAAAGATCAAACTCAGGCACCGCCTGCGCTTGGCAATACTGGTAATTGGCATCGATCGACCAGTCGCCCCCTTTGCACAGCTTGCCAAGCGTAAAGCCCACATACCAGGCCTTATTGGCGTAGCTGAAGTCGGTGGTGGGCGACCTCTTAGCCAGATGGTTAGCCAGAGCCGCGGCATAGAGGTAAAGCACTTTACATCCATAGAAATCGATGTTGGTCTCGTAGCCAAGGAGCATCTGCGAGACCAAGAAGCGGTAGCGCGGGTTGTTCTCGATCACACGCTTATTCTGCAGGCCACCGACCTGAAAATTGCCAAAGTTGGTGGTACGGGCAAATCGGAACCAGTCGATAATGCTATATCTAAAAGAAAATCCGTCGACAAGAACATCTTTCATGCCGAGCTCAGCCACATAGGCGTAATGATCGTTGAAAGCATCGACGACGAAGGGGCCCCCGTGCAGCGTAAGGGTGCCCACCGGATATTCATTCGTGTAGTAGAAATGGATTCCGTTGAAGAAAGTGGAAAACTCGATGCGCGATTCAAACATATAGTCAAGCTTAGTGCGCCCAAGTTCCACGTAAAAATCCTCGGCGCAACAGTTGTAGACATCGTAGCCGATAAAAGCTCTATCTAGCTCGGTCTTAATGGTTTGCGGAGGATCTACGCCATCGATGACCGCCCATTTGAGCTTGGTTGTCACCCAGCTATTATCCGTTACATAGTCAAGAAAAAGGTTGAATTCGCTCTTAAAAAGGGTGTTGGATTGATCGGTGAAGCCTCTCTTATCTTTGAAAAAGACCACATCATTGTCGAAGCGCTCTGTGGCCAAAATCCAGCGGGCGCGCACGTCGCCTGCGATGGTTAGCGTTCCGCACTTTTGGCGGCAGTTGATAAGGCCACGGCTCTCGATGAAGTCGCGCAGCACCTTGGGATCGACAAATTCATCGTCCTCAGGTCCAAAACCTCCCCTCGCTGTCATATCCTCTGCAAGCGGGTCGGGATCGACAGGCGTAGGAGCATCCGCAGCAAAGCTGGAGTTTGCGAGCAGCAAAAGCGGTAAAAAGAGCTTGAGAAAAAGGCTTGCAAAACGCATATGGCCATAACTTATAAAAGGGCCATCTCTTTTCTGCAAAGAAGAAAGTCGCGCTTTCTCATCCCCTCCAAAGGGCTTTTTGAGAAGATTGTCGACCTACATAGACCCCCCAAGGAGCTGTTTGGGAGCCATCATAGTCTTGCTGCCACTCGTGCAGCGGTCGGCTCGGCTCTCCGTCGCTGCCGCAGCCCCAGATCTCAAGAGCGCCGCTCGGACCGACGACAAAGGCAAGATTGGTATGGCTCCAGTTGCTGTCTGCAAAGACAAGGGGCCTTGGAGGGGCAAGATTCACCTTCTCGAGAGCGCGGAAGATATTTGACACGAGATCGAAGGAGCACTTTCTCCTCTCGAATTGCTTTAGAAAGAGCGCCCTAAATATCTTTTGCACTTTGGCTCTGGAGAGCATAGTTCCAAGCAGCTCTCTCTCTTTTTCAGCGAAAGCGCGCTCGAGGCCCTTCTTGTCTAGATCGCTCACACCCTCGACTGCTTCCAAAATCGTGCTGAAACTCGCGCGAAGATCCTCGCCCGTCATGAGGGGCGAGAGTCGATAGAGAAGTCCATCGAGCTCGCTTGTAAAATGAAGGCCATACCCATTTTCCTGCATCCAGCGCTCATAGGAGAGCGCTCGAATCAGCTCTCGCCTAAAATCGATAAGGCTTAAGGTAGAGGTGACCCTCATCGCAATCCTTCGAAAAAGCGGCCTATAGCCCTCTGGAACAATCTTCCTTTCGATCTTCTCGAGCAGGAAATCGATCTCATGCTGTGAGAGGAGCTTTGAAAAGAAGTTGACCGAGGGGACAATCACCTTCTCATCGAGCCATTTTGCCCCCTGGCCATCCCCTGGGACCTCCATCAGATCGGGCTTGAAGAGGAAAGCGTGCCTCGGGCTATAGGCAAGCAGGGGCCCGTTTTTTGCGCATCCTTTGAGACCGATAAAAAAGAGGGCGAGCTCCTGGCAAGAGTTCGGTCTCGCTTCCGCTCTTTCTGGGGAGAGAGAGAGCTTGAAATAACTGGCCACAAGGGAGTGGAGATCTCCCCCTGAGATATAGCTCCAAGGGGTTATCTTCTGCCTCTTTGACTCTCGGGCCTTCGCCTCGAGGCGAAGCTCGGCTCCTTTCATGAACTCCTCGCTCCTCACACGGCTTATGAGCTGAGTGACAAGCTCCGCAATTAGCGATTCGTGCCCACGAGCCTCTCCTGAGTGGGAAAGTTCTGGCTCGGATGCGACAAAGAATGCGGCGAGAGCATCCGCGCACTCCTTTGATGAGCGAATGGCAGTCCAGAGCTGAGGATCTCTTCTCCCATGTTTGTAAATAAGCCTGAAGCCTGCAGGGCTATCTGTGAACCGCTCATTTACAAGAGAGTGGCCCTCCATCCGTCCGAGAGAGGGGTCGTAGATCTCCTGGAAGTACTCTTTGAACCGTTTCGTATAGAAGTCGACCATGAAATTGAGAAGAGAGGCGATTTTTCTTCCCTGTTCATATTCGAGATCCCTCTCCTCCATGACTCTACGAAGCTCGAGATGCTTGATGTAGTAGGCGCTTTGCGAGTAGCTATCCTCCAAAACCCTTCCCTCCAAAAAGGCAGCCTCGGCTCCCAGATTTTCCAGTTCGATATTGAGCGCCTCGATCTTTGCCTCGATCTTCTCCAGCCTACTCTCTAAAATCTGCTTCAGGAGCTCCCCTAAGCCACCTTTTTCATTTGGATCAAAACCGAGGCTCGTGAAGAGGTTCCATCCCATAAAGGCCCCTTTAGATTCAGCGAAGGAGGCGATTGTGTACTCCCAGCAGCGCAAGAGCGAGTTTTCCGTGAGCGAGGAGAAACTGGCCTGACTTTTGTGGTAGGCTTTGATGAAATTCTCTTTTTTGAGGGAAGCTGATCCTAGAAGCTCTTCAAGCTCTCTTTTCGACATCTGGAAGTGAAGAGCGAAGACTTTATATAGAAGCTCCGATACTGTGGTGATGAATAGATGACTCTGAAAGGACTCTAGAGCCTTTTCTAAGAGCAGGACCGCCTCATCTTTTCCGCTTAAGCCTCCCAAAAGAAGCGCATCGACTAGGCCATGCGCATGCGAGATCCTTTTCTTATCTCTGTCTAAAACTACCCAGAATGGTCTGTAAAGGTCCCCAAGCCAAGGTTCTAGTAGAGCTGGCGCGCTCTCTTCGCTGCCATCGATCATGCGGCTTAAGTGGCCCCGGGTGAGAAGTTCCTTGATCTCTTTTAAAAATTGTTCTGGGTGAAGCTCTTGCACAAGCATAGCGGGAGCGGTTGCAAAGCAGGAGCCCACCTTCTGTCTAAAGTAGTAAAGAAGGGAGGCGAGGGCCGCCCTCTTCACGTCGACTTCTCGAATCTTCTCTCTCTCATCGAGCTCGATGGTTTGACGCACGAGCTGACCGATGTGACGACCTGCAAGGTGGTGGCTCACCTGCGTCAGTTCAAGTGCAAGCGTCTTACTCTCGGAGATTTTCTTAAGCATGGTCGCGACATGCCTTTGGGCATTATCGTAGAGGGGGTAATCGAGCGAATAGAGATTGGCATCGATCAGCTTGATCGCCCGATCGAGGATCTCAAAATCGAGCTTGCCTTGATCATCGATAAGCAGTCTCGAAAGAGCAAGCGAGAGCGATCTCGCATAGCGATCCGATCTATCGTATAGCGTGAACGGGGATGTGGCGTCGACAAGGTCCTGCAAAGAGATGATGCGCTCGAGAGGATCCTTAATGCGAGCGCGCTCTTTTGCGACAGTCTCTTCTGCCGCTCTCTGAAGAGAAAACGCCTCCAAGTAGCTCTGAGAGCGCTTCTGAGCCATTAAACCTTCTCTATTTTCATAGCAACGAGGGCGGCCTCGATGGTGGCGATCTCAGTGCCTGGATACTTTTCTATCTCTCTTGCAAAACCCTCCACAACCTCTTTTGCTGTGATCCACGGCTTCTCTTCGAGTAGTTTGCGAATTCTATCTTGCCCTGAAATGCCCTCAGCTTTCTCGAGCCCCTCGATGAGCCCAGCTGTGTAGAGGAATAGCAGATCGCCCTCCTCTAGGAAGAAATCGAGCGGCTCTTTTGGGTTTGCAAAAAGTTTGCCCATCTCTGGGGCAACTTGCTGAAGAGGGGTAACGGTGCCATCCCTTTTTCTCAAGTAGCCCGGAGCGTGTCCCGCTGAGTAGTAGCAGATCTCTTTGGTATCGATCGACATGTTGCCCATAGCCAGCTTCATCGTGGTCTTGGTCTCTTTTGTATCGATATGAAAGAGATTGGCCGCCTTGGCCAAGATAACGGCAACCGCATCTTCCATAGTCGAGTAGGCGCGAATCTCACTCCTCAAGAGAAGCGAGTAGATGCAAGAAGAAAATCCCTTCCTCAGGCCATCTGCAACGAGGAGTCGCAATTTACCGCGCACGACTCCAATATCATAAAAATCGCCCCCTACCACTTTGGAGGGGATATATTTTGCAAAGACCTCTACTCCTTCAATCTTTGGCATCTCTTGAGGCAACAGCTGTCTTTGCACCTTTTCGCCGATCTCAAGCTCCTTAGCATAGGTCTCTTTAGCAACTCGGTTGTCCTCCTCCTTCTTCATATTTTCAAGAACGCTATCGATCATCTCATTGAAGACATTGCCGAGGAAATTGATCTCAAAGCCGAGCGGCTCGGGAGAAAATCGCTCATTATAATCGCCCGCCTGCACCTTTTGCATAAGCCTCGAGAGATTTCCTAGCGGGCGCGACATGATGCCCGTCAACTTGTAGGTGATGATGGAGCCTACGACGATGACAAAGCCAAAGAGGGTGTAGAAAAGGAAGAAGTGGCGGATAGCTCCGGCAAAAATAGCATCCTTTGCAGAATAGGCGAGCAGGGTGGCATTGGTTCCTAGTATGCGGTGCAAATAGCCTATCTCCAGGCTTCTGCCAAAGGCAAATTCGAGGCTATTGTTTTCAGCCGAGCTGGTCGCTGCAAGCGGCTCGTCGCTAATCTTAAATCCGCGCATCGACTCCATCTGCTCGGCAAGCTCGATGCGCTTTTCTCGAGTCAACGGAAAGAAGTAGTTGCCGATGAGAGCAGGATCGCCTGCAGCGATGACAATTCCATCGCTTTGAAGGAGTGCGTAGTTGACCTCCTGCTCATAATCTAGGCTCCTGCTCAATAGAAGCGTGAGCTTTTCAGAGATGTGAGAGGCGATGAGCAGGTAGCCAAGGAGCGTGCCAGAGGCATCCTCGATCGGAGAGAGGAAGAAGAGATAGGGGGGATCTTGAGGCCCTTTTATTGTGCCCTCTATTGGCCAGAAGGTCAGAATTTCCGAGCGTTTAGTATTGAGCAGCTTGAAGCTATGATAGCTCACATAGCCATGAGGAACCGTCGATTCCTTGCTTGCGGCAAGAACGTGGAATTTTCCTTGATCTTCGGGCGAGAGAATAAAAAGGTCGAGCCCTGAGCGGAAAAGAGAGATGTCTTTCAGCTTGCGACTGAGTGCATCGTACTCTTTCTTCTTGATATGGCCCCCAAAGTCGAGAAAGAAGTCGAGCTCTTGAGCAAAAATAGGACTCACGGCTTGCAGCTGAACGAGCGACTCGGCGCGATAGGTTGCCGCCTCGCGCAGGGTGGCCCTGGCGGCAGAGACATCGTTTTGGTAGGTGCTTCTAAAAAGGAGAAACGAGCTCAAGAGGAGCGGTAGACCCAGGAAGAGGCCGCTGATGACCAGTACGCGCAGCGCAAGCGACTCTTTCATTGCAAAACCCTCATCACGAGTAAGGTTATGTCGTCATGCTGGGGAGCCTCCCCTGAGAAGTGCTGGATCTCCTGGATGATTGCCTCGGCTATCTCCTCTGCACTCAAGTTACCCTTTGCCTTCAATAGATAGGAAAGCCGCTCTTCGGAAAAGAGCTCGTCTCTTTCATTTAAGGCCTCTGTGACCCCATCTGTGTAAAAGAGAACGATATCGTGAGGCTCCAAAACGATCGAGCGAACCTCGCCCACCTGCTTTTTCATAAACCCGAGAGCGAGGCCAAGATTATCCAGCTTGATGACCTCTCCATTTGCTCTTCTTACAAAGATTGGGTTGTGACCTGAGGAAAAATATCGAAAGAGCCTCGTCGTACTGTCGTAGACGGCAAATGCTGCGGTCACGAACATGCCCGAGTCGCCTGAATCTTCGCAAAAAAGAAGATTGGTCTTATCCATCACCTGCGCCGGCTCGTCAAATTCCCTCGCAAAAGCCCTCACATAGGATCTTACGCCGAGCGAGTAAAAACAAGCCTGAACGCCTTTCCCAGAGGCATCCGCTACCAATAGAACGAGCTCTTCATGTCCATCCATCTCTCGAACAAAAAGATCGTAAAAGTCCCCTCCAACCTGGCGTGCGGGCAGATATCTCTCAGCAAGCTCTACGCCTTTGTAATCGGGCATCTTTTCTATCAAAAGGCTGCGCTGGACCTCTCTGCCGAGGAGGAGCTCTTTGGAATAGGTCTCCCGAGTGATTCTCTCCTTTTCTGCGAGCGCCTTTTTTTCAATCAGGGTATCGATCGTCGTGTTGAAGGTTTGACCCAGAGTATTGATTTCGTAGCCAAAGGGATCGTTTTTATAACGGACCGAAAGGTCGCCCTTTTGGATTTTTCCCATCACAACTGTGAGCTCGCTGAGAGGCTGGGCGAATCGCCAAGTCAGAAGAGCGGTGATTCCGCCTCCACAGAGCAGTATGAGAGCATAGATAGAATAGACTTTGATCAGATCTTTTAGAGGAACCGAAAAGATATCCTCCTTAGAGGCATATGAGAGCAGCCGAAACTGCGTATCTGCCACAGGTAAAAGCGCCCCTATCTCCTCTTGATCATTCAATGTGAAAGCAACAAGCGGATGGCCATAGGGACAGGTAAGGGCAATGTCGAAGGGGTGGCTCTCTTTTGCCTCTGATGGAGTCTTCGTCGCTTTAGGGCAAGTGCCAATCGTTTTTAACATCAGTGCAGGCTCGGTAGAAGCTATCACCTGTTGGTCGGGAAGTATGAGGGCAAAAGAGATGGGGTAGGGAACCAGATCCATTCTCAGGATATCTTTCAGCTGAGTAGTCAAGTCGTAGGTGAAGACCAAAAACCCTTTTGGCTGCCCTGTCGAGGAGTTGATCAAGGCAGAAGAGATGAGCTCATAGCCGCGACTGACTCGGTTATAATCGATGGTCGAATAGTAAGGTTCCTGAAACTCACTATTTTCAAAGAATTTATAAGCTTCAAGAACCCCTTGATGGCCCTTCTGGGCGGTGGAGCCGATCAGCTCGAAGGGGCTCTTCTTCCCATCGATTTTGGCCAGGTAGATGCCTGTGAAATCACCTCTTTTGGCAATCTCCTCTAATTTCTTATTTAGCTCCTCTGAGCGAGCCTCGGGGAAGTTCTCCTGGATCTCTAGATAGTGGATGATCAGAGGAATGATCGATTTGCGCGTCTGCAGCGCCTCTGTCAGCGGTATCTCCTTCTCCTTATTGATTTCGATAAGGGAGATCTCGGCTTCAGTAAAAAGAGCTCTATAGCGCTCTTTAATCAAGATAAATGAGTCCACGAAAAGGGGTAGGGCCAGTAAAATAAAGCTCAAGGCGAGGACGCGAAAAGCAAGAGAGCGAAGGGTCATTAACATGAATGGACTCCAAGGTATGTTTACTTCAAGTGTAAAAAAGATTACAAGCCTTGAAAACGAGAGCGTCAAACATTGGGTGAGGCTCAAGAGCGATCGAGCTTATCGACTTGAGCACGGGCTCGCCCTCGTCTCATCTGAGGATCTGCTCAGAGAGCTTTCGGGCCTTGTTTCGATGGAGGCGATCATCGCTTTAGATCCCTCCCTTGCCCAGGGCTTCAAGGCGCCCCATATCTACATCGTGACCGAGGCGATCATGAAAAAGGTGCTCGCTCTTCCCTCTCCTCCCCCTATCGCCGCCCTTGTCCGCATCCCGCCGCCGAGCTCGCTTACGAACTTTTCCTACATCCTTGCCCTAGATACGGTTGCAGATCCAGGCAACCTGGGCACGCTTGCCCGCACCGCGCTTGCACTGGGCTGGCAAGCAATCGCGCTCATGAACCAATCGACCGACCTTTTCCACGATCGCGCCATTCGCGCTTCAAAAGGGGCCTCCTTTCTCGTTCCCTATGCTAAAACCTGCCCAGAGGAGCTCCTGCGGCTCTCTCAAGCGAGAGGTCTTCCGATCTACCTTGCCGACCTTGAAGGAGAAGAGGTAAGGGGAGTCGAAGAGCGGGGAGGCGCAATCCTCGTTCTTGGAAGTGAGGCAAGAGGGCTTCAGGAAAAGACCAAGGAGCTCCTTGCGCATGGAGCGCGCGCCCTTCGCATCTCAAGCGCCGCGGCAATGCCCTCTCTCAACGTGGCTATCGCAGGGGCCATCCTCATGCATGAGCTAAAAGATAATGGATAAGGAAAAAAGAGATCGACGGATTCCGGAGAAAAAGAGCGACCGGCTCCCATGGGAAAGGCGGCTAAAGCGCATTGAAGAGGCTCTCAATGAAAAAGAGCAGCTCATCGAAGGACGTGTTCTAGAGGTGCGAGCCGAAAACATCTGGGTCGATGTGGGGGGCGAGCTTCTAGCTGCACCTTGAGAGGAGCGCTAAAAAAGAGTCGCGGCACGCAGAAAAACCTGGTCGTGGTGGGCGACCGCGCCTTGATCGATGTTGAGAAAAAGACCATTGCTATCATCATGAATAGGAGCTCGCTGCTCTCCCGATCTGACTCCAAGGGCACCCATGAAAAGCTGATCGCCGCCAATATCGACCTGGCGCTCATCACCGCCTGTCTCGTCGATCCTCCGCTCCAAATCTCGCTTCTCGACCGCTACATCATCGCCTGCAAGAAGGGGGGGCTCAAGGCGGCGATCGTCATCAACAAATGCGATCTCATCGAGCCGAAAAGTGCGCAAGAGAGGGAATTAAAAGAGCTCGAAGAGACCTACGATGCCCTTGGCATCCCGGTGATTGCTGTGAGCGCATCCACAGGGCAGAACATCGAAAAGCTCAGAGGACATATGAAGGGGCTAGCCTCGGCCTTTGTAGGCGAATCTGGGGTGGGCAAGTCGAGCTTGATCAATATTTTAACTGCCTCTGATCTTGCAACTGGGGAGGTGAGTGAAAAGAGCAAAAAAGGGACCCACACCACAACCTCGGCCAAGCTCATTGCGCTTAAGGAGGGCGGTTTTTGCGTCGATACGCCGGGAATCCAATACCTTGGCTTCTGGAAGCTCTCTAGAGAAGATTTGAAGAGTTACTTTCCCGAATTTGAGCCCTACGCCCATCTCTGCTTCTATCCCAACTGCTCTCACAGCCATGAGCCGAGCTGTGCGGTTCTTCAGGCCCTCTCCGAGGGCAAACTCTCTCTCTTGCGATACAATTCCTACAAAGCCCTTCTAGAAAAGCTCTAGATAGGGACGATACGAGCGATAAGAACGATGGGAAGTTGCTAGAATCCTGCGCTCTTCAGCCCCTCCTTCACCCGCCTGCGAGCGTGGTGCAGCCGCGAGCGCGAAGTCCCTTCAGGTATTTTGAGAAGCCGTGAGATCTCCTTGTGTGAGAGCTTCTGGATATCATAGAGTTCAAAAACGGCCCTCTGCTCATCTGTGAGGGTTTTGATCGCCCTAAATAGGGCGGCATAGAACTCCTTGGACTGCACCTCGCCATAACCACTCTCTTCCCTTCCCCCTATCTCCTCCTTAAACTCTAGAGTGGTCCCCAAAGCCCTTTTCTTCCTCAGCTCAGATAGGGCTAAATTCTTGGCAATTCGGTAAATCCATGGCTTGAAGCTGGCCTCACTTCTAAGCTCATTAATATGCTCAAATGCCTGAAGAAAGGCCTCTTGCGTCAAATCTTCCGCAAGCGCTCTATCATGGACAATCCCCATGCATAGGTAGAAGATCCCCTCTCGGTACTCATTGAATAGTTCGGAAGCTGGTTTCATTGTCACAAAATCAAAATCCCTATATATAGTGGATTAAATTCTATATGACAAAATCCATCCGCATCTTTTTGCCTGTAGCTTCGTGTTCGAGCTCATCGACTCGCTAAGTCGCCTCGCTCTCCACACTTTGCTGCATGCAAAAATCTCGCGGCCGATTTTGTCATCTAAAACTTAAACCACTATATCTGATTCTATCATGCTCAATTCTAAAATAGAAAGAATAGAGGCCCTCGAGATCATCGACTCTCGGGCCGTCCCCACCCTCGAAGTAACCATAACCACAGCAGGTGGCGTGCGCGCCTCAGCATCGGTGCCGAGCGGAGCCTCGACAGGCCAGCATGAGGCCGTCGAGATGCGCGATGGAGGCTCTCGCTTCATGGGCCTCGGCGTTCAAAAAGCTGTGCAGATCGTCGAAAAACAGGTTGCCCCCCTTCTCACAGGCAGAGAGGCCTTCGACCAGTGCGGCTGCGACCGCGCGCTCATCGAGGCCGATGGAAGCGCAAATAAGGCCCACTTCGGCGCCAATGTCACCCTTGCCGTCTCTCTTGCTATCGCAAAAGTAGCAAGCAAAAGCGCTTCCATGCCCCTCTACCGCTACCTCGGAGGCCCTTTCGCCTCTCTTCTTCCTTGCCCGATGATGAACCTCATCAATGGAGGGGCTCACGCAGATAATGGTCTCGAATTTCAAGAGTTTATGATCCGACCGATCGGTGCACCCAGTCTCAAGGAGGCGGTGCGCTACGGCTCGGAGATCTTCCACACGCTCAAGAAGATGCTGAAAAGCGAAAAACTCACGACCGGCCTCGGCGATGAGGGGGGCTTTGCCCCACTTCTCGGATCGACAGAGACCGCCCTCGAGCTTTTGGTCAAAGCGATTGAAAAGAGCGGCTATAGACCGGGCAGCCAGATCTCGCTTGCCCTCGACTGTGCCGCCAGCCAATTTTATAAAGATGGACGCTATAGCGGCCGTACAGTTGATGAGCATGTCTCTTATCTAGAAAGACTTACCAATAAATACCCGATCGACTCCATCGAAGATGGCATGGCAGAGGATGATTGGCTCGGCTGGCAACGCTTGACTGAAAAGCTTGGCAGGAATGTGCAACTCGTTGCAGATGACCTCTTTGTAACAAACAAGCGCTTCTTGAAATTAGGCATCGAAAAGTCGGTGGCAAACGCCATTATCATCAAGCCCAACCAGGTCGGCACCCTCACCGAGGCCATGGAGTGCGCAAGAATAGCGCAGGTGCATAGCTACAAGACCATCTTCTCTCACCGTTCAGGCGAGACCGAGGAGACAGCGCTTGCCGATCTTGCTGTGGCGGGCTTTGCCGGTCAGATCAAGACCGGATCGGTTGCCCGTGGCGAGCGCACAGCCAAATATAACCGCCTCATTGCCATAGAGGCAGAGCTCGGAAAACAGGCCCAATATTTCACTTTAAAGTAGTTTTTCAACTAAAAAATTTACTTTATGTTATAATCAAAATTATGCGGTCCACGATTGTTCTATTTGGGGAATCAGAGAAGGGCGATTTTCGGCAGGCATACTACTGCAAATCGCCTGCCGACCTTTCGGACTATCTGGGCGAGCCTCCAACGGCTGAGAGCCGCGGCATTCCCTTTGCTCTACAGGCGCTCCTCTACGAGAGGGGGGTGATCTTCTTTCGCGTCCATGAAGAGGGGTTTAGCACTCAGGACTACCTGAGAGGGCTTAACATGCTTGAGGAAAGCAAGCTAATGAGCGAGCTTGCGGCCATCTGTCTACCTGGAGTGGGCAGCGCTGAGATCATCGATGCAACGGCTCGCTCTTGCGCCTTGTACAAGAGCTTTCTCGTGATCACCGAGAGCGATCTCTACGACTACCTCACTTTTAGAAATTAAAGACGGGTATCGAAGTAGTCGACAACCCCTTGGAGGGTCGCTTTTAGGAGCTTTTTGCCCGGCTTCCAGTTGGCGGGACAGACCTCACCCTGCTTCTCGTGCATGATCAAGGCGTCGACCAGCCGAAGCGCCTCCTCTACCGACCTTCCGAGAGGAAGATCGTTGACGAGCAGGTGGCGTACGATGCCTTCTCGATCGATCAGGAAGAGCGCACGGTAGGCGACGCCCTCCTCTTCTTTCAACACCCCGTAGGCGCGCGCGATGCTCTTTTTGATATCGGAGACGAGCGGGTAGCTCACTCCCTCGATGCCTCCACGGCTCTTGGGCGTGTTGAGCCAGGCCAGGTGGGAGAAGCAGCTGTCGACCGAACAGGCGACAACCGCACTATCGCGCGCCTCAAACTCTTGTAGCTTCTCCTGGAAGGCGTGTAGTTCGGTGGGGCAGACAAAGGTGAAATCGAGAGGGTAGAAGAAGAGCACCACATATTTGCCCCGCAGAGAGGCCAGCGAGAACTCCTCGATTTGACCCTTGGAGGCAGCTTTTGCTGTGAAATCGGGCGCCCTTTTGCCCACCAATGTTCCAATAAACGCCATACTGACCTCGACAGTTTACAAACTAACGCACCGGAGAGGATTCGAACCTCTGACCCCCTGGTTCGTAGCCAGGTACTCTATCCAACTGAGCTACCAGTGCAGAAAAGAAAATATCCCTGAGTATAGAAGAAGCTCTATCATTCGATCAAGAGCCATCTAGAGACCCTACTCTTCCTTGCAAGGGCAACAGCCCTTGGAAGAATCCTTGCAATCGGTGATGTAAAAGCCGCTGCCCTTGAACTGAAAACGAGCGTGGCCGCCGCCAACACCCCTTTGCAGCGCCTCCTTATGGCAGTGAGGGCACTCTTTCAGAGCCTCCTCCGTGATCTTTTGGAAGGCTTCTAATTTCTGACCGCATGAACTGCAGCTATAGTCGTAAGTGGGCATCGGGCTCCTCCTAAAAATGGATGGTGAGCCCACTCTCATGGGCCCACCCTCTATTACATCATATCCATGCCGCCCATGCCGCCCATACCACCCATGCCGCCCATCGGGGGCATCGCTTGGGCCTCTTTGGGCTTGGGCTTCTCTGCGATGAGCACCGCTGTGGTGAGAAGCAGAGAGGCAACCGACGAGGCGTTGCGCAGGGCACTCTTGGTCACCAGCACCGGATCGATAACCCCCGCTTTTACCAGATCGCAATACTCATCTGTCAGGCCGTTGTAACCAAAGGCTCCCTTGCCTTCATAGATCTTCTCGGCCACCAGATTGCCCTGCTTACCGGAATTGGTCGCAATGGCAATGGCAGGCGCAAAGCAGGCGTGGCGGATGATTTCAATGCCGATCTTCTCATCGCCTGTCGCCTTCAGCTTTTCAAGGGCGCGCACCGCGCGAAGAAGCGCCACACCCCCACCTGGAACCACCCCTTCAGCAACCGCTGCACGCGTAGCATGGAGAGCATCCTCTACGCGCGCCTTCTTCTCCTTCATCTCGGTCTCAGTCGCAGCGCCCACTTTGATAACCGCAACGCCGCCGACCAGCTTCGCAAGCCGCTCCTCGAGCTTCTCGCGATCGTAGTCGGAGGTTGAGCGGTCGATCTCAGCGCGCAAAGCGGTCTCGCGGGCGCGAATCTTCTTCAGATCGCCTGCACCGTCGATGATCGTCGTGTTCTCTTTGGTCACCTTGACCCTCTTGGCGCGGCCCAGAACCTCGGGAGTAACCTCCTCGAGCACAAGACCCACCTCTTCGCTCACCACAGTCGCCCCTGTCAAAGTAGCCATATCCTCGAGCATCGCCTTCTTGCGATCGCCAAAAGCGGGCGCCTTCACAGCAGCGATGGGGAGGCCTCCTTTGAGCTTATTGACAACGAGAGTTGCAAGCGCCTCACCATCAACATCTTCGGCCACAATCAGAAGAGGTCGTGGTCCTTTTTCCATCGTCTTTTCCAGAATCGGGATCAGCTCTTTGGCCGATGAGATCTTCTTGTCGACGATGAGGATCAGGCAGTTTTCAAGCTCTGCCGACATGGTCTCAGGATGGGTGACAAAATAGGGAGAGAGGTAGCCCTTATCGAACTGCATGCCCTCAACCACATCGAGCACTGTTTCGATGCCCTTGGCTTCGTCGACAGTGATGATGCCATCTTTGCCCACCTTCTGCATCGCACTCGCGATGATCGAGCCGATTTCTGGGTCGTTGTTGGCCGATATGGTGGCAATCTGGCCCACCTCTTCCTGGGTCTTGACCGGCGTTGCCAGCTTGGACAGTTCCTCTGTGATCGCCTCGACGGCGCGCTCGATGCCTTTCTTGAGTACCATCGGGTTGGATCCGGCGGAGACATTCTTCACGCCGGCGGTATAGATCGCCTCGGCGAGCACGATCGCGGTGGTGGTCCCATCGCCCGCCACATCGGAGGTCTTGGCCGCCACCTCTTTGACGATCTGGGCGCCGAGATTCTCGAACTTATCCTTGAGAACGATCTCTTTGGCCACCGTCACGCCATCTTTTGTGGAGAGAGGAGGGCCAAAGCTCTTCTTGATCACCACGTTGCGTCCTTTGGGCCCAAGCGTCACGATGACTGCGCGGGCCAGCTTGCGAATGCCGTCTGAGATAGCCCTCAGAGCATCTTCCTTGAATTGAAACATCTTCGACATATTCAGATTCTCCTTATGACAGTACGGCTAAAATATCATCTTCTACCAGGATGAGAAGCTCGCTTTCGCCCCCATCTGCTTTGACCTCAGTCCCTGCATAGGCGGAAAAGAGGATTCGATCCCCGATCTTCACCGCAAGCGGACGCACATGGCCCTCCTCATCGCGTGCTCCGGGACCGATGGCCACCACCTCGCCCTCTTTGGGCTTCTCTTGGGCCGTCTCAGGCAGAAGAATGCCGCCCTTTGTTTTTTCAGCTTTTGAGCGTTTTACTAAGACACGGTTACTTAGAGGCTTAATTTTAAACATAGATGAGTAGTTCTCCTCATTTCTCTATTTTTAGCGAATGATCAGTGTAGCGACCTGACCCGCTTCCTGTCAAGTAGCAAAACCGTTTTTTTAGCAGCCGGAGATTTAGAGTGCTAAGTGCGCCTACTTATAATCTGAGAGTAAATATTTCTTTCGACTGGCAAGGAAGAGCTCCCGATCTTTCTGCAGCTCTTCGCGCAGCTTCCAGATGAAATATTTTTCGCTGCAAATCGCCTTCAGAGCCCGCTCTGAGCCGTTCAGCTTGTTGTACATTTCGAGCTTGGACTTGGAGGCGAGCAGACGGTCGAGCCCCTCTTGGAATTTAGCAGGGTAGAGCGCTTTGATCACGCCGAGGAGGGTGACCTGCGTCGTGACGGGCAGATAGCGCTTGGGATCGGTGATGGCAATCAGCACGCCAGAGCAGGGCTTGTTTTTGAATTTGTCGAAGAAGGGGCGGAAGCGGAAGGGCTGAAAGGTGACTCCCGCAAGGCCCTGCTCGCTCAGCTTTTTTGCCAGAAGCTCTGCCGAGATCCAGGGGGCGCCCACCACCTTGAAGGGCAAGGTGTAGCCGACGCCGATCGAGACCGGGGCCACTTCGGCGAGTAGGCCGGTGAGCGGGTAGAAGAACGGCGTCTCCATATCGGGGATCTGCGGACTTGTCGGCACCCATGCGAGCCCCGTCTCCTTGAAGGTCATCTCTCGCTTCCAGCCGCGCATGGTCACCACGGTGAGCGCCGCGCCCAAGCGGTACTCCTCATTGAAAAAGCGAGCGAGCTCTCCCACCGTCATGCCGTGGCAGTAGGGAATGCTTGCGCAGCCGACAAAGGAGCGCCACTTCTCTTCGACGAGAAGGCCATCGACCAGATTGCCGCCGAGAGGATTGGGCCGATCTAGCACGATAAAGGGAATTTTGCTCTTGCCCGCCTCCTCTAGAGCGTAGAAGAGCGTCGAGATGTAGGTGTAGCTTCTCGAGCCGATATCTTGGATGTCGAAGATGAGGAGGTCGACCCGTTTCAGCATCTCAGGCGAGGGCCTCCGGTTTTTGCCGTGCAGGCTAAAGACCGGAATCCCGTCGAGATCGCTGTCTGGGATCGTTTCAGAGGCCAGATGGTCGCCAAAGAGGCCGTGCTCGGGGGCAAAAAGCGCTGTCAGCCGATAGCTTTTGGGCTGCATCGGTTTTTTGAAAAGGTCCATCGTGCGCATATGCTGGCTATTGATCGCCGTGTGGTTGGTGATTAAGCCAATGCGCTTGCCTGCGAAGAGCTTCTCATCGAGCCCCTCCTGAAAGAGACGATCGACGCCGAGAGTGACCGGAGCGGCCGCAAGAGAGCTCGCGAGAAAGAGCAGAATGAAAAAGGTTAGTCGCACCATAACCCCCATCATATGCTTTCCCTGTTTTTTTATTAGCTGCTACAATCTCAGCGCTTATGACGACACATTTTCAATCCGAACTCAATCCCGAGCAAATAGAGGCAGTTGAACACCTCGAAGGGCCGCTTCTCGTGCTGGCAGGGGCAGGCTCGGGCAAAACCCGCATCGTCGCCTACCGCATCGCCTCCCTCATAGCAGCGGGGGTCAGCCCAGACGAAATCATGGCGGTCACCTTCACCAACAAGGCGGCAGGCGAGATGAAAAGCCGCGTTGAAAAGCTGCTCAACCACTCCCGCGCACCCCTGATTGCCACCTTTCACTCGCTCGGCGCGAAAATCTTGAGAGAGTCGATCGAGGCGCTCGGCATCAGCTCTAAATTCACGATCTATGACGAGGACAACTCCCTGGCAGTGATCCGACAATCGCTTGCCTCCCTCGGTCTCAAGGGCGCTGAGGCCGATGCAAAAGAGATGCGCGGCCTCATCAGCGCAGCCAAGAACCAGTGCCTGAGCGCCTCTGAGATCAAAGAGCGGGCCCACCTGCAGCCCTCAGCCCATTTCGCCCCGCTCTACGAGATCTATGAAAAGCGGCTGCGCGAGTCGCAGGCGCTCGACTTCGACGACCTCCTCTATCTCACCGTCAGGCTGCTTCGCGAAAAAGAGGAGATCCTCTCCCTCTACCAGGGAAGGTGCCGCTTCCTCTTGATCGATGAGTACCAAGATACCAACCTGGCCCAATACTGGATCGCCAAACTGCTCGTCGCAAAAAGCGGTAACCTCTTCGTCGTCGGCGATCCCGATCAGGCGATCTACTCCTGGCGAGGCGCCAACATCGGCAACATCCTCAACTTCGAAAAGGACTACCCAGGGGCCAAGGTGATTCGCCTCGAGCAGAATTACCGAAGCACGCCGACGATTTTGGGCGCGGCAAACCTACTCATTTCCAACAATAAGAGTCGATATCCCAAGAAGCTGTGGAGCAATCGCTCGACCGGGGAGAAGATCGGCCTCTTTGTCGGAAGCTCCGAGCGCGACGAGGCCGACTTTGCGGCAGAGGAGATCGACTACCTGCACCGCAAGGAAAATGTCCCTTTTCGCGAAATGGCCATCCTCTACCGCACCAACTTCCAGTCTCGCAGCTTTGAAGACTCTCTGCTCAGGAGACGCATCCCCTACACCATCGTGGGAGGACTCTCCTTCTATCATCGCAAGGAGATCAAGGATATCCTCGCCTTCCTGCAGATGATCGTCTCCGATTTCGACGTACAGGCGCTTGCCAGGACGATCAACCTGCCCAAAAGGGGTTTTGGAGCGGCGAGCCTCGAGAAACTGCGCCATGGAGCGAGCGAAAACTCGCTTTCTATCTTTCAATTCTTGCAGAAGCTCCTTGCAGAGGGAGCGGTGCGCGAAAAGCAGCGAGATGCCCTACAGGACTATGTGGATACGATTCTCTCTTTGAGAGAGCTTGCCAAAACGGCCTCGCTTCGAGTCCTCATCGCCCAGACGATTACCCAGACCCGCTACCTCGACATCTTGAAAGAGGATCTAGAGACCTTTGAGGAGCGCAAAGCCAACCTCGACGAGCTCGTGGGCAAAGCGGCCGAATATGACCTCATGCACGAGAATCCCTCGCTCACGCTGCTCCTGGAGGAGCTTTCGCTCAAAAGCGCCGTCGACGAGATGGGCGAGGATATCGATCGACTGACGCTGATGACCTTGCACCACGGCAAGGGATTGGAATTCGGAACAGTCTTTCTTACAGGCATGGAGGAGGATCTCTTTCCTCACGCCAATGCAAAGCAGAGCCCTGAGTCGGTCGAAGAGGAGCGCAGGCTCTGCTATGTGGGCATGACGCGCGCCAAAGAGCGGCTCTACCTCACAGCGGCCGAAAGCCGCTTCCTCTGGGGAGGCTTCCGCACGATGCGACCGAGTCGCTTCCTGCGCGAGATTCCCCGAGAGCTCATAGAACGAATCGGTTAAAGTAATTTTTTTATTTATAGTTATTTTCTGGTAAATAACGAGAAGGATGACTTCTCTTTCTCAACAAATTCGCCAAAAAAGCGACTTTAACCTGGCTCTTTTACCGGAGATGCAGCGCGGCCTCTTCTTTTTGGAGCTACCACTAGAGGCTCTCGGCCAAGCACTTCGGGAGGAGATCGACCAGAACCCGCTGCTCGAATGCGAGGAGGGCGGGGCGGAGCCGCTCTTTGACCTGCTCGACAGCTACTCTGAGCCCTACCGCCCTCGGATTCAGACAAGAGATCCCCTATCGAGCGTGGAGGCAAGTCTTCCTCTCGGCCTTTCGCTCTACGACTTTCTCTTGCAGCAGGCGCGCGATACCTTTGAAAAGGAAGAAGAACTTGTCATCGCGCAAGCGATTATCGGCAACCTCGATGGATGCGGCTTTTTCAAACTCTCCCTGGCAGAGCTTGCCTCCTTTTCCGGCTCAGATGAGAAGACCGCCTCCGAGGTGGTGAAAAAAATCCAGCAGTTTGACCCAGCCGGTATTGCAGCAAGCTCCCTGAAGGAGTGCCTGCTCTTGCAGCTGAAACGGGCAAAAAAGGAGGATGGGCTTGTCTTCGAGATCATCGAACGCCACTTCGAACTACTTCTGGAGAGCAAATTCAAAACGATAGGCGAACGGCTCCATGTGAAGGCGAGCGAAGTGCGCAAGTTGGTCGGCAAAGAGATCGCTCTTCTCGATTTCAGACCGGCTGCCAGTTTCTCCCTTGGACACTACCCTGAGGCCAAATTGACTATCCTGCCCGACCTGATCATCGACTATAGCGAGCCTCGCTTCTTCATCCAGGTCAACAAGGAGGGGCTCGGGCAGATCAAGCTCAACAGAGAGATGATCTCAGCGCTTAAATCGGAGAGGCTCTCCTCAGAAGTGCGCGCCTTTTTCAATGAGAAGATCCAATCGGGCAAAAAGCTCTTCCGTCACCTCTACGAACGGGAACAGACCCTTTATCGTATCGGGGAGAAGATCGCAGAAAAGCAGGGAGAGTTTCTGTCGAAGGCGGGCGGCAGGCTTGCTCCCTGGACGATGAAAGAGCTCGCTGAGATGCTCGATCTGAACCCCTCGACGGTGGTGAGAGCGATCCATGGCAAACATCTGGCCTGCCCGCGCGGGATCCTGCCGCTGCGCTCGCTCTTCACCCAGGGCTATGTCGACGCATCGGGTGAGGAGATCTCTAGCCAGGCGGTCAAGGAGCTCATCCGGAAGCTCGTGGAGAGCGAAGATCGCCGCGAACCGCTCTCAGACGAAAAGATCGCGCTCGCCCTCGTAGCTAAGGGGATCCCCTGCGCCCGAAGAACAGTTGCCAAATACCGTACACTCTTGAAAATCCCATGCGCCTATAAGCGCGCGAGTAGCTAATTATAAATCACATATAAAAAAACTAAACTCATCTGACCTATTTTCCGATATTTAACTATGGGTGCATATCTTCCTGAAGAATTTAGCTGGAAAGAGGATGTCTTTGGGCATGAGCGTGGGGCGGTATTGCTCTCGGAAAAAGAGCTTATGGATCGGGAGCTCTATCTGATAGAGAGGACCTTCTACGAGCTTGAGGGCAAGATGCAGCGCTTCCGATCGCTTGGCTACAAATATGAGGAGTGGGCGGGCACGGCTAAGGGGGAGGAGTACCGCAAGCTGATGGGCTACGTGAAGCACGACATTCTAAAGATCTGGAAGGAGCTCGCCCGGACGCTGGACGAAACGGTCGACCACCAAAGCCGCATCGAGATGTAAACGCAAGGACGTGAGTGTGAGCGTTTGAAATGAGATCGGGCCCTGAGCTCGCAAACGTTCACGTTCACGAAAAAAGGGCGTGAATTGGTTCTTCAAAAATAGCTCGAGGGGCACTTTTCGTGAACGTGAACGTTTGCGAGCCCGAGCCCGATTTTCTCTATCTTTGCAACCTAGCTTCCTATTCAAGCAGCTCGAGTATCTGCTGGTGGCGCAGCTCCGGGGAGGCTCTCAGGCGCGCCAGGAAGGCCTCCAGCTTGTGATGGCCGAGCTCGATGATCTCGCTATCCTTGAGAAAAAGAAGAATGCGATGGGCGCCTGCCCCCTTTTGCAGTAGCTCTTGGAGCGCTTTTTTTAGCTGCAGCCGCCTGAGAAAGAGACGCACAAAAAGCGCAAAGAGCGAGCCGATGAAGGTGGCCAGAAGAAGGAGCGTCCAAAACGAGGCGAGAGCGGCTATGAGTGCAAGAAGCAAGAAAGCAAGCGATTCGCTCGGCTTTTCAAAAAGTGGCCCTAGAGTGCGCTGAAGGGCAGATCTTGAGGTCATATAGGCCAGATGCTCTTCGAATTTGGACTCTCCGAGCGGCGCTCTGACCGCGTGGATCAGCTCATGGGCCACCACCTCGCTTGCGCGGTAGCCCAGAAAGCCTCCTCTCTTCAAAAAGCGCGGATGGACGACAATCGACTGAACAATGCCCCCCTCACTCAAGATATAGGCCCCCTCCCAAAAGCGGATGCCCCCGCCCTCGTAGCTCACCTTGGGCCAGTCGGGCCTTATCCCAAAGAGGCTCTCCAGCCTATCTAGAGCCTCTTTTTCCACTCTATTGGAAGGAAGGCGGTGCTCCGAGGAGTCGGCCCTCATCAAAAAGTGCGTCCGGCTCTCCTGATCCTTCGGGATAAGCCCCCTCAGCGCCTGCTCCCGTAGATCTCCTTTCACTCCCACCTCGGCTCCTGCACCAGCGCGACCATCTCGGCCTCTTCATTTCTCACCGCTTCGAGCTGGGAGGCGATATAGCTCTGGGGACCCCTCTCTTGAAAGAAGCGCTCCCGACTAAAATCCAAAAGCTCCCCCTCGGGAAAAGCCAACACATGCAAGGCAGCGAGCGGATCCAAACCGCTGCCGGCAATTGCCTCTTCAGGTACCTTCTCAAAGATCTTCTCCCTCAAAGCCTCTCGGCTGAAATACCAGCGGCGCACACATCCTGGCATCAGGTAATACCCGATTCCAACTCCCAAAAACTTCCTCAAAGGGGCGCAGCCGTCGATATAGGGCACAATGGGCCTATCCGCATCGCAGGCAAGCAGGGGATTGCCAAAGCGATCGAAACCGACGCCCGCTCTACTTCGCACCCCCATGAGCTCTGCGAGCCGCCATTCAGCCGCGAGGAAGTGGCAGAAGCTCTCGCGGCTCTTGCCGGCAAAAAAGAGGCTCCGCGCCCTCTCGACCTCAGGGTCGAGCAACCGTTCGAGCATCGAGCCCTCCTCTACAGCGCCCCGCTCGTAGACCGAACGGGACATCCGAGCAACCGCACCAAGGCCCGACATAAAATGGCGCAGGACAACTCCCCATCTTTTTAACTCTTTCTTCCCACAGCTACTCAAGCTGGCGTTTAACTTCTTAAGCGCCTGACTAACAGCTACTTGCACCTTCATCTGTCCCCGCGATCGCGGTAGAAAGACGGCTCTCAGCTTGCCATCGACCACTCTAAACCGCTCCCCCTCCTTTCTAGAAAAGAGTCGGTAGAGGTTGTGAAGCTCGGGCCCCTCTCTGAGATCGACTCTCAGATCAAAGCCCTTCTCCACCTCGGGGCTGTAGAAAGAGATCGCGCGCTCGCCTATCTTTAGGCGAATCAAGTCCGCTCCAAAGAGGTGGCTAAAGAGAGGGGAGCCCCGCTCTATGCGATCGCGACCGAGCAGCCGGCCTGCGAGCCGTCCCACCGCTCCCTCCTTCCCAAAGATCTGGCTCATCGCCCGATCGAGATGGGGGCGATCCTCATCGGAGGCTCTTTGCAATTGCGTTTCGACATGGCCGATCAGATAGTCGATGTGATTTTTGAGCTTGTCCAAAGGTTCGCCCCCACACAACCAGCTCCCAAGCTTGGCTAAGCACGAAAGAGGGGCAAGCTGGCCACCACATAGGGGATTGAGGCGAAACCAGATCCCTTTGCCCCTAGAAAAGAGTTTATGCACACCGTCGTTGATGAGGGGATTCTGGAAATCGAGATCGACATCCTTATCAACGAAAACTCCAGGAACAGGATTGGATCCGATCGTCAGAATAGGCATGGCAAGATGGAATAGCAAAAGAGGGCAATCAAAACGAGGCTCAATCATTTTTTTACCACCTTTACCGTTTCTTTACAGTTGATTTTATTGGCCGCAACCGATACAACTTTTTGTACTCATGGGCAAATCACTCGTCATAGTCGAATCGCCGACCAAGATAAAGACCCTCAAGAAATTTTTGGGCAAGGATTTCATCCTCGCCTCATCGAAGGGCCATGTGCGCGATCTGCCGGCCAAAGGGCTCAGTATCGACATCGAAAACGACTTTGAGCCGACCTATGCGGTGCTGCCCGACAAAGAAGGGGTGATCGAAGAGCTCGTCAGAGAGGCGGCCAAATGCGATATCGTCTACCTCTCCCCCGATCCCGACCGCGAAGGGGAGGCGATCGCCTGGCACATCGCCGCGCTGCTTCCTCCCGAGACGGTGATCAAGAGAGCCGCCTTTCACGCCATCACCAAAGATGCCGTTTTAGAGGCGCTCAAACACCCCAAAGAGATCAACCTCGACCTGGTCAACGCGCAGCAAGCGCGAAGGCTTCTCGACCGCATCGTCGGCTACAAGATCTCCCCTATCCTGGGCCGCAAATTGAGGCGCAGATCGGGCGTTTCGGCCGGCCGCGTCCAGTCGGTCGCCCTGAAGCTCATCGTCGATCGCGAAAAGGAGATCGAGCGCTTTGTCGCTGTCGAGTATTGGAACATCCGCGCGATGCTCTCCGACGGCTCCCCCTTCCTGGCGCGGCTTTATGCTATTGATGGTAAACGGGTTGAGAAGGAGCCTGTCCCGGGCAAAGAGGTCGCCCTCCTCCCCAATAAAGAGAGCGCCGACTCGGTGGTCGAGCGGCTAGAGAGCGCTGCTTTCCACGTGGAAAATGTGGAAAAGAAGGAGAAGCGCCGCCATCCCGAGCCCCCCTTCATCACCTCCACCCTCCAGCAAGAGGCGAGCCGCCACTACCGCTTCTCTGCCGATCGCACGATGCGCACCGCCCAGTCGCTCTACGAGGGCGTCGATCTCGATAGCGAGGGCAGCGAAGGCTTGATCACCTATATGAGAACCGACTCGGTGCGCATTGAGCCTCAGGCGATCGAGGCGGCCCGCAGCTTCATCCAGGCGCGCTACGGCGCTCCCTTCTTACCCGACACAGCGCGCCACTACAAGACGAAGAAGAGCGCGCAAGATGCTCACGAAGCGATCAGGCCCACCAACCTCAACCACACACCCGAGAAGGTGAGGCCCTACCTTTCGCGAGAGCAGTACCTTCTCTACGAGCTCATCTGGAAGCGCTTCATCGCCTCGCAGATGACCTCGGCCGTCTACGATACAGTGCTCGTCGAGGTGGCGACCAACCGCGGCATCGATCTCAGAGCGACCGGCTCGACGATGAAGTTCCCCGGCTTCCTCACCCTCTACGAAGAGAAACATGATGAAGGAGGATTCGAGGAGAATCCCAGCCTGCCGCCCCTCGAGAAAGGAGAGAAGCTGAGCTTGATCGAAGTTCTTGCAGATCAGGCGTTTACGAAACCGCCCCCGCGCTTCACCGAAGCTTCGCTCGTCAAGGAGATGGAGCGGCTTGGGATCGGCAGACCTTCGACCTACGCACCGATCATGAACAAGATTCAGAGCCGCGAGTACACGGTGCGCGAGAACCAGAGGCTGAAGCCGACCGAGCTCGGCCGTCTGATCACCGAGTTTTTGGAAGAGAATTTCAAAGAGATCATGGATGTCACCTTCACCGCCTCGATGGAGGATACTCTCGAGCAGGTGGCGGCGCATGAGAAAGAGTGGAAGACGATTCTGAAGGAGTTCTGGAGCAGATTCACGCCGCAGGTCGAGGCGGCCGAGAAGGCCTTTGTCCCCAAGGTGGTCACCGACATCGACTGCCCCAAATGCGGCAAGCACAAGCTGCAGAAGATCTGGTCGAAGCGCGGCTATTTCTACGGCTGCTCGGGCTATCCCGAATGCGACTTCACCGCCTCGCTCGGGGAGCTCAACTTCAATAAGGAGGCGTATGACCCCAACTTTAATTGGGATCAGCCCTGTCCGGTCTGCGGCAGTCCAATGAAGGTGCGCCACGGCAAATTTGGCCCCTTCCTCGGCTGCACCCGCTATCCCGAGTGCAAAGGCATCGTCAATATCGAGGAGAAGAGCTCTGGAGAGCGGGCCGCCTGCCCGGCTATCGGCTGCGATGGCCATATGGTCTCTCGCCGCTCCCGCTTTGGCAAGGGCTTCTTCTCCTGCTCCAACTTCCCCGACTGCGACGTGATCGTCTCCGACCTCTCCAAGCTGGCTGATAAATATCCGAGCCACCCCAAAACCGCCTATGTGAAGAAGGCGAAGAAATGGGGGAAAAAGGGGGCTGCAGAGAAGAAAGAGGCGAAAAGCGCCAAAAAACCGGCCAAAAAGAAGGCTGCACCTAAGAAAGCGGCCCCTAAAAAGGCTACACCCGCCAAATCCAAAGCCAAACCGGCTACCAAGACAAAAAAAGTTAAGAAATCATAAATAAAATTATTTCTTAACTTTTCTATGGTATAATAGTTCAATTAATTTTGAATTCTTATGCCTCAAGCTATTGGTCAAAAAATATCGGATCTAAAGCCTATCGCCTGGCGCTATCTGCTTGCAGGAGCGCTTGTGATTGCCGCTGTGGTTATTGCTGCTGTATCGGACCACTTTGCCACTCAAGATGACAACGCGGGCTGGGTTTATGGGATAGGCCTTTCTTGCGCAGTGCTTATTCCCCAGGGCTTGAAATCGGTCTTTGAGTGGAAGAAGCATCGAGCGAGGAGAGCTGCTGCCTCCAAAATAAAGGGTATGTGGAAGCGCGCTCATGCGAGAAGGAGAGCGCGTGCGGAGGGCATTTTAAGGAAGTACTTTAGGGTGGTCAAATCCAACGTGAAATCGATCTGGGAGGCAGATACCATCTGCTTTGGAGAGATGCATCAAAGCGACCCCCACGCTTGGCTCAACGCCTATCTCATCGACCTGCTCTACAGAGGGAGAAATGATCGAAAGGGCGACAGAGGGGCTGATCGAGTCCTGCTCGAAGAAGGCGATAGCTCCTGGAACGAGGAGGCCCGGGCAGGCCTCCTAAACAGAATCGACTGCAATGCCATCCGCTTTGTTCAGAGACCGGTCGAATTTGCCTTCTGGGATGAACCAGGGGCAAAAGGAGGGGGCGCTATCATGGCCCTAGAAAAAGAGCTCAGAGCTTTCCATGGAGAAGAGAGGCAGAGGATCTCCCCTGAGCGCGCAAGGGAACTACTCGATAGCTATCGGCGCTATCTTCCTGTGGAGGATAGGACTTTTTTATTCAAGATGATCGAGGAAATGGGTTACACGCAAGCTGGAATAGAGCAGGTGCCCACAGAAGAGGTCGACCTCTCTTCGCACCCCGATTTTAACCTCTTTCTTGCAGGATTCATCACCCCTGTCTTCCAGGCTATTCTAAAAGAAGAGGTGGATAGCATCCAAGAAACTTGGCAGGCAAGGCAGGATTCGCTATGCGAGGTCATCGAGGAGGAGGCAGACCTTAGAGATGGCCGAACCTTTGTTCTTTACGGCAGCAAACATGGCAATAAAGAGCATTGCCAGACAGATACCGAAAGCGAGGGGGTTGCAAGCTTCCATCACCATCTGAAAGCAAATTGCAGATTCATCCTGCTTGAGCCACGAACCGATCTTCCTCTCCCCGACTATCTAAAACGACCGGTCTATAGAGATGCAGTAAAATCCAACACCAGCCGTAAAGCAACCATGCGGCTCAATGAACTTCGAAAAGGACTCGCGCGGAGCTATAAGCACTATCTCGATCTCAAGCGCCAATTTCGGCCTTAAGCGCCTCTTTCGCAGCCTTTCTCTCCTCCTGCTGGAGGCGGCCGAGGGCGTAGCCGTCGTAGTCGACAAACTTGAAGAACCCTTCGAAGAGCGGGTAGCGCTCGATCACCTGGCGCGCCATCTCCTGAGCCACATAGCGGTAGCTCGGATGGCCTTGGGGCTGCGAGCGCAGCTCGGTGAGCCACTCGAGCGAGCGCAGATTCACATGGAAATACCAGCGCACATGGTAGGCCATCGGCACCACATATTGCGCCTCTTCAGGAAGCTCACGACTGATGCGGTGGAAGGTGGCACGGGCGCGATCCATCGCCTCTCGGTAGGGCCTCTCCATCGGCGTGTCAAGGATCTCCTCAGGGATAAAGTAGCCGTAGTTACAGCTCAAGAGCTGCCTCTCCTGCGTGAGGATGCGGTGGCGATGCAGATCGCGGTAGATCCCAAAGTCGGCCAGCATCTCGAAGGTCATACTCGCATGCTCAAGAGCGCGCGGCGGCTTGTGGCGGCGATTGAGCCTGGCGGAGGTGACCACATCGAATATTTTGGCGATCTCCTCGTCGGGGAGCCGCTTCACAGCCGCTTTGAGATTTTCAAGCGGCGCCTCGCCGAGAGAAAAGAGCAGAGCGGCAGCCACCTTGTAGACCGCCTCAGGATCGCTCTCGATCAGGCGCACGCCCGGTTTGTGGTGCGACTCGGCAACCGAGGCTCGGTAGTGGGACTCCAGCTTCTTGAGCCCCCCTTGGACCACATTGTAGAAGGATTGGAAGGCCAGATGGTGCTTGTGGGTGAGGTCGGACCTGCGAATGAAGGAGGGGATCACCTTGGAGAGCTCCTCGAAGGAGCTCTTGCCGATCTCCTGTAGCTCGGAGAGGTTCTGGCACTGCAGCTTATGCAGCAGATACTCGAAGAAGCGGCCATTGCCATAGAGCCCCATATTGGTCAGCGTGCCGGCAGGCAGGAGTCCGCGCAGCGCATCGAGCACCTTGGCGCGAATCGAGGCGGCATAGGCCCCCTTGGAGCCCTCCGGATCTTTGGGGAAGCGCGCCTCCATGATGGGCGTCAGCTCGAGAACCAGCTTGGAGTAGGTCTCGAAGAGGTGGTCGGAGCTCTCGAGAAACTCCTCCTTAAAAGCGGAGGTCATGATGACCGGCTCGCGGTAGTAGAGATAGCGGTCGCCCACCTTCTGGTCGAAGTAGATGTAGCGGGTCGATTTCTCAAGTGGCGATCCCCCCACCCGACTATCCTCGACCACCTTAGCGGCCAGCATCGAGATGTTCTCGATCGCAAGATGGGCGCCGCCGAGCTCCCCGATCGAATCGTCGCCATAACCATCGAGGATGCGATCGTAGAAACTCTGCGCTTTTTTTATCGCAACTACCTGACTGTCAGGCACTTCGTCATCTCTAGCCGCATGGACCATCGATCCGAAGGCCGCCTCATCGCCTTGTATAAATTCTTTGAGAAGAAGCGATCTCAGACCGAGTGTCGATCGGGAGTAGCGAGAGAAGAGGGCGCCTTTGATGACCTCGGGAAGGTTTCTGAGGGCAAAGATGGAGCTTTTGGTGCTGGTCACATAGCGCTCTAGAATGCGCTCCTCTTGCTCGGAAAAGCTCTCGTAGCTCGTCATCTTCTGTCCTGAAGGCCCCGCTGAAAGCAAGGGAGTATAGCAGCTCCTGAAATCAGGGACAAGTGAGGCGATTGTGGAAAGTTTGTTTAAAACTTCCCCATCTGGCGAGCTCCCTCGGGATGAAAAAAGGGGGATCCCCTCCACAGCTACCTCTGAGGGGGCTCATCGATCCACCCTTTTTACCCTTTCCAACACAATTGTTCATAAGTAAAAGACCTTTGTATAATTTGCTTTGAGGGCCAAAATCGATGATTTTGCCCGCTGGCGCACGGAGTCGCAAATTGACATACTTGGCTGAAAGTAGGCGATTTGTGCTTCGGTGTGCCGGCGGGCAAAAGGGCGATCTTTGGCCCCAAATGAAGTTATGCAGAGGTCTTTAAAGACATAAGGTGGTATGGTCTGCTCTCTATGAGCAGGTTGATTCTTCCCAAAAGGTGCCGTCGGAATCGAAAGAGCGAATCGGTGCGCCAGCTTGTGCAAGAGAACCGGCTCCGAGCGGAAGAGCTTGGCTATCCGCTCTTTGTGCTGCCAGGGGAGAATAGGCGCGAGCCGCTCGCTCATTTACCGGGCAATTTTAAACAATCGATCGACCAGCTGCTCATCGAGATAGAGGCGGGCCTGAGGCTGGGCATCCGGGCCTATCTGCTCTTTCCGATCATCGAGCCTGAACTCAAAGATGGGAGTGGAAGCGAGGCGCTCAATCCGAGCGGCCTATTGCTGCGCGCCATTTCGGAGATCAAAAAGAGGCTGCCTGAGGCCTGTCTGATGGCCGATGTCGCCCTGGACCCTTACACGAGCCACGGCCATGACGGCCTGCTCGATGAGAGGGGGGAGGTGGACAACGACAGGAGCGTGGCCGCGCTCGCCCAGATGGCGCTTCTTCAGGCAGAGGCGGGAGTGGATATGGTGGCGCCGAGCGACATGATGGATGGGCGGGTAGGCCAGATCCGGCTTGCGCTTGAGAGGGAGGGGTTTTCGGAGGTCTCTATCTTGGCCTATAGCGCCAAATATGCCTCCTCGTTCTACGGTCCTTTTCGTACAGCGCTCGGCTCGACGCTCAAGCCTGGAGGGCATAAGCGGAGCTACCAGCTCGCTCCTGCCAATTCCAAGGAGGCGCTGCTCGAGGCGCTGCTCGACGAGGAAGAGGGAGCCGATATCTTGATGGTCAAGCCGGCGCTTGCCTATCTCGACATCATCGCTAAGATCAGCGAGAGGAGCTACTTGCCGATCGCCGCCTACCATGTGAGCGGCGAATATGCGATGCTCTTTGCAGGCGAGGCAGAGGGTTTTCTCGATGCTCGGGCTGCCTTGATGGAGACGCTGCTCTCCATCAAACGAGCGGGCGCCAAGCTGATCTTCACCTACGGCGCTAGACTCGCTGCTGAACTGCTCTAGAGACTCATGAGCACTTGTGAGCTTGAATTTCACCGGTTTAATTCTAGCTAACGCCGTTCGGTGTTGATCAGGTTGAAGAGCGGCCTTCCCGTCGTGGTCCAGTAGCCCGCGTCGCGCAGCCAGGCCGCCATGCCGTAGCTCCAGACCTTCTTGCTCGAGCAGGGTGTGAAGAAATCAAAGGGGATCTCTATCGCAAAGCCCTTGTTGTAGTAATCTCGACCATGGATCTTGTCATGTGCATTGGTCACCGTGGTCCAGATGCCAAGACGAAGGCCACTTTCAAAATAGCGAGTAGCCTCGAGCCGTAAACCGTAGTCGCCCGCCAGAAATCGTCCCGCAGAGCATTTTACAAAGCAGGAGAGGCTAGGGAAATCGAAGTAGAAATCCATAAAGTATTGCCCAAGAATGCTGTAGGGCTCGAAGACCGCCTTGTGATGCTCGAAATGGCGCAGCTTCGATTGGAATCCAAGACCGGTATACTCTCTCTTCTTCAGTAGCGCTCCTCCAACGCCGATAGCGAGGTTAGAATCGGCGGGATACCAGAGCGCCTCTCCCGCAACTCCCGCGTAGTTGACCTGGAAGTAGCCGAGAGCAAGGCGACCAAAGTAGCCCGAGCCGAGATTCCAGTTCTTTTCCAGATAGGCTCTATCGACCGAGAAGCGCCTCCTCTGCCGGTAGTTGACATAATCGGTAGCCACGTTGGGAAGCGAGGAGGGAAAGTAGAAATCGCGGTCGGAGACATCGTGGAAGGTCGAAAAGAGGGTGTAGCTCATCTCCAGATGGTAGTAGAGGTCGTAGGGGAAAAAGCCATCTGTCTCGCTCCTCACCCCCAGGTCGTATTTGAATTTTCCCTTCGCGCTGCCGAAGAAAGTCTCAAAGGCGGGAAAGAACCGGAAGCGCACCCAGTCCGGTTTGCGCTGGTAGATGAGCTTGCCCATCCGGCTGAAATCGCACGCCTCTCTCCGCTGTGTGAGCAGGTCAAATTCGTAGGGGCAGATCGTCGCATCGCGATACCGTATGAGAAGATCTTGCGTGTAGAGATAGGATTGGCAAGGAAGGCCGTAGGATTCAACGACCACCACCACTTCATCGATATTGCTCGGGGCAAGCGCTGCCAAGATGCTCTGGAGACGAAGGCGCATCACGCACTCTTGCCGGTAGCAGTTATTGATAACCGAGACCACCACCCGGTTCAGAGCGCACTCCTGGCAGAGGAAGGCTCGCACAAGATCAAAGCCCTGCTCTTGCAAGACACAGGCCAAATTTTCAATGAAGAGCATCTCGCTCCTCACACAGCCCAGAGGTTCATTATTGATCGGCGAAGAGTAGGGGGGCGGGTCGGCAATTTTAGGAAGAAGCCCGAGCGTGCTGCCCCAGTTATATTGAAGAGAGCCTCCATAAGCCCACTCGCGTCCCCGAATGCGGCTCGCCGTGAGACTTAAAATGTCCTTAAAGTTGTACTTGATGCCTGCGTTGATCGGGCTGGAGCTCACCCGTGCATGGGGATGGGGCTCCCGCTTCGGACATCGGTAGTCGACCGGATCGAGCTCAACAGCAACGCCGAGGCCAGAGAGGCAGCTCGCGTTATAGTGCCAGAAGGGATACCAGACCGCGCCGCCGAAAAACCCGTTCGTAGGACCATCCCGGAAGCGCCCCGAGCCCCATCCCAAACTGGCTTCGATCGAATAGGGTCGAAAGACCTGGGTCGCCACGAGGTAGGGAGTGGTGAACTTCTTCGAACCCATGAAATCCTCGACTCCAAAGGCAAAGCCGGGCAGCTCATAGCCGGTCACCTCGGGTGTCACGAGGCCCACCTTCAGGTTAGCGCCGCGATCGGCATAATCGCCGAAGCCGTGTTTGGAGAGGTGGATCTCTTTGACCCCTCGGAAGATGCGGTAGTTGATGGAGAGCTCGAGAAACCAGAAGAGCTGCACGAGGGCATTCCAATTGCGGTAGGGGGGTGCCTCGATAAATCCTACGCCGACCACCCCCTCTTCGGTCATGCGCGCAGAGGGCGTGGCAAAATAGCCTGTCGAGTAGATGTGGTTGTAGCAGATGGGGAAGGGAGCATACTCCCGATCTTCGATGAGCTTGGCAAGCTCCAGATCATAGAAAAGAGAGGCGGTGGGATCCCTCTGCTGGCCTCTTGCGCCGGCAGTCGCCAAAAGCAGGAGGAAAAGAATGATACGCCGTTTCATATTGGGAAACGGATCCTCTCAATAACCTGCCTCGTGCGCAGCCCGCCTCAAAGCGCGCTCGACGATCTCCACCATCTCGATTTTGGAGGGACAGATGAAGGTGGCAAGAGCAAAATCCTCAGGCGAGACCTCAAAGAGCCCAAGCCTTTCGGCCAGATCGTAATCCTCAGTCAAGAGAGCGCGTACAAAGTGCATCGTCGGGATATTCATCGGCATGACCTTATCATAGACCGACGAATCGATAAAAGCGCGCTCCTCGCCATGTTGATTGGCAGTGAAACGCACCCCTTTTCGAGGAGATTTCCGATGCCCCGATAGGTAGGCCCTCGTGGCTGAATACTTGTCGAAGCCCACACTCAAAAAGTGCAGCCTCTCTCGCCACTGGTTGATCGGAATCGCAGAGAAGCAGCTGTCGTAATAGCCGAGAAAATCTTTCGCATCGACCCTTTTGCCTGTGAGCGGATCACCAGAGATGAGATAGAGCGGACCTGCTGCCAGGCGGCCCTGGCTGAGGCTCTGGATGCTCTGGCCTGCACGCGCTTTAACGTAGCCGCGCGCGCCCTCTAATATCCCATCCCCTGCTATCGATATCACTCGCTCGACATGCTCGCGCCCCTCCATCATCTTGCGCCCGATGGCAATCACGCCGAGCAAAGAGAGCGTCCAGACCCTATCCTCTGCGTTTTTTATGGGGTCGATTTCGTGGATGTGCAGCGAGACGTTGCCGATCGGATGGGGACCTGTTGCCTCATGCTTTTCCACCCCACTTGCGCGGGTGAGGGCCTGCAAGGTGGTGCCCTTTCTATAGACGAGATGAACCGCGCCCTTCGTCAACCTCGAAAGCGTGTCGAGACCTACCTGAAAGGCCGCCTCATAGCCTGCCAGCTGCATCTCCTGTGGGACAGCGAAGGGGCGACTATCGATCGCTGCGACAAAGATCGCTCGCGGCAGCTGATCGGGCCTGGCAAGGATATCGAAGGGCCTCATGCGGATATGGCTAAAGGCGCCGCCTTGGAGAAGCCTCTCTAGAATGGCCGAAGGTGTAGCTCCCTTCGGATCGAGAGGATCGAGCTTTAGCTCTCGCTCCTCCTCATCTCGCTCGATGACAATGGCAGTCAAGCGGCGCTTATCGCCTCGTCGTATCTCTACAACCTTTCCTGAAGCGGGCGAAACAAAGAAGTGGCCGGGAGCGCTCTTGTTTTCAGCAAGGGGCTGGCCGAGCGAGACTGCATCGCCAAGCTGAACGAGGAGTCTGAGGCGAACCTCAGCGAATGGGGAGAGATCTAAAGCGAGGCGCGCCGAAGGTTTCAACAGCTTCAGCGGGCCATGGGGAAGCGCTGCGAAGGGAATATCGAGTCCCTTTCTCGTCGTTATTTCCATGGCTCTGAGCGTAGAGGATTGGCTTTTTTGCGTACACTATCTAGTGACTAGTCATACAAGAGCTCTAATCGGTTTTCGCGTTCACGAAAGAGCTTCCTCATCTCTTTTATAGAGTAGAATCGGGCCCAGGCCCGATTTTGTTTTAAAAGGGGGTGAATAATTATCTCTGGCAGTAGCTAGATCGGCAGCCAGCGCTTCTTCTTGCCAAACTTCTGCATCTGCGCCTCGCGCTCATTCTCCGCTTTGCGCTTCAGGTTTTCTATGCCGATGTACTCCTGCGCCTGCTGCTTGAGTTTGTCGGCGCCAGCGCGGATGCGCTCCAGCACCTCCCACTGCTCTGCTGTGAAATTGTCGGGATTGGCGCCGTAAGCATCGAGCTCCTCGCGTGTCATTTTCGACTTTTTCAGCATATCCTCAGCTTTTGCATTGAGCTCATCGAGCTTGGCTTGAGTCTTGCTCATCACATCGGAGTAGCCGCCATAAGGCCTCTCTCCTTCCTCCTCCTCTTCGGCCGGCTTGTCCAGATCTGCCTCAATATTATAGAGCTTGAGAAAGTCATTGAGAGCTTGCTTGATCTCATCTTCAGGGCGCTCGGCCATCGGGAGTTCCTCCAGAAAGTTCCTACGGTCAGCCTGAACCTAAAATTTTTTATACATAAATTCAAACAGAAAGAGAGTTAAGGGAGCGGTCTCAGCGGTGCGATTTAAATTGCCTCTTTCTCGAGGGTGATATTATAATGGTTTTTATTTGCTTTAGGTTTTACTAAAATGAGTTATTTAGCAGAATTTCGCGCTTTGGCAGAAAGCGATTCTAAAGCCCGCTTTTTGCGGCTTTGGGAAGAGTATTGCCTGTCGGATGTCGTTGACGGTCAAGAGCTAGCAGAAATCCTCGCGATCATAAAAGATTCGCCTGTGGCCCCTATTTTTGGCGAATATGCGGAGACAGCGGTTCCTCTTTGGCAGCAGGTCTCCCACGAAAAGCTCAACCACGAAATCCTGCGCCTGCTGCTCGATCTCGAGACCACCAACAGCCCGCTCTTTGCCGATCTTGCGACGAGCTATCTCGAAAAAAAATATGGCTCACACCGCCACTACAACGAGTTCATGCGCCTTTCAGGCCTGCGCTTCCGAGAAAACTTCCAGGGAGTTATCACCCGCTTCGAACTGCTTTGCCATCTCGAGAAGGGCAACTTTGTCTTTCACAGCGGAGGATGGGGTGTAGGCGAGATTTTGGATGTCTCCCTCATCAGCCAGCATGCAACCGTCGAGTTCGAAGGGACGCGTGCACCCAAGGAGATCTCCTTCGACAACGCCTTTAAAAGCCTTCAGCCGCTTCCCTCCTCCCATTTCCTCGCTCGCAGGTTCGGCGATCCAGATACGCTCGAGAAAGAGGGCAAGGAGAACCCTGTGATGCTGATCCAGCTGCTCCTGCAGGACTTGGGACCCAAAACCGCCTCTGAGATCAAGGATGAGCTCTCCGACCTGGTGATTCCCGAAAAAGATTGGACCAAATGGTGGCAGCTTGCCCGCTCGAAGATCAAGAAGAATACCCTCATCAAATCTCCTGAAAGCTCCAAAGAAAGATTCGAGCTGCGTAGGCAAGAGCTTGCCCACTCCGACCGATTTTTTGAGGCGCTCAAAGGGGTGGAGCGGACCGAAGAGGTGATCCAGATGGTCTACCAGTACCTGCGCGATTTCTCTGAGGTTTTCAAAGATGCAAAATCCAAGGAGGCGGCCAAAGAGGCTCTAAAACCAGCTCTCGAGGCAAAAGAGGACTCCTCTATCGAAAAGGCGATGAAGCTCGAAGCGCTATTCTTGCTCGCCGAGATCTTACCAGAGGAGTTTGCCCAAAAGGCCGATAAGTACCTTTTGGCAATCGAACAGCCAGATGAAGTTCTGAAGGCCATCTCGGTCACCGCTGTGAAAAAACAGGCGCTCGTTGTCATTCGCCAGAAGAGCAAGAAGTGGGAGAGCCATTTCCTCTCCATCCTCTTTGTCATGAGTCCTAGCCAGATTCGCGACTACATCTTCAAAGAGCTCTCTGCAAACGAGAAGGTCAAACCGCTGCTCGAAGAGCGCATCCGCACCCTGCTCAACCAGGTCACGCTGTTCCCTGAGGCCTTTTTCTGGTATTTTCTCAAGCTCGCAGCAAACGAGAGTGTGCCGCTTTCCGACAAGGAGCATAAGACCCAATTCCTAGAGGCCTTTTTCATTCTCTTGCACTACTTGGAAGATAAAAATGACTACCGCGACCTGGTCAAGAAGATGAACCATCTTCTTTCCGAAAAGCGCTACGCCCTCTTCCGTTCGATTATAGAAAATACGCCTGTCGAGTACCTCAAAGAGCTCCTCTTGCTTGCAAGCAAATGCCACTCGCTTTCCAAACAGGATCTTCGGATCTTGCAATCCCTTGCCCAGGTCGTCCAGCCCGAGATGGGGGAAAAGGAGCGGGAGAAGCGCGAAGAGGTGATCTGGACTACGGCTGAGGGCTACAGAAGGATCCAAGAGCGTATCCACCACATTGGCACAGTAGAGACGGTCGATAATGCTCGAGAGATCGAAGCGGCAAGGGCCCTCGGCGACCTTCGAGAGAACTCCGAATACAAATTCGCCCTTGAAAGGCGCTCTAGACTGCAGTCTGAGCTCAAAATGCTCTCGCGCCAGCTCAACCAGGCGCGCATCCTGACCAAAGAGGATATCACGACGAGGGAGGTTTCGGTCGGGGTCGTTGTCGATCTGATCGATTCCAAAGGGAAAAAGGTCTCCTACACCCTTCTCGGGCCATGGGATGCCGATCCTGATAAGCGCATCCTCTCTTTCCAATCCAAGCTCGCCCAGGCGATGCTCGGCAAGAAGAAGGGCGATATGGTCGATTTCCAAGGGGGCCGCTACACGGTGGCCGCAATTAAAAGCTTCCTGTGAGGCTTCTTTTAGCGACCCATAATCGTGGCAAAGTCGCAGAGCTTTCCGCCCTGCTGCGAGGCAAGCCTTTTCAGATCCTTTCGCTTCTCGATTTCCCCGACTACATAGCGCCTCCAGAAGATGGCAGCACCTTCGAAGAAAATGCGCTGATCAAGGCAAGAAAGGCGGCCTTAGTTCTCGGCATGCCCTCGCTTGCCGATGACTCGGGACTGGTGGTCGAGGCTCTTGGGGGCGCACCTGGCGTTTACTCGGCGCGCTACTCAGGAGAGGGCGCAACCGATCTTGCCAATCGAGAGAAATTGCTCCGGGAGATGGAGGGTCTCTCCTTTGAAAAGAGGCGAGCCTATTTCGAATGCACATGCGCTCTAGTCTTTCCCGATGGCCGAGAAAAAACCACCTCAGGCAGGGTGTGGGGGCATATTCTGGAAAATCCAAGAGGGGAGAGGGGCTTTGGCTACGATCCGCTCTTTGTCAAAGAGGGTAGTTCAGAGAGCTTTGCCGAGCTCGATGAGGCGACCAAAAACCGCATCTCCCACCGCGCGATTGCGATGGAGGAGATGGCTCTCATTTTGGACTCGGTAGCCTCCAATCAATAGGCTCTCTATTTAATTCCACAAGCTTTGCATTGATCTTGGAGAAGGGCTTTGAGCCAAAGAAGCCGGAGCTCGCTGAGTAGGGGGAGGGGTGAGGGGCCTTGAGAACGGTGTGAGTGGCGTTTGAGGAGCTTAGGGCTGCCTCGCACTTGGCGAGGGCCGATTTTCCCCAGAGGACAAAGATGAGTGGATCGCCCCGCCTCGCGAGAGCTTGCACGACGCTATCGGTGAAGAGCTCCCAGCCCTTGCCTGCATGGGATTGGGGCTGACCTTCGCGGACGGTGAGGGTGGCGTTGAGCATGAGAACGCCCTGCTCGGCCCAGGAGTTCAAGCAGCCGTGCTCAGGAGGTGGCAGACCGAGGTCCTCCTCGAGCTCCTTGAAGATATTCCTTAGCGATGGGGGGAATTTGATGCCCGGCTTGACGCTGAAAGAGAGGCCGTGGGCCTGTCCGGGGCCGTGATAGGGATCTTGGCCGATGATGACCACTTTCACGCGGTGGAAGCGAGTCTTTTCGAAGGCGGAAAAGACCTCTTTCTTCTCTGGATAGACCCTCGTAGCCTTGCGCTCATTTGCCAGAAAGTGGGCAAGCTCCTTCAAATAGGGCTTATCCCACTCCTCTCTCAGGGGCTCTCTCCAACTCTCTTCAAGCTGCGGCGGAATCATGGGAGTACAATAACAACTCTTGCCGATTTTCTAAATACCGCCTAAAATTCCACCCAAGGATTTTTTCTGCTAAGGGATAGATAAAATCATAACTCCTTCATATCCAACAACTTAGCAACTATCTGGGTGTGGCGCAGCTTGGCTAGCGCACTTGCATGGGGTGCAAGGGGTCGCAGGTTCGAATCCTGTCACCCAGATTCTTTTTTCTTAATAGCTCTCGTTCTAATGAAGTAAGGGATAGTAAAAATGCACTGCACAGCAATTCCTTATCGAGATCACGATATTGATCTTGAAGCTTTTGTTGCCTATCCAAACGAAGGGAAACATCCTCTTGTAATCCTATGCCATGCGTGGAAAGGGCGGGATGAGTTTATCTGCGAAGCGACTCGCATGATTTCCAAGCAAGGATATGTGGGCTTTGCGCTGGATATGTACGGGCGCGGAGTCTTGGGTAGATCTAAAGAGGAAAATGCAGCTCTCAAAAAACCCTTCATCCAGGATCGACGCTTGCTGCAAAAGAGAGTGTTAAAAGGCCTTGAGACGGCTTCTTGTCTGCCCTATGTAGATTCGAAAAAAATAGCAGTGATTGGCTTCGGCTTTGGTGGAATGTGTGCTCTTGATCTTGCGCGCACTGGAGCCGATTTAAAAGGGGTTGTGAGTATCTATGGCCATTTTGATCCCCCTCCATCAGATCTGATAAAGTCCATTCGGGGAAAAATTCTTATTCTTCACGGGTATAATGATCCTGTCGCCCCTCAAGAAGAGCTAAGAGGGTTTGAAAAAGAGATGAATGAAGCTAAGGTAGACTGGCAGGCTCATGTTTATGGAAACACGATGCATGCTTTTGCAGCGCCAGGAGCAAGCGATCCTGATGCTGGAATTCTCCACAATCCCGTTGCGGCTGCACGGGCGTGGGTTGCTATTCAAAACTTTCTCAGTGAAGTTTTCGTCTAATCGCAATAAAACCGATCAATTGTTATAATAGATAGTCCAACTTAAAAGGATTTCTTTATGCCAGATCATAAAATTTATGCTTTGCTAGCCCTGTCTCTGATCTTGGCACCCGTTGCGGGTCGTGCAGAGCTCTCTAAAACGGTATCCCCTGCAGCCCTATCTGAGGCGATCGCACTCGCTGCATCGAAGCTGCAACCTATGGGCAGCTACGTAGGAGAGCTCCAAGAGAAGTGGCAATTCCCTTCCGATCATATACCCATCGGCATGACCTTTGATAATCTGCATTTTCTCTCTTGGAACGTCCTCGATGCGCAGTACATGAGTTGGGTACTTGAGAAAAACTCACAGGGCTTGAGCCGCTCGCTGATTGTGGACGAACATGTTTATACCGATAATTCCAAGCTGACGATTCGAGATAAACATGTTGCCGATCTGGTACTCGAGGCTATCTCGCACCCTACCCATCCGCGCGCCCTCCTCGCTCTGCAAGAGTGCAGCAACGCCTTCATTGAGGAGCTGCGCTCTCGGATTCCTGCCCATTTTGAAATTCTATCTAGTCAGGGCGAATCTCTCCTCTTCGATAGGCGGCTTTTTGAAGTTGTATGGACGAAAGAGGTGCCGGCCATTTTTGCAAATGAACCTCAGAGAAAGGTGCAGGATATTACACTATGCCGTCTGGACAATGGGCAGTGGCTACGTCTTGTGAATGTGCATTTGCCTGGCGATCCGACAAAGCCTGCTCGTTTTGAGTTTGCAGAGTATTTGGCAAAGACGTTCGATCCCGATCTGACGACCATCGCAATGGGAGACATGAATTTCAATGAACTAGAGATGTCAAATGCGATGAAACTAGCCTTCCAAGGGAGCTCTCCTTTCTCGCTCTATTCCCCCTACTGCACCAACATCTCCCCCTATGTTTTTAATTCAAAAGCAATCGATCATTTTCTAGTCCACTCTCCAGAGGGAGCCTCTGTCGTCTTGAGTCATCCAAATGAGATCCTATCAGGATTGGAAGAAGTAGTGGCTCTGCTTCAGAACCCAGAAATTGTTGAAGCTTTGTTCAGAGAGCGGTCTTGAACCTTCCTATCTTCTGAATTCTGAATTCAAAAGGCGTAGCCCTTCGCGAAGGAGGTCGGGCTCTTTCGAGTGGTAGCCATAGAGGACGAGGAAGCTGCTGCTGTAGAGTGCACGCAGCAGCGCAAGCGACCAGGTGGCGCTCGAAATCTCTCCATAGGCCTCTCTAAATTTCGCCTGTGCCTGCACGGGTAAGAAACTGTGCGCAATCGCAAGATCGATCGCCGGATCACCGATGTGAATATCTCCCCAGTCAATGATGCCGACCAGTTTGTGGCTCTTATCTACCAGAAGATGTCTCACGTAAAAATCTCCATGAACAATAGCCGATTGCACGGGAGCTCTTAAATCCCTTAAACCGTCGATGACCGATTCGAGCCTCTTTCTATTCTCGAGCAAGTTGAGCAGCGATAGCTCCTCGATATTTTTCAAGATTTTAGGGATCATGCATTTCCAATCGATTCGGCTCAGATTATCCCCTGGGATCTGGCACTCGGAAAGAACGGCATGAGGAGCGGTGTGAAGATGTGAAAGGAAGCGAGCGATCGGCTCGGCCAGCGCTCCTCTCTCTTCTTCTGTCAGATTGACGTAGCAGGCTGTAAAGCCAGGCAGGCGCTCGTAGCCGATAAATGGCCAGGTGAAGCGCGAGGTGGGCGCTCCTCTCCATTTAGGCAGCGGGATAGGCAAGGGAAGATGAGGGGCCAATTTCGGCAAGGCGCACCATTCAGCCTCGAGCAAGGGAAGGGCTATCTCTCGACGAGGAAAGCGAAAAATCCACTTGTCGTTGATTACAAACGCACTATTGTCCCAGCCCACCCCCAAAATCCGGATGTTTATGGGCTCCAGTTCTGGGAACTGCTCTTGAATCAATTCGAGCGCAAGAGGCGCATCTACTGTCTGCTGTGGCTCCCAGAGATGATCCATATTTTAATCAGGATATGAGAAATAGTACATTTATGGAATTTTAATCCATCTGTTGGATAGAATAGGTGGGAATAACTTTAAAAAGAGACTTATATATGATGCTTAGAAGAGTGGGTGAGGGTCTCGCCGCTAGAGTGGGCGGTCTTAGAGAGTTATCTGTGCAGCTTTCTGCTCAAGCTCTCCAAAAAGTGGCCCATGTAGCAAGGCGCGTGGAAGAGTACGTGGCACTTCCAAACTTTACAGATTCAATCGCCTGCATAACCGTTCACGGCGCATGCCGCCTTCTAACAGGATCTCTAAGAGGCGATAGAGTGATCGCTCTTCTTGCCAATGCGGCCCCAGTAGCGCTCAATACAATCACCTCCCATCTTGCCAGCCCAGATTGGTTGCCCCTGCTAAGAGCTATGAACACAGGCGCTTTGCTCAACTTGCCCTCTATTGTGCTGTCCGATCTACAGTGCATATGGGCTCTCAATGGAACCGCCATGATCTACTTTATTGTGCGAGGAAGTGGTGGGGCAAGGGATGCTCTTGTTTGTGGAGGCCTTATCTCTGCAGTAGGTTTGGTTGCTGGACGCTAGCCTTGGTTTAGCCCCTGTCAGCGGCGGCGGTTATTTTGTCGATAACTGCCGCTTGGAGAGTCGATCGATGGAGCGCCTTAGATGAAACTGTTCATAACAAGAGCGTCTATCGACGAGATGTCGACACCCTTTTTCTCCCACAGATAGGAGCAAAAAAGAAAAGACTCATCGACATTTCCACCGCCTCCTAGAAGGAGGAGAAATATATAAGCATATAATATATCGTTAGGAGGAGTGTGTGGAATATGCAGAATTTCTCTTTCGAATCCTTCTTCGATCTCTCCTCTTTTGCCCATAAAGAGCTCTTCGAAGAGGGCAGTCCCGTCTGGCAAGCTCTGAAAAATATCGATCGCTTCCTTCGAGCTCAGAGCCTAGGCAAGATCGAGGGAAAGATCGAAGAGGGTGCCTATCTATTTGAACCTGAGTTGATTACGATTGGTGAGGGCAGCGTCGTTGAAGCGGGAGCCTACATTCGAGGACCCGCTCTTATAGGCAAGGGGTGTGAGATCCGCCACGGCGCCTATTTACGGGGCAATGTGATTTTAGGCGACCATGCTGTGGTCGGCCATGCGAGCGAAGTGAAAAACTCCATTCTCCTGAACGGAGCGAAAGCGGGCCACTTTGCCTATGTGGGCGATTCGATTCTGGGAAACGATGTGAACCTCGGAGCCGGTGTGAAGTGCGCCAACCTGCGTCTCGATCGCCGCGAGGTGACCTTGACAACAGCTGAAGGGGTGGTCAAAACCGGCTTGCGCAAGTTTGGAGCGATCATCGGTGATCGATGCGAGCTCGGCTGCAATTCGGTGCTCAATCCAGGCACCCTGATCGGCAAGCGATCTTTCTGCTACCCAGGAATGGTCCTCTCTGGTTTCATTCCTCCCGCCTCGTTCTTGAAAGGAGCATGAGATGACAGCGCTTTTTGAATCGCTCAAGCTTGCGATAGAAAAGAAGATCGAAGAAGAGATCCCCACCCTTGGACCCAGTTCGGCCCTGATCGACGCCTGCGCCTATGCGTTGCGAAACGGCGGTAAGCGCTTGAGGCCTATCATTGTGCTCATCACCGCAAAGGCGATCGATCCCTCCTGCGAGCCGATGGATGCAGCTGTCGCCGTCGAGTTTTTTCACACCGCCTCGCTCATCGCCGACGACCTTCCCTGCATGGACAATGAGGAGGAGCGCCGAGGAGCCCCTTCGCTGCACTGCGCCTTCTCTGAAACGGTTGCGCTGCTCGCAAGCTACGCGCTCATCTCCTCGGGCTACGAAAAACTGCAGAAAAATAACCGCGATGCCAAGAGGCTCGCCCTCGCCCTTGCCTCTGCCACCTTCAATACAGGCATTGGAGGAGCGACCGGAGGGCAGTTTCTCGATCTACACGTGCACGCCTTCAATGAATCCAAGCTGCGTGAGATCGTGCAGAAGAAGACCTCCTCGCTCTTCGAGCTCTCCTTTGTGCTCGGCTGGCTCTTTGGCGGCGGCGACCCCGAGAAGCTACCTCTCGTGCAGAAACTCTCCTCCCACTTCGGGCTCGCCTTTCAGATTGCCGACGATTTTTCCGATTTTGTCCAAGACTCAAAGAAAAAAAGAGCGATCAATCTTCCCCTTCTCTTGGGCAAAGAGCGCGCTTTCCAGATGCTGCAAGACGAAGCCGAAGGGTTCAATAACACCCTCTCGGAATTGTCGCTACAAACTACTGAGTTCAAGAAACTTACAGAATATCTCAACCGCTACGGCGCACTCACCGTATAACGGTGGCCCGCTTGATCTCGTGCATGAGTCAAGCGGACCCTTGTGAATTAAACAGCGGCGGGCTCTTCTGCCGCTTCTTTGGCAGGAGCAGCGCTCGAGGAGCCGATCTTAGAGAGGATGAGCCTCTCGATCTCTTGGGCGAGCTTGCCGTTGCGTTTGAGCTCTTCGCGCACCGCTTCGCGGCCTTGGCCAAGTCTCTCGCTTCCGAAGCTGAACCATGCCCCTTTCTTTTCGATGATTCCCTTATCGACGCCGAGATCGATGAGGACGCCGGTCTGGGAGATGCCCTCGTTGAAGAGCAGGTCGAACTCAGCGGTGCGGAATGGAGGCGCCATTTTGTTTTTGGCCACCTTGACAAGGACGCGGTTACCTACGTCCACATTGTCTGCGCCCTTGATACTGCCGATGCGACGGATGTCGAGGCGAATCGAGGAGTAGAACTTGAGCGCCCGACCGCCTGTGGTGGTCTCAGGACTGCCAAACATGACCCCAATCTTCTCGCGGATCTGGTTGATGAAGATGGCGGTGGTGTTGGTCTTGGAGAGCGTGGCGGTGAGCTTGCGCAGCGCCTGCGACATCATGCGCGCCTGCAGACCCACGTGGGTGTCGCCCATCTCCCCTTCGAGCTCGTGTTTGGGCACCAGCGCTGCCACCGAGTCGACCACGATGACATCGACTGCATTGGAACGGGCGAGCAGCTCCGCAATGCTCAAGGCATCCTCACCGCAGTCGGGCTGGGAGATCATCAGCTCGTTCACGTTGACGCCGATGCGGGCAGCATAGGCTGGATCGAGGGCGTGCTCCGCATCGATGTAGGCAGCAAGACCGCCCGCTTTCTGCGCATTGGAGACGATATGGGTGGCGAGGGTCGACTTACCTGAAGATTCAGGGCCGTAGATTTCGATGATTCTTCCCCGTGGAACACCGCCGATACCGAGTGCGATGTCGAGGGTCAGCGCCCCTGTCTTGATGACCGAAATTTCGCGTGTCGCAGAGTGCTTGCCGAGACTCATGATAGAGCCTTCACCAAACTGTTTTTCTATATGGGCAAGGGCGGCGTCGAGGGCCTTTCTTCGGTCACCTGGATTCATAGGGATATCTCCTGTTTCCTTTTAGCGGCCATTGTGGGACAAGTAGAGGAGTTAGTCAATGTAAAACGCCAGTTTGACATAAGCGCTCTCTATTTCAGCTAACTCCTTTTGAAAATAAGATCGGGCGCGGGCTCGCAAACGTTCACGTTCACGAAAGAGAGCCGATACACTTGTTCATCTGAAAGGCCCTCTTCCTTGCCTTCGACCCATGGAGAATTAAAAGGTTGCAACTTGCGAAAATGGCTTCAGGGAGCTCTTTCGTGCTGGATTTAAAAAAGAAAGAGTCTGTTCACCGGCCGATCTCGGTGAGAAAGGGGGAGCGAATCGGTTAGCTGCTCTCGAAAACCGATGCCCCAACTCTGAAGATGAGGAGAGCTTGAGAGCAGGCGGTCGTAGTAGCCGCCGCCATAGCCCAGCCGATAGCCAGAGGAATCAAAAGCAAGCGCAGGCACAAGTGCGAGCGGGATTTGGCAAGCGGCGACCCTTTCGCAAATCGATTTTGGCTCTAAGATGCCGAGCGAGGAACGCTCGAGATCGCCATCGGTTGTGGGGCGAAAAAAAGATAGCTCACCCCTTGCTTCGACACGGGGGAGAAGAAGCGCTCCCCTCTCGATGAGATGGCGATTGACCCCGCTCATCTCGATCTCCCCTCGGATGCTGCTGAAGGAAAGAACGGCATTAAATCTCGCAAGCTCTTGAATTAGAGTGGCTTGCGCAAGATGGCTCGCCTCTGACTTGCGCAAGGAAGAGAGAGAGGCTCTTTTCTCTAAAAAATCGATCCTCTGCTGTTTTTTGAGGCGATCACAGCTCAGCCGGTTTTCCATCTTGGTACTGGACCTTTTGCACTAGCTGGCCGTAGCCGTCGAAGAGATGGGCCGCTCCCCGACCCTTCTCGATCCTAGAAAGAGGGGTTTTTTCGCCGATGCGGTAATATTCGCCGCGAATCAGGCGGTCGTTTTCATACTCTTCCATCAGCATGAGCGCCCCCGACCGGTACCAGGCAAAGGCGGTGCCGTTTTTCTTGTTCTGCGAAATCTCTTTCTGGCTCTCAAGAGCGCCGTTGTCATACCAGGTCTTGATGCGCCCCTGCATCAAGCCCTCTCGCCAGGTGAGAAGAAGTCGCGGCTTGCCCGTTTCAGGATAAAAAAAGAGCTCCTCGCCCTCTTTTTCTCCCCCTTTTAGAGAGTGGCAGGAGATCTTTCTTGCAAGCTCGTCGAAGAGCTCGACACGGCCCTCTGGACGGCCTCCCTGATATTCTTGAAGCTCTACGAGATGCTCGCCTTGGTAGATCGGTCGATGGCCTCGACCCTTTTCGATGCCGTGGAGAGCCTCGCCATGGGGATCCTGATAGCTGCCCTGCATCAAAAGCCCTTTCTGGTAGAGCTCAGAGGAGAAAAGAGTGCCATTCTCCCAATAACAGGTGGCTTTTCCCTCTTTGACTCCATCGACATAGGAGATGCATCCCAAGCAACTACCTTGAGGGCTATAGGCCAAGAGCTCTCCGTGAAGCTGATTTTTGCGGTAGGGAGCAAGCTTTGAGACCACTCCATTTTTATGGTAGTACCTGGCTATCCCCTCGAGCTCGCCTTTCTGATAGAAAATCTCTGCCTGAAGCGCTCCATCTTCATCAAAGGCGCGAGTGAGGCCATCGAAGAGCCAGCTCTCCTGGGCTTGTGGGTGGAGATCGGCGATCCCTGAAACAACTTTTCCCTCGATTTTGACGCGGCCGCTCGCATACCACTCTTTGTAGAGACCGAAGGCGCGGCTGCCTGAGGCTTCTAGGTACTGCTTGAGCTCGCTGTTGGGATGGTAGCTGGTCAAGATGGAGAAGGCGCTGCCGGAGCTATCCTTATCAAAGACGCGAAGCACCTTCTGATAGGGCTGTGGGGCAAGGAAGTTGACTTTTTCAAATTGAGCGATGCGCTTCTTATCTCGGATGATCTCGGTGATGCCATTTCTGTCGACCAGGTTGACCGTGATAAGGGCTGGGGGACGGATTTTGCCTCGAGCCCTTCTTTGAGAGGGAGCGGCGCTCAAGCTAGAGAGGCAAGCAAGAACGAGGAGAATGGAAAGTAAGAGAGGGCCCTTTTTCATGATTGGAGAAATTCTCTTTTTAAAAGTTCTAGGTTGAGGCCAAAGACCTCGCTTTTGCCGAGCGCCCTCTTGCGCTTGATGGAGAGCTCAGTGATGATGATGAGCGGATCGTTTTTCTCTCTTTTCTCGAGGTGTTCGGTGATTTTCTTTAGATCGGCCTCATCGACCTCCACAGGCTTCTCTAGAACATGTAGGCTCTCCTGGATGCCATCTTTGCGCTCGCCGCTCTTTTCGACAAAGCTCATGCGGTTTTCCCGCTTTAGGAAGGCGAGCCTTTCAGCCAGCTTTTCCCCTCCTGGCAACTGCAGAGAGAGCTTTTTCTGAAGGGCCGATTGCTCGGCGCTCAAGAGGCTCTGGCTCTCGATTTCTCTCGAAAGAAAGGCTGAATCCACATTTGAGAAGTGGCCTTTCACGATCTCGTTGACCTCTTCTTTCTTGCGCATCTTAAAGGCTTTCTCCAAGGCGTAGTCGAGGCGTCTGTCGAGATCTTCGAGCGAGCTTTTCTTGCTTAGAAAAAAGAGAAGCGAGAGGGCGATCAAGAGGAAAGGAAGGCCGACGAGGGTAAAGGGGAGCCATTTTTGAAAGGCTTCTTGCGGCTTCATCAGCTGTACCTGGTTTTATCTTTTAAATAGAAGGTGGCTCGGTATCTGCCGGCATCGAGCCGTTTCCACTCGCACTCCTTACCTGCATCGCGCAAGGGGTTTTTCTCTAAAAAGAGCTCCTGAGCAGCGTAGGGGTCGGGTGCGGTCAAGACGATTTCGACTTTAACCAAGTAGCGCTCGTTTTTATGAGCGAGGCTGGGAGAGCTAACCATCTTGTAGCGCAGCTCCTCGATCGAGAAATTCACCTCATGGCTATCTCCTGTGCGGGCAAGCCAGGCAAGGAGATCGGAGCTTTTGGGCACAAGGGGAAGAAGGGTGAAGGTGCTCTTCTCTTTTTCTAGCTGCTCCTCGAGCTTTCCCAGTTTTTGAGAAAGCTCGCCTCGGTTGATCTCTTGGCAAGAATCCATCATTTTGAAAATGGGCGAGGCCTTGGCTAGGAGCATTTTCTCTTTTTCTTCGAGGTAGAGGCTGCCGAAAAAGGCGAGGCTCGCCAAGAGAGCGAGAAGAAGCGCTGCGGTCATAAAGAGCGGCTTTTTCCATCTGCGAACGAGCTCGATAGGATCTGGAGCCTTGTCAGAGAAGCTGGGAGCCTCTTTCATGCCGGCAAGGGCGAGGCCAATGGCCAGGCCGAAGCGCCCCCACTTCTCTTGATCGAGATCGAAGGAGGCGCACTCGAAGGGCTTTATTTCAAAACCCTCTAGATCTTGCACGAGGAGGAGGTCTGCCTTATCTTCTGAGAGAATCGCTGCTGAGCGCATCGGCTCTTTCAGGCCTGAGGTGAGGGTGAGAAGGGTCTTCTGGATTTCCGATCGGTCCAGCTCAAAGCTGCGAGCGGCCAGGACTCGGCCCTGATTGCATAGGGCGGCAAGGCCTCCTTCGGGCCTAAGATAGACCAGGAGCTCGTTTTCCTTAGAACCGTTCAAGGCGGCGAGCGCAGCAAGGGCTGAGGGGGCGGCGAGGATCAGGTCGGCTCTGAGATGGGCTTTTTCGAGGGCCAAGAGATGGCGGCTGTAGTGATCTTTCTTGGTTGCATAGAGGGTGACGGTGGTCATCGGATCGCCTTTTTCAACGATCTCGTGGGCGATGAGACCCTTCTCTGGATTGTAGGCAAGCAGAGATTCGGCCTGAAAGCGCACTCCGGAGGCGATTTCGCTCGGCTTTTTCAGAGGTAGCCTGAGCTTGCGTACGAGAACATCGGCGAATTTGAGCGAGGAGATGACGGCAGCGCCATGAGTCGATTTAAAATTTTCGCCTCGCGCAAAGCCCTCAAGCAGATGCTCTTCGAAATGAATGAGCGCCAGCTTGCCCTTGATTTTTCTTATTTGAGCAAGCCGCACCTTCTTATCGGTAATATCAACGCCAAGAAAGAGGAGAGGTATCATTATTAGATATTGCAACTAAATTTAGGAAGATAATAATAGAAGAGGCTTTGCTTTTTCAAGGAAATAAAACAAGCAATGCGCTCTCGAGAAGGGAGGGTTAAGAGAACCTATGCTGCTCTATATTGTAAATTTGGTATTTACAACCTACACATTTCTTCTTCTTGCGCGCATCTTTGGCTCTTGGATTCCAAGGTTTTCCGAGTCCCGATTCATGGTCTTTCTCGCCTTTTATACGGAGCCCTACCTGGGTCTTTTCCGCCGCATCATCCCTCCGCTTGGCATGCTCGATTTGAGTCCCATGTTTGCGCTTATTGGGCTCCAGCTCTTGCATACGGTTGTAAGGGTGATTTTGAGGTAGCTCCTAGTGCAACAGCTCACTCTTCACATTCACGGCCAGGTCCAGGGGGTGGGTTTCCGCTGGACGGTGGAAGGGCATGCAGAGGCGCACCGGCTGGTTGGAACGGTGCAGAACCTGAAGGATGGCTCGGTCAAGGTGGTGGTCCAGGGTCCCAAGAGCGCTCTTGAGAGCTTTTTCAAGGCTCTTAAAGAGAGCCCAGGCCAAGCCACTATCACGGCAGCAGAGGCTAGCTTTGCGCCTGTGCAGGAGCCCCACACTACCTTCAGAATCATCCATTAGGCGTTCTCCCTGGAGGGAAGAATTGAGCGAAACTGCGTACGAGGGTGGATCCTGTTGGTGGGGTTTGGCTATCTTCTAGGCTGGGGTCGCTGCTTGCCGGAGCGCCCGCTCCTGCGGGCGATGTCCCTGGCAATGGAGAGCCGAGCGAGGATTGGGGCAGCGTAGTGGAGTGGTGGCCTGGAGGCGTCCCTGGCAGCGTGGTGGAGAGCGGTCCTGGCAGCGGAGAGAGGGTTCTCACTGCTGGACTGAGAGGGGCTAGCGCGAGGGAGCTTGCCGCTGCTCTTCTTGTATAGGGAGAGAGGGCGCCTGCATGGCCGGCTGACGCTTGGAGTCCAAACCCAGGGCCTGAAGGAGGTGCTGGGGGAAATGAGAAGTCAAACTCCAATGCAGTTGCTGCTGCGAAGGTGGAGGGCGGTGCTCCAAAGCCGGCACCAGAGCCTGAACCTGCCCCTGAGCGAGAGCCAGGGCCTGAATTGAGTCCAGGGGCTGGGCTGGGCCGGAGTGCTGCCCGCGTATTGAAGGACCCGAATGCAGTTGCTGCGGCAAGGTCGAAGGTGAAGGGCGGTGCTCCAAAGTCGGCACCTTGGCCGGAACCAGAGCCTGAACCTGCCCCTGAGCCAGAGCTAGGGCCTGAATTGGGTCCAGGGGCTGGGCTGGGCCGGAGTGCTGCCCGCGTATTGAGGGACCCGAATGCAGTTGCTGCGGCAAGGTCGAAGATGAAGGGCGGTGCTCCAAAGTCGGCGCCTTGGCCGGAACCAGAGCCTGAACCTGAATTGGGTCCAGGGGCGGGGCTGGGTCGGAGTGCTGCCCGCGCATTGGGGGCAAAGTCAAATCGCTGACTTGCGCCTACGCCGGGGCCAGAACCGGGGCCGTGGCCGGCATTGCGAGCAGCACCGGCATCCCTTCCTCTAGAACTAGGACGGGGTGCTCTCGGAGTAGGGATGGCAGAACCAAGTCGTTGACTCGCACCTGCACTCAAACCTGAGCCAGAACCGGGGCCAGGGCCGACATTGCGAGCAGCACCGGCATCCCTTCCTCTAGAACTAGGACGGGGTGCTCTCGGAACAGGGATGGCAGAACCAAATCGTTGACTCGCACCTGCACCTAAACCTGAGCCAGAACCGGGGCCTACATCGCCATCTCTCCCTTTAGAGCTCTCGCGGGGTCCTGTTGGAGAAAGAGCAGGAAAGCCAAGACCTGCACTTGCGCCAGAGCCTGAATCCGAGCCAGATCCTGATCCCAATTGTGGGGCAGGTGCAGCAGCTTGTGCAGCTCCTGCAAGTGGAAGGACGATATTCTCATCCTCTTCATCAATACCTTCTGCAGGGGGAGATCGTAAAAAGTTGAAGTGGCGGTAGCAATCGAACGCAATTCCTTGATTGGGATCATATTCGCGCATGTAAACGCCCAGAGTGAAGAGATTCTGAGAAAGGGCCATTGGCTGATGAAGAAGGGGGAAAGAGGCCACGAAGCGGCTTTGTGGCAGATGGGCTACAAAGACGCAGTGGATGACTTCGGTCGACAGTTCCTCTCCGGTCTCTTCATCTATCTCTACCTCTGTCCGTGTTACAGCCATTGCGGCGTGAGGGTAGCCAAGATCGAAAGCATCAAGGCTGTCCCATTTTTGAGCGTCAGGGAAAGCGGTCTGTTGCTGCAAAGTGCCAGTTATATAATCCCAGACGACGATTTTATCCAAAGAGACGCTGACGGGCCAGTGACCGTCGAAGGCAATAAGGATCTCTCTCTGGGAGCGTCCAGTGCAGTGTGTGCAAGACGTGCTACGGGCATGCGTGCGATCAGATCCCAGAGGATGAGCGCGCCACCGCTCGCCCCATCGCTGAGAAGTCTGCTATTTCCGATAGCCAGTTGAGAGGGCGGCCGAGTCATCGCCTCTGTGTAAAGAGTGAAATTTTCGAGCATGGGGCGGCCTTGGTCATCCATCTGCTCGCGCCATACCTGGATCTGAGGCGGATCCCAATCTCGACCGGCGCAAGCTGTGAATGGCCCACCATGCGCCAAGGCGCCTTCCTTGAATGGAGGGGAAAAAGGCTGGCTATGAGCTCTCCAGCTTAAGGTTGAGTCATGGAGGGTGCCAAGATGTAGGCGATCCTTTTCGATGCCTGCGATCTGTCCTGAGCTATTGCCGAGAGCAACTTTGCAGAGACGCACCTGCCTATACTCATAGCTGAAACTCCTGTCAGGGGCTATCTCGATTTCATGCTTTTCGCTCTTGCCGCTAGGCTTGATAAGTTGATGGACGAGCCGACTTCCGCGCGTAGAGAACGAAATGGTATGGGCTGCGCGCGCCTCTGCAGTGGGCGGCCTCACGCCGACATGCTCTAAATGGAGTGCACCTGGGTGGGTGCGAATAACACAGGGCCTGCTCATGCGCCAGGTGCTGAAGGTATAGACCAGATCTCTCAGAGCGCGGCTGCAAGCGGCAAAAGCCTTTAAACTGCGAGAGTCGCCGAACTCTAAAATGTGCCTTGCGACAGCGACCGTGTTGAAACATGGGATCAAAGCACCAGCTGCAACTACTGCTGGGGGCGGCGCATCTGGCGCTTCTTCTTCGGGAGGCTCTTCGTCTGCAAGCCACATATCCATCGGCTGTAGATGCCCTGCTCCGCCTGCTGCTCCCACTCCGGTCGCCATATAACCTCTATTTTGATTAAGATGGCGTCGAGAGTAAATTCTCCTCCATTTATCTGTCGATCGATTTGTCGGTTAAAGACTTAGCTCAAATTCAGGGAAGAGCTTCTGAGTCAGGAAGGCAGGAAGCAGATATTGAGGATAGCTCGTGGAGCTGTTTTGCCCATGTAGCAGATGAAGCGCAAGCCCCTCTTCGTCTGGCAGGCAGCCGATCTTGGCTCCAGAGGCGCGCACCTTCTGGAAGAAGGCGATGTCCTCTGCAAAGTTGAGTGGATCAAAGCGAGTACTTTTCGCAAGATCCCGCCGGTAGGCATAGCTAAATCCATATCCATAGAGATTGGATTCGATAAAGCCCGCCTTGTCTTCCACTCCCTTTTCCAGATCGCACACCTCCTTGGTGTAGCCCGAAAGCCGGTAGTGCTCTCTCCTTATTTCATCTGCTGACCAGTAGAAGAGCTCCTCTGTTTCGAGAAAATAGGAGAACCAGCGCGAGAGCGTGAAGAAGTCGCTCCTCTCAAGCTGCTCGACTACCCTCTCGAGGTAGTGTGGGCTGTAGTAATCATCATCGTCGAAATGGATGAGAAGGTCGCCACGAGCCTCCTCTATCAGCCAATTTCGCTTTTCCCCGAGAGTCAAAGGCTCCGAGCTGTGTATATAGCGGCAATTTTGACCCGGCCCTGCGAAAAAGTCGCTACTAGATGGGCTTGTGTCCAGAATCAGCCACTCGTAAGCATGGGAGGTTTTCTGCTTCCTGATGGCTCTGTAAAGCCGCTTTAGAAAGCTCTCTCGATTTTCAGTCGGCGTCAGAATCGAGATCTTCATCCTCTTTCACCCTTTTTTGTCGCCCGTGTAAGAGAGCAGCTCGAGCATCTCCGAACGGGTGAAGGATTTAATGGTCTTCTCGTCATCTGAGGGAAGCATCTCCTCGATCAGCCGGGTTTTGGATTCGATGATCGCGTCGATGCGCTCTTCGATCGTGTTTGTCGTCAGAAGCTTATAGACCTGCACGCCCCATTTTTGCCCAATGCGATGTACCCGGTCGATCGCCTGGTTCTCCCTCGCCGGATTCCACCAGCGGTCGTAGAGAATGACGTTGCTTGCACTGGTGAGATCGATTCCAAGCCCCGCCGCCTGCAGAGAGCCGACAAAGACTCGGCAGCTCGGATCGTTTTGAAAGCGCACGAGTGCCTCCTCTCTTTTCAGAGTGTCCCCACGTATGCCCGTAAAGCCGATCGAGCGTTCCGCAAGGTAGAGCTCAATGATATCGAGCATGTAGAGGTACTGCGAGAAGACCACCACCTTCTGTTCGCTCGCGAGCGCCTCCTCGAGAAGTTCGACGAAGAGCTCCCATTTGCCAGAGGAGTGCTTCTTGTAGTTTTTGGGATCTTTTAACAGGAGCGCAGGGTGGTTGCAGATCTGCTTGAGCTGGGAGAGAAGCGCAAAGATATGGATGTAAGGAATGTCGGCATTTTCGTCGTAAAGGCTTGATATTGAGGATCTTGCAGACTCTAGTGCCGCGAGGTAGAGGCTGTGCTGCTCCTCCGAGAGGTCGGCGTAGAACTTGTCTTCGCTCTTTTCCGGCAGATCGAAGAGCACCTCTTTTTTCCGTCTTCTGAGGATAAAGGGCCTCACTAGTCTGAGGAGGAGCATTTTTTTTGCTGGATTTTCTGCCTTTTCGATCGGGACCAAAAACTCCTCTCGGAACTTGGTTTCACCTGGCAAATAGCTCGGCAGCACGATGTCGAAGAGCGATTTTAATTCGCGCAAAGTGTTTTCGATCGGCGTTCCCGTTAATCCCAGGCGAAAATCGCTGTCGATATGGGTCAAGGCTCCATGGAGGCGGCTCTTTGCATTTTTGGCCACCTGGATCTCATCGTAGATCGACATGTCGAAGTGCAAGCTCCCCAGAAGCTCTTTTTCGATGCGCAGGATGCCGTAGGAGGTCAAAATGATGCCCCTTTTTGGCAAGCTGGCCGCATCCCTTTTTTGTCCGTGAAAGAGAAAGCAGGGAGTGTTCGGAAGAAATTCGGAGAGCTTATTCTGCCAGTGGTAGATCACCGAGGTGGGCGCCACGATGAGCACGAGAGAGGGTTTTTCATTCATAACCGCCTGTACAAGGGCCATCGCCTGGTGCGTTTTGCCAAGGCCCATCTCATCGCAGAGAAGCCCTGAGAGGCCATTTTGGTAGAGGAACCAGAGCCACGCTGCACCGGTCTCTTGATAGGGTCTGAGAGTGCTTTTGAGGCCAGAAAAATTGGGCTGCACATGGGTCTTGAACTCTCTTAGCTCAGCAAGCCTTCTCTCTATCTCGGCGCCTCCTCCTTCAGCGGAGAGCAGCCCTTCGGCGTCGAGCTTGATGAAATCGATGGTCGAAAGAACGAGCTCCTTTTTCTCTGGATGGCTCTTTTTCAGGCTATGGAGCCAGAGGAAGGGCTCTTTTTTTAGATCGATCCTGCCCGCTTTTGTGAAGAGATTGCTCTCCTTTTTGTGAATCGCCTGCCAGAGATCGAATAGGGAAATCGATCCTCTCTCGGAGACAAAGTCGATCTTCAGGGCGAGCGTTCCTCGCTTGATTTCTGAAATCGATCGGATCTGAAGCGAGAACCTTTCCGGAGGGGCAAGCTCAGGGTCGATGTGGGTCAAAAATGGGACGAGCTGGCTGAACTCCTCGTCGAAAAATTCGGCCATCTCCTCTTTTTTGAAGGTGAGTCCTGCCTGGTAGCGAAGAGGAATGGCAAGCTCTTTGGGAATCTCGTGGAATCCAGCTCCTCGGACAAAGATGAAGCGGTCGAAGAGGTGGTAGGATCTCTCTTTAAACTCGTCGATGAGCTGGATTTCGGGCGAAATGACCAGCTCTCTGTTTTCCAGAGTGAGCGAGAGGCCTTTTTTTGCGAGCGGGTTTTTGACCGAGAAGAAATTGCTCAGAAGCTCCAGCTCCTCGCGATAGGTTTGGATGAATTGAGAGACGCTTGCCTCAGGGATTTCAAGGCCTGAATGAAGCACCGCTGAGAGTCTGCCGATCCGCTTCAAAAAAAAGCCTGCGGCTTTGCTGTAGACATAGTCGCCAAAGTCGTGTTGGCCCGATTCGAGATCGAAGGTGAAGGTTAGCGAGAAGCGCTCTGTGATGGCATAGCCCACACGGGTCTCAAGGCCGGTCAGGTGGATCGCAAAGCCCGGCTGTTCGTTCAAAAAGAGCTTGTGATCGTTTGTGAAACGGGAGACCTCTTTTTCTAAAACGGTGACTTCAGGCTCTCTAAAGAGTCCATTTCGGATCGGGAAAAAGCCCTTGCCGTCGAGGTAGGCCCAATTTCCGAAGAGGTGGGAGTCCTCTGCGAGGAGGTCCCCCTCCTCGAACAGGTAGCTTCGGATGAGGAGGTTCCAGCTCTGGTCAAAGGAGAGCTGGAAGTTCAAAGGGCGCGTTTCGAAGAAGACCTGAGCCCCTTTGAGATGGCGAGCGATCACATGGCCATGGCTCAAGAGGACCTCATCGACCTCGCTCTCTTCGATTTTTTCCCTGAAAAGAGGCGAATCTTTGTCTCGGTGGAAAAAACCAACCCCCTCGACAAAGAGCCATTTACCGATGTAGATCTCCTCACTCGCGCCCTCCCAGAGCTGCTTTTTTTTGCGCTCGATCTTAAGGCTCTTGCTCTTTTTGTCGTAGACGATCTCTTCGATCTCCTCCTCTCCGTCGAGATCGACGATGAGCTCGTGGGTGAGCGTGGGCAAGCTCTCGATGAGGCTCTCCAACATCGAACTTGTAAGAGTGAAATCAAACTCGAGTTCATCCAGGACCACTTTGAGCCCCTCAGGCTTGCCAGAAGGGCCTTTTGGGAAGCTGACCTCGCGCACGCCGCTTTTCATCTGCAAGAGAAAGGCCCATTTGGCAAGCTCCGACCAGAAAGAGAGCTCGTAGCGCAAAGCAAAGGAGGGGCGGCCCTCGCGCCAGTGGTCGATCTCCTCTGTCGATAGGTTGGAAAACTTGATCGAATTTTCGGGCGTCTCTTGCTGCCTATTTGTAAATAGGGACTTGAGAATAGAGGTCGCCTTTTTCGAGCCTTTGACTCTGAGGGAGATCTCGCTGTTTTTTATCTCTGCGCTGCCCTTCACAAATTCGACCTTGGGATCCGATCCGAGCTGCTCGGCAAACAGGAGCGTGATTTTTTTCCAAAAAGAGCGCTCGAATAGCATGTGGAGTGGGAGGGTCTCGCCTTCAGGATAGAGCCCCTCCAGAGCCTTTTCTAGGTGGGGGCAGTAGACCTCTTCGCACGAGCAAAAGGCATCTTGTAGCTCTTCCTGGACAAAGTGAAAAAAGATGAAGACCGAGCCTTTGCCTCTACCGAGCGAGAGGGCCACTTGGTAGGTCGAGCCTGAAAAGATGATCTCCTCGACCTCGAAATGGGGAGAAGCAGCTTCCCTTTTTTTTGAGTCCCCACCCGGAGGTGGGGCCGATCGTTTTGCCATATCCCCTCATTATACGGGGAAAAGGCTCTCTTATGAAGACCGAAGGTAAAAGAAGAGGAAGGAGCTGATGGCGGCTGCTGTGTAAAAAATAGGTTTAACTGGTTTAAAGTTAAACATTTTATGCGCAATGTTGACCAGCGTCAGCACGATGAGAGCGGGATAGAAAATCTCGATGATGGGAACCAAAAAGGCGGAAATCCCCTCAAAGTGCAGTGTGGCGACAAGGAAGCTTAAGCCCAAAACGATGATGAGGGCGCTCTTGTAGCTGACGCGCTCTTTCAGAAGCCGTTTCTGCACAAATTCCGAGAGCGTGAGGGCAAGGGCAATTTCGGTGGTTAGGCAGGCAAATGCGGCGACGAGACCTGCGATAATGCCCGCATAGGGGCCGAGGTGCATGTAGGTGAGCTGGCCTAGGAGTTTGTGGCTTGCAATCCCCTGTAGGGCGCCGGCGTGTTTGGCTGCGATGAAGCTGAAGCTTGTGTAGACAAGGGCGAGGAGCGTTGCTGCAATCGCGCTGCCCCAGACGGCTATTTGGGTGAGCCGCTTGTTTTCCACTCCTTCGCTCGGAAGGTTATTCTTCAAGCAGAGCAGCACGCCTGAGGAGAAGAAAAAGGAGGCGAGAAGGTCGAGAGTGTTGTAGCCGACCAGAAAGCCGTTGGAGAAGGTCTGCCACCTGGTGCTGATGGAGTGGGAGGCGGTTTCGGGCGAAAGCAGGCTCTTGACGATGATGACGCCGAGCGAGATAAGAAGCAGCGGCGTCAGGCCGTAGCCGAGGATTTTGAGCACCCGATTCTGCCGAAAGGTCACGAGGAAGATGACGAGGCAAGAGAGAGCGGCAAAGAGGGCGAGCGACATGCCTGGGATCCGGCTGAGCCCAAAGGCTTCAAGCGTCGCATAGGAGATCGCGATGCAGCGGGGGATGCCGCCGAAGGGGCCGATGATGCCCATGATGGCCAGGATGAGGAAGTAGCCAGGCCATTTGCCGATGCGGCCAAAGAAGGCGTTGTAATCGCCGTTGAAGAGCAGCATGGCAAGAACGCCTGCGAGGGGCACGAGAACCGCTGTGAGCAGCATGCCGCAGGTGGCCCAGAGCGTCTGATCCTGAGCGGCAAGACCGATGGCGAGGGGGAAGACGATGTTGCCGGCGCCAAAGAACATCGAAAAGATGGCAAGCCCGGTCGACCAGATGGTGGATTTTTTTAAAGGTGCGTACATATATCTCTCTTTTTACTGGGTATAGGGTTGAAAAATCGGTGCAAAATGCGAATTTAGACTATCCCCCGCCGGGGATAATCCTGAGAGTAATGAGAGAGGAAATGGAGAGAGTTACCCTTAACACTTTAAGAACTCATTAAAGGTCCTATTTTATACCAAAACTGAGTCCGACAACAAGAATTAAAATAATAATTTACATATCGGACACTCTTCGCTCTTATGACCTCTCGCAGGGCAGTAGCTACGGGCAAAGTAGATCATCTGGAGGTGGAGGAGGTGCCACGATTCTTTCGGAAAGAGCTTTTTGAGATCTCTTTCGACAGCGGCCGCAGTTTTGCCCTTGGAGAGCCCCCAGCGCATCGCGGAGCGCAGGATATGGGTATCGACGGGGAAGGCGGGAATGTGAAAAAGGCTTGTGACGACGACAGAGGCGGTCTTGTGGCCGACGCCTGGCAGCTCCTCGAGCTCTTCCAGAGTCATCGGGAGCTTGCCGCCATATTTCTCGATCAAAATGCGAGAGAGGGCGTGGATCGCCTTTGCCTTCCTGGGCGCAAGGCCGCAGGGGCGGATGATCTTTTCGATCTCAGCAACGTCGAGCTTGCACATCTCCTCGGGGCTCTTTGCTCTGGTGAAGAGGATGGGCGTGATTTTATTGACCTGCTTGTCGGTGGTCTGCGCCGAGAGCAGTACGGCTATGAGAAGGGTGTAGGGATCGAGGTAGAAAAGGGGGATAACAGGTGCAGGGAAGAGCTCATTTAGGACCTTCTGAATCAGCTCGGCGCGCTCTTTTTTTGTCATTAGACCTCTTGCGTAACTTCATTTGGTTGATAAAATTGCCCTTTTTGGCGCCTTTGTCGCCAAATTTTTCGACCATATGTCCGCATATGCCCTCAAAATTTGTCGACAAATCCGCTCAAAAATCATCAATTTTTTCAACCAAAGCAAATTACGCAAGAGGTCTATTTTCCGATACAGAACTTTGAAAAGATTTGCGAGAGCACCTCTTCGGTGACATCGGTGCCGAGTATGTATCCAAGCTCGAGAAGGCTTGCTCGAGTCTCGTAGGCGACAAGCTCTGCCGATCCGCTGCTTTCGAGGAGAGCAAGGGCACGCTTCAGGCTTGAGAGAGATCTCTGAAGCCCATCTCTGTGCCTCTCTTCGGTCAGGATGATCTCCTCCTTGTTCAGGGCCCCTTTTTGCCAGATGGTTCTTTCGATCGCATCTTTTAGCTCCTCGAGTCCGATCTTCTCCTTTGCCGAGAGGGCGACCGCCCCCTCACCTACCACAAGGGGCTCTTTGATCAGGTCGATTTTGTTAAAGACGAGAAGGCATCTTCCTTTGCCGATCCTATCTAGAAGCTCGCGCTCCCCTTCAGAGATCGCTCTGGAGGCATCGAGCACAAAAAGCACAAGATCGGCATTTGAGGCGGCTGCGAGGCTCCTTTTAATTCCCTCCTGCTCGATGAGATCGCACGTCTCTCGGACGCCTGCGCTATCGATGAGGCGAAAGGAGAGGCCTCTAAAAGAGATCTCCTCTTCGACGAGATCACGCGTTGTTCCGGCCGTGGCTGTGACGATTGCTCTCTCGTAGCCTGCGAGGGCATTGAGAAGCGAGGATTTGCCCACATTGGGGGAGCCGACGATCGAGAGGGAGATAGCTGTTTTCAACTTGGCTCCCTCCTCGTAGCTTGCTATCAGCTGCGCTATCTTTGAGCAGGCGCTCTGGAGCTTGCACAGCATCTCTTCGGTGGAGCAGAAGTCGAGCCCCTCCTCCGGGAAATCGACCCACGCTTCGAAGATAGCGGCGATCTCGGCAACTTCCTCCTGCAGCCCCCGAATTTTCTTCGAGAGTATACCGAGCTGCTGCTCCGACTCTTTCTGGAAGGCAAGATCGCTCTTCGCCTGAATCATGGCACAGACCGCCTCGGCTTGGGCCAAATCGATTTTTCCGTTGAGGAAGGCTCTGAAGGTGAATTCGCCGGCAAGAGCGGGCCTTGCGCCCAAAGAGAAGATGCGCTCGAGGATCTTCTTTGAGGCGATGCGCCCGCCGTGGCAGTGGACCTCGACCGTATCATCGCCTGTAAAGCTCTTGGGCCCTTTCATGATCAGAATCAGCGCCTGGTCGATCGGCTTTCCGTTTTCATCATAGACGCATCTCAAGCCCGCCGTGTGGCTGGCAAGGGAGCGCAAGGGGCGCAAGGTGAGGCCTTCGCCAATGGCAAGCGCCTCTCTGCCCGAAATGCGAATAATGGCGATGCCTCCCTCTCCGGGGGCGGTGGCAAGCGCTGCGATGGTCTCGGCTGTAGAGTTTGGTCTATACATAAATAACGTTGAAGAGACCTCTGCTATAACTTCATTTGGGGCCAAAGATCGCCCTTTTGCCCGCTGGCATCCCGAAGCGCTGGATCGCCTACTTTCGGCCAAGTATGTCAATTTGCGACTCGGTGCGCCATCGGGCAAAATCATCGATTTTGGCCCTCAAAGCAAATTAAGCAGAGATCTCTTGAAATAATAGCCGCGTTTTTTGATTCTGTTCAATGTGAAATGGCTTTCTTTTCTCCTTTTACTCTCTTTTAACCTTCAGGGCTTTGCGGCGAGCGAGCTCTCGGAGGAGTTTGCCCCGCTTTACCGCTTGATCGAGGTCAATCGCGAGAATTTGCAAAATGAGGAGAAATTGCTCACCCTTCTCGAGGAGTATCGCGAGGCAAGAGATCTCTTCATAGCCGATTCTGAGAGCAAAAAAAGAGCAAGCCGGCTAGTGAGAAAGGCGCACGAAGTGAACCAAGAGATTGCTGTTCTTCATCTGGAGACTCTCTTCTCAGCCTCGCTTCTGGAGGAGATACGACTCTTCGCCTCTCTCGCAAAAAAGGCTTCAGGAGGGGTTAAGAGCCCATGAACCAACCAGTTTGCCGCATCGATCGAAGAAGTCGATCTCAGGAGAGAGCCTATAGGGAAAAGCTGCTCCGCTTCCTCGTACGACAAGAGCGCCTTGCAAAAAAGGCCTCAAGAGAGGTCGAGAGCCCATGAACCAACCAGTTTGCCACATCGATCGAAGAAGTCGATCTCAGGAGAGGGACTATAGCGAAAAGGTGCTCCGCTTCCTCGCGCGACAAGAGCGGCTTGCAAAAAAGCTCACAAGAGAGGTCGAGAGCCCATGAACCAACCTGTTTGCCACATCGATCGAAGAAGTCGATCTCAGGAGAGGGTCTATAGCGAAAAGGTGCTCCGCTTCCTCGCACGACAAGAGCGGCTTGCAAAAAAGCCCTCAAGAGAGGTCGAGAGCCCATGAGTCAACCAGTTTGCCACATCGATCGAAAGAGCCGAGCTCGGGTTCAGGAGAGGATCTATAGCGAAAAGGTGCTCCGCTTCCTCTATGGCAAGGGCCCCCTTTCAAAGGGCGCTCTCTTCCTTTTGAGCAGACTACCGATCTTCTCAAAGATCATTGGCGCTTGGCAAAAGAGCCGGTTCACGCGCAGTCGCATCGCTCCATTTATCGAGGCCTTTGAGATCGATGCAAGAGAATTTGAAAAGGATCCAAGCCAATTTGACTCGTTCAACGATTTTTTTATAAGAAAACTCAAAAAAGAGAGCAGGCCCATCGATCGAGATCCCCTAAAAGCGATCTCCCCTGCCGATTCAAGGGCGCTCTTCTTCCAAGATATGGACAGAGAGGCCTCCTTTTTGGTTAAGCATAAGTCGTTTGCTCTCAATGACTTCCTTCGAGATGACAGGCTCGCCTCTCGCATCGAGGGCGGCTCGCTCATGATCATGAGGCTGGCTCCGTGCGACTACCACCGCTTCCACTTCCCCTTCGACTGCGTCCCCTCAAAAAGCCGTCTCATCAATGGGCCGCTCTATTCGGTGAACCCGATCGCCCTGAAGCAGAACATCGGTTTTCTTCTGGAGAACAAGCGAAAGATCACCGAGCTTGAAAGCGATCGGTTTGGCCTTGTCCTCATGGTTGAGGTGGGGGCCACAAGCGTCGGCACCATCGTAGAGACCTACAGGCCGCTTGCGCCCTATAGCAAGGGCGACGAGAAGGGCTACTTCTCCTTTGGCGGCTCAGCCATTTTGCTCTTCTTTGAGAAAGGCCGCATCGAGTTTGATCCCGACCTGCGCTCCCCACCCGGCGGACTCGAGATACGGCTGCTCATGGGCCAGTCGATAGGAAAGGCGCTATGTTCATAGCCGCCGCTATCTTTGTTGTAGCGCTGATCGGCCTGCTTGCCTTTCAAAAGAAGCTCGAAGAAGAAAAACGCTCCAAAGCCGAGATCCGAAAGCAGCTCACAGCTATCTCTCAGGCCATTTTGGAAAAAAGAATGGAGGCGGCCAAAAAAGGGCTCTTCGAACTTGCAAAAAAGGGGCATGGGGGTCAGGACGCCCTCTACTATGCGCTGCGGCTGCATCGAGAAGCCGGGGAGTATGGTCGAGCAGTCGAGCTTGCCCAGATTGCCTCTCCCTTTTTTTCCTCTTCGAAACAGCTTGAAATCGAAGTGGCAGGAAGCCTTTTGGCCTTAAAGCGACCCAAGGAGGCTTTTGAGAGGCTCAAATCGGTAAGAGAGCTCCTGACAGCTGACTCTGAGCTCGAGCTCTTTGCCGAGGCGGCCTGTCCAACGCAGCCAGAAATGGCGCTCGCTCTGGTTGAAAAGCTTCTAGAGGCGAGCGTGAGGCCCTCTACCTGGATGATCGCTGCAAAGGCAACAGATGCTCTTGAGAGACCCCTCGAGTCGCTTTTTTATTGCAAAAGAGCGATCCAACTCGGAGGGTGCGGCCTCGAGGTCGATCTCCTGCTTGCGCGGGGGCTTTTGAAAAGCGGTTCTGTCGACGAGGCGATCGAGCGCTTCCAATCGATTCGGGAGCTCCATCCCGATGCTCCCGAGGCGCTGCTCGGCCTTGCAAACGCCTTCCAACAAGGAGGCGAGCCCCATAAGGCGCTTGCCCTCCTCGGCTATGCGGCAGGCGGCTCTCGAGAGGATCCGCGGGTGATCCTCCAAGGGGCCATTTTGGCACTCCTGCTTGAAAAAGAAGGAGTTGCTAATGATTTTTTCAAACGGCTGAAGGAAAAGGGGGCCGATCGAGAGCTCTACCTCAATCAGGGAGCAGAGCTCGAGCGACTGGGGAGAGTCGATTTAGCTCAAGCGCTCTATCGGGCCATGACCTAAAATGCTTGGTTTTCTTGCATCCAAAGGATAAAATAGGAATCTGAAAACTTAGGGTCCCATGTTAGCTCTTTTAAAAAAATTCTTTGGCACATCTCAGGAACGGACGCTCCATCGCTTTTCGAAGGTCGTGGAGCAGGTCAACCAATACGATGAGGCGTTTTCAACCCTCTCCGACGAGGCTCTCAGGGCCAAGTCAGATGAGTTTCGAGCGCGACTGGCAAAGGGAGAGAGCCTTGAGAAGCTGCTTCCAGAGGCCTATGGAGTGGTCAAAAATGTCTGCCGTAGGCTGGTAGGCACTGAGGTACATGTCTCTGGCTACAACCAGAGATGGGATATGATCCCCTACGATGTGCAGATCCTCGGCGCGATCGCGATGCACTGGGGCAACATCGCTGAGATGCAGACCGGTGAGGGAAAGACCTTGACTGCGACCCTGCCGCTCTACCTGAACTCTCTGACCGGCAAGCCTGTTCACCTGGTCACCGTCAACGACTACCTGGCCACGCGCGACTCTCAGTGGATGGGCTCTATCCTGCGCTGGCTGGGGCTTAAAGTGGCCGTTTTGACCAATGAGACCCCTCCTCAGATGCGCAAAGAGGTCTATCAGGCCGATGTGGTCTATGGGACTGCTTCGGAATTTGGTTTTGATTACCTGCGCGATAACTCGATGTGCATGAGTGCAGAAGAGCAGGTGCAGCGCGGTTTTTACTTTGCCATTGTCGACGAAGCCGATTCCATTCTGGTCGACGAGGCGCGCACCCCGCTGATTATTTCGGGACCCTCTCCCAAGAGCTTCCAGATGTATGCCGAGCTCAAAGATGGCGTGGCGGAGCTTGTGCGCCTGCAGCGCGACCTTTGCAACCGGCTTGCTGGCGAGGCAAGAAAGGTGCTCGAACGCTACTTTGAGGCCGAGAAGGTAGAAAAGCTGAACGATCAGGAGCGAGAAGCGGCGCGCAAGCTCTGGGTCGTCAGCCGCGGCATGCCTCGAAACAAGATCTTCCGCAAGGCCAAGGAGCAGCCCGATCTGAGAGCTGAGCTCGACCGGTGGGACACCTATTTCCATGCAGAACATGCCAAAGAGGAGAAGACGGAGGCTCTTGCGGAGCTCTACATCGTGATCGATGAGAAGGGCAGCGATTTCGAGTTAACCGATAAGGGAATTCAGGCCTGGACAGAAGTTTCGGGCGGCGAGAGCTCCGACTTTGTGATGCTCGATCTCGGTGACGAATATGCCAAGGTCGATCACGAAAGCGCGCTCTCCGATGAGGCAAAAGTGGAGCGCAAACTGCAGATCAATGAAGAGGATGCGAGGCGCAAAGAGAGGGCCCACAACATCCGCCAGTGCCTGCGCGCCCATCTCTTGATGGAGAAGGATGTCGACTACATCGTCGAAGAGGGCAAGATCGTCATCATCGATGAGAATACGGGGCGCCCTCAGCCGGGCAGGCGCTATTCCGACGGCTTGCACCAAGCCATCGAAGCGAAGGAGGGAGTCTCCATCCAGCGCGAGACCCAGACCTACGCGACAGTCACCTTGCAGAACTACTTCCGCATGTATGAAAAGCTCGCTGGCATGACTGGCACAGCCATCACCGAGGCGGGCGAGCTGAAGGAGATCTACAAGCTCGATGTCTTGCAGATCCCCACCTACAAGGATTGCAAGCGTCAGGATTTCAACGACGAGGTCTATATGACCGAGCGCGAGAAGTTCAACGCGATTCTGAAAGAGGTCAAAGAGGTGCATGCAAAGAATCGCCCGATTCTGATCGGCACCGAGTCGGTGGAGGCCTCTGAGAAGCTTTCGCGCATTCTGAAGCAAAACCGTATCGAGCACACCGTTCTCAACGCTAAAAACCATGCCAAAGAGGCTGAGATTATCGCTGAGGCGGGTAGGCCTGCAGCGGTCACCGTGGCGACCAATATGGCGGGCCGCGGAACCGACATCAAGCTGAAGGAGGGAGTGGCTGCCTTCGGGGGACTCCATGTGATCGGAACGACGCGCCACCACTCGCGCCGCATCGACAGGCAGCTGAGGGGCCGTAGTGCGCGCCTCGGCGATCCGGGCTCTACGAAGTTCTTCATCTCTTTCGAGGATGAGCTTTTGCGCTTCTTCTCCTCTCCAAGGCTTTCCATGTTGATCCAGCGCTTCCGCCCTCCCGAAGGAGAGGCGATCTCTTCTCGAATCATCAATCGCTCGATCGAAGTGGCTCAGAAACGGCTTGAGGGCCGCAACTTCATGGTGCGCAAGCACACGCTCGAATATGACGATGTGATGAATAAGCAGAGAGAGGCGATCTACGCTTTCCGCAACGAGGTTCTGCACGCTCCTAATCCCTACGAGAGGGCCGAAGAGATCATCCGCGACGCCTGTGCGATGGGCGCCTCCGAGTTTCTCATCTCCCATGCAAGAGAGGGAGGATGGAATCCTGAGGGCTACAGACTCTGGCTCATGGAGCACTTCCCTGTCTCCTTTGAATTCGAAGAAATAGATAGAGACGATCTTCCTCTGGAGGAGCTTGAAAGAGTGATTGGAGACAAAGTGGTCCACGCCTTCAGAGAGAAGCTAGAGGCCGATCTTGCCAAGAGCGCACTCAGCGCCAAAGGCCAGGAGTATGGCTATGGGGCGGTCCGCTCGATCATCGTGAACCGTAACGACATGCTCTGGCAGGAGCACCTTTCGACCATGGATCATCTCAGGGTTGAGGTTTCGCTGCGTGCGGTGGCGCAGAAAGATCCGCTGCTCGAATTCAAACACGAGGCGTTCGCTCTCTTTGAAAAGCTCTCCCATCGGCTGAAGATTGAAATTGCAAAGAGCCTCTTCCGCATCCAATTCGCACCTGTCAACTTCAATATCTTCCACGATCTAGCTGGCCAGATCCAGCTAGAGAAGAGCCGCCTGATCTTCGATGCGATGGAGGAGCCGCTCCCCACTCATGAACCGGCTCCACAAGAGCCTCCCAAAAGCGAGCCACTTCCTCAGACCCGTTTGTCGCCCAAAGTGGGTCGCAACGATCTATGCCCTTGCAAGAGCGGCAAGAAATACAAACAGTGCTGCGGACTCACCTCTCAGGAGGCCCCTGCGTAATTTCATTTGGGGCCAAAGATCGCCCTTTTGCCCCCTGGCGCAACCGAAGCGCTGGATCGCCTACTTTCAGCCAAGTATGTCAATTTGCGACTCCGTGCACGGGCGGGCAAAATCATCGATTTTGGCTCTCAAAGCAAATTGTAGAGAGGCCTCCTAGGCAATTTCTTCTTGATTCAATCTTTAAGTGTCTTTACACTTATTTTAAATTTGAATCAAAAAAGAGGTTACCATGTTGAAAGCCTTCCTATTTCTCTCGATCGTCTGCTTGAGCGGCCCCTGTCTTCACGCACGGATTCCCAAAAACGTCTGTGGCAGACCTCTCCACAAAGTCCCTAAGGATGTGTGTTAACGATCGCTTTCAGAGGATTTGAGAGAGCGCCAGCCGAGGTAGAGAAGAGGGGCGCCGCCGAGGAGATAGAGGTAGGCGAAGTTGGATTTCCATGAGAGGGTGAGCGTCCCATTTTTTGCAAAGAGAAGCAGGATGAGCCCAAAGAGCGCAAGTGTCGCCCCTGGAATCAGCAAGATGAGCGCTTTGGATTCTCTTCGGCCATCTTGAGGGACGGGAACTGGCTCCTTCTGCAGAGCCACAGGCTGCGCAAGCGCGCCGGCCACTGGGCTCTCGGAAAGCGCCTTTGTCTTGAGCGCCGCCTCGAAAGAGCTTGCGTGGAAAGGCTCCAGGTTTACTCCGCAGTAGGGGCAGCTCGACAGGTCAAAAGGGACGGTGCCGTCGCAGTTCCAGCAGAGCCGTTTGTCATTTTTCTTCCCCATGCGCCCCATTCTAGTCGAATAAAAATGCAACTCTCAAGCAAAAATTTGTAGATCGCAAATTGAGAGCTGCTTCTATACTTGTCCAATAGGAAGAGTGAATATCGAGGGACGATCCCTATGGAAAAAGAGAAATTTGATGCTGCCGTCATTGGAAGCGGACCGGGCGGATATGTGGCCGCCATCCGACTTGCGCAGCGAGGAAGAAAGGTGGCGCTCATCGAAGAGAGAGAGGCGGGCGGAACCTGCCTCAACCGCGGCTGCATCCCCTCCAAGGCGCTCATTGCGAGCAGCGAAGTGGTGCGCTCGCTCAAAGGGGCCGCCTCCCATGGCATATCCGTCTCCGACTATGTCATCAACTATGCTGCGATGAAAGAGCGCAAAGATAAGGTTGTCGAGCGGCTGCGCCGCGGCCTCGAAGGGCTCTTTGCAAGCAACCAGATCACCTTCTTCAAGGGGCGAGGCAAGCTCACCTCTAAGACAGAGATCAAAATTCTCGGCCCTGAAAAGCTGATAGAGGCAGAGAAGATCATCCTGGCCACCGGCTCAGAGCCCTTCAGCTTGCCCTCACTTGTTTGCGACTACAAGCAGGTGCACGACTCCACCTCGCTTCTGGAGATGACAGTTCTGCCCAAAAAACTGCTCATCGTCGGCGGAGGGATCATCGGTTGCGAATTTGCATCGCTCTATAATGCGCTCGGGGTCCAGGTCACTGTGATCGAGCTTCTGCCTCGCATCCTTTCGACTGAGGGCAAAGAGATCTCCGATGCCATTCTCCTTGCTTTCAAAAAGCAGGGCATCCAGGTCGAGGTCAATGCGCGCGTGCTCTCTTCCTCTAAAAACGCATCAGGCGTCACCCTGAAGCTCGAAGATAGTAGGGAATTTGAGGGCGACGCGGTCCTTGTCTCGGTAGGCAGAAAGCTCAACTCAGCCGATGTTGGCCTTGAGAAGGCAGGCGTTGCGGTCGATGCGAAGGGGGCCATCGTGGTCGACAACCAGATGAGAACCAGTGTCGATAACATCTACGCCATCGGCGATGTGACCGGCAAATGGCTGCTTGCTCACGTGGCCTCCCATCAAGGGATCGTCGCAGCTGATAATGCCTCCGGCCATCCTTGCACCATGCACTACAACGCAGTCCCGTCGGTGATCTTCACCCATCCCGAGGTGGGCACGGTGGGCATGACGCTTGAAAAGGCTCTAGAGGCTGGCCACGACGCTAAAATTGGAAAGTTCCCCTTCCAGGCGCTCGGCAGGGCGCAGGCGACCCAGGAGACCGATGGCTTTGCTCAGGTGGTCATCGATAAGAAGACGGGAGAGATTCTGGGAGCTCAGGTGGTGGGAGCGAGCGCCTCCACCTTGATTGCAGAGATGACGCTTGCCATTTCGAGCGAGCTTGTCGCAGATAGCATTGCAAACACCATCCACGCTCACCCGACCATGTCTGAGGCGTGGCAAGAGGCTGCTCTAGCCTCTCTCGGAATGGTTCTGCACCTGCCCAAACAGGCTCGCGGGTAGGCGATGGAAGAGAAAAAAGGCCTTCCAATCCTCTCCAATGCCGATGTTGAGGGAGTGGTCCCTTTGGGCCGCTTCCCCAAATGGCTTCACAGGGATCTGCCGAAGGCAAGTGCTGCGCTTACCCATAGGGTGATCGATAGCAACCGAGTGGCCACTGTTTGCGAGGAGGCGAGATGCCCCAATCTCTTTGAATGCTACTCGAAAAAGAGCGCCACCTTCCTTGCGATGGGGCGTGAGTGCACCCGAGCCTGCTCCTTCTGCTCGATCGATTTTTCCAAACAGCCCGCTCCGCTTGCCGAGGATGAGCCTGAAAGAATAGCCAGATCGGCTCAGGAGCTCGCTTTGAGCCATGTGGTGATCACCATGGTTGCGCGCGATGATCTAGAAGATGGCGGAGCGGCCCATCTGGTGAAGATCATCGACAGGATACGGATGCGCCTTCCAGAGGCCACTGTGGAGGTGCTCACATCTGATTTTCAAGGAAGCGAAGAGTCGATCCAGAGAGTGCTCGAGGCAAGGCCTGAGATTTTCAACCACAACATAGAGACAGTCCGCTCGCTGACCCCACGTGTGCGCCACAAGGCGACCTACGAGAGAACGCTGGAGCTCCTCAAGGGGGTGAAGAGGAGAGCGGTGCGAGACTCATCGCGGCCCTTTTTCTTGAAGTCGGGACTCATGGTGGGTCATGGAGAGAGATCGGAGGAGGTAGAGGCCACCCTGCGCGATCTCTACGAGGCGGGCTGCGACATCATCACGATCGGCCAATATCTGCAGCCGACGAAAAAGCATGCGCGAGTGAGGGGCTTTATCCCTCCTGAGCAGTTTGAAGAGTGGGCCGCCTATGGTAGGAAGATCGGAGTGCGCTACCTCTTTTCAGGGCCATTTGTGCGCAGCAGCTACAACGCAGGGGAAGTGTTCAAAGAATTGATAAGCGGAGAGAGTCATGAACGGAAACCATAAGAATGGCCATCCCTTCCACGGGCCTGAGGAGGAGTATGAGGTGGAAAAGGAGTGGGGCTTTCTCACCGATAGCGAAGATCACGAGATCCTGATGCACCGCGACGCCCACTTTGGAGGCAGCTTCGATGTGATGCTCGGCTACTACGGGGAGGGGGATAGCGAAAAGCTGGGGATCAACCCCGACTTTGATATCGACCGCATCCACTACCTGGCTGCCTTTGAGAAGGAGTGCCAGCAGAACCTGGCCGGCCTGCTCTTGACAGGCCCTGAGGCAGAAAGAGTGGCGCGCGCACGCGAGGGCTATAGACGGTTTAAGTCTCTCTATGCAATTGAAAATGAAAAAGATAAGGCGCCAAGGCTCATTGCCGATCTGGTCTTGACCGAGGAGGAGGAGCCTGAGGCTGAGGTGGAGGCGGTGGTGGCGCTCGGCGAGCGTGTGGTGCCTCTTCTTTTAGAGATTGTGCGCTCAGATGAGGCCTACGACCCGCTTTTCCCAGGCTACGGCTTTGCGCCTTACCTCGCGCTGGTGGTTCTGTCGAGGCTCAAAAGTCCGATGGCGATTAGACCGATCTTCGAGGTGCTTTCTAAAGAGACGGTTTTTGGAGATGAGGGGGTGCTTGCCGCCCTTAGAGAGATTGGGGAGCCGAGCAAGAGTTTTCTCTTGCAGGTGCTCAAGGGCGAGCCGTTCACCAAAGACAATATCCAGGCGGCCTATGCGCTCTCTGCCTTTGGCGACGATACGGAGGTGGCGCTTGCTGCGTTTGAAGTACTTACGCAGCCCAAGAACTGGTCTAAACAGCTCTTCTGTTCCTATCTCATCTCGCTCAGTCTTGGGCTGAAAGAGACGCCTCACTGGGACAAGTTTGTCGCCTTTGCCAAAAGCGCCAAATTGCCCGAGCCTCTTGCGGAGGAGCTGATCGAGATCCTCCAAGAATTCGAGTGATATAGGTGCCTAGGGGTCTCTTTAGTGGGGAAGATCGGGCCCTGAGCCCTGCAAACGTTCACATTCACGAAAGAGCTCCCTGAAGCCATTTTCCGCTTAGACGAACAGGTGTATCGGCACTGTTTCGTGAACATTTGCAGGGCTCAGGGCCCGATCTTGTTTTCAAGAGGGAGTCGCTGAACAGTTATGTGACCCCTGAACCTTATTCTAGCAGAGAGGCCTAACGCCATTTTTCCAATTCGAGAAGATCTCATAGGCTAGCGCCAGAACCAAGAGGCCCACAGGGGTAAGGATGGGCGCCATGTTGATCCACTCGGTAGTCGGAGAGCCGAGCCCTGCAAAGCAGTTGAGGGCAAGGTAGCCGCCTACAAGGGCAAGGGAGGTGAGAAGCACCTTCCATCGATGGGATCCGAGACGGTTGGCCAGGCCAATCGCCAGGACAGCCCCCGCTGCGACCATTCCAAGCGATGACCATTGAGCGATAGAGGAGTCGATTTGACCGGCAATAGATAGGCTATTGATCGCAAGGAGCCCAAGGATCAAAAATAGTTCCGAAAACACGACTAGTTTGCGGATTCTTCCCGACACCGGCATTCTCTCGACATAGGGGAGGTGCTCTCCGTGAAGAGCGTAGTAGCCCTTTTCATCATAGCCAGCAAAGGAGTCTATGATGGCATCCTTGCCTTTTGGGTAGTTCTCCTCCCCTCGATAGGTGCAATTAATTTGCATCTGTTTCGCAGCGCCGACAAGTGAATATAAATAATAGCTCATATTAACCTTTGTAATTAAAGTTGAAATTAAGTTGTCCGCTCTGATGCACCAGGTAGATCTGTTTTGCGGAGAAGGCGATAGCAGCGGCAGCCGCTGTCAAGAGCGGCGCCATGTTGATCCATTCGGTCGCAGGCGAACCCAGTCCCCCGCAGAAGTTGAGGGCAGCGTAGCCTCCCACAATGGCAAGAGAGATGAGAAGCGTTCTCCATCGCCAGCACTTCGCCTGATTTGCAAGTCCCACAGCAAGAACCGTCCCTGCCGCTACCATGCCCACCGTCAGCCCCGAAACAAGCGAGCCATCTAGCTTGCCCGAAACCCCGAGCCCATTGATCGTGATAAAAGCAATGGCGAGCAGATAGATGGCTGCAACCACCCCCGCCTGCATCCTTTCGCTCACCTGGTCCGACTCCGAAGAAGCCTCTTCGTTCTCTCTATTCTGAGAAGAACAGCGGCTAGTAATCGATTGTAAATAATAGCTCATGCTTATAGTAAATTTATAATATAATTATACTGTTTTTATCATTTCTTTACAAATGATTTTCTAATACTTAGGAAATTAGCACTCGTGATATACCGAAGCCTATTATGAAAAGGTCTCGCTTCTCCCCCCTCAATTGGCTTTTGCTCCTGCCCCTGCTGCTGCTTTTTGGCTGCGAAGGGCGCTCGGTGGTGGTCTATAACGTCACTGAGAGGGAGGCCAACGAGATCGTCGTGCTCCTGACGAGCAAAGGCGTTCTGGCCGCGAAGACCCCTGTCGCCGCCTCCACCGTGGGCGGCGCTGCCAAAGAGCAGATGTGGGACATCTCGGTGCCCCCAGAGAGCATGACGCTCGCCATTGCCGCCCTCAACCAGGCCGGCCTGCCCCGCGTGAAAGAGACCACCTTGCTCGATCTTTTTGGTCAGCAGGGACTTGTGCCGTCCGATCTCCAAGACCGCATCCGCTACCAGGAGGGTCTCTCCGACCAGCTCGCCAACACGATTCGCAAGATGGATGGCATTATCGATGCCGATGTCCAGATCTCTTTCTCCCACACCGAAGAGGCGCCCAAAGAGCTCACCGCATCGGTCTACGTGAAGCATCGCGGCGTGCTCGACAACCCCAACAGCCCTCTGATCATCAAGATTAAACGGCTGGTGGCCAGCAGCATCCCCGACCTCAAAATCGACAATGTGACCGTGGTGGCCGACCGCGCCATCTACGCAGAGATCGTCTACCCTCCTCCAGGAGGAGAGGGTACGAGCACTGAAGAATATGTGAGGGTCTGGGGCGTCCAGGTGGCCAAGAAATCGGTGCCCCTTTTCCGCACCCTCTTCTACCTCTTTCTGATCCTGCTCTTTCTCGCTCTCGCATCGCTCGGCTGGCTGCTTTGGAAGCTCTTTCCGCTCATAGAAAAACGGGGAGGCCTAAGAGCCCTCTTTAGCCTTGAGCCTTTCAAAGATGAGCCCGGGCCTGTCGAATGAGCGCCAAGAGCTACCGCCTTTTCTCTCAGCTCGCCACCCGCTTTGATCCCAGCACCAACCTAGCCTCCTTTCTCCAATCAAAGCCCGAAAGAGAGAAGCTGAGCTTTCAGACCGAGACGCTGCTCTCTCCAGGCAGCCTTCTGAAGGGGGTTCATCCCTCTTGGCTAGAGCCGCTGGCCGATGGGCTCCCCAAGGAGACCTTCGCTCTCTTCCTCTCCTCGAAAGGGGAAGAGGTGAAGGCGGCGCCCTTCATTCGCCCCTTTCTGGCCTCGCTGATGGTGAAAAAGCTGGTGCCGGAGGATCTTGCGCCCCGCGAGCACCTGCCGAGCTCGCCGCTCAATGACCTCCTCAAAATCAGCCGAGAGGAGCTGCTCTTCGTCATCGATTGGCTTGGCCTCGTCGACCTTGCGATCGAAATTCGCCAGGTGGTCGATCGCAGAGTCATCGCCAAGGTGGAGCAGGCTCTCACCGAGCAGGAGAGAAGGCGGCTCCAAGATCTCATCAAGCAGCCCATCAAGTGGCTGCCGCAGCGCATTCTGCTCGCGAGTTGGGATGGCAGGCGTGCCTCTCTTTTCAAAGAGCTCCATCCGCGCGGCCTCTACCGACTGAGCCGAGCGGTCGCAGGCGAGAATAAGGATTTCATCTGGTATCTCACCCACAAGCTCGATGTAGGGCGCGCAAGGGTGATCACGCGCGGGCTCGAGAGCAAGGCGACCGAGCAGCTCGTTCCCTACTTCAGAGGCCAGCTTCTCGATCTTCTCAAGGGGCTGCAGGTATGAAGTGCTTTGTCTTGATCAAAGGCGACCAGGTGGTCCTCGAGGGCGAGAAAAGAATCATCCCCAAGGATGAGATGTCCAAGCTTCTCGAGGCGCAAGAGATCGTCGATTTGACCAAACAGGAGGCAATCGACTTTCGAGCCGAACTGGAAAAAGAGGGAGAAAGAGTTAGGCAAGATGCTAAGGATAAAGGATTTGAGGAAGGCCTCTCGGAGTGGAATGAGAAGCTGAGCGAGCTTGAAGAGGAGATTCGCCGAGTGAGAGGCGATCTCGAGAAGGCGGTAGTGCCGCTTGCGATCACAGCGATACGGCGCATCTTGGGCCGAGAGATCGAGCTTGCTGAGGAGACCATTGTCGACCTGGTGGCCACCTCGGCCAAATCGGTTGCTCAGCACAGAAGGGTCGCCATTTACGTGAGGCGGGCCGATCTCGACATTCTCGAGAAAAATCGTCCGAGATTGAAGGCGCTCTTTGAAAACCTGCAGAGCCTGACGATCGGAGTGCGCGATGATGTCGAGGAAGGGGGCTGCATCATCGAGACTGAAAGGGGTATCATGAACGTTTCGCTCGAGGGCCAACTGCGAGCCCTTGAAGAGGCTTTCAAGGTGCTCATGAAAGAGCAAGGGGGACTTCTTCCCGAGGAAGCTCCTAAAGAGAGCAAGAAGCGCAGTCGCAGCGCGCCGAAGGAGGAGGACGAAGAGAAAGAGCCTCCTAAAAGGGCTAGGAAGAGGGCAAGCTGAGATGAGGGCCCTGCGCTGGATTAAATGGGTTTTCGCTTTCACCCTACTACTTATCCTCTTTTGCCCTGAGAGGCTCATCGCTCTTGGGGGAAAGTCGGTCGATATTCAGATTCCAGAAACAGGCCTCACACCCTACCCTGACATAGCGACGCAGGCGACCATCCTGATCTTTTTGGCGCTGCTTCCCTTCCTCGTGATGCTCTTGACCTCCTTCATGAAGATGGTGATCGTGCTGGCTCTGCTCAGAAGTGCGCTCGGCGTTCAGCAGACCCCTCCCAACCCGGTGATCAACGGCATGGCGCTCATCCTGACCTTCTACGTGATGTTTCCGACCGGACTTGCCATGTATAACAAGGTCAAGCCGATGCTCGATAAAAGCATGCCGACAGAGCTCTTCTCAGCGAGCACGGCCGGCTTCATCGTCTCGATCGTCGATGAGGCAAAGGAGCCGCTTCGCGACTTTTTGATCCGCAATTCGACCCAAAAACATATCGACGGCTTCTATAAGCTAACGCAGAAAACCTTCCCTGAGGAGTCGCTGTCGATGATCACCCGAAATGATTTCATCGTCGTGGTGCCTGCCTACATCACGAGCCAGCTCAAATCGGCCTTTGAGATCGGCGTATTGATCTACCTGCCCTTTTTCGTGATCGATCTCGTGGTCTCCAATATCTTGCTTGCCATGCAGATGATGATGCTCTCGCCGCTCTCCATTTCGCTGCCGCTCAAGCTGCTGCTTCTCGTGATGATCGATGGTTGGACGATCCTTGTGGAGGGGCTGGTCTTAAGCTTCCACTAACATGCTCGAAATTCTCGCCGCCACTTTTAGAGCGATCATCTTCCAGTACTCCTACGAGGCGCTTCTCTTGATTCTGCTGCTCTCGGGCCCTCCGATTGTTTTTGCGACGATCATCGGCCTCTTTGTGGCGATCTTCCAGGCGGCCACCCAGATCCAGGAGCAGACCCTTCCGTTTGCCTTGAAGCTCATCGCGGTAGCGGCGACCCTGCTTTTTATGGGGGGATGGCTCGGCTCGATGATCTATAATTTTGCGATCCAGATATTCAACAACTTCTATAAGTGGACATGACCTTGTGTCTCAGCCCTTCCCGCCCGACTTCGTCTTCGACCCATCGACCTGGCAGCACCTCTGGGACTACTTCTATCTCTTTCTTCTAGCTATAGCTAGGATTGTGCCGATCATCGCGCTTGCGCCCTTCCTCGGGGGCAAGATGATCGGCGATGTGATGAAGGTGGGCTTTGGAGTGGCCCTTGCGGCTATTTTCTTTCCCTACCTGGTCACCCATCAGACGGCGGCGCTCACCTTTAACCTCGCATTCATCTTCCTTCTGATCAAGGAGGTCTTTGTGGGGCTGCTCCTGGGCTTTCTCGTATCGATTCCCTTCCACTTCTTCGAGGGGGCTGGCAACCTGATCGAACACCAGAGCGGCTCTCAGAGCCTCCAGGTGACAGACCCCTCGACGCAGGTGCAGGCCTCGCCTATCGGGCTGCTCTATAACAACGTGATGGTGGCCCTCTTTTTCTCCATTGGGGGGCCCTTGCTGCTCTTTGAGGGCATTTTGACCTCCTACAAGGTGATGCCGGCCGATCGCTTCCTCAATCCCATCTTCTTTTCGACCCACACGCCGCTTGCGCAGAGCCTCTTCCACATCCTCCATAACGTGATGGCCTTCTCGCTGCAGCTTGCGGCGCCTCCGGTTATGGCGATGCTGATGTCAGACCTCTTTCTCGGGATCATTAACAGGATGGCCTCCCAGGTGCAGATCTCCTTCCTTCTCTGGTCGATGAAGGCCTATTCTGGGCTACTGCTGATCTGGGCCGGCTGGTGGATCGTGATCAAGCAGATGGAATCGGAGGGCATTGCGTGGATGAAGATGATCGACTCGGTGCTCAGAGCGATGGGAAAGCTCTGGGGTTCCACGTGAAAAAACAGCGTTCTCTCCAATTAAAATAACAGGATACGCGCCCATACGGGCGCTTGCAGGATGGGAGGGCTCATAGCACTGGGCTAGATTGCTTCTCGGGAACAGTAATCCTCTTCTCGGTGTTCTCGGTGGTTTAATCAAGTGAATCGGAGCTTCTATAACCCCGCGTTGGCCTCGGAGCGGGCAAGCGCCGCTTTGATCTGGGCGCGCCACCTCGCTATCTTGAGCTGGAGAACGGTTCCGAAAAGGGCAAGGTAGATGATAGTGACACCAGCCCCTGCCGCAACTAAACCTCCATACATCATCCCATTCAAAGTGGAATCGAGATGGGGATACCAGCTCCAGTGGGCCTGAGCTGTAAGCGTCTGGTGAGCGTGGGAGGTCAGGATGGTGACGGAACAGAAAAAGAGGCTGAGGCCGACCAAGATAATCGGAAAGACGATCGCAGCAACCACCTTGCGTCGCGAATTGAGCATGGCTCGGATCGATGCAGTAAATCCATCGAGCCTGCCCGCAACGCCGTCGGCCTCTTGAGGGAGCTCTCTGCCCTTCCACTTTCGATAGATCATGAAGCCAAGGAGAATCACTGCGCCTGAGACAAGAGCGTAGGCTCCATAGTGGACGAATCGATCGCAATAGTCGCTAAAGGGGGTGAGGATATAGCGACCGACCCACCCATCGCTCGTCCAGGCGTCGGTGGAGGTTATCGGCACAAGCGCCTTGGCGGTCAGCCCCACAGCTACCATCGTCCCGGCGATGAGGACGATGGCAAGAGCTGTGAGGAGGACCACTCTCTTGGCCCCCTCCTTGAATTCAGCAGATCGCACCCAGCTCAGAGCGCGCTCCGAGCGACTCAAGCTAGGGTCAGGCGCCCAGTAGCTCATTTAGGGCAGCTCACTCGAAGGTGAGAGTGGGAACCCTAACCCTCGCCCATCATCTGCATAGGCCGAAGTGGTCCCTACCGGCTCCTCGACAAAGGGCCAGCCCTTATCGGTCGGACGGGCCCCCTCGCCTTGCACGCAGGAGTTCTTTATTGTACGAATCTTCTCCGGTGAAAGATCTTCACCCCCATTGTTCTTGCCTCGACCTGCTTTGTAGGCAACTGCTGCCCCAAAGATGAAGGCCAGCACACCTGCGGTCATTACACTGCTAAGGGTATGACTCATGGCGCTTTTGTCGAAGCCTGGCGTGAGCTGCATAGACTTGTACTGCGAACAGTTAATGGTAAGAGCACTCCAGAGGACCAAGCCAACGCCGAGAGCGGCCACCGCAATCATTAACAGCCGTAGCATCTGCTGCTTGTCTAGGGAGCCCCTCTTCTCTTTCTTGGTTAAATAGAGCAAGCCAATGGAGATCACAGCAAGCGCTGTCAGAACTGCGCCCGCCCCAATGAGCGGCGTGATCACCTGGGAGTGAAACCGCTTGCAGGCCTCATCCATGACCCCTGTGTGGCTATCATAGATAGGGTGGAAACTGCGGTCGAGTAGACAGCCGGTCACAAGGGCTGCCACCGCAGCGACCAGAGTCAGGGCTGCGAGGCCGTAGAGCACCGTTCTGCCCTCTGGCATTTTATCTTTAAGAGCACTTATTGCATTCATAATAAAAACCTCATGTTTATTAGCTTTATATTTATATTTTAAAATATAATTATTAATTTTGTATTAAATTAAAATTATTTTATTAAAAAATATATAAATTGGCTAATAAGCTGGTGTAAAGCTGGGATTTCAGAGAGGGCTCAACTCCTTTTGAAAACAAGATCGGACGCGGGCTCGCAAACGTTCACATGCTGTAATTGCGCGTTGGAATGGAAAGGCGGGTTGCTCTCTGGCTAAAAAGCCTCGGAGTAGCCTAGGCTCTCCATGAATTAAGTTAACAATCGTTAACTATTACAAAAGGAGAAGCAACCCGTGAGACATTATGTTGGACTCGACGTTTCTATGGAAGAAACATCTATCTGTGTAATCGATGAGAGAGGCAAGGTTATCCACGAGACTGTGGTTTATTCTGGTCCTGAGCAGATAGCCGCTTATCTCCAAAGTAAGGGGCTGCTTATTGAAAAGGTAGGCCTTGAAAGCGGCTCTCTGAGCAATTGGCTTACTCGAGAGCTTCAAAAGCTTGCCCTACCGGCTGTCTGCATCGATGCACGGCAAATGGCCGCTTTACTTTCCACTCAGATCAACAAAAATGATAAGAATGATGCCAGAGGGATAGCCCAAGCCCTCAGGGGCAGCTACTGTAAGGAGGTCACCATCAAAAGCGAGGCGGATGTAGCCATACGCACGGCGGTGACAGCCAGAAAGGCCCTAATAAGAGGAGCGGTAAAGCTCAAAAATACCCTACGTGGACTTCTCAAGTCCTACGGCATACGCATCAAGGCCTCTAGGAAAGAGTTTGAGGCCAAGGTGATGAGCTCGATAGATAAGAATGATATTGCCCTTAGCATATCTGTGGAGGCGCTTTTGAGCAGCATCAAGTCAGTTAATGCAAAGGTAGAGGAACTAGAGTGCTATCTTAAAGGGCTAGCTAAAGAGGATGAGGTGGTCAAAGTACTGATGACAGTACCTGGAGTAGGTGTGCAGACAGCCCTCAGCTTCAAAACAGCCATTGGAGATCCATCTAGATTCAAAAATTCTAAAAGCGTTGCCGCCTACCTTGGTCTCACCCCCCGGCTATATGAATCTGGCGAGACTTCGAGAACAGGCAAGATTTCAAAGTGTGGGGATACGAACACGAGGTCTCTTCTTGTAGAAGCAGCCGTGGTCCATCTAACGCGTACAAAGGGCTCTAGCAAATTAAAAAGCTGGGGTCTAAAGCTGGCCAAGAAGAAGGGTCATAAGAAAGCAGCGGTTGCAGTTGCCCGCAAGCTTGCAGTGATTCTACATAGGATGCTTGTGACGGAAACGCCTTTTATGACAGGAGAAGAAAGGCCTTCTGAGGGTACGCCAGAGGGCGCTTCCAAAGAAGCTGTGGTGTCAAAGGCTAAAGGGCCTGCCCTGGCGCCCCGCCGCCGGCTTCGCCGGCGAGAGCCTGAACAGGCTCTTGGAATGGCCTAAAGGCCATTCTGCGGGGCGCCCCCTAAAACTTTGATTCCATTTTTTTGCAAAAAAACAATAGGAGCGAAAGAGTCAACCTCACAAGACAGACCGAATGTCCAAGCCATAGACGTCATAACCGTTGGCCCTAGTTTATCTAGAGAGCCGTCGTTCACATTGTCAGGCTTGAGCCATTCGCACAGCATAATGGGACGAGGGCAAGAAAAAAGTCCTCTTAAATAGATCCCGTAGGGAACCGTGGATGAAGTCTTGTGTTGGTCTACTCCCAAGAAGCTCTTGAGAATGAGGAAAAGAGAAAATGTTGACTTAATCGGCGCAATTAGGGAACGTTCACGAGAAAGTGCTGAACAAAATAGGAGGCCTTAAAGGGCCCGCTTCCTAGCCCTCGACCTGGTGAGAATGAAGGGGTCTGAGATTTGTGAAAAATGGCTTCAGGGAGCTCTTTCGTGAACGTGAACGTTTGCGAGCCCGCGCCCGATTTGCTCAATAAAAAAAAAGACAAGCGAGATCTTTGTTATGTAAAGCCTTAATGCACTAACGCTTTCTACGCTTTTGGTAGAAGCGAACGAGGCTCATGAAAGCAAAGCCGATCGCAGTTCCAATAACAAAGGAGGGCGCCGCAAGCAGCAGATAGAGAAGAACGCCGAGAACCATCAAGGTCTTGAATAGCCCGCGCTTTGCACGCGACAGCTTCAGGGCGGCGATATAGACCGTAAATTCGGCCGAAAAGGCAATGCCGGTAGCAAGACCCACCAGAGCCCCCCCAAGATAGAGATGGAAGAAGGCGAGAATGAGACCAAAGATCATCAAAATAGCGGCTACAAGCTCGCTCCAGTAGTGGTGCAGTGGGGGCCTTTTTTGAACCATAAATATACTAAGTCCATATTTGTGTATATAAACATTATTATAAAAGTAGATTGGCGCAGATGTAAATATTAATTTTAGTCAGAATTTGTCTTGTTATTGCTTTAATACTATTACGAAAGTTGCGCTTTTTATTGCTCTGAGATATTCTCTTCCCCAAGATTTATGGTTTTATTAGTCCGTCTTTATTCTTTAGTAAATTGGGTGCTTATCGCTCTTATCGCCTTGAGCGCCATCCTTTTCTGCAGCTGGAAATGGGTGAAAAAGGGGGAGGAGATCCCTGTAGAATATCAGGCTGAGCACAAGGAGCTGCCCAAAAACCCCTTTAGCCTTGCGGGAGGCGACTCGGACCTGGCCAAGGGGCCGCTGAAGCTCATCCACCAGCCGGCAGAGCTAGAGCTTCCCGATCTCAAGGAGGAGCTCCTCTTCCTCGGCAAAAATGAGAGGCCCGATGTCAAAGAGAGCGGCCAGTTCTACTTGAGCCTTCGCTCGAGCGGTGAGACCAAGCTCTGCCGCAAGGGAAGGCCTGTCTATTTGCGCTATCAGAAGAGCGCCGATCTCACGAGCAAAGGGCGCTACTCGTTTTCTTCCGAAGAGAGCCCCTTCTGGGTCATGCCAGAGGGCGAAAGTGGAGGGAGTCTGCAGCTCTCGCTCTTCCTGCACGACGAGACGGGCAAAATTGTGGTCCATCCTCAGGAGCATCAGAGGCTCACCCTTGCTAAAGCGGAGAGCGCTGCCCGCGCACCTTTCGAAATAGGGGGCGTTCGGGTCGACGGGATGCTCTTCTTCCGCCAGAAAGCTCGCCTGGCGGGTCGCGATCAATTTTTAGCGCGGCATGGTGGGGAGGAATTTGCTGACAATGTCGGGCGCGAGCGCATCGATTTTCTCATCGAGGATGGTGGCTACAGCTGCTTTATGAAGCCGGGCGATCTTCTGATCTGGAAGGAGGGGCGCTGGCAGAGAAGCGAAGAGGGCCAGAGCAGCGCTTCCCCCCTGCTCCATGTGCTGAAGGCAGACGACAAATCGATGCAATTCGAGATCTGGGATGTGGAGGGCCGCACCCGGGTGCCGCTCACGCTGGTTCGAAGTCCCGTGCACGAGCTCATGCCCGATATCTCTCAGGAGTTTAAGTTCATAGGCGCCAAGACCTGGGCGCAATTTCTGCTCGAGTGTCGCGGAGCAAGAATGGTGCTTCGGCTCGGGGACTGGCTGCTTCTGACCGAAGAGGGCTGGCAGAAGATAGATAGCGCTGAGAAGCTCGACGCCTTTGTCGATCGCAAGCTCTCGGGCGCGCTCTTTGTCCTCGACAAGTGGGAGAAGCGAGAGGGTCGACAGCAGCTTCTCGGTCACCTTTTTAACCGCGATCGCACTGAGGTGCAAGAGATCGAGCTGGCCGCTTTTGTAGCGAGCGAGCTGCCAACCTATGGGTTTGACTAGATGAAGAAGACAATCTCCCTCTGCCTCTTTCTCCTATTCTGCGGGCTGCTCTCGGCGCAGACCATCCGCGAGAAGCGGGAGAGCCTGCTTTCAGCAGATAAAGTGGTGGTCCCTCTCGAGCGCGAGCTCAGAGAGATCAACGAAATGCTCGAAGAGAGGCGCATGCGCCTTGCCGATCTCTACGCCAAAGGTCGAGAGCTCTATGATGAGAGTGCGCCCAAAGAGAGCTATCTCAAGCTGATCGATGAGATCAAAGCGGTGAAAGCGGAGATTGCGGAGGTGGAGCGGCTCTGGAAACGCGAAGAGCTCGCAGCACTCGAGAGCTACGACCTGTGGCAGCAGCCAGAGGTCACTTTGCTCGAGCTCATCATGGACTACGGCTCCCATGAGGGCATCTATCTGGTACCGCCCGAAATCGGAACTCTGCGCGTCAGCTTGAGCTCTAATATGCCGATACCCCGAGAGACCTGGAGCGATTGTTTGAGGCTGGTGCTCGAGCAGAATGGAGTGGGCGTGCGCGATCTCAACCCCTACCTGAAGGAGCTCTACTTCCTCTCGCATGACACAACCCGCCTCTACGGCATCGCAAGCGATAAAGAGGCGCTCTCGCTCTTCCCCGATGGGGCTCGCATCCTCTTTCTTCTCAATCCTGGTAGCGAAGACCCCTACTCGCTACAGCACCTGCTCCAGAAGTTCTCCAACCCGCAGACGACCGCTCTAGAGGTGATTCGAGGAGAGGTCTTCATCGTAGCGCCTGTTGAGGCGATTCGAGAGATGCTCAAGATCCAAGAGTGTCTACAGAACAACCAGAGAGCCACCTCCTACGAACTTGTGACCCTCTCTAAGCTCGATGCAAGCGAGATCGCCTCCATTTTGGAGAGCTCCTTCCCCAAGGGCTATGATAGCGGCTCCTCAGGGCTCCAAGTGATCTCTTTCCAAGAGAGACCGAGCCAGCTCTTCCTTTCTGGAGCGCGCCACGAAATCGAGCGGGCGTTGAAGCTGATCGCCGATATCGAACTCAAGGTGGAAGATGCCAAGGAGAAGGTGCTCTTCTGGTATACGGCCAAACACACCCCAGCGGCAGAGCTTGCCAAGATACTCGGCCAGGTCTACCAGGCGCTTGTGGAGGGCAAAGCGATGAGCCCAGATGAGGTCATGTCGGTGGCTATACGATCGACAAGTAGCTCTGGAGGCGAATCGGTCGAAAACAAAGCACCCGACCTTCTCGTCAATCCTCAAAAAATAGGCGCGAGGCCCAATTCTACTAAGGAATTGGATAGCGCGATCAAAACACCCTTTATCGTCGATCCGACCAATGGCTCGATCATCATGGTTGTCGAGCACGCCCACCTCGGCAAGATCCGAGAGCTCTTGCGCAGGCTCGATGTGCCGAAGAAGATGGTCCAGATCGAGGTGCTGCTCTTCGAGAAGAAGATGAGCCACCAGAACAGCTCGGGATTGAATCTCTTGCGCCTCGGCGACCTCGCTTCGGGCAAAAACAAGCTAGGAGGCGGCTTTGAGAAGCTGGCTGGCGGGATTATGGACTTCATGATCAGCCGTGCAGCCGGCCCCTTTATGCCCGCTTTTGACCTGGTCTATAAGTTCCTCTTGAACCAGGAGGATATCCAGATCAATGCGAGTCCCTCGGTGATGACGATGAACCAGACGCCGGCGACCATTGCTATCGTCGAGGAGATATCGGTCAACATGGGCGCCGAGGTCGATAAGGACAAAAAGCATCAGACCTATACGCGGGCGCAATATGGTATCTCGATCCAGATCACGCCGACGATCAATTTCGATGAGGAGGCAGATGGAGTCAGCTTTGTGACGCTCGACACCGACATCACCTTCGATACGACGCAGAAGAACTCCAACGACCGCCCTGAGGTGACAAGGCGCCATATCAAAAACCATGTGCGCGTCGAAGATGGAGAGACGGTGATCCTCGGAGGTCTTAGGAGAAAGAGCTCCCAGGATAGCTCTGAGAGCATCCCCTTCCTCGGGGAGATCCCAGGCATCGGCAAACTCTTTTCCTCAAATGAGATGACCGACAGCTCGACCGAGATGTTTGTCTTTATCACCCCTAAGATCGTTGTGAGCCCCCTCGATGCGGAAAAGGTGAGGAGGGAAGAACTGGCTAAGCGGCCGGGCGATCTGCCTGAATTTCTAGCTGAGCTGGAAAAGTCGAGAGCCAAAGAGAAGAAGAAGCTCTTTCAAGGAGGTCTACAGCTGCTCTTTGGGCGCAAGAATGAGGTGACAAGCTACCCCTCGGTGCGATGAAAGAGAGAGAAGCCAAAGAGACTTTCGGGATGAGGTCTCTAGATAGAATCGATCTAGAGAAGCTTCCCAGGGCTCTTTTCGAAGAGATTCCCTACCACTTTGTGAGAAAAAATCTGGTGCTGCCGATTGCGGTCGAGGGCGATGCGGTCGTGGTGGCTCTTGCCGATCCGTTGAACCTTGCCTCTCTCGATGAACTGCGACTGCTTCTGGACCGCAAGCTGCAATTTGTTCTGGCCTCTGAGGAGAGGATTTTGGAGGCGATCAACAGCGCCTACCACCACAAAGAGGATGCCGCCTCAAAGCTGATCTCCGATCTCGAGCATAAGGCCAAAGAGTCCCGAGAGAAGGGAGCAGAAGAACTAGAGGTCTACGATCTTCTAAGCCAAAAGGATGAAGCTCCGATCGTGCGGCTGCTCAACTTCATCCTGAGCGAAGCGATCAACCAGAGAGCCTCAGATATCCATTTCGAGCCCTTTGAAGAGGATTTGCGCATCCGCTACCGCATCGACGGGGTGCTCAGCACGCGCCATGCGCCGGCTCGCGAGTACCAAGCAGCGCTGCTCTCGCGCATCAAGGTGCTTGCCAAACTGGACATCGCCGAGCAGAGGTTGCCTCAAGATGGGCGCATCAAGGTGCGCATGGGGGGCAAAGAGATCGATCTTCGCGTGAGCACGCTGCCGGCGATTCACGGCGAGAGAATCGTGCTGCGCCTACTCGATAAGGAGACGCTGAAGATGGGGTTTCAGGAGCTTGGGCTGATGGCCCAATCTCTCAAAGAGCTCCGCTCGGCGCTCGGTGCGACGGAGGGGATCGTGCTCGTGACGGGGCCGACAGGTAGTGGCAAGACGACTACGCTCTACAGCGCGCTTTCGGAAAAGCGAAGCGATGAGATCAACATCATGACGATCGAAGATCCGATCGAATATAAGCTGTCAGGCGTCGCACAGATCGCGGTTCACCCCAAAATCGGCCTCACCTTTGCACAGGGCTTGAGGCACATCTTGCGCCAAGACCCCGACGTTGTGATGGTGGGCGAGATCCGCGATAGGGAGACAGCAGAGATTGCGATCCAGGCAGCGCTCACAGGCCACCTGGTGCTCAGCACGCTGCATACCAATGACGCTCCCTCAGCCATCACCCGCCTTGTGGATATGGGGATCGAGCCCTACCTGCTCTCCTCCACGCTTGTCGCAGTGCTTGCGCAGAGGCTGGTGAGGAAGATCTGCCCAGAGTGCAAAGAGAGCTACACTCCGAGCGATGAGGAGCTCGCTGAAATCGGGCTCGAGCGCGCCTCATCGGAGGGCGGCCTTGCGCACGGGCTCGGTTGTGCAAGCTGTCATGGGAGCGGCTACTATGGAAGAATCGGCCTCTACGAGCTGATGATGATCGACGAGCCGCTGCAAAAGGAGATTGCCAAAAACTGTGATGCGAGAAGCCTCAGAGCCTTTGCTCTCAAGCGTGGCCTCATTACGCTCAAGCAGCACGGCGCTCACCTGGTGCAAAAGCAGATCACCACCACCGCCGAAGTCTTGCGCGTCGCCCGCAGATCGGACCTAGGGGAGCTCATCGATGGTTAATTACTCTTTTCAGGCGGCAGATGGGCAGGGCAAGAAATTGAGAGGGGTGATCGAGGCCAGGAGCCTCGAGGAGGCCAAGGAGAGGCTTAAACGGCAGAATCTCATCTGCTTTGCTCTCGCTGAAAAAAGGGAGCGCAAGGCACTCTTTGCAAGGAAATATCTCTCTCGCGATGAGGTGAGCGCCCTCGTGCGCGAGCTTGCCGACCTTCTCTCCTGCAGCCTGCCGCTCTACGAATCGCTCATCTCGCTCGAAGAAAAGTATAGAGGCAGCAAAAGCCATCCAATCGTGCTCGGGCTCATCGAAAAAATCAAATCGGGAAGCTCGCTCTCAAGTGCTATGGGGGCATTTCCCGAGACCTTCGATCCGATCGCGCTCGCCATGGTTCAGACGGGCGAGGCAAGCGGCGACCTTGCTCGTGCGCTCCAAGCCTACAGCGCCTTCAGGGAGCGGGGCAGTAAGCTCCGAAAGGCGATCGGCTCAGCGCTCATCTATCCGCTTGTCCTTCTGACTCTGTCACTTGCGCTTCTCGTGCTCTTCCTCTTCTTCCTCGTTCCCTCGCTTGAAGAGCTCTTCAGCGGCCGCACGCTCTCTCCTCTTTCCAATTTTGTCTTCGGCTTGAGCCACCTGCTGAGAAGTAGTTGGCACTGGCTCGCTCTCTTTTCTGCTCTTATAGGCGGCTCTATCTTCTTTGCGATCAGGCAGAAGAGCGTCCAGAGGAGGCTCGAGGAGCTCTATCTCAAAATGCCCTATGTAAAGCGGCTTTACATGGAGAGCAAGCTGGTACGATTCACGAGATTGCTTGCCACGCTTTTGAAAGGAGATGTAAGTTTAGTGGCCGCTCTATCGATTGCGCGAGGAGCTTTGGGCTCTTCGGTGCTCGAAAAGGCGCTAACCGAGGTAGAGGAGGCGGTGAAGGCGGGGGGCAAATTCAGCCGCGAGCTGGCTCGCTACGCTTTTTTCCCGCAGCTTATGCTGCGCATGGCGGCGATCGGCGAAGAGGGAGGCGTGCTCGGAGCTATGCTAGAGAAGGTATCGCTTCTCTATGAGGAGATGGTGGAAAAGCGCATTGCCCGTCTGACGGCGCTCCTTCCCACCCTATTTTTGATCGGGATTGGCCTCTGGATTGCGCTGATTGTGATGGCGATCCTGATGCCGCTCACCGATGTATCAACATTTTTGGACAACTAGAGGTGAATCTATGAAGAAGAGAAGAGCGATTACCCTGATCGAGATCCTGATCGTCATTGCACTGATCGCGGTCATCGGCAGCGCGCTCGCTGTCAATATGGGAGGCAGCCTCAGCAAGGGAAAGGCCTTCAAGACCGAGCAGCACATCGCGCGGATCCAGGAGATTCTCATGCTCGAGAAGGAGACAGGCGATCTTGAGGCATCCGCTATCGTAAGCAAGTGGGAGGAAATCGTGAAGAAGTGTCCCATCGTTAAGGGAAGCGAAGTGGTCCATGATGGGTGGGGAGGCTCTTTTGCCGTCACCTATAACGAGAATGAGGATCGATTTGAGGTGAAATCACAAAAATTGGTGGCCTACAATGCTAAGCACAAAGTCGCGAAATAAGAGACAGGCCTTAAGCATGGTGGAGATCCTGCTCTCCCTTGCGCTAATCGCCCTATTTGGATCGGGCTTTGGAGTGACTCTGAGCACCTTTTTTGCAAAAGAGCGGCTCAAGTCGGAGCTTGCGCTGATCAAGAACAAAGCCTCTCAAGCTGAGAAAATCGCCCTCTTGATGCAGTCAGAGGTCACCCTGCTTGTCGAACCGACGAAAAAGGGTTTCGATATCGCCCTGAAGACCGACGCTCCCTTAGCGCCTAGTTTGAAGAGCGCGCTTGAGAAGCCTGCCCACTTGAAGGAGATCGAAGGGTTTCGCCTGAATGGTCGAAAGACAGCCAAGTTGGAGATCGCCTTTCCTCTCACCGAGGAGACAGAGCTTCTAGAGGTGCGTCTGGAGCGGGGTAAAGAGGAGAAAATATTAGAGAATAGACATAACTATGAACTCAGGACCTATCCGCAGGAGATCCTTTCTCCTTGCTGAGGTGCTGGTCGCGATGGCGATTTTTGCACTTGCACTCGTTCCCCTTGCCTCCTCGCTTTTGAACCTCTACAGGGGCGAGCTTCACTTGATCGAGCGAGCAAGGCTTGAAAGGGCTGCAGACAACCTCTTCTGCCAGGTCAAGGAGAAACTCTACGAAGATGCACTCTTTCCCGAGGCCTCCTTCACAGATATCCTTGAAGCGGACCTGGAGCAGGTGGTGCTGCCCGCTGTCATGGGCAAAAAAGAGGCTACGCCGCCCATCTGACGATCAAGCCTCACCTGTTGCCACGGGCGCAAAATAAAATACGCCACCTCATCGTCGAGGTGGAAATTGGGCTCAAGAGGGGATCGGTCGAGGAGAAATTCTCCTATCCGCTCTTTCTCATTCAAGACGAAAGCATATGAGAAGAAGCTCTTTTTCGCTCATCGAAGTGCTCATCGCCGGCTTCCTTGTCACTCTGGTAGCCTCTGCCCTCTTCTTCTGGGTCGGCTTTCAGAGCCGAAAGAAGAAGGAGATGGAGCTTCTCAAGGAGGAGGTGAGGCGCGAGAGAAATGGCGACTATCGGCTCAAGGAAGTCTTCTCAGGGCTGAGGGGCGACTCGATTTTCTTTACAGATGAGGCAGCTGGCAACCTCACCTTCCTCTTCCACAACGGGGTCGATCGCTCTCCCTACCTCTCAGATCTGGTCGTGGGGCAGCTCTCTTTCGATGCAAATGAAAAGGCGCTGCTATTGACTCTCTGGCCGGCTCCTAAATGCGAAAAGGAGCAGCCGGTGAGAACGCAAGTGCTCTTTGAGGGCATTGAGGGGGCAGAGTTCTCCTTCTACTCCCCAAAGGAGCAGCGGGGGCTTGTTGTCGACCCAGAGAAGGTGCAGCAGGGCCCTGAGGCGGGGTGGCAGAGGCTCTGGAAGAAGAGCTGGAAAGGTCTGCCCGCACTTATCAAGCTCCAGGTGAAAAAACGAGATGAGATCGAGGAGCGCATCTACTGCTACGACCTTCTGCACTACCCGAAGCCCCCAGTTGTGAAGAGGTGATATGCAGGCAATTTTACTCGTCTTCACCTTCCTCATGCTCTTTGCTATCCAGTCGACAGCGAGCTACAAGATTGCTTTTGAAGAGATGGCGCTCGAGCGTTTCCAGCGGAGCGTAGAGAGGGTGCGCTATGCAGAGAGGCTGGCGCTTGCTCAAAACGCTTTGGAGAGGGCTCGCGAGAAGAGCCCAAGCGATAATCCGACGAGCGTAGATAACGAGGAAGATCCTCTCCCGAAGCCCCCAAAGCCTCCTAAACCGAAACCCACGGCTGAAAAGGGTGAGGAGGGGAAAAGGTCGAGGAGGCTCAACTTCGATACGCTGACGCCCCCTACGAGCTCTCGACTGAATCTCTGGTGGGCGGTGCAAGAGAAGGGATCGGACGACTATGAGAGGGCGGCGAGGCTGCTGCGCATTCTCTATGGAAAGAGCGAGCTTTTCCAGAGCCATGAGCGGATCGAATATGAGCTTCTGGAGGGGCTTCACGCGAGACGTGATAAGATAGGGGGGATGAAGAGTATCGATGAGCTTGCAACGCTTGTTTTCGATGATCCCCATCTGCAGACCGTTTTCTACCAGCTGATGCATGGGGGGTACGAGATGCCTTCGATGATGTGGTTTATGGTCTTTGAGCCTAGCCAAGATAGGAAGGTGAACCTGCTCTTTGCCCCAAAAGAGGTGCTCGGGGCCTATTTGAACCGGGAAAAGCTCTGTGAGGAGATCGAGCGCTTTCGTGAGGAGCTCCTAGAACGTCTAATCTATGAGGAGAAGAATCGCAAGGAGCTCGATGGCAAGGAGTGCTTAGGCCGCATCGATATCAATAACTACCTGAAAAATAGATGCCAGGCGCTGAGTGGGGAGTACAACCTCGATCTGGTGCGGCTCTTTGAGCTAGGTCTCAGTAAACCGGGGCCTATTCTCTACAAGATCGATAGCGAGACGGGTGCCTACTTGCGCCGCCGCCTGAATTAGCCCGCTGCGGGTGCAGGGGGCTCGACGTAGGCGTCGTAGTGGTTGCGGTCGTGTAAAAGAGTAATCATGGGTGGATTTTCACGGCCTACCGGCATAGCAGGCAGCTGGCCTCCTGTGATAAAGGCCTGAATGGACTCGTTTGTGCTATTGACCGTGATGATGACTCCGAGTATCTGGGACATGGCATAGATCTCAGCAATGCCTGCATGCTCTCGATTTCCCGATCTCGAGTCCATGGCCTGGAGATAGCGATCGACATCTGCCACCTCTAAGCCTCTCCCCTGTATCTTGCCGAGAAGCTGTTCATATTGTCGAATGAGGGGCTCAAGCTCGCTGATTTGCTTCGGTTTCCTCTGGATCTCCGCCTTCAAATTCCCGATTGTGCGAGCACTATCGCGCCCAAATTCCCTTTTCTCAAGCTCGAGGCTTCTAATGCTTGCAAGTAACATCCGCTTGCGATCTGCACGATCTCTTTGAGCGACTAGCAGATTATTGTATCCCCTGTCAGAGCGCGGGGTCCTTTCCCTCTGGTGCTGAGCGATGGCGACGGCAGCGACGTTTTCCTCCCTCTCTAGAGCGGCAAAGTCAGCTCTGCACTGTGCAAGGCCCTGCTCCCCAGGGTAGGTTGAGCTTTCGGCAAGCAGGAGCGCCCCACGAGCAGCTTGGAGTCTGTTTGTAAGGGTGCCCCTTTTCTCCAGCGCTTGATTCAAGCGATCGCTATAGAAGGTTTCGATTCCCATACGTAGGCGCTCTCGAAGTGGCCCATCTGTTTGCCAATTTCTCCCGATCCACCCGGCAACCTCTCTTCGGAATTCGGGCGCACTTTTAATAGGGGTAGAGACGCCCATCCGTCGCGCTGCATAGAGTGCGCTCCCGTAGCCGCAGTCACCATCTCTTGGGATGTTGAGTTTGATGCCCTTGTCCATACTCTCTTCGGTAACCTCATAACGAGGTATAGCAGCCCCTGCCGCTGCAGCAGCAGCAGCGCCCAATTTTGGGCCACCAGGAGCAGTTGGGGGGCGATCTACTGGACGTGGCGCTGGGCCCGTTCCTGGGCCGCTAGAAGCAGCAGGAGGTATCGATGGGACCACCGCTGTGCCCGCTGCTGGGCCACCAGGAGCAGCTGGGGGTCGATCCTCTGGACGTGTCAATGGAGCTGCGGCTGTGCCCGTCTCTGGGTCGCTGGAGGCAGTTGGGGGGCGATCTATTGGACGTGGCGCTGGGCCCGCTGCTGGGCCGCTAGAAGCAGCTGGAGGTCGGTCCACTGGAGGTATCGATAGGGTTGTCGTTGCCCCCGTTCCCGGGGCGCTAGAAGCAGTTGGGGGGCGATCTATTGGACGTGTCGATGTGGCTGCAGCTGGCGCTCTAGGAGTAGCAGTTCCGCGCTTTAGATGGCCCGGCATGCCGAGTCCTGCCCCTATGTCGTCATCCCTATCGGAGTCGGATGTTCTATCTCTTTTTCGGGATTCGGTCCCTCTTCGTCGAGTCGATCCTCGATCAGTTCTGGAGGCACTTGGAGGGTCTGCCAGGCCAGTCCATGCGCTCTCCCAGTCGGAGTCGGATGCCCTGGCTCTCCTTTGAGATTTGTCCTCTCTTCTTCGAGTCGACTCCCGCCCTTCTTTTCGGTGGCTTCGGCTCCCACTTTCTCGTCCCGATGAGGGATTTCGAGGGCAAGACACCTCTGCGGTCGACTTGGGCTTCCCCCTGAAAACTAGATCGGCAGGTAAATCGTTGGGGGCAGGGCGGATCTTTCTTCTAGGCCGCGGGGCAGCTCTCTCTTCAGGCAGCGCATCATCCGATCCGCAGCAACATCTATAGATTGCTCTGAAGAAAAGACCTATAGGGGTGATAACCGCCAAAATGAGAACAACAAGTGTCCCAAGAGCTGCAGGGCCCTTCAGCATCGAATAGCCGCATCCCTCGGTATCCGATTTAAGAAAGGTAACCCCGTCGTAGGCAAGTCCATAGGGGATAAGAAACGGATTGGTGTAGCAATCCTTCCTAATCGATCCCCAACAACTTAAAGGCTCGGCCATAACTAAACACAAAGTGTAAAAGCTTTAAAAGACTATTCTATCAGATATTTATTTAAATTTCATTAAGAATTTAGTCTTATGGCAGAATCTCTCTGATCTTTAGGAGTTTGTTAAGATTATAGCGAGAGCTGCTTGAGTCTCTCGGCGAGCACCCCTAGCTCTTTCTTATGCTTCTCGAGCTGTTTTTTGCCGCTCGGGTTTTTCTCGAGCTCAAATAATCTGCCCACAAAGTGGTGCAAGAGGTGCACCGTGTTCTCTGTATCAGAAAGGAAGGCAAACTCCTCCCCGTCGATCCTTCTCAGGCGATTGAAGAGCGCGATCTCATCCTGTTGCGTGATAGCATCGGAGGTGACCATGCTGATGAACTCCCCCCTTTCAAAGACCTCTTTAGCGAGTCTTGCGGGGATGGTGAACTCGCGCACCAGCTCATCTAGGATGGCTTTGTGCCGCTCGTTGGTGGGAGCAGGTTTGGCCTGGCCCGAGAGCAGCGTCTCGAAGAGGAAGGTGGCCAGATCCCTGTTTTGCCCCGCGCAGCTGAAGATCACATTCTGCAGCTCGCGGAAGGTCGAGCGGGTGATTTTCATGGCGAAGATGCGCTTCAGATTGCCCTCCAAGACCATCAGAAGCTGATCGTCAAGAGCTACTTTTTCTTTGGGGGGATTTGCCTTTGCTTGCTGTTCTGCCATGGTGACCTCTCAGTTGGAAAACTCAGATATTACTCGCCTCTGCTCTATTCTTGCAAGCAGCCTCAACTATTCACCTTCAGATTCTCGATTAGAGCGGCAAGCTGCTCAGAGAGCTCTCTGAGGCGCCTCTTCTGCTCGGCTCTTGCGCCAAATTTTCTTTGAGAAAAAGAGGCGAGCAGTCTCTCGAGAAGATGGATCGAGCTCTGAGCCAGATCCTCTCGTCTGCGATCCTCTTCCGGCAAGGGAAAGAGCGAGCGGATCTTAGCCAGGAGCTCCTCTTTGGTCTCGCCCCGGTAGCCTCTCACGATTTCGCTTTTATCGTCGAGCGACCCCTCGCGGCTCGCCAGCGTGTAGATCGCCTGGCGGGGCATCGCCTCGATCTGCGGATGAAGCGTTTCCGGCATCTGGATGTGGAACTCGTAGTATTGGAGGAAGTTGTAGGGGGTCTGGCGATTGCCATAGGTGGCGATGAGCCAGGCGGAGAAAGCGCCCTCACGATACCTCTTGAGGATCTCTTGAGCCTTTTTGATGCGCATGCCGTGCAAGATGGCCGCCTGGTTGGTGATCGCCCTCACCTCAGCTGTGATGAGCGCAAGGTGGTTGAGATCCTCTTCTCGACCGCTCTCATCCTCTGCATATTTGGCCAGTAGTTCGGAGAGCGCCTCTCGCTCCTCATCACGCAGTTGAGCCTTGCCGAAGATCGCAGAAAAGCTCGATAGCTCGCCCTGGGCGCTCTTTTCAGCAAGGGAGGCCATCTTGCTTCCCTTCTCCTTCTTTGAAAAACGCTGCTCGATGAGATCGCGAATCTTTGCCACAGCTACTTGCCTCCTATTTGCCCTTCCACGCTTTTAACCGGCTAGCCACCTCTTTTGCAAGGGCGCCATAATCCTTCGCTGCGCGGCTTCTTGGGGCCACCTCAAAGACCGACTGCCCGTAGATGGCGGCCTCAGAGACGGCGGCATCGCGGCGCACCTTGGTCTCCAGGAGCTTGCCGGGGAAGGTTCTTTCGATGAGATCGGCAAAAGTGCTGTTGTTCTTTGCGCGCGCGTTCCAGAAAGAGAGGGCGACGCCGAGCACATGCAGCGGGTGGCGCTCGGAGACCGACTGGATGAACTGAGAGAGCCTCTCGAGCCCCTTGATGCTGTAGAATTCGGCAGTCGCTGAGATCAGCGTGTGAGGGGCGGCGATGAGCGCCGATTCGGTGAGCCAGCAGAGCGAGGGAGGTGTGTCGATAATCACATAGTCGTAAGGGAGGCCCTGGAGGAGGTTTTTGAGCTTCTCGTGTGAGTAGCGATCGGCTGCAAGCGAGCCTGTCACCTCGATGCGCTCGAGCCAGGTATCGGCAGGGATGAGATCGAGTCCCTTGAGAGCGGTCTTCTGGATCACCTCCTGGATCGACTTGCTGCCCTGGAGCACAGGCGCCAAGCTATCGTGCTCATCGGGATCGAGCCCGAGGCCCGCTGTGAGATTGGCTTGGGCATCGAAATCGATGAGCAGCACCTTAGCTCTATTTTCTAAAACAAGAGCCGAGGCGAGGTGAAGGGCTGTAGAGGTCTTCGCCGTTCCCCCTTTGAAGCTGCAGATGGCAATTTTTTTCATGTGGCCTCTTTTTGGTGAAATGGAGAGCTAAGAGCGCGCTTTGATCTTTCGTTGCGAAGGGCCTCTACAAAGCTTGTGAAGGCCATTTCGCCATGAACCACGTTGTCCCGGGTTCGAAGAGAGATCGTCCTGTTTTCGCTTTCCCGATCGCCGAGCGTTAGCATGTAGTTGACCTGCTCGATCTGGGCGAGTCGAATTTTTTTGCCCACCGATTCGCTCGCTGCATCGATCTCCACATGGAAGCCCTCTTTCTTGAGCGCCAGAGCAAGTTCCTCGGCATAGGCTATGTGGCGATCGGCCACTGGAATCATGCGCACCTGTCTTGGACTCAGCCAGAGAGGGAATTTCCCTGCAAAATGCTCGATTAAGATGCCGAGGAAGCGCTCGATCGAGCCGTAGATCACTCTGTGGATGATGAGAGGCCGCTTGCGTCCCCCCTCTCGTGTATCGTATTCGATTCCAAAGCGCTCCGGCAGCGCCATGTCGAGCTGTACGGTGCTGCACTGCCATTTGCGCCCGAGAGCATCGAGGATGCGGATGTCGATTTTGGGGCCGTAGAAGGCGCCGTCGCCGGCGTTGATTTCAAATGGAAAGCCGTTCTTCTCGAGAGCAGATCGCAGCGCTTCGGTGGCTGTGTGCCAATCCTCATCGCTGCCGATGGTGCCGCTAGAGGGCTTTGTCGAAAGGGCAAAGGCAAACTCGAGGCCAAAGGGAGCGTAGATCTCTTTGACGAGATCGAGAATGGCAGTGATTTCAGCCTCTACTTGATCCATCGAGAGGAAGATGTGGGCATCATCTTGATGGAAGGCGCGCACTCGCATGAGCCCTGAGAGGGCACCGTGCGCCTCATAGCGGTGCACATGGCCGATCTCTGCAAGGCGTAAGGGGAAGTCGCGGTAGCTGTGGTGGGTCGATTTATAGACCAGAACCGCTCCAGGACAGTTCATCGGCTTGATCGCATAGGCTCGCTCTTCGATCGCGGTGGTGTACATGTTCTCGCGGTAGTTGTCCCAGTGGCCCGAGAGCTTCCAGAGCTCCTGCGACATCATGATCGGCGTCTTGATCTCCAGATAGCCGGCTCTCTCGTGCGCCTCTCTCCAGAAGCGCAAGAGCTCGTTCCAGATGATGAGCCCTTTGGGATGGAAGAAGGGCATGCCGGGCGCCTCTTCCTTCAGAGAAAAGAGGTCGAGCTTGGGTCCCAAAACCTTATGATCTCGTTTTTTGGCCTCCTCGAGCCTGTGTAGATAGGCTTTGAGAAGGGTGCGATCGGGGAAGGTGATGGCGTAGATGCGGGTCAGCATCTCCTTGGTCGGATCGCCCCTCCAATAGGCCCCAGCGGTCTTGAGCACCTTGAGCGCTTTCACCTTGCCAAGCTTCGGGATATGCGGCCCTCGGCAGAGGTCGTAATACTCCCCTTGCCTATAGGCGGTGATGAGCTCCCCCTCAGGCAGCTCCCTGATCAGCTCGAGCTTATAGGGATTATTTTGGAACGCTTTTTGCGCAGCTTGCTTATTTTCAAGCACTTCGCGCTTTGTCTCATAATTTTCTTCAACGATTTTGACCATCTCTTTCTCGATCTTTTCAAGATCGCCCTCGGTGATGGGCAGGTCGGCAAAATCGTAGTAAAAGCCATTTTCGATCGGAGGGCCTATCGTCGGTTTGGCATTTGGCCAGAGCCTCAACACGGCCTGAGCCAAGATGTGGGCAGAGCTATGCCAGAAGACCTCTTTGCCATCCTCGTCATCGAAGGAGAGGAGATCGACAAGGTCGTTCTCTCTGATCTCGGTTGAGAGGTCGAAAAGCTCATCGTTGATCTCGAGAGCAAGCGCCTGGTCGGGGCCATGGAGCTTGAGCTCAGAGGCGAGGCCCTGCCCTGTCATGCCCTTGGGAACGACGATGCGTCGCCCCTCTTTTTTTAGTTGAATGGAGATACTCATAGCCACCATCCTAATACCAAACGCAGAAAATAAGAACACAAATTCTGGCCAGATAGTGTGACGGATTTGCAGGATCGCATCGAAGCCCATGTTTGTAAACATGAGCGAGATGTGGTCTTGCGAAGAGGTCCCGCTAGAGGGCCGGAATTTGTCATCTTATTTTCTGCGTTTGGTATAAACTACGGGTTGAAAAAAAAGGAGGGAAAATCGATCCTGGCCGCCATGGCACGGGCTAAAAAGTCAGCTTTAATCACAGGGATCACAGGGCAGGATGGGGCCTATTTGGCCGCATTTTTGCTCGAAAAGGGCTACGAGGTGCATGGCCTGAAGCGCCGATCTTCGCTTCCAAATACGACCCGTCTGACGCACCTTTTGGACCAGATCGTGCTCCACGAGGGCGACCTCACCGACTCGGGCAGCTTGATTGCAGCAGTCAATGCTTCAAAGCCCGATGAAATCTACAATTTGGCCGCCATGAGCGATGTGGCGATCTCCTTTGCAACGCCCGAATTCAGCGCCAACGTGAACGGACTTGGAACGCTCAGGCTGCTCGAGGCCATTCGTCTGCTCGGCCTTAAAGAGAAAACTCGCTTCTATCAAGCCTCTACCTCGGAACTATTTGGAAGCTCGAAGCCGCCTCAAAACGAGCTCACCCGTTTCCATCCTCGCTCACCCTATGCTGTGGCCAAGCTTTTTGGCTACTGGACCACGGTCAACTACCGAGAGGCGTGGGGAATCTGGGCGGCCAACGGCATCCTCTTCAACCACGAATCTCCTTTCCGCGGCGTGAACTTCGTGACGAAGAAGATCACCCGAAGCCTTGCCCGAATCACCCAGGGTCTCGAGAGCCTGCTCCACCTTGGCAATTTGAACGCTATGCGCGACTGGGGCCATGCCAAAGATGCGATCGAGATGCAGTGGCGCATCCTGCAGGAGAAGGAGCCGAGCGACTATGTGATCGCAAGCGGCGAGGCCCATAGCGTTCGAGAATTTGTCGAGCTTGCGGCCAAAACGGTGGGCATTACGGTCGGCTGGCGCGGAGTTGGAGTCGAGGAGGAGGGCTATATCGAGCAGATAGATGAGCGCCTCGCCTCAAGCAATCTCAAGCGCGGCCGCCTCATCGTCAAAGTCGACCCCAAGCTTTTTCGTCCCTCAGAGACCGACTTCTTGCTCGGCGATACGCGCAAAGCGAGAGAGAAGCTCGGATTCACCTCCAAAGTGGCTTTTCAGGCGCTTGTGGAGGAGATGGTCGCCTTTGATCTCAAAGAGGCTGAAAGAGAGCTTTGGATTAAGTCGAGTGGCGATGGACTCTCTTAGAAAGATCGCCTTTGACGCCCGCCTTTTAGAAAAATCGGGCATCGGCCGCTACTTAAAAACCCTCATCCGGGGAGTGATCGAAAGCAAGCGGTTCCACGTGACCCTGCTCGGAGCAAAGAGCGATCTCACTTCACTAAAGGCGCTCGCTCCCCATGCGCTCATCGAGCTGAGAAGCCCCATCTATTCGATTGGCGAACAGCTCGAGCTCAAGCGCAAAGTGCCTGCCTGCGATCTCTTCCTTTCGCCCCACTTCAACGTACCGCTCCTCTCTATCAAAGCGAAAAAGCGGCTGGTTACCATCCACGACCTCTTTCACCTCGCTCACTATAGCTCCCTCACGCTGCCTCAGAGGCTCTACGCCTCTCTTTTCTACCGCAAAGCGGTCTCTCTTTCCGATCGCGTCATCACCGTCTCTAAGTTTTCCAAGGAAGAGCTTGGGCGCTATGTGAAAGCTGCCTCCGATAAGGCTGAGGTGATTCCAAACGGGCTGGATGGCGATCTTTTTTATCCAGTCGAGGATGGTGCTATGAGGAGGGCCTTTCTCGAAAAATATCAGATCAAAACTCCCTTTGCGCTAGCTCTTGGCAACGTGAAGCCGCACAAAAATCTGGTGCGCCTTTTGGCCGCCTATGAGAGCCTTGATTGCGCCGAAGAGCTGGTCATTGCAGGCCAGAGAGGGGGCTTCATCACCGAGGAGAGAGCGCTCTTCTCCTTCCTAGAAGAGAGGCCCCATCTCAAAGAGCGCGTGAGGTTGATCGGGGTGCTGCCCGATAGCGAGCTCAAGCTGCTCTACAGTGCTGCCAGAGCCCTCTTTTTCCCCTCTCTTTACGAGGGCTTTGGCTTCCCGCCGCTCGAGGCGATGGCCTGCGGCTGTCCGGTGCTCGCTTCTAACAAGGCCAGCCTCCCCGAGATTTTAGGGGCAGCTGCCCTCTATGTCGATCCCCTAGATGTGGCCTCTATCAGGCGTGCAATCGACCGCATTCTCAGCGATGAGTCTTTGAGAAAAACGCTCATAGAAAAGGGCTACGAGCGGGCAAAAGCGTTTGATAAAAAGCGGATGATAGAATCCCATCTCTCTCTGATTGAGGAAGTTATAAACAGATGAGACGGGGCAACAAGCGCTTGCGCGCAATCGATCGCTATCTCGGAGGTGCGCTCATCCTCTTTTTTGCGCTCTTCAAGTACAGGAGAAAAAGAGCTCCTGAGAACCCTGAGAGGATCGGGCTTCTCAAAAGCAGCGGCATCGGGGATATGGTGCTGCTCTCGGCTATCGTGAGCGATTTGAGGAGCGCCTATCCTAAGGCAGAGATCATCCTCTTTACGACAGAGGCCAACTCTGGGATGAGCGATCTCATCGAGCATACACAAGCGGTCTCTCTCGACCTCTCTCGTCCAATTCAGGCGATCAAGCAGCTGCGCTCTAGTAAGCTCTCGATCTTGCTTGAATTTGATGTCTGGCCCAAGATCTCGGGGCTTCTTCTCTTCTTTTCAAAAGCTGCCTTCACGGCGGGCCATAGGATCGAAAAGAGCTTTCGCCACCTGCTCTTGGACCGATGGGCGCCCCACCTACACAGCTGCCACGAGCTGGAGAACTTCCGGAAGCTGATTGTTCTCATCGGCATAGTGCCCAAAGCGCTGCCTCAAATCCGCGTTGAATCTGCCGCCATGCAGAATCGAATTGTACTCCACACGCAGGCGTGGGGAGCAAAAGCAGATCTTCGCCTCTGGCCAATGGAGAAGTGGCAAGCGCTCATCCGATTACTTCTCGAGAGAGACTTTGATATCTGCCTCACAGGTAGTTCTAGAGAGCGGGAAAAGATCGAAGAGATCTGCGCTCCTTTCGAGAAGCCGAAAGTGAAGAGTCTTGCCGGAAAGCTATCGATTAAAGAGACAGCTGAGTGGCTCGCCGCATCACGGGCGCTTGTGAGCGTCGATACAGGCATTATGCATTTGGGAGCTGCGGTAGGAGCGCCGGTGGTTGCTCTGCATGGTCCCTCCAGGCCTGAGCGCTGGGGGGCGATTGGCAATGTGCGCGTCGTTCGGCCCAACTTGGACTATACGCCCTGCCTTTCGCGCGGCTACGAGGGGCGCTGCACAAGGAATCTCTGCATGCAAGCGATCGAAACCGAGGCTGTGCTAGAGGCGCTCGATGATATTATCAAGGGAGATAGAAGATGAAGCTGGTGATTTTAGCAGGCGGTAGTGGCAAACGGCTGTGGCCCCTTTCTCGCGAGAGCTTCCCCAAGCAGTTTTTAAAGCTGGAGGGCTCCTCGTCGCTCTTCCAACAGACTGTGGAGCGCAACCTCGAAATAGTAGAGCCGAGCGATCTCTACGTGCTGGCAAGCCAAGAGCTCTACAGCGATATCTCGCGCGAGCTTGCCAAGATCGATAGTGCGCTCAAGGGGCAGATCATCGTAGAGCCGATGAGCAAAAACACCGCCCCAGCGCTCCTTCTGGCCCTCCTTCTTTTCGAAAAACAGGGCATGGCTGCCGACGAGGTGGTGATTTTCATTCCTTCCGACCACCTCTTTTCGCCTCTTGAGAGCTATGTGGAGGCTATTCGGAGCGCCGCGGCTCAAGCTTTGAAGAGCGGTGGGTTGGTCGTTTTTGGCATCAAGCCGACCCGCGCCGATACCGGCTTTGGCTATATTGAGAGCGATGCCTCAGGCCGTGTGATCGCTTTTCACGAGAAGCCGAGCGAGGAGAGGGCACTCCAATTTCAAGCAGGCGGTCTACTCTGGAATGCAGGCATCCTCGCTACCACGCTCGGAGCGCTGAGAAAGGAGTTTGCAAAGTCGGAGCTGTTTCAAAGCTATCTCACAAAAGGGTATGACTACCTCGAAAGCCATTTCGCCTCGCTCGAGGCGATCTCCATCGATTACGCCATCTTGGAAAAATGCGACTGCCTTTCATCTCTCAAGCTCGATCTTCACTGGTCCGATGTGGGCAGCTGGGAGCGTGTTTGGCAGTCGATGAGAGGCGATGAATCGGGCACCGTTTCTGTCGGTGAGGTCTTTGCTCAAGGGTGCAAAAACTCGCTGCTCCTCTCTCAAAAAAGGCTGCTCGTCGCCATTGGCCTCGAGGAGCAGATCGTCGTTGAGACCGAAGATGCTGTCCTCGTCGCAAGCAAGTCGAGATCGGAAGAGGTCAAGGCGATGGTCGATCGGCTAAAAGAGGCAAAACGGCAAGAGGCGCTCGAGCCTAAGACCTGCCAAAGACCATGGGGCAGCTACAGCGTGCTGGAGGAGGGGCCTCGCTTTAAAATCAAAAAGATCGTCGTCAATCCGCTAGAAAAGCTTAGCCTTCAGCTCCACTACCACCGCAGCGAGCACTGGGTGGTTGTCCAGGGGACCGCCAAGGTGACGATCAACGGCCAAGAGTCGATCGTGCACGAGGGGGAGAGCCTCTTTGTGCCCAAATCGTCCATCCATCGGGTGGAAAACCCGGGCAAGGTGGCCCTCGAGATCATCGAGGTGCAGGTGGGCGAGTATCTCGGCGAGGATGATATCGTGCGCCTCGAAGATGTCTACGGCCGGCTTAAAGAGAGCGAAGCCTTTAAGCTTCTGGGCTCTATACCTGAGAAGGGGAAAAAATAAAGTTTTTTCTTGGGTTTGCCCCATAGTTTGGATATGGTAAAATAAACTATTTTATGAGGCCGAAGTGATTTCGCTTGTATTTCTCACCTTTTTTATCTGGTCGACCACCTTTGCGATAGGCAGAGCGACGCTGCTCTACAGTCCGCCCCTTTTTCTAACAGGGGTGCGGATGCTGCTTGCCGGCCTGATTCTCCTCGGTTTCCTCTGGGTGAAAAAGGAGCGCTTTGGGCTCAAACGCTCCCATCTTTTGCCGCTCTTTCTCCTCGGTCTATCGAGCGTCTATTTAACCAATGCGCTTGAATTTTGGGGGCTGCAGTTCCTGACTTCGGCCAAGGCCTGCTTCATCTACAGCCTCTCGCCCTTCCTTTCGGCTCTTTTCTCCTACATCCAGTTCCGCGAGAAGATCACGCCGCGCAAAGTGGTCGGCCTCTCTATCGGCTTTCTCGGCTTCCTTCCTGTGCTGCTCTCGCCGAGCGGCGATGAGGGGCTAGTTGCAACTGCGGGCGGCCTGCCTCTGCCGGAGCTTTCGCTTATCGGGGCCACGATCACCTCTGTCTATGGCTGGGTGCTTTTGAGAAAGCTCGGCAAGGAAGATGGTCTATCGCCGATGCTCTCCAACGGCGCCTCGATGGTTCTAGGGGGCATTTTGGCCCTGGTGCACTCGCTCTTCGTGGAGAATTGGAATCCCCTTCCGGTCACCAAGTGGCAGCCCTTCATTCAAGGGGTAGCCTTGATGATCGTTGTCTCCAATCTCATCTGCTACAACCTCTACGGCTTCCTCCTGAAGCACTTCACAGCCACCTTTCTCTCTTTTGCCGGCCTGCTCACTCCGGTCTTTGCCGCCTTTTTCGGCTGGCTCTTCCTCAGAGAGACGGTCTCCTGGAGCTTCTTCTTCTCGGTCGGCGTCATCCTCACAGGCCTCTGGCTGGTCTACGCTGAAGAGCTGCGCCTCGGCTACATTATCAAAAAGAAAGAGAAATCCCCGTCACGTTAGGGTGATGGCGCTCGCATGGCGCCCTGTGATCCGATCTCTGCGATAGGAGAAGAAGTTCTCTGGATCGGAGTAGGTGCACACTCCCGCGATTTCGATCTTCTCCTCTGAGATGCCGAGGGCAAGAAGCTGCATCTGGCTGATGGCCCAGAAATCGAAGTAAAACTGCTTGACCTGGTAGGCGTAGAAGGGGCTGGGAAGCTCTTTTTCGTAGTTTTTGAATTCGGCGGCCTTGGGACCGAGGCTCGGGCTTATGGCCACATGGAGATCGCAGCTGCGACTCCCGTAGCGGCTCTGCATGGCCATGACGAGCTCTTTATAGATATTGAGGACGCTTCCTCGCCAGCCAGCGTGAGCGATGGCGATCGCCTGTTTTTTGGGGTCGAAAAAGAGGGCCACCTGGCAGTCGGCATGGCGAGCCGATAGGGTTACGCCTCTTCGATTGGTCATCAGCGCATCGCACTCAGGGGAGACCCTCTCTGGCCCATCGACTTCGACCACTCTTGCCCCGTGCACTTGGCGCATCTCGCACCAGCTCTCGATAGAGAGCGCTTTCAGAGCGAGCCTCCGATTGGCCTCTACTGCCTCGAGATCATCGCCTACGGTGTCGCTCAAATTGAGGCTATTGAAGGGGCCGCGGCTCGTGCCTCCTGCCCGAAGAAAGAGGGCGTGGTTGATCTCGTGAAAATGGGAGAGGCTCTCAAATGTCAAAAGCTCGAGATCGCCTACCTTCTTACGCTGCATGGGAGAAGTTTCTCAGGTTTTATCGTAGCCCCGGCTTGTCACATAAATCGGCAAATTAACCACAATCTTGCTCATCTTGCCGCCCCTCGCGATCGTGCTCATCCTGTTTCTTTTTGAAGAAAGAACAAGATATGCAGGATCGCGAAGCACGGCAAGATGAGCAGGATGAGCTTGTTTTCAAGAGGGTAGCTGAACAGTGCGTTATGCAGCGGTCTCATCGTTACCGTGGACTTTAAGGCTCTTTAGCAAGGTTAACGATATAAACGATAAAACGATAAGAACGATAGAAGATTTATGGAGGGTGCAAAAAAGACTTCCCCCCCGAGGGAGGGAAGTCCAGTGAGAATAGGAATAAAGGAGTTGAAATTAGCCCTGGTAGAGTCTCTGGGTCGCTTGCGCAAGAGAGTCTGCTGCGGAGATCATCAGGTTGTAGGCCAGGTCGATAAACTGCTGGGTGCTCTGTCTAAAACCATCGGTCCGCTGGTAGGCCATCTCATGGTATTGAGATTCCATCTCAGCCTTCTTCTGGTCCCCTTGAGCATCCCCCTGCTTTAGCTGCTCATCAGCCTCGGCACCTTTCAACTTGTTCGTATAGGAGAGCTGTGTGATACCCTGAGAGGTGGCGTTGATCGCAGTGTTGGCGATCGAGAATTTGTAGGAGACCTTCGAAACATAGGTCAGCAACTGCCTACCAGCGCCATAGCCGGCTCCAGCAGCTGCTTGGCCTCCACCGCTTGCAGCCACACTCTTGGCTCCAGCTAGCGTGTTTTTCGCAACGGCGTTCATCCCCGTTTTTTTCGCAATCTCTTTACCCGCTGCCTCGACACCCTGACCGCCTCCCATGAAAAACGCTGTAACGCCGCCGATGACAGCTGAGGTACCCATCTTCTCATCGATTTCAGCCTCCTTCCTCGTCGCTTCACTCATGTGCTTAAAGGCATCTTTGGTCGACAGCACAGCCTGGTCGATCTGGCCGTAAAAGGTGTCCATCTCCTGGCTCGCCAATTTAAAGCTGTTGGACCAGAACGAGGAGTTGGCCTCCATCTGCAGAGCCATCGTCTTGGCAATCACCGCAATCAGCGGCACATAGCCCGAGTCGCCCGTATCGGGATCGCCAAATCCCCAGTAGGAGCGCGCAGCTTCATCGGGAGCGCTCAAGGTAGGCCGCGCGCCCTCCTCTTCGCTCGCCTCATAGGCTTGGCTATGATCTTGCTTGGCTTTGCCAAGGCTATCTCCCGACTGGCGCGTACTCAGCCTTTCGATCTTTCTATCGCCTCTCTTCTCCACACCATGCGCCTCATCCAGATGGGAGAGGTTATCCGCTTCGTGGGTGTGATCGACATGAACAGTTGTCATAAATTATTACCTTTACTTTTTGTTATTAATTTTTTTATTATATCTTCCCTTCCTACACCGGGTGGACAATGGTTGAACACATGGTTCGGTAGGCGTCAAAGGTCTTGGCCGAAAGCGTGACCACTTGGCTTAAGCCCTGCATCAAATTGGTTGCGATATCGCTCTGCCTCTCGCTTGCGTTTTGGAAATAGCGCATGCAGAACTTGACCTGGGTCTGCAGGGCCTGTATCGGCCCGAGCGCCTCCTCTTTGTCGGCAATCTTCCTTTTGGCCGCTGCAAGACCTCCACTTCCATCAAAAAGGCCGATCTCCGAGTTGGCTCTCATAAACTCGGGTGAGGCAAAGGCAGATGTCAGCCACATGCAAGCCCCATATTTGAGCAGCCCACCGAAGAATCCGGTTACATGGGATAGGCGGAATGTCACATGTGTGCCCTTATAGAGTACCTTGTTGTCGGCGTACTTGCTTAAAGCGTCCGCTTTATCGCTCAGTTTGCCGCTCAGTTTATTATACCCCCGTCTGGCTCGCGTGTACCAAGGGGCATTATCGGCAGCAGGATTCTTCGCCACCTGTCCCTGGGCAGGCTGAGCCTCGGCCTCTAGTTCATCGAAAGAGGCTTCAGCAGGATCGACATCGGAGAGAAAATCGGGCTCGTTTGCAGGGTTTTTTCCAGAATATGGACCCTCGAACTCATCTAGGGCTTGAGCATCTTTCCAGCTCTCTCTTGCTTCAAAGGTTGCATCCTCAAAGAAGGAGGCCGCTTTGCACGATTTTGCTGCCTCGCAGCCAGCCTGTACAACCTCTTCATCGCAGAGAGCGTTTGCTGCCGCTGCACTCGACTCTTCAGCTGCAACCGCAGCAGCATCGGCAGCGCCCGCAGCAGCACCCGCTGCCGCGCCCTCTTCAGCAGCAACGAGACCCATCTCTGCCGCCCAGCCCATGAGCGAGCTTCCCATTGAAGGAAGTGCCATCAAGATCATAATACCGCCCATGATGAGCGAACCATATTCGCCACCGAAGATATCGTTGACCAACTTTTCGCGGTGCTCGCACTCCTTAGCATAGTTCTCATAGCTCTTGCGCGAATCGATGAGCGACTCTGTCTTCTCGAGAGCCTGCTGAGAGAGAATCAAGCTCGATTGGGCCAGCGTATCATCGAGTCGCTGCAGCTCGTTAAGCGCCTCGTCCTCTCCCCGAACCACCTCGCCTTTGACCGTATAGGCCTTGCAAAAGGCCTCGGCCAGCGCCTCGAGAGGGTTCTCGGTGGGAGGGAGGACTTCGGGCTCTTCGAGAGTGGGCGCCTGCACCACTTCGCCTGCAATAAACTTCTCTTCGACTGCTCGGCCAGAGGAGGCGCGCTCTAGGCGATCCCGGTTCTCTGCCAAAATCTCCCTCTGGATCCTAGCCTCTGTAGCGGCGTAGGCGCTGAGGGGCGTCTTGCTCACTTCTTCTGGCTGTCTAAGTTTTACTTCTGAGGTCATAACTACCTGTCTGTTAAAAAAGTGTATCCATTCTATCAAAAAATTAATTTAAACTCAAATTATTTCTTACATTTGCTCACAGCGATCTGCTTTTCCAGCCCCTCTTTCAGGAGTATGGAGCGCTCTTTGAGCTGGCGATAGCCCTCCTTTTTCTCTGCGATCTCTAAAACGAAATCGAGCGCTTCGATGGCCGACTCAGGATCGCCCCCTTTGAGGCAGCAGTCGCTCAAATAGAAGAAGGGGTAGGGGTTTTCGGGGTCGAGAACGACGGCGTTGCAGTAGCCGTAGGCAGCATTCTCATAGTCGCCCTGCTGATGGAGAGAGGAGGCTAGGCCAAAGAGGTATTTGTAGGAGGTGGGGTCGATGTGGCTGAGCATGTAAAAGAGGGAGGAGGCCTCTTTGTAGCGGCCTTGGTTGTAGTAGCCGTAGCCGAGGGAGTAGATATCCTCTAAGAGCCCACCGTTGACCTGGAGGATCTCCTGAAGCGATTTGTTCTCCTCTTTCATCCTCTCGTGGAGGTACTTAGCAGCTTTTGCAATCGCCTCCTTATCTTGGGGGCTTTTGACGTCGGAAAGTAACTTAGGGATCATAGCGCCTCACTTAGTTAGAATTAAAAAGTTAATATATTATAGCGCTTTTCGGATTAAATTAAAATCTTTATTATATATAAAGAGGTTCTAAATGATTAGAATTAAGATCTGGCTTTACAAGCTCTATACAAAGCTTTTCCATGGTGCCATCGATCTCTGGCTGGTCTATAAGAGATCGGCTTTTCGCTCGAGAGTGCTTTTTTGCTTCCATAGCTACCCTCCACAGGCGTTCGATCCAGGACATGCCAAGGGCAATATTCTCCTCTTGATGAAGCGGCGCCATAGACAGAGAATAGGGTCGACCTTCCAAGGAGAGCTCCATTTTTTAGAGAGCAGCTGGGCCCGTTTTAAGTTTTGGTTAAAGAACAGCCTTCTCTTGGGCGCCTTTCAGAGCCAGCTCCAGCGCGTAATCGACTACAGCTTTGTCACCTTTACCTTGGAGGTCACCAACCCTCTTGATCGAAATCTGTTGAGGAAGGTGGTGGGGAAAAAGCGGGAGATCGTGGGGGTCCTTGCGCCTCGGGTGAGCCCGGTCAATGGGAGGTTCTGGGACCCCGATCTTGCGCTCGGCCATCTCGACCTCTATGTGAGGGGCTCGATTGTGCAGGAGAGGGTGATCGAGCGCATCGAGAAAGCGACCTATAGGGCGAGGGGTAAGGCGAAGAAGCTTATCGAGAGAGCTGAGGCGGGGATGGCAAAAGGCTTCGCCCCTATTTTGCTCGTCCACGGCACTTCGGGCGCTTACTGGATGCGGGGAGAGAAGAGGGAGATTTTAGGGATATTCAAGCCCTATGACGAAGAGATGCTGGCTCCGAACAACCCTGTTGGATCCTCCTCACAGGGGGTTCTGGGCCACCGTCGCATGCGAGCGGGGATACGGGTGGGAGAGTCGATCCACCGAGAGGCGGCCGCATTTTTTATCGATGACTATTTCGGCTTTGGGCTAGTGCCGAAGACCACCTATGCCACCTTCACCCACAGCGCCTTCTACAGCTCCCATCTCAAGATGGGCTCTAGAGTGGCGAAAAAGAAGATGGGCTCTTTCCAGGTATACGTGGAGGGGTTGAAGCAGCTCACCAAGTGCTCTAGAGCGGAGATGGAGGCGCTTGATCCGGTCGAATGGCAGCTTCTGATCCTGCTCGATGTGATCTTGGGCAATACCGATCGCAACACGGGCAATATTCTGGTTCAAGGCAGCCATCTGGTGGCGGTGGATCATAGTCTGTCGCTGCCCGACCGCAATCTCTCCCTCTCCTACTGGTACTGGTCGCGGTTCAAGCAGAGCGAGACGACTCTCATAGCGCCTCTGAGGGAGCTTCTGGAGAACTTTCCCTTTGAAGAGCTATCGAGAAAGCTCATCTACCATTTTCTTCTAGACAGAGAGGTGATGAGTCGCATGAAGGAGCGGCTCGTGCTTTTCCGCGAGGCGGTGCGAGCCGGCCTGACGCTTGCCAAGATAGAGCCCATCATGAGCGTTGAGAATCTGGGCCTTTTAGAGAACCTGGATCTGACGCTCGAGCAAAAGGCGCAAGAGATTGTCCAGACTCACATAGCCCAGAGTACAGCCTCTCAGTAAACTGTTGCTCACATCTTTTTTTCAATTCAACCACCGAGCACACCGAGAGCACTGAGAGGGAAATTTAATCATGAATTCCAAAGATTCTAGAGGTAGGCTGCTTCTCACGAATTGCAATTTTCTTCTCGGTGCTCTCGTTGTGCTCGGTGGTTGAAATTGACTCACAAGCAGTTGTGGCAAGGATTTAGCGTTATCCTGGGCGGATGCCGCGGGCAAAGGCCATGTTGATGTTGGAGAGATCTTCGAGTAGTGAGCCCACCAGCTGCCACTCCTGCTGGACCGTGGTCATCATCATCTGCAATTTGATCTGCTGGGTCTGCCCAAGGCCCGTATACATAAGAATCTGTGCGTTGATGCTGCTGAAGATCTTGGAGAGCCCCTCGTATGCAGGGACATCCCCTTTTGTGACGTTCAGCTCCAATTTTAATAGCTTGTCGAGTTCAATCGGTTTGCCCGTATCTTTATCGACGATGGCAAATCCCGAACCGCTGGGTACGATCTTTATTTGGTTGTACATATTGGAAAGATTAGTGACCTGCTCTTTGAGTTTAGGGAGCCCTTCGTCGAGCGGCTTGAGGAAGGCGTCGAGCTCTTTAGCAATAGGGGCGAGCGGCGATTTGGGATCTTTGAGCTCTTTTCGCATATTTTGGATTAGGGTGATCGCCTTGTCCATTCCCGCAACCACGTTAGTCATCAGTTTTTTCGCAGATTCGAGGAATCGTTCGAAGATCTTCTGCTGGTTGATATCGAAGGAGCCATCCTTGTTTTTAATGGAGGCTAGGAAGGCAGCCAGGTTGAAGGCGCTGCCCGCCTGGGCAAATTCAGAGATCGCTTCGAGAATTTGCCTGAAGTTGTTGGTTGCCGAGTTGAACGCCTCGAGGAATTTGCCGAGGTCCCCCAAGTTTTTCATCGCGTCAGGCATCCAGTGGTTCAACAGCAGGTCGACCAGGTCCCAGGGCAGGTTGTCGCCCTGGACCATCTTTTTGAGAATCATCACCAGCGACCCTGTACGGCTCGCAAGCCCTAAAGCTTGAAGCTTCCTCAGTCCCTCGCCTATCCCCGCGATCCTCGCCTGGTTCTCTGCGATCTGGATCGCCACTGAGGAGCTTGCCGATTGAATCGCTGCGATGAGCGCCGCAGCCTCTTCAGGCGATAGGTGGAGCAGTTTTTCGAGCAGCTCCTTCAGCTTGGAATTGGCCTCTATCTTCCCAGCCACCATCTCCGCAAATGCAGGTCCAAGCGGGGAGCTTGCCGGAAAATTGGGACTATTGAGCGCGCTTTCAAACTCCTTGAGCAGCGCCTTCAAAAAGGGGTGCTTATCCTGAGCCACCTTAAGCGTCTCAAGCTCGTTCTCCGCCCAGGCGCGGAAATCTTTCATCTTCGCGTCGGGCCGCTTCGAGAAGCTCTCGAGCCAGCTCAAGAGCAGCCCATGAGCCGCCACCTGTGCAAAGGGTTTCCCATTGACTCTTGCCTGATTGAGAGCATCAAAGAGAGCTCCGAAGCCCCCTTGCGACTCTTTTGTAAGCGTGCGAAAGAGGCTGATGTTCTTGAAAAGCTCTTTCAAAAATCCCTGGACCTTTTCCCACGAAGGAGGCCTCTCTCCTTTAGCTGTCTTGGCAAAGGAGTGCATCTGACCCAAGCCTGCGACGGCCGCTTGCAGTCGCTCGTTTTCGCTTTCGTGGGCTTGAATCTCAGTCTCGGCAAAACTGGAGAAGTTATTGATCATTTTGAGGTTCTCTTCGAACGCCTCACCAAAATATTGGATGAGACGGAGCGCCTCGCTCAGGTTTATGAGCCTTGCTTTAAATAGCTTGCTGATATACTCAAAGGCTATACGAATGATATCGCGCACTTTCTCACCCGCCGACTCCTCCGAGAGAAGCCCTTTTTGCATGAGCCCTCTGAGCTCAGAGGCGCATGTAGCGAGCTCAGGACTATATTTCTGGGCCAGTTCGAGCGCTTTCAAGAATTTCTCAAAGGTCTGTTCCGTCATCATGCCCACAGGCCCCTGGAAGGTCTTCTGGGCAATCTGGTTTTCCAGCTCCTTCAGGCGCGTCTGCACCGCTTTGGGAAGAGTCAGAGCCCCCGGCACCATCCCCGAGGCTCTCGCCTGCGCAGTTTCCAGCTGTTTCGCAAGCGAAAGAAAACCCTGTAGCGAGGTAGTAGCCGCTTTGGTCCAGATCCAATCAGAGATCAATTCGAGAAAGGCCTGGCTCGTCTGCCTCCTCTCGGGTCGCTCCCTCTCATGAGCCTTGAGCATCTTTTCAAATTGAATAGCGTCGTCGATTAGATCCATAAAGCCTCTTTTTTCTGCATCCTATCAAAAAATTTTTAACATGGAAGAGCAAAAGCAAATCGAGGAGAATCTCCTTCTATGCAAGAGAGACAAGAAGAGAGAAGAAAGCCGATAGAGAGGCTTGGCGATGAGACGATTCAGTGCATTGCTGCTGGAGAGGTGGTCGAAAATGTCGCCTCGATTGTCAAAGAGTTGATAGAGAATGCGGTCGATGCGGAGGCCAAAAACGTCGTGATCGAGACAGTGGGGGCGGGCCAGGAGAAGCTTGCATCGCACGACGATGGCTTTGGCATCCTCGAGGAGGAGCTGGAGCTTGCGGTGGTGCGCCACGCCACCTCCAAAATTCGCAAAAGCGAGGAGCTCTTCGCCCTTAAAACGCTGGGCTTTCGCGGAGAGGCGCTTGCCGCAATCGCCTCGGTCTCCAAAATGACCCTCACCTCCAAAGCGAAGGGACGCAGTCAAGGAGCCAAGCTGCGGCTGGCTGCTGGCGTCAAAGAGGAGGCTCTTGTAGCAGCTCGCGCCACAGGCACCTCGGTCGAAATCGAGTCGCTCTTTTTCAATCTCCCCGCCCGAAAGGCGTTCCAGAAGTCGCAACTTATTGAAAATAAGGAAGTTAGGCGCGTTCTCCTGCAAGCTGCCCTCACCTTTCCAAAGCTTGGGATCGAGTGGGTTTCCGAGGGTAAAAAGGTGCTCCAGATAGCTCCTGAGATGGCCCTCCAGGAGCGTTTTGCCTTTGCCATAGGGCGCGACCTCGCCTCCTCCTTGATCGAAGTGGAGGAGAGCTCTCCCCCTTTTAAGGCGGCAGGCTTCATCTCTCAAGCAAGCGAGCACAGGCCCAATCGGAAGGGGCAATTTCTCTCGATCAACTCCCGCGCCGTCGAGGTGGCGCTGATCCAAGAGGCGATCGAGGAGGCCTACCAGTTCAGGCTGCCGCCCAATCGCTTTCCCCTGTTTGCGATCCATCTAGAGCTGCCTGAAAACTGGATCGATGTGAACATCCATCCTCAGAAGCGGGTGATCCAGATCGCGCACGAGCGAGAGGTGAGATCTTTCATCCTCAATCTGGTTCGAAGAGCGCTCGAAAGGGGGGTGCGCAAGGCCGCTCCTGCTCCGAGCCCTCCTGAGCTACACCCGAGAGAGCCTTTAGCTACTTTTTCTGCCCCCATTTTCATCCAACCCCACGCCTACGCCCTCGATTTGCCGGAGGAGGAGCCCAATCTCTCTCTTCGCTTTGAGGGGTGCAAGCCGCTCGCCCTTGGCGAGGTCTTCCTCTTCCAAGAGCCGAGCGGAGAGCTTCTCTTTCTGCACACAGGCCACGCGCTCGAGCGCATTCTCTTCGAAGAGATCGAGGAGAAAGAGTCGCTTGAGGCGCAAGGCCTCCTGCTCGCCGAGATCGTCGAGCTGAGTTTCGAAGAAGATGCTCTCTACTTGGAAAACCAACCACTTGTGCAGAAGATGGGGCTGAGCTTGCGCCCCTTTGGCCTGCGCACCTACCTGCTTGAGGCGGCCCCCGAAGGGATCGAGACGGCAGCGAGCTTCAGAGAGTTTCTCTCAGAGATAGCCCAGAGGCTCGAGGCGGGCAAGGATCGCAACCGGCGCATCGCCCAATTCTTGCGAGAAAGGAGGAAGGTGACCCTCGAGAGCGCTCCCTATCTTTTGAAGCGGCTCTTTCAAACCCGATTGCCAGAAATTTCACCCCGCGGTAGACCTACCTTTATTCGCTACACGAAAGAAGAGGTGGCCAAATGGTTCTGAAAAACAGCCGTCTAAAAGCTGCCCAGAAGCGGCTTGAAAGAGAGCAGCTCATCGCTCTTCTCATCGAGTCGCCCGTCGACCTCTACTACCTGACAGGCGCCCACCTCTCGCTTGGCAAACTCACCCTGACAAAAAGCGCTGCACACCTCTTTGTCGACGCCCGCTATTTCGACGCATGCAAGGGTTTAAGCGGCGTTAAAACCCACCTCACGAAGGGCTTTGGCAAAGACTCTCTCTTCGCCAAAGAGTTTGCAAAACTGGAAGGGAAAAGAATCGGCTTTGACTCGGCCTACACCCCATTTGAAAGCTGGGCTCTCTACAGCAAATGGGTCACAAGAAAATCGCTTGTCCCAGTGAAGCGTCCCCTCTCGCCCTTGCGCTCGGTCAAAGAGGCCTCGGAAATCCAGAAGCTAAAAAGAGCAGCCAAGCTCAATGTGCGCGGCATGCAGTTTCTGAAGAAGAGGCTGAAGGTGGGCGTTTCAGAGAAGGAGCTCGCCACCGCCCTTGAACTTTTCTGGTTGAAAGAGGGGGGCGGGCCGATGAGCTTTGAGCCGATCATCGCCTTTGGCGAAAACAGCGCCCTTGCCCATCACAGAGCCTCTTCGCGCCGCCTAAAGAGAGGCGACACAGCGCTTTTTGATATCGGCATCAATGTCGAGGGCTACGTCTCCGATATGACCCGCACCTATTTTTATGGGGAGCCTCCAAAAAAGATGCGCGAGATCTACGCAGTGGTCGAAAAGGCGCAAAAGAGAGCCCTTCTCGCAGCATCGGCGGGCGTGCAGACGGGCGAGCTCGATAAGCTTGCGCGCTCGGTCATCGAAGAGGCGGGATTTGGGCCGCTATTTGGTCACAGCCTCGGCCACGGCATCGGCCTCGAAATCCATGAAGAGCCCTCCCTTAGATCGAGCTCAGAGACCCTCCTGGAGCCGGGCATGGTGGTGACCATCGAGCCGGGCATCTACCTGCCTGGTGTGGGTGGGGTGCGCATCGAGGATTCGGTTCTGATCAAAGAGAAAGGAATCGAGATATTGACGATCTAGTGCCCACTCCTTTAGGATCGAGGGGCGATGACATTTAAAACAAAACTTTTCCTTTCCACCTCGCTCAGTCTTCCTGCTCCTCATTGGAGCGCTCTATTTCTTTTCCATCTACTCTCTCCAGAGCGAGATCCGAGTGACCCAGCGAGAGGTGCACAACCTGTTCAATACGGAGGAACAGGAGGGCAATGAGCGCTGGAGAACCACCTTTCAAAATGAGCTCCACACAGCTGCTGATAGTGTGGATGGGATTCTAGAGATCGCCGGCTCCCTTTCCAAAATGAGCCTCTCCGAGCTTGTGGAGACGCTTTTCAGACTGAAGCTAGCCGTTGTTGAGCTCGATAGTGGTGAGAAAGAGATCCTCTTCTTCCCCGAACGTGTGAAAGAGCACCCTTTGAACTCGATTGGCAAATTTGAGGAGCTATCTCTCTATAGACTGGGCGAAAAGACCCTTGCCGGTTTCGAGCAGAGCGACCGATCCTTTCTCTTATTCGATTGGAATGGGCTCAGCGATGCCCAGAAAGCCACCCTTCTGAAAGAGGCGAGTCAGCTTCCCACCTGGGAAAGAGAGGAGCGTCCGATTATCCCCCTAATCGAAGGGGTGGTTCTCGATAAAGAGCGCTTTTTGCCATCTGCGATTGGTTTCATGTCGCCTGAGGGCTATCAGGCGATTCTCGGCGAGGATTTTATACTGAAAGAGAGCCTTCAGCGCCTGAAGATCCCTCCCTTCCGCGAGGGCTTTACAGTGGCCTTTGATCCCCACAACCGCGACTATTTTATCGTGAAGAGCCGCCGGGTCCAGCAAGGCACTCTGACGATCGGTTTTTCTATCAGCGAAATGGCGAGCAAGCTGGCCAGCTTTTCGGAGCGCTACCTTCTCCTGCAGTTCTCCGATGGCACCGATCTCGTTTATAACCCTAAAGGAGAGCCGTTAGCTCTATCGACCAGCCTCCTCGCCTCTCAGCAGGGCAAGCCTATGGCCATTGGCGATTTTCCCTTCACCATCACCTTCTACTTTTTGAAAGAGAGGGCGCTCTTTGCCCCTTTCTTTGTTCTCAACCAGTCGCTTCTCGAGAGAAAAGGGTGGGAGATCCTCGGAGTAACCCTTCTCTTTATGGGTCTCGCCGCTCTTCTGTTGTGGTTGATTTCCAGGAAGTTAACAGAGCCCTTCACCACCTTTACCACCGCGCTAGAAAAAATAGCTGAAGGCAAATATGACGAGGTGCCCCTTCAGGAGCTCAACCGGCGCAAAGATGAGCTGCATCCGCTCGCTCAGGCGCTCAGTACCTTGATTGTGGGCTTGAAGGATCGCGAGAATGTCCGAGCGGTGCTCAACAAAGTGGTCTCCAAAGAGATCGCCGAGGAGATTCTCAAATCGAAGATCCAGCTCGGGGGCGAGGATCGGATTGTGACCATCCTCTTTGCCGATATTCGAGAGTTCACCCGGATCACGATGAATCTGCCGCCGCAGCGGGTGGTCTCGCTGCTCAACGAGTTGATGACCAAGATCAGCCGCATCATCGAGGGCGAGGGAGGGGTGATCGATAAATATGTGGGCGACGAGGTGATGGCGCTTTTCGGCGCTCCCACCTCCCATCCGGACAATGCACTTCAAGCGATGAGCGCCGCCGCCCTGATCCTCGAGACGATCAGGCACTGGAATGAGAAGCGCAAAATGGAGGGCGAAACGCCTCTAGAAATCGGTATCGGCATCCATACGGGGCTAGTGGTGGCGGGCAATATGGGCAGCGAGGATCGGCTGAACTACACAGTCATCGGAGCGAGCGTCAATTTGGCGGCGCGCCTCTGTCAGGCGGCCCGGCCTTCTCAGATTTTGATCTCGGAGTTCACCTTGGAGGAGCCCAAGGTGAAAGAGTCGTTCCGCGTGGAAAAATTGGAGCCGATCACTGTCAAAGGGTTTGCTCAACCGGTTCAAGTGTTCGAAGTTATAGGGTTTAAATGGGAAGTCGAATAAGGGGTTTAAGGGAAAAGGTCGCGCTTCTTTACGTCCTTTTTTTCATCGTCTTTGTGCTGCTCCTCTTTCCTTTTGGGTATTACCTATTCACTCTGATCGAGCAGAGCATCGAAGGGCCCTCGGGGCAGATAGAGATCAAGAAGGCGATTACCCTTGCTATCATCCTTTTCAGCGCAGCGGTGCTCTTTTTCTTCGGGGTTGCCTTCTGGCTGGTCTTCCAGCGGCTCACTCGGCCGATGCAGAAGAGTTTGCGCCGCATTGTCAATTTGGAGCGCGACTTTATTGCCAACGCCTCTCATGAGCTGAAGACGCCGATCACCATCATCCGCGGCTTTGCCGAAACGCTGCACGACCATCCGGAGCTGACCCGTTCGATGGTGCAGGAGATCACGAGGAAGATTGTCAGCAACTGCGAGAGGATGGGCACGCTGGTGAAGAATCTTTTGACGCTTGCCTCGATCGACGAGGGCATTCCCCAGGGGCGGCTGAGAGAGTGCGACTTGATGGATCTAGCGCTTGAGGCGCAGGAGATGGTGTTGACGGTCCATCCCGATGCGCAAATCGAAGTTGAGCAGCTCTCGACAGAGCCCTGCACGCTCATGTGCGACCCCGACTTGATGCTGCAGGCGATATTGAATCTGATCGACAATGCGGTTAAATATTCCAAACCGCCCGCCCAGGTTCGGGTGGCATTGGAGAGGAGGGGGAGCGAGTCTATTGTCTCGGTCACCGACAAGGGGATTGGGATTCCCAAAGCGGAGACGGGGCGCATCTTCGAGCGCTTCTATTCGGTGGATAAATCCTACTCGCGAACGGTGGGAGGTTCTGGGCTAGGGCTATCGATAGTTCGCGGCATTGTGGACCGCCACCGGGGGCGCATCGAGGTGGAATCGGAGCTTGGCAAGGGATCTTCCTTCCGCATCTTCCTTCCGCAGCACAAAGCTATCATCTCGGGGCCCATCTCCGACCTGGACGGGTTGAAGGATTAGGTAGGGATCATCAGCTTGACATCAATGTGCTGCCGTTTTCTAATGTTCCCATGTCAATTTCCACGATTGATCAGATGATCGAGAAGAGCCATCTTCTCAAACACCCCTTCTACCTCGCATGGACCCGGGGTGAGCTGACCTTAGAATGCCTGCAAGAGTATGCCAAAGAGTACTACCACCATGTGAAGGCGTTCCCCACCTACCTCTCAGCCCTACATGCACACACAGAAGATGCAGCGATCAGAAAGAGCCTCTTGCAAAACTTGATCGATGAAGAGGCAGGTAGCCCTAACCATCCCGAGCTTTGGAAAGAGTTTGCACTCGGCATCGGCGTAAAAGAAGAAGAGCTATCTCACCATAAGCCCTCTCGAGAAATGCAGGCGCTGATCGAGACTTTTCGTCGCTTGTGCCGAGAAGGCGATGTGGGCCAAGGAGTCGCAGCCCTCTACGCCTACGAGAGTCAGATCCCCTCCATAGCCCAGTCGAAAATCGATGGGCTCAAAAAGCACTACGGCGCCACCGATCCAAAAACAGTGAGCTATTTTCAAGTGCATATCGCTGCCGATGAAGAGCATGCTGCCGTCGAACGGCAGATCTTGGAGAAAAATCTAAGCGAGCAGGCGTTAGATGCTGTAGATCAGATCACCCGTCGCCTCTGGGACTTCCTCAGCGCCATGTGCAACCGCCACGCCATCCATTGCACTCTATAGTGGATTAAATTCTATCTGATAAAATCCATCCGCATCTTTTTGCCTGCAGCTTCGCGTTCGAGCTCAACGACTCGCCAAAGTCGCCTCGCTCTCCACGCTTTGCTGCATGCAAAAATCTCGCGGCCGATTTTATCATCTAAAACTTAAACCACTATACCTAATTCTTGCCGCCGAGGGAGAGCTCGAGGCGGCGCAGTGCGCGCATCTTGTCGCGAAATAGAGCGGCATCTTCGAACCGAAATTCCTTGGCCGCCTGCTTCATCTGCTCCTCGCACTCAGCGATCTGCACCTCGAGGTCGCTCGCCGAGAGGTAGGGCTCCTTCTCTTTCGGCGCCGCCTCCTCTTTAGCCAAGCTTTCAACCCCCATCGCTATGCCAAGACCTCGATGGATCGTCTTCGGAATGAGTCCATGCTCTTGGTTGTAGGCCATCTGCAGCTTGCGCCTTCTCTCGGTGATCGCAAGGGTGTTTTTGATCGAATCGGTGATCCTATCGGCATACATGATCACCCGTCCCTCGCTATTGCGCGCCGCCCTCCCGCAGGTCTGGATCAGCGAGGTCTCACTGCGCAAAAATCCCTCCTTATCCGCATCGAGGATAGCGACCAGGGTCACCTCGGGCAGGTCGAGCCCTTCGCGCAAGAGATTGATCCCCACCAGCACGTCAAAGCGCCCCTCCCTCAGATCGCGCAGGATCTGCACCCGCTCGAGCGTATCGATCTCCGAATGCAGGTATTTGGCGCGCACGCCGATCTCGGTGAGGTAGCGCGTCACCTCCTCCGAGAGCTTTTTGGTCAACGTAGTGACCAGGATGCGTCCCCCCTTGCTGCTCTCTTTCCTAATCTCCTCCAGCACATCGTCGATCTGCAGATTGGCAGGACGCACCTCGATGATCGGGTCGAGAAGCCCCGTCGGCCGGATGATCTGCTCGATGATCTTGCCTTGTGACTCTTTTACCTCCCAAGCCCCAGGAGTGGCCGAGACGTAGATCACCTGGTTGATATGGTTGTAAAACTCCTCGAAGCGCAAGGGGCGGTTATCGAAAGCAGAAGGCAGGCGGAAGCCAAATTCGACCAGCGCCTCTTTGCGGGAGCGGTCGCCATGGTACATCGCATGGATCTGCGGAATGGTCTGGTGGGATTCATCGATGAAGATCAGGAAATCCTTCGGGAAGTAGTCGAGAAGGCAGGCAGGGGGCGCTCCCGGCGCGCGACCCGCAAAGTGGCGAGAGTAGTTCTCGATGCCCTTGCAGAAGCCAATCTCCTGAATCATCTCTAGATCGTAGCTCGTGCGGCTCTGGATGCGCTCCAGCTCGAGAAGCCGTCCCTCTTTTTCAAAATATTCCTTGCGCAGGGCCAGCTCCTCTTTGATGCTCGCAATGGCAGAGCCTCGCACCTCCTGCGGCGTCACAAAGTGCGAACCTGCGAAGAGCACGATGCGCTCTTTGCGTCCCAAGATGCGCCCCGTCAGAGGGTCGATCTCCGAGATCCTCTCGATCTCGCTATCGAAAAACTCGATGCGGTAGGCCATCTCGCTCTCATAGGCGGGGAAGATCTCCAGAACCTCGCCGCGCACGCGGAAGTGGCCGCGGATAAACTCGTAGTCGTTGCGCTTGTAGTGCATCTCCACAAGGCGAATGAGAAGCTCATCGCGCCGGTGGCTTGTCCCTACCTGAAATTCGAAATTCATCTTGGCATAGTATTCGGGAATGCCGAGGCCGTAGATGCAGGAGACCGAAGAGACGATCAGCACATCGTCGCGCTCGAGCAGCGACCGCGTCGCTGAAAGGCGCATCTTGTCGATCTCGTCGTTGATCGCAAGATCCTTCTCTATGTAGGTGTCGGTGCGGGCGATGTAGGCCTCAGGCTGGTAGTAGTCGTAATAGGAGACAAAATACTCGACCGCATTGTGCGGGAAAAAGGCCTTGAACTCCTGATAGAGCTGGGCGGCGAGCGTCTTGTTGTGGGCCAAAATGAGCGCCGGCTTCTGCACCCGCTCGATCACATTGGCCATGGTGAAGGTCTTGCCCGATCCGGTGATGCCTAAGAGCACCTGCGAGCGCTTGCCGGAGGTGATGCCCTGCGCGAGCGCCTCGATAGCCTCTGGCTGATCCCCAGCAGGTTTGAACTCAGAGACTAGCTGGAATTTCCTCATGCACCCCGAGCAATGCGAGAGATCTTGTTCCAGAAGCCGGCAAGGCCGATCGCTCCTCGCATCTCTTTGAGGGTGGCCTCTGCAATGCTCTGCATTTTGAGAGTGCCCTCGTAGAGCACCCGCTCGACATATCCCTTCTCCGAGGCGATCGCTTGACGCCTCTCGCGGATCGGTGCGAGGAAGCTATTGAGCGCCTCGGCGAGCCGTCCCTTGACCTCGACGTCGGAGATCGCCCCCTCTCGGTAGCGCTTTTTGAACGCCTCGACCTCATCTTTATTGGGATTGAAAAGATCGTGGTAGATGAAGACCGGGTTATTTTCCACCCTGCCTGGGATGTGGGCGTGGATGCGATTCGGATCGGTGTACATGGTGCGCACCTTCTTCTCGACTGTGGCCGCATCGTCGGAGAGAAAGATCGCATTGCCCAGCGACTTGCTCATCTTGGCCTTGCCGTCGGTGCCGATTAGGGTGGGATTGTCGCTCAGGAGCGCCTCTGGGAGGGGGAAGATGTCGGCGTAGGTCTGATTGAAGCGCCTCGCGATGTCGCGCGCAAGTTCGATGTGGGCCTCGTTATCCTTGCCGACCGGCACCACATGGGCGCGCGGCATCAGAATATCGGCCGTCTGCAGAACTGGATAGCCGAGAAGGCCAAAGGGGATGCTCTCTTCGTCGATATGGGCATTTCGGGCCATCTCCTTGATCGAGGGCAGCCCGCTCAGTCGATTGACTGAGATCAGCATCTCGAAGAAGAGATTCATCTCGTAGACCGCAGGCACTGCCGACTGCAGGTAGATCGTCGATTTTTTTGGGTCGATGCCGCAGGCAAGGTAGTCCAGGATCATCTCTGGGACCGACTCGCGCATCTTGAGGATATCCTCTTTTTTAGGGCGGGTGGTCAGCATGTGCAGGTCGGCGACGATGAAGTAGCAGTCGTAATCCTCTTGCAAGCGGACCCGGTTCTGAATCGAGCCCACATAGTGGCCCAAATGCAAAAGGCCGGTCGGCCTATCCCCCGTGAGAATTCTTTTTTTGCTCTCTTCCATCATCTGCCGATTGTAGCTCTATATCTTCATAACCTCAAGCCCAAGGAGTAGCAGGGCGATGAGGATGGCCAAGAGGATGAGACTCTTGCCCCCGCCCACTCGGTAGTGCGAAGGCTCGAAACGGGTGCGGTGGCGGTAGCGCTCGTAGTAGACCATGAGGGCGGGCAAGAGCGCGAGCAGCAGGATGACAAAGATGCCGGCAAAGCGCAGCGCAACGAGAAAGCCGCTCGGGTAAAAGAGGGCAAAGAAAAGAGGGGGCAGGAAGACAAGAAGGGCGAGCAGCAGCTTGCCGCCCTTGGTCTTCTTGATCTTCAGTCCATCGGCCAAAAAGTCGGAGAGGCTCAAAGAGACGCCGAGCAGTGAGGTGATGATCGCAAAGAAGGCAAAGGAGCGAGAGATCGCGGCTATTTTGCCGCTGCCGACGATATCTTTCAAATAGAGCGTTGCCTGGCGGCCCCTTTCACAGGCGGTCTGCAAACTCTTCTCTCCTGTCGCCGGGATGATCCCCAGGATGACCAGCTGCCAGAGCAGATAGATGACAAAGGGGATGATGCTGCCGAGCACAATCGCCCTTTTGAGCAGCCGCACATCGCGATCGAGGTAGCCCACCAGGGTCGGGATGATGATGTGATAGCCAAAGGAGGTGGCAACCACCGGAACGGCAACTGGCAGATATTTCCAATTCACATAGCTCAAGAGAGAGAGATTCACATGGGGCAGAGCAAAAAAGAGCAGCAGGAAGTAGCTGCCAAAAAGGCCGATCAAAAGAAGGCGGTTGAAGAGGTCGGAGACTTGAGTGCCAAAATAGAGAAAGCTGCTGAAGAGGATGAATATCAGGAGGGGGAAGAAGAGATGGGGCAGATGGCCCTCAAGCGAAGAGGCGAGGTCGGTGAGAATCTGGCTCGAACTCACGATGTAGGCGGCGATGAGCGAGTAGAGAAGGAGCAAGTAGATGACCCAGGCAAAACCCTCTCCCCACCTCCCAAGGCTCTTTTTGGCCATCGTGATGAGGTTGGAGCCTGCCTGGGTATGCAGCGAGAGCTCGAGGAAGTAAAAGGCGGTGAGCAGCATGTAGAGCCAGATAAAGGCGATGAGCACGAGCGCAGGGAAGAAGCCCCCACAACCGGTCTCGACAGGCAGGGCGAGCATGGCGGCGCCGATCGTGGTGCCTGCGATGAGGCCCACAGCTCCAAAAAATCGTCCTTTCTTATTCATAGCCTCTCAAATGGCAGTGAGGTGGGATCGACCTTGAACAGCTCGAAGAAAAAGATAAAAGCTGAAAAGAGGATGAGCCCAATTAATAGAGGCGGTCTGAAGAGGGCGAGCAGCGCGCCCGATGCTCCATGTGGAACTTTCCAGCTCTTGAGTTTCCACACCATGAGCGCAGGGATGGCTCCGAAGAGCACGACGGCGCAGTAGCTACCGGCAAAGTTGAGCGCCTTGATGAAGATGCCCGGATAGAGGAAGGAGAAGAGAAGGGGTGGGGAGAGGGCGAGCAGCACGAGGAGAACCCTTCCCTGCCTCTCTTTAGAGACTTTTAAGCCATCGGCTAAAAAGTCGACCAGGCTCAAGCTCTGGGTTAAAAAGGAGGTGGTGATCGCAAAGAGGGCAAAGGCGTCTGCAGCAAAGGAGAGCACGCTTTTGCCTATGATATGCTCGAGCGACCAGGTGGCGCTCTGTCCCTGTTTGAGCGCTTGGATGAGACCGAATTCTCCACCGAGCGGAACGATGCCCAAGATGACTAGCTCGAAAAGGATGTAGATCACGAGGGGGCAGGCGCTTCCGATCAAGATGGCCACTCTTAAGCGGGTGAGATCTCCTTTGAAATATTCGGCAAGGCTGGGGATCATGTTGTGGAAGCCAAAGGAGATCACCAAAATCGGCAGGGCGAGCAGGGCATAGGACCAGTTGCTTCTCATCAGAAGCGGCCCTTGGATGTGGGGAAGGCCGAGCAGGATGAGCGCTAGATAGCTGATGATGAGCCCCACCATCAGAGCGCGATTGAGATGGTCGACCGCCTTTGCGCCTCGGTGGACGATGGCTCCAAAGAGCAGTGTGAAGCCGAGGCTTGCCACCCAAGCTGGCAGGGAGAGGCCTGTGAGTTCCCATATAAGTGACTCGACAAGGGATCCTGAGGCCGAAATGTAGGCAACACCGAGCGAGTAGAAGAGGAAGAGAAAGAGCGCCCAGGCGAGCGCCTTGCCCTTTTTGCCGAGCGTCTTTTCGGTGAGGGTGATCAGGCTGTACTCGTAGCCGAGGCGGCAGTTGACCTCGAGTAGGGCAAAGGCGGTGAGCGTCATGAAGATCCAGGCGACGCCGAAGAAGAAAAGGCCGGCGAGGAAGCCTCCTGGGCCGGTGATGACAGGCAGGGCGAGCATCCCGGCTCCGATCGTGGAGCCTGCAATCATCAAAATGCCGCCGACAAGGCTACCTCGGCTACTCATAGATAGGCTCTTCCAGATCTAAACCAAAATCAGCTGTTTCTTCGTGTTCTTCGGGCTCGTCCAAGATCTCTCTGCCTTTGGGTCGATCGCCCTCTTCCCGGCGAACCTTCTCGCGGATCTCGAGAGTGAGGGGGATGCCTTGGAAGCCAAAGGCCTCCCTCAACTGATTGATCAGATAGCGCTTGTAGGATTCGATAAAGAGGTCGGCGCGATTGACGAAGAGGACAAACTGAGGTGGGGAGCACTCCACCTGGGTCATGTAGTAGATTCGGAGCCGGTTACCTCGTGTGGCGGGAGGGGGATTTTGCTCGGTCGCCTGCTTGAGGAAGCGGTTGAGCTGAGCAGTCGAGATGCGGCTTTTGAGCGCCCTTGCGAGCTTCTCGATTTCGATGAACACCTTGTCGAGGTTGCGGCCGCTCTTTGCTGAAATGAAGAGGGTCGGCACATGGGCGAAAGAGGGGAAGGCGGCGTGAAGCGCCTTCAGGCAGTGCTCCATACGGAAACCGTGGACCTTGTCCCACTTGTTGATCAGAATCAGAGTGGCCTTCTTCGCCTTTTCGATGTCGGAGGCGATCTTCCTCTCTTGAGAGGTGAATCCCTCTTCGGCATCGAGCACGAGAATGGCAATGTCGGCCCGCTCGAGCGCTCGTTCGGTGCGCACACGCGAGTAGAAATCGAGCGGCTCCAGATCGGTTTTATGCCTTCTCAAGCCTGCGGTATCGATGAGGAGATAGCTCTGAGAGCCCACCTGGAAGGGGATGTCGACTGAATCGCGAGTGGTGCCGGCTTCGGGGCTGGTGATCACCCGCTCCTCTTTCAGAAGAGCGTTGATCAGGGTCGACTTGCCCACGTTTGGCCTGCCGAGGATCGCAATAGAGGGAAGCGTCTGCTGTTTGGGAGCCTCTTCAACTGCCTGCTCAGGGAAGGCGGAGAAGGCGCTCTGGAGAAGCTCGTCGATATGGGCGCCATGGAGAGCGGAGATAGGGAGGCTGTTTTTGAAGCCGAGCGAGAGGAAGCGGTAGGCGCTCTCCTCTTCGGGATTGTCCATTTTATTGATGATCAACATGACCGGTTTTGAGAGGCGGTGCAGCTTCTTTGCAAGCAGCTCATCGTGGTGGGTCACGCCGCTTTTGCCATCGACGACAAAGAGAACGAGATCGCTCTCTTGGAGCGCCGAATCCACCTGTTTCGAAATAGCTGCTTGAAGAGGGTCGAGCGAGGCGAAGTCGATGCCCCCGGTATCGATCACGGCGAAGGGCCTGCCGAAGAAATGGCCCTCTGCATAGAGGCGATCGCGCGTGACGCCTTCTCGCTCATCGACGATGGCGATGCGCCTGCCAATCAGGCGATTAAATAGAGCTGATTTGCCGACATTAGGTCGGCCGATAATTGCAAAACGAACCATAAATCGGAAATTATAAAAGGATATGCATAAATTTTCTATCGTTCTTATTGTCTGAGACCGCCCGTTCAAATCCGAAATTAAACCACCGAGCACACCGAGAGCACCGAGAGGGAAATTAAATTATGAATGCCAAAGATTCTAGAGGTTGACTGCTTCTCACGAATTGCAATTTTCTTCTCGGTGCTCTCGGTGTGCTCGGTGGTTTAATTTCAAACTTAGCGAGTAGTAAAACTTTTAATGTCAGGGATCGGGTCGAGCTTGCGAATGCCGAGCTCGGTCTCTTTCACCGCCCAGATCCAGCTCTCCTTATTCTCTCTGAGCAGCCGATCGGAGCCGAGAAAAAAGCCGAGAAGTCCATAGCGCTCGATCGCCAGTTTGGTGTACTGCGAGCTCGTAGGTATAAAAGAGCTGCGCGGACCGTCGATCGGCGAGATCTGCTTCTGGAAAAACTGGATCAGAGCGATCGCCCCCTGCTTGATAGGATGGCGCGCGATAGTCTCCTTCTTCGCTGGCTTCCTAGCCATCTCAGCATCTTTGCCCCATGGGGCAAATGAGGCGGCAGCAAGCATTGCGATCGAGAGCATAAACATGAGACGCATCCTAGCCTGAATCAAGAATTAATGCACTTATAATTCAATGTAAAGGAATTGTGAAGTCTTTAATTATAAAGAGAAAATAAAAATGGAAAAGATAACAGATAAGAGCTTAAAAAGAGTGGCGTGGACGAGAAATTGCAAACGTGAAATAACAGCGAAAAGGGTTCAGATGTTGAAGTCGCTGATCAGTCAATTGTCGAAAGAGTGTTCGCTTGAGCCGGAAATGGTGCAGACGGGCGGCTTCAAGCTGCAGTTTGAACACTTAGGCGTGATGGCAACAGAGGGTCCTGAGGCCATTGTCATCTCGGCCCACATCGGCGAGCTCCCAGAGCAAAAAAGCGAAGAAGCGGCTCTCCTGCTGATGTCAGCCAACCTTTTTGGCAAAGAGACCGGTGCAGGCATGCTCGGGCTCGATCGGGATGGCAAGAAGGTGCTCTTCGTCGAGCTCTTGCCTCCATCGATCGACTATAAACACTTTCACGGAGCGCTCGAGGGCTTTTTGAACTATGCAGAATCTTGGCAGGAAGAGCTTAAAAGCGTGCATGAGGAGAAGGAAAAGTAGAAGATGGCTGGCCTCATAGCGGTCCAGGGTAACCTCAAAGGGCTGATTCTCAAATTCGAAGGCAAGGATAACTGGATCATCGGTCGCGATCCAGACGAGTGCGATTTTGTCTTGGAGGATCCCAAGATTTCGCGCAGGCACCTCGCTGCCCGCATGGAAGGGACAAACATCCTCATCGAAAACCTGAGCATCACCAACCCTGCTAAACTCAACGACCGCGAACTTGTCGATTCTGAGCTACTTCAAGAGGGCGACAGGCTGAGTGTGGGCTCCAATACCTTTCGCTACTTCACCGGAGAGCCTCCAGAGATCAAGCATGAGCCATTTCAAGCAGGCGAGAAGAGGACGAGCGAGGAAGATAGCTACACCCACGATACGATTTTTGAGCTGGAAGAGGGCGAAGAGGGGTTTAAGAGCGCTGAGATCGTCATGCCGACAGCGCGCTTCATCTTCAAAGTGGTCGCAGGACCGAATACTGGGGCAGAAATTGCGCTGGAGGAGGGCAAGAGCTACCTCATCGGAACCGATACGACGAGCTGCGACATCATATTCCACGACCTGAGCGTTTCAAGAGAACATGCGAGGCTCACTCTGCAGAGCGGCGGACGGATGCGCGTCGAGGATCTCTCCAGTCGCAACGGCATTGTGATCGAGAAGAAGAAGGTCGAACGCGAGGGCACTCTTCTACCCAACCAGCTCGTTGCCCTCGGCACTTCGGTCTTTCTCGTCATCGATAGAGAGGCGCCTCTAGAGACCCTCATCACTCCCTCGCTTGAACCTGCAGCCTATCCAGAAGAGCGCATCGCGGCTCCCAGAGCTGCCTATGAAGAGGAGGCGCACCCTTCAGTGGAAGAGCCCGCTCCTCTACCTACCGTGGTAGAAGAGGAGCCAAAAGAGGCTCCGAAGAGCGCGCGCCGCGGCCAGATGGCTGTTTTTACCCTTTTCATGGTCGGCCTTCTCGTGCTCTTCGGCCTGCTCGCTCTATCACTCTTCCGAGGCACCGAGGAGAAGGTGGTTCCGGTCAATCGAGAGGCAGAGATCGCAAGCGCTCTCACCCTCTTCCCAGGAGTGCGCTATAGCTATAACGAGCGGGAAAACAAGATCCTGGTCATCGGCCACGTGACGACCGGCATCGAGAAGAGCGAGCTCTTCTACACCCTGCAGAGCCTCCCCTTTGTGCGATCGATCGAAGATCATGTGGTGAACGATGAGTCGGTCTGGCAGGAGATGAACATCCTCATCTCCAAAAATCCCCACTTCCAAGGGGTCAGCATGTCGAGCCCCACTCCCGGCACCTTTGTGCTCTCAGGCTATCTGAAGAGCCCCGATCAGCTTGCAGAGCTCACCGACTTCATGAACGCCAATTTCAATTACCTGAGCGATCTGCAATACCGCGTCTTTGTCGAAGAAGAGGTGATGGATAATGTGCACTCTAAGCTCCTCGGAGCCGGCTTTGGAGCGGTGAATGCCGATTTTGCAGTTGGACAATTAATATTGACTGGCTATATTCCGGCGACGCAACATACTCAGTTTGAGTCAGTTGTGTCGTCTGTCGAAAAGATTCCGGGGGTTCGGCAGGTCCGCAGCTATGTGGTGGCCCTCTCTCCTGAGCAGGCGGTGATCGACCTCAATGAGCGCTTCCCAGGGCGCTACCAGGTGAGTGGACTTTCTAAGCGCGGCGATGTGAATGTCAATGTGGTGATCAATGGGAAGTTGCTGATGCGCGGCGATACGCTCGACGGCATGAGCGTGACGAGCATCCAGGATTCGGCCGTCTACTTCGAAAAGGAAGGATTGAAATATAAGCTTCAGTTCAATAAATAGAGCAAAAAGAAAGAGAGGATAACATGTATAACCCACAGCAAAAGAAAAAGGCTCCGGAGATGGCCTATGATCTGGAGAGCGATCTGAAGGATCCGGCCAAGCTAAAAGCGACCAAAGAGCGAGTCGAGGGCGAGGTTCAGAAGTTGAAGAGCGCCCTGCGTGCAGGGGGCGATAAGGCAGAGTTTGAAGCAGGCCAGGTGCTACTTCAAGGTTATTTAGCAGTTCAAAAAGTCATCGGGCGCATAGCGCGGTAGGGGGATAAAAAAATGGCTGGACCAGGCGATGTTGTATTTGATTTCAAATCGATGCTCGATGCTCTGCAGAAGCAGGTCAGTGCGGTCGAGTATTACCTCGACAAGATGAAAAACGCGACTCAGAGCGGTGTGCAGATCGGCATGATGTTCACCCTGCAGTTTCAGATGCAGTGCATGTCGCAGGTCTCAGAGGCTTGCGCCAACTGCCTGAGTGCGGTGCACAACGAGATGATGACGATGGCGAGAGCCACCAAAGGTACCTAAAATTAAAATTTTCCCAAGAGGATCTCACTATGGCTATGCCACAAGATTTCAGAAAGGATCTCGATCTCTTCGTCGAGTGCGGCTTGATCGCGATCAAACAGGGGGACGAGGAGGGTGCAAAGAGACTCTTTGCGGCCGCACGGGTGCTCGATCCTGAAAACACCGTCGGAGAGATCGGATTCGGCCTCATAGCGATGCACAAACTGGAACTAAAGGTCGCCCAAACCACCTTTGAGAAGGTGCTCGCGAAGGAGAATAACTACCGCGCAAAGGCCTTTTTGAGCCTTGTCCATATGATCTCTGCGATAAAAGATAAGGGAGGCACCGATTCCCAAATAGAGCATATGAAAAAGGCGGGAGAGCTTGCCGCAGATGTGGTCAAGAACAGCAACACCGAATCGCCCAAAGCCCTTGCTCAGACGGTTCTCGATTGGGAAAAAGAGATAGCGAGCAAATCTGTTCGAGCCTAACGCGATTGGAGAAAAAATAGTATGGCAAGCGACCCACTGAACAATCCAGGAGTGACACCCTCCTCTCGAATTCCAGGCGTGAGCCCTGAAGATGTGACTCGAGGTTCCCCCATCAGCCCAAATGAGCAAGGCGAGCCGAGGCCCTTCACAGTGGCTCCAGAGCCCATTGGGACAGAGGCTCCAGCTGCAGGCGCTGCGCAAGCAAAACCTGGCGAGCTTCCCTCACCGATGGGGCTCGCAGGCGAAGAGCGCGAGCGCATGCGCATCACGCCCGAGGAGCTCAATAGCCAGATGCAAGATCTCTCAGCCAAATTCAGAAAGGGCCGAGAAGCGGTGTTGAAGAGCCAGAATCTCGCTCCTGAACACGATCAGGCGCTTTCTAAGCTGGCGGGCAAGCTTACTCCCGACATGCGCATCATAGCAAACAGGATGGGCGTCGATTACAAGCCTGCGGCGCGCGCCTCGGGAGAGAGCATCATGGACTTCATCGTCAACTGGATCGATGGCAGCCAGAAGACTATGAACCAGGCGCTCTCCGCCTATTCCCAGGTCGATAATCTCAATCCAGCTGCCTATCTCACGCTTCAGGCGGCGGTACAGAGAGCCTCCGAACGGGCCGAGCTCTTCGGCTCCATCGTGAGCTCAAGCGTATCGGGCGTCAAGACCATCATGAGCATGCAGCTAGGCTAATGGCAAAAAAAGGGGCCAATTTCGATCAGCTTCTTTCGAAATTGGAAGAGGTTGAGCTGACCACGGTGATGGGGCGCATCACCGAGGTGGTCGGCATGCTGATCAAAGCGGTCGTTCCCGGCGTGCGTATCGGCGAGGTCTGCCTGGTCAAGCGGGCCGGTGATCCGCTCATCACCGAAGTGGTCGGCTTCACGCAGGATGCGGTGCTCCTGTCGCCCCTTGGCGAGATGAAGGGCATCGGCCCCTCCTCCGAGGTGGTCCCTACAAGGCTTCCTCTCCATATCAAAGTGGGTCCTCAGCTTTTAGGGCGCGTCTTGAACGGACTCGGGCAGCCGCTCGATACAGAGACCAAGGGGCCGCTTCTTCTCGACGAGACCTACCCGATCTTCCAACCCCCTCCCGACCCGCTCAAAAGGCAGAGAATCGACGAGAAAATCATCACCGGCGTGCGCTGCATAGATGGACTTTTGCCCTGTGGCCGCGGCCAGCGCATGGGTATCTTCTCAGGAGCGGGTGTCGGCAAATCGACCCTGCTCGGCATGATTGCCAAAGATGCCGACTCCGACATCAACGTGATCACGCTCATCGGTGAGCGGGGTCGCGAGGTGCGCGAGTTCATAGAAAAGGATCTCGGCGAAGAGGGAATGGCCCGTTCGGTGGTGGTGGTGTCGACTTCAGATCAGGCCTCACAGCTACGCCTCAACGCGGCCTACGTGGGCACAGCGATTGCTGAGTACTATAGAGATCAGGGCAAGAATGTGGTCTTGATGATGGATTCGGTCACCCGCTTTGCAAGGGCGCTTCGCGAGGTGGGCCTTGCGGCAGGCGAGCCGCCCGCACGTGCAGGCTACACGCCCTCGGTCTTTGCGACGCTGCCTCGCCTTCTTGAGCGCTCGGGAAACTCCGATCTTGGATCGATCACCGCTTTTTATACGATCCTCGTGGCCGGAGATGACATCAACGAGCCGGTTGCCGACGAGGTGCGCTCGATTCTCGATGGCCACCTGGTGCTCTCGATGGCGCTTGCCAATGCCCACCACTATCCTGCGATCGATGTGCTGGCCTCGATTTCAAGGCTTGTGAATGAGATCACCACAGAGGAGCATCAGAAGCTGATCTCAAAGGCGCGCGAAGTGCTTTCAAACTACCGCAAGAATGAGCTTCTGATCCGCATCGGGGAGTATAAACGCGGCTCGGATCGAGATGCCGACTATGCGATCGATCATATCGATAAACTCAACCGCTTCTTGCGCCAGAGAGTGGGCGAGCGCTCGAGCTTTGACGAGACCCTGGGGGCGCTCAAATCGCTCTTTAGACTGTAGAGGTGACCTCTCATCCCATGGAAAAGTACCCTCTAGAACAGATCATCACCGTAAAAAAGGACCGGGTCGATAAGGCGGAGAAGCTGCTCTTAGACAAGAAGCGGCTGCTTGAAATAGAAGAAGAGAAGCTAAAGAAGGTCGAGGCAGAGAGAGATAAGGTCTTAAACCATCACAAGGATAAGCTCAAGCAGCTCAGGGCAGCGATGGACACCGGAACCACAAGCGATGAGGTGCTTCAGATGAAAGCCTACCTGAAGGTGGTCAAAGAAAAACTTGCCCAGGAAGAGGAGAAGGTCAAGAAACAAAAAGATCAGGTAAAGCTTGCTGAGAAGCAGGTAGAAGAGGCAAAAAGTGCCCTTCGCGCGCGCAGGCTTGAGTTAGAAAAGGTCAATGTGCATAAAGTAGAGTGGAGCAAGATTCAAGAGCGGGAAATGCTTCGCAAAGAAGAGCGAGAAGAGGATGAGATGGGCTCGACGCTCTACGAAGGAAAGCGAAAAAAGGAGAAGAAGATATGACAGTTCCCCCACCAAGGCCCCCAGGAATAGGTTCTGGCCGAGGAGGCCCCTCTAGAGATGAAGGTCCAGAAGGACTGGTGCCCCCTTTTCGCATGCCAGCCCGAAATCACGAGCACGGCCGCGAGAGGGAGCGTCAGAAAGATAACCTCAGCAAACATGAGAGTCTGAGAGGTCAGCTTCTGAAGGCGCTTCAGGATGAAAATGAGACAAAGGCAGGCCTCATCGAGGAGCAGCTCAAGGCTCTTGAGCAGCAGATGGGCGCTGCGGCGAAGAAACTGATTGGGCTCTTAAAAATGCTCGATGGTTTAAAAGCGAGCCTGCTAGCGGCAAAGGCTGAAAAGGATTCTGAGCTCGCATCGGAGATCGAAGACAAAATCAAAGCGCTCGAGGAGAAAATCGCCGAGGAGAAGGGGCTCTTTACGAAGAAAAAGGGTCTAGAGGAGATCCAGGAGCCGACAAAGGCCGGTTTGAACTTGGGTCTGGCCGATATGGGCTTCACCTTCAAGACAGGTCATCCTGCCGATGCGATCGCCAAAGCAGGTGAGAAGATCACTCCCATGGCGGCCAAGGAAAATGTGCGGCTTGCCTGCAATCTGATCGAAAAGATGTGCTCGACCGCCCTTGTGGGCGATGTCGGGGGAAAACCTGGAATCATGATGGATCTGAAGCGGTCGCCCGAAGTGCCCAGTTTCTTCCAGGGCACCTCGCTCACCATTGTGCAGCAAGATCAGGGGCTATCGGTTCGCTTCACCAACTTCCAAAACGCCGAGCAGGAGCGCATGGCGATCTATGCGGTTCAGCAGAACGCTGAGGCGCTTCGAAACCTTGTGGGCAACCTCTATGAGAAAAATATGACGATCTTCGAGATCCAGATCGGCTCGCTTCGCATCGAAGTGCCCCCACCTGTATCTCTGGAAAAGCCGGTCGAGACCGCCCCGCCAGCCGAGGAGCCCTTCCCTGAAAGAGATCGAGGGGGAAGAGAGCGCGAGGGCCAGCGCGATGAAGGCGGACGAGGACGCGAAGAGAGATAGAGCTATATGATCAAGCCCTACGGATGGCTAGAAGAGGTCGAGGAGAGCTTAGTCAAGCTTCAAGGTGCGCGTGAAGCTCCCTCCCTTCCCGCCTTCCCAAAAAAAGTGATTGAGGAGAGCTTCAGCAAGCTCTTCGCCACGAGCGCCTCGCTTCAGATAGCCGAGCGCGGCTTGAGAAGCTCCGAAGAGCTTTTGAGCGCTCTGCCTTCGGATGGACTCTCCCTCAAGGGCTTTATCCAGCCCATGGGGCTCCCATTTTATGTGGCAGCTCCTAGCAAGGAGATGGCTGCCTTTTTTGCCCACCTATCGGGAGCGGAGCTAAAAGAGGGAGAGCAGGGCGGCTTCTTCCTCGAGCGCGACTATCTGGTCGGCTTTTTTCATTTCCTTGGTGCAGAGGCTCTCTCCCAGCTGCAGAAGCATTGGCTCCGAGATTTTTCCTTCGAGATTCAAGATGGGCCCTTCAGCTTGAGAGAAGAGCTTGAGGGCAAAAACTTCGCGCTCGTCGATATCGAGATGAGCTATGCAGGGGGCTCGCTCTGGTTCAAATTGATGGTTCCAGCTGCTCTACAGACCGATCTCAGGCGCTTTTATGCCAGAAAGCAGCCCACTCTTTCTTCCGAAAAGATGGCTCAGATCCCAACCGAGATATCGATAGAGGCCGGCCGCACTTCAACCACCTTCTCCGAGCTTTCTGAAATCAAGGTGGGCGACTTTCTCTTGATCGATAGGCCCTACATATCGCTTCCAGGGCTGAAAGGGCGCCTTGTGCTCTCATTTGATGGCAAGCCCCTCTTTCGAGGAAAAGTCGAAGGAGAGGCTGTTCGAGTATTATCCTATCCCACCTATGAAGAGGTTGCATCTATGGACGACGAAAATGATGAGGAATACGAAGAGGAAGAAGAAGAGGGGCTCTATTCAGACGAAGATGAGATCTACGACGAAGAAGAGGATGAGGAGCTCCTGCCCTTCCCAGACCATGGCGAAGGGGAGCTAGCGGAGCAGGAGGAGCCTATCGAGAGTGCCTCGCTTCCAGAAGAGGCTGAGGAGCAGGAAGAGAGCAGGCTCGGCGAGAGCGAACTGGAGGGTGAACCCATCAAAATTGCTCCTGAAGATATCCCTCTTGAGCTGACTGTTGAGCTATCGAGGCTGCGCATCAACGCTTCTGATCTGATGAAAATTGCCCCTGGCGATCTTCTGGACATCAAGGTCTCGGGGGAGCGGCCCGTCTCGCTTGTTTTGAACGGCAAGCGGCTGCTCTCCGGTGAGCTTGTTGCGGTGAAGGATCTTCTCTTCGTTCGCATTCTCAAAGGCCCTTAAAACCCGATCGGATGGCACGCGCAAACTTTCACAAAAGGCCGACCCTTCTCTTTGAGGAGCCGAGCGAGGCAGGCGCGGCGCCGCTGCCGGAGAGAATTGCTCATTACAAGATCGAGAGTTTGCTCAGCCGTGGAGGGATGAGCTTTCTCTACCTTGCCCTCCACCCTGAGACGCGGGAGCCGATCGCTGTTAAAGTCCTGAAAAAAGAGTATCTCGGCTACCCAGAAATGATCGAGCGCTTCATGAGAGAGGCGGAGATCATCGAGATGACCGACCATCCCAATATTGTGGCCATCTACGGCCACGGCAGATGGGAGGGGGGTGTCTATATTGCGATGGAGTTCATTCAGGGGCTGACGCTCAGAGAGCTCATCTTGCAGCAGAGCGTCTCGCTCAAGCGCGCCATCGAAGTCATCTTGCAGATCGCCCATGCGCTCGCCCATCTGCACGCTCATGGCATTGTGCATAGGGATTTGAAACCGGAAAATGTGATGCTGACCGCCCAAGGCGGTATCAAGGTGGTCGATTTCGGAATCTCAGCGCTCTACAGCGAAACGGAGAATAAATCGGTTCGAGCTCGAGTCATGGGGACTCCTGTCTACATGAGTCCTGAGCAAGAGGAAGATCCCCGGAATGTGACCTATGCAAGCGACATCTATTCGCTCGGAATTATCGCCTACGAGCTGGTCCTGGGCAAATTTTCCCACGGCGTTATCCATCTAGGCCTCATGCCAAAAGGGCTTCAGAAAATCCTCGGCAAAGCGCTCGAGAGCGATGTTAGCAAGCGCTATCAAGACATCATCGATTTCATCCACGATCTCTCCAGCTACCTCTCCTCTGAGGATATCCACAAAGATAGGAGAAGCATCGACTACCTCGAAGAGGTGACAGAGGAGCTGGTTCTTGCGAAGAAATTTGTCCTCACAGAGGTGCCTGAGTGGCCTCAGATGGAAATCGCCCTTGCAACCAATGCCAAGGCGGCGATCTCCACCGTCTATCTCGATTTCTTTGAAAGGCCGCAGAAGGCCTATGCTGTCGTGCTTGCTGAATCGCTCACCGCCGGTGCTGAAGGGATGATCGAAATTGCGATGCTCAGGGGGATGGTGAGGGCGATTTTTCGCGAGAATCTGCCTCCCCAAGAGCTGGTGATCAAACTCAATGAAGTGGTCTTTGGGGAAAAAAAAGAGCTCTGCTACACCCTTGCCTTTCTCTCGCTCTACCCGCTCGAAAACCGCTTTTCCTACATCAGCTGCGGCTATAGCCCTCTCTGGCATCTTCCCGCCCTTGCAACGACGCCAAGAAGGCTCAGCGGAGAGAGTCTCGCTCTCGGCTTGAGCTCCCCCTACATCCCAATCGAGGTCGAGACAAACTGGAATCCCGGCGACCGCATCATCTTGCACAGCTTCCAGGCCGACCTGGCGAAAAGCCTCAAATCGATCGAAGAGAGCGAAGAGCTCTTTGCCACGGCGCTCGCCGAAAGCCTCTACCTCGCAGCAAAAAAGCAGGCCGAGTCCATTTTGCGCAAGGTAGCCAAGGAAGAGGCCAAGCTGCAGCAAAGACCGATCACCGTCATCAGCATCAGCAGAAAATAGAGAACTTGATATCGTTCACCACAGAGACTAGAGAGGTCGTAGAGGATGCATAGAGAGAGATCTAATTTTTTCGCTGGCGCGAAAAAATTGGAGCTCTTCATTTTTTTGCCCTCGCAAAAAATGAAAAACAATTCCTCTGTGTCTCTGTGGCGAACTAGTAAGTATTGTCAACAAGAAGCCCCCTGAGTAGTTCATATACCCCTCTCATTCATCAATTTATTAATTTATTTTCCAATTGTTAAAACATTATTAACAAAGAAACTATTTGCCTATAGATCGCTTTTGGATATAAGAGGGTGCCTGCAAACCCTTTCGTGATGAATGAAAAAGGACTTTAGGATATACGCAAAGAAACTTGAGAATGTAATGCTGCCCCTTGCTTTAGAGCTCTTCGTTTTCCTATCGACGCTTCTCGCAGGGCCCCTTTTTGCTCAGGAGGATTCTGAGAGAGAAGAGGGCAGGACCGGCCCTGGTGGGGCTAAGGTAACGAAATTCCAGCTCGAGCAGCCGACGAAAACCGTCCCTGAGTGCCCTCAGGATGCGGGTCCTGGCTATACGGTCAATTTTGATGATATCCCTGTAACTCAGCTCATCCGCTTCATCAGCCAGATCTCCGATATCAATTTCATCTATGATAATAGCGATCTGCAGCACATCCGAATCACGATCGTCTCCGATGAGCCGACGCGCACCTCAGATCTCTTGGCAGCGCTTCTGCAGGTGCTTCGTGTGCACGGCCTGACGGTGACCGAGGCGGGCAACAACGTCCTCGTTTCTAAAGGCGCTGGACAGGCCAAAGGCGCGGCGGTGATCTCTGATTTGAACCTGGAGAAGGCGTGTGGGACCGCTTTGATCACCCGAGTCTTTCGTCTCTACAATCTTCTGCCTGACAAAGTGGGCACGATTATTCGCCCCTTTCTCTCGCATGAAGCGGTTGTCGAGGTGCTCAACGAAACGCGCCACCTCATCGTTTCAGATGTGACTGCCAATGTGAACAGAGTGGCAGAGCTTCTAGCAGTGATCGATACGCCCAACCTCGCTCTGGAGATTGCAGAATACCCTGTGAAGCATGGCATGCCCTCGGTTCTGGTCGCCTATACCAAAGAGATCCTGCAGCCTCTGCTTCCAGGCAATCCCTTCCAGATCATGCCTCAGGAGGCAGCTGGGAAGATATTTATCGTCTCTAACCCCTATCTCACAAACAAGGCGCTCTCGGTGCTGGAATCCTTGGACACTCCAGACATCTCCGATGTGGTCGACCTGCCGACCTCCTCGACTGCAGGTAACCACTTCTACGTCTACCAGCTCAAATATCGCGATGGGCGTGAGATCGAAAGGGCGCTGCGCGATATCGGTGAGAATCTGGAGTACCTAGGCGTGACCAGTCCCGATCTCGTCTCTGCCATCTACAGCTTGCAGTGGATCGAGGTGAATAACTCTCTCGTAATTGTCGGCTCAGAAGATGCTGTGGGCAAGGTGGTGCGCCTTGTTGAGGATCTCGATACCCCGCCCAAACAGGTCTTCATAGAGGTGCTCATCATCGACACCGATATCCGAAACTCCCTCGATTACGGCGTGGAGTGGATCGCTCTTGCCAACGAGCAGAGCAAACTCGCCTTCGCCTCGGGCCTTCTCGATCCAGCGCCCTCCACAGCCCCCGCGAGCGGCCTCACAGGTGAGCCTCAGAACCCGCTTTATGGCGGAGCTCGTGGCGCGCTGCACAATCCTCCTCCCAATGCGGCTCGCGGAGGGGCCCCTGGAACGGGTGGCGACATTCCCTTGGGCGCAGGCTTTGGCCTCGGCATCGTGGGCAATATCATCAGCCACGGCGGCCACTCCTTCCTGACCCTCGGCTCATTAATACAAGCACTTGAGACTGATAGAGATACAGTTATTGTTCTCAATCCTCGAATCATGGCGGAGGATATGCAGGAGGCCAATATTTTCGTCGGCCAGAACATTCCCTATCAGACGACGAGTACGGTTGTGAGAGATACCGGTTCTGTCACGCAAAATATTCAGTACGAAGATATAGGTGTACAGCTGCGCGTAACGCCGCACATTGGCCCTGACGGGGTGGTCACGCTCGAAATCGATCAGTCGGTCAGCGATGTGAGCACGGCGACGGCGACGATTAGCTCGGGCGGAGCTACTGGAACGCAGGTCCTGCTTGCTCCTACGACCACGAAGACACTGACGACGACCCGGGTGCACGTACCGGACGGCTGCTTCCTCGTAATGAGCGGCCATATCCGCGACCAGCAGGTGGTGGCGCGCTCGGGCATTCCCTGTCTCGGAACGCTGCCCTGGATAGGCCCTGCCTTTAGCACGACGACCGAGGTTCGCGAGAAGAGAAACCTGATCATGTTCCTACAGCCCCATGTGATCAACAATATCAAAGAGGGCGTCGACTTCACCAACTTTGAAGGTTATAAATATAACTGGGAGAGCCATCCTTGCTCGATCACCGACTGCGAGCCAAGAAGGGCGCCTGAAGCTCAGGACAACTGCCAGAAGCTGCCTCAACCGGCGGCAACCAGCCTCAGAGAGTATTAGAACAACGTTGACCGAAAAGGCTCTAGGGGAAGAAAATTGCTCCATGCGCCTTTTCCTTCCCCTTGCTCTCTTGGCTCTTTTTTCTGGCTGCATGCGCGTCACCGAGCAAATAGAGCCGTGCATCGCCTCTCCCTGCTTTGTGAAGGGCACCTTCGCCTGCTCTCCTTTTGCACCTTTAAGCGAAGGGGAAGGGCTTAGCGACTGGGGTCGGGAGTACCGCTGCGGGCTGCTCTTTGCCCATGAAAACGATCTCTATCGAGCGATCACTGCCTTTAAAAGGGCGCTCTTTCTGCTTGAGAGCGCCTCGGAGTCGAGAAGGGCTGAGATCAACTACATGATGCTCCTCGCCTACTACCTAGGCGAGCGCTTTGAAGAGGTTGATCTGATGATCAAGGAGGGAGCGCTCGGCGTCGTCGACAACCACTTTGCGCCCTACAAAGATCTCCTGCTCGTTCTCTACGATAGCTACAGGCGCCTTGGGCGACTTGACGATGCCCACTACTTTCTCTCTAAGCTGGATGAGATTGACTCTTGCCTTGGGGAAAAGTTTGAGAGGCTAGAGGCCCTTCAGTGCGGCGATCTTTCGACCCATCTCGAGCTTGAGATCGTCTATCGATCTGAGAAGAAGTCGGTGCGCACGGCGAGCATGCTCAACGCGCTCGTGCCTGGAGCTGGCTACTACTATGTGGGCCAGAAGCAGACCGCCTTGACGGCCTTCCTTGTCAATGGGCTCTTTATTGCGGGCGCGGTGGAGGCTTTTATCCATCGCAACATTCCCCTTGGCATCATCTTGACCAGCCTGGAATCGGGCTGGTATTTTGGCGGTATCTATGGAGGTGGGCTTGCGGCCAAGGCCTATAATGAGAACCTCTTCAACTGCTATGCGGGGCGCATTGCAAGCAAAGAGCGGCTCTTTCCCATCCTGCACCTGAACTTCTCCTTCTAAATCCAGTCGTGCCCCTGCCCGATTCCCAAACACGATCTCTGCTTAGGAGAACCTGTGAGCCAGTTTAATTAATTGGGCAACAAGCTTTGCCTACGACTACTTGTAGGAGGGTCCCTGTTTCTCGATGTAGATCCAGCGGGCAAGCTCATCGAGGCAGATAGCTAGAGCAAGCGGATGTCTCCTAAATTCTTCGAAGGTGACCCCGTAGCCCGCCGCCTCCACTTCGATCCCTATCGGATCAAAGATCGGGTGGGCGGCAGCCAAAAAGCGGGGCAGAAAGGGCTCATCGCCGATCAGAAGAAGCGAGCCGGCACGGGGTTTACCTCGAGCAAATTCCACGTAGGTGTCGACCAAATTGGGCCGGCTTTTGCCACGCGGCCTCGGCGTATCGACGATGAGCAGCCGCTCCTTCCATTCGGTCGGCGGCTCGATCTCTTGAAAAACAAGCAGCATCATCTCCGTCTCATTGCACGGCCTACAGGGCGCTCTGCCGAGCGCCTCCTCCGATTCCACCTCAGGATCGAGCGGGCGATCCCCTGTGAGAAAAACCAGCTTTCCAAACCGAAGCCCCCTCTCCCACTCCGATTTGAGAAAGGCAAGCCGGGTGCGCACCCGATGCACTGTCGCCCCTGCAATCGCTACATAGTCGTAATAGTTTTTTTGCGCCCGCATCTCCTCTGTCATCCCAAGCTCGCTGAAGAGGGCAAAGCTCTTCTCAGTATCGAGATCTTTCAGAGGCGAACACTGCCAGCGCTCCAGAGCGGGGGCTCGCAGCCACCGCGCTTGCGTCGCCTCGATGATCGCCTTCCAGTCGCCCTCTTGGGCCTCTGGAGCGTAAAGGGAGAGCAGTTCTATGAGAGGTCGAGATGGCTGGCCATCCTTCTCTTGAATCCCGCCTGCAAAGAGCGGGGTGAGAAGAAGTAAAAAAAAGAGTATAAACTTGTTTAGCATAAACTGAGGGTGTTATGCCTAAAGCCGGATTTGAACCGGCGACCTGCGCATTACGAGGGCGCTGCTCTACCCCTGAGCTATTTAGGCGAGGTCTCTATTTTATAGAGCGGCCTAATTTAGATCACGAGGGTCAGTTCTTTGGCGATAGCCTGGAGGTATTCCGCCCTCTTGCGCGGCAGCTGAGGGATGTCGATTTCCCGGCCGAGCGTGTCGATGAGGTGGGCCCTGCGGCAGTTGAAGAAGGCCTGGTTTAGATTGAGGCCGGCGGCCGATGAGATCCAGCCCACGTCGACGCCGAGCTTGACGAGGCTCATCGCGTTGAGCGCCTCGACCGCCTCGAGCTGGTAGGAGTGCGTCAAGATGCCGAGCGAACGTGCTACCTTGTTTTTGAGCTGCTCATCGCCCTTCTCGCGCAGCCTCTTGCGCAGGGTGACCTCTGAGACCACAGCGCGCGTCGCCCACATGCGAAGCGAGGTGAGGATATACTCCTCAGTGAGCCCAAGCGAGCAGCTGTTGCGCGCAACGAGGATGTCGCCGATCATCTCGCGCGGACTCCCCTGCAGGCCGGTCGCCTCGATCTCCTCCTCCTTCTGCCTCTCCAAAAGCTCGGGCAGCTCCCCTAGATGGATGATCGCCGGAATGTGGAGAAAGAGGGAGATGATCAGCCCTGTGCCGCTCCTCGCCGGGTTGGCATTCAAAAAGCCAAAGCGCGGGTTGAAGGCGTAGTCGGTCGATTTGCCGATGTAGCTCTCGATCTTGATCAGTCGGTTCCAGCTCTTCTCGATCTCTTGCTGCGTGTCGGTGAGGGTGAGCTGCAGATGGTTCTGGATATTGATCGTGCCTAAAAACTCGCTCGAGCTGTCGATGATGAAGCCCTCGCCTCCATGAGCGTGGTGGAAGCTATCTTGGGCAAGGAAGTGCTCGAGCAGAAATTCCTTCTCAAGCGGCCCCATCTCCTGTGACTTAAGCAGCTTAGGCTCAACGAGTTCTGGGCATCCTTTTAGAGCATCCCAGACCACGGAGATCACCTGTTCAAGCCTTGGCTTATCGAGCTTTTGAGGGAATTTGAATTTGGAAAAGTTGCGCAGGGTGCTCACCGTGGAGGCAAGCCAGACATTGTGGGAATCTTGTTTCCAGAAGGGTTGAGAGAGTAGACAGGGTTCTTGCTCTCTTTCTGTTTCACATCACTTTTTTCTTTCATCTTGCCGAGCCTTCTCTTTTAGCGCGCGGATCTGGTCGCGCAGCATCGCCGCCTGTTCATAGTCTTCGCGCACGAGCATTTCGTCGAGAGCCTCGTTGAGCGCGATGAGTCGCAAGGTGGGGCTCACCTCGGAGACCTCGCCTGGCGCTCTTCCCGTATGGAGGGCCATCGTCTTTCGATTGGTCGTTAGGTGGCGAGAGATGCCTTCGCTCTTGATGAGGTCATCGATGATGACATCGGCAAAGATCTCGTAGCAGAGCGGGCAGCCGAGGCCGTGGCCTGTACGGATCTCGGTGAGGGTGGTGCCGCAGTTTCCGCAGGCAAGGCCGCCCGCCGCGCTCTCTTCGGGGACCGGCTCCTCGCTCTTCACCTTGCCATAGAGGCGCCGCTCGAGCACCGGGCACTCAGCGCACATCCAGGTGCGCGTCATCTTGTCGCCGACGATTTCGGTGTAGCAGACAGCGATCGGTCGCTTGCACTCAGAACACTCTAAAGGACGCTCCGCCATATAAAACCGGATCTTATCCAGGGGATCAAATTAAATCTACGCGCTTTTTTGTCCGCTGTGGTAGAGCCAGCGGCCCCCCTCTTTTTTGAAGAGGCTCTTCTCTTGGAAGGAGGCGTCTCTGCCCGCTTGCACCAAGTGGGCGCGGAAGGTCACGGTGGCGGTAGGCTCGTTTGTCTCAAAATCGAGGATGTCGAGGCCGGTGAATTGAGTCGACTGGGAGAAGCTCTCGATCTCGCTTTTGCGCAGCCACGCCTTCTTCTTCGCCTCGACGTTTTCCGGGTGGGTGGTGGCGATGATGTAGTCGGTTTTGCCGAGCGCGTAGCCGCTGTAGCGAGAGCGCATCAGAGCGACCGCTGTGGGGGCTGCCCCGCCCTCGTGAAATGGCCTGCAGCACTCATCATAGCTTTTGCCGCTGTAGCAGGGGCAGCTCTCCTCAGGTTGGATCATAGCCGATGGATCCAGTGGTGGCAATAGGGCTGCTTACCGCTCTTCTCGTAGTAGCGCTGGTGATACTCCTCAGCGGGATAGAAGAGCGAGGCGGGGCGCACTTCGGTTGCTGCCAGATAGCCCTTTTTTTTCAGAGCCTCCAGGAGCTCGCCTGCGGTCGCTTTCTGATTTTCGGTGAGATAGAAGATCGCGGAGCGGTATTGAGGGCCAATATCCGGACCCGTCCACCGATCTGTGTGGGATCGTGGAGGTTGAAAAAGTGGCTCGCAAGCGCCTTGAAGGGAATCTTCTTGGGGTCGAAGAGCACCTCGACCGCCTCCAGATGGCCTGTGAGGCCTGTGCACACCTCTTCGTAGGTAGGATTTGCCACCTGCCCTCCGATATAGCCGGAGCGCACGCTGTGGACGCCCTCTACCTGCTTGAGGAGGTGCTCGACGCCCCAGAAACAGCCGCCGGCAAAAATGGCGCGTTCATAGCGATCCTCGAGGTAGGCGGGGTTGAAGAGAAGCGATAGGGAGTTGGCGCAGTGGCGGAGGTTTTTGTCTGTAAGTCCTTCTCCTTCAAAGATATGTCCGATATGGGCGCCGCACCGTTTGCAGAGGATCTCGGTCCGTCTTCCATCTGGATCGAGCTTTCTTTCGATATGGCCTCGGATTTCATCATCGAAGCTGGGCCAGCCGCATCCTGAGGCAAATTTGGATGAGGAGAGAAAGAGGGGTAGATCGCACCGTTTGCAGAGGTACATGCCGCTCTCATCGAAGTTGTTGTAGGAGCCGCTGCCTGGCCGCTCGGTTCCTCTCCTTTCGATGATCTCTTCCTCAGGAGCTGAGAGCTTGTGATACCGTTTCATGCGCCTAACTATAGAAGTTAGGAGAATTTATGAAGAGGGCTCTTATATGAATCCGCACTCTATTAGGGCATCATAGACCTCACGGTCCTCTCTCTGATCGGCCCAATGGAGAAGCGAGTGGCCTTCCCATAGCAATTCCTTTAAAGTCGGTATATCGAATTGGCGTAGCGCTTTGAGAGCGGTTTCTGAGGAAGCAGTGCGAACAATGGCTACCAGATCCTTAGTGGACAAATAGGCCTTTGCCATCCCCTCCCTTTCGAGGAGAAGGCTGATAACCGCATTGGGATGGTGCGGGTTGGCCAAGGCCCACTCAAATGGGTTGCCATACTCTGCTCGGGATCTTCTGGATGTGTGTACCTGATCGGGCTCGATAAGGGTGTAAAGGGTGCGATCCGAAGCTTCGAGGATGAATGTGTGAGCAAGTTCAGGGCTGCCGTAGCGAATAGCGATCTCGAGAAGCGAAAATTGTTCACGCGTAGCGCTATTTCTAACCCAGCATTCAGCAAAATTCCTTTCCCAGATTCGCAAGCTCCCAAGGAACTGAGGATTTTGTATGAACTCATTCCAGCGGTCACCTTCAACACAGTTGTGGAGTGGATGGCTATATTTGAAGTAGTCAGGAATTACTGACTCGCCAAATTTCGCCAACTCCTCTTCATCGCGGGTGCAGGCTGTGCCAAATTTTTGCGCGAGCGCTTCTCTATCGTGGAAGGCTGTTCTATATGGCTGCGCAGGAGTGCGCGTGGGCGCCTCTATGTTTCTAGCAGGAGTCGGAGGCTTAGGTTCGGGGAGGGGCTCTTTCATTGCGCTGAGGCGCGCCTGTCGATAGGATGCCCTCTGCATGAGAGCTAAGTACTCTCCTTCGAGCTCCTCGCTTTCAGAGAAGAGGAGCCCTTTGTCTCTCAGCGCATCATAGACCAGAGGATCCGCTCTCTTCGCTGCCCAGTAGAGAAGCGAGTGGCCTTCGTGCTGCATTCCCTTTAGGCGAATCCCGTCGATGTCTCGCACTACTCGCAGAGCAGTAATCGCGGAGGCGAATCGAACAATATGGATTAGATCCATCGGAGTTAAATAGCGCTCCTTGAATCCATGATCGAGAAGGCATCTGATAATCGCCTCGGGATTGTGTGGATTGGCCATGGCCCACTCAAATGGGCTGCCATATCCCTTCTCTGATCTGCCTGAGAATCGAATGCACGCCTTCCCTGTCAGAGTGTGCAGATGTCTACCCGATGCGCGAGGAAGGAGTAGGCCGACAAGTTCTGGGCTGCCATAACGGATTGCGATTTCGATAAGCGAATACCTCTCGCCTGTTGCGCTATTTCTGACCCAACCCTCGGCGTTAACGCTTCTATCTAGTAGCAGCTTCCCGAGGAATTGAGGATTTTGTATGAACTCCTCCCATTTGCCATCTTTAACAACGTAGATGTCATCTCCCTCATGTTGGAAATAGAGAGGGGGCTCATCGCTAAAAGAGGGATTTGCGCAAGGAGGAGCGAGCGTTCGATCAAGAGCTGCCTTGTTCTCCTGCCAATTGCGTGCATAGTAAACGACAAGGCGTGCAAATAGGAGCGTCAAGACAGCGGTAGCGATAGCGCTCCCCTGCACGAGGCCTGTCAATCTGCCAAGATCCATCCCGTGCGCTGCGTGGACAATCGATAGGACCGAGGCGACCAGACAGACAACCCCCATCAAGCCCGATACGATGAGACTATTTTGCATACGGTTAGTAGCCGTCTGCATATCTCCTTTGACTCTTAGCAACATAAAGATCCTAAAAATTTAACTATTTCTAATTAATTATAGTATATTAGAATTAATTCAGTATTAATTTAGGATTTGTAAAGGCAAAAAGTAGTTCGAGAGCTACTTTAGAAGAAGAAATTGGGTCTTGATGGACTCGAACCATCGACCCCCTCATTAAAAGTGAGGTGCTCTAACCAACTGAGCTAAAGACCCAAGGTATAAAAAATGACCCCAAGGGGATTCGAACCCCTGTTATCGGAATGAAAATCCGGTGTCCTAGACCAGGCTAGACGATGGGGCCGGAAAAAACGGACCGTTATTCTACTCCTCTCTGCTTATTTCTTGCAAAAGGTATTCCTTTTTGGCCTCCAAAGCGAATTATGCAGAGGTCGCTTCTAGAGTTTCTGGATCTCCTTCTCCTTTTCAGCTGCCAGCTCGTCAGCAAGCTTGCAGAACTTATCGGTCTGTTCCTGCACGTTTTTCTCTAGCTTTTTCTCCACATCCTCGTTGACGATGCCATCGCTCCTCTGCTTCTTGACCATATCATTGGCTTCCCTGCGCACGTTGCGGATGCTGATCTTGGCCTCTTCGCATTTGCGCTTGGCCTGTTTGGCCATCTCCTGGCGCATATTTGCATCCATCTCAGGCACCTTGATGCGCACCAGATTGCCCTCAGCCACCGCCCTCACATTGAGGTTGGCCGCCTCGATCGCTTTGGCAATCGCTCCCGCATTGCTCGGATCGAAAGGGACGATCAAGAGCAGCCGTGGCTCCGGCGTGGTAATCGTTGCCATCTCCTGGATGCGCATACGCGCCCCATAAGCCTCTACGGTCACATTCTCAACAAGAGCAGGGCTCGCTCTTCCGGTGCGTAGGCCCTTCAGCTCCGTTTTAAGGTGCTCGATCGCCGCATTCATCTTCTTCTTGGCTTGCTCGAGAACATCCATAAGTTAGTCTCCTGAAACTAAGGTTCCGATTGGTTTTTCCCCCAGCGCCTCCACTAAGGAGTGGGAAAAAAAGTTAAAGACCCGAATGGGAATCTGATTGGTCATGCAGAGAGTCACTGCTGTCAAATCCAAGATGCCCAGCTTTTTTTCCAAAATCTCACGGTAGGTGATCTTATCATATTTCATCGCTCCGCTCTCTTTGCGCGGATCGCGGTCGTAGATACCGTCCACTCGAAGCGTCGCCTTGAGCAAGATGTCGGCTCCAAGCTCAGCTGCCCTGAGCGCCGCCGCCGTATCGGTGGTGAAATAGGAGTGGCCCGTACCAGCAACCAGCACGATCAGCTCACCCCTCTCTAGATACTCATCGGCCCGATCCCACTTGTAGGTCTCAAAAAGCCCCTCACAGGGCAGCGCAGAGAGCACCTTGGCGTGGACCCCCTCCTTTTTCAGGAGGCTCACAAGGGCCGCTCCATTCATCATGGTGGCCAGCATGCCTATGCCATCCGCCTCGGTGCGCTCCATCTTCAAGAGCGAGCCCTGGGCAAGGCCGCGGAAGATATTGCCTCCACCGACCACGCAGGCGACCTGATAGCCCTCCCGCTTGAGCTCCACGAGCTTGCGCGCCGCCTCGACGAGGGCGCCCTCCTCGATGCCGTAGCTTGCGCTGCCGAGAAAGGCCTCACCCGAGAGCTTGAGCAGAATGCGACGATAGCGCTGCATCTATTCGCCCACTTTCCACCTGAGAAACTGCGCGATCTTGATCGCCTTCTTGCTCTCTTTGGCACTCTTCTCGACAAGCTCCGCCACGGTGATCGAAGGATCTTTGACAAACTTCTGAGAGAGCAGGCAGACCTGGTCAAAATAGGCCTTGAGCTTGCCCTCGACGATCTTTTCGATGATTTCAGCTGGCTTGCCCTTGATCTGAGCCCGCGCGATCTCCTTCTCGTGCTCGAGAATGCGAGCGGGGATCTCCTGAGGGGAGAGAAACTCAGGCGATTCGGCTGCGATGTGCATTGCGATATCTTTGGCAAGCGCCTCGCATCCGGCACCTTCGCACTCAACTAAGGTGACGAGCTTGCCGCCGAGATGGGAGTAGGTTCCGATGCTAAAGCCGCTTTTCTTGGCGTAGAGCTCAGTGCGTCGAATCTGGATGTTTTCGCCGAGCTGCTGCACCAGGTGGGCGCGGTACTCGTCGATCGTCATCGAGGGCTCTTTGGAGTACTTCTGGGTGATAAACTCCGCGACGGCAGTGGGCGCGGTGCGCATCACATCGTCGAGAAGCTGGGTGGCAAATTGCTGAAACTTCTCGTTTTTGACGACAAAGTCGGTCTCCGCATTCACCTCGATGAGGGCGACATATTGGCTATTTTCGCCCACCTTGATGACCCCCTCGCGGGTCTCTCGACCCCCTTTTTTAACAGCGGCCGCCATCCCTGCTTTGCGCAAGTAATCGATCGCCCCCTCCATGTTGCCCTTGGCAGCCTCTAGAGCCTCTTTGCTCTTGCCCATGGGCACGCCTGTGCGGTCTCTGAGCTCTTTGATCTTTGCTGGAGTAATCTCTTCGGCCATAATTACTTCCCTCCCTCGCTCTCTTCTCTTTTTTCTCGCTCTTCTTCGCTCTTGCTCCCTTCCTCTTCTTTTTCGATCGAGAACTGGAGCTCATTTTTCTTGTCGACGATCGCCTGCGTGAGGGCACCGACGATGAGCTTGATGCTCTTCAGGGCGTCGTCGTTGCAGGGGATGACGTAGTCGATCGGATCGGGGTCGCAGTTGGTGTCGGCGAGCGCCATCACGGGGATCTTGAGCTTCTTCGCCTCAGCGACGGCGATGCGCTCGTTCGAAGGATCGACCACGATGAGAAGGCCAGGAGGGCGGTTCATCGCTCGTATCCCCGAGAGGTTCCTTTCGAGCTTGATCTGCTCCTTGGAGAGCAGCGAGAGCTCTTTTTTCTTCAGGCCGAGTCCTGGGGGTGCCGAGCTTCTTCTCGATCTTGTCGAGGGTTTTCACCGAGCGCGGATCGTCGTCATATTGGTTAACATGCCTCCGAGCCAGCGCTCAGTGACAAAATATTCGCCGGAGCGCTCGGCGCATTCGCGCACCACGCTCTTGGCCTGTTTTTTGGTGCCGACGAAGAGAATGGTTTTGCGCTTGGCTACCAGCTCATCGATGAAGGCGACAGCGAGGCGCAGCTGCTCGAGGGTTTTTGCGAGGTCGATGATGTGGAGGCCGTTGCGCTCCTCGAAGACAAATCGCTTCATCTTGGGGTTCCAGCGCCGTCTCTGGTGGCCGAAGTGGGCTCCTGCTTCCAGGAGTTCTTTGATCGTGACCTCTTTGGAGGCCTTTGCGGTGGCTACTTTCTCTTGGATCTTTTGCTTTTCCAAGCCTTGTCCCTCTACGTTATGGGTTTAACACGTAACTTAACATGGCATCCCGCCAGGTACACTGCCTGGCTAGGATTTCAGTCTTGGATGAGGTGTGAAAAATATCCACACGTCACTAAACTAGCGCCTGATCAGAATCGAACTGACACTAATAGCTTGGAAGGCTACCGTTCTACCATTGAACTACAGGCGCAAAAACGTCGGTCAAAATCATAGGCTACCGAGAGGATTTTTGCAAAGGAAAGGCAGGTGCGTAGGAAAATTTCGAGAAACCGGAGCAGCCAGCTCAAGCTCGATGTGAGATTGCGCGTGGGCCGTCTCATGACGGTGCTCATGCTCTCACTTGGTGTCATCTGCCTTAGGCTCTGGTATTTAGGAATTATTCAGCACGAGAAAAAGCTGGAGGAGGCGCGTCGGCCTCAGAGGCGATCGACCTTTGAGCAGCCGAGTCGAGCGCGCATCTTCGACCGAGAGGGCCACGCCCTTGCGGTCAATCGGGTGAGCTACCGAGCGACGCTTCTCTACTCGGAGATTCGGGCGGTGCCGCGCTTCGAATGGCGCGAGGACGAGGGGGGCAAAAAGATCCGATTCCCCAAGAGAAAGGCCTACATAAAAGAGCTTTCAGAGCAGATAGGGAATCTTTTAGCCAAATCGCCCGAGCGCATCGAGGAGCTGATCCATGGCAAGGCGGCGCTTCTCGGGAGCTTCGCGCTGGTGCTTGAGGAGAATATCCCTGAGGAGACCTTCTATCGGCTCAAGATGCTTGAAAAAGATTTTCCGGGCTTGCATGGGGAGCTTGTTTTAAAGCGCTGCTACCCTTCGGGGCGCGTAGCGTGCGATGTCTTGGGCTTCTTAGGGCCGATCTCAAAGCTGGAGTTCGACCAGACGGCAGCTGAGCTGAAGGGCTTGAGAGAGTTTCTTGCGAAGGTTGAAGAGGGCGAGGAGATGGCTCTGCCTCCTGGATTTCACTCTATCAATGCGCTTGCCCACCGGGCGATGGAGCTAGAGAAGAGGGCCTACAAGCTCTCCGACATCGTGGGAAAGAGCGGTATTGAGAAATCCTTTGAGAAGAGCTTGAGGGGCGGTTTTGGGAAAAAATCCTATCTCGCCGATCCCAAGGGCAATCTGATCTGCAAGCTCGATGAGGAGCAGAAGAAAGAGAGCGGCACTCCGATCGAGCTTGCCATCTCGCTCGAGCTTCAATCCTACGCAGAACGGCTTCTCATAGAGGCAGAAAACGAGGTGGGCTATTCAGCTGCCGCCTTTCCTCCTCTCGCTCCTTGGATCCGAGGATCGGCTGTGGTGGCGATGGAGCCAGAGACGGGACAGGTGGTTGCGCTTGCCTCTTTTCCGCGCTACAGCCCGAGCGATTTTTGCTCGGGGGCTGTGCGAGTAGGTCAGTGGCTTGAGTCGGATAGCTACATCGCATCGCTTTGGGATGGCAAGGAGGCTTTGAAGAAAGAGAGCTTCGATATAAACGGAGAGCTTGTAGAGATCGCTCAGGAGATCGACCTCGAGGGCTATTTTGCCCTGACGCTGCCTCTAGAGAGCGCTGTCTACAAGAAGATCAGCCATTTCTGTACGGTGGCAGATGCGCTTTTTGCTCTCAGGAAGAGCTCGAGGCTGCTCGAACTTTTCCAAAGCGGCGAGCCTTTGCCCCGACCGATTTCAGCGAGAAGGATTTTCGATTATCTCTATGGAATCAAAAATGAGGCTCTTGGACGCAAGGAGGAGGCGTTTTTAAAAGAGAAGCAAGAGAGGCATGCTGAGGAGATCGAGGAGATCAAGGCCTCTCTTTCCCCCTACTTTTCTGGGTTCACGCTGACAAATGAGAAGCTCTTGCTTCTCGATCTTTACCGCATGGTGATCGACGAGAGAGCTTTTCCATCTGAGCTTGCTTCGAAGATTGAAAAGATGACGCTCAGCGACTTTCGGAAAAACGAGAGAGCGGCGCTCACGCTTCTCGACTGGCTCTGTCCGGTTGCCTCATCTGCCTTTCATGAGAATGGATTTAAAGAGTGGAAGGAGCGTGAGGGCGAAGCTTATCTGAAGGCGCTTCGGCTGGAGGAGAAGAAGAAGAGGAAGAACCCGAGAGCGGCCTTTGACATCTTTGCGGATCTGGAGAAAAAGCAGTTCAAGGAGCTGTGGGAGAGCCAAAAGTGGGAGATTCTACTCAGCCTCGCGCGAGCTGATAGAGGGAGACAAAGCGGCTTTCGATCCTATCTTGAGAAGGAAAAAGAGAGGGCGCTGCAAACGGGCCGTCTCAGAAGGCATTTTGAGCTCCTCGAGGCCGCTTTAAGCGCTATTGAGCCGCCTGAGGCAATCAAGCTCATCCAGCTTTTCCGCACTTTCCAGATGCGTACGAGGGCGCTTCTCGGGCACTATGGAGCGGTGAAGAAGAGGGGAGAGGACTATCTGGAGCGCGATCTTGCGGCGGCCTCTATCCCAAGAATGGCTTTGGCTATGGGCGCTCCTTTGCCTATTCGCAAGGGGTGCCTGTGGGCTCGATTTTCAAGGTGGTACGAGTTATGCGGCTCTGATGAATCGGGTCCACAAAGGGATGTCGGAGCTCAACCCGCTTGTGATGGTCGATGATAAGAAGGAGGTCGGCAAGAACTGGATCGTCGGCTACACGGAGTCGGGGAAGACCATTCCGCGCCATTATAAGGGGGGGATTTTACCGAGAAGCGACCATGCGGGAGTGGGCAAAATAAACCTAGTGACAGCGATTGCGGCATCGAGCAACCCCTATTTTTCTCTGCTTGCTCTCGAGCATCTGGATGATCCAGATGAGCTTCTCGAGGCGGCGAGGCAGTTTGGTTACGGCTCTAGGACGGGCATTGAGCTGCCTGGTGAGACGAGTGGCAATCTGCCTAAGGATATTGCCTACAACCGATCGGGGCTCTACTCCTTTGCGATTGGCCAGCACACGCTGCTTGGAACACCTCTCCAGTCGGCTGTGATGTTTTCTGCGGTGGCAAATGGGGGAAGATCCTGCAGCCTCAGATCTTGAAAAATGGTCCACCGACTGTGCTGCGCACAATCGAGATGCCTCAAGAGGTTCAGAGTCTGCTGATCCGAGCGCTACGAGAGGTGGTGGTGGGGGAGAAGGGAACGGCTCGCGGGGTTAAGGAGGAGTTTCCGCGGTCGATAGTGGGTTCGGTGATTGGAAAGACGAGTACAGCTGAGATTATGGAGCTGGTCAGTCTCGATCCTCTGCTTGGGCTTGCGAAGGTGAAACATGTGGGCTTTGGCGCTATTGCCTATGATGGCAAAAAACCGGAACTTGTGGTGGTCGCCCTTGTCCGCTACGCGGACTGGGGGAGGTACGCCGCCCTATTACCCTGAAATTGATTCAGAGGTGGCGTGAACTGAAGGCATCTCAGAATGAGGCGTGCAAAGATTAGGGCACCAGGCAGAGTAGCATTGTCCTAGAAAGGTTTCTTTTCTGCGCCATAGCCGGTTGAGGGGTAGCGGCGCGCTGCCCCTATTACCCTGAAGCTGATTCAAGAGGAATGGAGAGAGCTCGAAAGAGGCCGAGTGCAAGTAGTGCGTATGAGTTGGGTTTTGAAAACAAGATCGGGCCCGGGCTCGCAAACGTTAGCGTTCAGCGAAAAGGCAGCCTCGAGCTATTTCACAAATCGCGAGCCCTATAATTCTCCGTGAGTCGAAGGCTAGGAAGAGGGCCTTTTTGGCTCACAATCTATTCGGCTCTCTTTCGTGAACGTGAACGTTTGCAGGGCCCGGGCCCGATTCTCGATTAACAATCTTTGCCTACAAATAGTTGTGGGGCAGAAAATCAGGGCCTTTTTGGCTCACAATCTATTCGGCTCTCTTTCGTGAACGTGAACGTTTGCAGGGCCCGGGCCCGATTCTCGATTAACAATC
>CAWHBB010000002.1:0-267618 GCA_963827485.1 Chlamydiia bacterium
TCCGGCGCTGTTGCTGTTTCTTCGTTCAGTTCGTGTGGCTCACCGGTATCTGGCGTATGCTGGTATGACTGCCGAGAAGAAGGCTTTTACCATGCTTTTCCACATATTCAAGGGCGCCATAGAGCCGCAAGGTCCGATAGAGGGGAACCGATGCAGCGAGTTGCAAATCGAGCCCTCCTCGATTGTAGACGCGGCGTAAACGGTTGTCGGTGAAGAAGAAATACCCCGCCTTGACCTCCACATCGATCTGATCCTCGATCCTCGAGGGGCCTCCCTCTCGGCAAAATCCAGAAAAACTGAGAGCGAGAAAGGCTATTGCCAGGGCAAATTTCATATAATTTGAAAAAAATTCTAAAAAAAGATATAATTAAATATCGATTAAAATAAGTCAAACTTAATTAGACCTCTTGCATAATTCGCTTTGGGGGCCAAAAGCGATGGATCTGCCAGTGGGCTTGCGCTAAGTGCATGTTGACATACTCTACGATGAGTAGGCGACATGCGCGCGGCTGAACTCCTGCAGTATTCCCACGGGCAGAGGCTCAGGTTTTGGCTCCAAATGGAGTTATGTAAGAGGTCTATGGCAGTTGCTAGATCGCTCGATTCAGAGCCCTTTGTCACCTTGCATCTACCCCCAGAAAGGTTAGCCCGAGTCCAGCAGGCTTTGCGAGGGAGTGGCTTGTCTAGGATCTCCTTCGATGAGAGTCGTAGCGCCATCCACTTTGGCTATAGCTACGAGGGGGCGATGATGGTGGTTGAGCGCTTCTCGCTGTTGGAGTACGCCTCCGAGGGATTTGAATTCCATGCCCGTCGGGTCGACCTCTTCATCCAGGAATGCGAGACTTTCTTCGATCGAAGAGTGCAGAATGCTGATCTCGACAGCCGTTTGAGAAGATGGCTTGCTATAGGCCATAGTTTTGCACCTGCCACGGAGAGAGAGAATATCCCCCCTCTAGAGGTGCACTTCGAGATGCTCAAGCTGCATTTTGCCGAAATAGCGCCTCCCCTTCTCGCCTCTCTTGAAGAGTCCCACGCTCTCTGTTCCAGCCACTCCCTACAGGAGCTGCAGGCTCTGGCGGGTAGGGCTACGGTCACCTCTAGCCCTGTAGCTATAGAAATGGAGCATCTCGATTTTTCAGATAGCCTTGATGAGGCTTGTGCGCTACATCTCGAGGATCTGTGGGATAGACATACGGAGACAAGGCGCAAGCTCATAGTTGACGATTCTGGAATGGGGACGCTTATCCGACGTCTGGGTAAAGAGGGAGAATATGCCGATCTTTTGCAACCGGCGCCTCCGAAAGAGAGAGGGCCGCCTCCACCCCCTGTGATAACGAGGGAGATAAGGGAAGATCTGCTCTTTGAGAGAGGGGTTGAGGGACCGGGCGAGGTGATGCTTGCATATCGCTGGAGAGAGGGAGGGGCGCTCACCGGGGAGCGCTTTGGTGAGTTTTGTGCGATGATAGGGGAGGGGCTCTCTCTTTTTCGAGCGATGCTCGCCCCTCCTCCTAGTTTAGGAGTGCGCACGACCTACCTTTCGATGGGCGATCCTCTGCGAGTGAAGCGCGATCTATTTCGAAGATTGCTCGCCGCCTATCCGGGGGTAGCTGTCCTGGAAAGCCATACGGATAGCGACTCTGACCAGCTTCTGATCGAAGCGATGCCGGTATTTGCTGAGATGGGGGTGGGGGCGATCTGCTATGAGGGATTTGAAAGAGAGATCTTTCAAGGGCAATTCGATCGCTATGTTTCGAGAAGGCATAGGAGAATGGAGGGCTCGCTTCGGCGCACACTGATACGGGGTGAACTTGGCAATAGAAAAGCGATCGGTCGCTACACGCGCCTGGGTGTCATCCAAGCGGCAAAACGGGTGGGCATCACCATCCTCTGCGGCGAGAGTTCTCGCTCGAGACAGGTGCCGGAGCATGTGAGGCGCATGGCCCCGGCTCAAGGGAAATCGGCCGATTACTACCGAATCTGCACGATGAATTATGAGCATGTTCAAATCGTGAGCGCCTACCAGAGAGAGCATCCAGGGGCCAAAGTGGTCTCCTGTATCGGGGGTGGGCATGGGATCCGACACCAGGGTGTGGAGGGAGTTGCCTCCATACTCGGTTGGCCCAGCATAGGTGCGGGCAAGATCCTGAAGCAAGGCCTGGAAGATGGCGAATTGGGTGGTGAGGGGAGCAGCATCGATTACTTCTTCAATCCTCAACCATCTGATGCTGAAGTAGTTATAAAACGCCCCCGCTCATATAAAAAAGCGATAGGCAAGATTAAGGGGGAGATAGCCTCACTGGAGCGTTTGATTGCCAAAACGTCAAAGCGAGCGCGGATTCTGAAGGGACAGCGCCGCGCCGTTCTATCAGCAAAGCTCAGAAGGCTTGAAGCGATGGAAAGCACTCAAGGACGAGGCAATCCCAGCTTAGGGCACCAGAAAGAATAGCATTGTCCTGGAATAGCGCCTCTTCTGCTGCCACAGCCAGTTTTGGAGGTACGCGGCCGTTATCAACTTGCTCTGCTCACGCAGAAGCTGCACCTTCTGACTTCAGGGTCGGGATTCGTGTAAGAGAACTCTGCATAAATCGGCAAATTAACCACAATCTTGCCCATCTTGCCGCTCTTAGCGATCGTGCTCATCCTGTTTCTTTTTGAAGAAAGAACAAGATATACAGGATCGCTAAGAGCGGCAAGATGAGCAGGATGAGCTTGTTTTCAAGAGGGTAGCTGAACAGTACGTTATGCGGGTGGTCTCAAAATATTGCGAGGTCAGCGATTGATTTAGATCTTGCATTTCTACCGGCCCATTCCTAAATCAAATGCCTGAATGGCCAGTCCCAAGACAGTGTTGCAAAAGAATTTTTAACTTTACTATGCTCCCGATTGCAACCTATCTAGTGGGATAAGCGATTTAGCATGGAAGATGATCTGAAATCCCTTCCTATATTGGATTTAGAGAAGAGATTGGGATCATCGGCTGAGGGACTTACCCAAGCCGAGGCGCAAGAAAGAGTGGTCCGGTATGGGCCAAATGCGATCGAAGAAAAGAGAGCCAATCCGATCCTGAAGTTCCTCAGCTATTTTTGGGGTCCTATCCCTTGGATGATCGAGGTGGCAGTGATCCTATCGGCTCTGGTTCAGCACTGGCCCGATTTTTTCATCATCCTCCTTCTGCTTTTCTCCAATGCCATGGTCGGATTCTGGGAGGAGTACCAGGCAGGCAATGCCATCGCCGCCCTAAAAGCTAAGCTTGCTGTTAAGGCTCTGGCAAAGCGGGATGGGAAATGGGTCACTATAGAGGCACGAGAGCTCGTCCCCGGCGATATCATCCGCGTGCGCCTCGGCGATATTGTCCCCGCAGATGCACGTCTACTTGCAGGCGATCCCGTGCAGGTCGATCAGTCGGCATTGACAGGAGAGTCGCTCCCTATTGAACGTAAATCGGGTGAGTCTCTCTTTTCTGGATCGATCATCCGGCAGGGTGAAATCGATGCGATGGTCTATGCCACAGGGAAGAGCAGCTATTTCGGCAAAACCGCCCAGCTGGTGGAGGAGGCACACACAGTCAGCCACTTCCAGCGCGCTGTGCTGAAGATCGGAAATTACCTGATCCTTCTCGCTGGGGTTCTGGTGGCAGTGATTGTGGTGGTCGCAATTTTCCGCGGCGATCCAATTCTCACCACCCTGCAGTTTGCTCTGGTGCTCACGGTGGCCGCAATTCCTGTGGCGATGCCGACCGTACTCTCGGTGACGATGGCGGTCGGAGCACGACGGGTTGCCCAAAAGGAGGCGATTGTGACGCGGCTGGTCGCTATCGAAGAATTGGCCGGTGTCGACGTGCTCTGCGCCGATAAGACCGGCACCCTCACCCAGAACATATTGACCCTCGGCGATCCCTTTACCCTAAAGGCTGCTACTCCCGAAGAGATCATCCTCGATGCGGCCCTTGCATCGCGCGTAGAGGACAGAGACACCATTGACATGGCGGTGATCAGTGGATTGAAAAACGATCAGCTTCTGAAAGGCTACGAAGTGGTGCATTTCCAGCCCTTTGACCCTGTGCATAAACGCACCGAGGCTTCTGTCAAGCTCGCAGATGGCAAAACATTCAGGGTGACGAAGGGGGCGCCTCAGGTCGTTTTGGCACTCTCGGCCAACGCTGAAGAGGTGAGATCTGCGGTCGCCACAGCGGTAGGTGAATTTGCCGCACGAGGCTTCCGATCCCTTGGCGTGGCACGCTCCGATGGGGATGGCCCCTGGCAGTTTCTCGGCGTGCTGCCCCTGTTCGACCCGCCCCGTGAAGATGCCAAGGCAACGATCGCGACCGCACTCCAGATGGGCGTCAAGATCAAAATGGTTACGGGCGATCAATTGGCTATCGCCCAAGAAACGGCTAAGAAATTGGGGCTGGGCACAGCGATTCTCGATGCGAGTAGCCTTCTAGAGACGGCAGAGGAAGCCGAATCGATTGAAAAGGCCGACGGGTTTGCCCAGGTATTTCCAGAGCAAAAATTCCACATCGTGGATCTCTTGCAAAAACAGGGCCACATAGTGGGCATGACAGGCGATGGGGTCAATGATGCTCCTGCACTCAAGAAAGCTGACTGCGGCATTGCCGTTTCGGGTGCAACCGATGCGGCGCGTGCAGCCGCCTCTATCGTGCTGATAAAACCGGGTCTTTCGGTGATCATCGATGCGATCAAGGAGAGTAGGAGGATATTCCAGCGGATGACGAGCTATGCCATCTACCGCATCGCCGAGACGCTGCGCGTACTGATCTTCATGACGCTTGCGATTTTGATCTTCAACTTCTACCCGCTGACAGCTGCGATGATCGTCATGCTTGCACTGCTCAACGATGGCGCTATCTTGTCCATTGCCTACGATAATGTTCATTATGGGGATCAGCCAGAAGCTTGGAACATGCGCACGGTGCTCGGGATCTCCACAGTCCTGGGTCTCATCGGGCCGATCTCTGTATTTGGTCTATTTTACCTGGGCGAACGGCGGTTTCATCTCGACCGTGCTCAGCTGCAGCCGATGATGTATCTGATGCTGTCGGTTGCTGGGCATATGATGATCTTTCTTGCCCGCACGCGGGGACCCTTCTGGTCCATCCGCCCTGCCGGGATTCTGTGCCTAGCCGTAATCGGCACACAGATCCTTGCGACCTTCATTGCGGTCTATGGCTTCCTCATGCCTCCCCTCGGCTGGAAATGGGCCGGGTTTGTCTGGGGGTATGCAGCGGTCTGGGCGCTGCTAACCGATCGCCTGAAGCTCTATGCCTATCGCTTCATCGATCCTCTCCCTATCAAGCACGGTAAACCCTAGTGAATTCGATGAAACCTCGTCATCTGCCTGATTTTCACGACTTTTTATAGCAAGATGCGGAAATTCAATGACTTGTAATTAATTGACAAATAATTATTTTAGCACTATATTCAGGGCGTAGACCAATTGAGTTTTGATATGACATCCCCCATCCCCCCATCACAGCCAGGTTGGGCGCAAGGTCCAGGAGCGATAGGCGGCGCACATGGCCTGCCGCCTCCTACTGATTCTTATCTCGAAGAGGCGCATGCACTCGATCGATATATATCGGCTCTTTTGGCCTATTATCAATCTCAGACTCCTCCAGATAGGAAAATGATAGAAGATTTAGGGATATGCAAAATGCAAGCTGCGATAATGATCGAGGCGATACAGAAGGGAGTGAGCCCTGAGGCAGCAAGAGAACTCGTAAGGAATTTCAAAAAGGATCCTTTTTTCCCCAAGATGGAAGATCATATGTTTGAGCGCATTCAGGGAGATATCCTCATGGCGCTTCAGTCAAATGACATCCACTCACAGGATGCGGTCAAAGCTTTGGAAAAGATCCGAGCCGAGCTGGAATCGGGCGCAATAGATATAGATGCAGCATTCGCTGCAATACAAGAAGTCGAAAAAACCTACAAATAGTTGGAGTTTTGATATGACATCCCCCATCCCCCCATCACAGCCAGGTTGGACGCAAGGTCCAGGAGCGATCGGCGGCGCACACGGTCTGCCTCCTCCTACTGATCCATATATCGAAGAGGCCAATGCGCTGGATCGATATATATCGGCTCTTCTGGCCTATTACCAATCTCAGACTCCTCCCGATACGAAAATGATAAACGAACTAACGGCGTGCAAAGGCCAACTTCAGACAATGATCGCAAAATTGCAGATTGGAATGAGCCCTGAGGCAGCAAAAGCTCTCATAGAGAATTTCAAAAACAAACCTCCTTTCCCCAATATGGAAGATCATATGTTTGAGCGCATTCAGGGAGATATCCTCCTCGCGCTTAAATCAAATGACATCCATACACAGGAGGCGGCCAAAGCTTTGGAAAGGATCCGAGCCGATCTAGAATCGGGCAAAATAGATATACATGATGCAATCGCTGCGATAAATGACATCGAAAAATCCTATAAGTGACCCTACTAATAGAAAGCCGCCGCCCAGCCGCGTCGATCATCTCGCCAACGAAAGGACCTTTCTCGCCTGGATCAGGACCAGCATCGGGATCATGGCTTTCGGCTTTGTGGTGGAGAAATTTGGCCTCTTTCTGAACCAGATCAGCGCCTATTTGGGAAAAGAAGCGCATGTACTTAGAGGCTCAAAATATTCCTCCCTCTTCGGCCTCCTTCTTGTCCTTTTGGGTATGCTGATCAGCGTGCTCTCCTATATCAGGTATAAAAAAGTGGACAAACAGATCGATGAAGAGAGCTATCGCCCCTCCTCAGCCCTCTCCTTTGTCTCCACCGCAGCGGTGGTCATCATCGGCATCTTCCTCGTGCTCTATCTGATCTGAGCTCATCGATGTTCGCCCGGAAGAAGAGCGGAACTAGCGCTCTTCAATTTTGATCAAACTATTTTCTTAGCATTTATCTTTAAATTTTCTTTATGGTAAAATAGATGTCTATGTTTTGCCGTCCTATCTGTTCTCAGCCTCCCATATCCCGAGCTGAGCCTTGCGCAGGCTCATCGAAAGCTGTTTGGGTCGCTCTTTCCGTTGCTGCTCTCATTGGAGCCGCGGCTGTGAGCATCGGCTTTGGGCTATTTCCTCATGAAAGTGCAGAGTTCTGGGGGTTTGTATCAGGAGGGGCCGCTCTTTCGCTGATTGCCATCGGCAGTATGATCGCCCTTGCTTGCCGCGCTCGTGCAGCTGCTATCCATCTTGCTCCGAAACCGGGGCCAAGGCCCGATCAGATGCCGGGCAGGGACTCAAGACAGGAGAGCGCACCTGCCGCTCGTCCAAAAGCAGAGACGCAGCACTCTAGGCGCCAAAGCCAGAGGGAGAGAGTCTCAGGGCCGGGGCCAGCTAGTCGTCGAGGAGCAGAGATGCAGCCTAGGCACCGAGGCTACGGAGGAGGGGCCTCAACCCAGAGAGGGGCGGCAGCTGATAGTAGCGGAGCGGGGGCGCAGCCTGAGCGCCGAGGCCAGGGAGGAGGAGGCTCAACTCAGAGAAGGGCGGCAGCTGATCGTAGCGGAGCGGAGGCGCAGCCTGAGCGGCGAGGCCATGGGGGCGGGGCCTCGAGTCAGGGGTTGGGGCCCACAGGCCGGCGAGTAGAAGATAGGGGGCTTGAGCGCCTACGCGAGAGGAGCGTTCCCTTCAGACCGCCTGCATCTGTGGCCGATCTTGCACCGAAAGCGATTGCCGCGGGCACCGTGCAAGGAGCTCATGAAGTCGCTGACATCGGCATTAAAATAGCTGAGTATTCACAGTCGACTGAATGGTTCGCCATGGTGGCCACCTGTAAAGCTCTGCGTAGCGCTGTTAGCGGATTTCTAAGCAACCTGATTAAAGAAGCGGTCGAGCAGGATAGGGGAATTAGCGATGAGGGGGATCGCGCATGGCTTAAGAGCATGAAGTGGGGATTCTTGCGCTATTACTTTGAGTCAACTGCGCCCGCAATTACACGTCATCGATTTATTTATGCAGCAGCTCGAGAGGCTCCTTTCCAAACAGCCTGGATGAGGTCGTTCAGAGGTGACGTGACACCTCGATTCAATTCAGGGAATCTCCTACTGCTACAAACCGATTCTCAGATGAAGCTTTACAAGACCTCTTCTGAAGGGGAGCCTTTGGATTGCATCTATCCGCGACCGAGCACTCTGTTTGATGGATGCGTACTCGATCCGAAGGAAAACAATTATGCTTTTTACAATGGTTTTAACACAACTCTCTATTGTAGTACGGGTGAAGCAGAATACCTAGTTGATTGGGGGGCACCGGGAGCCGCCGCAGCCATCGAGGGCTCCTATGTAGCTTTTGTGTCGGGCTCACACGAGATGAGTGAAGTTCAAATCAACCTCTTTAGGAAAGAACTCGGCAGTCGAGCTATGCGCCATTTTGTCGATTTCGATAACCGTAGGCCTTCTGACCTATTCATATCGAACTCTCGTCTAGTGAGTGTATATGGCAAGAAGAACTGCGTCTATGTCAGGGATTTAAGAGAGAGCGCTCCCCGAGCTCTTCAACTGGATCACGGCGAAGGGAATGATTATATGAAAGCTGTTTGTGATCAAGAGCGTGTTGTGACTGTCTCCTCTCGATCGATTAAGGTGTGGGGGATTGCAACAGGAGAGCAGATGAAGAGCATTCCCTTGGCAAATCTGGACCAGCTTGAGGCTGCAGATCTCGCTTTACGCTTTCCTCTTCTTGCCCTATCTCGCAGGCAATCTGAGAATAGACCCGTCAGCGATCTATCTATTATAGATCTGGATTCAGGCGCTCTCATTAGAAGCTTTTCTTTTTCAGGATCAAACCACTATGATCCCATGCTGCGAAGACCGGCCCCTCTTTGGCTGGACTCTTTTGGAATGACCTACTGCAAGGTAACTGGGGAGAATCTATCTATAAGGCGCATCGATGTTCGCCCCGGAAGAAGAGCGGAGGAGGAGAAAGAGGGCGCAGGGCCCGGCCCTGGAGCTGCTGCCGAGTCGGCTGATCCAGACTAAGTTGCCTTTAAATCTTCTTTGCAATAGTATTTCTCTCCTATGCAACCGCTGAAGCAACGAGCTCATGAACTCCCCGACATCGGTCCTAAGATAGCTGCATTTTCGGTGCTGCCTGAATGGCTTGCCATGATGCGCAGCTGCAAGGTGCTGCAGACCGCTGTGAACCGATTTCTCAAAGATCTGATGGTTGAGGCGGCTCGGCAGGACAGGCGCATTTCGCCAGCGCATCTCGTGAAACTCGAAGGCATCAAGAGCGGCTATTTGCGCCAATATTTTGAGGAGAGAAGCGAGGGGGTGGCCCGCCACCGCTTCACCTCCATAACTCCTCGGATGATTTCTTGGCAGGTGGGTGAGAAAGGATCAGATAGCTGGGACGACAGAGGACCTGTACCACAGCTCAACTCGAGCCACCTTCTCATACATAGCAATGGAAGATTACGGCTCTACCCGCTCTCCGCCGGAGGGGAGCCGCTGCCTGCTACCGTAGACCAACCTTCGGATAACTGGTCAGTATGGGCCCTCGATCCGAGTAGCGGTGACTACATTGAGCGGGCCTCCAGATCATTTGCAATTAAGTGTAGTATAGGGGAAACAGCGCAATTCGAAGGTCGGACTTGGCCCCTTTGTTGGTTGGGGGAGGGGTACTCAGCCTCAGGGTTTACCTGCTCAGGCCCCTATGTAGCCTGCTCGATGCGAACAACCACCACTCCGACAAGTTTCGACGAAATTTTTTTCATCGGAGTCTTTGATAAAAGGCGATTTGGATCCGATAATTTCCGTCGACTTGATGATGGCGAGGGTAGGCATGCTGCTCGTCAATTAATGATATCGGGTCACCATCTGGTGTGTGCGCTCATGCAGAAGGGCTACGCCTACGTGTGGAATTTGACTGAAAGCTCTCCGACACGTTTCAAACTAGACCACGGCGAAGGCTATGATGCTATGAGGGCCGCTTGCGGTCAAGGTCATGTGGTTACCGTTTGCAATCAATGGGTTAAATTGTGGGAGGCGGGGACGGGCAAGCAGTTGAAAGCGGTTCGGCTCGGAGAGGCTACCTCGCTACAGCCGATGGATCTTTGCTTGTGCTTTCCCTTTCTTGCGCTCACTCGTGGGGAGAGAAGTCGCAGCGGCAATCGGGTCAGCAATCTCTCAATCGTAGATTTAAGAGAAGGTCGCCTTATTAGAAGCTTGCCCCTTCAGGGAACCGTGGGTTCACATGGTAGGTCGGGGCCCACTAGAAATAAGAGTCCTCTCTTTTTGGACGAGCATAAAGTGAGCTATTGCAATGTAGAGGGGTCGGATTGCACGCTTATGGGTCTCAATTTCGGCATCCGACCCGCCTCGGATGAGAAGAAAAAAGGCGCAGGGGCGGGTCCTGGCTCCGGCGGTCCTGGCCCTGGTCCTGGAACCGCTGCCGCGGCAGCCGCTCTAGATTAACTCTTCTGCAGCCTTGTCTTTATACCAAACTCGAGAAAATAAGATGACAAATTCCGACCATCTAGCGGGCTATCTTCGAGACCTCTGCACCAGCTCCATTTGGGGCCAAAACCTGAGCCTCTGCCCATGGGAATCCTGCGGAATTCGGCCGCGCGCTGGGTCGCCTACTCTCAGACGAGTATGTCAACTTGCGCTTTGCCGAACCCACGGGCAGATCCATCGATTTTGGCCTCCAAAGCAAATTATGCAGAGGTCTCTTCGCAAGATCGGATCTCGCTCATGTTCGCAAATAGGGGCTTCGATGCTATCCTGCAAATCTGTCACACTATCTGGCCAGACTTTGTGTTCTTATTTTCTCGAGTTTGGTATTACTCGTTTAAATCGTGATACATATCTCTTGGGAATCGAGGTCGGTTTTCCCTGTTATTTTCGAAGAGCTGAGGTTGCGAGGGGGTAGCAAAAAGCAGAGAGAGCAGCTGCTGCGGGGTGGCCATCGTTTCTTTTGAGCTCTGCCTGTTATAAGGCCTGTAGCCCTTGGATTTTCCACAGCTAAAAAAACGAAACGAAATATCGATTTCTAGATCTCCGATTTTCGACCCAAAGTCTGCTTTTAGCATCTCTTGGACCTGCTGCGGAAAATCCTCATAGTATTTTCCTTCATCGTTGGGCAGGGTAAATATTATTTTAATTTTCTTTTTACCTTGCTCTATTCCTCTTTCAACTGCGTTGCGAATAAGGTAGTAGCCCTCCACATTTTGCATGTAAGAATAGGCTAATTTCACATCCAAATCATAGATAGAGTCCAATAGCGAGCTTTTCCCACTAAAAAACTCTCTCACGGTTTTGGGGAGCTCTTCTGAAGAGGCTTTTTTTCTTGCCATCCACTCTTTTGAAATATCCCCAAGCCATCCTTTGCCTGGTAAACTTTTGGAGACGAGTTGATAGAGCGGGCTCTCCTCCTTGACCGATTTGCACCAGGAAAAAAACGAAGAGGCAGAGAGACATCGGATCGCCGAAGAGCGGACGCTGTCAACCGCTGCTGCGATTTCTGAAGAGGCGGGGAGATCCTCTACATTTGCGGAAAAGTCCCATCCTCTTAAGGAATAAAGATTCCATGTAACCCTTCCTTTAGCTTTCCCACAAAGTGGATCGAGAAACTCCTTTTTTAACAAAGAAATCGCCTTGGCCGGAAGACCTTCTATACCCTCAAACCAGTAAAAAATCTCTGCGCTCTCTTTCTCTGCTGCGATCTCCTCCATGAGAGTCTCTGGGGAAAGGATATCTTTTGATAGCTTCACCGAAATGAAGCGAAGCTCCTCTTGAAAAAGAGAGCGCTCTGATCTAATTACCTTTGAAACCGACATAATTCTCCTATATAGCTAATTGGTTATAAAACTCTTTTCCAGGATCTTTCGAGCTGCAATTTCGAGAGGCTCGATGATCTTTTTTCCTTCTATTTTTAGCCGGCTCGCGCACTGCGATAGCTCGGTGCATCCCAAGAGGATCGTTTGCTCTGGGGTCTGTTGCAAGATTGCGTTTAGGCGGATCAGGGCCTTTTCTTCTTCGCCTGAAAGTATTTCATCTATCGCTCGATCTAATTCTCTCTGTGCCTCTTTTGACAAATAGATGCAGGGGAAATGGCGCCTGTGCAGCTGGAACCGCACGGAGGTAGAGGTGCATAAGACGAGCGGCTTCGGGCCGCCTGCTACTTTGCTTGCGAGCAGCTCAGGCAAAGAGACGAGGTCCGGGTTCTCTCCTTCTAAAAAAGAGTGCAGAGTGTTGCAAGCGATCGCCAGAACCGAAGCTCCTTGAGATCTCAACGTCGTCAAACAGCCTTGAAGCTCTTGCTTTACGGGTGTTATGTCTACCCCTTCTGTCAGCATTTCCGAAAAGGGATAGCTGAGCAAAAGGATCTTGGGAAAATCCCTGTCTCTGCAACAGCCATATTCCTCTTGCGCAAGGCATAAGAGGCGATCCAGCAGATAGACGCCTGCTCGCGGGCCGGCGCCGCTAATAATTCCAATTGTTTTTGGCATAAAAAACCTATCGAGAAAAGCGCACTTGCCTATCCAAATACAAAGATGCGCGTTAATAAAAATGAATAAAAGTTAGGTAATCAAAAAAAAGAATTAATGGGCAGCGTGCCCGTGATGATGTGGATGGAGAGTGGAGGGAAGGGATTGCAGGGACGATTCTCTGGGCATCTTAAGGGGGCCCGGTGAGTATTTCTTATTCATATTCCTATCATCCATAGCTTTTGCACGAGCCGATATAGCGACTCGTGGCCCATTATATAAAACCTATCTATTAAAGATCAATTCAACTTTAAAGTCCGCGCTCCTTTGCGAGGAGGGAGATTGCCGACCAGTCCCATTTTGCTCTGTCAAGGGTAAGGCTTTCTATGAGTTTGTCGTGGAGCCTCAAGAGAATGGGCATGGGGACTTCGGCGCGGTCTGCAGTTGTTGATAGGTGATGGCTCAGATTAGGGGTATCTATTCGGTTCTCAGGTGACGCAGAATTTCTTCCACTTTCGAAGGGATATCACCAGGTGAAATTCTGCCTTCAGTAAATTCTTCTAGAAGTTTTTGCAATGATTTAATCGCTTTTTCGTTGCCCATGAAATAATGCTCGATGTAGCTGATAGAGCCCTCGATCATAAGTTGCGCAGTCCATGGTGTTTCTTCTGGAAAATCGGGATTTGCCTTCAGCTCTTTAAGTTGATTGAGTGCATCGATGGAGGAGATTTCCCCATTCTGCAGCTTGGTCAGTATTTGAAATGATTGATTCCAAAGGGGAAAAATTCTATCCGCCTGTTCGGGCGATTCTAAGACATAAGTAAAGGCATACCAAAGGGCGTTGAGAAAATCGAAAACCTTTTGGGCTTCTGCAAGCGCTGGGTCGATCTTGCCGCTTCCTAAATGGAGATCTCCTGTGGGCTGAATCCAGCTCGGTTGAAATTCAGGCGGAATAGGCTGCATAATGCTTTAAATTAGCGTTAAAATTATTTATTGTCAAACTTGGAAGCTCAAGAGAGAAGCAGAAACTTTTGAGAAAATCTCTGGCATTTTCTTCCTAAGGATAACAAATCCTACCTCCTGATCTAGTTACCTCTCTATTAAAGATCAAATTCAACTTTAAAGCCCTGCGCGCTCCTTTGCGAGGAGGGAGATTGCCGACCAGTCCCATTTTGCTCTGCCGAGATGGAGGCTTTCTATGAGTTTGTCGTGAAGTTCAGAGAGAATGGGCATGGGGACCTCGGCGCGGTCTGCAGCTGTTTGAAGAAGCCGCATATCTTTAAGGCCGAGATCGAGGGCAAAGCCGCCCTGATCGAAGCTCTTTTTGCAGATCACCGGCATGTAGCTATGGAAGATGGGGGCATCGAAGAGAGAGCTTCCCCAGATCTGGGCCGCTTTTTCTGTCGTTATGCCCGCTTTCTCCAGCATGGCGGCTGTTTCAGCAAAACTCTCGATCAGACTCAGGACCATGAAATTGTTGCATAACTTGAAGAGAGAGGCAGCGGCAGGCTTTTCTCCGAGATCATAGATCTGACATCCCATGGTCTGCAAAACAGGGGAGGCCTTCTCTTTTGCCTGGGGCGCGCCCGCAAGAAAGATCCACAGCTTACCAGCCTGGGCACGCTCAGGCCTTCCGCTCACCGGGGCTGCAAGGAAGTCTATGCCCTGCTCCTGATGGCGCTTCTCGAGAGTTTCGCTTAAGGTAGGGGAGATGGTGCTCATCGAGATGTGGATGGAGGGCTTTTTGCCAGATGAAAACAGTCCGCTCGCTCCCTCGACAATCTCCAATAGCGCCTCATCATTTGATACCATGCTCACCAGGATATCAGAGCTAGCTGCGAGCTCTTTCACGGAGCCCATGAGATGCGCCCCTGCTCGAGTGAGTGGCATTGCTTTCTCTTTCGTCCGATTATAGACCAGAAGCTCAAAGCCCCCCTTCAGCACATTCTCGGCCATGGGCCCACCCATGCTACCAAGACCAACAAACCCTACTCGCATTTTCTATTCCTCCGCTGTGGTTTAGAAATTAACCAAATAGATGATCAATTTCAAGGATGAAGAGTGCCAACTAGGTTGCCTTAAAAAGAAGATTAAGGCATTCTCTTTTCTTTAGAAAATCTTTACGCTAAATATCTATGATTAATGCTCTAAAGGAAAGATCGTACGATTGCACTTGTCCTTCCTGCCCTCACCCAATCAAATATGGCATTGCCATTCTCATTACAATAACCTCTATTGCGCTCCTTACTCTGAGTTTGCTAAATCATTTTGAGGTGATAAATTGTTTCAACACTGAGGCTCAATGGGCGCTATTTGCAACGGGGGCTATCTCTTTCCTGGTTTTAGCAATGTGTTCCTATTGTAAACTTGGTAGTCGTTGCAGCTCTCACTTTCCATGCAAAAAGCCTGCCGAGCCTTCTAAAAACCCTGCCGAGCCTCCTTTGAAAAAGCCCTTTGTCCCCCCTTTGAATCGCCCCACACGGGTTCAGGGTGGGCATTTCAACTACCAAGTGTTCAAAGATCGTTGTGGTGATGAGATCGCTCTGGCAATTGCGCGAGGGAGAAATTCAACTGGAGTCGAATTAGAATGGGGATGTCCAGAAGGTGAGGATCGATATGAAACAACTCTCAGAAGTATCAACGATATCATTAGAGAGCTAATGGTAGAATTTGAACAGAGCCATCATGTTGAACTGCATTTCGGCGGTAGAGAGGGCGGCAGTGGAGTTACGATCGCGCCCCTGGGCACCAGAAGAGCGGCTGGTATCAATCCACTCGATATGAGATTTGCAGGTGACACCGGATCTGACGATGATTGAATGTTTTCAGAACTCTCTATTATGCCTCATTGATGGTTGCCCCAGCTACCTCTCACCAGATAATTACCCCTGCTTTCTCCAGGAATTTATACTTCTTTAATAATTTTTTTTCTTCTGCTATAATAGCCACCACTAGTTCTAAACTTTTAAATTATAATTATGGCAGCATCTGTCTCCAAATCTGATCCTCAATACAGCTTATTAAGCCATCCACTCTATAGGGGCATTATAAGCTCTTATTTGGGTCCCTATACCGAGCCCCGCTTTTTGGATGCGCTCGGCTCCTTACAGCAGGCTATTGCTTCCTCTAGAGAGGCCCGTAGCTCTCTTCCTGAAGAGGCTTTTCTTATCGGTGAATGGGGACTAACGGGTGTCTGCATGGCCTATGCTCTGGAGTGCGTTGGCTGGGTGGAGCGCCATGAGAGATCTCGCACTCTTCCACCTCTGATGCCGGGTAGGCCAAGCGAGTCGATTCGCCATCTTGAAAAGTTGCTTGTTCTTGCTCTCTATCAATCGATAGGAAAGGAGGTAGATCTCAAACAGGTCACCCAAGCCGAGAAAAATAGAGATCTGATCAACGTTACTGCAAAAAACTATGATCGACTTCAACAAGCGCAGACAGGAGTGAGGATGGGGGCGAGTTTTCCAGGTCCCTCTTTTTACGAATCTGCCAATATGTATCAGCTAATCGATCAATTAGTGGAGCTCTCTAAAAGAGGCACTTTGACGGCTAAGGATCACTTTATCTTCACCTTGAAAGCAACCGGAAAACCGGTACTAGATTGGCATGTTATCTACGTCAATCCTGCGCTTGGAGTCATCGGCGATGCTGCAAGTAGTCTTCTGTGGAAGATAGGGGATGGATCCCTAGATCTCTTTTATGAGGTCTTGAGAAGTTTTATCGGGGAACAGAACTACAGTCACGTGGATGCTACCATGACCGCTCTTACCCGAGGCCCCCCTCTAAAATGTCGCCTTCCGCTGATTGTCAGCCGCATATGGGCCAGGTCGGCGACAGCTCTCTCTATTGCACGCCATAGCGGAGCCAAGATGGGCCTGCGATATGTCTACGTAATACACAGAAATAACCCACTGGTTGCCAAGTATTTCCCTGATCATACAAGGAAATTTGTAAAGGCGCTTAGTAACTTTGGTATAGGCAAAGAGTTTGTCAGCTTTGTGCAAGGTAATTTACATAATATTTCGCGGGTAGATTTAGGTAGTGATCAAGAGCTTTCAAAAATTTTATACTATAATTCACAAACATATATATGCCGTGGAGAAGAAGAGCAATTGCTGGAAGCGGTAACTGCTATCCATCAACTCGGAGCACAAGCTCATGGCCTATCTTGTTGTATGCAAAGGAGTATATTGATGGGAGTAGCCGAGCTCCTCTACGATTTGCGTGCAAATGGTGTTGTGAGACAGAGATGTGAAAGACTTATTCCCAAAATCTTACAACTTCGAAAGAGTGCCTATGGGCAGCCGCTCAATCTTGATGAATTTATGAATCGTGCAAAACTCGATGAGTGTATGATACCTTATTTCAAGTTCATGATAGAGGCAGGAGCGAGCCCGAGTGGCAGCAGGGAAAGGTATCGAAATGGAATGTCACCATCGGCTGAAGCCATGAGCTCCGGAAATGAGAAGCTGATTCAATTTTTCCGCAGGTACGCCTAGGCGCGAGAGCATGTAGCGAAGAGTCCTTCTTAGCGCCTCATCGTTTGATACCATGCTCACTACGATATCGCAGCTAGCTGCGAGCTCTTTCACTGCAGCTTGAGTCCCTGCTCAAGGAGCAGGGCTGGACATCTGAGGAGTATGAGAAATGGCTCGCTCAGTTGCTCATCTTTACGTTGATAGGTGATGGCTCAACTTATACCAAACGCAGAAAATAAGGACACAAAGTCTGGGCAGATAGTGTGACGGATTTGCAGGATCGCATCGAAGCCCATGTTTGTGAACATGAGCGAGATGCGATCTTGCGAAGATGGCCCGCTAGATGGTCGGAATTTGTCATCTTATTTTCTCGAGTTTGGTATTAGGGGCATCTACTCTGTTTTCATGCAGCTACAGCACTAGCTCACAATGCAGCGGTCAGCTGGTCTGGTTGCCTTCTCGATGTCCCTGAAGTATTGCTGGGTCTCTTTATGGTCTGCACCCAGTACCGCCCGGGCATGCTGATAAGCCTCTTGATAACATCTCTGCGCTTCCTCTCTGTTGCCTGATTTGAGATAGGCGTCGGCTAAATTATTGAGAATCCGGGCAGTGCGCCAATGGCCATCGACGAAAATTCTTCTGCATGTTGCAAGCGCCTGCATATAGCATTCGATTGCTCTTGGCAGATTGGCGAGGTCATAACTGACCTTACCAAGATTATCTAAAAAAATTATGGCATCCAAGGAATCGGGGGCGTACTTGCTTTGAAGCATTACCGCCCTTTCATAATAGGCCTCGGCAAGCTCTAACTTTTCACTAAGGTTTAGCTTTCTTGTCCAGTATTGTAGATTTCCAATGTTATTGTAGAGTGCGGCATGAGAAATGTGTTCGATTCCATGTAGCTTAGTCAATATTGAACGAGCTTTTTCATAACACTCTTCAGCCTTGTTGAGCGCTCCGAGAGAGCCACAAATATCTCCAAGCAGACTGCAATGCTTTGCCATCTCTTCACTGTCACTCCCAAAAGCCTTTTCTAGTGCTTCTAAAGCACTGTGGTAATGTTCTTCTACCTGTTTAATATCGCCCAAAGCTTGCAATGTGCTTAGGAGTGAAGGGAATAGCAGCTTGATTGCCGGTATTCGTCCTACGCTCCTTTCTTTAAGGGTCATCGCTCTTTCAAAATAGATTATCGCGCGCCTAAAGTCCTTTTGGGCATGCAAAACTTTACCTATACCCAAGAGCGGTCCAGCATTCGCTGCATGTTCATCTCCAACTCTCCCCCTAGCAATTGCCAGAGCTCTTTCAAAATATCTTCGCGCTTCCTCATACCTGCTGAGTGCGAGAGAAATTTCGCCCAATCCACAGAGGAGGACGCTAGACCCAAAGTAATCTGCGCCAAAGCATCTCTCCTGAATAGCTAAAGCCTCTTGACAACAAGCTTCAGCTTTTAGGTAATTTGCATGACCAAGGTATATATGGCCTAAACCTGTGAGGGCAACAGCTACGAGAGGGTGCTGATTTCCAAGACTTTCTCGAAACGTAGCTAGCGCTAACTTGTACAGACCTAACGCCTCTTCATTCCTGTCAAGTTTATCCAGGACATTAGCTAGATTATTGCGTGAGGCTGCAACGATGCGGTGGCTTTGACCAAAGACTTCCCTCCTAATTGCGAGCGCCTCCTCATGGCATCTCTGCGCTTCTCGCAAATTATCTTGTTGAAAGAGTGTATTGCCCAAGCCATTGAGAGCTCTTGCCACATTGTGATGCCGCTGCCCGTGTATCCGTCTAACATCTGCAACAATCTTCTCCAAAACCGCCTTCCTCTTTGGGAGAGGGGAGCAGCCCTCCTCCAAATAATCGATACGCAAAGCTACTTCGGTCCAGAGATCCACCAGTTCATCCGAAGGGCTAGCCAACTGCTCAAAATGCTCAATGAGTGCGCGTCCATGAGGTGAAACCCGTTGATTGGCCGTCTGTGCGAGCAAGGCTCCCTCGTCATCGATAAAATTGTGCAGGAATGCCCGCATACCTATTGCAATATATCGAGCCCGTTTCTCCCCATCATGCTGTTGCCTGAGGGTCAACTGCACCAGCCTATGAATGGAAAAGGAGCCCTCCCTATTTGGATGGATAAGAGCATAACCTCTAAGAAGGGAAATAGCTGCAGGGGAAGCAAGGGAGAGCAGGGTATTTTGTGTTAGATCATCGGGCGAAAGATAAGCGAGGCTTTCCAGTAGTAGAAAGGCCTCTGAGCTTTCTCTTTCTATAGCTCTGAAAGTGGTCTGCCAGAGCGCTCTGACAGAGCCAGCAAGCTCCATCCCGAAGAGTCTATCATTTCTTTCAAGGACGGCCGACTCTTTTTGCAAAGAGTCGAGATAGGTGGGAATATATGTTGGATGTAGGCGCAGGTAAGCACAGGCTTGCGCAATCGCTAAAGCCAGATGACCTAGCCCGCTACAGAGCGCTGGGATATGTGGATCGGACCGTAGGAGGAGTTTTTTAGCAAGCGACTCGCTTTCAAGTGGCTGAAGGACTTCGACAGATAATAATTTGTCCCAATGTGGGAAGCGCGTGGTGACAACTACATGCCCTCCTGCTCGAGGGAGAAAGGGCATGATTTGCCTTTGACTTTCTGGATTATCGAGGACCATCAACCAGGGTTTGCCAAAACGCCTGGGATAGTCGGCAAGATATCGATGTAGCTGCTGCAGCGCTTCTTCAAATGTAGCTTGCTCTTGAACGAGATGCCATTCTCGTGCAAGAGAGAATAGCTGTGCTTTAATCTGATCCTCATTATCGGAACTGCGAATCCATAATCTGAGACTGTAGCGCTCTTTGATTTTGGGCTGATGGACCATGAAGGCCAAAAGATGGGACTTTCCCACTCCACCGATCCCGTGACAGGCTAAGATCGGAACCCGTCTGAGATATTCCCCGCTATCTATAAAAAGTTCTTTTTCTATCTGCGCTTGAAGTAAGGGTCTTTCTACAAAGCTGGTAAAATGGGCTTGAGGTAGATCCTGAGGGCTCAGTGTGTGGGATGGTTGCGCCGCCCTAGGCCTTGCTCGTCGTTGCTCTGTCTGCACAAATTCGCGCAGGTAACCAGTAACTCTATCTACGCTAAGGCTACTATCAGGACCCGGTCCAGGCCCGGGTGAGGGACTCGTTGAGGCTGCTTTTTCAAGAGCCTCCATTTTGACACACCAAGGATGGGCAAGTGCTTGTTCTGCTGTAGGGCGTCTCTCTGGGTCGCAGGTCAGAAGCGCAGCTATGAGCGATTCTAGATTTGTCGGGCTCGGGCGCAGGATCTTAGCTAGCTCATATTCTACAAATGCTTCTAGGCCCTCTTTTCCCTCGCCTCTCATGATAATATCTTGCATTTTGCGAAAGAAAATCTCCTCTTGCGCCATTCCTGCAAGAACTAGCACACTCAATCCTACGGCCCAGACATCTACCTTGGTACCATCGCAGAGTCCATCGCCAGGCAGCAAATAGGCGAGCCACCTTTCCGGAGAAAAATATGCGCTGTCGCCACTCTCTTCTTTTGCATTGAAAAGCACTCCTCGCATGCGCGCAGCGCAGCCAAAATCCAAGATCTGCACCTTGCCCTTATGGTTAACAGCGGTGTTGCTCAGTTTGAGGTCGAGATGGCAAAAACCACCTTGATGCATCGCTGCAATACCTCGCAGAGCTCCCTGGACCATTCGGAAGAGGACCATCTCTCTGAAAGCGCTATCGAGTTTAGCAAGGGAAGCTGCCAATTTATCGAGACTCCCAAGGCCAGCAAGCTCCATCATCTGGTAGAGTGCCAGCTCTCCTCTTGGCGTGATCGCTTTGCAGCTATCGATCGCAGGCAAGATATTTGGCCGACCGCTCAGATGTCTTTGTATCTCATGCTCACGCTCCACTGCATCTCCACCGAGAGTGACCTTGATAGCGACATAGTGAGATCGTTGCCATGAAAGGGCGATATGGACCCGGCCAAAAGCGCCCTGACCCAGACTATGATTCTCGATGAGGGTCTCTCCCGGAGGAAAGGCTATCTCAATGCCGGTCTGTCTCTGTATAGCCTCTGCTTCTACGCGATGGAGCAAGCGCACGATGCGGTATTCTCCCTGCGCTCCAGGTATATTCTCTTCGGAGACTAGCCGTGGTAGGCCAAGTCGTGGGGCGATCCTTGCTCGCCAGGCGCGATTGGTCCAGGATAGGGCAAAGCAACCCCGCTCGCTGAGAAATGTAAGGATGTAGTCGGTCAGATTATTTCCTCGATTGCCATAGAGCCTAGACTGGACGAAAAAGACTCTAGAATGGAGCAAAGGTGGTAGGGGTGCAGGCGGCACTCCTGGAGCTGGTCGCGCAGGGTCAATAAATTGGGGCGGGGTGCTTAGATAGCGATTTAGATGCATTTTTGAAAGTCCAGTAAGATAATAGCATCCTTTCCACTAGAAATGAATAATTAAGATGCTCCTTGAAGCAGGAATCCTTCGCCTTTAGGCGAGGGGAAGGGTCAAAAGAAAAATCTAAAGCCTCTATATAGGTAGTAGGTGCTTACAAGCGCATAGGAATCCTCTCGGGGCTTTTGCCATGATTCATTGGATTTTTGGATCGCTATTCTCATTCTCCTATCTCGATCCTGTATCCAGGGCTCATAGTCGCGTCCCTTCATGACTTCTTCTTTTGGAAGAGCTTGCAAAATCTGCTTGCAGATCCGAGAGAAACGCACAGCATCTGGGTAGAGTAAAAAATCTTTTGCAATAAACCGGAGAAGGTGTTGTGGTAGGAGTGCTACCCTATAGCCTTTGAGCAATGTGGCCTCTTTCAGGCCAGGTGCAGCCTGATAGGAGAAGGCTCGAGATGCCTGGATCTCACCTCTTCCAACCAAGGCAAGGCCCGCAGGAGGGGGCTGGGGCACAGGAAGATGGTTTCTTGCAACACGCAAGACTGAATTTCCACCCCTCAAATGAACACTGTCAGCTGCTCTCGATTTGGTGCTCGCTGCTGCACCATCGTGTACGACGCGGGTATGGCCTTGGATCAATCGGTCTCTAGGACTCTTCGCGCGAAGAGGGTCCATCAGATCCTACCAGGACCAGTTCAAAGTCGGATTAACTGCGAGGCCTCCTGATAATATCATAGCATAAGCATCCATGTACTGTCTCATCTGGCTTTGGAAAACAGGATCGGGGCGGAGCTGAGCTCCTGCCCTGCTTTCGGGTGGCCTCTGGGGGGCCGGTCCAGCTGCTCGCTCTGCATGCACAGAAGCAACTCTTTGCGCTGTTGCAACGAGTGGAGGAGGGACTACAGGATTGAGAAGAGGGGCTCTAAGCTCAGCACTGTTAATGCGCCTTGCCGCTGACATAAACTCACCTATTTTTTTATCCACTTAAGAAAGTGGCGAGCCGATTGTATTGTCAAATCAAATTTCTGTCATACAATTTGTTGCCGAGGTAAGATCTTAGGAGATTTCTGCATACCCTCAATCGATTTCGCTCTCTGAAGCAAATTATGAGAAGGTCTCTTTAGGTGCCCGAGGTTCATCCAATCAAAACTTACCATCTGAGCTGGTCCAACTACAGCTACCTTGTGGTCGATCCCTCTGAGTGCATAGCCGTTGTCGTGGACCCCGCCTGGGAACTCGATAAATTCACAAGAAAATTGGGCGAACTCAACCTTTCATTGAAGGCCATCCTTTTAACCCACTCCCATCACGATCATGTCAATTTGATCGATCCGCTAATCGACCTGTTCAGCCCCCAGATCTATATGTCAAAAGAGGAGATCGACTATTACCAATTTAGATGTCGCAATCTGAACCCGCTTCTCGACAATGAGCGGGTAAGCATAGGGGAGCTTAAGATAGAGGGCCTGCTAACTGCCGGACACACTGCTGGTAGCATGTGCTATCTCATCGGCGAGAATCTATTTTCCGGAGATACCCTATTTACCGAAGGGTGTGGTATATGCACCGAAAGGGGAGGATCGGTTGAGTCGATGTTTAAAAGCATCCAGCGCATAAAGGCTGAGATGTCACCCCATATAAGAGTTTACCCAGGCCATTCCTATGGAAAATTGCCCGGCCAAACCATAGAATATCTCTTCAAGAACAACATCTATTTCCAGATCGAAAAGAAAGAGCACTTTGTCAATTTTCGCATGCGCGAAAATCAAAAAAATCTCTTTCAGTTCGAGTAGTGGTCTTAGTTCACTTTCAGGGCAGATTCTATATTCTTATAAATGACCATGAAGGTTCCTATAGCAAAGGCTTTATAGCCTCCACCGGCAAGGAGCGAGGGTCTTGTCGGGGACTTATGAATGCCTGCCTGCATCTGGTTCAATATCGTATCGGGTGGATGGCCAGCAAGGCTGCCAAAGGCACCGGTCACGAAAAAGGTGGTATTTGAAACAAGTGGATTCTCTCCAAACTTTTCTTTTGCCATAGCGGAGAGAGGACCTGTGATGGCCAAAGAGAATAGAAAGCAGGTCTCCCTCGCCATGATGCAGCTCACTTGACCCAAAGAAACACTGCGAGCCGCAACGCCCCAGCTCACGCCCCTTCCTTGGTTATTGAGAATGGCAAGGAGAGGCGAGGCAATGCCTGCCACAATGGTAGAGCTGACAAACTTCTCTGCAAAAGGGCTCGAACCTAGATAGGGAGAGACCGATTTTTCGCATTTCGCGCGAGAATATATCATACTGCTCATGACCAGTGAGATCGTAGGGGCCAGCTTAAGCCCTCCGATGCCGCATCTTTTCAGATTAAAGGGTGGCTTGGGCTTACCTTCTTGAAGCGCCGATTTGACCTCGAAAAAGTAATAAGTAGGGAGAATGGCAAAGGCAGCTGCAATTGGAGATGAAAATTTCGCAAGTGTTGCCCTAAGCGTGGAAGGGGTGGGAGGCTTTTCCCCCCCTCCCCCTGCTTGCAGCACGACAGCAGTAGGAGAAAAGAGGCTGGAAAGGTGACGGGCAGCTGGAATGGAGAAACCCGATCTGTAGGGCATAGAATACGTATCCCGAGAAACTAACACAAAAAAAGCTCCTTAAGTTAATTTTTCGGCAGCCAGCATCGCGAAAGCGATATAAAAAATTCAAGAGGTCTCTTCAAGATGAAAATTGAATGACAAGAATGCTAAAAAAAAATAGGCTGTTCCTTTCCCCTTGCGCCGGCTGTCTGGAGAGTAGCATATGCGGAGAAAGGGTGGCTCTGTCTCCTCTAAAAAGAAAAAAAAGAGCGAAGGCACTTCCCTACACCCTTCTATCAGCCAAGGGGAACCGCTCAGACGATCCAGTCAACAGCCTAAAACCCTTCCAGAAGTCCTCGAGAGGGCAAGCTCTTTTGCCTCTCCTAGCGGCGAAATTGTCTATCTTTCACCAGGGGGCATCGAAGTTCACCAGAGCTACGGTAAGCTGTGGGAGGGGGCGCTCCGCGTAGCCTCTGGTTTGAAGCGCCTTGGCCTCAAACCAGGAGATAAGATCATCTTGCAGCTGGAAGATAACCAGCAGTTTCTTCTAGCTCTTTGGGGAGCTCTTCTCTCGGGAGCTATCATAGCTCCTCTTGCAGCCCCCCCCACCTACAGAGAAGCAAATAGCGCTGAAAAAAAGCTAGAGCGGGTGTGGAAATTTCTCGACTATCCCCCTGTGATTACCTCCCAGGAGCGCATCGAGGAGCTCAAAGAGTGGGCCGAGGCATGCGGGTTAATCCATTTTCAAGCCCATACCATTGAAAATCTCATCGCAGGGGAGATGGCCTCTTCTTGGCATCTATCCAAGCCCCACGACCTTGCATTCCTTTTCTTCACCTCCGGCAGTACAGGAACACCAAAGGCGGTCATGCTCACCCATGATAACCTTCTGAGCATGGTTCTGGGCATGGTTCAGAAGCTCGAATTCACTGAAAAAGATATCACCTTTAACTGGATGCCCCTCGACCATGCAGCTGCCATCACCATGATGCACCTGCGCGATCTCTATCTTTGCAATAGGCAGATCATCGCCCCCACCTCTGCCATTTTGCTCGATCCTCTGAAGTGGATCGATGCGATGGACCACTATCGAGCTACCTTGAGCTGGGCCCCTAACTTTGCCTTCGCTCTTGTGTGCGACTATCCTGAAGAGATCGCCATGCGTCCTTGGGACCTTTCCTCAATGCGCTTTTTGATCAACGCAGGGGAGACCGTCGTTGCAAAGATAGGTCGAAGATTTTTGCAGCTTCTTGAGCCAAAGGGATTGAATCCCCATGCCATGTGTCCGATGTGGGGCATGTCAGAGACATCTTCTGGCGTGGTTATTTCCCAAGGATTCTCGCGCGCCGTGGTGCGCGATGAGGATGCCTTTGTCGATCTCGGCTCGCCCATAGCGGGATTTTCTCTGCGAATTGTCGATGACCTAAACCATGTCCTTCCAGAGGGCCATGTGGGGCGCTTGCAAGTCAAAGGGCCCTCGTTGACAAAGGGCTACTGGGGCCAGCCTGAATTGAATGAGCGCCTATTTTCCCAAGATGGTTGGTTCGATACAGGTGACCAGGGTTTTCTAAAGGGGGGATCTTTAACCCTGACAGGCCGAAGCAGCGATGTCATCATCATCAACGGCATCAATTTCTACAGTCACCAGATCGAAGCAGCAGTGGAAGAGCTATCTGAGGTTAAAACCTCCTACACAGCAGCTTGCGCTGTGCGCGAAAAGGAAGGAGCTACAGATCAGATCGCCATCTTCTTTGCGACAGCATCAGAGTTAGACGATCTTCAGATGGATCAGCTGCTCAAGAAAATTCGCTCCCATGTGAGCACGAGTATCGGCGCCACTGCAACCTACCTTATACCGATGCAAGCGCATGCCATACCTAAAACCACGATTGGCAAAATCCAGCGCTCTCACCTCAAGAAGGCTTTTGAAAAGGGCGAGTTCGACGAGAAGATTCATCGACCCTCGATGGATGCAATCCCCCCATCCTACCTAAATAATGCCTCCGAAGGGGCCGCCTCAGAGGAGATTCAAAAGCAGCTATTGCACTTTTTGAGAGTCGAGTTGAAGGTCGAGGGCTCGATCGAGCCCAGCTCCACACTCCACAGCCTTGGCATTAACTCGATCATGATGATGAAACTCATTCGAGAGCTTGAGAAGCGATATCATATTAGCATCACAAGCCGAGAGCTTTTCCTCCATCCATCGCTCAAAACCCTTGCTCAGTATGTAGCAAGCCGGGGAGGTGAAGAGGAAAAGCGAGAGCAAAAGAATCAGCAAGACCTTGATAAGCTGGCCACCTCCAATGCCCTTTCTGAAGTCCAGAAGGGCATTTGGGCTTTACAGAAGATTTCACCCACTCTAACTGCCTACCATATTCCGCTCTGTTTGTCTTTCTCTTCAGGCCTAGACATTGAAAAGCTCCAAAGGGCCTTTAGAGACACGCTAGAAGAACATCCCATCCTCAAAGCGGCGGTGAGGGAGGTAGAAGGTGAGCCCAGCCTACAGATGGCGAGCTCTGAACAGCTAACCCTCCAGATGGAGAATATCTCTCCTCTCCAAGAATCTGAGCTTATCCCTTACATGAAAAGAAAGGTAAAGGAGCCCTTTCATCTCGAGAAGGCGCTTCTCCGAGCCCAACTCTTGAACTGCTCAGCAAACCAACAATTCCTTCTCCTCACTCTCCACCACATGATCTTCGATGGATTATCTTCCCTCACCTTTCTCGAGACTCTATTAGGGAAATACCGATTCTATCTGGAAGGAAAAGAGCCACCTCCCCTCGAGATGCAGTCGAGCTACGCTCATTTCGTCCTCTGGGAAAAAGAGATGTTGGCAGATGGTAGAGGAGCGGCTCATGCCGCTTATTGGAAAAAGCAGCTATCAGGAGCGAGCTATACACTGCAGCTTCCCTATTATCTTTCCAAGAGCTCGCCCTCTCACGAGGGGGAGGTTTACACAAGAGCGCTTCCTCGAGCTTTGGTAGAACGGATTAGAAAGTTTGGCCAAGAACATGGGAAAAGCTTATCGACTCTTTTTCTCGGCGCCTACCTGATTCTGCTTCACCGCTACTCTTCTCAGGAGGACATCTTAGTAGGCATGCCGGTAATGGTGCGTCCCGAGCAGCGGTTCGACAAAGCGATCGGGCTTTTCCTCAATATGATTCCCATCCGTAGCCAGGCGAAACTCGATCTTCCATTCCTAGATTTTATCCATCATGTGCAGCTCACAGTTTTAGATGGGCTTGATCACGCAAGCTACCCTTTTTCAAGAATCGTCGGGGATAGTTCGAGCTTAGGCCATCGGCTGGGTTCATCTCTGCTTCAGGCTGCCTTTTTTTATCAGAATTTCTTCCACTCGACTAGCTATAGGGAGATCTTCTCTCAGCACAAAGATCTCTTCTCAGTCGATTTGGTCAGAGAGATTCATCAAGAGGGAGAATATCCCTTAGTATTCGAGCTGTGGGAGGAGGATAACGACTGTACACTCAATGTAAAGTACAATGCCGATCTCTTTGATTCCGAGATGGTTGAAAGCATGGCGTCCCAGTATTTCAATTTGCTGGAAGCGATGCTCGCAAATCCGTCTCTTCCCATCGGAAAATATTCTCTAATCACCCGACAAGAGCGCGATGAACTGCTCGTCAACTGGAATGCGACTGAGAAGCCCTATCCCAATCTCCCTGTTCACGAACTATTCGAGCAGCAGGCCCGTGCTACACCCGATGCCCGCGCAGTAGTCTGTGGACAGCATGTTTTGACCTATCGAGAGCTAAACGAGCGCGCAACGATTCTTGCTCGCCATCTGCATGCGCTAGGTGTAGGCCCCAATCTTGCTGTCGGCATCTGCCTAGAGCGCTCCCTCGACATGGTTGTGGGGCTTTTAGCCATTCTAAAGGCCCAAGGCGCCTATGTCCCGATGGACCCAAGTTACCCTGAAAAACAGCTACAATACATACTTGAAAGCAGCAAGGCTAAGATCGTCATCACTCATTCTGGATTCAATAAAAAATTTGATTCTGCGACAAAAGAATCGCTTCACATGCTGTTTTTGGACGACGGCTGGGAGAAGTCTATGCAAGAGAGGAGCGACTCTCCCCTTGCACAGGCTACTTTGAGCGATCTTGCCTACCTAATCTATACCTCAGGTAGTACAGGCAAGCCGAAAGGGGTCATGATCTCCCACAAGGGACTCACCAATTTTCTCTATTCAATGGCTCAAAGACCGGGTCTTACCTCGAAGGATCGGTTGCTTGCGATCACGACCTACAATTTTGACATTTCCACTCTCGAGATCTTCCTACCGCTTATCATGGGGGCCGAGTGCTTGCTTTGCAAAGAGGGGGTGGTAAAGGATCCAGATAAATTGAAAGCTGAAATTGGAAGGCTAAAGCCAACGGTGATGCAGGCAACTCCTGCTACCTGGAATATGCTTTTTCGATCCGGCTGGAAAAACGAAGAGCGGCTGAAAATACTCTGTGGGGGCGAAGCGCTCTCGGAAGATCTCAAACGCTATTTCATCGATTCGCAAAGCGAAGCTTGGAATCTATTCGGCCCTACCGAAACCACGGTTTGGTCGACTGTCTCCGAGATAAGAAAAGAGCGTCCCATCACCATCGGTCAGCCGATAGCCAATACTCAGGTTTACATCCTGGATAAGCAGCTCGAGCCGGTCGGCGTCGCAATCCCAGGCGAGCTCTATATCGGAGGGGAAGGGGTTGCCCGAGGCTACTGGAACGATCCTGAGCTGACAGAGAAAAAGTTCATCGATAGCCCCTTCAAAGCTAAAACCAAGCTTTTCAAGACGGGCGATAGCGCCCGTTTTCTAAAGAACGGTCAGATCGAATATCTCGGCCGACTAGACCATCAGGTGAAAATTCGGGGTTTTCGCATCGAACTTGGAGCTATCGATAGCCGTATGCGCGAGCTTCCCTGGATAGTCGAAAGCGTGACTGTTGTTAAGGAAGATTTTGAAAACAAGAAGCTGGTCACCTATTACGTTGCACACCAATCGGTTTCGAGCCAAGAGCTAAGGGCTAAGCTCCAAACCCACTTACCCGACTACATGGTGCCTGCTCATCTCATTCGTTTGGAAGAGCTGCCTTTGACGCCAAATGGGAAGATCGATCGAAAAGAGCTAGAGAACAGAGCGATCACCATGAAAGAAGCGGGTGGCTTCAGCTCTAATCTGATCGAGCAGAGGCTTCTCTCCCTCTGGCAGGAAATTTTGCATGTAGAAGGCATCGGTATAGAGACTGGTTTTTTCGATGTGGGTGGCAATTCGCTTCTTGCTGTCAAACTAGTCGAAAAGATCAAATCGACCTTTTCGTGCCCATTTTCTATCACCGATCTTTTTACCTATCCCAGCATTCGCTCGATGAGCACCTATCTTAATGAAATTAAAGAAGTTAATCATTTAAGCGAGACTTCGCCATGCGAAGTGCGCACATCGGGAAGTCAAGCGGGTTCACCTCATGGCGAGCTCGAAGAGAGCATAGCCATTATCGGCATCTCCTGCCAATTCCCAGGAGCGAAGAACCACTACCAGTTTTACAAGATGCTTCTCGAAGGTGATGAGGCTGTAAAATTTTTCACGAAAGAGGAGCTCTCTGAGCTCGGTGTGGATCGGGATCTCACCGAGAACGCTAATTTTGTGCCTCTCAAACCGGCTCTTGAGGGCAGAGAGCTATTTGATCCCGAGTTCTTCCACCTTTCTCCAAAAGATGCTGAGATGATGGACCCACAGCTGAGATTGCTGCTGCAACATGCCTGGAAAGCGGTCGAAGATGCAGGGTATGTATCAAAGAATATTCCCGATACAAGCGTCTATATGTCGGCAAGCCAGAACGGGTATAAAGCCCTTTTGGATGAGCAGGGTCTGGAAGGCTCCGACAGCTATATCGCCTGGGCGCTTGCACAAAGCGGATCTATTCCAACGGTCATATCCTATAAACTCGGTCTAAAGGGCCCGAGCTACTACGTGCATGCAAACTGCTCCTCCTCTCTTGTAGGGCTCTCAGCGGCCTTTCAGAGCCTAAAATCAGGTGAATCGCAATATGCTCTGGTCGGTGCAACCACTCTCCATATCCCTCCCATCATGGGTTATGCCCACCAACAGGGTCTGAATTTTTCAAGCGATGGGCATATCAGAGCCTTCGATGCAAAGGCCGACGGGATGATAGCAGGGGAGGGGGTTGCCGTTATCTTGCTGAAAAGGACAGCGGAGGCGGTTAAAGATAGAGATCATATCTATGCGATCGTTAGGGGAGTTGCCATCAACAATGATGGGGCTGACAAAGCTGGGTTCTATGCCCCGAGCGTTAAGGGTCAATCAGCCGTTATAAAGAGAGCTCTGCAAACTTGCAGCGTAGATCCATGCACCATCCGTTTTGTGGAGGCTCACGGAACAGGGACTGCTATTGGCGACCCTATAGAGATCGCTGCTCTGAGCGAAGCCTTCAGCACCGCTGGGTGCAAGAGGCAAACCTGTGCCATCGGATCTGTGAAGTCAAATATTGGCCACCTAGATACCGCTGCAGGCCTTGCTGGCTGCATCAAGGTAGCGATGAGCTTGCGCTATGGTGAGATACCCCCCTCGATCAACTACCAAAAACCCAACCCACAACTGAGCTTGGAGCGCTCACCCTTTTATGTGGCGGAAAAAAGAGAGCTCTTGGAGAAGGGTGGGATCCACAGGGCGGCCCTAAGCGCTTTTGGAATCGGAGGAACCAACGTTCACGCTATCTTTGAGCAATGCTCCGGGGAGCGCTTAAGCGGCACCCAGAGGCCTCCCTATCTGATCCCTCTCTCAGCCAGAAACGAAGAGAGGCTCATCGAATATGCCAAAGAGCTCCTGGCCTTCTTACATAGTCCTGAATGGGATGACAGTGCGATAGGAGATTTAGCTTACACCCTGCAGGTAGGTAGAGAAGCCATGGCAAGTCGTCTCGTTTTTGTGTCCACAGGTGCAGATCAGTTCAAAGCACACCTGGAAGCCTATGTCAAAGGCAATCTGAGCGCAGGCTGCTTTAAGGGCAAAGTCACGGGCGATTTGCTTCTCGAATCTGAGCTTGCCATGAGTTTGGTCCTCCAAGGAAAGTTCGATCGATTAGCTGAACTGTGGAGTCAAGGATTTGCGATCGACTGGCAGAAGATCTATCCCAAAGATCTCCCGAGGAGGATCAGCGCCCCCACCTATCCCTTTGCCAAAAAGAGTTATTGGCCATCGCCGAAGCCGGGATTGGCAGCCCATTCCGATCTGGCCCCCCCAGAGAGAGCAGAAACAGGAGCACTCCTTGAAAGAGCTCTCCAGGTCCTTGTCAGGTCTATTTCCAAGATTTTAAAACTAACTTCTTCTGAGATCCATCTAGAGTCTGCATGGAATGATTTTGGCTTCGACTCTGTGACCTTCATTCAACTAGCAGAGCATGTAAAGGCCGACTTTGGAATAGAAATCAATCCTGCCCTCTTTTTCGAATATAAGACGCCGAATCGCTTTGCTGCCTTTCTAGTCGAAAAGTACCCTGAACATCTAGAAACGGGAACCAGAAAGCCCCCGCGTCCAGTTGAAAGCAGGTCCCCCAAAATGGCTCCAGAGCCACTCAGGGGCAGTCGTTTTTACTCGGAGCAGAGATACCATGAGCCGATTGCGATTGTGGGTATCAGCGGTAAATTCCCAGGGGCTTGCGATCTCGATGAGTTTTGGGACAATCTTCTCGAAGGAAAAGATTGTATCACAGAAATTCCCAAAGATCGGTGGGAGTGGAGAGATTACTTTGGAGATCCAAAGAGGGAGGCCAATAAGACCGATGTCAAGTGGGGAGGCTTTCTCGATACGGTTGCCGACTTCGATCCGCTCTTCTTTGGCATTTCTCCAAGAGAAGCTCCCTACATCGATCCCCAAGCCCGACTGCTTCTGACCTATGCCTGGAAGGCGATAGAGGATGCCGGCTGCTCGGCTCAGAGCCTTGCAGGTACTAAGACAGGGGTATTTGTAGGCACAGGAAGCACCGGCTATAAAGATCTCTTCGCCTCTCTTCCTATTGAAGGTCATGCAGCGACTGGCTATCTGATTCCCTCCATCGGCCCCAATCGTTTGAGCTATTTCCTCGATATCCATGGCCCGAGCGAGCCGATCGAAACTACTTGTTCAAGTTCGCTTGTAGCGCTGCACCGTGCTTTTTCTGCTATCCAGGATGGCAGCTGCGATATGGCCATCGCAGGCGGCGTTAATACCATTGTCATCCCCGAGGGCTACATCAGCTATAGCAAGGCGGGGATGCTCAGCCTAGATGGTAAATGCAAAGCCTTTGCCAAAGATGCGAGTGGATATGTGCGAGGTGAAGGAGTGGGCATGGTTTTTCTAAAGAGGTTGCAGGATGCCGAACGAGATGGCAATCCCATCTATGGCGTCATTCGAGGCAGCGCAGAAAACCATGGTGGAAGAGCCAATACGCTGACCTCGCCAAATCCAGCCGCACAAGCAAGCGTGATCGTAGAGGCCTTCAGGAAAGCTGGCGTTGACCCAAGAACGGTGACCTACATCGAAGCTCACGGTAGCGGCACTGAACTCGGAGATCCCATAGAGATCAACGGTTTGAAGGCTGCATTTGAAACGCTGTGCCCCTCACAAAAAGACTCTACACCATGGTGTGGAGTGGCATCGGTTAAAACCAACATCGGCCATCTGGAGGTGGCTGCCGGCATCTCAGGCGTCATAAAAGTGCTTCTGCAGATGAAGAATCGGATGCTGGTGAAGAATCTCCATAGTGAGATCCTCAATCCCTACATCCAGCTTGAAGCAACTCCCTTCTATATCGTCCAAGAGAAATCTGAGTGGAGAGCTCTCAGTGATAGTGCGGGCAGCAAGCTTCCGCGGCGTGCGGGTGTCAGCTCGTTTGGAATGGGTGGAGTTAATGCGCATATAGTCCTCGAGGAATATCTTCCGAAGCAAATTGTGCAAGACACATTGCCAGACCAGGCGCATGCGTTTCTCATCCTTCTCTCAGCCAAGAATGAGAGAAGATTGAACGATCAAGCAGCCGAGCTGCTCGCGGCTCTAAGGGAGAAAAAATATAGCGACAAGGAGCTCCCTTCTATTGCTTATACTCTCCAAATAGGGCGCGATTCGATGGAAGAGCGTCTGGCGATAGCGGTTTATAGCTTGGCTGAGCTTGAAGAAAAGCTCGCCGATTTTGTCGAGGGCAAACCTGGTATTGACAATCTCTATCAGGGCAGTGTGGGTGGCGGCAAAGAAGCACTTGCGATGATGACAGCCGATGAGGATATCGAGCTCGCCATACGCTCCTGGTTCAACAAGGGAAAATACAATAAGCTTCTAGGTCTATGGGTCAAGGGGTTTGCCATCGATTGGAGCAAGCTCTATGGCAATGCTAAACCCCCTCTTATCTCCTTGCCTACCTATCCTTTTGCAAAAGATAGGTATTGGGTGCCCGATCAAGGGAACAAATCCCCTTCGCAGAAACCCACAAGCCAGAGTCAACCTGAGCGTACATATGGTTTCTTGCAGAAAAGATGGGTGGCAGCCCCGCCTGGTGCAAGCAGAAGAGAGGCCAGGGCGGTCATGATTTTGGTAAATAGCGAGACGCGTGCACTTGCAAAGGCGCTCTCAGAGCACTTTCCTCGCTGCTGCCTCTTGGAGGCAGAGGAGCTTAAGCAACCCGCTTCAAGAGAGGACTGGAAAGAGTGGGATGGCTTGATTGATCTCATTGGAGCTGGTAGCAGAGAGGAGTTCACCGGTGAATGGACCAGCTGGCTCCAGCATCTGGTCGAGAAGGGTCCCAGAAACAAGATGGTGATTCTCGGCGTGACCCGAGGAATCGAATCCTACCAGAACCAGAAGTTGAATCTCGCGGGCGCAAGCCGAGTCGGCTTATATCGCATGCTCCAGAGCGAGTATGCCCATCTTAGATCGAGGCATATGGATGGCGATCCTCTCAGTGAAGATCGGCTCTTTGTTGAAGAGATTGTCCAAGAATTTTTCTCCGAAAGCGACGAGCCTGAGGTGTGCTGGAGAGGGGGCAAGCGTTTCGTAGCTACCCTTGGACGGGGTTCATTCGATCAAGCTACTCCAGGTTTAAGAAGAGAACGCTTTAAAGAAAATGAGCTGCTTCTCATCACAGGGGGAACCCGCGGCATTGGCCTTCTATGCGCTAACCATTTTGTGGAGAACTATGGAGTTAAGCGGCTGATTCTAATCGGTCGAGAGGCGCTGCCCGACAAGCGGGAGTGGGAGCGTTTCAAAAACGCTGATAGCTCGATAGGCAAAAAAGTGCGAGCGATGCAACAGCTTGAACATAAAGGAGTTGAAGTCAATCTTCTCTCGCAAAAGCTCTCCGATAGGAAAGCGCTTCAAGAGCAGATAGAGAGCATCAGACAGCTTGGGTCCATTGCAGGAGCGATTCACTGCGCCGGTATCGTCGATAGAGAGACGCTCGCCTTCATCCGCAAAACGCCTGAGAAAATCCAGAGCGTGCTCGAACCCAAAATTGCAGGTACACAAGTGCTCTATGAGCTACTTTGCAAGGAGCCGCTCAAATTCTTCGTTCTCTTCTCATCGGTATCGGCAGCGGTGCCCTACCTTTCGGCAGGCCAGGCCGACTATGCAATGGCAAATTGCTATCTGGATTACTTTGCCGAGGCTCACAAGAAAGATCTCCCCATCGTGAGCATCCAGTGGCCTAACTGGAAGGAATCGGGGATGGGTGAGGTGACCAATAGACCCTATGTAGAGAGCGGCATTTGTAGCATCACTGATAAAGAGGGTCTCAGCTTCTTGGATCAGATTTTGGCAAACGGCTCCTATTCGGTCATTTTGCCTGCGGCTTTGAATTTGGAGCTTTGCAAACCAGAAAGGCTGATGCGCCATACCGATCAGGAGAAGAGCGGGAAGACCATGCGCGAACGGGTTGAAAAGCCCGCTGCTACTCCCCGCGAAGTTGAAGCTTCTGGTCAATCTCTCAAGCAGGTCGAGCAGTGGCTGACTCTTCTCTTTTCGGAGGAATTGAAGATCTCACCTGAGGGGTTCAAAAACGATAAACCTTTCCAAGACTATGGGGTCGACTCAATCATCCTGCTGCAAGTGCTGCACCGCATGAATCAGCAGCTTTCCACCCAGCTCGATCCCTCCATTCTCTATGAATTTTCCACCCTCCAATCCCTCTCAAAATGGCTTGTGAAGACCCAAAGCAAGTCGCTTTCTAACCTCATTGCGATCGCAGAAGAGGAGTTGCAAGAGGAGGCGCCATCTGCCACTGCCTTCCCGATCGCAAAGGATGCCCGGGCCCTCTCAGAGGAAGTTGCGGTCATCGGGATGTCCTGTCGTTTCCCTGGAGCTGAGAGTCTGGAGGGCTACTGGAGATTGCTTTCAGAGGGTCGATCGGCGATTGGCCTCATTCCTGAAGATAGGTGGTCTGAGCCGTCCTCTTTCTATGCAGCATTGCTAGAGAACGCAACCGACTTCGATTGCCACTATTTCCAAATCTCAGAAGAAGATGCAAGAGGAATGGATCCCCAGGCGCTTCTCTTGCTCGAAGAGTCTCTGAAGCTCTGGTATCAGGCAGGCTACCAACCTGCCGATTTCAAAGGAAAAATGGTCGGCGTCTATATCGGGGGGCGCAGCCAGCATCTGCCCGATGAAAGCCTTCTCAAAGCCATGCGCAATCCGATCCTGGGCATCGGGCAAAATTATCTTGCCTCCAATATTTCCCAGTTCTTCGATCTCTCAGGCCCCAGTCTAGTCCTCGACACGGCCTGCTCCTCAGCTCTCGTTTGTATGCAGATGGCATTTTCAGCTCTACAAAGAGGGGAGATTGAGGCTGCCATCGTAGGGGGAGTAGGCTTTTTGCACTCTGACCGGGTGCACAGGCTCTTCGAGCAGCGCTCGATCTTATGCCCAGGTCCTGACTTTCACCTCTTCGATGAGCGTGCCTCAGGGATTATTCTAGGGGAAGGAGTCGGTGTGGTGCTGCTGAAGCGATTGAGCAAAGCACTAGAAGATGGCGATCGGATCGACGCCGTAATCAAGGGCATCGCTGTCAATAACGATGGCAAAACAGCCGGTCCTGCCACACCCAACTTCGAAGCTGAAAAGGTGGTGATGCAAGAGGCTCTCTCCAGGAGTGGGAAGAAAGCAGAGGAGATCGGCTACATAGAGGCCAATGGTTCGGGATCGCTTGTGACTGATCTTCTCGAACTAAAAGCGATTCACTCTGTCTATCATCCCCACAGCCAAAAGCCCTTGAAGATAGGTTCTATCAAACCCAATATAGGCCATCCGCTCTCAGCTGAAGGAATTGCCAGTTTTATCAAGGTAGTCTTGATGCTAAAGGCAGGCCAGTTCCCCCCTTTCCTCTCGGGCAAACAACCCCTTGCCCATTTCGATAGAGAGCAAGCCGGCATTTCCTTTAGCTCAACGATCACACCATGGGATGAGCCTACGCGTATAGCTGCCATTAATTCTTTTGCCGATGGGGGAACCAACGTTCATCTGATCATAGAGGGTGGAAGCAGAAGCCTTCCTGAAGGCAGACAGCCCCTCTCTCCCCCTGAATTAAAGAAGAAGTCGCTTAGGCCAAAGAGGGTCGCTCTTTCTGAGATGAATTTTAATATTTGGGATAGCTGCGAGTTGGAGGTTTAGAGTGAAAAAGATCGCCAAACAGATTCCCATCTCTCTGAAAAATCCCATCATCCGTCATCACGTGGTCTATGGCCAGAGTATCTTGCCCGGGCTTGCCTACCTCGATCTGATCTATCAGGTTTTCAAAGAGCATGGCTACAGCTACGACCATCTCAAGCTCCACAACCTATCGATGTACCACCCGCTTGCTGCCCAAGAGGGCTCCACTACATGGCTCGATATCCAATGCATAGAGGAGCGAGGCATCTGGCAGGTAACCATCGAAGGGGATACAGTCGCCCGGGATCCTGCCCTTTCTCTTCGCAAACTGCATGTGAAGGCTGAGATGCACGAAGTGCCCTCTATCACCTTCGATGAGCAGCTGAATTTCGAAGAATGGAGGAGATCAGCAGAGAGGGAGAGCGATATGGCAGCTGCCTACGAGCAGTGCGCGCGGGGGGAGCTGGTTCACAGTGGATTCATGAAATTGGCAGGAAAGATCTACCACAGTCCAGAGGGCATTGTGATGGATATTTCAGTAGCTCCTGAGGCGATTGCGTCGACGGTGCGTTTCATGTTTCATCCCGCTCTCATAGATGGCAGCGGAGTCGGTTCAAATACGATGCTCTATGACCTTCTCAAGGGGGAGAAGAGGCTCTTTTTGCCGCTCTTCTACGAAAGTTTTAGCGCCTCCGAGCTCATTCAAAGCCGCTGCTACACGCGCATCTCTAGCTCCTCGCTGCGCTATGAAAAAGAACTGATCACGATGACTCTAGAATTTTTCAATCTCGAGGGCTCGAAAGTTGCGGAACTGAGGAATTTCACGAGCAAAATGGTCAGAGAGGTCGATCTTGTCAACCCATCGAGAAAGGAGAGCGGGGTCTCTTCGTCCCAAGCTCAATTGCCCCTTGAGCAAAGTAGGCCCCTGGAGCCTGCGGAGCTTTTCCTAGCCCAGATACTTGCCGAGCATTTGGGCAGGCCCCTAGAGCAGATCGATGTGATGAGGGGCTACTATGAGATGGGCCTCGATTCGCCTGGACTCCTGAAGGTCGTGAGTCTGATCGCCGCTAAGGTGGGCCATTCTCTTTCCCCCACGCTGCTCTTCGAATACACCACGATCGCCGAGCTCGCTCTCTATCTATCTGAGCATCATCCCTCATTCTTTGAAGAAAGCCGCTCTACAAGGGCCGAGGAGAAAAGCTTTCGGTCTCAGAGCCCTGCCGAAGAGAGGTGCAGGGGCGATATTGCCATTATCGGCATGGCAGGCCGCTACCCAAAAGCAAGCAACCTCGAGCAATTCTGGCAAAATCTGAAGGAGGGCATCGATTGTATCAGCGAGATTCCACCCTCTCGTTGGGATTGGAAGAGCTTAGAAGGAATCAAATCCCCTTCAGGGAAAAGCATCTCCAGATGGGGTGGTTTCATCGAGGATCCAGATTGTTTCGATGCACCCTTCTTCCGCATCTCCCCCAAAGAGGCCGAGACACTCGATCCTCAGGAGAGGCTTTTTTTGGAGGTATGTTGGGAGGCGATCGAAGATGGGGGTTATACTCCAAAGACTTTGGTTTCACCCAAAGGAGGCAATAAGAGATCGGATATAGGCGTCTTTGTAGGGGTAATGCATAAAGATTACACCCTGGTCGGAGCTGAGACGGTAGCGAAAGACAATAACTTTGCGCTTGCCCTGACCAATGCTCCCATCGCCAATCGGGTCTCCTACTTTTGTAACTTTCATGGCCCAAGCCTTGCGATCGACACAGTCTGCTCCTCTTCATTGACAGCCCTACACCTAGCTCTGGAAAGCTTGCGCCACGGTGAGTGCGATGTGGCTCTAGCAGGGGGGGTGAATCTGTCGCTCGTCCCCCACAAGTATATGACTTACGGCGGGGCTGATATGCTCTCCACGGATGGTCGCTGCCGCACCTTCGGCGAGGGTGGGGATGGCTACGTACCTGCCGAGGGAATAGGGGCTGTGCTTCTCAAGCCATTAGAAAAAGCGCTCGAAGATCGAGACAGCATCTATGCGGTCATTAAAGCAAGTGCTGTGAATCATGTGGGGACAGTGAGCGGCGTCACGGTCCCAAGTCCTCTCGCTCAAGCCGATGTGATTGAAAGATGTTTGGAAAAAGCAGAGATCGATCCTCGCACGATCGGCTATATCGAAGCGCATGGGACAGGGACATCGCTTGGAGACCCGATCGAGATACAGGGCCTCAAGAGAGCCTTCCAGAGATATGCAAAAGATCAGCAGTTCTGTGCAATTGGCTCTGTAAAATCCAATATGGGCCATGCTGAATCGGCAGCTGGCATTAGCGGATTGACAAAAGTGGTTTTGCAGCTCTACCACAAGACGCTTGTACCCTCTCTCCATGCAGAGAAGATAAATCCCTATCTCGGGCTTGAAAACTCCCCTTTCTATGTGCAGAGCAAGCTTGAGGGCTGGCAGGAGCCTGAAAATCACAGACGCAGAGCAGGTATCAGCTCTTTTGGAGCGACCGGTTCTAATGCTCATGTGATCGTAGAGGAATACCCGAAAGAAGAATCTCGCTCAGTGGAAACTGGGACCTTCATCGTCCCGCTTTCTGCAAAGAATGAAGAGAGACTCTTAGCTTATGCTCAAAGGCTTTTGACTTTTCTGGCCCGCAAAATCAATCTTGCTGATCTGACCTACACGCTTCAAGTTGGTCGCGAGGCGTTTGAAGAGAGAGTGGCCTTTGTTGTCAAAGACCAGGAAGAGTTAGTCGAAAAGCTACGCGATTTTCTCTCTCTAAAAAAAGAGGTAGGGGGTATTTGGAGGGGACGGACCAAAAGACAACTAGAGAGGGTCGAGGTGGAGCTCCTCGATCTAGACGCCCTGCCTAAGCTCTGGGTTCAGGGCTCTCACATCGACTGGAAAAAGCTTTATGGCAAGCACAAACCCAGGCGCATCCATCTACCGACCTACCCATTTGCAAAAGAGCGCTACTGGGTGCCTGAGGGCAAGAAAGCAACCGATAAAACCTCAATCCAGCAGCTTCACCCACTCCTTCATCTCAACAGTTCTGATCTAACTCAGCAGCGTTTCAGCTCGATTTTTAGCGGTAAAGAACCTTTTTTTGCCGACCATATCGTCAGAGGCAAAAAGATACTGCCAGGAGTCGCCTATTTAGAAATGGCTAGAGCCGCTGTGGAAAGATCCATCCGAGAAAAAAGAGCTGTGCAGCTCAGGGACATAGTCTGGCTACAACCTGTGACAATCGATGAAGATCGGACTCATTTTCACATCGGGCTTTATCCAGAAAACGATCGAGTTATCCACTATGAGATCTATTCGGAACAAGCTGAAGTTGAAAGGGTTATATATAGCCAGGGCCAAATTGAGCTCCACGATCTAGCAGAGAGGAGCGCGCCTTCTTTGGATATCGAGATGCTCAGAAAGAACTGTGATCGATATGAGCTTGCATCTGAGAGCTGCTACCAAGCCTATAGCGAACTCGGCATAGAGTTTGGACCCAGCCATCGCGCTATCGAGAAGATCTTTATCGGTCGAAATGAGCTCTTAGCAAAACTTGCGATTCCTTCATGTGCGCTCGATACTTTAAGCGACTACTTTCTACACCCCTCGCTGATGGATGCGGCGCTTCAGGCATCGATAGGTATGCGGCTTTCGAAAGAGGGCAAGCTGGAAGAGCGTACACTGATGCTTCCCTTTGCGATGGAGAGCATAGATATCTATGGGAGATGCACCCCGTCGATGTGGGCCCATATAAAACCAAGTCAAGGATCTGCTCAAGATGGGATCCAGAAAATAGATATCGATCTATGTGATGAGCAGGGCCGGCTCGCAGTTAGGATGCGAGAGCTATCGGCTAGAGCTTTAGGAGCCACTATAAAGCCCTCCACACTCCTCTTTGAACCGCATTGGGAGCAATGGCAAGAGCGCTCGTCTTTAGACTGCCCTGAAAGGAAGCTGCTCCTCTTAGAAAGCGAATCGGTTGGAAAGAACAAAGGCGAGGATTTCACGAGAGAGAGTAGGCGCCTTTTTAAAGAAATCCAAACCCTCTTACAGGGCAAAATCGAAGTAGATACGCTGCTACAGGTCGTCGTGAACGCTCATGGAGACCATCTCTTGAGTGCACTCTCAGGGCTACTGAAAACAGCCCATCTGGAAAATCCCCATCTTCTGGGCCAGATTATCGAGATCGAACCGAGCAAGCGCCAAGAGGCTCTTAAAGTGATTGTGGAGGGGAAGGCGCCCTGCTACAAACAGATGCGCATCATTAAAGGTAGGCCCTATTTCCTCAAGTGGAATGAGTTTACCCATGAGGCCAAGGATATTCCCTGGAGGGATAGGGGAGTCTATCTCATCACAGGCGGCCTTGGTGCGATCGGCTTACTATTTGCCGAGGAGATCACCCGCAAGGCCAAAGATCCCGTTCTCATCCTGACAGGCCGCTCGCCTCTAAAGAGAGATCTACCCCTTCCACAGATGGTCTACAGGCAGGTTGATGTGGCCAATCGAGAACAGATCGAATGCCTCATGCGCGAGATCGAGACAAGCTTTGGCCCTCTCAATGGCATTTTGCACTGCGCAGGCATCACTCGGGATAACTTTATTATCAAGAAGAGCGAAGAAGAGGTCGAGGCAGTTCTGGCTCCTAAGGTCGCTGGGACGGTGAATTTGGATGAAGCGAGCCAGCATATGGCACTCGATCTTTTCGCTCTCTTCTCTTCGGGAACCGGCGCTGTTGGCAACGCAGGTCAGGCAGACTATGCAGCGGCCAACGCTTTCATGAATAGCTATGCAGACTACCGCTACTCGCTTGGCAGATCGGGCAGGAGCCTTTCGATCCTCTGGCCCCTATGGCAAGAGGGGGGAATGCAGATCGGTAAAGAGATGCAGGCGGTCATGAGGGAGAAGAGCGGCATGGTTGCTCTGCCAACCGAATGCGCGATCAATGCTTTCTATCAGGCGCTTGCTTCGGACAGAAGGGAGGTGATGGTGGTCGGGGGCGATGCAGCAAAGATCCGCGCATTTCTAGCTGAGGAGCCCAGATTTAAGGAAAAGGCAAAAGAGAGTCCTTCAGAGGTGCAAGGGGAGGAGAGCTTGCAGAGAAGAGCTGAGGAGTACTTCAAAGAGCTTCTCTCTTCGGTCATCAAACTGCCTGCGAGCCGCATCGATGCCGCCGCTGCGATGGAGCAGTATGGGATAGATTCCTTGATGATCATCCAGATGACCACTCGATTGGAACAGCTCTTCGGCTCGCTTCCCAAGACCCTTTTCTTCGAATATCAAAGCATCCAAGAGCTCACCCGCTTCTTCATGAAGAAGCATAAAGGTAGGCTGATCCAGGAGCTCGGGGTCAAAAAAGAGAATCTTGCCGCACCTGTTACTCAAGCTCCGAAGCTGGACAGGCCTCGCCTCGGCAAGCGCTTCATGGCAGGCGAGTCTCGAACTGAGGATATTGCCATCATCGGCCTCGCAGGCAGATACCCCAAAGCGCGCAATGTGGATGAGTTTTGGGAAAACCTGAAGGGGGGTAAAGATTGTATAGAGGAGATTCCCAAAGAGAGATGGGATTACACAGCCTACTTCGACGAGGATAAGACAAAAGAGGGCAAGATCTATAGCAAGTGGGGAGGCTTCATCGATGACATCGATAAATTCGATCCCCTCTTCTTCCACATCTCTCCCAAAGATGCCTCCCTGATCGATCCTCAAGAGCGTCTATTTTTGCAATGCGTCTATGAGACAGTTGAGGATGCAGGCTACACCAAAGAGAGTATCGAGCGAGAGGTTGCCGTCTACGTGGGCGTGATGTACAGCGAATATCAGCTCTACGGCATATGGCATCCGATGCGCGAAGATAGGGTGGGCTTGAGTAGCAATCCATCTTCGATCGCCAATCGCGTCTCGTATTTTTTCAACTTTCATGGTCCTAGCATCGCCCTGGACACGATGTGCTCTTCTTCGCTCACTGCTCTGCACCTCGCTTGTGACACTCTCAAGCAAGGCAAATGTGCCCTTGCCATTGCAGGAGGTATCAATCTATCTCTGCATCCGAGCAAATATCTGCTCTTGAGTCAAGGCCGCTTTGTATCGAGCCACGGCCGATGCGAGAGCTTTGGTCTCGGAGGAGATGGATATGTGCCTGCCGAGGGAGTCGGGGCAGCTTTGCTCAAACCGCTTGCCCGAGCGATTGCCGATGGCGACCAGATTTACGGAATTGTGAAAGGCAGCGCCATCAACCATGGTGGCAAAACAAACGGCTACTCTGTGCCAAGCCCTCAAGCGCAAGCTGAGGTGATTAAAGAGGCCTTGAAGGAGGCTAGGGTCGATCCGAGAAGGATTAGCTATGTGGAAGCGCACGGCACCGGGACATTTCTGGGAGATCCGATAGAGATCGCAGGCCTCACTAACGCTTTTGAAGAATTCACCCAAGATAAGCAGTTCGCTGCCATAGGCTCTGCCAAATCCAACATCGGACATGCTGAGAGTGCTGCCGGCATGGCAGGGCTCACTAAAGTACTCCTTCAGATGAAATATGGCCAGCTCGTGCCCTCTCTCTATTCAAAAGAGCTCAATCCAAACATCGACTTTAGCCAAACTCCTTTCTTCGTCCAGCAAGAGCTTAAAGCCTGGGCGGATACCCTTGTGGATGGCAAACCCTACCCACGTCTTGCAGCTATTTCTGCTTTCGGAGCGGGAGGCTCCAATGCTCATGTGCTGATCGAGGAATATCGGGGGCAGAGGCAAAAGATCAGCTCCAGCCATACGCCTGTGATCGTGCTTTCAGCCGAAAGCAGGGAGCAGCTCGATCTAAAAGCTGTGCAGTTATTAGAGGCACTTTCTCGCTATGAGGAAGAGGAGCTAGTCGATATCGCCTACACCTTGCAGGTCGGTCGTGAGGCAATGGGGGAAAGGCTTGGATTTACCTGCCACACCCTCATCGAACTAAAGGATAAACTCAGGAATTTTATCGAGGGCAAAACCGAGGGACTTTTTCACGGAAGCTCCAAGCAGGGCAAGGAGGCGCTTGAGATTTTCAAGGCTGACGAGGATATGACCAAAATCGTCGAGACCTGGCTAGAGAAGCAAAAGTATGGGAAAGCGCTGGAGCTCTGGGTGAGAGGCTTTGCAGTCGACTGGCAGAAGTTCTACCGGGGGGTTAAGCCGAGGCGTCTTTCTCTGCCTACCTATCCTTTCGCTAAAGAGCGCTATTGGATCGAAAGAGGACCCGAGCAAAAGCTAGAAAGAGAGAAAGAGAGCTGTTTCTTGACCAAAGAGTGGAGGCTTGCCCCATCGATCCGAGCTCATGATGGCAAGAGCCGAGTCCTCATCTTGAGCTCACAAGAGACTGAACCCCTCGCACAAGAGCTTGCCCACTACTTTCCTAGCCATCGCAGGGTGGATGTGAATCATATCGAAAGCGAGCATGAAAGCGGCACCTTCGATGGACTCATCGATTTGATCGGATGCGGATTCAGGGAGCCCGACTCGTTGCATTGGATAGAGCAGGTCAAGGGCATCCTTGAACAGGGTCGCAAGATACCCCTCACGCTGCTCTCTGTCAGCAAGGGATTAGAGGTCCATCAAAACCAGTCGATTAACCTATCTGGAGCCTCGCGCGCAGGGCTCTATCGGATGCTGCAGAGCGAATATCAAGGGATTAGATCGAGACATATGGATGGCGACCCGAGTTCGGAGCATGCCGAGCTCGCAAGGCAGATAGCGGTAGAATATTTCTCGCCAGGGGATGCCCCTGAGGTGTGCTACAGGGGCGGGGTGCGCTATTTTCCCTTTCTGCAGAAACATAAATTTCCTGTGGCTCAGGCAAAGAGGACTTTTCCCGAAGGACATGTTCTCTTAATCACAGGGGGCACGCGAGGACTCGGTTACTTATGCGCCGAACATTTTGTGAAACACTACGGCGTCAAGAAACTGCTGCTAACCGGTCTTGAGCCGCTACCTCCTCGGCAGGAATGGGAGCTCTACAAGGCCTCTGAGAGTCCACTCGGCAAGAAATTGCGATCGATTCAAGCTCTGGAAAAGCAGGGCGCCCTGGTGGAACTCCTCTCGCTTCGCTTGTCCGATTCCGACGCTCTCAGCGCAGCGCTTGGCAAAATTTGCTCGGAGCTTGGCCCTATCGGGGGAGTGATTCACTGTGCGGGGGGTGCAGATCGCAGAGCGCCCGCTTTCATAAGGAAGCAGAGGGAGAGCATCGAGAGCGTGCTCGAGCCCAAAGTAAAGGGGCTTCAAGTGCTCGCCTCTCTTGTCAGAGATCAACCCCTCCAGTTCTTCCTCCTCTTCTCTTCGGTTTCAGCCATCATCCCCGAGCTCGCCGTTGGACAAAGCGACTATGCGATGGCCAATGCCTATATGGACTACTTTGCTGAAGCCCACAGGGGGCAGCTGCCCATTATAAGCATCCAGTGGCCGAGTTGGAAGGAGACTGGAATGGGCGAGGTTAAGAGCAAAGGCTATCAACGATGCGGCCTCTACAGCCTTAAAGATGCCGAAGGAGTTGCTCTCCTGGATCAAATTTTAGGACTCGATCGCTCGGTCGCTTTGCCTGCATTGATAGATGGGAGTCGCTTTGAACCCGAACGGCTGCTCCAGCGGAGCCTCTTTAATGAAGAGCAGATAAAACAGCCGCTGTCCAAAAGAGAGGCAGGTTCACACTCGCTTAAGGAGAGAGCGCAGTTGTGGATTAAGTCGTTGTTGTCCAATGAATTAAAGCTCGACCCTGCTCGCCTCGACATCGACAAACCCTTCCAGGATTATGGTGCCGACTCCGTCCTTCTCGCTCAACTACTGCAAGAGATCAATCAGGTGGCTCAGAGCACCATCGATCCATCCATTGCCTACGAGTATTCGACCGTCCGCTCGTTGAGCGAGTGGCTTGCAACCACCCATCCCGAGGCTCTAGGTTCATTCTTCGAAAAGGGAGATACCGAGCAGTCAGCCTCAATGAAGGAAGATCTGATCTCAGAAGAAACCTCTTTGGATGGAATCGCCGTAGTGGGACTTTCCTGCCGTTTTCCAGGCGGGGAGGGAGTAGAGGCCTACTGGAGGCTGCTATCTGAAGGAGGCTCAGCCATCCAGGAAGTGCCCACAAAGAGGTGGAGGCGCCCATCCCGTTCTTATGCGGGGATGCTAGATAATGTGACCGATTTTGACCCTAGCTTCTTCCAGATTGCGGAAAAAGATGCGCAGGCGATGGATCCTCAAGCTCTGATGGTGCTCGAAGAAGCGCTGAAGATGTGCTACCGGGCAGGATATACTCACCACGATCTGAGAGGCAAGGCTATCGGTGTCTACATAGGCGGACGCAGCCAACATCGTCCTTCCGAGAAGCTCTTGGCGGAGATGTCTACCCCAATCCTGGCACTAGGGCAAAATTATTTAGCCGCCAACATCTCGCAATTCTTCGACCTGCGCGGCCCAAGTCTAGTCATCGATAGTGCCTGCTCATCGGCTCTAGTCGGCCTGCACATGGCTGTCCAGGCATTGGAAAGCGGAGATATCGAAGCTGCGATTGTAGGAGGTGTGAGCTTATTGCAGAGCGATAGTGCCCATGCTATCTTCCAAAGACGCGGCATATTAGCCCCTGGACCTATCTTGCATCTCTTCGATCAGCGAGCGAGCGGCACGATTCCTGGCGAAGGTGTGGGCATGGTTTTGCTAAAGCGTTTGAAACAAGCCCTTGAAGATGGCGACCAAATTGAAGCTGTTATCAAGGGCGTTGCCATCAACAATGATGGCAAGACTCTTGGCGCTACGACTCCTAGCTTCGAGGCTGAAAAGGCGGTGATGCGCGAGGCGCTCTCCAAAAGCGGCAAGAGAGCTGAGGAAATTGGCTATGTAGAGGCTAACGGCTCAGGATCGATCGTGACCGATCTTCTAGAACTGAAAGCTATTCAATCGATCTACCGATCCCATGATATGAAAGGGCAGGAGTTGAGCCTCGGATCGATCAAGCCCAACATCGGCCACCCGCTCTCAGCTGCAGGGATCGCCAGTTTCATCAAAGTGGTCTTGATGCTCAAACATCGTCAGTTTGTCCCATTCCTATCGGCCAGAGAGGAGTTGGCCCATTTTGACTCCACGAAAGCGAAGATGCGCTTCTGTCGAGAATGCCAGCCGTGGTCTGGCACAACTCTTTCGGCTGCGATCAACTCCTTTGCCGATGGAGGAACTAACGCCCATCTCATCTGTGAGAGCTGGCAAGAAAAAGAAGTGCGCAAAATTAGGTCAGCTCTCCCATCCCCAGAATTAAAGAAAAAAGCTATATTTGTTGCGGCAAGTGGCGAAAACCAGGCGGAGGAGCCTCTGAAGAGCTCTTCGAGGAATATGTTCTGGAAAATCGAAAAACATCTCCAGGAGAACACTCCGCTAAAACCAAGAGCCGAGACTGTAAATGATCCACGATGAGCTTATCCTTGCTGAGGACAACAGCCTCATAAAGAATCATAGCGCCTACGGTCGAAAACTGCTTCCAGGCCTCGCCTATATCGACCTCTTCTACCAGATTTTGCAAGAGGGAGGACTTTCTCACAAGAGCTTGGAAATAAAAGACTTATCTATCCATAGCCCCCTTGTTTGTCCTCCAGGTGGCCTCATACATCTCGACATCGAGTGCAAAGAGACAGTCTACGGAGAGCTTCTCCTCTCCATTGAGGGCCATCCAGAGGGTAGCCAAGAGAACAAGAAGCGCTTTGCAACCGCAAGAGCAGTGAAGCGGGAGTCGATTGCCTTCGGGGAGAGTCTTGACAGGAGCTGGATAGAGCATGACGGCTCCTTTGTCGATGGGGAGTCACTCTACGAGCGCTGCCGCCGCAAGGGACTCGTTCACACCGGCCTCATGAAAGCCGATGCGAAAATCCATCTGGGAGAGCAGGGGATGCTGATCGATCTCTGCCTCAACGCTGAGGCCCTTGCTACTGCAGAGCAGTTCCTATTCCATCCAGCGCTGATCGACGGGAGCGCCCTCTGCTCCAATCTCCTTCTCGACTCGATAATAGGCGATGAAGAGAGGCTCTATGTCCCTCTTTTTTGCGAATCGTTTTCGGCCTCAGAACCCATCCAAAAAAGGCTTTATGCCCGCATTCTGAATAGTTCGATCAGAAGAGAAAAGGAGCTAGTCTATTTCACCGTCGAGTATTTTGATCTTTCGGGCCAAAAAATCGCCGAGCTGAAAAATTTTGCTGCCAAACGCGTGCGCGAGCCAGAACATCTCAAGGTCGATCAGGAAAGCACTCTAGATTTTTTAAAAAGTCTCTTCGCAGATCAGCTTAAAAGTCCCCTCCAGCAAATCAAGGTAGATGTTGGCTATTATGAGATGGGGCTCGATTCTGCGGGCCTGCTGAGTATCGTAGAGAGACTCTCTAGCAGAGTGAATCAGCCTCTTTCTCCCACCCTGCTCTTCGAGTACACCACCCTCGGGCAACTTGCCGCCTACTTCGAACAAAATCACGCACCCCTGTTTGGTCGACCTCCAATTGAAATAGGAGGAAAAGAAGAAGGGGCGAAATTCGAGCAGAAAGCACTGGGAGGCGATATTGCGATCATTGGCATGGCAGGTCGCTTTCCAAAAGCAAACGACCTCGACGCATTTTGGCAAAATCTCAAAGAGGGAAGAGATTGCATCAGCGAGATTCCCTCCTCTCGCTGGGACCACAAGCTCCTGTCAGAGATCAAGTCCCCATCGGGCAAAAACATCTCCAGATGGGGAGGATTCATCGAAGACCCTGACTGTTTCGACGCCTCCTTTTTTCGCATTTCTCCGCGAGAGGCCGAAACGATGGATCCTCAAGAGCGGCTCTTTCTCCAGACCTGTTGGGAGGCAATTGAAGATGCAGGCTATACCCCAAAGACTTTGACAAAGCCGAAGGGTCGTCATCAAAGATCGGATGTAGGCGTCTTTGTAGGGGTGATGCACAAGGATTATGCATTCATAGGAGCAGAGGCGGTTTCTAAAAACAATCTCTTTCCACTCTCGCTCAATAACGCGCCGATCGCAAACCGAGTCTCCTACTTCTGCAATTTCCATGGTCCAAGCCTAGCTGTAGACACGGTCTGCTCCTCGTCTTTGACCGCTCTACACCTAGCTCTGGAGAGCCTTCGCCGAGGGGAGTGCGAGATAGCGCTTGCAGGCGGAGTCAATCTTTCCCTCCATCCCTACAAGTACATGACCTATGGCGGCTCCGATATGTTCTCTACCGACGGCCGTTGTAGAAGCTTTGGCAAGGGTGGCGATGGCTATGTACCTGCAGAAGGTGTCGGTGCAGTGCTGCTGAAGCCCCTCGAAAAAGCGGTGAAGGATGGGGATCTAATCTATGCGGTCATCAAAGCGAGCGCTATGAATCATGTGGGGACGGTGAGCGGAATCACAGTCCCAAGTCCAGTGGCACATGCAGATGTGATAGAGAGGTGCTTTGAGAGAGCACAAATAGATCCCAAGACGATCAGCTATGTGGAAGCGCATGGCACAGGAACGTCGCTCGGCGATCCTATTGAAATCCAAGGGCTAGCGAAGGCGTTCAGCGGCTATACCAAAGAGGTGCAGTTCTGTGCGATTGGCTCGGTGAAATCCAATATGGGCCACGCAGAATCGGCCGCAGGCATCAGCGGGCTTGTCAAGGTGGCCCTGCAGCTTTTTCATAAGACTCTTGTGCCATCCCTGCATGCAGAGCAACCCAATCCCTATCTGGAGCTTGAGAGTACCCCCTTCTATCTACAGCGGGAGCTCATCGCTTGGCAGGTGCCCGAAAGTAGCCTGCGACGGGCCGCTATCAGCTCCTTCGGTGCGATGGGCTCAAACGTGCATCTGATCTTGGAAGAATATCCCTTGCAAAAGGCTCCACAGCTCTCTCCAGAGAGCGAAGGGTTTATCATTCCGCTTTCCGCTAAAAACGAAGATCGCCTTCTCGCCTATGCGAAAAGAGTGCTCGACTTTTTGGACCGGAAGGTTGATCTCGCTGATCTCGCCTATACCCTTCAGATCGGTCGGGTGGCCATGGAATCGAGAGTCTCCTTTGTGGTCAAAGAGCAGGAGGAGCTCTGCCAGAAGCTTACCGATTTTCTCTCTTCGAAAAAGGCTATCAAAGGCTGCTGGAGAGGGGAGAGGGCAAATGGCTTCGAATCTAAGGATCTCGATGGATGCTCCTTGGAGGAAATTGCTAAGCTCTGGGCCTCTGGCGCGAACATCGATTGGCCGCGACTCTATGATAAGAGAGCTGCCCATCGCATGCGGCTTCCTACCTACCCCTTCGCAAAAGAGAGATTTTGGGTGCCCTCAGGCCCGCACTCTCTGGCTGCTCGATCGACCTTTCTGCACCCCCTTCTACAACAGAATAGCTCCAATTTTGACCAGCAGCGTTTCAGTTCGACCTTTACGGGCAAGGAGTTTTTCCTCGCTGACCACAGAGTAAGGGGTCAGAGTATTCTTGCAGGTGCCTGCCACCTGGAAATGGTGCGTGCCGCTCTCGAGAAGACAGTCGGCCCTGAGTGGGGGATCAACCTCAAAGAGGTGGTCTGGCTACAGCCGATAGCTTGCGAAGAGAGTTCTATCGATATTCATATCGCCCTCTATCCAGAAGATAAAGAGAAGATTGTCTACGAAATCTATAGCCAACCGCAGGATGGAAAAGAAAGGCTTCTCTACAGCCAGGGCAAAGCCGAACTTTGCAAACCTCGACCTGCCCCTCAGGGAAACCTAGATGAGCTAAAAGGGCGCTGCACGCGCTACGCCCTCTCCTCCGACAACTGCTATGCTGCCTATGAGAAGCTCGGGTTAGAATTTGGAGAGGGACATCGCAGCATCGATCAGATCTATGTAGGAGAAGATGAACTCCTTGCCAAGCTTTCACTGCCACGCTCCCTTCTCGATAGCTTGAGCGACTACTTCCTGCACCCAACACTTCTTGATGGGGCTCTGCAAGCCTCCATAGGGCTATCTCTCACTGAGAAAGGTTCTCTCAAAGTGGGCTCAACGATGCTCCCCTTTGCGCTCGATAGCATGGCCATCTTTGGAGCCTCTAGCGCGATCATGTGGGCCCACGTGAAACAGAGGGAAGAGCAAGCCAAGATCGATATCGACCTCTTTGACGAGCAGGGAAAGCTCTGTGCCAGATTGCAAGGTCTATCTTCGCGAGCAGTCGCAGCTGAGACCCCAAAAAGATCGACGCTGCTTTTCGAAAGCTCATGGCAGGCGCAGCCCTTAGAAAAAGGGCAGAACTTGATATCAGCTGCCCATGTTGCGATTTTTTGCGAAGTCGGTAAGGAGAGACTCAGTGGCCAAATAGAGGGCATCGAAGTTTACCTATTCGATCAGCGGCCTGCAAGGGTAGAAAAGCGTTTCCTGAGCTATGCAAGAGGGCTTTTGGACAAAATTCAATCCCTACTCCAGAGTCGCCCTGAGCAATCTATACTCATTCAGCTTGTGACCTCCTCTGAAGGTGAGCAAAGGCTTTTTGCCGCCCTATCCGGTTTTCTGAAAACCGCTTGTCTAGAAGATCCCCGTTTAATCGCGCAGCTCATCGAAATAGAACCTGAAGAAACTCCTGAGGGAATCGCCCAGAAGCTTTTGGAGAATAGGACTGCGCCACATGATCGACATATTCGCTATAGCCAAGGCGTGCGGCTTGTGGCCACATGGCAGGAGATTCAATCGCCAGACTCTGCATCAGAGCTGCCCTGGAAAGAAGAGGGAGTCTACCTCATTACAGGCGGAGCGAAGGGTCTTGGTCTACTGTTTGCAGATGAGATTGCAAAAAAAGTGGACAACCCTACTTTGATTTTGATCGGTCGCTCGCCACCTGATGAACGGATAAAATCTGCCCTTGAGGCCCTCAAGAAAAAAAAAGCAAATGCGATCTACAAGCAGATCGATGTGGCCAATCGCGAGGCCGTGGGCCACTTGATCAAAGGGATTATCAAGGATCATGGCTGCCTTAACGGCATCCTCCACAGCGCCGGGCTGATAAAAGATAATTTCTTAGTGAACAAAAGCAAGGAGGAGCTCAAGCAAGTTTTGGCCCCCAAGGTGGCTGGAACGGTCAATTTGGACGAGGCGAGTCGGGATATTGCGCTTGATCTCTTTGTTCTCTTTTCCTCTGTGGCCAGTGCTACCGGCAATGTCGGACAGGCAGACTATGCAGCAGCCAATGGCTTCATGAATAGCTATGCCGACCTAAGAGACTCATCGAAAAGGGAGGGGAAAACTCTATCTATCCTCTGGCCTCTGTGGAAAGAGGGGGGCATGCAGATCAGCGAAGGCATGCAGGCGATCATCAGCGAGAAAAGCGGAATGCTCGCCATGAGCACCGAAGCAGGATTTGAGGCCTTCTACAGGGCCTTTACAGCAGGCCGATCCCAGGTGATGGTCGTGGAGGGCAACGGCGAGAAAATAGGGGCATTCTTTGCGCAAGAGATAAACAACAAAGGGCTTGAGGCAAGCCCTATTCCGCCGAAAGAGGGCGACTCAGAGCAGCTCAAAAAACGGGCCGAGGAGTACTTGAAGGGGCTGCTCTCTACCACTTTAAAGCTTGCGAGCCACAAGATCGATGCTAGAGCCCCCATGGAGCAATATGGCATAGATTCCTTGATGGTCATCCAGATGACAACACAGCTGGAGAGAGTCTTCGGCCCGCTTTCGAAGACGCTCTTCTTCGAATATCAGAACATCAGTGATCTTGCAGGCTACTTTCTGAGAGCCCACATGAGCAAAGTGGTGGAGAAACTTGGACCTCCCAACCTGGGTCAGCCCACGCCCATCAGACAGTTGGAGATGAAACCGACCCGACAGCAGAAGCGCTTTTGGAGCCCAGCCTCTGGAAGGGGAGGCGAGAGGGGCGAGGATATCGCCATCATCGGCCTTTCAGGCAGATATCCACAAGCAAGCCATATCGAACAGTTTTGGAAAAACCTGAAAGAGGGAAGGGATTGCATCACAGAAATTCCCAAAGAAAGATGGGATCACAGCCTCTACTTTGATGAAGATAAAGACAAACCTGAGAAGACCTACAGCAAATGGGGAGGCTTTATCGATGATGTCGATAAATTTGATCCCCTCTTCTTTAATATTTCTCCCAAAGAAGCAGAGTTCATAGATCCCCAGGAAAGACTCTTTTTGCAATGCGTCTATGCGACTCTTGAAGATGCCGGATACACACGCAAGACCATTGGAAGAGAGGTGGCCGTCTATGTGGGGGTGATGTACGAGGAGTATCCGCTCTATGCAGCTGGCGAGCAGGCCAGAGGAAGAGGGATCGCAATTGCAGGCAACCCGGCATCGATTGCCAACAGGGTCTCCTATTTCTTCAATTTCAACGGCCCGAGCATTGCACTCGACACCATGTGCTCCTCCTCCCTAACAGCCCTGCACCTAGCTTGTGAAGAGCTCAAACAGGGAAGAAGCGATCTTGCCATCGCAGGTGGAGTCAATCTCTCTATCCATCCAAATAAGTACTTGATGTTGGGTCAGGGACGCTTTGTATCGAGCCAAGGCAGATGTGAGAGCTTTGGCCTCGGAGCAGATGGATATGTGCCAGGAGAGGGCGTGGGGGCTGTTTTGCTCAAACCCCTCTCAAAAGCAGTAGCTGATGGCGATCATATCTACGCTCTGGTGAAGGGTACCTCCATCAATCACGGAGGCAAGACAAATGGTTATTCTGTACCCAATCCCCAAGCTCAAGGGAGGGTGATAGGGGATGCCTTTAAAAATGCAAACGTCGATCCGCGTGCAGTTAGCTATATCGAAGCTCATGGAACAGGAACGGTCCTTGGAGATCCTATCGAAATCAGCGGCTTATCTCTTGGGTTTGGGGAATCGAGCGCAAGGGGGCAGTTCTGTGCGATAGGTTCCGTCAAATCCAATATCGGCCACCTGGAGAGCGCAGCTGGCATTGCTGGGATTACCAAAGTCCTCTTGCAGATGAAGCATCAAGAACTTGTCCCCTCCCTGCATTCTGAGACTCTCAACCCCCACATCGATTTTAGCAAGACCCCCTTCGCTGTGCAGCAGCAGCTGGCTTTCTGGAGGCGGCCCATCATCGATGGGCGAGAGCAGCCAAGAATCGCTGGTATCTCAGCCTTTGGAGCGGGGGGATCCAATGCTCACATCGTGCTGCAGGAATATGTGAGCCCAGTTCAAGAGAAGCCACCTCTTCACGCTACCGCACTCATCGTGCTCTCGGCAGCAAGTCGGGAGCAGCTCGAAAAGCTAGCCCAAGAGTACCTAAAGGCTCTTCCCACCTGTGGGGGCGATCTTTTCGATCTCGCATTTACTCTGCAAATGGGTCGAGAAGCCTTCGAAGAGAGGATGGGCTTTAGCTGCCATAGCCTTGATGAGATGCAAGAAAAGCTGAAGGGGTTCCTCGAGGGTAAGGAGGAGGGCATTTTTCGGGGAAGTGCCAAGCAGAATAAGCAGATCTTGGAGATTCTCATCGATGATGGAGGGATGGAGAAAATCGTCGAAGGTTGGATCGAGTGCGGGAATTATAGCAAACTCCTCGAGCTCTGGGTAAGAGGTGGCTCCATCGATTGGGATCAACTTTATAAGGGGAGCAGGCCTCGACGGATCAGCCTACCCACCTACCCATTTGCCAAAGAGAGATATTGGATAGTCGAAAGCAAGGCCGATAGAGGTGTGCAGAGCCTTTCCTGCTCCCAGCTACATCCGCTCCTGCATGAAAATTGTTCCACCCTTTCTGAGCAGCGCTTTAAATCCACCTTCAGCGGAGATGAGTTTTTTCTTGCAGAGCATCGGGTGCGAGGTAAGAGGATTTTGCCCGGCGTCGCTCACCTTGAAATGGCGCGTGCTGCACTCGTGAAAGCATTAGAGTCAAAAGAAGCGATAGGTCTCAAAGAGATCGTCTGGCTGCGCCCTGCTCTCTGTGAAAAGGGCCCCCTTGAGCTAGCTATAAGGCTCTTTCCTGAAGAGGGTGATGAGATCGCCTACGAAATCTATAGCGAAGGAGTTGAGACAGAGATCCTGCACAGCCAGGGAAAGGCCTATCTCTATTCGATTGGAGAAATCCCCTCAAGAGATCTTGAAGCGATCAAAAGCCAAGCGAGCAGTCGTTTCACAAAAGAGCGCTGTTATGAGACCTTCAGGAAATTGGGGCTCGATTATGGCCCCACTTTCCAAGCCATAGAACAGCTATGGGTAGGGGAAGGCCAGCTCCTCGCAAAAATCTCCACCCAGCCATCGGTCCAGTGCAATCAGGAGCAATTTGTCCTCCATCCAGCCCTCCTGGATGCCGCCTTCCACGCTTCGATAGGTTTCCTGCTCGCAGCTGATGGGAGCTCTTCGGGTCGGCTCTCTCTTCCTTTTGCTATGGATGAGCTCATAATCCTCGCCCCTTGCGGTCCCTCTATCTGGTCCTATATCTGCGAATGCAGATCCAGTCAGAGTACAGACCATTTTAGGAAATACGATATCGATCTATGCGATGAGAGTGGGAAGGTATGCGTGCGCATCAAAGGCGCCTCTATTAAGTCGGTCGAGGAGGGATCAAGGAGCGATCACGCCCGCTCTGAGGGGGCTCCAGCTGCCTTTGGCAATCTTCTGCTCATCCCTAAATGGGAACCATTCTTTGCCGAGTTCCAAGAGCTTCCTCCTTCCCCAAAAGAGCAGGTCTTAATCATCGGGGGAGATGAAGAGCAACAAGCCTCTCTACGCGGCTATTTCCCCACCTCAGCTCATATAAAAATAGATCCTCTCTCGGGTCTTGAGGGGATCGAAAAGAAGCTTCAGAGTTTGCCACCCCTCGACCATCTGTTTTGGATAGCTTCCCATTCTCCTAACAGTTCCCTCTTCGAGGGCGACCTAATCGAGAAAGAGAATGGCAACACGCTCGGCCTCTTCTGCCTAATCAAGGCGCTCCTGAATCTAGGATATGGATCCAAACCGATCAAAGTGAGCATCGTGACTCTGCAGGCGCAATGCGTTCATGAAGATGAGCTTTCAGATCCCTCCCAAGCCGCTCTCTATGGGCTTGTGGGAAGCCTAGCTAAAGAATACCCAGACTGGCAAATTCGAATAGTCGACTTAGAAGGTGCGGCCAGATGGCCCCTTGCCGAGATGCAAGCTTTGCCTCTTGATCGCTACCGACATCCGTGGTCCTATCGAAAAGGAAGATGGTACCAGCAGCGACTGATCCCGCTTCAGACACCCTCAAGCCCTCCGCCCGCCTATAGGAAAAATGGAGCCTATCTTGTCCTGGGAGGGGCAGGCTATATCGGGGAGACCTGGAGCGAGTATGCGATCCGCCGCTACCAAGCCAAGGTCTTCTGGATCGGACGAACTCCTCTCAACGAGACTATCCAATCTAAGCTGGATAGATTGGCCCAGTTTGGGCCAAGACCTCACTATCTGAGAGCAGATGCCTCCGATCGAGAAGCGCTTCGAAGTGCTTACCAGCAGATCAAAGAGATCACCGGAGAGATTCATGGAGTCATTCACTCTGCAATGATCTTAAAAGAGCAGAGCCTAGAGAGGATGGCCGAAGGGGCCTTTCGGGAAGCTCTCGCCACTAAGGTGGATGCAAGCGTGCATCTAGCTGAACTTTTCCGATACGAACCGCTCGATTTCATGCTCTTCTTCTCTTCGCTGGTCTCCTACATCAAAAACGTCAAACAGAGCCACTATGCCTCAGGATGTGCTTTTCAGGACGCTTTTGCCAAACGGCTCTCCAAGCAGGTGAGCTACCCTGTAAAAGTGCTGAATTGGGGTTATTGGGGCAGCCAACAAGTGGTCCAGGAAGGCAACTTCAGCCATCTGCTCGATCAGGTAGGCCTTGGCTTGATTCAGCCAGAAGAGGGTATGAGGGCAACAGAGAAGCTGCTATCAGCTCCACTTGATCAGCTGGCGATGATCCATACGACCAAACCGATAGCTGTCGAGGGCATGCATCAGACAGCCTTCATCACCCTCGAATCCACCCAGAAAGCCTTTGCTCCCCAGCTGAGAAAGCCCTCCCCATTCTCCATTCGAGAGCAGGATAGAAAGCAAAAAGAGCGGCTAGATGTACTGCTCTCTGAGCTGATCATCATCCAGTTGAAGTCGATTGGCTTCTTCGAGCAAGGAACTCCTCCCCCCACGCTCAAGGGCTTTTACCACAAATGGCTTCAGTCCACTGTCAAAATTTTGGTCGAAAAGGGCCTTTTGAGACAGAAAGGGACTCTTTATGAGATCGGAAAAGCGCTAGATGCTGCTTCGCTTTGGCAGAGATGGGAGGAGGAGAAATCCCTCTGGATAGCAAGTCCAAATCTCAAAGCGCTTGCTGCCTTGCTGGAGGCCACCCTTAAGAAGTTGCCCGAGATCCTAACCGGTAAAGTGGCTGCAACCGAAATTCTCTTTCCCGGCTCTTCGATGGAGCTGGTAGGACAGGTGTATAAGAATAATCCCACTGCCGATTACTTTAACCTGATCTTAGCTGAAGCGGTGGCTGACTACATCCAAGAAAAAATCCGAATCGAGCCGAGTGCCAAAATAGGTATTCTCGAAATAGGAGCGGGAACGGGAGGAACCAGCGCGCTGATTTTCGAAAAGATAGCTCCCTGGCGAAAACATATTAGAGAGTACTGCTACAGCGATCTTTCCCAGGCCTTCTTACTGCACGCTGAAGGAGAGTATGGTCCTGCCAATCCCTTCCTGACCTATCGAATCGTCGACATAGAAAAACCGCTTCAACCCCAGGGTCTTGACCTTGCAGCATTCGACCTAGTGGTGGCTGCCAATGTCCTCCATGCTACGCGCAATATCCGCCAAAGCTTGCGCCACGCCAAAAGCGCACTCAGGAAGGGGGGCTGGCTTATGCTCAATGAAATCAGCGGCTACGATCTCTTTACTCACATGACCTTTGGACTACTCGAGGGCTGGTGGCGCTATGAAGATAGCGAGTGGCGCATTTCAGGCTGCCCGGGGCTGGATCGAGAATCGTGGAAGCAAGTCCTTGAAGATGAAGGATTTAAGAATATTTCTTTCCCAGCTGATGGGGCAGAGGAGCTCGGTCATCAGACGGTGGTGGCTACAAGCGATGGCCTGATCTGGCAAGAGCGAGCCCTTCCTCAAATACCTCAGGCAATGAGCCAGCCCAAGGAGTCCGAGGCCAAGGACTACAAGAAAGAGAGCTTCCCTCCGCAGGGTGATGAGCTAAAAGAAGGGATTCGTGGCTACCTCATCAAGCTGACAGGCGAAGCATTAAAAATCTCCCCTCAAAAAATCGACTCTAGCGAGCCGCTGTCCCGCTATGGAATCGATTCTATCGTGGTCATCCAGTTGACCAGCCGGCTGAAAAGTGAACTGGGGGAGGTCAGCAGCACGTTATTCTTTGAGTACCAGACAATAGATGCTCTCACCGACCATTTTGCTTGCAGCTATGAGAAGCCGTTTCGCAAGCTGCTCAAGAGCAGCGCCAAGACTGAGAGCAAGAGCGAGCAAGCGACTGTGGCCGCCCACAGCAGCCAGCTAAAAATTGGCAAGCGAGCTCGTTTTCAAAGCCCGATTAACTGCAAACCCGAGCCCACTTCTGCCATCTTCGATGTAGCTGTAATCGGCCTTGCAGGCCGCTATGCGGGCTCAAATACGCCGAGCGAATTGTGGAGCCATTTAAGCGCAGGAAGGGATTGCATCACCGAGATACCGGAGAGCAGATGGAATTGGAGGGATTACTTTGATCCTGAAAAGGGAAGACTCGGTTCGATCTACACCAAGTGGGGGGGATTCATAGAAGATTTCGACTGTTTCGATCCCTCCTTCTTTCAAATTTCCCCCCTCGATGCGGAAGGGATGGATCCGCAAGAGCGCTGTTTCTTGGAGACCGCCTACGCCTCTATCGAAGATGCGGGTTACACACCTGCCACACTCAGCTCGAATAAAAAGGTGGGCATCTTTGTCGGTGTGATGAACAAATATTATAAAACTGGATATGGCTACTGGTCCTTTGCCAATAGGATTTCCTATCTTCTGAATTTCCACGGTCCGAGCCTTGCCGTCGATAGCGCCTGCTCCTCTTCGCTCACCGCTATCCATTTGGCCCTCGAGAGCCTCTACAGCGGCACAAGCGAATGCGCGATCGCAGGAGGAGTCAATTTAATCGTCGATCCGACCCATCTCATCCATCTCTCTATGATGCAAATGCTCTCGGCAACTCCGACCTGCAGAGCTTTCGGCGACTTGGCCGATGGTTTTGTCGATGGGGAGGGCGTCGGCGCTCTTGTCCTAAAACCCCTCTCTAAAGCCATCCAGGAGGGGGACCACATCTACGGGATCATCAAGGGCAGCATGATCAATGCAGGCGGTAAAACGAACGGCTACACCGTCCCGAGCCCCCACGCCCAAGCTCAAGTGGTGAGCGATGCGTTGAAAAGGGCCAAAGTTGCAGCGAGAAGCATCAGCTATGTCGAAGCCCATGGCACAGGAACAGCCCTCGGTGACCCCATAGAGATTGCAGGTCTCACAAAAGCTTTTGCTGAGACAACCGGGGAGCGCGGCTTCTGTCGGGTGGGGTCGATCAAGCCCAATATTGGCCACTGTGAAAGCGCAGCTGCAGTCGCCTCCATCACTAAAGTATTGATGCAGCTGAAACAGCGCAAGCTCGCCCCCTCCATTCACTGTGAAGAGCCAAACCCTAACATAGACTTTGCAAGCACACCTTTTAGAATTCAAAAAAGCCTCGAAGAGTGGAGAGCCCCCATAATCGATGGGGAGAAGATGCCCCTGAGAGCAGCTGTCAGCAGCTTCGGGGCCGGAGGAGCCAATGCTCATCTCATACTAGAAGAGTATATCCTAAATCATGAGAGCCCCCTCCCTAGAGGGGCCACAGCTCCTTTCTTGATCGTGTTATCGGCAAGAAACAAAGAGAGGCTAGAGAGGCGCTCTGAGCAGCTTTTGGCAGCCTTAGACCAGGAGCTCTACCGCGAGTGCGATCTTTCGAGCATCGCCTATACCTTGCAAGTAGGTCGGGAGGCGATGCAAGAGCGGCTTGGTTTCACAGTTCGCTCCCTTCTGGAGCTTCGAGAGAAACTGAAAGCCTTTGTCCAAGGTGAGAAGCAGATCGAAGCGATTTTCCAAGAAAATATCAAAGAGCACAAGAGTACCCTTGCCCTATTTGCCAAAGACGAGGAGATGGACAAGATCCTCGACAATTGGATCCAGAAAGGCAGGTGGAATCAGCTGCTCGAGCTCTGGGTAAAAGGGCTGAATTTTGATTGGAACCGCTTATATCCTGAATCCAAACCCAATCGCCTTTCGCTGCCTACTTATCCCTTTATAAGAGAGCGCTATTGGATAGAGCCCCATCCAGCCGGGACTGCCTCTCGCCGGCTCTATCAAATGCAAGAGGGAGAGGAGCCTCTACTCTTTGAGGAAAACTGGGGAGAGCTTGCTCTCCCGCTTTCGGCAAAAGCAAAGCCCATCCACAGGGTGATCTGCTTTCTTTCAGAAAAAGAAAGTCAGAAAGAGATTCTCAAACAACTACGCCGCTATGAGCCCTCGGTGGAGGTCTTTTTCCTTACTCCTGGTAAGGCGCACAAAAAAGAAACTGCCCACAAATATTGCTTAGACGAAGCTGACTACAACAGTTACCTGGCAGCTTTTGATGAGATTCAAAAGGGAAAGGGTCATATCGATGCCGTTCTTTATCTGTGGGCGCTCGAAAATCCGAGCCGCGTGCGCGAATATGGCCCTATCGTCCATCTGCTCAAGGCTACCCGCTCCCTGGAGCAAAGACCCGATTGTATCGTGCTCGCAGGCGCTTATGAGAGCGATCTGGATCAATGTTACCTCGATTCTTGGGTAGGCTTTGAGCGCTCCCTGCGTCAAGCGCTGCCTGAGACCAAGCTCTTTGCCCTGCTGAAACCCTTCTCCAAGGGCGATATCGCAGGAGGCTTACAGAAGGTCTGTCAGGAGCTTGAAGCAGGGACTAAAGAGAGCGTTTTCTATCACGAGGATAAGCGCTATGTGTGCAGACGCAGTCCAGCTGCTTGCGAAAAGCTACCTATCCCATTGAAAATGCAGAGTTGCTACCTAATTACAGGGGGCCTTGGGGGGCTTGGCTATCTCTTAGCCGATCACCTGGTCAAAAAATGGCGCTCTCAGCTGATTTTGATCGGTCGATCGCCCCTTGATGAAAGGAAGCGCAAGCTTGTGAAAAAGCTCGAGGATCGTGGAGGAAAAGTCCTCTACTTAGAGGCAGATGTAGGCGATCGAGCTAGTCTGCAAGAGGCGTTGAGGAAGGCCAAAGAGCGCTTCGGAGATATTCAGGGAGCGATCCATGCCGCAGGCGTTCTGAGCCAGGAGAGCCTTTTTGAAAAAGAGATGGGAAGCTTTGAGAGAACCCTGAGGCCCAAGATCGAGGGTACGCTCCTACTCGATGAGCTGCTCAGCTCACAGCCGCTCGATTTCACCTGCTACTTCTCATCCTCGGCCTCAATCCTAGGTGATTTTGGCTCCTGCGACTACTCGGTTGCAAACCGCTTTCAGAGCGCCTTCGCAAGGAGATGTGCAGGGAAGGAAGCTTGCGGCAAAACCATTGCCATCAACTGGCCTGTGTGGAGAGAAGGGGCAATGAAGGTTAGCAGCGATGAAAAAACGGAGAGCTACCTGAAGTCGAGCGGCCAGCGCTATCTAGAGACCGAGGAGGCCATCGAACTCTTTGAAAAGCTCTTGTCACAGCGGGCAAGCCAATATCTCGTCCTTGTAGGCAATCGTACGCGCATTCACCGCTTTCTTGGACTCGATAAAGGCTCAGGTGACGATACCAGTCAGCCTCTCCTTTCAAAAGAGAAAAACGGACTCAGCCTAGAGCAGGCGGTACTACAGGATCTAATAGAAATGGTCCATCTCATGCTGAAAGTAGCCAAGGAGAAGCTCCATCTCGATACCAGCTGGACCGATTTCGGTTTGAGCTCGATACATCTAGATGAACTATCAGCAAGGCTGTCACGCCATTTTGGCTTCGAAATTCTCCCACTTATCTTCTTTGAAGAGATTACCTTGGGATCTCTTGCTCGCTATCTCACCAGGCAGCATGGAGCCGCTTTAGAATCGCTATATGAGAGGCAGAGGGCTTCCTCGCAGAATCTGCAGAGAGTAGAGTCTCTTGAAAGAGCCTCTAGAAGGCTCACCTGGCCTCAAGAGCCTATCGCTATCATCGGCATGAGTGGAAGGTTTCCTGAATCAGATAGCGTCGAGGAGCTATGGAATCATATCAAGGAGGGCAGAAGCTGCATCTCAAGAGTCTCCCTGGAGCGCTGGGATTGGAGGCGATATGAGAAGGTTCCGCAGTGGGGTGGCTTTTTAAGACATGTCGACCGATTTGACCCCCTCTTTTTCCAAATTTCGCCCAAAGAGGCAGAAAATATGGACCCGCGCCAGAGGCTCTTTTTGGAGGAGGCGTGGCACACCTTCGAAGATGCAGGTTACATGGGCGATCGAATCCGGGGTAAATCCTGCGGCGTCTATGTAGGTGTAGAGGAAGGAGAGTTTCCCTTCCTAGCTGGGGAGGATGTGAAGATCAATGGATGTCAGAATGCGACGCTTGCTGCCAGAATTGCCTATGCTCTCGACTTAAGAGGCCCCACGCTAGCCCTAACAGCTGCCTGTGCCTCCGGCCTTGTAGCTCTTCACCAGGCCTGCCTTGCCCTCAAGCAAGGCGATTGCAAGATGGCGCTTGTGGGAGGAATCAGCTTGAATATCTCTCCCATCTCCTTCACCGCGTTGAACAAGGCAGAGATGCTCTCCTCTGACGGCCATTGCAGGGTTTTTGATCAGAGAGCAAATGGATTGGTTCCCGGGGAAGCGGTGGTAGCCCTTCTTCTAAAACCCCTCTCAGAGGCGATTGAAGATCGAGACCACATCTACGGCACGATTAAGGCAAGCGGTGTCAATTACGACGGAAAAACCAATGGAATTACCTCTCCAAGTTCAAAGAGTCAAGCTGAGCTTTTGACCAATATCTATGACAAGCAGACAATCGATCCTCTCGATATCCAATATGTGATGGCCCATAGCACAGGAACAAGGCTGGGAGACCCGATGGAAGTGAAAGCGTTGACCGAGGCTTTCAGCCGCTATACCGACCAGAAGCAGTTCTGCTCAATAGGCTCTATCAAACCCTTGATTGGCCACACCTTTGCTGCTTCTGGACTGGTTGGAGTCGTCTGTATGCTCAAGGCTATGCAGGATGAGCTTATTCCAGGAATGCCCTGTGAGGTGGACAACAGCTACATTGACTTCAAGAAGACTCCCTTTATCTTAAACCAAAAGAATCAAAAATGGAGCCGGAAAGGGGGAAAGCTCCGCCTTGGCACCATCAGTTCGACAGGAGTCAGCGGCACAAATGCCCATGTGGTCGTCGAAGAGTATCCTCTCAATCGGTCTCCAAGCGCACAGAGCTCGCCTCAGATCATCGTTTTCTCTGCCAAAGGCGCTGAGGAGCTGCGTCGGATGGCCGAAGCGATGCTCGCCTTTGCCCAGTCGCACGAGTTTGTGCTCGAAGATGTCGCCTATACGCTCCAGGTAGGTCGAGAGGAGATGGAGATGCGGCTTGCTCTTGTCGTGGCAGATAAAGAGTGTCTCATCCAAGGTTTAGAGCACTTTCTACAAGAAAGAGAAAAAGAGTCCACCTCGCTATCGATCTTCACCAGTTGCCTATCGGGGAGCCGAGGGAGGCTCGAGCAAATTACCGATGAAAAGAATCTGGAGGAGCTAGCCTCTCATTGGACATGCGGTGGCAAGGTTGTGTGGGAGAGGCTTCATGAAGGTCGCGAGCCTCATATCTTGCCGCTACCTACCTACCCATTTAAGGGAGAGCGCTTCGCTATACCCCAGCCAAAAGAGCATCTGCTGACAGAGGGCAAGCTTCGTTGTGGCGATCAGCCAGCCGAGCGAGGAAGTTTGAGAGATGCCCTAGTTCGATTTCTGTCCGTGGAGCTCAATCTGCCTACTCATCAAATCAAGCTGGAGAAAACCTTGCTAGATTATGGCGTGGACTCGATTCTGGAAAGAAAACTCATGGCCCACTTGGCCAAAGATTTTCCCGTGACGCTTACTGGAAGAGAGATAGTCGAGCATCGCACCCTTGCAGATTTGATCACACATCTTGAGACAAAGCTTGGAGAAAGTCGCTCGCAAAAACCAGCAGCTCGGGGCAGGCCTTCCGATCCCGAAATCATCGAGCTCATGGAAAAATATAGTCGTGGCGAGCTGGATTTTGAAATTGTTCAGAGAGCCATGGAAGAGGTATGGGGATGAGCCCTGACAGTAGATCAAGAGATGTTTTCAACCAACTACTCGAAGAGGTTCGATCGGGGAGGCTTACGATGAGTGAGCTCCAAGAACGGCTGAATGGGCTCGGGCCTCAGAAATTGCCGCTTTCCGAGGGACAGCGAGGGCTACTGGTCGCCTATAAGTTCGCCATGTCGAGCAGCGGCTACAACTTGCCAATGGCTTTTCGAATCAAGGGAGCGATCGACATCGAGATAATGAAGGAGGCGCTGCGATCGCTGCTCGAGCGGTTTCCTATCCTGAAGAGCGTTATAGAAAGCGATGGTGCCATTCCCTATCAGCTTGTGAAGCAGCAAATGCCGCTCAAGTTTGCAAGCGAGGATCTTTCTCATCTTGCTTGGCCGCAGGTTATTTCCCATCTCAAAAAGAGAGCAAAAAAGCCCTTTGTACTGGAGGAGGGCCCTCTTTTGCGAGCAGAGCTCTTCTCTCTAAAAAAAGGAGAGGCCATTCTCCTCATCACTGTTCACCATATCATCTTCGATGGAAGCTCCATGCTGACCCTATCGCATGCGCTCTTCGAGGCATATGGAGCGCTTTTACAGGGGCAAAAGCCTGCCTATATACCATCTACGACAAGCTACGCCGATTTTGTTCTCTGGCAGCAGGACTACCTCGAATCTGAAAGGGGAGAGGGCGATCTCGCCTACTGGAAAGAAAAATTGGTGGCCCCACTGCCCATTCTGGAACTACCCACTGATTTTGCACGCCCCTCAGAGCCCTCCTACAAAGGAGAGACCCATTCAAGGGGGCTTTCCAAAGAGTTATCCGAGCAATTGAGAAGGCTTGCTCGATCCTTGAATGTGAACCTCTCCATCCTCTTCCTCGCTGGCTTCAAAGCGGTTCTTTCCCGGTATACGAACCAAGAGGAGATCGTGGTTGGCATGCCCACCCGAGGAAGGCCCGATTCCCGTTTTGACTCCACTATCGGCTACTTTATCAACATGGTAGCTCTGAGAAGCAAGATAGAGAAAGAGAGCTCTTTTTCCGACTTTCTGAAAGAACTACAGCTGACCGTAGCCGATGCTCTGGACCATGCAGACTATCCGCTATCCGCTCTTGTTCGAGCTCTTCCGATCGAGCGCACGCGATCGGCAAGCCCTCTCTTTCAAGCCGCTTTCTTATTTCAGAATTTCTTCCAGTCCAATCCGCTCAGCAAAACAGCGGAGAGCCTCCCTGCGCTCCAAATCCAGCTCATGGAGGAAATCCGACAGGAGGGAGAGTTTGAACTGGCCTTGGAGGTCTATGAGAAGGGGGATCAGTTGCAACTCAATCTCAGCTACTGCCCAGAGCTCTTTCTTGCTTCGACGATCGAGCAGATGATGGGCCAGATCATAAGACTCCTTGAAGAAGCCGAGAGAGATCCCTCTTTAAAAATCGAAAGCTACCCGCTCATGACCCAAGACGAACAGGCCCATCTTCTAAAGCTTGGACAGGGGTCTGATGAACTGCTCGCAACGAGATGCATCCATGAAATTTTCGAAGAGCGAGTGCTGCAAATACCCGAGGAGATAGCGGTTATCTACGAAGAGAAGACCCTGAGTTACCGAGAGCTAGATGATCGAGCAAACCTCCTGGCGCGCTATCTTCAGCAGCAAGGGGTAGGGCCCGAAATTTTGGTTGGCATATGTGTCGAGCGCTCCTTGGAGATGGTCATCGGTATTCTCGGGATTCTCAAGGCAGGTGGCGCCTACCTTCCCCTTGACCCGACCCATCCAGGGCAGCAGCTCAAGCAGTTGATCGAAGATAGCGAGATTCATCTGCTCCTCACTCAAGCCAAATTCAGTAGCTTGCTTGCTTCCCTCTGTGAGCAGAGCGAAAAGCTTTCCATCCTCTGCTTGGATAGCGAGAAGCTAGAGCAGGAAGCTAGAGAGACCAAGGCATTGAAAAAGCAGGTTTTGCCGAGTCACCTTGCCTACATGATCTACACCTCGGGGAGCACCGGCAAGCCCAAAGGGGTGATGGTCGAACACAGGAGCATCGTCAATACCCTATCTTTCTTGGAAAAGCAATTCCCTGTCGGCAAAGGAGATAGCTATTTATTGAAGACCCATTACATTTTCGATGTCTCGCTTTCAGAGCTCTTCGGGTGGTTTTTCGGCAAGGGCCATCTGGTCATCTTGCCTCCTGGTGCGGAGAAATCGCCTCACACTCTTGCCTCTTGCATCGAAAAACAGAGGATCACACATATCAATTTTGTCCCGTCGCTTTTGAACGTCTTCCTCAATGCAGTAGAGGCGAGGGTTGACTTTGGCGGCCGCTCTTCGATCAAGTACCTCATGGTCGCAGGAGAGGCCTTTCCAAAAGCGCTTGTAAGAAGGGCTGTACAGTTTTTTAAACATAGCCGTGTGGAAAATATCTACGGTCCTACTGAAAGCGCGATCTACGCCACTTGGTTCAGCTGCAGCGAGCAGGCCTTAAACGATTGCCCTTCTATCCCCATAGGAAGGCCGATCGCAAAAACCGAGCTCTACATTCTCGATCGCTATCTTTCGCCTGTGGCTATCGGCATGCCTGGAGAGCTCTATATCGGAGGGGAGGGACTTGCGAGGGGCTACTGGAAGAACCCCGAACTTACCCGAAAGAAGTTCATCGACAACCCCTTCAGGGCAGGGAAGAAGCTCTTTAAGAGCGGGGATGGGGCCAGGTGGCTCGCAAACGGTCAGGTCGAATATCTGGGGCGGCTCGATTATCAGGTCAAAATCCGCGGTTTTCGCATTGAGCTTGGAGCCATCGACAACCAGGTGGGAGAGCTCCCTGGAGTGCGCCAGTGCGTGACGATCGTCAAAGAGCATGAGGAGCACAAAAAACTGGTCACCTACTATGTGCCAAGCGATCTAGAGAATCCTCCCTCGAGCCAAAAGCTGCGTCGCGATCTACTTGCCCACCTTCCCGACTATATGGTGCCAGCTCATCTGATACAGCTGAGCCATCTACCTCTCACACCCAATGGAAAAGTCGATCGCAAAGAGCTCGAGCGACGAGAGATCAGCGCTGCCAAAGAGCAACAGAGAAGCGCCTCTTCCTCTAAGGTCGAGCAGCAGCTGCTGGACATATGGCACAACCTGTTGAAGGTGAAAGGCATAGGATCAGATGATGGCTTTTTTGACGTGGGAGGGGATTCGCTTCTGGCCGCTACAGCCATAGAGCGCATCAACGAGGTCTTTAGATGCGATCTCACCGTCACCGATCTCTTTGCCTACCCCACCATCCGTTCGATGGCCGGCTACCTTGTTCATCAGAGAGAAAGTGAGCTACCGGAGCTGCCTCGAACTGCTGCTCCCTCAAAGAGAGAGGAGCCAGCCCTGTCCGATCTCGATGACAATAGCGTTGCCATCATCGGCATCTCCTGCCACTTCCCAGGATCAAAGAATGCTCTCGACTTTTATAAGCAGCTGCTCGCGGGTAAAGAGAGCGTCCAGTTCTTCTCCAAAGAAGAGCTTCGTGCGCTCGGCGTCCCTGAGAGCCTCATCCATAACCCAAATTATGTCCCTGTGCGCTCTTCGATAGAGGGCAAAGATCTCTTTGACCCCGAATTTTTCCATATCTCTCCCAAAGATGCAGAGATGATGGACCCCCAGCTGAGGCTGCTCCTGCTCCACGCCTGGAAGGCTGTCGAAGATGCCGGATATATCTCAAAGCAGATCGCTGATACGAGCGTCTACATGTCAGCGAGCAATAATGGCTACCAGACATTGCTCTCAAGCGAGCTTTTAGAAAGCGCAGATGGATATGTCTCCTGGGTGCTGTCGCAGAGCGGGACTATCCCCACGATGATCTCTCATAAGCTTGGCCTGAAGGGTCCAAGCTACTTTGTGCATGCCAATTGCTCTTCATCTCTCGTCGGCCTCTATGCCGCCTATCAAAGCCTTAAACTTGGACAGGCCAAGCAGGCCTTGGTGGGCGCCACAACACTGCACGTCTCCCCCTCGATTGGCTATGTGCACCAGAGCGGTTTGAATTTTTCAAGCGACGGCCATATCAAAGCCTTCGATGCAAAGGCCGACGGCATGATTGCAGGGGAGGGAGTAGCTGTGATTCTGCTGAAGAGAGCGTCCGATGCGGTGCGAGAGGGCGATCACATCTACGCCCTTCTGAGGGCAATTGAGATCAACAATGATGGAGCAGAGAAAGCGGGCTTCTACGCCCCCAGCGTGAAGGGACAAAGCTTGGTAATTAAGAGAGCGCTCGAGAATGCAGAAATTCATCCTGAATCGATCTGCTATGTAGAGGCGCATGGGACTGGCACAGCGCTTGGTGATCCGATCGAAATAGCCGCTTTAACAGAAGCCTATAGGAGCAAGACAAGCGGCAAACAGTATTGCGGCATTGGCTCAGTGAAAAGCAACATAGGTCACCTAGATACCGCAGCAGGGCTTGCAGGCTGCATCAAAGTAGCGATGAGCCTCTGCTATCAAGAGCTTGCTCCTTCGATCAACTGTAAAGAGCCGAACCCGCTTTTGGACTTGGAAAATTCGCCTTTTTATGTGGTCGAAAAACGCACCCCTTTAGAGCAAAAGAGGCCGCTGAGAGCCGCCTTGAGCTCTTTTGGGTTAGGAGGGACCAACGTCCATGCCATCTTCGAGGATTATAGAGCTGTAGCCGATAAGGAAAGTTTTAGTCCTCCCTATCTGATTCCTCTGTCAGCAAAGAGTGAAGAGAGGCTGCTTGCCTATGCTGAGGAGCTCCTTCGCTTTCTAGACTCCCCTGAATGGGATGAGCGCAACATCGCACACTTAGCCTATACCTTTCAGGTAGGCCGAGAAGCAATGGCTTGCCGCATACTCTTCATCGCAGAGAGCAGCGTCCATTTCAAAAGCGAGCTCAAAGCCTTTACAAGCGGTAATTTGAGGAGGGCTTTCAAGGGTACAGCTTCTCTCGAGCGAACACTTCTCGAGTCCGAGCTTGTCTCAAGCCTTCTTTCAAAAGGCAAGTTCAGCGAGCTGGCCACTCTGTGGAGTAAGGGCCTCGATATCGATTGGGAGAAAATCTATGGAGAGAATAGGCCGAGGCGGATGAGTCTTCCCACCTATCCCTTTGCTGAGAAAAAGTACTGGCCAGAGCCCAAAGAGTTGGGAAAAGCAGGCGATCTTTTGCATCCCATGGTGCATAAGAATAGCTCTACCCTCTCAGAACAGCGCTACAGCTCGCTTTTTACAGGAGGAGAGTTCTTCATCGCCGAGCATATCATTCTAGGAGAGGCGATTGTCCCCGCTGTCGTTACTCTGGAAATGGCTCTCGCCGCCTTCAGAGAGGCAACTGGAGAAAACGAACACGCTCATGTGAGGTTGAAGAACATCATCTGGATCCGCCCAATTGTGGTCGACAAGCCTATGGAGGTGCAAATCGCTCTCCATCCTCAGGAAAATGGGCAGATTGCTTACCAGATTTCGAGCAGACAGAAGGGGGCAAGCGAAGAACTTCTCATCTGCACTCAAGGAGCCGCGGATCTTGTGGAGATTGACCAAGAGGAGTCCACACTAAAGATTGGGGCGATAAAAGAGCGGTGTAGCACGAAAAAAATGGGTTCTAAAGAGTTCTACGAAGCGATGGTAGGAGCAAGCTATGGCCCTAGATACCGTTCGGTCAAAGAACTTTATCTAGGCGAGCGAGAAGTTCTAGCACAACTGGAGCTGCCCGATCTCGTGCAAACGACAAAGGAGTTCTACGCTTTGCACCCAAGCTTGCTCGATGGCGCTCTTCAAGCAGCCGAGTATCTGCAAAACGTCATTCGGGCAAGATCGCTTTCTCAACAAGGCAAAGCCTTCCAGGCAGCGCTACCCTTTGCTCTGGAGGAGATGGTGGTGAAAGAGGCTTGCAGCGGCCAAATGTGGGTCCACGCTATCTTTAGTGATGAGCTTCAAGAGAACAAGGAGATACAAAAAGTCGACATACTCCTCTCTGATGAAAGTGGTACGATTGCCATCCAAATCAAGGGCTTCTCTATTCGAACTGTCAGTGAGAAATTGGAGACATCGGAGACGCAGAAAAAACTCCTAGCTCTAGAACCTCTCTGGAAGGCTCAAGCAATCGATTCAACCCTGGCTGAGGCAGCGGCCGATCTTCGCTATCAAATTCACTCGGCATTTCTCTTGGAGATGCAAGCAATCCCCTCATGCGACGGCATCGATATTTCAGTTCTCGATGAAAGATCCGCGCCGATCGAGCAGCGCTTCCAGAGCTACGCCAGCCAAATTCTCAAAAAAATCCAAAATCTGCTTGCGAGTCGGCCAGAGGGTCTAGTCTTGCTCCAAGTGGTCGTGCCTTCCTCAGGAGAGGGCAATCTATTCTCCTCTTTAGCAGGCCTTTTAAAAACTGCTGCCCTAGAAAACTCAAAATTCATAGGGCAGATGATCGAAATGGAGCGGAGCGAAAAGCGGCTTCTTGAGAGACTTCAAGAGAATAAGAACCGATTGGAAGATGTCCATATACGCTACGAGGACAATGACCGATATGTTCTCGGGTGGAGGGAGCTTGCTTGCACTCAGCTCGACCGATCGCTGCCATGGAAAGACAAGGGCGTCTATCTTATCACAGGCGGCACCGGAGGTCTCGGCCTGATCTTTGCAAAGGAGATCGCAAAATGGGTGAAAGATGTTTCGATAATCCTCGTGGCAAGATCGGAACTAACTGGACCTAAGGAACTAGAACTGGCCTCTATTCGCAAGTTGGGCGCAAGTGTCGATTACCTTCAGGTCGATCTAGCTCATAAGGATGAGGTCGAGGGTCTGATCAAGCTGATCCATGAGATACATGGCCATCTAGATGGCATCATCCATGCGGCAGGCGTCATACGAGACAGCTATATCGTGAGCAAAACCGTGGGCGAACTCCGAGAGGTCTTTGCCCCTAAGGTTGCCTCTCTCATCAACCTCGATGAGGCAAGCTCCAATCTCGATCTCGATTTCATGATTCTCTTTTCATCCGCAGCGGCCATTACCGGAAGCCAAGGTCAGGCTGACTATTCGGCTGCCAATGGCTTTATGGATAGCTATGCAGGCTATCGCAATCAGCAGATGGAGCTGAAGAGGCGCAAAGGCAGAACGCTCGTGATCAATTGGCCCCTCTGGAAAGAGGGAGGCATGCAAGTCGATGCCGCTACACAAAAGATGGTGCAGCAGAATAGTGGCATGAGCGCCATGGAGAGCGCAATCGGTCTTGAAGCATTCTATGCAGCCTGGCACCACCCTGGGCAGCAATTCTGGGCTCTCTATGGCGATCCAGAGACCCTGCGTAAGAAGGTGCTCTCGCCTCCCAGGAGGGCAAGCAAAAAAATATCCCCTTCCAAAGCAGCTCCAGTCGAGAGCGAGGAGATAATCGATAAGCTAAAGACGGCGTTGCGCCATGAGATTGTCCAGCTGCTCAAAGTGCGATTTGAGGATATCGATGATCGGACTTTGCTCGCCCAATATGGATTGGATTCCATTTCAATGGTCGATTTCATCAATCGGCTCAACCAGAAGTATAAACTCGAGCTCACACCGACCCTCTTTTTTGAATATCCCACTGTGCAAGAGCTGGCCAGTCATTTGGTGACCGAATACTGGGAGCTGATCGCTCTCCATTTCGATAGAGCGCATTCTCCTGAGGGAGCTTTTGAAAAACCACGAGAGGAGCTCTCACTTTCCAAAAAAGATCGATTTGCAAGCGGCTTTATTCACAGGCCCAATATGGTGGGCTCCCCTAATAGCTATGAGCCGATCGCGATTATAGGCATCAGCGGCCTATTCCCAATGGCTCGAGATGTAGAGGCCTTCTGGAAGAATCTCGAGGAAGGGCGAGATTGCATCAGCGAGATACCCAAGGATCGCTGGGATTGGAGAGAGTACGAAAGAGAGACGCAAATCAGATGGGGAGGATTTATCGAGGGCATTGCAGAATTTGACCCTCTCTTCTTCGGCATCTCCCCCAGAGAAGCAGAACGAATGGATCCTGGGCAGCGCCTTCTCATGACTTTAGTCTGGCAAGCGCTCGAGAATGCTGGCTACTCGGGGGCAACTCTTTCAGGCACGAGCACAGGGCTATTTCTCGGTACAGCCAATACCGGCTACAGTGCGCGCATCGCCTTTCTAGAAGGCTCTAGCGCTGCCAATATGACCCCATCGGCAGGTCCCAATCGTATCAGCTACTTTCTCAACATCCATGGCCCGAGTGAACCGATCGATACTGCTTGCTCGAGCTCGCTAGTGGCTCTACACCATGCGGTAGGGACGCTTCATGATGGAAGCTGCGAGATGGCCCTTGCAGGAGGCATCAATACCATCCTATTGCCAGATGTCTACATCGCCTTCGACAAGGCAGGAGCATTGAGCAAAGAGGGCAGATGCAAAGCCTTTTCAAATAGAGCAGATGGCTTTGTCCATGGAGAGGGCGCAGGCATCCTCGTCTTGAAAAAGCTCAGCGCGGCGATCAGAGATGGCGATGCGATATGGGCTGTGATTCGAGGCTCTGCAGTCAACCATGGGGGTCATGCAAGCACTCCCACAACGCCCAGTCCCAAGGCCCAAGCCGACCTCGTCGTGTCGGCCTATAAGAAAGCAGGAATCGATCCTCGCAGCGTTACCTATATCGAAACCCACGGAACGGGCACCGAGCTTGGCGATCCGATCGAAATCAATGGCTTAAAATCGGCCTTTAAGCAGCTCTACAGCGATTTTTCTGGCAGCGATATCGGGCAGTTCCGCTGTGGGCTTGGATCGGTGAAATCCAATATTGGTCACCTGTCGCTCGCAGCAGGCGTCGCAGGCATCATCAAGGTTCTCCTTCAGCTCAAGCACAGGAAGCTTGTGAAAAGCCTGCACTGCGAGACGATCAATCCCTACATCCAGCTGGAGAAATCTCCCTTCTATATCGTGCAGGAAAATCAAATTTGGGAAGCGGTCAAGGATGGAAGGGGAAGAGAGCTTCCGAGACGCGCCGGCATCAGCTCCTTTGGTATTGGAGGCGTCAACGCCCACGTGGTGATTGAGGAGTACATAGCCGAGAGAGGCGATGGACTTCCACCAAGGCCATCCCTCATCGTGCTTTCGGCAAGAAATGGCGAGCAGCTCAAAGAGCGGATGGAGAATCTGCTTCTTGCAATCAAGCAGGGTAGATACAACGAAAGCGATCTCGTCGATATAGCCTTCACCCTTCAAGTAGGCCGCGATGCCATGCAAGAAAGAGTGGGCTTTGTTGCAAGCTCCCTCAACGAGCTCACAGATACGCTCGAGCAGCTTATTCAAGGCAGGGAGAGCAAGGGAGAGATATACAAAAGCAGCATCGATCTGGGCTCGCGCTCGAAATGGATGGAGGATGAGGAGATCACAGCCGCAATCGCCAAATGGAGCGCAAAAAGAAAGTATGGGCGCATTCTCGATTTTTGGGTCAAAGGATTGCCTATCGATTGGGCTGGGCTCTACGATAAGAGACCCAAAAAAATCGCCCTGCCAGGCTACCCCTTTGCCAAAGATCGCTACTGGATAGGGAAAAGCTCTGCACTTCCAAGTGGGTACAGCCCACCCGGCCCCTTTCTCCATCCCTTGCTGCATCAAAATAGTTCTGATTTGGAGAAGCAGTGCTTCACCTCTACCTTTACGGGTGAAGAGTTCTTTTTGAAAGAACATGTCATTCGCGGTCAGTCTGTCCTACCAGGGGTGGCTCACCTCGAAATGGCACGGGTTGCACTCGAGCGGTCGCTTGGAGGCTCGATGAAAAGGCGGCTTGTTCGGCTGAAAAAAATTGTCTGGGTTCAACCTATTGTCTTCAAAAACGACGCACTCAAGATCGAGATCGGACTCGCAGCTGAGGAGGATGGCGACATTGCCTACGAAATCTACAGCCACTCCTCAGAAAATGAAAAGGGGATAGTCTATAGCCAAGGCGGCGGAAGGGTAGATACCCTCGACAGAGTGCCCAAAATCGATCTTGCCGCGCTGCAGAAAAGATGTGAGCCCGCTGACTTTTCGATCGCAGAAGTCTATGAGACCTACAGAGCCATAGGGTTTGATTACGGGCCACAGTTCTCAGGGATATCAGCGATCTATCTGGGCAAAAATCTTGTGCTTGCAAAGCTGTCGCTGCCTCGCTCGATTTTAGATGATTCCTCTCCCTACACACTCCACCCAGGTGTGATGGACTCTGCCCTACAATGTTCTAGCCTCCTGGTTGGGACTCATGGAAATCGCTTGATGCTGCCCTTTGCCATCGATGAGGTGGAAATCTATGGCAGATGTCGATCTGAGATGTGGGCATGCGCCACTTTAGAAGAAGATGAAAAAGGGGAGGGTGCAATCCACAAACGTCATATCGATCTCTTCGATGATGAGGGCAATCTGTGCGTTCGGCTGAAGGGACTTACTTTCAGATTGATGGAGGCAAGTCCTGAGGCTGTAAATTTGCTGCTCTTGAAGCCTGTCTGGAAGGCTCAAGAGGTCGAAAAAAGAGAGCTCGCCTCTAGCTTCAGAGAAGAATGGATCATCCTTTGCGAGATGGACAAGGCTGCTTTGACTCATAATCAAGAGATTCTCGTTTTAGATGAGCGGCCGAAGCGACTCGACAACCGCTTCACGAGCTATGCAGGCCAAATATTCAAGAAGCTTCAAAGTCTTTTGAAGGCCCATCCTGAGCAGCCTGTTTTAATCCAGATCGTAGTTCCCTCCAGGGGCGAGGGGCAATTATTTGCCGCTTTTTCTGCGCTCTTGAAAACCGTCAGCCTTGAAAATTCCAAGGTAACTGGTCAAATCCTGGAAATAGATCCTGAAGAGCACCAAGAGGGCATTTTCGAAAAGCTGCGAGAAAACCGAGCTGAGGGAAGCTGCTCTATTCGCTATCGGGAGGGGAGACGCTATCTTTCCACTCTAGAAGAGCAACCTTCTCAAGCGACCAGCAGCGCTTTGCCCTGGAAAGATCGGGGCTGCTATCTCATTACAGGGGGTCTTGGAGGCCTCGGTCTCATCTTTGCAAAAGAGATCGCCGCTCAGTGTAAAAATCCCTCTCTTATTCTAATCGGAAGATCGCCTTTAGCCGCACAAGGGAGCGACACCCTTTCCTCCCTACGCTCTCTCGGCGTTGAGATAGATTACCACGCGGTCGATGTTGCGGATAACAAGGCTGTCCACGATCTGATTGCGAACATCCAGCACTCACAAGGCCATCTAAATGGCATTTTGCACGCAGCCGGTGTCATCGAAGATAACTACCTTATTAACAAGAGCGAATCCGAATTTGAAAGGGTCTTCTCTCCAAAGGTGAGGGGTCTCAGCAATCTCGATGAGGCAACGCAAGGGATGGAGCTGGATTTCATAATCCTGTTCTCTTCGCTCGCTGCTGCTGTCGGTAGCCCAGGTCAGGTAGATTATGCTACGGCCAACGCTTTCATGGATCGCTATGCCTGCTATCGCAACGAGCTTTTGAAAAGCGGACAGCGTTCTGGCAAGACCCTCTCGATCAACTGGCCTCTGTGGAAAGAGGGTGGCATGCGCATCGATGCATCGACTGAGAAAATGCTCATGCAAAATACAGGTATAGTGGCAGTCGATAGCAGGACGGCTCTGCGAGCTTTCTATCAGAGCTTCGGTCACCCTAGCGATCAGACCCTGGTGATACAGGGAAATGTGGCTCTTTTGAGAGAGAAATTCTCTCCAAAGGCACCTCCATCGACCCTGCGCAAAAATCCAGAGCAGACGGGCTCATCGGAGATAATTTCATCCGCTTTGAAGAACGAGATTTCTAAGTTGCTGAAAATCAATATAAAAGACATCGAGCCTGAGAAGGAACTGCAGCAGTATGGTTTTGACTCGATCACCTTTACGGAGCTCACAGGTAGCTTGAATGAAAAATACAAACTCAAGCTGACACCTACTCTATTTTTCGAATATCCCACCCTGCGTAGGCTAACGAGCTACTTTGAAAGGGAGCATCCAAATCTCTGGCTTTCGCCCTCAGCGGGTATCAAACAAGAGGGCTTGGCCCCACCTGAGACAGGCGATCCAAACCCAGAGATTGTCAAACCCCAAAAAAGCGGACGATTCCTCAAATCTCATTCCATGCGCGAGCCTATTGCCCCTAGCTACGAGCCGGTTGCCATCGTGGGTGTCAGTGGGGTTTTCCCCATGGCGCAAGATATCGACCAATTTTGGAAAAACCTAGAAAGGGGACAGGACTGCATCACCCTCATCCCTGAAGAGCGATGGGACTTTCGCGCTTATTATGGCGATGAGGCTAATAAAACCCGGGCAAAATGGGGAGGTTTTGTGGAGAGTGCCACCGAGTTTGATCCTCTCTTCTTCGGGATCTCGCCTCGAGAAGCTGAGCTCATGGATCCTCAGCAGCGCCTACTCATGACCCATGTGTGGAAAGCGCTCGAAGATGCAGGCTACTCATCCAAAACCCTCTCTGGAAGCAGAACGGGCCTATTTATTGGAACAGGCAGCACAGGCTATAGCGCTCTTCTTGCGCGTGCAGGCAGAGAGATCGAGGGTACAACTGCAGCCAACATGAGCCCCTCGATAGGCCCCAACCGCGTCAGCTATTATCTCAACATCCGCGGGCCAAGCGAACCGATCGATACTGCCTGTTCGAGCTCTCTTGTGGCCATCCACCACGCCCTCTCCGCCTTGTACGATGGCAGCTGTGAGATGGCGATCGCAGGAGGAGTCAATACCCTGGTCGTCCCAGAAGGCCACATCGCCTACGATAAAGCAGGAGCGCTCAGTAAAGAGGGTCGCTGTAAAACTTTCTCTGCCCATGCTGATGGTTTTGTCCCGGGGGAGGGTAGCGGGATATTGATATTGAAGAAGCTGAATGCAGCTGTTCGAGACAGAGATCACATCTGGGGTCTTATCTCGAGCTCGAGCGTGAATCATGGCGGCCATGCGAGCTCTCTAACAGCTCCGAGCCCTACAGCCCAAGCCGATCTTATTGCTTCTGGCTATAAGAAATTCGGCATCGATCCAAGAACGATTAGCTATATCGAAGCCCATGGAACAGGCACAGAGCTCGGCGATCCTGTCGAAATCAATGGATTGAAATCGGCCTTTATAGAGCTCTATAGCCATTTTCCGCACTCCAATGTGACAACTCCTCGCTGTGGCCTGGGCTCGGTCAAATCCAATATAGGCCACCTCTCTTTAGCTGCAGGAGTGGCTGGGGTAATAAAAGTGCTGTTGCAATTGAAGCATAAGACCCTCGTGAAGAGCCTACACTGTGATACGATCAATCCCTATATTCAGCTAGAAAATTCCCCCTTCTACATCGTAAGGAAAAATCAGTCTTGGGAGACACCCAGAGATAGCCTCGGCAGAGAGCTGCCTCGACGTGCAGCTGTCAGCTCGTTTGGAATTGGAGGTGTCAATGCCCACTTGGTGATTGAAGAATATCTTCCTCAAGACGGCCAGAGGGCACAAAGAGCAGCCTACCCTGCGATCATTCTGCTTTCAGCTAGAAACGAGGAGCAGTTGAAGGCTAGGGCAGAGCAGCTTCTTTCTGCCCTGAAAGAGAGAAGATATCGCGAGGAGGATCTTGACGATATCGCCTACACCCTTCAGATAGGCCGCGATCCGATGGCCTACAGAGCTGGCTTCATCGTATCGACGATAGGTGAGCTCAAAGAAAGACTCGAGCAATTCGTTAGACAAGAAGAGTCCTCAGGGGAGATCTACAAAGGCAAGGTGGATCGAGCCTCGCTTGCTCCTTTGATCGAGGATGAGGAGATCCGAGAGGCCACCTTGAAGTGGATGGAGCGCGGGAAGTATTCGAGGTTGCTCGAGCTCTGGACGCGCGGTCTCGATATCGATTGGATGCAGCTCTATAGAGGCCCTCTGCCCAAGAGAATCTCTCTTCCTAGCTACCCCTTCGCAAAGGAGCGCTACTGGCCCCGGGTTGAGACAGACAGATCAGCCCACGCACCATCCAACTCACGCGCTCTTCATCCTTTGCTACACCAAAACATCTCCGATTTCTTCGAACAGCGTTTTCTTTCTAACTTTAGCGGTGAGGAGTTTTTCCTCAGAGATCATCGCGTACAGGGCAAGGCACTCCTGCCCGCTGTCTGCTATCTCGAAATGGCACGGGAGGCTGCTCTACAGGCGATGAGGGGCTCGACGAAGATGTGCATCCGAAATGTGGGATGGCTACGGCCCTTTTCCGTGCAATCTCCGACCACTGAAATGGCACTCTCGCTTGCCCTGCAAAAAGATGATGAGGTGAGTTTTGAAATCTACCAAAAGGCAGAAGAAAAACCAATCGTCTATTGCCAGGGTAGAATCGCATTTGCCCCTCTTGAACAGGAAAATCCCCTTCTCGATCTAGATCGCCTCTCTGGCCGATGCAACCGCGATAGGCTCAGCTCTCAGAGATGCTATGAACTATTCCATAGCTTGGGGATAGACTATGGACCGGCTCACCAGGCAATCAAGGAAATCTACATAGGTGAGGGTGAAGCTCTTGCAAAACTTGAACTGCCACGATTCCTCTCAGACACGATCGATCTCTTCATCCTCCATCCCTCTCTTCTCGACTCTGCTCTGCAAGCAGCTATCGGATTGAAGCTGAAAGATAATCGGAGCGGACTATCGCTCCCTTTTGCTCTCGATGAGATTGAAATCTTTGAGCGCTGCAAAAAAGAGATGTGGGCCTGGGTCAGAAAGAGCGAGAAAACCCAGGAAGGGGAGCGCATCGAAAGGCTCGATATCGACCTATGCGATGTTGAGGGCCATCTTTCAGCCCGGCTGAAGGGGATCTCATCAAGAGTGGTGAAAGAAGATCCCCCGCAAGATGCGCACCAGAGCAACCTGGCGCTGCTCGTTCCTCTTTGGGACATAACTCAACTTCCTGTGGATGAGGAAGTTGCAACAGATCCGTTCTTGGTTCTCGGAGAGGATCGTGCAGAGTTTAAGGCAATCGCAAGGTATGAGTTTTTGGACACCCATGCTTCTGACAGTCTCGAAAGAAAACTAGAAGCGCGCGAACCGATTGGCCACATCCTCTATGCCCCCAGCCAGAATGACAGCGCTCTCGAGCTCTTTAGGATCGTCAAAGCCTTGCTTTCGACCGGTTATGGCACAAGAGAGCTCAGCTGGACGATTGCTACCGAGCAGGCCCAAAATTGCGGTCATGGCCACCCTGTCAATGCCGCTCATGCAGCCATTCACGGTCTTGCTGGCTCGCTTGCAAAAGAGTATCCTAACTGGAGGATTCGATTGGTCGATCTAGAGAGCGGCCAGCCCTGGCCATTGCGACAGATTCTTTCGTTACCATTTGATCCTCAAGGAGATACATATACTTATCGCAACCGAGAATGGCATAAGTTAAAGCTGATCCCTCTGCGTTATCGCACACCCGATCGCTCGCTTTATCGAAAGGGGGGTGTCTATGTGATCATTGGGGGAGGGGGCGGAATAGGGGAGGCATGGAGCGAATACATGATCCGCACCTACCAGGCCCATCTCATTTGGATCGGCAGGAAAGGGAAAGATAGCGCGATAGAAAGCAGATGCGAAAGGCTTGCCACACTCGGCCCTAAGCCGATTTATATCCAAGCTGATGCAACTGATCTGGAGGCGCTCAAGAAGGCCTATGAAACAGTCAAAATCGATTTCCCTGAAATTCACGGTGTTGTGCACAGCGCCCTTGTCTTGAAAGATCAAAGCTTGGCCAATATGGATGAAGCCTCTTTCAACGAGGTGCTTCGATCAAAAGTCGATATTAGCCTCCATATGGCCCAAGTTTTCTCTGAGGAGAAGCTGGATTTTGTCCTCTTTTTCTCTTCGATGCAATCTTTTGCAAGAGCCGCTGGGCAGGGCAATTACGCAGCAGGATCCACCTTTGAAGATGGCTTTGCTGCTTGGCTTGCAAGGCAGAAGTCTTGGGCTGTCAAAGTGATGAATTGGGGCTACTGGGGAAGCATTGGCGTAGTCTCCTCAGAGCGATATCGGCAGAGAATGGCCGCGGCAGGTATCGGTTCCATCGAACCTGAAGAGGCAATGCAGGCTCTAGAGTTCCTATTGACCTCTCCATTCAATCAACTGGCCATGATTAAGACCCTTTCTGAGAATCGATCGCTCAAGTCAGCTCTAGACGAGTTGATTGAGGTCTATCCCGAAAAGATGGCTTCCAATCTTGAAAAATTACTCTTAACAAAGGAGTTTCTATGAGTTCACAATTAGATAATCACCTATCGGCAGTCGGTCACAAGCCGACTCCAAGAGAGCTCGCGTTTATTTTTTGCAATGGAACCGACACCCCAAGAGAAGCTGCTCAAAAAAGCGCGGCAGCCATCTCGCGTGCGCTCAGCGATTGCAGGGTGACCTGCTTTTACAACCCGGTAGAGGGCTCATCGCTTCTTCCCTCACGCCTCAAACCTGAGATCCCCTCCCACGAACTGCCGCTCATAAAAGAGCTCACGACTCTCTTTGCCCTTCTGATCAAGAGAGAGATCCAAAGCTGCATCGATTCAGGGTGCGATCGTCAGGCAATACGCATCTACCTATTTTTGCATAGCTACGGTGCAGTCATTGCAATGGAGGCGGTCAAGCATCTAGATGAGACCAGTAAAGACAACCTCGAAATCTACTCTTTCGGGGCGGCTAAAATAATCCCCAATCGCTGTGCGAGAAGGGTGATCAACTTCATCAATGAGGGTGACTCTATCGCCGAGGGCACGAGCATACTCGAGGGAGAGGAGTCGCTCGCCCATCTGAAGCAGATCCGAGAGAGAGAGAGGGCCGGCATTCCACGATTCCTAGCCATATTCGACAAGGTCATGGGCGATCTCTTTGCTCACTTGAATCCCAAGCGAGCAAGCATTGCCACCGAAGCACGAGAGGAAAGAGAGGGGAGAAGCGAGCGATATAGGCAGATCTTTTTAGACCCAACCACGAGAAGCCAGGCTCTAATGAAAGATCGGCTTTTTAGGGAGAGAGCACTCTATTACAACTCGCTTTTTACCGACTATACGATCGTTTTCCTCCCTGGAATTCCTAGGAAAGCAATTCAAGTAGGCGACTTTGCCGAGTTCTGCAAAAAAGGGCTGCCCGAGGAGGGAATACATAGCTTCAGAAATCATCTGTTTGGTAGCTATCTTCCCGCCCTCCAAGACTTGAGAGGAAGGATCGAAGGAGCTGCTCCTCAGATACCAAGCAAATTATAGGAGTAGGTTATGCAAGATGAGCAGCAACTCCTTGCCAAAATTCTGATAGGTCAGCTCGCCCGACTTGGGCTTGTCTCGAATGGTACTCTTCTTGCTGAGGGCTACCCCTGGAGAGGATTTTATACGAAATGGTTCGAGGGAACGCTTCAGATTTTGCTCTCCCACCACTATCTGAGCAAAGAGGGTGGCCTCTACGCCATTGTGGATGCCATTCGCCCAGAGGGTGACGTTCTAGAACTGTGGGAACAAGAAAAGCATAGGTGGCTGGAAATCAAATACCTATCTCAAATGGTGCCCCTATTGGATGCCACCTTGAATGCGCTGCCCGATATCCTCACGGAAAGGGTCGCCGCAACCGATGTGATCTTTCCAAATGCTTCTATGGCGCTCGTGGAAGGGGTTTATAAAAACAATGCCCGTGCCGATCATTTCAATCGCCTCCTTGCCAAAGCCCTGGTCACCCTTATTCAAGAGCAGTTAAGGGTGAGGCCTAAGGCTGAGATAAAAATCTTGGAAGTAGGGGCGGGAACAGGAGGCACCAGCAGCGCGATTTTTCAGATGCTCCGACCTGTACAATCTTGCATCCTCGAATATGGTTACACCGATATTTCCAAAGCTTTCTTGCTCCATGCTGAGAAAGAATATGGAAAAGAGAATCCCTACCTCACCTACAAGATCTTCGATGTGGAGAAACCATTTGCGGCGCAGAGCCTGGAGGCAGGGGGATATGATTTCGTGGTTGCTGCCAATGTGCTGCATGCAACGCAAAACATCCGACAGACAGTGCGCAATGTCAAAGCCGCACTGAAAAGTGGGGGGGTGATTCTATTAAATGAAATTGCCGACTCTAACCTATTCACCCACCTTACTTTTGGCCTTCTAGAAGGCTGGTGGCGCTATCAAGATCCTCACCTGCGCATTCCCGGGAGCCCTGGACTCTCCCCCGAAACCTGGCGCCAGGTGCTGGAGGGCGAAGGTTTTCATCATGTAGTTTGTCTCACTCGAGCGAGGGATCAGCAGGTGATAGCTGCTGAGAGCGACGGAGTCATCCGACAGCCTATGCTCCCATCGATCGAGAGCAATGAAGAGATTGGACAGCCGATCAAAGTCGAGATTCCCTCCAGCCAAAGAGATGCGCCGAAGAAAAGCGAAGGTTCTCTCTATGAGAAAACGGTCCACTGGATCAAGGAATCGCTCGGCAAAACTATTAAATTACCTCCCGAGAAAATCGAGGTCTCAGCCACTTTTGAGAGATATGGTGTCGATTCAATCCTGCAGGTCAGTTTCATACAGGAATTAGAAAAAGCAGTAGGAGGGCTGGCTAAAACGATCCTATTTGAATATCCCACTCTCAAAGAGCTGGTCGACTATCTCGTAAAACATCGCATGGCCGCTCTGGAGGAACATTTGAAAGTCGCGACTGTTGAGCAGGCGGTGGTCAATAGAGCTCCCTTAAAAACAAAAAGCGACCGTTTTATTAAGCCGAAAACCTCGTCTAGTTCTTCAACTGATATCGCGATCATCGGCATGAGCGGCCGCTACCCTTGTTCGAACAACCTGGAAGAATTATGGGCTAATTTGAAGGCCGCTCGCAATTGCATAACGCAGGCTCCCTCTGTTCTAGAAGATATGCCGTGGCTTGCCCGATCTTCTGAGCAGGTAGCCAAGAAAATCTCTGGCGGTTTTTTAGATGATCCGTATGTATTTGATTGTCAATTATTTGGAGTTGATCAGAAAGAGGCTTTGGAGATGACCCCGGAGCTGCGCTTGCTTTTGGAGATCGTCTGGGAAACCTTGGAGAGAGGCGGATATAGCAAAAGGCGCGTTGCAGAATGGCAGGAAAAATCTGGTGGAAGCGTTGGTCTATTTGTTGGCAATATGTACAACCAATACTTCTGGAATATCCCATCTCCTGAACAAGCGCTGCTCAGTTCGAATGGCAGCGATTGGAATATCGCAAACCGCATCTCCCACTTTTTCAACTTTACTGGCCCAAGTCTCTCAATCAATACCGCCTGTTCAAGCTCGCTCTACGCCATCCACTTTGCCTGCCAGAGCTTGAAACAGGGTGACTGCTCTATGGCGGTGGCGGCGGGTGTGAATTTGACGCTCAATCTCTCAAAATACGACATGCTAGCGCGAGCTCGCTTCCTCGGCAGCGGCAATCAGAGCAAGAGTTTTGGAGATGGTGACGGCCTAATTCCTGGAGAGGGGGTAGGGGCTGTGCTTTTAAAATCCCTTTCCCGAGCGCAAGAGGATCGGGATCACATCCTCGCCGTGATCAAGAGCAGCACTGTCAATCACAGCGGGGGGCGGCAGATCTACACCGCTCCCGATCCCAGACAGCAGAGCCAGCTGATCGTCAACTCATTAAGGAAAGCCGATATCGATCCCAAGACTATCGGATACATCGAATGTGCAGCCAATGGTTCGCCTCTCGGGGATGCGGTGGAAGCAATCGCGCTCAAATCGGCTTTCCAATGCTATGAGGGGTGCATGAACCCCTCCTCACCTCTCCCAGATTCAGATTTGAATCATCCGGACCTGAAGGGCGAGGTTTCGGAGGACTCAATCAAACCTTTCTGCGCCCTTGGATCGGTTAAGTCCAATTTGGGCCATCTAGAGGCTGCCTCAGCAATTGCGCAGCTGCAGAAGGTGGTCATGCAGATGAGGGAGAGAACTCTTGTGCCCACCCTACATGCAAGGCCTCTCAACCCCCATATTCAACTTGACAATAGCCCTTTCTATTTGCAAGAGAAGCTCGGTGCCTGGAATCAAACTGAGACAGAGGAGATGCAACCGCGCAGAGCCCTAGTTAACTCCTTTGGCGCAGGGGGATCCTATGGGAATTTGATCGTCGAAGAATATGAGCATGCACCCACTCGTCAAAATCGACCCAGGGGAGATGAGTCGCTACTCATCTTCTCAGCAATGACCGCCTGGAGCCTGTTTAAATATCTAGAGGGGATGATCGACTTTTTAAAAGCAAACCGGGCCAAAGCGCTGGTTGACATTGCCTATTCTCTAGAGAAAATCAATCACGATCTGGAGCATCGTGTGGCGATAGTCGCTTCGACCTCGGAAGAGGCGGTCGAAAAACTGGAAATCTTCATGAGATCCAAATTGGGCGTGCCCGAATTAAACATCTACACCTCGTTCGATCCTCAAGAGGGACACTCTTCAACAAACCTGCCTCAGCTTGCCAATGATTGGGTTAGGGGAAGAAAAGTGGATTGTAAACCTCTATATGAAGGCAAAGCTCTTGACTGGGTGAATCTACCTACCTATGCCTTCGACCATGCCATTTCATTTAATCCATCTAGGCATGCAAATCTAGACCAAGAGAGCGCCTGTTCTGTACCAAAGCAGGCAAATCTCGACTCTGAAACCTACTCCTATGATGAACCTTACCTGAAGGGTCACCAGCTCAATGGCAAACAAGTTGTAATTGGAGCCACTTATCTCAGCTTGGCTGCCCGCGCTGCTTTCAAATTCTATCCAGAAGGGAGTTCAGCGCGCATCCTGAAGCTTACCTACCTTCAACCTATAGAAGTTGAAAAAGATCGGAGCATTGTGCTCCAAGTCACTCTCACTCAACAAGCTGAGGGATCAGATTTCCAGATCCTCTGCCCATGTGAAGGCCAAAAGAGAGTGGCTGCAACCGGCCGTTTTGATAGGGGCTCTTTGGAAAAAGCAAGAGTCGATATCGATCGGGTGAGGAAATCTCTGACCCAAACTCCCCATATCGATCTCCTCTATCAAGAAAGAGGTGCAGTCAAGTGGGGCGAAATTTTTAAGACCCTTACCCACCTTTATTTGGGGCCAGAGAGTTTCCTTGCTCGAGTGAAGTTAACCTCTGGAACTGAAGGGTCTTTGCATCCCTATCCACTTGATCCCTTGATTACCCATAGCGCCTATTTGGCCATGCTTTATTTTGCGATGGGGCAGCTCGGAATCGAGGAGCCACTTTTGCCCTTCGGCATCGAATCGACAAGCTTCAGAAAATCGGATCCGCGAGATAGCTGCTGGCTCTATGGAAGATGGGTGAGAGGCTCAGAGGAGCTCCTCCTCTTCGATATCGAGGCTATCGACGACAACTGCGAAATCTTTGCACGATATGGAGGCTATTCGATCAAACGCGAGCGCCCCCGCAAATCGAAGAGCGTCCAAATGGCGGTAGACAGCACCTACCCTCACGACAATTTGTCCGCACAATTTGAGCACTATTTAAAAAGTAAATTGCAGATCTTGAAAGGGGAGGGATCTTCTATTTCGAGCACCGAAAATATCTTGAGCCAGGGCTTGAATTCTTCCGAGCTCGTGCGGTTGACGAAGGAAATAGAGGGGGAGGTGGGGGTTGAACTCAATGCTACCCTCTTTTTTGAATACCCCACGATTCGGGAGCTTGCCCAATTTTTCTCAAGCGAGCATCGACCCCTTCTTCTTCGAAAGGCAGACATCTCTAATTTGCAAGAAAAAGTTGAGTCACTCATTGGACAGCGAGCTCTCACTACCTATCGTGAGCTGATCCCCCTGAATGCCCATAGGGAGGGGCTCCCTATCTTTTGGTTCCATGGGACCATGGGCGGAGTTGAGAGCTATGAGAAAATTGCAAGGCAGTGCGAGCGGCCTTTCTATGGGATTCAAGCGCCGAGCTCTGAAAGTGGAAGCCATCCCTTACAGGGGATCGAGCAAATGGCCGCCTACTATGTGAAGATCATCCGATCTCATCAAGCTTTCGGTCCTTATGATCTGGGCGGCTTTTCGCTTGGAGGCATGATTGCCTACGAGGTGACGCGTCAGTTGCAACTGGCAGGACAAACGATCGCGACGCTTGTAATGATAGATTCGCCCGATCCTGAGAAATATCAAAGGAAGAGGCCTTCGCTAAAGAGCTTGATGCTGCAGCTGGTGAATATGCTGCTCATTTCGAAGGCGGAAAGCTTCAAACAGCCTGCCGCCCCCATTAGCTATAAACAGCTCCCTTTAGAGTGCGATGATGAAGAATTTCTAGGTGGACTCATCGGTTATGCGGTGAAGCAGGGGTTGCAGGAGAGCCAAATACGAGCTGCCCTGCAGCCCTATGTCAAATTGCAGCGTGCTTGCCAGGCCGTGGAATTTAAAATATTGCCTCTCCTACACCCTGAATCGCTCGTATGCACCTATTTCCGCAATCAGAGCGGTCTATTTCTAGGAGAATTGAAAGAGTATTTTGCAATCCCGAGCGATCTACTTCCTCTCGACCACACCGCCTATTGGAGATGCTGGCGCGAGCAATTTCGCCATTTTCAGATCGTCGATGTCTCCTCCCCCAACCATCTAGCACTATTATCAGAGCCATATTGTGAGACTATCTTGAAGGAATGCAGGCATATCTACATGCAATCGAGGCATGCCCGATGAGCTCACACTATACGGATACCTTTTCCATAAGGTCGCAGGAGAGGGGCGACAGCCTTTCTCTTAGCTTCTGCCAGTATGGAGAGCATATGGAGAAGGGCCTTAGAAGCTATCTCCATGCCGATGAGATTCTCACCTTCAAAACCTTTCTCTATGAGAAAAGAAAAAAGAATTATCTCCTAGGCAGATATGCAGCGAAACTCGCTCTTGCCCATCTACTGAACGAGAACGATCTTTCCAGAATATCGATCATGAATGGTATTTTCAACCAGCCACTGGTCGACTACTCTGGTCGAATCCCATTTCAAGTGAGCTTTGCTCACAGCAATGATCTAGCTACAGCCATAGCCTTCCCTGACTGGCTCATTCTCGGTCTCGATCTTGAAGAAGTGACCGAACAAACTCGCCTCACCACGGAGAAGGAGTTGACTGCCCACGAAAAGATGATAGCCTCAGCGCTTTTCCCCCTGCGCGAGCATCTTGTGATGCTCTGGACTGCTAAAGAGTCGCTCTCGAAAGTTCTAAAAACCGGCCTGACGTTGCCCTTGCATCTGCTGGAAATTAAACATATCGAGGCTCAAAAGGATTGCTTTGGGTGCACCTTTGTGAACTTCTTTCAGTATCAATGTCTTTCTTGGGTAGCAGGCGGCTATGCTTTTTCCATCACCTATCCCAAAAACACACAAGTAGAGCTAGATATTTCTCACATCCAACAGCAACTGCATGGATTATCTATCCATGCTCCTCAACTGTCGTATTAACACTACCATCGGAAGCTGCTTCACTTGGCGGAAGCAGAGGTAGTCCTTCAGCCAGATAACCGCGAAGTCGGCCCACGGTCAGCACATTATCTCCCGTTTGTGGGACAAGTCGAGGGAATAGATCGGCTGGCAGACCCACCAGCAGATCGGCGTAAGCTCTCGGGGAACAGCGCTCTAAAGCGTCATCCAGATGCACCAAAGCCTGATCGAGTCGGACCATCTCCGCTTCCACTTGTGGACCGAGTTGCTCAATCCCAGCTGCAACGAGCTCATCGGCTAGGTCTTCCATTGCCATAAGAAACATTAATATGATCCCTGGAGGGGTGCCATATTTCATCGCTTCGCGAAAATTGCCTTTAAAAAACACATCCACGCTTTGGAGCAGAGGAGCTAAAGAGAGCGCCGTGGTAAGAATAAGAGTTGCGCCGGCCGCTGCTCGTATTTTCGGGGCAAGTCTTGAGGCAATTGAATCACCCATGATCAGTTGCAACGGTTTGGTCAACAGTTTTTTCGTGGTCAGTAAAAAGCCGCCACAATTGACCTTAACTGTCAGATATAGGCTAGCAACAACGCCCACTATGCCAAAAAAAACCTGGGCACCTTCGTCACTTGTTATCAACGAAGAAGCTATCCTCGTTACCTCATAACCATAGGCACATTGCAGCCCTGTAGAAATACCGCCTCCTATGAGACCAACGGCTAAAGATGTTATTTTTCTACATTTGTCTAATGCGGTAGGGGATGGGGCTGCGCAGATCATTCTAAGAAATGCTACAGCTTGATCTTTCTCGGTCCCCGCTAAAGTTCTCAATGCTAAGAAATCCGCTTCAATTCCATCCATTCTTCCTTCGCACAAAAAACGACGATAATTGGTAACTCCCTGGCGGAGAATTTTCACAGAGGCTTGCAATTTTCTTTCCACATCCCCATTGAGTCGTCGCTGACGCTGTATGGCTCGCGCTGTCAAATGCAAAGAAAAAATCGACATCGCTGAGACGGTCACATAGACCAAAACGGCAGAGCCCACCGATTTATTATTGAAATAGTAGGCTAGATAGGCGCGAGGGGTTTGGCTTACGACGCCAAGAGTAATCACAGTGGCCAATACACAGATCCTTTGGCCCGTTCCGCCGCTGCTTCTTCTTTCCATGGCTCGAATCATGCTTGCGCTAGGATGTAGTTCATGATTGATCGTGCCATTGTATGACCAAGTCAGCACCGAGGTGGTAGCCATGACATAAGCGCCTGCATAGACCTCTCCTAGGGCTGCATTTGCGCCTGCATAGAGTTTAGCGGGAGAGATACCTGGCGTGCTGCCCCATGCAGAGAGACCAAAGGCGCCTGCTTTTAACCCTTTTCTAACAAGAGCATTACATGCTGAATCTACGCCCCCTGGATTCCTAACTCCTTCTATACACGTTCTATGAATGAAATTCGCCAAGCTCACAGCTGAGGCATTCGAAGCCATAAAAACTCTCCTTCATTTTGCGCATAAATTTTTATCTTTCCTTTTCATTTTTGTCAAATTTTGGGGAGAGCGGATTGTGCAACATCTGGGTGTTCAGCTCCAAGATTTTTTGGTAAATATGCAAAGGGCTTTCATAATGCCCTCTGGCCTCCACATAGTTGCCGGCAGATGCTACCTAGATTATGAAGCGAGCTAGCAAACGGGGTGGTCCGGTCTAAATGGGGGGTCACTCCAGGTGATAAAATAATGAAGGGTCATGGGCTTTTGCTCTCCAAGCCGATCAGCCAATCAGCCGATCCAAACGAGCTCCTACAGGCAAAATAGAGACGATTACAAGCAATTTGAGATGGTGCTCAGATGCTTTTTGCATTCAATGCTGGAATGGAGATCGCGTACATGTAGCATTTTCATTGGATACATGTGACCGTGAAGTGATGAGATGGGTTGCATCCACAATTGGCATTGATGGTCAAATGATCCGTAACTTGATGCTTGAGACTGTGGAGTATTGCTTTGAGCAACCGAAAGCATTGAGAGTAGTGCAATGGCTCTCCGACATAGCTGTTTTGTAGCTCGAGAGACAGTAGCATTTGGCAGAGAGCTTGGCCTGGATATCAGGACAACACCTATTAGAAGCCCTGAGAGCAATGGCATGGCGGAAGCCTTTGTGAAGACGTTTAAGAGGGATTACGTTTTGTTTGGAGATCTGAGGGGAGCAGGTAGAGTGATGCAGCAGCTTTCTGAATGGATAGAGGATTATAACGAGAGAGCTCCTCATAAGGCTCTTGCTATGAGAGCACCGATTATAGAGCTCGGCGCAGGCCTTGCCAGGCTGGGAAAAAAACAAAAAACATGCATGCTAGTGGTCCTGTTTTATGGGGGCAACTCCAAGCTGCTGGTGGCATGAATAGAAATAAAGACAAACAACACCCTCTCATACGCTCTTTGCATAAGACTGACATTCCCAAAATAGTCAGACGTTACTCATTCCCCTGGTCAACACCTGAAAAGACGCAGATTCTTTGGGATGCATATTATCAAGAGCAGGAAGAAAAAGTTCGGACAGTTGCAGTCATAGAAAAGGATGACGAAATCCTAGGTTATGGCAGTTTGCTTAGAAAACCGGAATGCCCTTTCTTTGCGCAAAGGAATATTCCGGAAATCAATGCAATTTGGATCGATGAAGATTACAGAAGAAAAGGTCTCGGAACAGCGTTAATCAAATGGATTGAAAACCTTGCAAACCAAGAAGGTTACAAAGAAATAGGAATTGGAGTTGGACTATATCGCGATTATGGCCCAGCACAACAGCTTTACTTTCAACTAGGTTACTCTCCTGAAGGTAATGGCATTACTTACAAGGGTGAAGCTACTGTTGCTGGTCAGTCTTACCCGCTCGATGATGATCTTCTTTTATGGCTAGTAAAACCCCTAATTAAAGCAAAGAGAACTCAATGAAGCACACAGGCCACATCGAAGTCGATGGCTTTAAACTAAGATATCTCATAGAAGGAAAAGGCCCTGATGTCCTGATTATCGGCAGCTCGATCTACTATCCCCGCTGTTTCTCGCAAAACTTAAGAAAATTTCTTCGTCTACATTTCGTCGATTATCGAGGCTTTGCAGAGGGACCTGAAGTGGAACTGACTTTTAAGACCTTGCTCGATGATCTGGAGCGGGTCAGGCAAGAGCTTGGATTAAAAAAATGTATTGTTATTGGTCATTCGGCTCACGGTCTTTTAGCTCTTGAATATGCGAAGAAATACAAAGAATACGTTTCCCATGTGATCATCATCGGAATGCCACCTCACATGAGGTCAGACCATATCGCGATGGCTCAACGCAATTGGGATGAGTCTGTCTGGCCAGAGCGAAAAGCTGCATTTGAAAGAAATATGAAGCTGATGCCTGATGAAAAGCTTAACCAGCTGTCAAGAGATCAGTGGTTCCTGCAAATGAATTTCCGCAACGTTCCTAAAAGCTGGTACGATTACAATTTTGATTCGACTCCTCTTTGGGAAGGAGTGAAACCAAATAGGCATGTCCTCGACCAAATGTATCTCCGATTTGCCCGTGAAATCGACGTCTCGAAAAATCTGGAATCGTTCGATCGTCCCGTTTTACTCATCTATGGACGCTTTGAATTTCTGGTGGCTCCCGTTCATTCTTGGGACCCTCTCAGGCCTGAGTTCAGAAATTTAACAGTCCGAATCTTTGAAAAAAGCGCTCATTCGCCACAATATGAGGAGCCAGATCTCTTTGATGCAGAACTTTTAAAATGGCTGAAAGAAAATGGATGATCTCGCAGATTTATATCGTCGAAAGCTCAACCTTGCGAATGCTGTTTTTACATACATCGATCATGAAGATGCGATGGTGGCTGCGGTATTCAAGATCTCGCAATTTGATAGCCCCGATTTGATTTTGAAGGTCTGCTCTCGAAAAGGAGATTTTTTAAGAGAGTCTTATTTTTTAAGCCGTTTTGCTGACAAAATTCCTGTGCCCAAGATCATCCAGCTCATAGAGCCGAAGAAGGACTGGATGGAGCTGTTTTGATGGAATGCGTGCACGGAGATCTTCTTAAATCGGAAACCATTACTCAGCGCTTTGGCATCGGAAATCGGTTTGCTTCTTGCCCGCATCCATCTCGAGCATGCAGAAGGATATGGCGACCTGACAGATCCAGCTCATTTAAGCAGCCGACCCTCGAATTCCTTTTACGATGAAATTCGAAGAGGGCCTTGAAGAATGCAAAGGGCATCTGCCTGATAGCCTGCTTGAAACATGCAGACGCCATTTCGACAAAGGAATCGATCTTCTGCTATCCGCCGACGGCCCTTGCATCATACATCGCGATTTCCGCCCAGGGAATATCATCGCCTCTGATGGAAAAGCACAGGGGGATCATCGACTGGTCTTCCGGCAGGGGAGGCTTTGCCGAAGACGATTTCTGTCCTTTGGAATTCGGCGAATGGCCCGAAGATTGCAAGGATTCTTTCCTGAAAGGGTATTCCTCCATCCGAAATGTTCCTGATTACAAGCCGATTATGCCTCTTTTGCGTTTAAGCCGCTCGGTTGCTGCAGTCGGCTTCACTATTAAAAGAGGAACTTGGGAATCAAGGAACTCAGAGCTTTACAAATTCAGCCGCCGGCATCTTGAATCGCTTGCAGCCTGCTCAGAGGCGTGATGTTTGCGCAAAAGGACTTTGAAATCGATGAGATGCTCCGCACGCCGTTGATGGCTCACTTATCGACCGTTGAAATCTGTATGGGATTACTTATTCCCAGTTTTTGACTTCGTTGCCTCAACATAACTGCGCCAGAGGCCCTCATTAACCTCTTCATTACGAACTGAAGCACTAGATCTCGCTTGACTGCTACAAGCGGCTTTTTTGGCAGGGACCTCGATAATAACTCATGATCTCCTGCTTTTTGTGCGAGCTCCATAACTTTTTCAACATCGCTTCGAGTAAAAGTCATGACCTCTCTGCTACCCCCCATAGATCATCAGCGGTTTGGGCGAAGAGGTCAAAATGGCATTAATCACGCCATAAGCCCCTCCTATGATGCCCACGACCCGCATTGCTGGCCCGAAGAGGAAGTTTTTAATCGTGTTTGACTGGGTCACAAATTCACCCCTTGCAAATGCATTTGTTGCCTGGGGATCTCCTGTTTGCGCCCAAACTTCAATCGGAAACGAAAGTATGAATAGGGCAAGCCCTGCTCCTACTAAGTACATCTTGTTCTTCATGTTGCGTCCATCACGCTTTGATTTCTAGCTGCAAAACACCTTTGATCAAGTGATTGTTCTTTGCATTGATTTCTTATTGCTAGAATGCAGCATTTCTTTCAAGCACACTTTCATAGAAAATTCATGACCTGCTGCAAGTCTCTGGCTGTCAGCTTTTTATGTAGCCAAGAATCTGCTCTCTTTATTAAGAAGCAGAAAGAACGGGAAGGAAATCAAAATTTGGTCTACACTGCTTCGGGGCATTCGACCAAGCAGGCCTCTAGCAGCTCTCAGAGGGCTTTTCGGAACTTTTTGAGGGATTTTTCTTTTAGACATGGGAAGACGTTCTGAGGATACAGACGAAAGCAAGTTCGATCAGGTGGTCACCACCTCGTTCACTGTGGATGAGTCTCTCTACGAGAAACTCGAAGCCTTGCTGCATTCGCTCAAGTTCATAGACTTAGAAAAGCGATCCAAGCAGAGATGGATTATTGAGGCCATTAAAGAGAAACTCATCCAGGACATCAAGCCACCAAAAAAAGAGCGACCGCTCTCCGTTAGAATAAGTAAAGCGTTGAACGAAAAAATCCACGAAAAGGTGGAGCAAATTAAGAAATTTCGGAGTTATTCCAAGCGACAGTGGCTTTTCGATGCATTTTACGAGAAGCTCGAACGCGACCAAGATAAATTGCAAGCCAAAGGCCTAAAAGAAGGGGAGTAGTCTACCATGTCACTGTCCATCACACGCACTTTAGTGAGATGCTCACGACTCTATGCTAGATCGCTACATCTACCGCGCAAAAACTTGACTGGTCAGATTCCGGGGCTGGTTCTACCGAGGATAGCCCAGGTGAACCAGCAACTCTTGCGCAGGGTTCATTCTCAAGATGAATATGCAAGAAGCCAGCCTAGACGCTTCCTTCCACGCGTCTTGGTGGGCTTGCTTGGAGCAGGTGCTCTTGTAGGAGTCACAGCCTACATCACTAAAGAAATGATGGCTCGAGAGGCCTTTCCGCCTAATTATGCCAAGAGACCACCCCATCATTTAGTCTTGAGAGGGGGCGGCCTGAAGGGCATTGCTTTTCCTGCTGCCCTAAAGGAATTAGAGAGGCAGGGAGCATTAAAAGAGGTAAGAAGCGTTGCTGGGACATCTGCAGGAGCAATAACCGCTACCTTGCTTGCCGTGGGCTGGACACCCGACGAACTTTCCAAGATTAGCGAAGAAGCGCCTCTAGAGAGTTTTCTCGACTATGGGAATATCGGGGGAGTGGCAGGGCATGTGGTCGACACTGCTTGCGATGGTGTTACTGCTGCCGTAGCCTACGCGCAATCTCTGCCTATCCTCAATATTGTCATGGGCGGTTCGCCTTTTGGTGCGTTCACAGCTTCTGTGATAGCTCGGTATAAGGCTGCAACATTTCTTGATAAGCTTCAGAGCTTACCCGCTCTTTGCACAGGTGAGCCTTTCCGTCTTTGGTTAGAACAGCGCATCCGCGACAAAACCGGTATCGAACACTGCACCTATGGTGAACTTGCTGAGCTAGCGAAAAGAGAGCCCCATAAATATAGAGAGCTCTATGTCTATGTTGCGCGCTTGAACGCTGAGGGTCCTGCCACAGTTCTCTGCCTAGGAACCACTGACTTAGATCCCCAAATCGCCTGCAAAGATATCATCATTTCCGATGGTGCACGTTGCTCCATGTCTATCCCTGTCATCTTTGAACCACATCATTTGCATATCAAGAAGGATGGCAAACGTGTTCCTCTTCTTGGGCAAGGGCGATTCGTAGATGGGGGCATTCTAGCAAACTTCCCTATCGAGACCTTTGATGATAAAGCCCAAGGCAAAGCCAATCCCCGCACACTTGGCCTCGGCTTTGAGGCGACACGCAATGAACCCCCTCCAACGGGTAGAAAGCTGAAAGTGCAAGAGCTCGCCTCTGCCTATTTAAACTTCGAAGAATCGCTCACCGAGACTCGCCCCTACAACAGCCAGAGAATGATTCTTCTCCCTACACAAGGTCTTGGCACTTTGCCTCGGGCGCTCACAACCGAAGAACGGCTCCGAGTCGCCGAGGGCGCTCGCGAAAAGATCCGGCAAACCTTTGATCGATACCGCTCCCAATAGAATCAAGGAAGCGGCGCATACTAAATCTCATTGATTATTTTATATTTAGAAAAACTACAGTTTTCTTAATAATCATTATCCCGAAGTTAGTATTAGTTTGTATGGCCCATTTTCTCGCATCAAACCCTATAGGGCCGCCACCCCCCAGTTAACGTAAAATTACTTACACTATATTGGGAAATCGGCAAGACAATTTTTAAAAAACAGAAAGACAAGACCTGGGGAACTGCTGTCATTGAGAGACTATGCTATGACATGCAAAGTGCGTTTCCTGGGATGGCAGGATTCTCAAGATCTAACATCTTCTACATGAGATCGTTCTATATTGCATATGAAAAAGTCCAACAGGCTGTTGGACAATTTGAAAAACTACCAATTTTTGGCATACCTTGGGGGCATAACATTTTGCTCCTTACAAAATTGAATTCAAATGAAGAAAGACTTTGGTATGCACAACAATGTTTGGAGAATGGATGGAGCCGTAATACGCTACTTGGATGGATCGAATCCGAATTATTCGAGCGACAGGGCAAGACGTTGCACAACTTTCAGGTGACCCTGCCAAAGCCGCAATCTGATCTTGTAGCAAAGCACTTAAAGATCCCTATCTCTTTGAGTTCTTAACCATATCTAAGGAAGCCCATGAGCAAGAAATAGAACAAGGGCTTATAGACCAAATTCAGAAATTTCTCCTGGAACTTGGAACAGGGTTTGCTTTTGTTGCTAGGCAATATCCAATTGCTATCGACAACGAAAATTACTATATCGACCTTCTTTTTTATCATTTCAAACTAAAATGCTTTGTTATAATAGAGTTAAAAGCCGGCCGATTCAAGCCTGCTGATGCAGGTCAAGTTAATTTCTATCTAGGGGCTGTGGATCGACTGCTTCGTCAACCAGATGACAACCCAACAATTGGAATTATCCTATGCCGAGAAAAAAACAAAATAATGGTTGATATGCTTTAAGCAATTTGAAAAGCCCAATCGGTGTCTCCAGTTACAAAGCTAAATTCTTGGAACGTCTACCAAAAGCTCTTCAAGCACAACTACCAACAATCCAAGAGATCGAAGCTGAGCTTGAGGCTGAGCTTGCAAAGAAGAGGGAAGCAACAAGACAGCGCAAGAAAAAACCGACAAAGAGAACGGCACGCATAGCGAACCCAAAAAGAAAATAAATTTGCAGGCCGCAAAACCCTCAGCCTTAGTCAGTTTTCTTACATAATTACCATTATCAGACGCAGTCGATAGGTCAGAACAAAACCACAGAGACTAGAGAGAAAAAAGAGATTGCACAGAGATAAATCCGTTTGGGCGCTGCTTTTTTTGTCGCGCTTGACCCACATCAAAGGGCGCATTATATTTCTAGGTTCTAAAGACTATGACAGCTGCAGCAAAAACATCAACGCGTACCGGCACAAGTGTCAATGCATACCTCGTCTTGAGGAGGGATGATCAGCTGCTGCTTCTCTTGAGAAAGAACACCCATTATTGCGATGGAATGTGGGGTTTTATGGCGGGACACGTCGAGGATGGCGAATCTGCAACCGAGGGTATGATACGCGAAGCCCGCGAAGAGATCGGTATCGAGCTCACTCCCTCCCAACTCAAAGTGGCTCATATCATGCATCGAAAAACCAATCGCATGAATGTCGATGTTTTTTTCGACTGTTTATCGTGGCGAGGCACCATCCGAAATTGTGAACCCGAGAAATGCGAGAAATTGGAATTTTTCTCTCTCCATGCCCTGCCTGAGAATATGATCGAATATAATGCGCGCGCCCTTGCGGCGATCCTGCGTGGGGAATGCTATTCAGAACTAGGATGGCATGATCAAAATGGTCTCTTATAGAGCAATTATCAGCTTTCTGTGGGGGTTTCTGCGGCGCCAAAAGGTGAGGATTTCCGCAATTCTCTTCGAAGATTGTTTAAATTGTTTGGACTCTCTTCTATGGCCTTTTATCCTGCGATGGGTGATCGACATCTTCACTCACAATGAAGCGAATCGTCCAATGGCGTGGGAAGCGCTCCAAGCGCCAATCATCATTAGCATTTGCCTAATCATCTTTATCGAAATCAACTCCCGCACCATGGGCTATCTCATGGCAAAGGCTATTCCAAAGTTGCAAGCCGATATTCGCATGGCCATGTTTGACCATGTGCAACACCACTCCCCTCGTTATTTCAGTGAGCGTTTTGCTGGGAGTTTAGCCAATAAAATTACAGACATGACGAGCTCGGTGGAATCGATCCTCCAGCAGCTATTTTGGCCCATTATTCCATCTATCGCGACCGCGATCTTAGGGGCGATTTTTCTATGGTTCGTGCACCCTATCATTGCTCTGGTCTTGATTGTATGGGTCATCCTCCATCTCACCATCTGCCTGCTGTTTAGTCAGAGATGCGATCTCTATGAACATCGTCATGGCCAATCACGCAGCGCGCTTCTTGGCAAAATCGTCGATAGCCTGACCAATTATTTCACTGTCAATCTCTTCTACCGTTTCAAATACGAAAAAAGCGCTCTGCTTCCCAAGCAGCAAGAAGAGGAGAAAACCAATGTATTTGCCAGAAAGTATGTCGAAAAAATGCGCACCGTCTCCTCATTTTTCTATGCCACCATCTGCTTTATAGGTATCAACGGTTTTGTCATATATTTGTGGCTCCATGACCAGATCACAACTGGGGAAGTAGCTCAAGTGTTTGGCACCACGTGGAATATTGCTGCAATCATGTGGGCTGTGGGAGGAGCTCTGCCCCATTTTTTCCAATCTTTTGGCATTGCAAAGCAAGCCTATTCGGTGATGCTTGATCCCCAAGATATGGGAGATAAGCCCGATGCAAAAGAATTGAGGATCAAAGCCGGGGAAATCGTTTTTGAGAATGTCTCATTCCATTACGGCGAAAAGCAGCTTTTCTCCAACAAGCATGCCCATATTCGCGGAGGAGAGAAGGTAGGGTTGGTTGGGTTCACGGGTGCAGGAAAATCGACCTTTGTAAGCCTCATCCTCCGTTTTTTTCCTTTGCAGGGTGGAAAGATCCTCATCGACGGGCAGGAAATAGCCAATGTGACCCTCGAGTCTCTGCGCCGTCACATTGCCCTCATCCCTCAGGATCCCATGCTTTTCCATAGGACCCTTCGTGAAAATATCTCTTATGGCAAGCCAGATGCAACAGAAGAGGAGATTGTTGCTGCTGCAAAGCTTGCGCACTGCGATGAATTCATTCGCAACATTCCAGGAGGCTATGAGGCAAAAGTGGGAGAGAGAGGAACCAAGCTCTCTGGAGGGGAAAAACAGAGAATTGCCTTTGCCCGAGCCATTTTAGTCGGTGCTCCGATCTTGATTTTGGATGAGGCTACATCCTCTTTAGACTCCGTGACGGAAAAATTTATCCAAGAGAGCCTCGAAAAACTGATGGGCAGCTGCACGACTATTGTGATCGCCCACCGCCTCTCAACCCTCTCCCGCATGGACCGCATTCTCGTCTTCGACAAGGGGAAGATCGTAGAAGAAGGGACCCATGCTTCTCTCATGACTCTCAACGGCTTATACGCCCGCATGTGGCATATGCAGGTGGGCGGCTTTCTGCCCGATGCGCCTCGCTGATCTTTCGCTCGAAGAGCCACTTGTGGTATCATACTCGTTTTTACAAAGGGATGCGATGATCGATCAGCAACTGGAATTTCAGAAAGCTACCCTTCGCTATGAGCAAACCGTTCTCGAGTGGTTGTCAGAGCCACATATACAAGAGTTTTGGGATAATAGCCCAGAACATCGACAAGATATTCTAATCTTCATGAAGGGTCGGACTGAGCCTTCTCCTTATTGGAATGGCATCTTCGATTATTGGATTGGCTGCCTAGCGGGTGAGCCATATTGTCTTCTTATGACTTCGGAGGTATTGCCCGATCAGGCAGATTTGTCTGAGTTGTGGAAAGCTCATCTCTCTAAAACGGGAAGAACGTTTAGTATCGACTTCCTGATAGGGAATCGAAAGTTCTTAGGAAAAGGGCTGGCAGCCCCTACGCTGAAAGCTTTTGCGCAGTTTGTCCAGGATCAGGTGGGTTGCTCTATCGATACATTCTTCATCGATCCCGCTGAATCCAATCCAAGGGCAATGCATGTCTATGAGAAGGCGGGCTTTAGAGCGGTGTCTACCTTCTATCGAGATTGTGGTGAGGAGAAAAATGTGAAGCATTACCTCATGGTTAAACATCTGAGAGCAAAATAGGATTGCCTATGCAAACGAAGTTAATTTCTTCTGAAGAGCAGAAAAAAGAAGCGCTTGACTTTAGGCAGAAGCATTTCTTCGATCGATTGAAGATACAAGATCCCTACCGCTGGACTTTGCATCACAACGACCATCTCCACTGGCTCTTGTATGACAGAGATCGGATTATTGGATATGCACAAATACAAATCTGGCCAGAGCATAGGGCTGCTCTTCGCATCATAGTCATTGATGAGCAATTTCGTGGACTCGGCAATGGAAAATATCTTATGGCCGTCTGTGAGAAGTCGGTAAAAGAGCAGGGTATAAAACTTCTTCAAACAGAAGCGTCTCCGAGCGCCTGGGTCTTTTATAAGAAGCTCGGTTACGTGGATATGCCCTTTGACAATCCCAACGGAGAGCCTACGCACCCAAATGATCGAGCTATGGGCAAGTATTTGTGAGCTTAGATGCAATCATGGATTCAATCAGCGAAAAGAATGGGATAGGTTTTCTCTCCAATGTGGATAGGAAAATTTATAGCGTTGGAATTTCGACTGGAGGGCAAGCAGAAATCAAGATGGCCCAGATCGATGCGAATCGATGCATCATCGCTACAACCATTGATCTTGAAGGGGCAAAATATGCAAGAGAGCGCATCAGAGAGGCGGGGCTTTCAGCCCAAATTGAGGTCAGAGTCGAAGATGTAAGTCAGCCACTCCCCTATTCCAATGACCACTTCGACTACATCTATGCTCGACTCGTTTTGCATTACCTGGCCAAAGATGCACTGACCTATGCTTTGGCTGAGCTATACAGAATATTGCGGATAGATGGGAGAATATTCGTTGTAGTCCGCTCTGTTGATTGCGCTGAAGCTCAGGGTAAAGCATCAAAATGCAATGCATTAACTGGTTTGACAACCTATTCTTCAGGAGAGAAATCCTATTCTAGATATTTCCACAGCCAAGAGTCCATCAGCCACCACCTATCTCAGGCAGGGTTCGCCCCGACGCACATCGATGCCTATCCTGAACAACTCTATGTCGATTTCAAGAGGACAAAACGCGCCCGTCAAATCGACCATCTTATTGAAGTCTTAGCAAAAAAATAATTGGATTGATCCTTTCGAGGCCTTTTTTCGATTGGCAGAGTCTGGGATATTGACTATTGACTACATATACCATATATGTTATAATAAGGGTTATGAGCACCCATAAAGCCACCTATACCCTTCCTGAAGAAGTTTTAGCTGAACTCAATACTTTTGTTGAGCAGCGCAATCGAAGTCGGTTTGTTGCTGAAGCTATCCGTATTGCTTTAGAGGCAGAAAAAAAGAAATTAGAAGATGCCTACAGTGAAGCAGCCCAAGACCGTAGTCGACTCTCAGATATCGAAGAATGGAAGGATATAGAGGTTGAAGGATGGCCTAATGACTGAAGACTTCCCTCGACGAGGAGATGTTTACTGGACTTGTTTAGATCCGACATTGGGGAGCGAAGTTAATAAAACCCGCCCTGCTCTTATTTTATCTAATGATATTGCCAACAAAAGATCTCAACGTGTTATCGTTGCCCCTATTACTAGTTCAATTGATAAGGTCTATCCCTTTGAGGCAAAAATCAAATTGCCTGAAGGATTTAAAAAAGTCATGCTTGATCAGATTCGATCTATCGACAAGATGCGCCTCAAAAAGCGAATAGCATCAATCCCCTCACGCGAGATGAATGAAATAGAACGCGCCTTAAAACTAGCGCTTGCTCTTAGCTAAAGCCAATCTAATCATATCTACCAGGGCCATGCCATCTAAGGGCCTTTCACAATGTCGAGCAGCAGTGTCCACATTTGCTTGCTTTTTTGGGGATATCCATAAGGCACTCTGGACAGGCTTTTGTGGAGGGGGCTGCTTTGGTTGGAGGGCGCCATTTGTTCATCCCCTTAATGACTAAGAAGATCGAAAGGGCGACGATCAGGAAAGCGATAATCGTGTTGATGAAAAGCCCATATTTGATCTCCACAGGGGGCAGAGAGCCACTCAGCCGATGTAACTTGATAGAGAGAGCGCTGAAATCCACACCCCCCAGAAGTAGGCCTATGGGCGGCATGATGATATCAGAGACGAGAGAGTTGATGACCTTGCTAAAAGCAGCACCTAGGACCACTGCGATGGCTAGATCCATCATGTTGCCCTTGAGGGCAAATTCCTTGAATTCTTTTCTAAAGCCCACGGGCGGCACCCCCTTTTTTCGCAAATTAATCAGGGATGCCGATAAAATCCAGCAAGATTATTTCTTTCAAGAAAGCGCTCGTCTCGCTCGTTTAACAAAGGCTTTGGCCGGCTCGTCAAACTGGTTTTTTTCTAAAAACCAGTTGAGTGCAGTTCGGATCGAAGTGTTGCGAGCCACCTCTGTATCGATGATCGCAATCCTTCCATCGGGGCAATGCACCAGGTTCTCTGCTTTCAAATCGCTAATCCCTGTGCCTTCTATCAGATGGACCAGCTGCATGGTGTGCTCGAGCGAGAGGCTCTCAGGGCCAACCCCTAAGATCTTCTCGCAGATACAGAGCACTTTTAGGCTCGTCATGTGCTGGTGCGAGGGAGGAATGGGGAGAGGGATCTGCTCGGGGATCCGAAGAAGCGATAGCCCATTTTGCTCTATCCATCTCTTCAATATCCTTCCCCCCTCAATGCGCTCCGGGTGCAGCTTGACCATATACCCGGGAAGCCAGGCAAATTCAGCCGCTGTCCCATATCTGTAGCGCAGGTGGATGCAGTCGATATTGTACTTCCAACCCTCCCGTTCATTCATCGCTTCAGTAACCCGCTCTAAGTGTCGCTCCACTATTTTCTTAGCGCCTTGAATATCAATATGTTGTGACGAAAGCAAGCGACGATTTGGCAGCGCTATTTTCTGGCCCAAACGGCAGTAGTGATGGACAATGGATGTCCCTATTCTTCGAATAGACATAGTTAGGATCTCTCTTTTTAGTTATTTTTGATTAAAAGTTGTAAATTAAAAATTAAATAGAATAGAGAAGCGGCTAGGCGCCGCCAAAAAAGAGAGAGCGATAATATCTAACAATATTAGTCATGCCAGCGATTGTACCCGATTTAGGTTTTTGTTCGAACGAGTATCTGATTTTAAGAAAAAATAAAGGCCCTGCAACATTAAATTGATGGATGAAAATATATAGTCTTTCTTTTAACATGAAGGTAGTTAAACTTATTAAACCTATGGTGGTTATATGTCAAATGTGAACCCTACAGGAGGCCCCACTTATCCAGGTTATGGAAGGGTGGGCAAAGAGGATGAGGAGATTGGAGGGCCGGCCTCCCAGACCCCTTTTGGAAAAGTAGAGGAAAGAGAGGAGAATCGGCTCCTCATTGAGCAATATGGCGCCGAAGCAGTGGGTTTGTTGAAGCAGGCTTCCAGCGCAAATTCCATCATCGACTCCCTGCTTACGAGGCTGGTCAAAGAGGGACTTATAACTAAGGCAGAGGCGCATGAGCTGTCTGCACTACTGGCCAGGGATATGCCTCCCCTACCCGAGCCCCCTACAAAGGAGAATGTCGCCAAATGGCTGGAGAAGGTATCTACTATCTTGGATAAGGCCTCAGGATTTAACTTCTCAAACCCTGATGCGAGGGTGGCCTTTCATAAGTTAGGTAGCCAAATGGAGACTCTTGCAGGTCTAGTCAAATCGGGTATCTTAACCCCTCCAAAGGCCGGTATCATCGTTGCGTTGATGGAAATCTCTTGGGGTATCGGCGCTTAATGCGCTCGAAGCCATGCTATTTGGGCTAGAATTTTAAGAAAAAATAAAGACCTCTGCAATCATTAAATTGGTGGATGAAATGTTGAAGCCTTTCCTTTAAAATGAAGGTAGTTAAGCTTGAGGTGGTTATATGTCAAATGTGAGCCCAATAGGCGGGGGTCCTGCCTACCCCGATTTCGGAAGAGTGGAGGAGGGAGAGGAGAAGCTCCTCATAGAGCAATATGGCGCTGAGGCAGTGGGTTTGTTGAAGCAGGGTCCCCTTCCTGATTCCGTCATAGAATCTCTGATTGCGAGGCTGGTCAAAGAGAGGCTTATAACTAGAACAGAGGCGAGCGAACTATCTGCACTACTGGCCAAAGAGTGGCCCCATTTGCCCGATCCCCCCACAGAGGACAATGTCGCCAAATGGCTGGAGAAGGTATCTACCATCTTGGATAGGGCCTCAGGATGCAAGTACTCCAACCCTGACGCGACGGTTGCCTTTCGTAAACTGGCAAGCCAAATGGAGACTCTCTCAACTCTGGTCAAATCGGGTATTTTAACCCCTCCGAAGGCGGGGATCATCGTTGCCTTGATGGAAATCTCTTGGGGTATCGGCGCTTAACGCCCGTTAAGCCATGCTATTCTAGCTTGGATGAGAGGGGTGAACATATTCGGCTCCCTAGCTATTCTGGATTTCAACTGGCCCCATGCTTCTCCATTGATTGCTTCAATCTCGGCAATCATTTTGCGACGCGCTTCATAGAGAAGCGAAGCCGCTTTACCGACCGCCAGGCAGATGACCAGAGCGAGAGGGCAGATAATCTCGCCTGCTAGATGGCCCCCAAGAGCGGGAAGCATTGAGAGGCCGCCTATCATGAAAAAGAGAGCAGCCACCGCGGCGACCGTTACTATCAAATCCTTGTCAGATCGGATTAGGATCTCAAACTTCTTCAGCTCGACTTTTACTTTGTCGTGGAGTTGCCAAGCCTTAACTCTACCTAGCTTAATGAGATAAGCCGAACGAGCATCGATTTCGGCAAGTAAGAGCGTTTTTTCTTCTTTGGAGAGTTTGGTGTCATCTGTATATCTTGCGTGGAGCTCATCTAATTGAGGTTTACCAGCCTCCTCGATTTCGCGAAGTCGCTCTCTCTTTGCATTATATTTATGATTATAGACCAACCAGACAACTAAGGAGACCAGACTGACAAGCAGGCATCCCCCCGAGACAGCGCCTAGGATGTGATCGAGCTTTCCAGCCGGGGCCATACAGACGCGATCCAAAGTGGCTCCACCACTGAGATAGGCCAAAACAAAAAAGGTGATCGCAAACCCCAAAGCGATACTCTTCGAGGATTGGATAGGCTTTAAAAAGCTTTCTACTCTGTTTGAAGGTCTTATAAGATGCATAATGCAAATAGTATAGCATATTAAAGTTAAAATTTTATTTATTAATCAAAGATTAAGTCAGCTTACTCATTTCCAAAGGTAAAGACATAGGCCTTTACCCCTTTTGGGAGCTGGATGGAGACGAGATGCCTTCCATAGGAGGCCGAGGTGATGATATCGTATTTCTCTGCCCCATCCACCTTGAACTCCCTCACCTCTTTCCCATCCAGGCTCACCCGGACCGGCTGGCTACTTTGACCTGCAAGGACCAGGTAGACCTGCTTGGCGAGGTAGTTGAGATCGATAGTGGCGCCATCGCTTGTTGCTTCGATATATTCCGCCTCCGCCTTGAACTCCCCTCTGAGGCCAATGTGATCGTCGGCGAGGGGCGGCTTGTAGCTGTAGTGCATCGCAAGGCCCGGCACAAGCGCCACCGCATACCTATCGGCCCGCTCGAATCCGAGGTAGCTTTCGCTCGTTATCGGCGAGATGGAAGCGGCACTCTCCTTCATCATGAGCGGCGGCAGGCCCAAGAGGGAGCGGATGGCGTTCTCTGTCTCCACATAGCCCCCCTCCCCTGTATGCACCATCCGGATATTGCCCGCCTGATCGATCAGGTAATGGGCGGGCCAGTACTGGTTGTGGTAGGCGTTCCAGGTGGCGTAATCGTTATCGATGGCGATCGGGTAGTCCACTTTTAGATCTTTAGCCGCCCTCTTGACATTGGCAATCTCCTTCTCGAACTGGAATTCGGGCGTATGGACGCCGATGATGACCAGGCCCTTATCGCGGTAGCTAGCATCCCACTTCTCCAGATAGGGCAGCGTGCGCAGGCAGTTGATGCAGCTGTAGGTCCAAAAATCGATGAGCACCACCTTGCCTTTGAGCTGCTCGAGCGTTAGGGGCGGCGAATTGATCCAGTCGACAATGCCGACAAGTTCAGGCGCTTTGCCCTGAATGGAGCTCACCCCCGGAGCCTCTTCAGCTCCTCGTCCAGGCGGGGATTCTTCTCGATCAACCCCTGAGGAAGAAATCGCAAGAGTCTCTGTTCGAGCAGCATATCCCAGTGGAAAGCGAGCACGAGAGCTAGAGCGATCATGATAGCGCCAAAGAGCTGCCTTATTCTCTCCGCATGTTTGGAGAGCGCGCGGGAGGCGGTGATGGCCCTATTGCTTCCATAGGCGATGAAGAAGAGAGGGATAGCGGCGCCTATGCTGTAGGTCAGCGTGAGCAAGAGAGCGGTCCAGCCGACAGCGCCTGCCGCTACAAGGGTGGTGATGGTGGCCAGGATGGGCCCTGCACAAGGGGTCCAGAGCAGGCCGAGGGCGACGCCGAGGAGAGTGCCGCTCCAGAAGCCTTTAGCCTGCTCCGGTTGAATTTTTTGTCCCAAAGCAGCAACGCCTGAGGTGCTCTTTGCAAACCAAGCCGATAGGCGGGGCAGGAGCATAATCAGGCCAAAGAAGGCGATGAGGGCGATGGCTACATAGCGCAAGAGCTCAGCCGACAGCCCTATCCAGCGCACAAGGGCGCTAAGGGCAAGTGTGAAGAAGGTGAAGCTGACGATGAGCCCAAGGATGATGCCCAAAGGTCGCAGCTTGCCTCTCGCAGCGCTTGCCGAGAGCAGCACAGGCAGAATAGGCAAAATGCAAGGAGAGAGGACAGTGAAAATCCCGGCGAGGAAGGCAAAAAGGAGCAGCACTAACATTGATTTCTACGCAAAAGGGTGATATCTACAGAACATGATCAAAACGGAAAAAAATATCTACTATAAACCGGCCGCCCCTAAGAAAGGGATTAGCTGAAAAAGTTACCAGCCCCCCATAGTGCCGCTGTGAATGCTCTAAAGCATTTGTCTACAAAGAGATGATAATAATGTGAATCTTGGATAGAGTAGCTGACTTCTGAAATAGCAAGAGTTAGATATGGCATCTGTTGCACGACTTTCGCTCAGGCCAGCAGCGGCCACCGATGTGGTCATCACGCTTGTGGCACCCGCTCAAGAAGGTGCAGCAGCAGCGGCTGCGGCGACTCCCCTAATCGAAATACCGGCCGCGGTGCGCGGCCTATTAGACGATCGCGGCTTCCAAGAAAATATGAAGGGAAAGGCGTGGATGCCCCTTCTGAACTTTGGACCCGAGGGCCTCCCCTTTCCACAGCATGAGTATGATAAGCTTGTAGCTGCCTGCCAAAAAGTGAGAGAATTAGAGGCGATTATCAATGCAAGAGGCTGCATCGAGCCAGGATGTCGTTCCAGTCTTATAATCGCTGCAACCATAGTTTGCGGCTTGGTGGCGGCCGTTGTCTATGCGCTTCCTCCGTCACAAAATCCTGCAGCTGCTGGCACTATATTGATCGTGATAGGGAAGGTTATTTCAGCCTTGGCGACTGCAGGCTTTGGTGCCTACTCGCGACATGAAGAGAGAAGAGTCGATGTCGCTGAAGAACGTCTTTATCCTGCGACAGCGATTCGCAATGAGCTCGTAACGGTCTTAGCAAGGCGCACCGCTGTCATTGCCAATGATCTGCTTTTGGACTGGATTTTCTGTACTCCCTGCGAAGGGCGTGCTGAACTCCTCCGAAAGGCAAAAAGCGCTGGTATTTATACAAAAGAGGATCTCACTCAGAGAAATGCCCAGAAGATGTTCGTGCTGCAGCAAATCCAAGAGCATTGGCAGCGCAGTTTGCAGCATCTACAAGGCAAGATGGGCGCCATTCTTGATGCGGGTCATGTAGAGACCCTTTTAAAGCCGCTTATCGACACAGTGGCTATCATTCGATTTGAGAATTCGGGGAATCGCGGGATAGAGAGTTTAAGGCAAAATAGCAAACTTCTCTCCGAAAATAGCCAGTTCAACTCTTGGGCAAATTATCGATGGTTCCATGAGAGAAGGCTGCTGGAGATGCTAAATGGTACAGGCCCTGGAGCGGTTTTGAGAACGCGAAAATCTACGGATGAGGACGATCGAAAGAGTCGCAGCAGTCGTACCCCTTCCGATTCAGATCGCAGGGGGGGTGGTGCGATCGCAGCTGGAGCAAGTCCTGCTCCCTCACCCACTTCGGGTCCCGGTCCAGCAACGCCTCCGGTCATTATGGATATCGCTGCTTTTTCTTCGAGGTTTGGCAGTGGTAGCGGCACGGGCCGTCGAGGATCGGGGTCGCTGCCAGGAGCGATTCCAGGGGCAGCTGCGGGAGCGGGAGCTTCGGTTCATGATGCACCCACCCCAAGTCCCGCATCGGAGCCTCGATCCCTTTCAAGACCCAATGCGCTTGTGGTCCCAGCCGCTTCTCCCCGGCAGCAGCTGCCGATGAGAGTCCCCTTCTGGGAGCGCTTCCTGCAAATGGAGGTGCCTCTGCAGCGGGGGGCCGTCGAGGGTCGCGAGGACCTGTGAGACCGTCTACGCCGCAGCGCCAAGGATCGCGTCCCCCAGCGGCAGGGGGAGCGGGTCTTGCACAGCCTGTTCTTGGGCGAGCAGCGTCGAACGGTACAGGGAGAGGTGGGAGAAGTGGCACCCCTACACGAACACCCAGACCGGAAACCGGTTGATCTCTCCTTGAATTTCTGACTGACACCGTCTACGCCGCAGCGCCAAGGATCGCGTCCTCCAGCGGCAGGGGGAGCGGGTCTTGCACAGCCTGTTCTTGGGCGAGCAGCGTCGAACGGTACAGGGAGAGGTGGGAGAAGTGGCACCCCTACACGAACACCCAGACCGGAAACCAGTTGATCTCTCCTTGAATTTCTGACTGATACCGTCTACGTCGCAGCGCCCAGGATCGCATCCTCTAGCGGCAGGGGGAGCGGGTCTTGCACAGCCTGTTCTTGGGCGAGTAGCGTTGATCTCTCCTTGAATTTCTGAACTGACATAGAATAGAATCCTCCGCATGGGATTTCAAGATCAGCTGCGGGCGTTTGTCCGAAATCACTACATCCTATGCGCCGCGCTTGCTATCGCGATGGTAGGCGGAGCGGTTGTTGCTTTTCGACCCGATTGTGCGCGCCTTTTTGCGCCATAGCAGCTTGCCCTCAGCTTGGATAGGGCCGCCCAAAAGCTCAATCAGTGCAGCCCAATATAGCGAGCGTACGGCTGGCCATCTCCAAGAGATCGAAGCGCCAAGCTCCGTGGTTTATCAAACGCTCTCTAATAGCGGCGTTGTGGGCTCTGAGGTGATCGACTTTTCTGCTGCCTCGGTGCTGACGATCCCTGAGGGGCGCGTCATCGAACGGGATGGCTGGGTTGTCACCGATGACGAGTGCTTTCTGGCCGATGTGGCGCTCCACCCCCCGAAAAGCGATGAGCCTCTCGAAAAACACCCCATCTTCAGACGGCTCCATCTACCTCGAATAGTGAGGGTCGATGAACGGGTCGCTGTCATTGCGGCTGAGGCATCGGCCTGCTACTACCACTGGATGTTCGATATACTCCCCAAGCTAGAACTGCTAAGAAGGGCGGGTGCGAGCTACGATAAGATTTACACGAGCGCTCTCAGAGCCCCTTTCCAAAAGGAGACCCTGCGTGCGATGGGAATTGAGGAGAGAGAGCTCATCCAGGGCGATCGAGGCTTGCAGATCCAAGCGAAAGAGCTGATCGTGCCGATTCACCCCACCCACACCTTTGTGGGGCAGCCATGGATCTGCCAATTCCTGCGCCAGAAGTTTCTCTCACCTGAGGTCGAATCGCTTCCGGGGGGTAAACGGATCTACATCACGCGCTCTAGGGCTCAAGTGCGCCGCCTCCTGAATGAGCAGGAGCTACAACCCCTGTTTGATAGTTACCAGATCGAAGTGGTGGCGCTCGAAACTCTGACGGTTGCTGAGCAGGTGAAGCTATTCAATACCTGCGAGTGGATCATTTTTCCTCATGGAGCTTGCCTGACCAACTTGGCCTTCTGCCGTCCAGGCACCCTGGTGGTCGAGATCATGCCTCCCGATTGCGAAATGGCCTGTGGTCACAAGCTCTGCCAGACCATGGGGCTCCCCTACCATCGCCTCGTAGCCGAAAAAGCTTTTCGAAGTGGCTATGAGCGCCTAAGGAACTACCTCCATCTCAAAGATCGCTACCGCGACTCTCGCCTCTCTCCTGAAAAACTCTCCGCTCTCCTTCAGACCATAAAGAAATAATAAATAACCTATGGGTTTAGGCCTGAAAGATTCGGCCCATCAAGCGATCGATGCGATCAAAAGCGCGATAGGCCAAGGTAAGACCCAAGTATATGATGCAGATCTCAAAGGGTACTTTGACTCTATACCCCATGACAAGCTCATGAAGGCGCTAGAGAGAAGAATAGCGGATCAGCAGATCCTCAGGCTGATTCGCAAATGGCTTACCGCCCCCATCCGGGAAGAGGGAAAACCGATGAGATCAAACGATCGCGGGACACCCCAGGGTGGAGTGATCTCCCCCCTTCTTGCAAACATATACCTACACTGGTTTGACAAGGTCTTTCATGGACCTCAAGGACCAGCAGAGCGAGCGAAAGCAGTGCCGGTAAGATATGCAGACGATTTTGTCATCATGGCACGTTATCTGACAAGATGGATGGTGAGGTGGATAGAAGACGAAATCGAGGGGAGATTTGGTCTCACTATAAATCGGGAAAAGACGCGGATCAGGGATCTTGCGAATCTGCAAGAGGGCCTAGACTTTCTAGGCTTTACTCTGAAGAGGAGAAGCGTGCGAAGGGCATCCCGGAGGCATTATGGCATGATTCTACCGGCAAAGAAGAGTCTAGCGAAAGCGAAGAACAGGATCAGGAAATCACAAGCGCCAGGAAAGGCTTTAAGCCCATCGAGGTGGTAGTGAAAGAACTGAATCAATAACTGTTCTTTCTTCAAAAAGAAACAGGATGAGCACGATCACGAAGCAGGCAAGATTGTGGTTAATTTGCCGATTTATATGCGAAGTCGGGGTGGAGCTTAAAGACCCCTAAGGCGCGAGATGATAGCAGCGCGTGCGGGGTTTGCACTGCCTTCTGCTGCCTCCAGTGCCAAGCGGCGGTCGTCTTCCGATATATCTCCGCTTCCTAGGAGAACATTGATAATATCAAGGCTTGATGGATTTGCACTTTCTGCAGCATTAATGACCCCTGAGCCAAGGCGATCTTCTGACATGGGACCACGTCTTAGGCGATCTCTGACGATATCAAGGCTTGCAGGACCTTGACCTTCTGTTTCTGCAGCTGCCAGCACAGCTACGTCTTGATCATCTTCCGATATAGTCCCACCTGCGAGGAGAGCATCCATGATAGCGCGGCTTGCAGGACCGACCGATTGTGCAGCCGCTGCCAGAGCCTCGCCTAGGTCTTCATTCGATATGCCCCCACGAGCCAAAAGAGCGTTGACTATAGTGAGAGCTGCATAACCTCCATTTCTTGCAGCGTCATGCAGAGCCCAGCCTAGCTCCTCTCCTGATATCTTCTCATGTCCCCAAAGAGCTTGGATGATAGAGAGGCTTGCAGGCCCTGCCTTGCCCCCAGCTCCCCTCATAGCCTTGCGTAGGTTAGTCTGCGATATCTCTCCTCTTGCGAGGAGAGCATGGATGAAAGAGACGCTTGCGGGATTTTCGCCTCCTGCAGCCTGAATCAGACAGCTGCCTCGCTCTTGCTCTGTCATCTGCGCCATGTAGGTGCCGATCAGGTTCGGAGCCTCTGAGAGCGCGGAATTGATCCACCTTCCTGAAGTGCTATGAAGAAAATGTGCCAGGATCCGCGTTTCGACCGGGGCAGTGAGCTGCTGCCATGCCAGCCGACAGCAGGTGACAACTCGTGCTACCGATTGGTGATCGAGAAAACCGATGATCTGGATAGCGACGAGGTCTTTATCAAGAGCAAGCAGGCCGCTCTGAGAGCTTATAAGCCGAGGGAGCACAAGAGAGGCCACAGCTGCAACAGCGCGACCATCTTCTTTGCGCTCCGGCCGGAGAAGCCCATTGCCAGGGCCTGCGCTTCGATTTGGTGCTGCGGCTGTGGCGGCGAGACCTAAGACAGGTTGCAGTGCCATCTATTTGATCCTCCAAATTAATTGAGTTATGATAATACAATTAATATTAAGAGGGATAGAGGTATCCACTTATAATGCTGTTATGCGGTAACGACTCCCTTTTTTGCTCCCCTTTTGCACGATAAGTCCTTTTTCAATGAGATCGGCGAGGTCTCTCTGGAGAGTTCGCCTGCCTAGACCCTCGGTGATCGGTCCCCTGTGAGTCGCGGTAGTCAGCAACAAAATCAAAAGCTTTTCTGTAATTTAGTAGCTCTTTTACATCCTCAGAGTCGACCCCGGACATCTTTTCACCTGCGATTAACCTCTCGGACTGGTCCAATCTGAGGTGAGTGCCCTCTATATGAGTCGTATGGTGTGCCTCCAGAACCAAAGCGCGCGCCTGCATCTTGGCTACCCAATCTTGTGAGAGAGTGGCTGCCTCTAGGAAGCCCCGCGTGTGCTCGATAGCTGTCAGTGAGGAGGCTATCGCAATGGAAATAGAGAATTTGGGCTGAAAGGAGATCTTTTACGACATTTTTCAATGAAATGTGTCGCCGATTCAATTGTGGTGGGTATTTGCCATTGTTATTCTCTCGAGTTTGGTATTAGATAGGCGTTAATTTTAAAAGATGATGGCCGAGAAAGGCGCCTATCTGGGCGGCGATTTCGTCGGCGTGCGTCTCGAGCGCGAAGTGGCCTGTATCGTAGAAAACTATCTGAGCGTTGGGGATGTCCCGTTTATACGCTTCGGCACCTTTGGGCAGAAAGAAGGGATCGTTTTTTCCCCATACTGCTAACAGTGGCGGCTGGTTTTTGCGCAAATAGTCCTGAAAGCGAGGATAGAGTTTGACATTGCTTTCATAATCTAGGAAAAGATCGAGCTGGATATCTTCGTTTCCAGGCCGGGCTAATAAGGCGGAGTCCAATGTATAGGTTTCGGGCGCAAGTAGCCTTTCATCCGATATCCCATGCAGATATTGCTGCTTGATTCCCTCGGGCTTGAGAAAGTCGCGAAGTGCTGCTCTATTTGTCTCGCTCCGCTCTTTCCAATATTTCTGAATCGGATTCCAGCCCTGGCTTAAGCCCTCCTCATAGGCATTGCCATTCTGCGAAATGATGGCTCTGATTTTTTCGGGATGCTTGAGCGCGAGACGAAACCCGATGGGAGCGCCATAGTCGAAAATGTAAAGAGCATATTCTTTCAGCTGAATGCTCTCTGTAAAGCTGTCGACAATGTTTGCCAGATTTTCGAAAGTGTATTTGAAATGAGTCCGACTTGGAGTATCTGAAAATCCGAATCCCAGAAAGTCGGGAGCGACCAGATGATAGTGATCGGCTAGCAAAGGAATCAATTGACGGAACATATGGGATGAAGTGGGGAAACCATGCAGCAGCAGTAGAGTGGGAGCTTTTGGATCGCCCGCCTCGCGATAAAAGATCTTATGGCCGTCGATCGTTATTGTGAGATTGCGCATCCTTCCCCCTCCTTTCAGATCTTGAATTATAGGGTCTGCGGAGCACTATGTAAATAAAAAAATTATTATCAAAATAATTTCTCTTTTTTTTAAATTTGTTTTCTGATAATATTAATATCTATCTTTTAATAGGTTAGGCAATGGCTTTTAGTGAAATCTTGAAATCAGGAACGGTCCCTCTCGCTGAAAAAGTGAGCTTCGTAAGGAGTCTGATAGAGGGTGACGCTCTCCGAAGCGAATGGAATGGCAAGGAGATCGTGGGCATGACCTGGGAAGAATTTGAGGGGCAGTTCAAGGGGTTGGAAGAGCGTGCGCGAGCGCAGCTCTTATACGATGTCTCAACTGCCATCGGCCGTAAGATCCCACCATCGCCTGCTTCAACGGGTGCGGGAGGGGTTGTGTCTAATGTCGCAGCAGGCGCCGGGGCAGCTGCTGCCGCAGCCGTCTCTTCGGTAAGAGATGAGGGCAAAGTCGATAAGGAACCCCATCCTCACACAGAGCCTCTTTTGAAGATGCTTGCCTCGCAGGGCTTGTGCATAAGCGATCAGGATCATCCCGAAGATCAAGCTCTGACAAGAGGCTATGTGGATCAGATGCTTCAAGCAGCGACTCAGGCCGGGCTGCTCGATCTAAGAGCATTCGATACCAATCGCGCCTACTCGCTTGCAGAGTTCACCCAAATATTGAGCGCCCATCCTGGCTGGTCGAAGGTTTTCACCGACCCAGCTATCATTGCAAAACTCTTTTTCATAGTGACCGATGGGGCTAAAAAATCGCCCTTCACCCTAGCAACGCTCGCTCTCACAGCGAGCTGGCTTGGCGATCATAGGCCCGATCTCACACCTCCCTTCGTACTGGGCCGACCTGAAACCTACACAACCTCTCCTAGGATTAAAGACATTATTCTTATAATGGAAGGCATTATCGAGCATTTGCTAGCCATGCAATCTTGGCCGGGCAGCGGACTGAAAATTTCCTTTGTCTCGTTCCCAAGCGCTCCCAGCAAAGCCGAGGGGAGAACGGTTTCTTTGACCCACCTCAATGCGCGAGATGGGACCTCTCGATTAACAAGACGGAATGCGGTATTTAGAGAGGTCAGATATTTCGTGAAGGAGAAAGCTTTTTTTGATTTATTCCGCTGGGACAGTAATTACAATATCGTTGTTCCTGTGACAAATGAGTTCATCAAAGACTATTTTGGGCAGAACTACGATAGGATTGTCCATGGCTTCATCAGGGGCTATAGGGCTAGCTTTCATCGTAGAGGTGGGCAATAAGATGGCTTTTGGTGAAATCTTGAGATCAGGAACGGTCCCTCTCGCTGAAAAAGTGAGCTTCGTAAGGTGTCTGATAGAGGGTGACGCTCTCCGAAGTGAATGGAATGGCAGGGAGATCGCGGGCATGACCTGGGAAGAATTCGAGGGGCAGTTCAAGGGGTTGGAAGAGCGTGCGCGAGCACAGCTCTTACACGATGTCTCAATTGCCATTGGCCGACAGAGCGCACCATCGCCTGCTTCAACTGGCGTGGGAGGGGTTGCCATTAGCGCCGCAGCAGGCGCCGGGGGAGCAGCTGCTGCAGCCGGGCCTGGGCCTGGGCCTGGCGTAGCCGGAAAAGAGTTAGCAGATGAGGGCAAAGTCGAGGAATCTCATCCTCACACAGAGACTCTTTTGAAGATGCTTGCCTCGCAGGGCTTGTGCATAAGCGTTCAGGATTCTCCAGAAGATCAAGCTTTGACAAGAAGTTATGTAAATCAGATGCTTAAAGCTGCGACTCAGGCTGGGCTGCTCGATCTAAGAGCATTCGATACCAAGCGCGCCTACTCGCTTGCAGAATTCACTCAAATATTGGGCGCCCATCCCGGCTGGTCGAAGGTTTTTACCGATCCAGCTGTTATTGCAAAACTATTTTTCATCGTGACCGATGGGGCTAAAAAATCGCCCTTCACCCTAGCAACGCTCGCTCTCACGGCGAGCTGGCTTGGCGACCATAGACCCGATCTCACACCTCCCTTGGTACCGGGCCAACCTGAAACCCACACAACCTGCGCAAGGATTATAGAGATGATTCATTTAGGGGAGTACATTGCCGCAAGAATCCAATCCATCAATGATAAGGCTAAGGCTCAGTGTCCAACATTTTCCTTTGTCTCGTTCCCAAGCGCTTTCAGTAAAGATCAGGGGATAACGATCTCTTTGATCGATCTCAGAGGGAGGGATGAGCATTCTCGATTAATAAGACGGAACGTTCTGTCTACTGATCCCCGCTGTTCCGAAAGGGGAAAAGTTCCCTCTCATCTATTCGTTTTTGACGTCTTTTACCAGAGGATTCGAGGGGGCTACCAACCTACCTACCTCGGAGGGAGTAGAAAGCAATTCTTTCAGGTCAGAACAGAGGGCATCATGACTTGGGTCAGAACAGTGGGCATCATTACTTTGAAACGGTAATAGCGCAGGCAGCAGCCCCTTTGAGCGACGCCTGCTCGTCGAGAATGACCCGAACCGGAATATCTTGCAGAAGGGCGCTGAAGTGGCCCTTATTCAAAAAGCCTTCGAGGAAGAGCGGCCCCTGCAGTTTGGCAAGCAGCTTCACCGGAATGCCGCCGCCCAGGTAAAGCCCCCCGAGCGCTAGATGCTTGAGAGCGAGATTGCCCGCCTCTTGGCCGAGCAGGAGCGCAAAGAGATCGAGCGTTTTCACACAGATCTCTGAGCGGCCGGTCAGCCCCTCTTTAGAAATGAGCGCCGCCGGATCCTCCCTCTCCATCGCATCGAGAAGCGGCTTTTCCACAGCCATCCCCTTTCTTTCTTTCAGGAAATCGAAGATGTTTTTTATTCCTCGGCCTGAAAGCGCCCGCTCATAGCTCACATGGCCGTAGCGCTCGATCAAATAGCTCACTAGCTCTATTTGCAGCCCATCCTTCGGTCCAAGGTCGGTTTGCCCCCCCTCGGTGGCGAAGGGAATGTGGCGCACTCCATCCCATAGAAGCCCCGCCTCACCGAGCCCTGTGCCAGGGGAGATAATCGCCTTGTTGCCCCCAATCTCAGCCCTCCCCTTCTGAAGCAGGCAAAAGGCGCCCTCATCGAGTAGGCCGAGCGACCAGGCGGCAGCTTCTAAGTCATTGAGCAGCAACACGTTATGGATATTGAATTGCGCTTTTATCTTCTTTGAGTCGACGATCCAGGCGATGTTGGTGGTCTCGCACCGTCCCTCTTTGATCGGGCCTGCGAGGGCAAAGCAGGCGGTCGCTATCTTTTTCCCTGGTAACTTTTCTAGATAGAGCGCGATGATCGACTCGAGGTCAGCAAACTCTTGGCTCGGGAAGGTGGCGAGTTCGAGGGGCTCGTAGCTACCCTCACTGAAAAGGGCGAGGCGGGTTTTGGTCCCACCAATATCTCCAGCTAAAATCCACATCGAAGGAAGGCGCTCGCATTTTGATAGGCAAGGCGTGCCGCTATCTCCTTTCCAAAGGCTTTCTCAATCAGATGAAGAAGGCGCGGGTAGCTACCGGCATTGCCATAATTTTCGTCGAAAAAGGGAGCGAGATGGCTGAGCGAGGGAAAATCCTCATCGCAATAGAAGTCGGCGCCGAGCACGAGCGCCTTCTCGCCACCGAGCCTAAGCCCATGCTCCAGATGCTTCAAGAACTGGCTCTCAAAAGGAAGGCCGATGAAGCGCCTGATAAAGTTTAACCCCATGATGCCTCCCCGTCTGAAGATCTCTTGAGCGAGCGCATCGGGAAGATTGCGCATCTGGTCCTCGACGGTGCGGAAGTTGGAGTGGCTGGCAATGACTTGAAGATCGAGCCCATGCTGATCGATGGTCTGAAAGATATCCTCTGCGAGCCTGTCAGAGGTGTGGCTTAGGTCGATCGCAATGCCCTGGCCCGAGAGAGTCTCAAGGAGGCGCCGCCCATCTCTTTTCAGACCGACGCCAGGGGTAAAATTGCCCCCGCCAAAACGGTTCTCATCATTCCAGGTGAGGCTGATATAGAGAACCCTCGTCCCCTCTTTTTTCAGCGCCTCTAGCCGCTCGAAAAGGAGCTCAAACGGCTCATCCTCTTCAAGAAGGCCTGAACCATTTTCGATCGCAAGAGCGACCGAGATCGAGCCAGCACCCTCTATCTTAGTGCCATTGAAAGGGCTCCAGCGCTCGTGGGCGAGATTGCGAAAAGCGGCGAGCTGCCGCTTAAGAGAGGCGTGGGAGCCCTTTTTCGGTTCAGAGTAGAGTGCAAGGGTCTGCAGCGCCACACGGCCCTCTTTGAGCTGGGGATAGGAGCATCTGAGACTCAAATCGGAATCGAGGCGTGGCACCTCTCTTGCAAGTGAAGAGAGAAGATCGCAGTGAAAATCGACGACCGGCAGCATATTGCTAATCTAAGATGTGCAACTATTTAGCTCAACTGGAACTTGCTTTGCTGGAACTTGCTCAACTAGAACTTGCTTTGAGCACGCGGTTGTAAAGAGCTCTGTCGCTTTTGAGCCGCGCGTCCGCCAGGATCAAAATCTCCTCTACCCCTTCCAGATCGGCTTGACGGAAAGAGGCGTAGAGCGAGCGTGCACTCGGCTTGATGACCCTCTTGCATAGGCCGCTCTCCCGAAGAGAGCGATCGAGCGCCTCCTCCGTCTCGAAAAGCCTCACACGCGCACTGGGTGCATAGTGGCGATACTTCATGCCGGGAGAGAGGGGCCTGCTCTCTGCTTCGGCGAGCTGCACGCGGCTGCCAAGAGCTGTCTCCAGCGCCTCGTGGCTAATGGCGCCGGGCCGTAGGAGCAGAGGCTCGCCATGGGCAAGCGAGAGCACAGTGGACTCGATTCCGATTTCAGAGCTTCCCCCCTTCAAAACGGCTGCTATCTTGCCTTGAAAATCTTGGAGCACATGGGCCATCTCTGTGCTGCTCGGCCTACCCGATAGATTGGCCGAAGGAGCGGCAATGGGCCCCACCCTCGCAATTAAATCACGCGCGATCGGATGCAGCGGCATGCGCACTGCCACCGTCATCTGTCCTCCCGTAACACTCTCCGGCACCTCTTTGCCTTTTCTTAATATCAGAGCGAGCGGCCCTGGGAAGAATTGAGCGGCCAATCTGTAAAAACTCTCCGGTATCTCCTCTGCGACTCTCTCCACCTGATCGAGATCGCTGATATGGATGATCAGCGGATTGTCGGCAGGCCTTCCCTTTACGGCAAAGATCTTCCTAACAGCCTTATCATCAAAGACATGCGCTCCTATCCCCCATACGGTTTCGGTGGGAAAGGCGACGAGCTCCCCTGCTCTCATGAGGGCGGCTGCCCTCTCAATGCCCTCTCGATCGGGCTCTAATATCTCTGTCCGCATGCCATCCATTCTAAAGTCATCCCTAATTAATATTAAGAGATTATAAGTCAAGCTAAAATTTGATTTTTAATTCAATTTCCTGTATAATTACTCTTTAAAAAGTCAGAAATTATGAGGTGAATATGGCTGCAAAATCAATAAGTAATAGTGGAGCCGTTGTTGTCCGCTCTGAATATACCCCTCTTAACCCCGCAGGGTCAAATAGAGCCTATCAGAATTGGCGCTTTAGCGTGGCGCAGTCGAGAAGGAGCGACCTCTTTTGGGGAATTATATCCGGACTGGCCACAATTGGGGTGGGTATCGCATTCGGTGTAGAGGCCGCCTTTGAGAACGGGGGTGCCGCCATAGGTCTTGGGGTGGTCGCTCTTCTCCTGCTGGTCATCACAGGTGGCTTTTTCCTGCAGAGGTATGGGAAAAAAGCTACCCTCGAGCGGATGGCTCGATGCATTGAACAGATCGAAGGGGCCGATCGGGGGCAATTGGAGAAATTGTATCAAAGCGTTCATGAGAAGTATCTAGAGGCTCTCAAGGGCCATGATAAAGATCTCCAAAAGGGCCTTGAGCACCTCCTCGCTATTATCCGCCAAAAGCTAGACGTTTAGTCAAAATAAAAATTGAATTTAATGGCTAATTGCTATACAATAGTCCAACTAATTAAACAGGATAACTATGGCTACCATTAAAGGAGCAAGTAATTTAGTTGTAGACACGAGAGCGGCTGTGAATCAGTCGATCCAGAAATACAATACAAGAGCCACCTTTTCAGCCATAGCTGGAGGACTCTTTGCATGTGCCTCTGCCGCCCTCTGTATAGCAACCGCCATTATTGCTGGCATCGATGGAGCTAATGGTTTTAGCTACGCCAACACTATCCCTACGGCCATAGCTGCTGGCACTGCCTTTGTGCTTGCGGCTGCTTCGATAATTCTATGGGGATATCTGAAATATTATAAGGCCAACTCTCTGCGTGAAGATCTTGCTAAGATCGATGAAGCTGATCTAACGCAGCTGATCAAACTCCGATCTCAGCATAGCGGCTCGCTTGCCGAACATATCGTTGCACGCTTCCAGGAGAGACTAAAGCTGGCAGACAAAAAAGAATTAGAAGCGGCCAAAGCGCATATTGAAAAGCTGATAACCACCTATTCGGAAAGTCCTTTTAATATATATGCCTCTATAGCAAAAGCCAACCTGGCCAGAATTGAGACTCTAGAATTGTATCTGGCACCCATCCGATTGCGCCTTGGAGTTGATCTACCAGCGTTGATCGAACTCCGCTCTGAATACCGCTCAGGGCCGATCGCCAAGGAGCTAGCTGATCGCTTCCAAAAGAGAGTAGCAAAAGCAGGCACGCAAGAATTATTAGCGGCGAAAGAGATTATTGTAGAGCAGATAACGGCCTATTTGGATGCCTCTCTCAGAGCGCCTCTTTCTGTCGCTGAGGCTAATTTAGTCAAAATAGAGGCTTTGAACTCTCTCTTGGTACCCATTCGGGTCCGCCTTGAGTGGAGAGGTTAAACACTTTTAAAGAAGTAAAGCTATGCACGAAGTAAGAACAGGTCAAAGAACAGAGTCAGCTCAGCGGACGCACGCCCCTGTGCAAGGAAGCGAGGGCAGAAAAGTGAGTCCGATGAATGTCCAGACGACTCGGGCAGCGCTGAATAATAAATTTCTTGCCCCCTTTTCTCGCTCGATGGATAAAGCAGCCCTTGTTGGCAAGGTGCTTTTTGCTGCAGCGGGGATAGTTGCCATCATCTCAGGTGTTTGCGGAGGGATAGCCGGTGCCGATCATCACTGCGATGCATGGACGGCAACCGTTGTAACAGGTGTTATCGGTGGGATTCTAGCAGCAGGCGCTGTGATCGCATTTATCACCTACTGTGTTCAGGGCATTCGGCGCTATCTAAAGGAGCGCACATTGGAAAAATTAGATCAAATGGAGCTCAAAGATTTAGTGAAATATCAAGGGATCTATAAAAAGAAATTGGAAAAGCTTCGTCAACAGGAAAGCAGCATCGATGGTGCGTGGAGTGTGAATACCCATACGATGCGACCTGGAATCAAGAGTGAAATAGAGCATTGGCGCGCTCAGCTGCTCAAATTCGAGAGGAGATAGGTAAAGGTCAAACCATTCTAGACCATATCGAGGCTCGCATTGGTGAATTGGATCCGAAGCCTGAGGCCATTAATTGAGGGCTGGTAAAATAAAAATTGAATTTAATTAGACATTCTTATATAATAATCTAACTTTAAATAACTTGAGGAGAATAAAACTATGTATTCAGCTGCGAAGGGAATAGGTTGGGGAGCTATGCCACGCAATGTGGAAGCAAGCCGTCAGAGGCTCCAGGCAGAGGGCGCGCTAGAGAGCCAGCAGGGGGCCAAAAAAGTGACCCCTATGGATGTTGAGACAACTAAGGCGGCAGTGAAGAATAAGGTTCTTACGCCCCATACCCAGTCGATGAATACAGCGGCAACTTATGGGAAATGGGCTTTCGGTGGCGGTGTTGTCTTTGCCCTTGTCGCCGTTATCTGTGGCGCTGTTGCAGGGGGTGATACCAGCACCAATGCTTGGACGGGAATGCTCGTTACAGGTACGATATGCGCTATGCTGTTAGGAACTGCTCTCATACAGCTTGTTGTCTATTGCGTTGAGAGAGCGCGGCGTTACTATAAAGATCGCTTCATCGAAGATCTAGCTAAGCTGGATATCGCACAGTTAAAGGAGGGTAAAGGGGTATATGAAACTGAGCTGCGAAACCTGCGTGCAGAAAGAGATAAAATCGAGTCTGCAAATCATTTAGATCCCAATGCACTGAGCTCAGGAGATGCGAGAGTGCTGCGCGATGGTCGTGCTCGACTACCTCGAATTAAAGATGATATCGAGAAGAACGAGCTCCTTCTAAACCACGTCAACGCTCGCATCAACAAACTTGAGGTGGATGCAGTGAAGGAACGTCAAAGGGTAGTAGCCGAACGTGAAAGGATAAGAGCCGCTCTTTTCTAAGGATAAGAGCCGCTCTTTCTAAGGATAAGAGCCGCTCTTTTCTTCGGCTCTTAATAGACTCTCTTTTCTTCTAATTCATGAGGCCCACAAGTTCTTTGTGGGCCTCTTTTTTATTCAAAAAAATATTTGACTCATAGAGACGAACTGCTATAGCTTCACCTAAAAGTGGAGGAGCGTAGGATGGTGGCCGGCAAAGTATTAGCCTTTGTGGATGAGCTCTATGAGGATTTGGAGCTCCAATATCCGAAGTACCGTCTCCGTGAAGGGGGCCTCGAGGTGGTGGTCGCCGGCGAGAAAAAGGGGGAGCTTTATAAAGGAAAGCATGGCTACCCTTGCAAGGCAGATAGGAGCTTCGATGAGGTGAAGGAGGAGGAGTTTAGAGCGCTTCTCATTCCGGGGGGTTACGCCCCCGATCGCTTGAGGCGCCACGGCCGCGTTCTTGAGCTCGTGCGCGCCTTTCATAAAAACGAGAAACCTATCGCCTTTATCTGCCATGCGGGCTGGGTGTTGATCTCGGCCGGTATCATCAAAGGGGTCAAATGCACCTCCTTTTCGGCTATCAAAGACGATATGGTCAATGCTGGAGCCCTTTGGCAGGACCAGGAGGTGGTGGTCGATCGCCATTTCATCTCCAGCCGCTCTCCCGAGGATCTCCCCTCTTTCTGTCCCGCTATTTCAGATCAACTTGGGGTAGCTAAGGTATAATATGCGACCTGTCTGGAAAGGAGCCCTGAGCTTCGGCCTTGTGAACATCCCTGTGCGCATGTACAGCGCCGCGCGGGAGAAGGAGCTCTCCTTTGTGCTGCTCCACAAAAAAGATCTCTCTCAGGTGCGCTACGCCCGCATCTGCAAGGCGGAGGAGAAAGAGGTGCCCTGGGAGGAGATCGTGAAGGGCTATGAATATGAGAAGGGTGACTTTGTCGTCATCAAAGATGAGGATTTCGAGAAGGCCAATCTCAAAAAAACTAAGAGCGTCGAGATCGTCAGCTTTGCGGAGGGAGAAGAGATCGATAGCCTCTACTACGTCAAGCCCTACTTTTTGGAGCCGGAGAAGGGGGCTGAAAAGGCCTACAGCCTGCTCAGAGGCGCTCAAGCGCTCCAAGAAGGTGGGACTTGCCCGCTATGTGCTCAAGAATCGGGAGCATCTCGCTGTAGTCAAAGTCCACGAGAATATGCTCGTTCTGAACGAGCTTCGCTACCAGAGCGAGCTCATCGAGCCCAAGGAGTTGAAGCTCCCAGCGGTCAGCAAAACTTCGGGCAAAGAGATCGATATAGCGGTAGAGCTCATCGAGCAGCTCACTGAGCCTTTTAAGCCGGGCAAATACAGCGACAGCTACGCCAAAGAGATGAAAGAGATCATCAGGAAGAGAGCCAAGGGGCGGCCCATCCATCCCAAAAAAGAGGCCCCTCGTCCCAGCAAGGTGCACGATATCATGTCGCTTCTAGAGGCCAGTCTCGAAGAGAAGAAGAGGCCGAGTAAGCGAAAGACGGCCTAAGATAATAAAGTTGCACAAATTGGAAATTAAATCACCGAGCACACCAGCTCAACATAATAGTTCATCCTGCCTATCCTGCCGCCCAGCGATCTTGCCTATCCTGTTTCTTTTAGAAGAAAGAACAAGATATGCAGGATCGCTGGGCGGCAGGATAGGCAGGATAAGGATTTTCTTTAAGAACGATGAGTTAGGAGTTATGCAACGGTCTATGCTTACCTTTGGTATTAGATGGGGTTAAAGGGATATAAGAAGAAGCGCGATTTCACAAAAACCCCTGAGCCTGCACCCAAAAGGGGCTCCTCAGCTAAGAACTTGCGTTTTGTGGTGCAGAAACATGCGGCTCGAGCTCTTCACTACGATGTGCGCCTAGAGCATAGAGGTGTGCTCTTGAGTTGGGCCGTTCCTAAGGGACCTTCTTAGATCCCGCCGATAAGCGGCTCGCCATTCAGGTCGAAGATCATCCCCTCGATTATCAATACTTTGAAGGCACCATCCCCAAAGGCCATTATGGGGCAGGCAAAGTTGAAATCTGGGACAGAGGCCACTATGTGGTGGGAGAAAAAAGCCTTCAGGAGGGGGCTCAAGAAGGGCCATTTTTCTGTGATCTTTCAGGGAGATAAGCTCAAGGGGCAGTTCATCTTCCAGAAGCTCAAAAGAGATCCCGAGGATCATAATTGGATCCTCATGAAAAAGAGAGATAAGGATCAGGGCAGCAACCGCTCAAAGATGCCGGATGCGATCGAGCCTATGCTTGCCCACCTCGTACGTGAGCCCTTCGATAGCGAGGATTGGCTCTTCGAAGTGAAGTGGGATGGCTTTCGAGCGCTCGCCTTTATCAACAAAGGCAAGGTCAAGCTCAAATCCCGCTCAGGACAGCTTCTGAACCAGAAGTTTGCACCTGTGGTCCACGATCTAGAGAAGATCGAAGAGAGTGCTATTCTCGATGGGGAGCTCGTCGTTCTCGACAAGAGGGGCAAACCCGATTTCCAAGCGATGCAGAACTATCAGAAAAGCGGCAAGGGAGATCTTGTCTATGAGGTCTTTGACCTGCTCTATTTGCAAGGGCAAGACCTGAGAGAGCTTCCCTTAATCGAGCGCAAGGAGAGGCTTGAGCAGTTTTTGAAAGAGAGCGATTTGCCAGGCGTTCGCTACTCTTCTCATCTGGTGGCGCGGGGCGTTGATTTCTTCAAAGAGGCTTCAAGGGCCCATCTAGAGGGCATTATGGGCAAAAAGATCAGCTCGAGCTACCAGATGCGCCGCAGCCGTGATTGGGTCAAGATCAAAGCGGTAGAGAGGCAAGAGATGGTGATAGGCGGATTCACCGCTCCAAAGGGCTCAAGGGAGCAGTTCGGCGCCCTTCTTGTCGGTATCTATGACGACCAAGGCAAGCTCCACTATGCAGGCAAGGTGGGCGGTGGATTCACTCAGGAGCTGCTCAAAGAGGTTTATAAAAAGCTCAAGCCCCTTGTGCAAAAGAGCTCCCCCTTTTCAGGCTCAGTGCCGGTTAAAGGCGAGCTGGTCTGGGTAAAGCCCAAACTGATTGCAGAGCTCTCTTTTGCTGAGTGGACCCAAGAAAAGATCATGCGTCAGCCGATCTTCCATGGGCTCAGAGAGGACAAAAATCCTGAAAAGCGTTCGGCTAGAGAGAGCTGAAGAGCCCCCTGTCTCTCGCCTTCACCCAGGTAGACAAGGTCTATTGGCCAAAGGAGAAAATCAGCAAAGGCGATCTGATCGACTACTACCAGACGATTGCTCCCTTTATTTTGCCCCACCTGAAGAATTGTCCCATCATGCTCCACCGCTACCCTGACGGGATCACGGGCAAAGATTTTTACCAAAAAAATATCGCCGAGGTGCCGAAGGGCATCAAACGATATGGGATGATGCAGGAAGGAAAAGAGATTAACTATCTGATTATCAACGACATGCGCAGTCCGCTCTATGCGATTAACTTAGGCAGCATCGATCTGCATCCCTTCCTTGCAAAGAGCAGTCATATAGACCATCCGGAGAAGCATGGTCATCGATCTAGATCCCCTCTCAACCAGCTTTGAAAGGGTGATTGAAACGGCCCAGGTGATCCATGAAATTCTCGAAGAGGTAGGGGTTAAAAACTACTGCAAAACCTCTGGAGGGCGCGGCCTGCACGTGGTGATTCCTCTGCATGGGAAATATGACTTTGAGCAGTCGAAGCAGTTCGCAGAGACCATTGCGCACACGGCTCACAAGCGTCTTGCGACTACTACTTCGCTTGAAAGGGATCCGAGGAAGCGGCAAAAACGGGTCGATCTCGACTGCTTGCAGAATAGGCGAGGCCAGACGCTTGTTGCCCCCTACGCCATTCGTCCCCGCCCCCACGCACCCGCCTCGACTCCCCTTCTGTGGAGTGAAGTGGCTAAGGGGTTAGATCCGGTGGAGTTCAATATCCACACGCTTCCTCAGCGGCTCAAGAAGATGGGCGATCTTTTCGCCCCTCTGCTGAAGGAGTCGGTCAATCTCAAAGCGGCTTTGCAAAAAATCAAGAAACAGTTAGATAGGGATTAAATAGCTATGAGGTCTATATGAAAAGAGTCGCTTTTTCCTTACTAGTACTTGCTGCGAGTTCATTAACTGCTTGGGAATGGTGCTGGGTACCCTGCGAACCCTTTTGCTGGACAGGGTTCTATATAGGAGGCCATGTAGGTTATGCGGGAGGTAGGCAAGAGGCCCATGCGCTCCCAGGCAACATTTACAATAGTTCCAGTGAATATATAGAGCTTACAACCGATCGCACTTTTGGCGGCATGCAAGGGGGATTTAACTGGCAATTTTCCCCCCTACTTGTCGCAGGATTTGAAGCCGATTTTGGCTTTATGGATATCACGGGAGCGCGCCCTTCAGGTAAAGTTTTCAATCCCCAACAAGATACCTTTTTGAGAGGCTCAGATGGCTGGTATGGGACGCAGCAGGGCGCCTAGGAGTGGCTCTGGGAAGAGCCTTTCTCTATGCAAAAGGGGGCTACGCCTATTTCCATACCCGTCTGGGTATCGTAGATGCTAACCCTATTGGCTTAACTATCGATACAAGAAAGCGCAAATTGCTGAATGGCTGGACAGCAGGTCCAGGTCTTGAGTACGCTTTTACCAATTGCCTGAGCTTGAAGATCGAGTACCTCTTCATGAAGTTCAATTCCCATAATATCTTTGGGATAGCAGACGATGGCCTCTCCTTCGGCTGGCGGCACGATTTGCGCATCGACACCTTCAAAGTGGGCCTCAACTGGCTGATCTAGCGGCCTAGATCCGTATCTTTGGGGCGCTCGACCCTTTGGTCTTCTGGGGAGTGATCTCACGCTTTTCAGGGCTGAGCAGCTTAAAGCTGTCGATGAATTGGGAGTAGTCGACGCTCTTCTTCTCAGACTCTTTGTAGACGGTGAAGACCTGGTAGAGGGTATTGTAGACCAGGATCAGCTTGCCCTGGAAGTAGAGATCGTCGCTTTTGACGAGAAAGTCGAGCGCTTTGAAGCCGTGGAAATCGTCGATCTTCATATGCTCCACTTCAGAGCCGGGAAGCGCTGCAATCATGCCCGAGAAGCCATCCTTGAGGTTGATTTCAGGTTTGGACATGTCGATCGCTGAAGGATAATTCCAGACAGAGACCACGTAGACCACATTCTCGCTCGGCTCGCTCACATAGGTGTCATATTCGAGCTCCAGGTCGCTTTTGGGAATCTGCACCTTCTGGTGGATGTGGTCGGGGATTTTGGGAAACTCCACCGAGAAGCCATTTTCAGGAGAGGAAAACTGCTTCCAGTTCTTCGACTCCTCTTTCACCGCCAAGATAACAGCTTCAGAGCTTGCAAGCGGCGATGATGCCCCCGCTAAAATGGACAGCACGAGAAAGGGTTTTAGCAGTAACATGATTTAACCTTTTTATTTTCTATCTGTATAGATATTATATTATTTAGTTTCCTGCTTTTTATAAACATTTTTATTATATAATATTCTTGATCTTTATGAAAAATTGGATTAAGATTTTCCACTGATATAAGTTCTAGGCCTTTACATTTTGGAGGGCCGGAAACTAGCGACCTCGAGAATTTTTTTTATGGCCCTTGGAGTCATCCCAGCCCGTTTTAAAAGCAGCCGTTTTCCAGGCAAGGTGCTCGCCGATATTCTCGGCAAATCGCTCGTACAGCGCACCTACGAGAGGGCCGTGCAGTCTAAGATGTTGACAGAGCTTGTTGTTGCAACCGACCACGAAGAGGTTTTCGACCATGTGATGCGCTTTGGAGGGCGCGCCCTGATGACCCCTCCCGAATGCGAAAGCGGCTCCCATCGCACCGCCCACGTGGTGGCAGAGCACTTCCCAGATGTCGAGCATGTCGTTAACATTCAAGTGGATGAGCCTCTTTTAAACCCCAAGTTGATCGACCGGTTGGTCTCGGACCATCTCGCGCTTAGCCACGCTCCTCTCATGACCCTGGTTGCTAAGATCTCAGACCCTAGCCTCATCACCAGTCCCTCCACGGTCAAATGCGTCTTCGATAGAAATGGGCGGGCGCTCTACTTCAGCCGCTCCCCCATCCCCTACTCGCAGAGAGGAGGGGGTAGCTATTTCCGCCATATGGGAATTTATAGCTTCCAACGCTCCTTTCTTTTAAAGTATGCTCAGCTCAGTTCGACGGCTCTCAGAGAGACCGAGGATCTGGAGCAGCTGAAAGTGCTCGAGCACGGCTACGATATCTATGTGGCCCTGGTCGAGGATGAGACGAGTGTAGAGGTCAACGAACCGGCTGACCTTGTGAAGGTGGAAAAAATTTTAGAGAGTGTCTCATGCAGAGAAAGTATCTCTTTATAACAGGCGGCGTCGTATCGTCGCTCGGCAAAGGGCTAACGCTCGCCTCGATTGCACTGCTCTTGGAGAGGCAGAATCTCAAAGTGGCGGTATTGAAGCTCGATCCCTATCTCAACGTCGATCCGGGCACCATGAGTCCCTTTCAGCATGGAGAGGTCTATGTGACCGACGATGGGGCTGAGACCGACCTGGACCTCGGCCACTACTACCGCTACACCCACTCCCCCTTCAAGCCGCGTCTCGACAGCCACCTCAGGCCAGATCTACGACGCTGTCATCAGGAGGGAGAGGCGCGGAGATTACCTCGGGAAAACCGTTCAGGTGATCCCGCACATCACCGATGAGATCAAGCGCCGAATCCACCAAGCGGGCGAGGCCGATGGCGCCGATTTTGTCCTGGTCGAGATCGGTGGAACGGTGGGAGATATCGAGTCCCTGCCCTTCCTGGAGGCCATACGCCAGTTTCGCTACGAACATCCTCAGGACTGCTTCAACATCCACCTGACCTACATCCCCTTCCTCAAGGCAGCGGGCGAATTCAAGACCAAGCCAACCCAGCACTCGGTGCAGATGCTCAGAAGCATCGGTATCTCAGCCGATATGATTCTCTGCCGTACGGAGAAGAGCCTTCCTGAGGATATCAATCGCAAGATCTCCCTTTTCTGCAATGTGCCCCCAGAGGCGGTCTTCGAGGAGGTGGATGTCGAGCATTCGATCCACGAGGTGCCGATCAAACTGCACGAGCAGGGAGTGGATCGGGCCATTTTGAAGAATTTTGCCCTTCCGATGAAGGAGATCGATCTTTCCGACTGGCAAGAGATCGTGCGGCGCATCAAGAATCCCAAGGGCAGCCTCACCATCGGCGTCGTCGGCAAATACCTCTCCCACCAAGATGCCTACAAATCGGTCATCGAGGCGCTCCACCATGCGGCAATCGACTGCGAGCAGAAGATCCAGTTTCGCATGATAGAGGCTGACAAAATCGGCTCGACCGATGAGCTCAAAGGGTGCGACGGCTTCCTCGTTCCAGGAGGATTTGGTGAGCGCGGATTTGAAGGAAAAATTTTAGTTGCCAGATACTGCCGCGAGAACCGGATCCCCTACTTTGGCATCTGCCTTGGCATGCAGGCGATGGTGGTGGAGTTTGCCCGCCATGTGCTGGGTCTCAAAGGGGCTCATACGACGGAGATCGATCCTGACACTCAAGATCCTGTCATCTCGCTTCTCTCGGAGCAGAGAGGGGTTCAAGATAAGGGGGGCACGATGCGGCTTGGGGCGTACGGCTGCCGTCTGCTCGTGGGCTCAAAGGCGCAGCTCGCTTACGGCATCGAGCGGATCTCTGAGAGACATCGCCATCGATTTGAATTCAATGGACGCTATCGGGAGGCGCTCGAGCGGGCGGGCCTGATCGTTTCTGGAGTGGAGGAGAAGGGTGGGCTCTGCGAGATCACCGAGGTGAAGGAGCATCCCTGGATGGTGGGCGTTCAGTTTCATCCCGAGTTTAAATCGCGACCGACTGAGCCCCATCCCCTCTTTCGCGACTTCTTCCATGCGATGATCCGCAATAGACAACCCTCATAGCATGGGCAGATTTGCTAGCATCGATTACGGCCTTGCGCGCATTGGGCTTGCGATCTCCGATGAGAGGAAGATCATCGCATCGGCGCTCAAGACGGTTATGGCGTCCAAAAAGGCAAGTGGGAGCGCCTCTGTGGCAGCAGCGCTTGCTCCCTACGAGATCGAGGCGATTATCGTGGGACTGCCGATCCACTTCAACGGCAAGAAGGGGTTTCTGGCTGATGAGGTTCTTGCCTTTATCGACTCTCTGAAAGGCCATGTGAGCTGCCCTGTGATTACGTGGGAGGAGCGTCTATCGACGGTCCAGGCTGAGAAGGCGCTTCGCGAGGGCAACCTATCGCGCAAAAAGAGGTCGGCGGTGATCGACAGCGTCACCGCGGTGATCCTCCTGCAGAACTACCTCGAATTCCTCAGGCTTAAGACCGAAACTTATTAAAGTCTTGATCGGCGCGCCGCAATCGCCAATAATGGACCGACAACTGCTGCCAGTGTGCCGTTACCTCTACGGCCCCAGACAAATCTGGCCGTTAATTCGCCAAACTTCTGCAGATCGGCCGCATTGAAATTGAAGGTCGCTACAGAGGGTATCTTGCTCGAGATAATCTCTACTATCCGGCTGATCTGCTCAGGTTCGATATGGATGCGTATGCTCTTTGCGAAATCGGAATGATTTTTGATGATGTAGTTCGCAGCTGCTACTGCAGCTTTCCGCTGCACCCGATTTGAGTCATTGAAAACAGTCGCCACTGCAGCCATAGGTTGTACACTCCAGCTTTAAGTGTAAAATGTACTTGAATTTGTATATAATTGTCCACTTTGGCAGGATGAGCAACCTGCTATGGAAAGAGCTGAAATCGCCTGTTTGAAAAGAGAGGGAGGGGTGAGTGTCAAAAGAATTTTTGACATCGCCTTCAGCCTGCTCGTGATTCTCCTGACCTCTCCCCTCTTCCTCCTCATCGCCCTCGGTATCAAATGCTCTTCAAAAGGCAAGGTCTTCTATGTGCAACCCCGTTTAGGCAAAGGAGGCAAAGTTTTTAACTGCCTTAAATTCAGGACGATGCACGAAAATTCTGACGAGATTCTAGCCGAGATTTTAGGTAATCCTGACATCAGGCGCGAGTGGCGCGAGAGGCAGAAGCTCTTTTCAGATCCGCGGATCTTCTCGCTCGGCCGCATCCTGCGCAAAAGCTCTCTTGATGAGCTGCCTCAATTTTTCAATGTGATCAAGGGGGAGCTCAGCGTCGTGGGTCCGCGGCCCTACATGATCTACCAGCTCGAGGCGTTTGGGCCGCTTAAGGAAAAGATTCTTTCGGTGCGCCCTGGAATCACCGGCCTGTGGCAGACCTCGGGCAGGAGCCTCACTACTTTTCAGGAGCGCATTCATCTGGATGCCAGCTATGTGGATAGGGCGGGCTTCTGGTACGATCTGAGATTGATTTTGAAGACTATCCCTAGCCTCTTTTTTAACCAAGATGCCTACTAGCTCACACACGCGACTCCTTCTCTTGGCCTTTGGGCTCTCGGCGCTCTCCCTGCTGCTCGCCTCCCACTACCGCCAGCTCTCGCTCTCCTCTTCTTTGCGCCCTATCTCATCCTGGTCTCCACTTTTCAATCGCTCCGCTTCTCTCTCGGTCAGGCGCTTATCACCGGAGTCATCATCGACCTTTTGGCGACCACGCCCCGTTTCGGACTCTCTTCGCTTGCCGCTATGGTGGCGACCTGGGTGCTCTTTAGGAAGAAACATCTCTTTGCCGAAGGCCACTTTCTCAAGCTGCCTCTGATGACCCTGCTCTTCTCGCTCAGCTACCGCATTGCACTCCGTATCTCTTACTTCATCTTTGGCCTCTCCTCGTCCTACTTAAGCGGCCTCGGCACCGATTTCATCCAGATGCCGCTCCTCGATGCCCTCTTTGCCCTCCTCTGCTTCCAATTCCCGCTTTCGCTCACCAAAGAGAGAGCTCTATCGGAGGAGGGGTTATGATAAAGGAGAGATCGCTTGCATAACCTACTGTTCAGCTACCCTCTTGAACAAGTTCATCTTGCTCATCTTGGCGCTCCTAGCGATCCTGCACATCTTGTTCTTTCTTCAAAAAGAAACAGGATGAGCACGATCGCTAGGAGCGGCAAGATGAGCAAGATTGTGATTAATTGGCCGATCAGTGGTGCTGGTTGGCTCTCATGTCCCCCAGAAGCGTGGATAAGGAGGGGGCTATGATATTGAGAGGAAAACCGATTGCAGACGAGCTTGAGAAGGAGTACAGAGTTCGCATTGCACGATTGAAGAGGGCGCCTGCCCTTGCGGTGGTCCTGGTTGGCTCCCATGCCCCCCCCAGAAGCGTGGATAAGGAGGGGGCTATGATATTGAGAGGAAAACCGATTGCAGACGAGCTTGAGAAGGAGTACCGAGTTCGTATTGCACGATTGAAGAGGGCCCCTGCCCTTGCGGTGGTCCTGGTGGGCTCCCACGCCCCCCCAGAAGCGTGGATAAGGAGGGGGCTATGATATTGAGAGGAAAACCGGTTGCAGACGAGCTTGAGAAGGAGTACCGAGTTCGCATTGCACGATTGAAGAGGGCGCCTGCCCTTGCGGTGGTCCTGGTTGGCTCCCACGCCCCCCCAGAAGCGTGGATAAGGAGGGGGCTATGATATTGAGAGGAAAACCGGTTGCAGACGAGCTTGAGAAGGAGTGCCGAGTTCGCATTGCACGATTGAAGAGGGCCCCTGCCCTTGCGGTGGTCCTGGTTGGCTCCCACGCCCCCTCCGAAGCCTATGTCAGGGCAAAGAGGGCGGCGGCCTTGCGCCTTGGGATCGAGGTGGAGGTGAGGAATTTGCCGGAGGATATCTCGGAAGAGAGGCTCCTCGGCACGGTAGAGGAGCTCAATCGCACACCTGAGGTCGATGGAATTTTGGTGCAGTTTCCCCTGCCCAAAGCCGTGAGTTTAGAGCGTGTGATCGAAACCATCGATGCGCGAAAGGATGTGGACGGCTTTCACCCGGAAAATATGGGCAAGCTTCTCCTAGGGCGGGACGACGGCTTTGTCCCCTGCACGCCGCTCGGCATTCAAAAACTGCTGGTGAAATCGGCTCTGGCCATCGAGTCAGCACATGTGGTGATCGTCGGCAGAAGCCATGTGGTGGGTAGGCCCCTTGCAGCCCTCCTCGTGCAAAATAGGAAGGAGGCCAACGCAACCGTCACGCTCGCCCATAGCAAAACAGAAAATCTTGCTGCCATCACTCGCTCGGCAGATATCTTGGTCGCCGCAGTAGGATCGCCGCATCTCATTAAGGCTGAGATGGTTAGGAAAGGCGCTGTCGTCATTGATGTGGGGATCAATCGCCTCGAAGATAGGAGCTCTCCCAAAGGCTATCGCCTCGTCGGAGATGTCGATTTTGAAAAGGTCGCTCCTCTTGTCAAGGCGATCACGCCTGTGCCGGGTGGTGTGGGGCCGATGACGGTCTCGATGCTGATGCACAACACCATTTTGAGTGCTGAGAGGCGTGAAGGACGATGAGGTCTCGATGATTCCCCTTCTCATACTTCTGCTCTTTTCCGGCTGTAGTGAGCGCGGCGAAGAAAAGGACTACCTCTCTTTCGAGGGGATTGCGATGACCATCCCCTACCGCATTCTCTTGGGTCACAGCTTGAGTGAGGGTGAAAAAAAAGAGGTCGAGGAGCTCATCAGGGAGCAGTTTGGGAGCATCGATCGCATATTCAATAATTGGAATCCCGAGTCGGAGGTCTCTCGGCTGAATCGGGCGAGGGCTTTTGAAAAGGTGGAGCTCTCCGATGACTTTATGCGCTTCTACGAGCTTGTCGATGAGCTTGTGGAGATCACGGAGAATCGCTTCGATCCAAGTGTAGGGGCCCTGACAGAGCTGTGGAAGAGCTCTCTCAAACGGGGAGAGCTTGTGGAAGAGGAGAGCCTTGCTCGTGCAAGGGCCTCGGTGGGCTGGCAGACCCTCCACCGAGAGGGAAACGCTCTCTGGAAAGAAAATGACCTCACAGCGCTCGATTTTGGAGGCTCAGCTAAGGGCTACGGGGTCGATCTTCTCAAAGAGGCGCTTCTAGAAAAGGGCTTTTCAAACATCTATGTGGAGTGGGGCGGTGAAATTGCAGTAGAGGCCGAGAAGCTCACGAGAAGGCCTTGGAGAGTCGGCATTGCTGGCAGCGAAATTGCCCTTCCACTCAGCTCTGGGGCGGTTGCCTCTAGCGGCAACTACCTGCAGATGTGGCCTGTAGCGGGTAAATGTTACACCCACATCGTCGATCCCGCCTCGGGCTACCCGCTCGAGGTGACTCCTGGGGGCCTGGCAGCCACCACCGTTCTGGCTCCTTCCTGCCTGCAGGCCGACGCCCTTGCCACCTCGCTCATGCTCTTTGAAGAGAGCGAAGAGGCGCTAGAATGGGTCGAAAGAGAGAGCCTGCCGATCCAGGTCTATCTAGGCATTCAGAGGTGAGACTCTTGCATAACCCCAGCTTGTTACATAAATCGGCAAATTAATAACAATCTTGTTCATCTTGCCCTCGCCCCGCGATCATGCGCATCCTGTTCCTTTTTGAAGAAGGAACAAGATATGCAGGATCGCGAGGCGTGGCAAGATGAGCAAGATGGACTTGTTTTTCAAGGGGGTAGCTGAATAGTATGTTATGCTGGCGGACCCAGCGGTAGGATTCCCCTGTGAAGAGCTCTAGATTTCTGATTTTGTATGTGGTCCTCATGATCACGCTGGGGCAATCGGTCGATATCTATGCCCCTTCGATGCCCCCAATGACTACCGCCCTGCATACGACGAATGCGCTGATCCAGCTTTCGATCACAGTGGCTTTGCTCGCCTTTGCGGTTTCGGTTCTTCTATTTGGAGTCATCTCGGATCACTATGGCCGTAGAGCGGCTATTCTTTCGGGAGTGGCTATTTTTATCACAGGCAGCGTGATCTGCCTCTTGTCTCAAGATATCGCAACCCTGCTCTTGGGAAGGGCTATCCAAGGCTTTGGCCTGGGAAGCGTCGGTGCAGTGGCCCCTGCATTGCCCAGAGATGTCTATGAGGGGCCTGAACTTATCAAAGCCTACTCCTATGTGGGGGCAGCAACAGCTGTTGTGCCCATCCTTGCGCCTCTTCTTGGAGGATATTTGCAGCAATTTTTTGGGTGGAGAGCGAGCTTCATCTTCTTGCTGATCTACGCCGTAATCATATTTTGCCTCCTTTATTTCAAGCTGCCAGAGACCAATTTACACCGTAAAAAAGGATTAATGGATGTAAAAGAGATTGTCTCGAACTATCTTGGGGTAATTAGAAACAAACTATTTTGGGGATTTGCTATCTGTTTTGTATTTTCATTTGCTGGTGAGATAGCCTATTTTGTTGCTCTGCCCTTCATTTCGCAGCAGCAGCTTGGATTTACCCCTGCACAGACGGGCTGGCTCACAGTTTTTACAGCGAGTAGCATTGCCGTAGGAGCAGCGATTTCTGCACGGCTTAGCAAACGGGGTTTGAAAACGCTTGTGCTGGGACTGGCCATTTCGTTTCTCGGAGCCATTTCGATGGTTCTGCTCTATCTTGCTGGCCAGAGAACGATCTCTTCTATCGTCGCTCCCATGATTCTCTATATGGTTGGAGCGGGCATCACCTATCCAAATGCCATTTCTGGGGCCATGAGCGCAACTCCGAAGCAGTCGGGAAAAGCTGCCGCTTTGATGAGCGGCCTCTCGATGCTCATCGCGGGTATTGCGACCTGGCTAATAGCCCTATTTCCTGAACAGAGCCAGGGGCCACTTGCATGGCTCCTTGGAGGGGTTAGCCTGGCGGCCTACCTCATCTACAGATTGCTGATTCATCCTACAAACTCAATAAAGTCGTAAAATCGAGTAGTAATGCTGCTCGAATCGAGTAGATTTATCACCCGCGCCGTAAAACTCGCCCCTTCAGGGGCGAGATGAAAGGCGCAAAACAGCCTTTCCTGTAAGGTTAGGCTGTTTTCTATTTCACAGGAGCCCGTAAGAGAGATAGGGCCTGATCACTTCAAGGGAAGCGCCTCCACAGTTATCTGCAAAGTAAATTTCTTGACTCAAGCAATAGACCAAGAGTAGCATCGCTCTATGTTGATCAGAAAAACTTTTAAATTTAGGCTCAAGCCTAGGCCAAAAGAGCTCGATTTGCTACTGCAATTTGCAGGAGCAAGGCGCTGGGTCTATAACCGGGGTCTGGCTCAAAGAAAAGAGGCTTTTGAGAAGAGAAAAGAGAGAATCACTCTTTTCGACCAGAATAATGAGCTGGTCCTGCTCAAAACTCAGGAGGAGACCCTTTGGCTTCAGGATATCCATTCTCAAGTTCTGCAGCAGGCCCTACACGATCTTGACAGCGCCTATGACCATTTCTTCAGAAGATTAAAAAACAGAGAAAAGCCTGGCTATCCTCGATTTAAATGCAGAGGAGAGCAGGATTCCTTCCGCTATCCACAAGGGGTCAAAGTCCGAGATGGCAGAGCCTGGCTACCAAAGATCGGGTGGATGCGCTTCAAAAAGACAAGGGAGATTGAAGGGGAGATTAAACAGACAACGGTCATCCGTGAAGGCGATCGATGGTATGTCTGCTTTTCCTGCGAGATTGAGCAAGAGATCACTCCACGAGAAGCCCATGACCTTCTCGGCATCGATCTTGGAATCGAATTCTTTGCTGTAGGAATATCTCAGGAAGATGAGGTCAAGGTGGCTAGTCCCTCTTTTCTCAAAGCCGGCCTCTCTCATCTTCGCTTTTTAAATCGACAGCTATCAAAAAAGGTTAAAGGATCTAAAAACCGACTCAAGGCCAAGGCAGAGCTGAATCTCTGCCATGCCCAGATCAGAAATCAGCGAAAAAACTTTCTCCATGAGCTCTCGACCCTTCTCGTCAAAAGCCACGACGCGATAGTGGTAGAGAACCTGAAGATCAAGTCTTTGCTGATGAAGACAACAAGGGGCATGGCGCGAGCCATCAGTGACGCTGGCTGGAGAGAGTTTTTAGAGATGCTCGCCTATAAGTGTCTCTGGTATGGCAAAAAGCTCATAGAGGTAGGGGAGTATTTTGCTAGCACCAAGCTCTGCAGCTTATGTGGAGCTAAAAATGAGATGCCTCTGAGCATGCGCACCTATCGATGCAGCTGTGGTCTTGAGATCCACAGAGACATCAATGCTGCAAGGAATATAAGGGCCGCCGGAATGTCGGTCTTAAAGCCTGTGGAGCTGCCTCACTAGAGGAGCTATGAAGCAGGAATCCTTCGCCTTTAGGCGAGGGAGGTTCAATAAACTCTTAGGTGGCATTCCCAAGAAAATGGTGCAGTGGCAGCGAATCTTAGAGGTTCTCTTGCCAATTCGCACATCTCTTTGCGATATTGAAGAGACTCCTGTAGGAGTGCGCGTCATCGACATGCAAAACCTTCTAAATGAGCTTTCGAGTCAACTCTTACAAATTAAGTTATCTCCGCCCATCTTGCAAGATGACTTTGAGCTCTATTGGAGACAGGTAACTCAGTGGATACTCGATTTTACAGCATCGCTATCACAAGGGGAATAATACTCAAGATGCAGAGGCCTCATTATGGGAGAAAGCGTAGTTTGCATTTCGCTTTTGCAGCTGCTGGATCTCTTCAGGCAAGAGTCCCGTAAGAAGAGCTAAATGTGCATATTCTTTAGAGAGCGTGGTGTTGAAAACAAGAGGATCATCTGTACAGATCGCAACCGGATGCCCTTCGATTAATAAATTTATGGCGGGATGATCTTTTGCATCACTGATCATTCCCGCCATCAGAGCGCTTGTGAGGCACAGCTCAACAGCAATCTTTTTTTCTTTGATCCACTGCCTTCCTTCTTCGCAGAGATGCACGCCATGACCGATGCGTTTAGGTTGAAGAGTAAGTAGCTCCATCATCTGCTGCGCGGCGCTCTCTTTTTTTGACTCTCCAATATGAAGGGTAATGGGCAAATTGTTTTCCTTTGCTCTCATCAAAGCAGGAAAAACATCTTTTCCATCCCCTTTGGTAGAGTCGCCGGATAGATCGATTCCGATTACACCTTGAGATCGATATTTCAGCGCTAAATCGACCGTCTGTTCAGCAATAGAGCTCATCGTATCCCGCCGCAAACTCAGGATAAGCCCAGCCTTAAGGGGCGTGCCACGAGTGCCTCTATCGATGCCCCTCAAAACAGCGTTGAGGTGGCCGTCTAAGCCCGATCCTAAATTTTTAAGCCCGGTGCGAAGTTCTGCATAAGTGACATTGTCTTGTGTGAGATCCTTACAGAGTGCAACGACCCCATTTTCGACCAACTCCTCCGAATGGATAATTTTGCCGATCAGGCCAAAAACAGCGAAAGCGGTGTGATAATCGACTTCGCCGCTTTGAATTTTGTCCAGCATTAGGCAGAGATCATTGAATTCCTGTGGTTTAGCAACTTCTCTCAAATACTCAAGCGGCCACGCTCCCCCAATATGGATATGCAATTCGCTCTTGGGTATTTTGTCCATGACGCATCCAATCTACATATAGCGCCAGAAATTTCCTTCGGCTTGAATCTCTCGGCCTAGGATGCTTGCAGCCTTCTCAACACCCGCTCTCACCGTCAGACAGCCCCAATCATCGCCGCAGATGACGCCCCCTTCAGCTAGATGCTGATGCCATGCCATGATATCGTTATAGACGCTCTCGGTGTCGTGAGAGGCATCGATATAGATAAGATCAGCTCTGATATGCATAGCTTTAGAGGCTTCTAGAGACTCCATGCGGATTGGCACAATCACCTCTGTCAATTTCGTTTGGATCACATTCGAGAGAAACAGTTGGTAGAGGTGGGGCAATCGGGGATCTTTCTGTTGGTCTTCTTCATTCAATGATCCCTTCCACGTGTCGACCGCATACAACTTGGCCTCAGGTGGGAGCCGCTCCGCTATAAATCTTGTAGAGGCTCCGAGCCAAGAGCCCACTTCAATAGCGGTACGAATTTTTCGGTTTTCCAGGATTTTTGCTATGTGCGCTCCATTGCCAAACCAGCTATGTCCATCAAAGGGAAGAATTTTAGCTGAGTGGTAGGGCTCCGGCATTGCAAATAGAAGATGGCTAGAGAGTGCCAGAAGAAATAAAAAAGGCTTCATCCTCTACCTCCAACGAAAAGGAGAGCCGAATATAAACAGCCCTAAATTTTGGATAAAAGAGAAAGTTCATTGAACCACGCAGCAATCATCATCACCTTTTTGAGCCCTAGGGCCTGCTCCGTATGCCGCTAAAGTAGGAATAGGTTGTTCTGTTACGAGAGGTGCCCGGTCATGCTGGTTGGCCAATTGGTTCAGCTGAGTAAGAGTTAGTTCACGAGCTCTTTGGTCCACTGCCTGTGACTCGATGTCAACTGCCCCTGGAAGAGTTGAAGGGATGGTAGGAGCTTGCGATCCTGTGGCAGGCGTTTCGCGGAGAGGTCGAGGGAGGCCATGGGATTGAGCGCCTGCGCCTGGTGCAGCTGAGGGAAGGGTTCGCGCTTGTGGTCGTGAGGCAGCGGGACCTGCTCCAGGCAAGTTTGAGGGAAGGATTCGCACTTGCGGCCCTGTGGCAGGCGTTTCGCGGAGAGGTCGAGAGAGGCCGTGGGATTGAGCGCCTGCGCCTGGTGCAGCTGAGGGAAGGGTTCGCGCTTGTGGTCCTGAGGCAGCGGGACCTGCTCCAGGCAAGTTTGAGGGAAGGATTCGCACTTGCGGCCCTGTGGCAGGCGTTTCGTGGAGAGGTCGAGAGAGGCCGTGGGATTGAGCGCCTGCGCCTGGTGCAGCTGAGGGAAGGGTTCGCGCTTGTGGTCGTGAGGCAGCGGGACCTGCTCCAGGCAAGTTTGAGGGAAGGATTCGCACTTGCGGCCCTGTGGCAGGCGCTTCGTGGATAGGTCGAGAGAGGCCGTGGGATTGAGCGCCTGCGCCTGGTGCAGCTGAGGGAAGGGTTCGCGCTTGTGGTCCTGAGGCAGCGGGACCTGCTCCAGGCAAGTTTGAGGGAAGGATTCGCACTTGTGATCCTGTGGCAGGCGCTTCGTGGATAGGTCGAGAGAGGCCGTGGGATTGAGCGCCTGCGCCTGGTGCAGCTGAGGGAAGGGTTCGTGCTTGCATTCCTAGGGCAGCGGGACCTGCTCCAGGCAAGTTTGAGGGAAAGATTCGCACTTGCGATCCTGTGGCAGGCGCTTCGTGGATAGGTCGAGAGAGGCCCTGGAGTTGAGCGATTGCGCCTGCTGCAGCTGAGGAAATGATTGGTGCTTGCATTCCTAGGGCAGCGGGACCTGCTCCAGGCAAGTTTGAAGGAAGGATTCGCACTTGCGGCCCTGTGGCAGGCGCTTCGCTGAGAGGTCGAAGTAAGCCCTGGAGTTGATCGCCTGCGCCTGGTGCAGCTGAGGGAAGGGTTCGATGTAGAGCTAGTGGGGGTACGAGTGAAGGCACCCCGCTCCCTCCTTGAGGAAGAGCTGGAGGAGGAGGTAGTGAGAGGGGCTGCAAAGCTTGTCTTGCTGGTAGAGGCGCATGTGGGGGAGCTCGTGGGCGACTATCGTAGGGAGTAGTTTCACCTAGAGGAGGAGGTGCATGCGGCGGTGTTGCTCCCCTATAAGAGGCGCTTGTAGTGGAGCCGTGCGGAGAGGAAATCAGCTCATCCCTCTGCCCCCAGCCCCTCTCTTCCAAGATGGGTGAATCCCCCATTTGTGATGAAGCGGGCAGATGGACCGTCCATCTCGGAGGAAAGTGGGGAGCTATTGGGACTTCAGGGGAATTTGCAAGTTCGGTGCCAAGCAGCACTTTTGGAGTCCAGTCAGTGGCCGGAGCTCCTGCACCCGGTCCAGGACCCGCTGAAGCGCTCTCTCCCGAGAGCGAAAACTCAGGTAAACTCAAACTCACAAGACCCCAGGTTCCTCCAGGAGCTCTATCTACTAGGCGCAGGCTTTCCGAGAGGGCGTCAAGCCGTTTGCGCATTATTGCAGGAGTACTTTCTATCAATTGCTCCATTTCGGGCGATCTATGGATAGAAAAGCTCATGTGTTGCTTTGCACGCTCTAGAAATTCAGGAGCCACTAGCTCCCTGTGAACTACCAGTTCGGTCATAGGTAGCCAATTATGGTCGACCGCGACGACCACGACCCTTCCCATCAGGTCAGGGGCCTCCCTCAATTTGCGCCAGATGGATAGGAATTTTTGCAGCAGTGGGAGATCGTTTTTTTCTGCAATCTGTTCGACAGGCCATTGAAAACGCGCAAGAGCATGGAGGGGAAATTCAAGAAGAAGATCGACCATCTGGGGTTCTGCCTCCAGGAGTGCTTGTGAAAGCCTTGGGCAGAAACCGGTTTTGCCAAGAGCTCTTATTCTCTCGGCCTGCCTTCTGCTGGTAATGAATTCTCTGAACGAAGAGTGAAGCTTATGGACAACGGCTCCATCCCCTCTTTCCACCGCCTCGATGAAGAGGGTGCAGAAGAACTGATGGGGCAGCGGAGTTGAAAACCTGAGAAGCATCTCCAACATCTCTAGCTCCCTTCTCTTAGCATAGGCGTTCAGATGGAAAAGAACTTTGTCCGGGACGACTGCGAAGAGCTCGCTAAAAAACTGTTCGAGCTGCCTTGGCTGTTCGGCAAGCTTTCTGACTGCCTCCTTCAAGACCTGATCGAAGGCGATGTAATCGACCTGGTCCATGGAATCCTTCAGTTTGACCAGGACCCCGTGTTGGACAGCAGCGCGAAGGGCTCTTGCCATGATTGCAGGTCTTGCCCTCATCAGCAGATTAGATGTGCTCACATCATCGCCAACTCGAATCGCCCGAATGAGAGAGCGGCTTACCCCCTGGTCAAATCTTGCCTCTGCATCGACTCTATTGGGCGAAAGGGTCACCTCATGCTCGAGCAGCTGGGACGCAGCAAGGTGATGCCCATTTTTTATCGCACTGAGTGCTGCCTCGATTAGAATCTTCCTATCCACTCTCAGTACGGGCGCAGACCCATAGAGAGAGACGGGCTCATCGAGGCCAATCAAGCAGAGAGGCGGCAAGCTCCTTGTGACAAATACCGGGTCATTTAGCTCCCCTCTTATCAAACTCCTCATCTCGCGGTATCTCGTGAACGTATCTTTCGGGTCTGGCTGCGAGAGTCTGTGCATGGCGACCTGCTTTTCAACTTCAAGGAAGTGAGGGGTGACCATGAGAACAATATTGCGCAGTCTGGCTGCAAACCTCTCCTTCATCACTTGGAGTTTGGCATATCCGTTGTGAGGCAAAATGCGGACAAAGGAGGGCGCGATATCGGCATAGATTTCGAAAATGCGATGGAATGCGGGATGATCGTGAGGCAATTGCAAACTTTTCGAGGTTCTACGAGTTAAAATAATTTGTTCAGGAAAGGAGAGGAAAAGAATGGTTTTTATATTTAACATGGAAAATAAAAAAGTGGAAAATTTGACCACAATTTTATTTCTTTTTTGAAATTAAAATCAAGTCATTGATGTCTAGCTGCTTGTTTCATTTCCCGACGCACCTCTTCTTCCTTTATCTTTTTGCGTTTATCAAAGGCTTTCTTACCCTTGCCAAGGGCGATCTTTGCTTTGACTTTGCCCGCTTTGAAATAGAGGGAGAGGGGGATGATGGTAAAGCCCTTCTCAGCCACTTTGGCCTTGAGCTTGAGGATCTCTCGTTTGTGCATCAGGAGTTTTCGCTCACGCCGCTCTTCGTGGCCAAAGGTGCCCCCTTTTGAGGGAGCTTGAGCGTAGGGAGTGATCGTGACCCCGAGCAGCCAGAGCTCACTATCCTTTAGCACCACATAGCCCTCTTGGAGGCTTGCGCCATTGAGGCGCAGCGATTTCACCTCTGAGCCGAGGAGGACGATGCCCGCCTCAAAGGTCTCTAGAATTTCGTAGTCATGGTAGGCCTTGCGGTTGCTGGCAAGCTCTTTTTGTTCTCCCATGTTCCTCCAGAGGAGACTATAGCTCAAGGCCCTCTTTCGGCGCTACTTGACATCGTTAATTCAATCGCCTAGAGTGTACATCTCTACCCTGAGCCTTAGGTTTTTCATGAAATTCGTAGTCTCGCGCGCCCAGCTTGCCTCTTTGATACGCAAAATTCAGAACATCGTGCCTCAGACCCCGCCGCTGCCCATTCTCTCACACGTTCTCGTAGAGGCCAAAGGAGGCGAGCTGATCTTCACCGCGACCGATCTCACAGTCTCTACCCGATGCACCGCAAAGGCGCTCGTCTCCGAGGAGGGAGCCCTTTCTATACCCTCAAAGCGCTTTTTCCAGCTGGTGCGCGAGCTCGAAGAGGGCGATCTAGAGGTGGCCTCAGAGGCCGAAGAGCTGGCTGAGATCAGGTCGGGAAGCTCTAGGTTCCGCTTGCACGGCCTCAATCGCCAGGACTACCCCGCGCTGCCCGATCTTGGGCAGGCTACAGCTGTCGAGATCAAGAGCTCGGTGCTGAAAGAGGCGCTCTTTCGAACCGCCTTTGCTGTGGCCAAAGAAGATAACCGCTATGTGCTCACAGGCCTTCTGATGCGCATCGAAAAGTCCAAGGCGATCTTCGTCGGAACCGATGGCAAGAGGCTGGCCAAGGTAGAGATAGCGATCCAGCTCTCGGAAGAGTTCAAAGGCGACTACATCTTGCCCTTGAAGGCGGTCGACGAGGTGATGAAGATTGCTGCCGATAGCGAGGAGATCATGCTCTTCATTGCCGAGGATAAGATTGCCTTCGAAGTGGGCTCTACGCTGCTTGTGAGCCGTCTTCTGGCTGGCCACTTTCCCGATTTTTCCCAGGTCCTTGCAAGCCGTGGCCAGATCGAGGTGGCCCTTCATCGCGAGGAGCTGATCACCCTTCTGCGCCAAATTTCCCTTTTCACAGAGGAGAAGTCCTGCTCCGCGCGCTTCACTTTTGAAGCAGGCGAGCTCACCGTCACCGCCAACACCGTCCAGGTGGGAGATGGCAAGGTGAGCATGCCGGTCAACTACTCTGGGAAGAAACTGGAGATCGCTTTCAATCCCCTCTACCTTCTCGATGTGCTGCGCCACACGGAGGATGAGCTGCTCACTCTAAGCCTTTCCGACGCCTACAACCCCGGCATCATCACCGATTCCACGGGCGCTCTCTTCATCATCATGCCGATGCGCATCGATGTCTAAGAGACCTTTGCCCACCACACTCACCACTCACCCCAGAGGCTAGAGAGATCAGAGAGGAAGCACAGAGGAATTGTTTTTCATTTTTTGCGAGAGCAAAAAACGGATTCTTCTCTGTGCAATCTCTTTTTTCTCGGAGTCTCTGTGGTTTTGTTCTGGCCCACGGGATCAGAAGTCTCTAAAGAAGACAGAGCCGTTTCTCCAGGCGGATGAAGCGCTCTTGCGAGAAGAATTTCTGGAAGACGATCAGGCTGATGACGAGCGCTGAGGAGGCGACCGAGAGAGAGCTTGCGGTGAGCACATAGTCAGGGCCGGCAAGATAGAGACTACCTGCCGAAAGAACTAGCCCTGAGATGATGATCAGCATGAAATGGTAGAAGAGGGTGCGGTGGATCTCCGATAGCCCTCTCTCTCTGAGCTCGTGGGATCCTTTGTAGAATGCTCTTCTCAGCGCAAGAAGGGCGCGATGCTGCTCCTTGACATAGGACTTGAAGCGGGGGTCGAAGCTCTCGCGATAGATCTTTCCGTAGAGTCTTAGAGCGCGGTTGACATAGCTGAGCTCGCTGCCCGGTTTGGAGTTGATGAGGTCGTGGTAGAGGATGAAGGCCTCGCCGTGGGCAGGCAGATTCCCCGCGAGATAGGGATCCATTTTGAGAGCCCTCACGCGCGCCTGCATCCTTGCAAGCGGCCCCGAACAAAGTAGCCTATCGGATCCTTTTCGGACCTGGCGATAGCGTTCGACGTTGGTGGTGAAGGACAAATCAAAATTAGCCTTGTCGAGGGTGTAGCGTCGAGGCTCTTTGGTATAGCTTGCGCGGATAGGACCTCTGAGGTAGACGAGAAGTCTCTGCATCTTGGCAGGATTTTCGCTGGAGTTTTTGGCTATGGCTTTGTAGCGCGAGAGCACCTTGAAGCTTCTGAGAAAGAGAGCAACTTCGGAGATAGCGTTGATTGCCGCGCTGATGAGCAGGAGAATGGGAAGCACCACCGCGACGACAGGGCCGATGGACCACTTGCTTGCCAAGTTGAAGATCTGCACGGCAGCGATATTTGCCTTCACCGTATTTTCGATGACGCCTCCGATCGAGTTAAAGGCTTTGGCCGCCCAAAAAATCCCGTCGCGAATACGGTTGATTTTGAATGCGGTTGCCATATAGCTGATCCGCTGCTTGGCCTCCTCGCTTCCTTGGATCAGATAGAAGGGCACGGTGAATAGGTTGAGGAAGGGAATCGCTTTGATGATATCGTCGGTCTTGGCCGATCCCAAAAATTCAAAGCCCTTGAGAACAAGGCCGACGCACTCCATCAGCAGCTGGTAGAAAACGGTCTCTTGAAAGCATTGAACGACAGCGGAAAAAAGACCGGGCGATGAGGGGGCCGCGAGAGGAGCGCTTGCTTTGAAATTGAGCTCTGAGACCAGAGCCACGCTTTTTTTGGCGGCAACGCCCATAGCCTCTCTCTCCTCTGCTAGAGGAGTAGGAAGGGCTGGTGGAAATAGAGCTCTATTAACTGAAGCAGCCATTATTATTAACGTTTCTTAACTATCTATGTATAATTTTAACATATTATTAATTATTTATATATATAAAATTAATTTTAATTTAATTTTTCTGCCTCGATACCCTATATTGCTCCTCTATGGAGAAGAAAAGACCGCAAGTAGGGGTGGGGGTAGTGGCCCTTCGGGAGGGCCGGGTGCTGCTCGGGAAGCGGCTTGGGGCTCACGGGGCGGGCAGCTGGTCGATTGCGGGGGGCCATCTAGAATTTGGGGAAAGCCCTGAGAGCGCCGCCCTTCGGGAGCTTGCCGAGGAGACGGGCCTGAGGGCTAAATCGGTTGAAATGGGGCCCTGGAGCGACGATATCATTGAAGATAGGCACTATATTACCCTTTTTGCCATTGCAGATGGGATTGAAGGGGAGGCCAAATGCCTAGAGCCGGACAAATGTGAGGGGTGGCACTGGTTTGAGCTCGACAAGTTGCCGACTCCCCTCTTCAAGCCAGTCGAAAGCCTGCTTAAGAAAATGGATCTTGCCCAAGCGATTAAGAGCGAGGTGAAGGGCGATAACTTGAAGCTGCTTGCCAAGCTGCTCGAATTCTTTCGGGCTCGCAACTGGGAGCAGTTCCATTCGGCCAAGAACATCGTCATGGTGCTGGCCTCTGAGATGGGAGAGCTGGTTGACCCTTTTCGCTTTCTCACCGAAGAGGAGAGCAACCAGCTTCCTCCAGAAACGCTTAGCTATGTGAAAGATGAGATTGCCGATCTCTATCAGGTCTTGGTCTATCTCTGCCACAAGCTCGGACTCGATCCTCTCGAGGCGTGCGAGGGCAAGCTCAAGAAGCTCGAGGCGCGCTACCCTATTTCGTTTGCCTATGGCAAAAAGGTAAAGGCTAAATCGGCCAATTAGCCACAATCTTGCTCATCTTGCCGCGCCTCGCGGGTCATGCTCATCCTGTTTCTTTTTGAAGAAAGAACAAGATATGTAGGATCGCTAAGAGCGGCAGGATGGGCAAGATGAACTTATTTTCAAGAGGATAGCTGAATAAGTACGTTATGCAGGCGGCCTCATTATAGTATTGATAGCAATCGATCTACAAGCTATGAAGGGCTCCTATGGCGATATCCTCAGAGCTCTCAACCCTCGCCTCTTCGGTCTCAGGGCTGAAGATTGTTCTGATCCTCACCTTTGGATTCGGTCTTGCCAGCCTCCTCGGCTACATCTCCACACGCCTCCACCTCTCCTCGATTCTGGGCTACCTGATCGCAGGCTACCTCATCGGCCCCTACTCGCCAGGCTTTGTCGCCGATCGGGAGATCTCTGATCAACTCGCCGAAATTGGACTCATCTTGATGATGTTCAGCGTAGGCCTCCATTTCAAGTGGCAGGATCTAGTCAAGGTAAGGCGCATCGCAATCCCGGGAGCGTTTGTACAGACCCTGGTCGCAATGACCGTATGCGCCCTCTTCATACGCGCCATCGGCTGCTCCTGGCAGACCGGTATACTCGTCGGCCTTGCAGTGGCCGTTGCAAGCACCGTCGTCCTGATGCGCCAGCTCACGGAAAGCAATCTGCTCAAGAGCTTGGAGGGCCATATCGCCGTCGGCTGGCTCGTCGTCGAAGATGTGATCACCGTCCTCGCCCTTCTCATGCTGCCATCGATTTCGTATATCATTAAAACTGAGACGGTTGATATAGAGTCTGTCGCTTTTCTCTTCGGCTCGGTGATCGTGAAATTTGCCATTCTGGTGGCAGCGATGTTCACGGTGGGTCAGAAAGTGGTGAAGTATATTCTCTCTAAGGTGGTGCGCACGCGCTCCCGGGAGCTATTCACATTGACGATCCTTGCGCTGACCTTCTTAATAGCTACCGGCTCCACCTACTTTTTTGGCACATCGATCGCCCTTGGGGCTTTTATCGCAGGCATGATCATTGGCCAGACAGATGTGCGCCACCAGGTTTCTGCCAATGCCACACCGCTTAAAGATGCCTTTGTGGTGCTCTTTTTTCTCTCGGTGGGCATGCTCTTCAATCCTCTTACGGTGATCCAGTACTATCTTTTTTTCCTTGCGGTGCTTGCCATCGTCTTGCTCTTCAAACCGATGGCAGCGATCTTCATCACCCTTTCGTTGAAATATCCCTTGAAGACCGCGCTCACGCTGGGGGTAGCGCTTGCCCAAATCGGTGAGTTTTCCTTTATTCTCTCCGAGAGCGCACTCAGGTTGAATCTAATTTCTCAGGCGATCTACGACATCATCGTAGCCTGCGCCCTGGTCTCGATTGCGATCAATCCCCTGCTCTTTAAATGGGCCAAAGTGGGCACGCACGCAGCATAATTCACCACAGACTAGAGAGAAGAGACCCCTGCATCAGAACAAAACCACAGAGGCACAGAGATAAAAGAGGATGCACAGAGAGAAATCTAATTCTTTCGCTGGCGCGAAAAAATGGGAGCTTTTCATTTTTTGCGAGAGCAAAAAGTGAAAAAATAATTCCTCTGTGCTACCTCTTTACTCTCTGTGTCTCTGTGGTGAAAATTGGGCTCACAGATAGCTTGAGATCTCTTTGAGGCGGCTTGGACGCACCCAGAGATGGGCGCTTGCTTTGCGCCCGGAGAGCATTTGCAAAAAGAGCGACTCGGTGCGCGCAGGTTTGTAGTTTCCGTGGCCATCGGTCAATAGAAAGTCATCGCCCCCAGGCTTGTGTGTGAGAACGTCGACGAGGATGTCATCTTTAAAGGCTCTGTATTTCTCTCGGTTTGATATCAGCTCGGCCCTCTTTTCATCCGAGAGATCCACCTCTTCGAATGCAGGACCCTGTTTGAGGATGGCTTTGGCATCGTAATTGCCCTCATGGGCAAGATCTGTCAGACCGGTGAGCACCGTGAAATCGTTCTCCTCAAGGTAGCCAGGAAGGCTTTTTGGGAAACCCTTTCGATCGAAATAGCTGCAGATCGCCCTCTGCATGTGGAGCGTGTAGAGACGGGATTTGGGGTGGTGATAGACCCGTGCAAACATCAAGTAGCGCGCCATCAGAAGCGATTCGACCGCCTGCAGGCCGCTCTGAGCAAGGCCCAGCGAGAGCCTCCCCTCTTCAGGGATAATCCTCAGCGAATCGATGAGCTGGTGATAATCGAGCCGACCAAAGCCGACGCCGGTAAAGGTGGAGTCGCGCAAGAGATAGTCGATGCGGTCGGCGCCAAAATGGTCGTCGGTGATGATCTGCGAGAGCATCCGCTCCCAGGGCGTAAGCGAGATGCCATAGTGCAGCGCCTGGTCGCCGAGCGCAATTTTAATCACATCCTGCATCGCCTGCGGATGGGCGATCTTGCGAAAAAGAGGAGCAAAGAGCTCGCTTTGCAAAAGCCTCATCGTCATCTCCTCGTGCCCCTTCTCCCCTAAAAGTGGAAGCTCCGCTGTATGGGAGAAGGGCAGATGGCCCAGATCATGGGCGAGGGCGGCGAGGCGCAACACTGTGCGGTAATAGGTGAGCTGATCGCTTCCTTCCGGCAGCGCCGCCCCCGAGGCTTTGCGGTTGGGCTCCGAGAGAACCGAGTCGAAGATGCGCGAGGCGAGCTCCATCACGCCAAGGGAATGCTCGAAACGCTTGTGGGTGGCCCCCGGATAGAGCAGATAGACAATGCCCATCTGGTGGATATATCTAAGTCTTTGATAGGCAATGGTATCGATCACATCCCTCTCGAGGGCATTGAAACGGATGAATCCATGGATGGGATCGCATATTTTGTAGGGATAGTCTATCATAGCACGAACAAGTGTAGCCCGATGTATTCTGTAAGTCAAATTATTGATAGCATTCCAGCCTTTGCCGAGGCGCTAAAGGCTCAGGAAGAGCTTACACCGCTTCTCTCCAAGGCCTCCTGCACAGCGATCTTGGCCTCTTTCTTGGTGATCACCTCGTTGATTGTGATTGTAGCGGGAACGATTGTGGCGATGCAAAATGGGGTCAATGTGATCAACGATGTGTTTTGGCCCGCCTATGTACCGGCCTCCTTTGGGCTGCTTCTCAGCGCTCCTCTGATCTATCGCAGCGTGAAGCTGCATGAGAAAAGGAACCAGCTCTGGGCTCAGAGCACCAAGCAGATGAAGGAGGCTCTTGAGAAGGTGGATTTTGCGTCGATTCCACGCGAGAGTGAGGCCGAGCCGGTCGATGCTCTCTTTCCGAAAGATATCCATCACATGAGGAAGAGGGCGAGCATCCAGGAGCTTATCCAAAGCTTCCCCAAGCCTGAGGAGCGCACACAAGAGCAGGGACGCATCATCAATGCGCTGGAAGAGTCGGCTCGGAATCTACTGCCCAAAAGCAAACGGAATCAGATTCCTCGCACTAAGCTCCCACCCAAACCGGAGGGAGTGAGCGAAGGCTTTGTGCCCGTCCCTCCCAAAGAGAGCTATGCTGCCGCTCCCCCATCAGATCCCACCCTCGGCTACTTCGAGCGCCACCAAGACCTCATCGATATCTGATTTGGCATAAGCTGAAATTGGCCCACCACAGAGACTCAGAGAAAAAAGAGATTGCACAGAGATAAATTCGTTTTTTGCTCTCGCAAAAAATGAAAACCAATTCCTCTGTGCTACCTCTCCGCTCTCTGTGTCTCTGTGGTGAACCGGGGTTAAACAGTTTTACAGTCCAGAGATGGAGCGGGCGGCGGCGAGGCCCGAGAGGTAGGCGCCGTGCACCGAATTGGCGTCGCTACGAGAGGTAGCCTCCCCTGCAAAAAAGAGCCGCCCCTGCACTGGCTCCGCCAAGATGTCATAGTCCTCAGGACTCGATCCAATGATCGGATATGAATAGCTGCCTTTTGAATAAATATCTGATCCCCAACGAGTTATGACATATGCAGTCGGTTTTGGAATATCTTTGCCGTAGAGAGCGATGAGCCTCTCCATAACCCTGTCGATCGTCTCCTCATCGCTCGCTATCTCGAGCTTTTTTGCAAAAGAGCCGGCGGTGATCGCAAGCAAGATGGGCCGGTCAAAGTATTTATCGAAGTTGATGAACTCAAATTGGATGGGCGACTCTGGCAGCGCCATCTCTCCGATCCACTCCGCCTTCTTATCCCAGAAGCGCTCCTCGAAGAGCAGGAAGATCTTGTTGACCACCCCCATGCCCAGTCGCTCGATCGCGCCCCACTTTTTTTCGGGCAGAGGCGGCGTGAATTGAACGCTCTTCTCCTTCAAGATGCCAAGCGGCAGCGTCACCACCGCATAGTCGCTCGAAAAATCGCCCTGAGAGGTGCTGACAGTGACCCCATGTTCGTTGTAGCGTATCTTATCCACAGGGGCTTGAAGCACGATGGAGAGCCCCTTTGCAAGTGCGCATGCGATCTGAGAGTAGCCCGCGGCAATCAGCTCATCATCCCCGCTCGTCTTGGTGAGCAGCATCCTTTCCAGAAGCGCCTCTGAGGAGACCCGCCCCGAATCGGCGCCGAGATGCACCTCAGTGATGGTCGCCAGCATGTAGCGCAAAATAGCCGCGTGATCCTCGGAGAGCGCATGCTCTTTTGCAAAGCTTTGCAAGAGCGTGTTGAAGGAGAGCTCTCTCGAGGCATTCATCAGCGCATAGAGATAAAATGAGGGCACATCGTTTTCTAAAACCGATTGGATCTTCTCATCGCTCACCCTCTTTCCCGCGCTATCATAGAGCGCGTAGGAGTTGAAAGAGGAGAGGGTGGTCGAAGAGGTGGAGTTGCCGACAGATAGGGTTTTCAGCCCCTCTTTTTTAGCTATTTCCGATATGGGGTTGCCCGTAGCGCTCTGGATGAAATTGGCGCCATGTTCTAGAGGAAATCCCCACTCAAGCGTCGTCCAGACCCTGCCTCCGACCCGCTCCCTTGCCTCGACAACGAGGACGCTATAGCCATTTTTTTGTAGCTCGCTTGCAGCAGCGAGCCCGGAGATCCCCGCCCCCACCACAATGACATCGTGGGTCTTTCCGAAAAGAGAGGAGGAGGCGATTAAAAGTAGTAAACATTTTTTTATCACGATCGATCCCCCCAACTTGATTAAAGAGCAGGGAGTAGCACCCCCTCGCCTTTTCTTGCTATAGAAAAATCGCAGGGGATAAAATGGTTCTCGTGAATCCTATTTTTCCCTCCATCAAAGAGAGCGAAGATAAAAGCTCGCCTTTTAAAAACCGTCTCAGGAAAAACGCACGCCATCTCTCCAAGTGGGCGAAGCGCACTTCGACCGACTGCTTTCGCCTCTACGACCGCGATATCAAGGCCTATCCGGTTGCGATCGATTACTATGCAGGTCGCTTTCTCGTTCACTACTACTTCCATGAGGATGGAAAGCTGCCTGCAGCGCTCGTTGAGAGCTGCCAGGAGGCGCTCCAGACGCTCTTTGAGGTACCTGTCGAGCACCAGTTCCAGCGCATCCATCGCAGGCATGGGAGGGGCGAGCAGTATGAGAAGATCGATTCCCATCAGCAGTTTTTCACGGTGCATGAATATGGGGCAAAATTTCTCGTCAACCTCTCCGACTACCAAGATAGCGGCCTCTTTCTCGATCACAGGGAGTCGAGAAAGACGCTTGCCGCTCTTGCAAAAGGCAAATCGCTGCTCAACCTCTTCGCCTATACGGCCGCCTTCAGCGTCCAGGCAGCTTTCCACGGAGCGCTCTTCACCAAAAGCGTCGACCTCTCCAATAGCTACACCGAGTGGGCAAAGAAAAATTTTCTCTTGAACGGTCTCTCTCTCGAGCAAAATGCGGTTGTGCGCGCCGACTGCCTGAGGTTTTTGGATAGTGAGATCGCCTCTAAAAGCCGCTATGACCTCATCGTCTGCGATCCGCCGACGCTCTCTCGCTCTAAGAAGATGGAGGGGCTTTTCGATATCCAGAAAGACCATCCAGAGCTCATTGTGAAGGCGCTCAAGCTATTGAAACCGGGTGGCAAGCTCTTCTTCAGCACCAACTGCCGCAGTTTCAGCTTGGAGCAAGCTCCCGGGCTCTTTCAGGCCGAGGAGATGACAGAAAAGACCCTTCCAGATGACTTTAGAGACCGCAAAGCGCACCGCTCCTGGTTCATCCTCCCTCGAGCGGCCAGCCTATGAACCTCCTTCCAAAAGATCCCTCGGGCTGCCCCTTCCTCATTTTAGCGCCCATGGAGGGGGTGGGAGACTGTTTTTTCAGAAAGGCGATTGCGGGTATTGGCGGCTTCGATGAGGCGGTGCGCGATTTCCTGCGCGTTCCCAAAAATGCCCATGTCAAGAGCCTCGCCTCGGTCTATGAGAGCGATGAGATCGCTCCCTACCGGCTTGCGGCGCAGCTGATGGGCTCAGATCCCACGCTGATGGCTGAGATGGCCTCTGAGATTGAGAGGCGGGGCGCCCCCCGTATCGACCTCAACTGCGGCTGCCCTTCCAATACGGTGACAGGGCGCGGGGCGGGCTCTAGCCTGCTCAAGGAGCCCGATTTTCTCTACGAGGTCGCCTCTCGAGTCAGGGGCGCCATCTCGATTCCCTTCACTATCAAAATGCGCTCTGGCTATAGCGACACCTCGCTTTTTAAAGAGAATCTGCTTGCTGCTCAAGCCTCGGGGGCGTGCTACATCACGCTCCACCCGCGCACCAAGGTCGATGGCTACACACCGCCGGCAAGATGGGATCTGATCCAGGAGGCGAAAAGCCTTCTCACCATCCCTGTGGTGGGCAATGGTGACATCCTCGATGTGAAGGGGGCTCTGAAGATGCTCCAAGAGACCGCTTGCGACGCTCTCATGATCGGAAGGGCAAGCCTGATCAATCCCTTCATCTTCCACGAGATCAAGGCCCATTTTTCCAAAACTCCCTTCCAGCCGACCCAGGGGCAGCTCAAGACCTACTTTCACACCTTCCTCAGCGAGATGAAGAAAGCCGGGGTGCCAGAGCGCATCCAGGTGAATAAACTCAAGCAGCTGATGGGCTTTTTTTTCAAAAGCAAACCCGAGCTCATAGAGAGACGAAACCAGATTCTCACACTTCAAGAAAAGTGCCCTGATAGCTATCTCACAACCACTTTTTCTATTATTGAAAACCTTTAGAACCCTACTCCTACGACTAGAGCCGGCAGAACGGGTGCTGAAGCCTCTTTTGAGAGAGGGATAGATGCTTCGAGCTGAAGGAAAAGCGAGAGCCTGGCTGTTTTGTAAAATTCATAGCCAAAAAGCGCTTCAAAAGCGGGATAGCTTTCGTGGTGGGTGCCTCAGATCCCACCCTTCGGCCACCTATAGGGGACATTTACATATAAGCATTTGACGCTAAACCAGTTATTAATAAAAAAAGCAGGTCGCATTGGCGGAGAGATCGAATCCATGCTTTTTCTCCCTCGCTCTAAAGCCGAGGCCGAGCTCGCTTCCTGCTTTTAAATAGAGACGAGATTCCTCCCATGCTTGAAGCGAGCCAAAGAGGGCGACGATTAGAACTAAGAAACCCTTCATGGGCAAGGATTATACGAATCATAACGCATTCATAACCAATGGAATAACTCGTTCACACCCCTCTCTCATCTAACTTTCCAAGCTTGATGTTTTCTTTATTTTCATGTAGGCTAACTGCATGGCATGTAAAGCGATTTCAACTCAAAGGCCACCCGAGCTTATTAGGCTATCTCCTCGCCTCTTAATCTTGGGGATCTGCCCATTCGCCGGTATCTCTGCGATAGGGAATTGGGTAGCGACCTGCAAGACGGCTAACGGGTTATTTAAATCTCTCGAGGGGCGCAAGGTGGTCTATCTCTATTTTGGCAGTGGTGGAAGGCTCCCCCACTGGTATTTGATACTCGAACTTCACGGCGGTGCGCTCTCTGCCAGATTACAAAGCCTCTCGGAACAGGAGAGGGGGGTTTTGCACGAAGCGGCGATATCAAGAATAGGGGGAGCTCAGAGCGCTTGCTGGAAGCTTATCGCGCACTATGAAGAGGGAAGGCTTCGCCTTCACGACGTGTATATGCAAAGCGGGCTGCAGGGCTCCGATCAGCCTCTACCCCGTTTGCTTTGGACTCACTGTGTTAATGAAGCCGCCAAAGCAGGCAGAGTCGAAACGTTCAAGTGGCTTCTCTCCTTTAACGGTTACCAGCTCGATGACTATAAGAGGGGTGATCTTATCAACTCCATGCTCCAAATCCACTCGGAGTTCGCTGAGAACCACAATAGAAACGTGCGCTTGCTCATAGAAGCGGGTTCCCTCCCACCCGGGCTCCAAAGAATCTCTCATCTCAGTGAGGGCCACCATACAATCGTGCGCATGCTCATAGAAGCAGGTCCCCTCCCACCCGTGAATCATAGCTGGGCGATTTCATACGCTGCTCAGAAAGCTCAGGCTGGGATCTTGGCGCTGCTTCTACGACAAGAGTTAACAGTTACAGCTAACCTCAAGAAGGCGGTCGAGGATGCAGTTGAGGCTGGTTCGCTTCTCTGTCTGAGGTTATTGCTTTCAGAGGAGCGGGGTGGGGTCTCTATCTCTCGGACTATTGAAGCTGTCTGGCGGTCCTCCATAAGGCGCACCAATCAAAAGCAGTTGCGCTCTAAATCTGACACCGCCTTTAGCGAATGGGAGCTACAATGGATGCTCGATAAGGCCGCAAGAGAGGGCCGCCCCGATATCGTCGCCTATCTAGCAAGAAGGTTTATACTCCCCCATGGGGAGGCGCGTAGGAGAATGGCAGCATCCAAGGAGAGTGCGATCAATAACGCACTCCCCCGTCTCCCAAACCATCCGGGCACGATCTGTCGCCTCATGTAACGTACTATTCAGCACTCTCTAGAAAGCAAGCTCATCTTGCTCATCTTGCCGCTCTTAGCGATCCTGCATATCTTGTTCTTTCTTCAAAAAGAAACAGGATGAGCATGACCCGCGAGGCGCGGCAAGATGAGCAAGATGGGGGGGTGATTTGCCGCTTTATGTGATAAGCCAGGGTTATGCGGGCGGTCTCCTTATCTACCTATAAATCCTGCTCCTCATCGACTTGATGAGAGCGGTTGCCAAATCCCCCCTCGCTGATCTCCTTTGCAAGCCTGCGCTCAATGCAGCTAACGCCCAGTTTTTTGAGAATTGTTGCGGCAAAGAAGCTTGCAGCAAAGGCGATTGCCCCGCTGATGAGGATGGATGAGCCTGCGATCTTCATATCGCTGATGATCTGGTTAAATCTGGCAGTCGCACCTGAGCTCATGCGGAAGGTGGAATTTAAATCATGGATAGCGCAGCTCCATAGAATGACGCTTGCGCCGATAGCGACCACGGCAAGACTTGCGATCATGGCGATGATGCGCGCTCTTTTGAAGCCCACCCCAACCGCTGCACTCCTCCCTGAGCTGCTCTCTGAGAGCTCCTCACTGCCCCAAAGGGACTTTGACTTAGGCTCCTCAGCCGCCCCTTCTTGTTGCCCTTTCAACTTCCGTTTAAGCATGATAAGCCCCACGGTTGCAGCTATAAGGCTAATTGCACACCAGAGGCAGGGGTAGTAGATCGGGAAACTAAAGCTCTCTTGCACATAACAATCGGTGGAGACAGCCGTTATCAATCCGGTCACCACCAGGATGGCCGCCAGGGCCACCACCACCACTGCCGTGCGCTGGGCAAATTTCCGGGTCTCGGGATCTCGGCAGAAAGCCTTGAACCTATCGACACGTCCTCCACAAGCACTTACTCCATCACTCATGATTCACCTCTATAAATCTTCTTGGTTAACTCCAGAGCGGTTGCCAAATCCCCCCTCGCTGATCTCCTTTGCAAGCCTCCGTTCCATACAGCTAACTCCCAGTTTTTTGAGAATCGCTGTGGCAAAGAAGCTTGCTGCAAAAGCGATTGCCCCGCTGATAAGGATGGCCGAGCCTGCGATCTTCATATCGCTGATGATCTGGTTGAGCTCAGTAAGGTCCTGCCCTCTGATAAAGGGATGATCCATGCTCTGGATGACGCAGCTCCAGAGAATGACGCTTGCTCCGATAGCGACCACAGCAAGGCTTGCGATCATGGCGATGATGCGCGCTCTTTTGAAGCCCACCCCAACCGCTGCACTCTTTCCTGAGCTGCTCTCTGAGAGCTCTTCACTGCCCCAAAGGGACTTTGACTTAGGCTCCTCAGCTGCCGCTTCTTTCCCTTTCAGCTTTCGCTTAAGCATAATAAGGCCCACCGTTGCAGCGACAAGGCCAATCCCTCCCCACATGCAGAAGTACCAGAGCAGAAACACATTGCTGGGTCCTACATGGCATTCGGTATAGACTCCCGTTATAAATCCGGTTACCACCAGGATGGCGGCTAGGGCCACAACCACCACTGCCGTGCGCTGGGCAAATTTCTGGGTCTCCGGATCTCGGCAGAAAGCCTTGAACCTATCGAGACATCCTCCACAAGCAGCCACTCCTTCGCTCATGATTCACCTCTATAAATCTTCTTGGTCTATTTCAGAGCGGTTGCCAAATCCCCCCTCGCTGATCTCCTTTGCAAGCCTGCGCTCTAGACAGCTAACGCCCAGTTTTTTGAGAATCGTCGCGGCAAAGAAGCTCGCTGCAAAGGCGATTGCCCCGCTGATGAGGATGGATGAGCCTGCAATCTTCATATCGCTGATGATCTGGTTGAGCCCGGCAAGTCTGCGTCCGCCGATATAGCTACTATCCATGCTCTGGATGACGCAGCTCCAGAGAATGACGCTTGCACCGATAGCGACCACGGCAAGGCTTGCAACCATGGCGATGATGCGCGCTCTTTTGAAGCCCACCCCAACCGCTGCACTCCTGCCTGAGCTGCTCTCTGAGAGCTCCTCACTGCCCCAAATGGACTTTGATTTAGGCGTCTCAGCCCCTTCTTTGCCATTCAACTTCCGCTTGAGCATAATAAGCCCCACGGTTGCGGCGACAAGGCCAATTCCACCCCACATGGACAAATACCAGAGCAGAAACGTATTGCCTCCGTGGTAATCGGTGTAGACCCCTGTTATAAATCCGGTCACCACCAGGATGGCCGCCAGAGCCACGAGCACCACTGCTGTGCGCTGGGCAAATTGCTGGGTCTTGGGATCGTGGCAGAAAGTCCTCCACCTCTCGAGACATCCTCCACAAGCAGCAACTCCTTCACTCATGATCCACCTCTATAAATCTTCTTGGTTTATTTCAGAGCGGTTGCCAAATCCCTCGCTCTCGATCTCTTTTTTATTGAACCAGCTGGCCAGTCGTGTGCCGAGCTGCTTGAGCCCCTCTACCCCCACATAGCTGCCACCAAAGGTGATGGCGCCGATGAAGAGCATCGAACTGCCTGCGATCTGCATATCGCGAAATGCCTGTTCGAGGGCGGTGACGTCGTTTCCAGTTGCTTTGAGATCGGCAAAGGCGCCGGTATTGTGCATGACGGTGCTCCAGAGCAAGATGCTTGCGCCGATAGCGGTTATCACAAGACCTGCCACCATGCCGATGTTGCGCAGCCGTCTAGAACACGACCCGATGGCCACCTCATCTCGCGAGACGAGAGGCGCCCGCTCGACCGCATCGGCATCGCCCATCCGTGCTCCCCGCGCCTTTTCGGCGCTCCCATCGCTGCGCTTCTTTCTCCATCGGTGATATATCGCGCCTATCGTTAGGATGACCATCACGGCGCTGCCGTAAATACAGGGGCACCAGATGAAAAAGGTGCCATTGTTACAGTACCAGTTGGCCGCAAGCTCAGCTGGGGTTAAATGGGCAGGATGACCATTGACCCAATCCGCTACGAGGCCGGGCCCTTTGGCCTGGGCAATGACACCTGTAATGAATCCTGTGATGAACAAGATAGCCGCAAGCGCCAGCACACCCACAACTACCCGCTGCGCTCCTTTGACAAAGTCAGGATGTTCCTCTCGGAACTTCTCTAGCCGTTGATCAATAGTTAAGGAAACGCTCATCACCCACCCCTACAAATCCTGCTCATCATCGACTTGATGGGAGCGGTTGCCAAACCCCTCGCTCTCGATCTCTTTTTTATTGGACCAGCTGGCCAGTCGTGTACCGAGCTGCTTGAGCCCCTCTACACCCACGTAGCTACCACCAAAGGTGATGGCGCCGATGAAGAGCATCGAGGTGCCTACGATCTTCATATCGCCAAGCGCCTGATTGAGGCTGTTGACATTAGCTCCCGATGCCTTGAGATCGGCAAAGGGGCTGTAGTCGTGCATGACGCTGCTCCAGAGCAAGATGCTTGCACCGATAGCGGCGATCACCACGCCTGCCACCATGCCGATGTTGCGCAGCCGTCTGGAGCACGATCCGATGGCCACCTCATCTCGAGAGACGAGAGGCGCCCGCTCGACCTCAACGGCATCTCCCATCCGAGCTCCCCGAGGCTTTTCGGTGCTCTCATCGCTGCGCTGCTTTCTCCATCGATGAAATGCAACACCTATCGTTAGGGCGACCATCCCGATGCTACCCCACATGGAGCAGTACCAGATGGGAAAGGTGATATTGGCAGCGTACCAATTGGCTGCTAGTTGAGCGGGGGTAAGATGCACAAAATGACCGTCGACCCAATCGGGTGTGTAGCCGGGCGCTTTAATATCGGCTATGGCGCCTGTAATGAGCCCTGTGATGAGCAAGATAGCCGCCAGTGCCAGCACCCCCACAACCACCCGCTGCGCCCCTTGGATGAACTTGGGGTGATCCTGATAGAACTTCTCTACCCGTTGATCAAAAGTTAACGAAACACTCATAAAACCCTCATCTACATTAAATTTATATTATAATTATATAATTAAATTATTAATTTTATATTAAATAATAAAAAAAATATAACTAAGCTTTAGAAAAGGTACGTAGGGAGAGGGAGAGAAGGTAGCCGAAGGCCATGCCGAGAAAGGCGTAGATGGCCCCCTCGGCGCTCAGAGGGATCCCAGGGGTAAAAGAGGAGAGGGCCAGGTAGGCCGCATCCCATTGAAGGCGGGTGATGAAATAGTAGGGTCTCGAGAGGGCGGTGCCCTCTTTTAGCCCCTGAAGCGCTCGAGAGAGCTTCTTAAACCGTTTGAGGATGAGCTCCATCATTTTGCCCTGCTCGGCAAAGTCGGGATCGGGGCTGCTTTTGAACTTCCTCACATAGGCCTCGGCGCTCCTATTCGAGCCCTGGTTCGAGCTTTGGGCCGCCGCCTGGATGTGGTCGACCTGCCAGGAGAGCTCAGCGATGCGCCCGGCAAGCTGGTTCTGATACTGCTGCATAAAGAGCGGTATCTGGAGGAAAAAAAGGGCGAAGAGCACGACTAGGAGGCGCTCTAGAAAAGGGGCAAGCCAGCGCATGATCGCTAACTATAGAGCAGCACGCCAATTGTAATGAAGAGGGTTATGCTGACGAAGAGGGTGTTGTAGAGCATGGGGCCGCTATTGCAGGGCGCCTCGTTCTTATTCACCACGCGATCGCGGATATGGACAAGAGCGCAGCCAAGCCAGAGAATGGCCAGAATCAGTCCCGTCGCAAGCGCCCACGAGGGGAGGAAAAAGCTGACGATGCTGGTGATGCCAATCGCTAGATTGGTAAAACCCATCTCGGTTTGAAAGGGGCTGCTCTGCCAGCCAATCGTGCGGCTGGTCTGTTTGGGGAAGAACAGATGGCCGAAGGCTACGATGAGTCCCTGAACGCCCCCATTCAAGAGAAGAACAGATCGCAAGTAGCTGATCCAGAGTTTGTTGCCTGTTCCTACGAGGTAGCCGGTCAAAAAGATGGCCAGGCCATAGAGAATCCAGGGAAAAATCGAGGAGAAGGTCGCTTTGCTCTTAGTATCCATAGGACAAAAATAGCGTTTAAAACCTTATTTGTTAAGTAATTTTTTTAGTTATGTTTTTCTTTCAGACCTCTTACAATTTTTGCAAAAAAAGAGGGTCTTTATAGATGAGAAAGTGGGCCGTTTTGATCTGTCTTTGGCTGACCGGTTTTGCATGGGCTGCTTCCAAAGGAGTGGAATGGGTTCGAGCCACTATCGCGCAATATCCTGAGATTCAGTGGCTTGCTGATTCTGAGGTCAGGGCTACCCAGGAAGGGATTGCAAGCGCATCTCAGAGCTACTCGGAGCAGATTTTCGGCAAAAAATTCATCGAGTTTGACCGCACCTTGATGACCCTATCGGTGCTGAGATGGGTGGTTGAGGGGGGCGATGCTGCCTATGCAGAGTTCATCTGCGATCAGCCAGAGGCCACTCGGCTCTCCCGCTCCAGCTTTCAGGAGCTGCATAATCAGGCAGTCGCCCTTCTCGATTCTCGATGGAGAGGGCTTTCGCGTGAAGAGATGGGGCAGGCGATGGTGGCCTCGCTCGTGCTGGGCGACAGCGGCAAGAGCAAAAAGGCGCGCACGCTCTTCGGAGCTCATGGTGCAAAAGCGCCTGACCACGACGATTTTTATGGCGAGATGATGGGGCTTTTGAGAGAGCAGCCCGAGCTTGCCGCCCTTGTTCCTTCCTATCAGCGCCTACCTGAAGGGGCAAAGCTCATGCTTTCAAAAGGGGCCAATCTCGCCCACTATGGCCATATCACCCATCTCGAGGGCAGTGCGGCGATGTTCAACGAGCTAGCTCGGCGAAGACTCGCCCAGTGCGACCCTGTAGTCCAGGCCTTCGACCTCTTCGTCCATGCAATCGATGTGGCCGGCGCGCTCGGCCATGTCAACAATCGCTCCTCGCTCGTCTATACAGAAAATTGCCATAGGACGCTCCAGGCGGTCAGAAGGGCCACCTTCCTGCTCGCCGACCCGAGCAAGAACGCCCTTGATGCCTACAACGACTACCTCGCGACGCGGGCCGAGTGGCTTGGACTCGATCCCAGCCTGAAAAAAGATCGCCTGCTCACCCGGATGGGCGCTAGCTTGAGACTCTACACACCCGAGGAGGGTCAGATTCTGGCCGCCGCGATGGAGGGCTTGAGCGCTCTCGAGCAAGAAACTCTCTTGCGCGAGCTCGATCCGGAGCCGAGCTCTGCACTGCGCACCCCCACCTATATCCCAGCCGTGCTGGTCAATGCGGCGGGTAACGTCGCTTTTGGCGAGAGTAGAGATGAGCGTTTGGCCTACGTGGTGCGCACCGTTCTGCCCTTTATTGCGAACGTGTTGAATATTCACCGGATGCGGGTCGAGTCTGGAGAAATAGATGCGCGCAACCCATTGGATTTCAATGAGATAGCTCTAGTCGTCAAAAAGGGAGAGGCTTTGAGTGGCTTCACGATTGATGAAGAAGCTCGTGTGCATGCTGCGGGACGCTCTTGAGTAGAGTAGTCGTAGTGGGAGGCGGCCTTGCCGGCATGGCAGCCGCCTATCGGCTCCACGAGAAAGGGGTCGAGGTCGAGCTCTACGAGGCGCGCAGCCGCCTCGGAGGACGCGTTCTGACCGTCTCGATCGCAGGCCATCTAGCCGAGATCGGCGCACAGAATATCTACGACGGCGGTGCAGCCGAAAACTGCCTCAAATTGGCGCAAGATCTTGGTTTAGAAATAGATACAGAAATCTATCCCCCGGCTAAGATGCGCTTTTTTCAGGCGGGGGAGTTCCTCGATGCGAGGGCGCTTATGAAGGAGCGGAGCTTCAGCGCTCATGCGGTGAGAGAAACGCTCGAAACTCTCAAAGAGAGTAGGGAGAACATGCAAGAGATTGTGGAGGCGCTTTTTGCCGAGGGGGATTTCCTTCGGAAGTTCTGTCAGCTGCAGCTCGCTGCTTATGAGGGAGCCTCTTGCAACCTGCTCTCCACTTTCTACATCGATACGCTCTACCACATCCTGCTCGGCGGCCTCTCCTCGGCCCATCAGAGCAAAGAGGATGAGCCCTTTCGCATCGAACATGCGATGGTGCGCGGGGGCAATAGCCTGATAGCTGAACGGGTGGCCCAGCGGTTGGAGGATCGCCTCTTTTTGAACCATGTTCTCACCGCTATCGGCAAAAGGGAAGGGAAGTATGAGCTGACCTTTGCAAATGGCAAACGGGTGGTCACCGATTGCCTGGTGCTTGCCTTCCCTGCCTCGGTCTATGCCGATATCGCGATCGATCCGAGCGTGATTGCACCTGATAGGAAGCTTCAGATCGAGTCCATTGTCTATGGAAGCTCAGCCAAGATCTTAGTGCCGATTCACAAGGCAGGGCCCGCCTGCATGAATGATCGTGCGGTCGCTTTTATGAATCGAGATGACCATGTGATCAACCTCTACTATGTTCTGGATTATGGCCGCTTCGATGAAAGCGATGTGAAAGAGGTGCTAGAAAAGGATCTTCCCATGCTGGTCAGCGCCTACGAAGTATCTCCCTCGCTTGATGTGCAACTATCTAAGGATGAGGCGTTTGCAGAATACTCTGCCGCTTGTGGCCACAGCTGGCCGCTCGACCCTTTTGCGCGCGGCTCCTACTCCTGCATTGGAGCGGGCCAAGAGGCGCTTCTTACAGAGACAGCTGAGATTTTGGGCGAGCCTGTGCGCACGCTCTTTGCGCCTATCGAGGGCAGGCTCTTCTTTGCGGGCGAGCACTGCTCGGTTCTCTTCGATGTGGGGGGCACGATGGAGGCGGCATGCGAGTCTGGAGAGCGGTGCGCCCGTCAAATCCTGCGTCAATTTCCCTCGTGACAATTTTTTTTTGAACTGATAAGTCCAAAAGAAAAAGGAGATCTGTCATGGGCGCAATCACCCGTTCTTTGGTATTGGAGAAGACAACCGAGGCTTTTATCGAGAAGCTGACCTCTCTCGGTGGTCCTCCTCTCTACCAGTTAGAGATTCCCGAGGCGAGGGCGCTTCTAGAGAAGCTGCAGGCGGGCGGCTCGCGTGTGGAGGGGGTCCATATCGAGGAGAGGGCGATCAAAACAGGCCCCACCGGCTCTATTGCTCTCACCATTTTCCGTCCGGAGAAGAGGAGAAGCGAGAAGATGGGAGCGATCATCTACTTCCATGGGGGAGGCTGGATTTTGGGCAGCGTTAAAACCCATGAGAGATGGTGTTCAGCGCTTGCGGCTGCAAGCGACTCTGCTGTGGTCTTTGTCCACTACTCTCCGTCGCCTGAAAAAAGCTTCCCCATTCCCCTCGAGGAGGCCTATGCAGCGGTCGCCTATATAGTCGAATATGCCTCTGAGTTCAACTTTGATCCGAGTCACATTGCAGTCTCAGGCGATAGTGCTGGAGGGCACATGGCGATCGCGACAACGCTGCTCTGCAAAGAGAGAAATGGCCCCAAACTGTGCTGTCAGCTGCTTTTTTATCCTGTCACGAGCTGCTATTTAAATACGGAATCGTATGCTGAGTTCTCGGAGGGCCCCTGGCTGACTGAGGCGGCGATGCACTGGTTCTGGAACGCCTTTGCCCCCGACCTTGCCACCAACCGCGCATTGAAGGAGAATCCCCTCCTCTCCCCTCTTCAGGCCCCTATCGATAGTCTGAAGGAGTTGCCACCTGCGCTTGTCATTACCGCTGAAAATGATGTGCTGCGCGACGAGGGGGAGGCCTATGCTCACCAATTGATGCAGGCGGGAGTCGATACGCTTGCCACGCGCTATCTGGGTACTATTCACGATTTTTGCATGCTGAATGCGCTGGCTGACACGCCGGCTGCCAAGGGAGCGTTGGCCCTCGCTGCCCGCTTCATCAAAGACCATTTCGGCCAAAAAATTGGCCGATAACTCCCAAATTTGGCCGATAATCCTTGAAATCGGCCAAATTTCTGGCAAAAAAGGAAGCGGCAGGATGAACAAGATGGGGAATACAGACGATGTCCCACATCATCGTTCTTATCGTTGAGACCGCCAGCATAACATACTATTCAGCTACCCCCTTGAAAAACAAGTCCATCTTGCTCATCTTGCCACGCCTCGCGATCCTGCATATCTTGTTCCTTCTTCAAAAAGGAACAGGATGCGCATGATCGCGGGGCGAGGGCAAGATGAACAAGATTGTTATTAATTTGCCGATTTATGTAACAAGCTGGGGTTATGCAAGAGTCTCATCGTTACATCGTTTTAATCGTTACCCTGGACCCCCAGTAACGGTAAGAACGATGCAACGGAACGATTATAGAATTCGGAGAGTTATTTCGGCTTGGAAATGGTCGGAGAGGCGGTCGCTGGGCTCATAGTTCTTTCCAGACCAGTTGACCGCAGTTGCCGGGCCTTCGTTTCTGAAGTAGTCAAGTAAATGGCTCACGGTGGCGTCCTCGGTGAAGGTAATGCTCCGGGTCACCCCATTGTAGAAGCAATATAGCCGGGTGCCCCCCTCCCTCGCATTGATGTAGTTTGAAAGAGGCAGCTCGAGCTTCACAGTGCGCCTCTGGCCTTGCGCCTCTTGGACCCTCTCGCGCTTCTTCATAGCCGATCTCAGAGGAGTAGGGGCGACATAGTCCCCAGCTCCCCCACTTGGGGCCGATGCCCTCTTTGCTCTGGTCTCCCTTTGGGGCGTCGCTTTCGCAGGCGGCTCAGAGAAAGATGGTTGCATCGCTGGAGGCCGGCTTGCCACGGGTGCTCGCCTCATTGCCATGAGGAGCGATCTTCGGATGAGGAGAAGAAAGCTTGTGCTGCTGCAAACCACCGTCACTGCAAAAGGCAGATGGGCCCACTGCCACTCGTGGAAGCTCAGAGGGTAGCCCTTTACCGCCATAGCGCCGAGGGTGAAGGCAGAGAGCAGGGCGATTACCGCTGTGGCAATGATGAGCTCTTTAGAGGGGGGAGCCGATTGTGCGGACCCGGTTTCAGGGCTGCATTGGCAACAGGATTTCAGAGCTGCATGTAGATAGGTTTTCATAATCTTTTGTCTTAGTAGGTGAATCTTATCGAAGCTGCCCTGCTGAAAGAGACCAGCTCTTTAGTCATGTCTCGTGTCGCATGATAGTAGCCTCCATCGCATATGAAATTCTTTAACTGGATTCCCTGCGCATATTTGAGGAAGGCAGCCAGATCTTGCACTTGAGCTGTTTCATGGAAATAGATCGATTCGTTGAAGAGCGATTGGCTACCATCACCCACGCAGTGGATCGAGTAGTCCCCTCTAGGCGAAATATGATCCCTCCAGGATCTCTCTGTTTTAGGACCTTTGAAGACGACTCGATTAGGAGTTGCCCGCTCGGCTTGTGCTGGCTCATCGGTCTCTATTTTTGCCAGCGGATCCTCAACTTCACCTCGCTCACAGCAGCACTTGAGGGCGAAAATGATAGCAGAGATCGTGAAGAGGGCCGTCAGGGCAAGAGGCAGCTGTATCCACTGCCACTTATGAAAACTCAAGGCGGGGCCGGTGTAGGCCAGAGCGCCTGTAGCGGCAGCTGCAAGGAGCGCGAGGAAAAAGCAGGTGATTGCAAGGCACTTTGCGCTCGGCATCGAAAGCTCGAAGCAGGGGTAGCTAGTGGAACTTCTATCAATTGCACTGGGTGAGGCCATATATATATTTTCCTAATTTGCTCTAAAGGTCATCATTGAATTGTTTCCAAATGAGAGCAGCGTTCTCATTCTGTTGCTTTCAAAGTCATAAGATCTTGCATTGCAGACGAAATTCTTCAATTGAACCTCCTCTCTTTTAAGCCAGGCAGCCAGATCGCGCACCTCAGCTGTTGCATGGAAAGAGGTCTGGTCGAAGACCGATTTAACAGCATCGGCACGGGGAGTCCATTGGATCGAATACTCGTTCCCACTATTGGAAAGTTGGATCCAATACTCCCCATCCCCATTATCCAGAATATGATCTGTCCAGTTCCTCTCTTCATTAGCAACGTTGCTCTCAGGGGCTGTCCGGCTGACTCGCGCTTTCTCATCTCCTTTAGCAACCTTGCTCTCAGGGGCTGTCCGGCTGACTCGCGCTTTCTCATCCGCCCCTTTTTTTACCACTGGCTCCCCAACAACAGCGCGCTCACAGCAGCACTTGAGGGCGAAAATGATAGCAGAGAGGGTGAAAAGGGCTGTTAGGGCAAGAGGCAGCTGAATCCACTGCCACTCATGGAAACTCAAGGCGGGGCCGGTGTAGGCAAGAGCGCCTGTAGCGGCAGCTCCGAGCAACGCTAGGAGGGCGCAGGTGATTGCAAGGCACTTTGCGCTCGGCATCGAAAGCTGGAAGCAGGGGTAGGAAGTGGAACTCTTATCAACTGCATGTAGTGAGGCCATATATCTATTCTCCTAATTTGCTCTAATAAAGGTTATCGTTGAATTGTTTCCAAATGAGAGCAGCGTTCTCATTTTGCTGCTTTCAGCATCTAAAGATCGTCCATTGCATACGAAATCCCTCAATTGAATCCCCATTATTTGAAGCCAGGCAGCCAGATCTCGCACTTCAGCTGTTGGACGGAAAGATATGTGGCTGGAGATCGAACCACCGCCGCGAGGACTCCAATGGATCAAATAGTGTGTCCCGCTCCCAGTAATCGAATAGTTCATCCAATACTCTCCGTCCCCATTACTCAAAATATGATCGGCCCAGTTTCTCTCTTCTCTAGCAACCTTGCTCTCAGAAGCTGACCGCCTCACTCGCGCTTTCTCATCCGCCCCTTTTTTTACCACTGGATCCCCAACAACAGCGCGCTCACAGCAGCACTTGAGGGCGAAAATGAGAGCCGAGATCGTGAAGAGGGCTGTCAGGGCAAGAGGTAGATGAATCCACTGCCACTCATGGAAACTCAAGGCGGGGCCGGTGTAGGCAAGAGCGCCTGTAGCGGCAGCTCCGAGCAACGCTAGGAGGGCGCAGGTGATTGCAAGGCACTTTGCGCTCGGCATCGAAAGCTGGAAGCAGGGGTAGGAAGTGGAACTCTTATCAACTGCATGTAGTGAGGCCATATCTATTTCCTCCTAGTAGGTAAATTCAATGGCATCTCTAGAATCCAAATCGGCTAGTCTAAGATTCTGAATGAGAGAAAGAGACAAATCATGGGGTCTTCCTTGATAACTGCAACTGGTCCAGCGAATATTCTCTCTTTCAAAGTGGCGCACGACATCTCTTATAGTTGCCTGGCTGTTAAAGCGAATCACCTTGCTCACAGCTCCCCTTGACCCCGTTCCCCTACAGGTAATTTTATAAGGGCCTGAGCGGTCGATCGGCCCTACTTTTCTCGCCGAACGATGAGCTGCTTTGGCATCTCCTGGTGGGGGCGCCATCCGCCCTTGGGGAGTTGCCCCTCTTGGACTCTGAGGAGCCTGAGAAGGAGTGGCGCTCTTAGAAGCGGCTCCGCTCTCTGAACGCGCCTTAATGCAGACGAGAGCAGTAGCAGAGGCGAGAGAGAGAACCATCAAAGCGAGCGGAAGCTGAATCGCCTGCCATTCGTTGAAGCTTAGAGAATGGCCGCAGCCAGCCATCGTTGAGGCCACAGCAGCTGAAAGCAGTGCAAGGACGACGAAGGTCACCAGCAAGCATCTGGTTCTGGGTTCGGCTTTTTCAAACCATTTGCATATGGACGAGTCGCCACCGATAGATGTACAGGACATAAATTTTACTCCTTGTTTTTGTGGGGAATTGTAGTATAGAATTAAGATCTTTTAAAGATAAAAATTTCTCTAGTAATGTTATGGTATGGATTTTTTTAACCTTAGCCTGTGTATTTGCTAACTGTATGGGAAGAGAAGATCGGTGCGAAAGATTGCCTGGGGTCCAGGCGGAGCTCATGGATGAGATCCAACATGCCAAGCTTGAAGTAACAGGCGATCTCCCTCTCTGGCTCTCGGGCACTCTGGTGCGAAATGGCCCCATCAACTTCACGATAGATGGCAAAAGAAACGCCCACTGGTTTGATGGACTTGCGATGCTGCACTCCTTCACCTTTCGAGAGGGCGAGCTTTTTTATACGAATAAATTTTTGAGAACCGAGGCGTACAAAAAGGTCTTTCGCGAGGGCCGCCTTGACTATGCGGGCTTTGCAACCGATCCTTGCCGCTCGCTTTTTGCAAGGCTCTTGAGCTTCTTCTTCCCTCATGAGAGGTTTGATCTTCACAACGCCAATGTCAATGTGGCCTCCTTTGCTGAGCAGGCGGTGGCGCTGACCGAGATTCCCCTACCGGTGCGCTTCGATATCGAGACGCTGAATACGCTTGGAGTGTTTGATTACGAAGACGAGCTACCGAAGGAGAGTGTCTGGGAGTCGGCCCATCCCCACACCGATCTCAGAGGCCATGAGATCTTCAACTACCTGGTCGCATTTGGGCGTGTGAGCCACTATGAGCTCTACCGCATGGCTGAGAATAGAGCATCGCGCGAGCTCATTGCCAAAATCGAGGTCGACGAGCCGGCCTACATGCATAGCTTTGCGCTCACCGAAAACTACGTAGTTTTCTCTGAGTTCCCGCTCTGCGTCAAACCTCTCGATCTCATGACGAAGGGCAAGCCATTTATCCAGAACTACAGTTGGGTGCCAGAGAGAGGCACCCAGTTTATCGTTGTGGATAGAAAGAGCGGCCAGGTGGTGGGCCGCTTCAAGAGTGCTCCCTTCTTTGCCTTCCACCATGCAAATGCTTTCGAGCGCGAAGGCGAGCTCATATGCGACATCGTCTGCTACGACGACAATACTGTGATTTCCGAGCTTGCCCATCTGGAAGATCGCCTCCAAAGGCGTCTGGAGCGGTTTACACTCTCGCTTGCCACGGGGCAAATCTCCTCAAGTGTGCTCCTGAGGGACTCGATCGAGTTTCCGCGGATCAACGAGCGCTATGATGGTAGGCCCTATCGCTACCTCTACCTGATCGATCCGAGAGAGCCGCTTTCCCAAGAGGACGAGCGAAAAATCACGAAGATCGATGTAGAGAGTCGCGAGCTGTGGAGCTGGTCTGAGAGGGGTTGTTATCCTGGCGAGGCGATCTTTGTTCCCTTGCCATCATCTGAAAAGGAGGATGAGGGGGTGGTGATGTCGGTGATCCATGACGAGAAAAACCGACGCTCTTTCCTTCTCATCTTAGACGGAAAGGATCTGAAAGAGATCGCTCGCGCCTACTGCCCTCACCCGATCCCCGAGGGCCTCCATGGCGCCTATTTCGATAAAAAAGCTCCCCACAAGCCCTTGTAGGCAAAAGTTGTTGTTATGAATTAAAAACAGGATGGCAGGACCGCCTCCGGCGGCAGGATTGCGCTCGTCCATACGGACGAGCTCGCGTATACTCCTCTTTGCGCCTTTGCGTTGAATTTTGCCCATACGCTCTCGCAATAATGGCTCGGGTCCAAAATTCAACGCAAAGACGCAAAGAAACGTTTAGAGATGGATCCACTATGTAGTAGCGGTCTCTCTTCCGAGCTCGTCCGTATGGACGAGCGCGATCCTGCCGCCGGAGGCGATCCTGCCATCCTGTTTGATTTAAAGTGGCTCACAAGCACTCTTCAGCAAAGAGTGTTGGTTAGAAATGGTCGGCGATGAAGGCGACGAAGATCCTCAAGAGCTCAGGTGGAATCGTCCTCGTATCTTGAAGCGCTATCTCCCAGCTGTCTGTGCCCTTCTGCTTGCGCTTCACAACACCCAAGATCCTGGGCTCATGGCTATAGCCTAGAAGGCAAAAGCTCTCGTCCTCTGCCTCAAATTGGGTCACAGCGAGAAGCTGGTTATTCGCATCGTAGAAGTTGTACTTGATGATGTTTGTCCCGACCCGCGTCTCCCCATCGATAAATCCAATTTTCTTCCCATAGGCATCAGCGACCTCAATGATCCTAGCACGGGGATGGGAGGGACCCTGAGATAGGGTTTTGGCAATCCCTTGCGCGATGTAGCTCTTCTGCTTGTCATAAAGATCGTAGATCATCCGTATATTGAGGTAGCTGCGGATCACCCTGCCCTCATAGCTTGTCCCCCTCATCTCGAAGTAGGTCGAGATCGTGTAATGGGTCTTCTCAAGTGTGTAATAGGCAGAATCCTGAGCGCTTGCAAAAGAGCAGAGGCTTAAGAAAAGTAGAAAGAGAGTCCGTTTCATCGCCAACCTCGTTAAGAGTTTGTAAAGTACAAAATTAAACCTTTTCTGTCAAAAGCTATCTATCTCTTTACAAAAAGATAATAAACTTTTAGCCTTTGTCGGGACTACAAAAATTTAGTTGGTGGGTTTATGGGTAGAAAAATTGTCTGGAGCCTCTTCTCTCTTTTTCTCTTGAGCGGCTTGCAGGGAGTAGCCCTGGCCAAAAAGCCCCCCAGCCACACCCCTCAGGCACTAATTGCCCACGTGAAAGCGAGCATCGAGAAGGCAGAGAGGGGCATCTCTAGATTGGACAGGGCCACCTTGACCCTGGAGGGGCTCTCCTGCCCCCGGGTGCGCCATCTGCTCAATAACCTCTGCTCGCTCCCTAGAACCTGCTATATGGAAATAGGGACAGGCAAGGGCTCTACATTGATTCCCGCTCTCTACAACAACGAAACCAGCGTCGTCGACGCCATAGCCTTCGATAATTTCTCCGATCGTCACGGTCCGACCTGGAAACCCATTTTCTACGATTCGATCCAGAAGTACCTCAGAAGTTCAGCGTTGAGGTTTTTCGAGATGGATTGCTACAAGGTGAATAAAGATGAGGCCTTCAGAACAGCGGTCAATGTCTTTTTCTACGACGGAGAAAATGGAGTCGAGGAGAACGAGCGCGCCTTCACCTATTTCAACGATATCTTCGACGAGTATTTCATCGCTGTCATCGACGACTGGAACTGGGAAAGAAGCCGCAAAGGCACTGAGGAGGCAATCGCCAAGCTAGGGTATAAAATTCACTACATGAGAACTTTTTATAACCGAACCGATGGTGGCGATCCTGCCGGTTGGTGGAATGGCCTCTTTGTAGGGGTTATCAGCAAGCATTGATCTTTGCAGAGGTCTCTTCTCTTGCATTTTGCTCCCCTCTCGCTTATCATGGTGGCCCTGTTTTGTTTTAATATTCCATCCCATGACTCAAGAACCTGAATTTTTTAGAAATATTGCCATCATTGCACACATCGACCATGGCAAGACCACACTCTTAGATGCTCTTTTGAAGTCGGCCAAGATCTTCCGCGAAAACGAGTTCATTCCCGAGCGCGCCCTCGATTCCAATGATCAAGAGAAAGAGCGGGGCATCACCATCTTTGCCAAGCACACCAGCATCCCCTACAAAGAGTACACGATCAATATCATCGACACCCCAGGCCACTCCGATTTCTCGGGCGAGGTGGAGCGCGTGCTCAGCATGGTGAGCTCGGTGCTGCTCATCATCGATGCCCAAGATGGTCCGATGCCGCAGACCCGCTTTGTGCTTTCAAAGGCGCTGAAGATGGGTCTGAAGCCGATCGTCGTTATCAACAAGATCGACCGGCCCCACGCCGATCCCGACCGCGCTCTCAACCTCACCTTCGACCTCTTTGTGGAGCTCGGCGCAACCGATGAGCAGCTCGATTTCAAATTCTGCTATGCCTCCGGTCTTGCCGGCTTTGCTATGGCCAAAATCGATGATCCACGAACCGACATGGCTCCCCTTCTCGAGCTCGTACTCTCAGCCGTCCCACCCCCTCCAGGCGACTTTACCGCCCCCTTTCTCATGCAAGCGATGACCATCGACTACGACGATTTTGTCGGCAGACAAGCCACCGGGCGTATCCAGAATGGCAAGATCGTCAAGGGCGCACGGGTCGTGCGCATCAAACCGAGCGGCGAGGAGACGAGCCATACGATCACCAAAATTCTCGGCTACCGAGGCCTAAAGAAGATAGAGTTTCCCGAGGCTACCACAGGCGATATTGTGAGCCTCTCCGGCATTCCTGACATCATGCTGGGAGACACCCTCTGCGATCCCGACCATCCTCAGGCGCTTCCCCCCATTCACATCGACGAGCCCACCCTTTCGATCAACATCATGATCAACTCAAGCCCCTTTGCAGGCCAAGATGGCAAGAATGTGACCTTCAATAAGATCAAGGAGCGCCTGCACAAGGAGCAGCTCTCCAACATCTCGCTGCGCATCGAGCAGTCGGCCCAAGATGAATCGATGACGGTCTATGGAAGGGGCGAGCTGCAGCTTGCAGTGCTCCTTGAGAGCATGCGTAGAGAGGGACTTGAGCTGACCATCTCCAAGCCGCAGGTCATCATCAAAAAGATCGATGGGATCGACCATGAGCCGATCGAGCGCGTCTACATCGAAACCCCTGAGGAGTACTCTGGGAAGGTCATCGAGGAGCTGTCGCGCAGAAAGGGAGAGCTGCAGAAACTGCACACGAGCAGCCACGGGATCACAAGCCTCGAGTTTCTGATCCCCACGCGCGGGATCATGGGTTACCGCAACCTCTTCCTCACCGTGACCTGCGGCCTCGGCATCTTGACCTCGCTATTTGAAAAATTTGCCCCTTGGAAAGGAGCGATTCCCAAACGCAATAACGGCGTTCTGATCGCAAGCTCCGATGGGAAAGCCACCGCCTATGCGATCGGCAATATCCAGAAACGGGGCACGCTCTTCACCTCGCCGGGTGATGCAGTCTATGAGGGGATGATCGTCGGAGAAAATAGCCGCGACAACGACCTCATGGTCAATATCTGTAGACCCAAGCACCTCACCAACGTGCGCGCTTCGGGCTCCGATGAGAACATCCTCATCACGCCTGCACGCAAATTCACCATCGAGCAGGCGATCGTCTATATCGAAGATGATGAGTTCATCGAACTGACCCCCCACTTCCTGCGCCTGCGAAAGCGCACCCTCAAAGAGAGCAGCCGTAAACGGGAGGATTAGTGAATCACCTCAAGGAGAGCTCGGCGCGGCTACTGCGCATGGAGAAACTCTATGAGAAGGTGAAAGCGAGTTGTGAGGGAGAAAAGCGTAAGACGCTTAGCCTCAACGATTCACATCTATTCGATGAGCTTATAGAGCTCTTTGGGCCTGCTCTCACTACAAAAAAAGCGAAGGTGGATCTTCGCAAGATCTACCGAGTCGCCTTTCATGTGAAAAGCGGGAGTTTGATCGTGGCCAATCGGGGCGTGACGATTCTCTGCCACAGTCCCCTTTCTGAGACCCCCTACATCACGCGCCATATTGCCTGTAGCCTCTACAAGCCAGACCTCGGTGTCGAGTCGATCAATATGGGAATCGTGGGCGACATCTACTCCAACATGCCTATTGTGCGTGCCGAATCGGCCTGTCCTCCCGCCTTTCTCTTCGGCTCGCAGAGGTGTAACTGCCACTACCAGTGGGCGAGTGTGCGGGAGCTTGCGGCCCATTTTAATCCCATCCAGCCACCCTCTGGCCTCTCCCCGGAGGCCTTTGAGAGCTGGGTGCAAAGCCAGTTCATCCACAAAGAGGATAGGGATATCCCGCTCACATCGGGTCGTGGAGTCGTTTTGATGCACCTCGACTCGCAGGCAGGCATGGGAAGCGGCTATACCGAGGGGGAGTTCACCATGGACCTCTACAACCGTGCGCTCATGCGCCAGCTTGGGGAAAATAGTGTCGAAGAGCAGTTTCACACCTCGATCTTCGAGGGCTACTCATCGCTTGGCATCAGGCCCGACTCGAGAGGAGCCGGCTCTGAGGCGGGCTACCAGGTCCCGGCAATTGCCCTAGATTTTCTTGGAGCTAATCCAGAGATCGTGGTGCTCTCGAACAACAAGCACAAGATCAAGTGGTTAGAAAGCTATGGCTTCAATGTGCACCGGGTGAAATCGCTTGGCAAGGTGGGTCAGGCGGGGCGCAGAGAAGCCTCTGAGCGGGGTCGCGACTTTGCCCATCTCGAGATGGACGGCGAGGAGATCAGCTTTGAAGAAGAGCTCAATCGTCTCAAACAGCACTTCGCCTACACTTAGCATTATTGCAGCCACCGAGCACAACGACAGCAAGATTACAGCCCGCGGCCACCATCGACTCGGAAGTTTGCTCCGGTGATGTAGCCGGCAAGGGGGCTGGAGAGGAAGGTGACCAAATTACCCACATCTTCCGGTTTGCCGAAGCGGCCGACCAGGTTGTGGAAACGGGATTGAATCAATTTCTTCTCCACCTCAGCCCAGCTCTTCTCGTCCTTTGAAAATTCCGCAATAACGCCTGGAGTTGCAATAGGGCCGGGCGAGACGACATTCGCCGTAATACCAGTACCCGCCAGTTCCGCAGCAAGACTTATGGTCAAATTGATATTGGCTGCCTTTGTGACGCCGTAGGAGGGAAAATCGGGCTGTGGCGATATCCCTGCCACACTTGCGATCTGGATGATGCGCCCCCACCCTCTCGACCTCATCTGAGGAAGGAATGCTTGTATCATCCGCACCATCGAGACGACATTGATATTAAACAGATCAAGCCAATCCTGAGGTGCGCTCTCACTCCAACTGTGCCTCGGGAAGGCGCCAGCATTATTGATCAAAATATCGAGCTGCCCAAAGGCGGCAAGGCTCTTCTCAGCCACCTTCCGTGCATCCTCATCTCTCGACAAATCCCCCAGAGCATACTCTGCGCTGCCTCCGGAATTTCGAATTTCACTCACTACCCGTTTGAGTTGATCCTCCTTTCGTCCATGAACCATCACCTGGACCCCTTCTTTTGCAAGGCACTTTGCAATCGACTCGCCGATGCCGCTGCTGCTCCCAGTAACTAGTGCTTTTTTCCCTTTTAGCAGAAGATCCATAGTCCACCTCTCTACTTGATCGGCAAGCTAGCACTTTGGAACTTTACCGCCCAGCCTCTTAACCACAATCTTGCTCATCTTGCCGTGCTTCGCGACTTGCTCATCCTGTTTCTTTTTGAAGAAAGAACAAGATATGCAGGATCGCGAAGCACGGCAAGATGAGCAAGATGAACTTATTTTCACAAGGGGTTAGCTGAAATAGTTACCACTCCCCTGAACAGTGTTAAATCCCTTAATCCTTCTCCGGAATGAAGTGCTCTTTTTTGAAAAAAAAGGTGGCGGCCACGATCGCGAGCAGCCCTATCATTATCCAAAAGAAAAGATAGAAACAGTCGTCCAGAGCAAGCGCAATCGCTTGCCTCTCCGTATAGAGGTCGAGCTGTGCAAGCGCCTCCTCACCTGTGAGATGCAGGCGCGCCGCCTTCGCAAAGTAGATCTGAGTCTGCTCGGAAAAGTGAGTGAGCTTGCTTGCCAAGCGCAGGTGGAAAAAGACCTCGCGCCGCTGCCAGAGCGTGGTGAAAATAGCCGCTCCAAGGCCGCTCGAAAGGGCGCGCACGATTTGGAAGAGGCTTAAGACATGGAGCCGTTCTTTTTCGGGAAAGCTATTGAAAGCAAGCCTGAAAAGCGGCGGAAGAAAAAATGCAAGCCCAAAGCCCGCAAGGGCACGCGAGAAGGCAATTCGACCAAAGTTGATCTCCACGTTGAAGAACATCGTATGGTAACAGGAGATAGCAAACAGAATCACCGCAGCCGAAAGCGGTAGCCTACTATCTCGAATGCTGTGCTTGCGCCCCACGAGAAAGAGCGGCGAAAGACCGGCCACCGCCATCGTTCCTAGCAAAAGCGCAATCCAGTTGGGGGTGTAGTTCACATAGAGCTTCAGCCAGAGAGAGATCAGGATCACCATCCCAAAGTAGACCGAAAAGAGAATGGCCAGATTGAAAAGAGCAAAGAGCAGGATCGGTCTCTTCAAAAGCCGGAGCTCTATAATGGGGTTTGGACGATTCACGCTCCAGACGATGAAAAAAAGGCTCGAGATCACACCCACAACCAGAAGCGCTATAATCCTGTCGCTTCGAAACCAGTCGAGCTGCTGACCTAAAATGGCAAACGATGAAAGCGATGTCAGAGCAATTGCGAGCAGAAAATAGCCCACAACGTCGATGGGATGTGGCTCGAGATCTTCTTTTAATCCCCTGAGCCTCAGATAGAAATAGAGCGCTAAGAAGAGAATGATCGGCAGGTTGAAATAACTGCTCCATCTCCAGTTGTAATCGTAGGCAATCCAGCCTCCCCACGAGGCGCCCACCACTGGAACCACTGCGAAAATCATCATAGTGATCTTAGAGAAGCTCTCCTTTCTATTTTCGGGAGCAAGGAGAGCCATTAGTCGAAAAACCAGCGAGTAAAAAGGCCCTGCCACAAGGCCCAGAAAGAAGCGCATCACAACAAAAAAGGGAAAGGTAGGCGCTAGAGCACAGAGCAGGGTGAAAAGAGCAAAAAGCAGGAGCGCACCGGTCAAGAGCCGCCGAGAGCCGAGGCGCATGCTCAACTTGGTCCCAAGCGGCACTCCAAGGGCATTGCCGAGCGCATAGTAGGAGACGCTGTAGATGGCAATAGCGCTGCTTCCGCCTAGATCGGAGGCGATATAGAGCGAGGCAATAATCGGCAAGGTGTAGTTGAAGATCGCAAGAAAGAGCAGCGCAAAGAGGGCGGCAAAAAAACAAGGTGTCGTCTTCATTTTCTCTATTGGCATCTCAAATCATCGATCTCCGACCAGCTTGAATGGATAGGAAGGTTCTTAAGTTCTTGAATTTCAGATAGATCAAACTTTATATACCGTTCGACTTCGAGCGCTTTGTCTCGATAGAGTGCAAGCATGGGGTCGAGGTTCTGATCGATCGTCTCGGCTATCATCTCCTCATCACCCTGCTCTTCGAATGCGAAGATCGCCGTGTCATAACAAGGCGCGGGCTCGTTTGGGCGAGGGACCAGCCTCCCCTCCCCTGTCAGATCGACAGTGACCTCCATCGAAAGGCCGATGCGAAGCGGATGGTGGAGGAGCGCCTCCGGATCTAGGGCAATTCTGACCGGCAGCCTCTGGACGATTTTGATCCAGTTGCCCGAAAGATTTTCCGGTGGCAATAGAGAAAAGGCGTTCCCAGCGCCTCCTGGAAGGCCCACCACCCTCCCCTCGTAGACTACGCTTTGGCCATAGAGATCGGAGACCACTCTTGCGCTTTGGCCGATGCGCATATGCTTGACTTGAGTCTCCTTGTAGTTGGCATTCACCCAGATCTGGTCGAGAGGAATGATGGTCAAGAGAGGCGCACCCGCCTTGACCCACATACCGACCTGGATGGTTCTTTGGGCGGCAAGGCCGCTTGCAGGGGCGTAGATGTTGCAGCGGTAGAGATCGACAGCCGCCTGCCTCACCTGCTCTTTGACCCTCTCCACAAGTGGGTGTGAGCTGATCGAGCTGCCTTGGACCTCAGCAAGGGTCCTCTCGTAGAGGCTTTCGCTCTTTCTCAATTGGTAAAAAGCCTCTCTGAAGGCAGCTCGGGCATGCTCATAATCCTCTAGGGAGACGCCCGATTGATCGATGACCGCGCTTCGATGCAGGTAGTCCTGGGCGCTTTGGATGAGCGCCGCCTTTCTCACCTCTATCTCGGAGCGCAAGGCAAAGAGCTCGTGAAAGAGCTGGCAGATGGTTCGCACCTTTTCCCCAAGCTCATGGCGCCGGGCGGCGAGTGCTATCTCTCTATCGGTCCTATCGAGCTCGACGAGGAGCTGCCCCTCCTCGACGTAGAAGGTGTCGTCGGTATGGATAGCGGTGACAAAACCCTCCTGAAGCGGCGTGAGGATGATCTGGTTGCCCTCCACATAGGCGTCATTGGTGTAGACGCGCATGCGGAAAAAGAGCAGCCAAAGAAGTAGCAGGCAGAGGAGAATCACCCCGAAAGTGGTTCCAAGACCGACAAGCCAGCTCTTTCTCCGATCGTCTAGCATGGCCCACCTGCGGGCGTTAGGGGCATGAATGGCGCCACATATCCCCCTCCGAGCGCCCGTATCAGCTGGATGGAGATCAGGTATTGACTGAGCAGAAGATCGAGATCGGCAAGCTCCTGGATGATGAGCGCCTCCTCATAGTCGTAGCCTTCAAAGCCACTCGCGAGCCCCTTTCTTGTCCTAAGAAGGGTGAGCGCATAACTTTCGCTTGCATCGGCGACGATCCTCTCCTGTTCGATCTTCTTCTGAAAGACGGCTCGGCCGGTCGAGACGAGGTCGGCCACCTCGGCCGCACTCTTCAAGAGGAGGTTGTTATAGGCAAAGACCGCCGCTTGGAAGGCCGCCTTCTTGGCCATGACGTTGGAGCGAATGGCGCCCGCTGTGAAGATTGGAAGATGAAGGGCAGGATCAACGCCGGCGGTTATACTCGAGCCTTTGAAAAGGCGGGAGAAGAAGACGCTTTCGAGTCCCACGAAGGCGGTGAGATTGACGTCGGGAAAGAAGTCGGCAATAGCGGCCCCCACTTCAAAGGCAAGCGCTTTGGCCTGCCAGATCTCTGCCATCAGATCGGGCCTACGGGCAAGCAGGTCGATCGAAAGATCGCACGGGAGGGCAAGTGGCCTAGAGAGCTCTCTGAGGCGATCTTCCATGTTCAATGCGAGAGGACAATCGGGCGACAGGCCCATCAGAATCTGGATCTGGTGGACCACGATCTCGATATCTCTTTGCACATCTTGAAGCGCCTTCTCCGACTCTAAATGGCCCTCGCTGGAAAGAAGAGGGGCAAATCGGGAGTTGAGGGCGCTTCTTTCAAGGCTCTGGTTCAGCTGAAGGCGGCTCTTCGTCACCGAAGCAAGCTGCATCAGAAGATCCCTTTTGACCAGATCGGCCTTCAGCGTGAAGTAGGCGGCTGCAAGGCTCGTGCTCACCACAAGTGCACTCTGAGCAGCCTCAGCGCGGCTCGCACTGGCGCGCCCGAGAGCCGCCGCCACTCGATTGCGATTTTTGCCCCAGAAATCAAATTCGTAGGTCAAGGAGAGGGTCAAATCGATTAAGTTGGCGCTCAAAGGAATGCGAGGATTGAGCGCTCGATAGAGGCCATTTTTGCTCAAATACTCATAGTCGTCCTCTGCCTCAAAAGAGATCCACGGATAGAGACGCGCATAGGCAACTCCCGTCTCGCTCACCGCAAAACGGATGCGCGCTTCAGCCTCCTGCAGCGAGGGGTTGCTCGCAAGGGCGCGTTCGATGAGGCCGCTCAGCTCCGGAGAATCAAAGGCTATCCACCACCTCTCATCCGGCCAACTACCTGGCTCGAAAAAGCCTGAAGATAGTCCTTCATTCAAAGTGCTCTCTAAACAGGGAGGAGCAAGCAGGTTCTGCCTCTGCTCTCTTTCGGGCATAGAAATAACGCAACTAGCAAGCGCGCACGATAGGAATAGTATACTAAAAAATTTCATTGCTTTTCTTTTTTAGTAACTCGCTTAATTCTAATTGTCAATAAATTTTTATGTAGGCAATTTGATTTACATTGTTAGTTTTTTATGATAAAATCTTAATAAATTAGAAATAAAGCGAGGTTTTAAATGCCAGTTTCCCTACAAGTCTCCTCTATGTTCGGTTTCCACAACGCTAGAACGGGCGCGGTATTTCAAACTCTTGATCGAGATGGTAGCGATGTACCGGCCTATTATAAGCGGGTCAACGTCATCAATGTGGTCGGCTACCTTGGCCCTTTAGGCATTCTTACGGGTATAGCAAGGCTGAAAGGGATGCAGGCGGATATGAAGATGGTGGGTTTCGAGGGCATGCGCAGTGCGACGATTGGCCGTGCTGTGGTCGAAATTCTCTGCCTCGGCATCCTCCTTTTCATCGTCGACATCATCGTCAGCCTCGGCCGCCACCTCTGTGGCTGCTGCCCCCTTCGAGATAAGCGCGGGCGTCCTCTGCTTTTGGAATCATAAGACCTTGTTTTTAATCTCCTTTTTCCCCGATACTCCCCTCTCGTTTTGGGGAAAGATGAGGTTCTAAATGTCCGTTGCTCTGCAGGTTTCTTCAATCTTTGGCTTTCACAACGCTAAATCGGGTAGGGTCTTTCAACCTCTTGATCGAGCTGATATGGCCGAAGGCCCTGACTTCTATAAGCGGATCAATGCTATCAATGTGCTTGGCTATATTCCCCTCCTCTGTATTGTGACCGGTTTGGGAAGGCTGATCGTGATGCAGAAGGATATGAAGAAAGAGGGGCTCCACTCGATGCGCAAAGCGATCATTGTCCGCGCTGTATTCGAGCTTCTCTTCATCGGCATCACCCTGCTCGTCGTCGACATCATTGTCAGCCTCGCTCGCCACTCATGCGGCTGCTGCCCTCTCAGAGATAAGCGCGGGCGCCCTCAACTTTTTGCTACCTGAGCGAGTTCATAGATCGTAGCCTGGTCGAAGTCGATGCGCACCAGCTTCCGGCTGCTGGGCCGCTCGCCACCCCGACGATAAGACCATTGCATAACGTGCTGCTCAGTCTACCCTCTTGAAAACAAGCCCATCTTGCTCATCTTTCCGCTCTTAGCGATCTTACATATCTTGTTCTTTGTTCAAAAAGAAACAGGATGGGCACGATCGCAAGGCGTGGCAAGATGAGCAAGATTGTGGTTAAATTCCCAATTTATGCAGAGGTCTCCTCAGAGATAAGCGCGGGCGCCCTCAGCTCTTTGCTACCTGAGCGAGTTCATAGATCGTAGCCTGGTCGAAGTCGATGCGCACCCAGTTTCCGGCTGCGAGCCGCTCGCTTGCGCATCCCACCCCGACGATACAGGGTAGTCCGATCTCTCTGGCTACAATAGCTGCGTGGCAGAGAATGCCTCCCTCATCGGTGATGAGGGCTGAAAAAGAGCTCTTGAGATAGGGAATGAAATCGGGGGTGGTCATGCCGGTCACCAGCACCGATGGATGAACGATCGGTCCGAGCCTCTCGATCTCCTCGGGCGTGAATGCAACCACCACCTGTAGATCCATCTTGCCCGAACCAAAGACCCGTTTGCCTGTAAGGGCCGAGCCCTCTCTCTTTTTCCTGCCGATCACCTTCACATGGTCGCTCAGGCGGGTTTTGCCAAAGCTGTGGTAGATCACCAGATGCTCCCTAGAGAGATGATTGACAAGCCAGCCCTCTTTTCGCTCAAGGGCGCTCGATATGAGCTCGCGAGAGCTGTCCCAGAGCTCCTTGACAGAGACATTTAGAGATTCAGCAATCTCGACAAAGAGGGCGCGCGCCTCTGCAATCGCAAACATGACCAGCTCCATCTCCTGGTTGCGGTAGATGAGCCATCTTCTGAACTTCCCGAACAGATGGGCGCTCTTAGGATCTGAGAGGTATTTCTTCGATAATCTTTCCCAGCGGAGTTTATCCTCTCCCGAACTTCCCTCCGCTTCTTTCGCCCCCTCGTAGAGTGCGTGGATCTCGGCCGGGCTATAACCCTCTTCATAAACCTGGTGGCATTTGAGGAAGCCATAGCGGCGGGAAAGGTCGCGAATAGCCTCTTGCAAAGGGAGGGCAAGCTCTTCAAATCGCATGCCGCTTGCGCCATATTTTCTTTTCAACCCAAGAAGCTCTTGGTTGAGGAGATCCATGAGCGAGGGTATCTCGAAGGTGGCCATGAAGAAGAGATCGCTCTCGGCCTCGGCGGCCTCGGCAGCTTTGAATCGAGCGAGCAGGAGATTCTCTAGAGCTTCGATGATGAACATCGGGGCGTAGTAGTGGGCCATAAGAGGGGTGATGAACTCGCAAAAATCGAAAAAGCGCTTGGGAAGGCGCTGTGAGCGGTCGAGAAAGGGGGTGTAGTCGGTGGTGCGGATGAGGCGCAAATGGGCCTCATAGCGCATCTCAAGGGCATCTAGGAAGGCCGAGTCCTCTTCAAATCGGCGGCTTAGGTGCCATATAGCGGCATGATCGACGAGCTCATGGACCCAGAGCTCTCGTTTACCATCGAGGGCCGGCACCATCACCATCCAGCGATCGAGCTGATAGGGAAGATCGAGGTAGCTTGCCAAAAAAGAGGCCGCTCCCTGGATGAGAAATTGGATGTCGAGGCTCATCAGAGCTCTCTTGTATTTGCGCACATAGTCGGTAAGGTCGAGAATATCGGAGTGGCAGGTGCGGCTCACAGGGCGCTCTTGAAGCAAGATGAACTGCCCCTTAGCATCGATTGCAAATTCGATGTCGATCTCATAGCGGTGAAACTGGACGAGCGCCATTAGCGAGGCGAGCAGCGGCTTGATCCAAACTAGATCACTGGTGGCGAGCAGGCTCTCAAGTGTTCCTGAGAGGCGGATCGGGGTGATTTGACCCTGCACCAGCTTTTCGCCCTGGCTCATGGCAAATTCGATGATGATCTGATGGTTTTCGAAGAGATTGCTCGGCGAGGGGTGCTTGCTGAATGCGATCCCTGCATATCTCGCCTCGACCATCGGCTGAAGGATTACCCCCATCTTCAGGGTGGGCCTCTCTTTGAAATAGCTCAGCGCTTTTAGCGAATGGCAGGAGTCCCACACCTCTGCAATAGCCTGGCCGAGCTCGCTTTTGCCGATAAACAGGCGACTTTCGAAGATCCCGGCAAAACTCTGCTCCGAGGAATCCTCCTGCTCAGAGGAGGAGCGAACCGCAAAAGTACACTCAGGCAGCCCCACGAGGTCTAAATGCTTATCGATATAGGCTCTGGCCGAGCTCAGAAACCGCTTATGATCGTACTCAGGGCTCTGTAGAAAGCGATCATAGCATTCAATGCTGATCAGCCAGCTTTCGGGGATGTTAAGGCCGAGACCCTTGGCCTCTACCAGTCCGAGCGCTTTGCCTCCATAGTGCCGCCTGATCTCGCCGGCGGGACGCCCTACAAGCGCCTCTAGAGCTTCTATTTTCATGCTCTCTATATAGAACGACTACAGTATATTAATAAATAAATTTCCTGATCGAAAATGTCTTATTTTAAAAATATTGTTAATATATTTATACTTGATTTTAAGGAAAAGCATGAGATAAAATTAATGGCTAATAGTAGTAGTAATTGTTTTAATTATGGCATTCCTTGCTAACCTCTTTTGGGGCAGTCCAAAAGCTGCTGCGGCGGCTCTTGCTGCAAAGAGTCCCACGCCTGCGCCCACGCCTGCGCCTGAACCCCCTCCAAGAAGGGCAGAGCCGGTCCGGGCGCCTCCCAGGGCTGCCCCCTTGTCCCCTCACGCCTTTAATTCCACGATGAAGGTGGTCATCGGGAGGCTGCTTGCCGCTGACAATCATCAGGAGCGCACCGAGCTGCGCCGAAAATATGCGGAAGAGCTTATCGCTCAGGCCCGAGGGTGGGATCCTGTCGATTGGCGGCAGTTTTCCCATATGCACTGTTCGACCAGCATCAAATTCCTGACACTCGAGGGCGGGCTGGTGGGCAAATCGCTCGAGGGATGGAGGCAGATTTTCCGTCTCTGGAGGCAGGGGGGTCTTTTCTCTCTCAATCTCTCCGACAAAGGCCTGATGAGGATCAGGCAAGCTCTAAGGGATATCTCTGAGCTCCTTGACCATATGCCTCCCGTTGCCCCTGACGAGCCTCTGAGCGATAGCGAGCTTGAGAAAAATGCCTCCGGGTTGCACGAGAAGGTATTAAAGCTTATTGCAAAAAGAAAAAGCATCTATCTGCCACTCGGCTATAGGCATGGAACGACCAATGAAGCCCATGCCCTGGCCTGCCGCGTAGAGTTGAGAGATGGCTGGGTCTATTTCCACCCCCTCAACGTGGGAAATGGATCTGAACCCCATCCCATTTTGACCCGTTCAGAGATGCAGGAGAAGATCTCCTTTAGATCCTTCCCCATCCGCATCAAATCTGAGCTCTTTGAGGGCAAAGTGGGGCGCACCCTCTTCTGCCATCTCTATCGCTATCTATACGATCCTCCCAAAGCCGATGCACCCGCCTACCAGGGGCAAGATATCATCGATCTCCTGCTAGAGTACGGCGAGCTCATCCCTCATCTCGGCGATAATCTCGATGGCCTCGACGCCAAGCCCCAGAGGACAGGCACCTGCCCCGACGAGGCGATGGCGAAGATACTACGCGACCTTTTGCTAACAGAGAACCTATCGCAACAGGGGAGCCCTCTCAAGCCAAAGGAGATCAAAAAGCTCCTGCTCGCAGCCCACTTCACCTCCCTTGTAGCAGGTTTTCAGACCTATCGGAGAGCTCCGACGCCGCTCGGCCAAAAGCTTCTCTTAATTGCGGTCAAGAAGGCGGCTATTCGGTTGGAAAAGCATCGCGATCAGCTCACCGTAGAAGAGAGGCTCGGCCAATCTGCCGTCTTCGATCTCATCCACGAAGAGGTGCGGGTCTTTAAACCAAAGGCCGCCCCATCTGCCGGCCCAGGCCCAGGTAGTGTGGCCGCCGCCGCGGCAGCTGTAGCGGCACAGCCAAGCAGCGCGCCCCTTCCCCCGAGCGCTCAGGAATACTCCGTCCCTGCTGATTTTGTGCCAAAAACCTCCTTCACCCCCCCTAAGTTTGATGCTGCCGCAGCTGCCGCAACTGCTGCAGCTCCCGCAGAAGTCCCCAGGCTGCCCAAGCTCCCCCCACTCAAGCTCGATATGAGCCGTGCCTCGAGAGAGATCGAGCTCTGGCTCCAGACGGCACGCGCTCTGAAGCCAAATGAGGCGTTTACCTTGCTCTACGATCGTGCCAAATGGCTTGAGATCCCCACCTGGGGGGCAAAAGAGGGCGGTTGGCAAACGATACCCCAAGAAGATATCCCGGCGATCCTGGCCAATCTCACCCAGCTTGTTCAACTAGCCTTGCGAGAGGAGAGATTGGACAAACGCTCCTTTTTCGAAAAATACCTTGTCGTCAATACCTTTTACACAATTATCGATGCCCTCGTTCGCCGGCTACAGCCAGCCAAACTCGAGGGTTTTGCCTCTCCCTTCTTACCCCTTCTCTATGACTACCAAGAAAAGGGTTTCGTTTCGATTCCCCTCGCCCACCAAAGCGAGCAGCTCGGCAAGATCTCGGACTATTTCAAAGAGAGCATGAAAGCGTGCAAAAGAGGGGTGATCTTCCCGATCGGAGAGGTTTTACCTATCGAGGAGTGGGTCAAGCTTGCCATGAATGGCGGCGCCTTTAGCCATAAGATCAGCTATAGAGGAAAAAATCACATTCTCTTTCTCAGACAGTTTCTTCCGAAAGATGCCTCTAACCGAGAGCAGACTCCCTACTACCTAGATCTCTGGGCAAAGAGAGGTCAATTGCCAGTGGAGATCGATCAGCTCTACTACTTTGCCTATATTTCCCATCTTCTCCTCACGGCGTACTACAACACATCGAAAGAAGAGAGCTCTATTCCCGATGCGCTCGAATTTGTACAGGGCACCGATCAAAAAGGGGCAATAGCTCTCTTGATTGCGAGGGGTGGAAGAGCGCTACCAGGGGAATCTGGCCTCTTCTGGCATGATCCTGAAAATTTGGTAAAATCTGATCGTGCAGGAGCTGCCACCCTCGGTGCTCAGTTGGTCTCTCCTCGGTCGGTGGAGAAATTCCATGAGTTTTCCAAGAGCGCCCGCCCTTTTATCGACATCCCCTTCTTTCACGGCCCCAGCACCAATGATGCGGTTTGCGCCCGCCTAGCAGAGAGCGATGCGCGTACATATGCCCTCTCTGAGCCTATCTATCGCGATCTTCTGCGCATCACCCGTAAGCGCGTGCTTGCTCCCATCCTTGCGCTTCATGCGCGCTCTTCGGCGCCCATCCAGCTCCAGCATGAGGGGATTCAGAAGACCCTCGATCGCTGCTTTTTCAGCGAAGGGACCCTAGTCAAAAGATTGCAGGAAGCCCCCAGCTTTGCTCGCCACCTGAGGAGCTTTATTCACCGCAGTCTTGATTACTATAACTTCAACCTCCACCATTTCGATACGCTCGTCTATATCTTCAGGACAGCCATTGCCTTTGAAGCCCATGTGGCACAAGCGGCCGGCAGGGCCACATGCGACCCTTTGGCTCTTAAGGAGTATAGAGCCAATTTGGCTTACTTGAGGCAAAAGCTTCTCGAGAATCCTGAGAGGTTCAACGAGAGGAAGCTCCAGGCAAAAATCTATCAAGTAGACCTCCTCGAGCTCTTTTTAGAGACCTACGGAGAGCAGGCCGACACCGAGGCGGTCGCAGAGCTCTGGCATCGCCTCCTTGACCTCCAATTGCAACAAGCAAAGAGAGGTCCTCCTGGAGATCGAGGGTGGCTTGAGCAGAGATTTGAAGAGTTTGCTCGCATCAATGCCTATAAAATCGAAAAGCTCCTTGAAGATCCCGGTTTTCGCTCAAAGCTGCTCAACTCTCTTTTGAGAAAAATCCACAAGGATAGCACTGCTGAATTTCACGGCAGCTGGGAGGGCACCTTCCCCATCTTTTCCTGGCGAGGCTACACCTTTGATTTCTTCCGCGCGAAGTTGAGCTCGCACGATCTTGGAGAGCTCTCTACTGATCCCTTGCGCTTTATCAGCGAAGAGACTTTCGGCATTGTGGCCAGACAGTTCAGAGATCGAGCCTTCTGGAAACAGAAAGATTACACCGTTGTCTCTACCGATGGCGACTTCTGTTTGGTGCAAGGTGACTATTGGATCCTTCGACGCACGATTGGGGAGGGAGCCAAAAGGCATTATCGCCTGCACCAATTCAATTACAGAGTCGTCGATGGGCTCAACCTCGATTTTTTCACGCAACTTTCAACCGCTCACATTCAGTTGACCCACTATGTTCCTCTAGAGGAGCCCCACCTCATCGTCTCATGCAATGCCAAGGATGATAAGCCCTTTTTAGTCTCAGAAGTGAGAGGTCAGAAGCTCATCGTACGCAGAGCCGATGAGTTTGCTAGAGCAAGGCCTTGGCGGCTCCTAGATCTCTCTACGCTCCAAAATGATAAAAATCACCCCATCTATCAAGCGACGCTGCGATTTGCAAAAGCAAATGAGATTGTCTGCTTTGTGAATGAAAAGGATGGCCAGATCGAAGAGCTCTACTTCTATCGACTCAATCTCAGCTTCAGAAGAGAGAGGGAGGGGCTCGCCTCGGTGGAATTCCCTGGTCATTTCCTCGATCTAACTTGCCATCCCCATCTGTTTGGTAGCTTCGAGGGGGTCTTTGTACTCATGGATCGAGAAGCTAGATGCCTCGTCCTCATGCCTAAGAGACCGCTGGAGCAGAGCAGGGAAGACTTCTCTTCGGAGCTCGCGTTTTCGCGAAGTAAAGAATCAAGCGCTCCATTGGCCTACCACACCTTCACCGTGGACATGCGCGAGGTAGCGCGCACTCTAAAGCTAAGAGGTCGGGTCGATGCGCCGCTGACGAGCCGCAGCCCCGACGCCTATATCTATGCCATCATGCTCTTCAAGCTGCAGAGGGATCCTGAGAGAGCGAGTCAATACCTCCAAAAATTGCATGTGACCGAAAAATTTGGAGTAGATAGCTATTATGAGCTCGGCCTCTTCAGAGAGATTGAGGACCACTCGCCCGAAGCGCTTGGCTTCAGCTGTCGCTTTTTAGCTAAGCTCGTCGATAACATGAAGCTGATGCTAGAGGACACCCTGATCGGTCGAGGTCGAGGTGTCGGCATCCACAACGCCTTCTTAGATTGGGGTCTACGTCTCTATTCCAGCTATCTGCAAAGCAGCCACAGGAGTGATTTGAACGCGATGCCGGTCGGGCTCAGGTTGACCAAAAATGAGGAGGCAACGCTTCTCAGGGCTTTCGATCGCTACGCTACAGAAAGGAAGATGGAGCTTCCCGAGCGCATCGCTATGCGCAAGCGGCTCTTTTTCAGCCCAAACCAGGCGATCAGAACTACCCCAAGTCCGCGCGATGTGGCCGTAAGACCCTCTATCTATAGCAAGATCGGGTTCAATGCCGCTGAATTTGAAAAGCTCAATTCAAAAGAAGGGTGGCCCTTTGGTGAGAACGCCATGAAAGGCCTCTCGGAGCAGGAGGTGCGCGAGGCGAGAGCTACCCAGCGCTTTCCCAACCGCTTTCCGAAATATGCTCTGGAGCTAGACTTCGTGAAGCTCTATGAGCGCGCGCGCTTTGCAGCAACGTCGAGAGATATCGAATTTGATTTCATGCTGCCCGCTCTCCTAAAAGTCAGAGAGGGCCAGAGTTATAGGAACCGCAGCTTTAGGTTGTCGGACCCGCTACTTGCCCGCGCGCTCTTCTATATCCGACATTTCCCTCAACATTTCGCCGATTTAAACCTTGCAGCGGCTCCCGATGAGGCGGCTCAAATAGCGGTCTATAATCAGATTGTCGATCGATTGAAAGTGCTAGACAAAGATCCGGGCTTTGCCAAATTCCAAGAATCTCTGAAAAAGACGACTCGATTTGACTATGAAAAATCGACCGATATAAGAATGCCCAAAGAGCCGGATCGAGCTCCCCTCACATCCGCCCCCCCGCCCCCCTGGAGAAGCAAAGCACCCTTTCGAGAGCCGTGTAGGGAGCTTTTTGACTATGCGCTTTGCGATAGATCGCTCCCGGCTGCACCCCCTTTCTTCGACGAAACCCTCTTTCCAGAAGATCCTCTCGAGCGCGAGCTCTATATGAGGCAGTCTCAAGGCTATTCAGCGCTTCCAAAAACCGCTTCTAGCTACCGTCTCAGGCCGGAGCGGCTCCAAAATACGCGAGAGGGACTCGCCATGCGCCAAAGTGAGCTTGTCCAAGAGCAGCAGAGAATCGAGCTCGAGATCGACAAGATTGCCAATCGCACCTTCCAGCTGCGCTCAGGGCGCCTTGAGAGCGTGCAAGATCTGGAGGGGGAGAGCGATTTAGCGAGAGCTACCATGAGCCAGCAGCTCAGGGAGATAAACCCTGAGGTCATCATGAAAGAGGCGCTTTTAACAAACGATCCGGCTGCTTTGGGGCGTCTCAGACCGATGCTCAATAAAGATGAGATCGAGCAGCTGATGCAGCTGGCCGCCACTTACTACTACCTGAAGAGCGAGCTTTTGGTGATCGAGATGTCACTTCCGCTCATCGATAAAGTGCGGGCGGGGAGAAACGAGCAGGCTGAGAAAGCGCTTGCCGCCCTTTTGGACTATGAGTTCTCGCTCGATCCGCGCCAGTTTCCCGAGGTCTATTTCTTCCAAGCAAAAGCAAAGAAGCTTCTCAGAGCCAACCAGGTGGCCATTTATGAATGGATTGTCGAGGGCTTTGAGCTCGGCGAAAACCGACATTTCCAGCTCGAGCCGGGCCAGGGCAAGACCTCGGTGCTCACCCCTCTCATGGTCCTTCGAGCCAAGCGGATGAAAATGATGCCGGTCATCTTCACTACCCAGGCTATGTATGCGATCGAAAAGGGGAACCTGGGCAGCCATTTACACGAGCTTGGAGAAGAGCTTGCCCTGCTCGAGGTGGGTCTTCATATGAAATTGGATGCGGCCAAACTGCAAGAGATCGCTGAAGATCTAAGAGAGGCGCATAGTACAGGCAAAGCCCTTCTCATCACCCCTCAGGTCTACTATGCCCTCCGGCTGATGTACCTCTTTGCAGCGATCAAAGAAGGGGATAGCGCGAGAGAGGGTCCACTCTTTTCTATTCTGCAATTCTTCGAGAGCAGCACACTCCAGATCCTGGACGAGTCGCATAGGAATCTCGATGCGCTCACCCGCTCGATCTATGGGGTCGGCGATTTCTTCCAGCTTCCTGAAAAAGAGCTTCGCCTCTTCTTCCGCCTCATGAGGCCGCTTTTAGGTCTCGAAAGGGTGATGTGCGAAGATGGCAGGGAGGTTTCCGACGTGGGAAGAATTGCCCAAAACCTCCTCGGACAGCCTGAGGATGCAGATATTGACCTCATCCGAAGAGCGCTTGCCCGCCATATCGCTTCCAGCGACCTCTTTGAGATCCCTGCGGATGACCGGGAGGCCTTCTACCGCTACTGGACTGATAAAACTGCCCCTGAGCCCGAGCTTCAGAAGAGCTGGGCAGCCGTCGGCTCAGAGATGGCTGTGATGAGCAGTCTTATGGCCTATTTCAATCTACACCTCTGCGAGCAGGTCATCAAAGAGAGGACCGGGCTCAACCACGGCCGCTCGATCTACCCTGAGGAGGAGCATGAGGCACCCTACCACAATAGATCGCCCTCCATTACGCAGTTTAGAGACTACTACAAGACCGTCGCGCTCACCATCAAGGGAACCTACCACCGACCTCTGGATGAGATGCAGATCAGGCGGCTCCTCGAGAAGATGGTCGCCAAGAGCGGCAAAGAGGAGGTGGCCTATGGATCGGATGAGACTTCGACAAATAAAAAATTTAGAACTTGGATAGATCGCGGTTTGGCTCTGATGACAGTCAAAGAGCTTCTGAGGGATATGGCCATTAAGAGCCGAGAAGAAGAGGCGCTCGCCTCAGGATCAGAGGAGGCTGCGACAAGTAAAAAATTTAGCGAATGGATGCGGGGAACTGCTCTTAGCAATCTCAAACTGGCTGAAATCTCCTTTGAAGATCGCAGGCTCATGCAGCAGCTGACCGCTATTCTATCGCAGCAAGATGAGGTCAGAGCGAAGGTGCAAGGATCTCCCCTTGCGCAGCTTAGGCTCGCCGATATCTCCTTTGGAAATCAGAAGCGCATGGAGGAGCTGACCGCTATTCTATCCAATGATGAGGATGCCAAAGAGGAGGCGCTTTTCGAGTTCATCATGGCCAAGATCGGCTATAGCAGCGAGCAGTTCACAGCGACACCTGCCGAGCTTCTTGCGAGCTCTAGGCTGTCGGTCTCCTTCTCCGGAACGCCGCCTATTGCTCCTGCACTACCAAGAGCGATAGCGCGATTCAAATATGACCTAACGGGCGCGGCAGAGGTTGCCCGTGAGTTTTCCGCCGAGAGAAACCAGGAGAAATTCTTCCCAACAGGGCCCGCCTCCTGTTTTGAGGAGCTGCAAAGAGAGAAGCCGGAGCTTCTTTCTGAGGCCACCATCCTTCTCGATGCAGGCTTTTTCGACATGCCGAACGAAGAGGTGGCTAAAATGTGGCTTGCAAGCAACCCAAGGCTCGATGGGGTGCTCTACTTCAAAGAGGGGCGCTCGCTCAAGGTCGACCGCAGCGAGAAGATCATGCTGAGGCTGCGCGATGGCAGGACCATCGAATTTGAAGGCAGCCAGGTGATCGAGAGCTTCCGCGAGCATCGGCTCGACTGGGAGAAGCTTCGGATTGGGACCTACTACGACGCCGCTCACGTCGAGTCGGCCGATCTGCCTCAGAAGCGGGGCGCCAAGGCGATCGTCTTTCTCGTCGATCGACTCCCCTTCTCTCATTTCGTTCAGCTTCTCTTGCGCTGCCGTACGCTGCTCGACAGGAGCATGGAGCACAGCTTTGCCTGGGCCATCCAGAAAAACCTAGCGCGCAAGATCAGAGTGGGTAGAAGCGGCAAGCTCGATGGGGCGGCGCTCTACGCCTGGATGATCAAAAACGAGGCTAGCCAGACCCGAAACCGCCTCGTCTTGGCCGCCTTCCAGGAGGTGGGAGCGCTGGTTCAGAGACAAGTGGAGACGATGCGCTCCGGCATCAAAGAGTCTAGCGATCGCATCGCGCTCCTCAAGCAGAGCAAAGATGCCTATCTTGAGTATATGCGACACGACCCGTATGGCCTATTTGGAGAGCATGAAAGGGAATTTAACTGCCATGAGGTTCTTCTCGCTTTTGCCAAGGATCTCTATCGCAGATTGGCTATAAAAGAGCCATTCGATGGCCAGATCGAGATGCGTCGGGGGATAGAGGGGATTGCAGGTGACCTTGCCAAGCGTGTGAGGGGCATCTCTGCCAATTTTGCAAAAGGTAATTCGCTACATAGCCTCTCAGGCAATGTGGAGCAGCACTGCCGCTTGCAGAGCAACGTGGAGCAGCGCCAGTTCTTGCCGCGCCCCTTCGATCCACTTTCATCTGAAGGGATTTTCGGAAGCTTCTCTGTCTATGAGCAAGGTTATCCTAAAGGGGCCTGTTATCGAGAGGTAAGAGAGAGCTTTGTTGAGGGGGAAGAGAAGGCGAAGCAGCTTATTCCTGGATCCTGGATGCTCTCAGAGAACTTCTACTATGAAAGAAATCAGATCGTTACCGCAAGGAATGCGGGCCTCCCCCTCGGAGAAAAATTCCTCAAACCGATCGATTATATCTTGATTACCATCGAACCTGTAGATGGCCAGAAGCCGAAAATTCGGGCGATTGCGATGTCGAATGATGTGATGGAATCTGTAATAAGTGATCTTACCAACCCCAAGCCCGATCCGGAGAAGATGCCCACCCACAGCGCCTTTCTCATCACCTCGCGAAGGGTGCTCGTACAGGCTGGCACTGGGGTTCTTGAACCACCTGCAGGCATGGTTGAGGAGCTGCTCGAATCTGAGTGGCTAATTGATATCGAGACCGATGCGGGCCTGCTTCGCGGTGAATTTCTCAACCTCAACAGGCTCATTGAAAGGAGGAAGAGTTGGCCCGACTTCGAAACTTTCTATCGCAAAATCGTCGAGAGGCTACCCAACCCTGAAACGGCAAGACCCACACCCCCTGAGCTGCTCGATCCCCGGGCCATAAGCGACGATGAGCCAATCGCTCTCACAGGCCTCGGAGGCACTCCTAATAGCCCTGTAGCTCGATCGAGAACCGCAAGGGCAGGCCCCGGACCAAGTCTTGTAGGCACGGTGAGTGGAGCTGCCGCTGCCGCTGCAGCCGCACCGGGCGCTCTTACGCATCGTGGGGCCGCTCCAGAGAGTCCAGTTGCTGCAGTACGGGCAGAAGCTGTCGACAGGACTCATTTCGTGCAAGTTAGACCTCCTACGCCGGGAAGGAGAAGGCCAGCGGCTCACTCGGGGGTCAGCAGCCGCGGAGCAGCTACCCATCGAAGACCCGCAACGCCAGCAAAAGAACGGGAAAAAACTGGGGATGGTCTTGGACTGCCTGTGAAGTCATCGGCTCGATCAGGAGCTCCCGGCACAGTGTCGGATGCAGCTACCTCTCCAAGACCTGCTACGGCAGCAAAAGCGGGCAGAAAAACTGGAGATGGTCTTGGACTGCCTGCGAGGCCATCGGCTCGATCAGGAGCTTCTGGCACAGTGTCGGATGCAGCTGCCTCTCCAAGAACTGCTACGGCAGCAAAAGCAGGCAGAAAAACTGGGGATGGTCTTGGACTGCCTGTGAAGCCATCGGCTCGATCAGGAGCTCCCGGCACAGTGTCGGATGCAGCTGCCTCTCCAAGACCTGCTACGGCAGCAAAAGAACGGGAAAAAACTGGGGATGGTCTTGGACTGCCTGCGAGGCCATCGGCTCGCTTGGGAGCGAGTGGCCCAGGAGCAGCTGCAGCTGCCTCTCCAGAACCCGCTCCAGTTCCAAAGCCACAGGCTCGATCAGGAGCTCCCGGCGCTGGAGCCGGTGCTCTCACAGCTCTTGGAGGCACATCTGCGGGCCCCAGTGCTCAAGCGGGAGCAGGCGCTGGCGGAGCACTCTCCCCAACAACCGGCAGCGGAGATAGTCGATATGGATTGCACTCACAACAAGCTGGCAAGGGAGGGCTGAGGGCCCTCACAGCCCTTGAAGCGGAAGCCGAGGAGCCGTCTGTTGCAACTGTCGACCGCAGCCTCTCTTCTCTCGTGGATAAGCTTGAGGGATTTGGTAGGGATCCTCAAGGTAGTTCACAGACCATCGAAGAGCTCACCGTCTTAGTTGCAGAGGCTCAAACAAAGTGGAGGCAAGCCAAAGAGCGCTGCGCAGGGGATAAGAATAAATTGGGCAAGGCGGCCGCCCAATTTACCTCTCAGCTCACATCGATCGCTTCGCAGACAAAAGCTATAGAGCAGAGCAGGGCTGCTTCTCAGCGCGCTTGGATTCATCTTGAGAGAAAGGGCGCATAGATTCTGAGACTGCCCGCATAATCTCCCCGGATTGTCACATAAATCGAACCATAATCTTTCTCATCTTGCCACCAATCCTCCATATCTTGTTCTCTTCCTTCAAAGAGTACTGGAATCAGCTGGAAGAAAAAGAATAGAACTGTTAAATTTCTTCTTTCAAAAAATTAATTAAATCTTATAGTTCTTGCTAGAAATATTAAAATTTCGTAAAATTTAATTAAAAATCTCGTAAAGAAGGTTATTTCATGGCCCTTTCGCCTCTACTCCGACCTATCCCAGATACTCCCCGACCTACCTGTCTCAGCTTCTCTCCGCAAACCCGAGGTGATAAAGCCCGTCTTGCACTAACTGTTATGGCCACAGCACTTCTCGTGCTAGGTCTGATTGCCCTCCTAGGTCAGCTCGACCCCGTTACCTACGAGGTCTATACCGGTTTTAGCCAGGCTGTGGGCACGGTCGGGACCTACGCCCTCCTCGGCGCCGCCGCCCTCTGTTTCATGATCGCCTCCGCCTCCTACATTGCGGCCAGAAAGAATGTCAATTGCATGCCTGAGACCAGAGCTGGCTGGCTTAGACTCTCTTTGGCAATCGCAGGCGTCGCCCTCATTGCGCTCGGCGCTGTCGCCCTCATAGGCCAGCTAGAGCCCGCATCGGGCCTTGCCGATTTCGCAGCTAATTTCACCGAGCTCGATAGCTACCTCATCATCGGAGGAGGAGGCGTCGCTCTCCTCATTTCGGCCATTGGAACCGTGATTAGCGCAAAAAGAGCGAAAGCGGGTGGTGTAAAGCATGATCCCGCCGATTCAGATGATGAGGGTGGCCCCTCCTTCAAAGCCACTGCCGGTCTGCCAGCTGGGGTCCTACCTGCCGCTCAGGAGCCTATCCAGAATCACCTAGCCGCCTATGACGATGGAACTCCTCACCTGATTCGCGGGAAGAGGGATCTGGTTCGATTGGCGGAAAGGCGTAGGGATGCGCCTAAGGCGGCCCCAAGACCCGGGCCGGGAGCAGCAGATGGAGGAGCCGACGAGCCTGATGCAGCAGGGCCTGCGCACCCTGTAGGGCCAGTTCAGGAGCCAGTCCAGGTGCCCCCCCTTCAATCCTATGAGGTAGGCGGCTACCGTTACCTGTCTAATTACGATTCAGACCACTGGAAATTTACATCGGATCCGATCTCCGCCATAGGTAGTGACTATCAAAGCGACCCCTACCTTCTCCCCTATTTCACCTGGGATGCCTTCAGAGCGGCCTATCCAGCTGATCCTAGAGCGAAGTGGCGCGAAGCTCTGGAAAAAGCGGTGACTCAGGGGAAAGGAACACTAGTTTACAAACTCCTCGATGCAGCCAACTACAGCGATATAGTAGTGGGGGCATTGCGAGCGGAAGAGCGCCAAGAGTATGCCGATATGGCGCTCAGACTTGCGGTCGGTGGGGGCTTTGCCTTCATGATAAAGAGACTCTTCCGAGATTTCCCCTGCTCTCGCGAGATGCGCGAAGAGGCCCTTGAAAGGCTTCTTCTCTTCGAGCGATTGAGACCCGATTGCGGATTTAAAGCGATCGCCGCATATGCCGATCCTATGCGATTCATATCGGAACACTTGGGCAAAGAGTATAACGATTTTATGGCCTGCTTCCCTGAAGATACCACAGAAGAGCAATGGCGCGAGATTCTGTTTAAAGTGATCGAGCTCGGCAGCAGCGCCGATGGAGACAGTGGAACTAGGCTTGCTCTCGAGATCTTCTTCTGGAAATTTCGATGGGAAGCAAGCGGAGAAACGGCGCAGGCCTTCTTGCTGAAGGCAGCTGGGTGTGGGCGCGTGGGACTCTGCAACCAGTTCTTAGCCCAGAACTACACCAGAGTATCCTATATAACTCTATTTAAAGCGCTTGAAATGGAAGAGAGGATGCGCATACCCGATGAGGCTGGGGCTTTGAAGGCGAACGTCGCGATATTGAAGAGATTCATCCGGGCGGCAGAAAAAGGTCAGAAGGAGCCCCTCCAAAAGCTCTGGGAGGAGGGTGCTAATCGCGCTTGTCTCACAGAAGAGGTGTTGAAGTTTGCACAAGCGAGAGTGATAGCTCATAGAGAAGAAGTGGGAAGGCGTCAAGATGAAAATGCAGAGCGTTTGCACCAAGTGATCGACCGCTACAACCAGCTTGCAACAAAGGAGATTGCCCGCCACCGCCTTCAGCCTCGAGATGCAGGAGCGAGGGAAATCTATGGCCTATTTGAGGATAAGAAAAGGGAGGCCAAGGAGTCGTTAGATCGAGCTATGCATCAGCTTAATAATGAGGTGCTTAAATTGGTGGATGTCCGCTTCTGGCTCGAAGAAAGAATCAAAGAGCTAGAAGAAGCGGCCCGGCCAAGGTATATCTCTGGATGGGCGCCATTAGCTAGAGGTTTTTAAATTGGGGAATAGGAAATGAGTAAATCACCAGCAGAGGTAGGAAGTCAGAGCCCTGTGATACAGGAGGGAGCGAAGCCTTCGTGCTGTAGGCTCAGCAAGGGTCAGTACGCCTTTATAGCGGCGCTTGTGAGCAGCGTGGCGCTTCTTGCGATCGGTGCTCTCTCTCTTTGGGGCCAGCTCGATCCCACAAGCCCCTTCGTCGATTTTGGAGCCGCTCTTGGCGACATCGCCTCTTATGCGGCGCTCGGTGCTGGTCTCTTGATCATGGTGATCGCTACTGTGGCCGCCTCTTGCCGCCGCGCACGCCCGAGCCCATCTGTGGAGGAGGCAACCGCTGAGCCTAAACCTGACTACTCAAAGCCGATGGATGCAGAAACCCGAGACTATTTTGCGCGCTACGAAGCGCACCCCCTTGACATGCTGACCGATGATTTTACCGAGGAAGAGGTGGCAGAGGTTTGGGATGACGATATCAGACCCAATAATTGGACCGAGGGGGTTATTAAGGTGGTAGAGCGAGATGCACGCCATCTTCTGCCCCACTTCTTAGAACATAGCCAGCGGCCTGTCTCCGACTGCCGCCAGGCGATGGTCAGTGCCGCCAGAGCGGGCAACGGGGAGATTCTCTCAACCATCCTAGAGCTCGGCAGAAACCAGGGCCGGCTCAAACAGCCAAGCCTCGATGCCGCTCTAGCTGATGCGACAGATGAAGAGGTGCGCAGCATGCTGATCGAGGCGGGGGCTAAAGCCTAATCGTGAGTGGGGCTATCCAGGGCGCACAAACGGGATCTTGCTTCCAAAGCAGAGATCAAAGCAGAATCCAATGCAACTGTATCCTCCTCGCCGCCGCCCTCGTAAGCCTTGCTCTAATCATCATCGGTGCGCTTGCGCTCTACGGACAATCCCACCCCACAAGTGCCCTTGCGGGCTTTTCTAACGATCTTGGCGACCCCGTCGCCAGCTTTCTGGTCGGCGCAGGCATCGCCTCCTTCATCCTCAGCTGCTTGATCGCCTATGTGAAAAATAGCAAGCAGCCTCCTTCTGCGCTTAACTGCTTCAAATGCCAGCACCCTGACCAGACAAACCGCCAGAGTGGGGATTTTACAGAAAAGGAGTGGGCAGCGATTTTATCAGCTATGGATAGCGCCCTCGAGGGCAATAGATCCGAACTCGATCGCCTGCTGAATGGGGAAGAAGATGTGGCTCACTTTCGAGCCTTAGGTGCGTTCCGCGTAGCAGCTTACGAGGCAGCAGAGAGCGGAAACTTCGACACTGTAAACTACATTCTATCGCGCCACCAGCGCCACTTGGGAACCGATAACCTCGAGCGATGCATTACTGATCTACAAGGGCCTCTGATGGATGAAGAGGGTCACATCATCCCCCTTCCCCATAGCGGCGCCATGATCCAAATTCTACAAAATATTGTCGATCAGCGAAGGGTGTAGCTTTTTAAGAGTTTTTTTGGCATCCTCATCCCAGATTTTTTACCAACCGCGAAAGATACGGCGGAAGGAAAAGATTGATAGTTAAATTAAGAAATCGTAAAATCTCCTTGTATTAAGAAAAAATAAAGGTAATTTGCAATGGCCGCTACACCAGTAAAAGGAGCCGCTCCTTCCTCACAAAACCCCCCTGTAAAACCAGCAGATGGAGGCGGCAAAGCTGCCTATCTATCGAAGGGCAACGCCCGCTGCATGTTGATCACAGCCTTTGTGCTGAGCCTGCTTCTCGCAGGCGCCGGTGTATGCGCCCTGATGGGTCAGATGACCCCTGGGGGCATCTTTGCCCCCTTCGGCAACGCCATTGGGGATCTAGGCACCTACCTATTCATTGGCACAGGGGGCCTCCTCTTCCTCATAGCCGTTGCCATCACCCTCTCGAGCTGCATGCGCAAAGAGAAAGTGGCTCCCGCACCAGGGGCTGCCCCGGGCTCCCAACCTCCCCCTTCAACGCCAAAAGGCAGAAGCAGCGCCCCTCAGGGTAATTCAAAGCTCACCCAGTCAGCCACTCTTCCAAATCGCTCAGGGAGAGAGTCAGGAAGTGGAAGGAGAGCTATCGATCCAAGAGACACAGGTGTCGGCCTGGGTCTAGGTGGCACCACTCCTCCGACGGGCGCTGCTAAAATAGGTCTGCGGTATGATAGGCCCCATGATGCGCAGCCTGCTGGCCCTGCGAGAAGAGGCCCTAGTGGGGCTGCTACTCGTGAAAATGCCGGCCGGGGGCCCGCTGGTGGCGACCATATCGGTCGCGATAGGATCGTGGATCTATAAAGCTTTAAAAAAAGCTTGATAGATAAATAAAGAGCCTATAAAATAGTAATATAAAATTTAATAATAAGGTAATTTTATATGGCTCATTTTCCTAAAAGTTATGTAGATTTTTCTCCCGCTACTCGCACAGAGAAGACCTCCTCTAGAGGCTCCTATCTATCGGAGCGAGCGAAACGCGGCCTCTTGATCACCGGTTTCGTACTTAGCGTGCTTCTTATCGGCGCCGGCCTACTCTCTCAAATGGGGCAGGCCTCACCTGGGGGTATCTTTGCTCCGATCTCCTTTGGAGATCTGGCCACCAACATCGTGCTTGGTGCAGGAGGGCTTCTCTTCCTAGCAGTAGCTATTGCCACCTCTAAGCGAGCAAAAGGCAAGGCGCGGGCGCTGCTCATCACCGCTTTTGTCTTCAGCGCGATTCTCCTGGGCGCTGGCGCCTGTTCACATGTGGGTCAGATCAATCCTAACAGCATCTTTTCCCATGTTAGCAAGACTCTTGGCGATCTAGGTACAAACCTCGTGGTCGGTGCAGGTGGGCTTCTCTATATCGGAGCGATGGTTACCAATGCTCTTTACTCGCGCAAAAAGAGAGGGGGTCGCCGTCCGAAAGAGAAGCAGGTCGCATCAGATCGTGTAGAATCTCTATTTCCAGAAAAGCGCTCGAGCCGCTCAAGCCGTTCAGGTCGCTCACGCAAAGGCTCTTCTCGCCGCCCCAAAGGGGAGAGCTCGAGAAAAACAGGATTCATCCCCTTTGATGCAACTGGGGATCGGGTCGCCCATTTCACCTCCGTATTTGGGCCTGGCGGCTCACCAGGAGGTGGATCTCCCCCCCGCATGAGTGGGGCTGCTACTCGTGAAAATTCTGGCCAGGGGCCCGCTGATGCCCTCCACGTTGGCGGTGATAGGGTCGAAGATTTATAGACTCTATCGAGCTTGGTCGAAGTCGAACAGCATCTGGTTGGTAGCGTCCTGGGCTTGTCTGTCCACCAGAAAGACCCTTTACTAAGCCTGGTCGAAGTCGAGCAGCGTCTGGTTGGTTGGTAGCATCCTTGGATTGTCTGTCCACCAGAAAGGAACGCCCATCTGCTTTTCACTGAGATTGGACTCCTTCAGCACCGTCTCGTAGATGGCGCGGGCCGCCTGGCCGCGCGTCATTCCCTCGACAAAGGGATACCTCTTGCCAGCGCTTGTCTCAGGCCGCTCATAGGCGATGCTGTCGTAGAAACCGATATGGAGAAGCGCGGTGGAATTCACCTCCTTGCACCACTCGTCGATGCCCCATGTGACATTACTCGCGTCCAGGTAGTACTCTGAATTGGAGTAGAGCATCAGATTGACTCTATTGAAATAGAAATTCTTCTTGTCGAAGAGCGGCTTCAGGATGCCTTGGGGACCCTCGTGGATCGATCCCGCCACCGTCAGAATGGCCTCTCTTCTCTGCTTTTGCAGCGCCTGCTGGAGCGTCTTGAAGAAGAGCGTCACCTCAGAGGTGGGGTTGGTCCGCAGCAGCTCGAGGCCCCCTCCCTCCACATCAAAGTCGACGCCATCGAGATCGAGATGCTCTACAAAAGTGGCCAGCCGGCACGCCGCCTCATCCCCTTTCGCCGTGAACTTCATATCCTCTGAGGTGGCAAGCGCCCCGCCAAAGGCGAGCAGCACCCGAATCTCAGCCTCATGGGCCCTTTCGACAAAGTAGTGGAGAAAATCCTTTCCCGTGCCCGTGATGAGCCAATTCTGCTGGAAGATGATCGTGATCGTATCGCGCGGGCAGCCCCCTCGCTCCTCGAGCAGCGCATCGATATCACACACTTGGGCAAAAGAGAGAATCACCTCATCGACACCCCGCTCCCTTAGTCCCTCCAAGAGGGTGTCGAGGAGTCTGTCGACTCGGACTCTATCTAGCTCATAGGGGGTCTTAGACCAGTCGACGCAGGTTTCGATCACCTGAGCCCCATAAAGGATGCCCATGTCGATATAGCAGCTCTGAGCACTCTTTGCACTCAGCTGTGAAAAGAGAGCCAAAGAAAGGAGGAATAGAAGCTTTTTCATGACATAAAGCTTTGCAGACTAGCGCTTTACGTGCAACAATAAGCCTATTGCGGCGCTCGTTTGATGGGCTATTTCCCTTAAATCTGACCAATATTTTTTTGAAACCAGGAGAGCGGGAGCGTTGCCCGAGCTCTTGGCAAAGGTGATCTCCTCGATGCCAAAGCGCTCCAGTGCGCTGTAGATAAAGAGAAGGTCGGTGACCATGTATTGGCTCGTGATGGGATCTTTATCGATCTCATTGTCTGTCAGGCCGATGTAGCGGTCAAGAAGCGCTAAGATATCGCTCTTGGTATAGGTGGTTTTGCCGAGAGCCGCCGTAATCTGCGGATGCATGCCTCCGACGCCGATGACCGATCGTCCCTCTTCGATGAGCCGCTTCAACTCGCGGCTGAGAGGCTCCAATCTGCTTGAAATTAAAATAATTCCTTTATGCGCCTCTTCGAGTGAGATGGGGTTGGGGCTAAAGCTGTTCAGATGGGCTCTTCCCTGTACTTCATCGATGACCCACTTCTTGATGATCGCCTTGCCCATTTTGCCGAGATAGAGAAGGGTCCTCTCCTCCTCTTTGGCGATGATCTGGAAGCTGCCCCCGCCTATATCGAAGGCGATGATGGAATCGAGCGATTTGCCGCTTGCAAGCGAGGCGGTCAAAACGCCGAGGGCGGCCTCCTCCTCTTGAGAAATGATGCGCGCATGGATGGAGGTGCTTTCATTGAGAGCTTGGATGACATCGGAGCCATTGACCGCTTGCCTGAAGACCTCGGTTGCAACGGCAGAAGTGGCGTCAGGTGCGAGGTGGGCTGCACGGCTTTGGAGAAGGTGGATGGCGCCGATGAGCTCTTCTCTAATCGAATCGCTTAATCGCTTCTGGCCGCCCTTCTCTAGATCCTCCTGGAGAAGGACCACGGCGCTGTCGCTGTAGAGGATTTTTTCTAGGGTGCCGCGCGCCTCATCGACATCGGCGACGAGCATCTTGACCTTGCCCGAGCCGATATCAAAACCCATTTTGCGCACGATCTCTGCGGGCAGGGAGGCGGCCATGGCGGTTAAAATGAGGGCGAGTAAGAGTGCTATTTTTTTCATCTAAATTTCTCCTTGATAAGACCGACAGCTGAGCCGCCGCTCGTTATGGCAATGTGGATTTTTTCTACGCCAAAGTGCTGCATGATAGCGGAAAGTAGCGAAAGGGTATAGATCGCCCCGCGCTTGCCGATATAGTCGAGGCTGGCAAGTTCCGGGTAGCTGACCTCTTCAGTCGTGACGCTTTCGAGCATCTTCCAGATATCGGATCGATCCATCTCCCTCGGCCTCTCTCGCAGGCGTGCAAAAATGCCCTCATCGCTCACCAGCACCACCACATCGCCTTGGGCCGCTACCAAGCTTGTGAGCAGGTCGTCTTTTGGAATCTCTTTTTTGAGCTCTTCGATGAGAAGGGCGGCCTCTTCGATCTCGGGGAGCTTGAAGTGCTCATCGGCGTGGAAAGGTTTTTTTCGCACGCGCTCGCAGAAAATTTTGGCCACTTTCGATGAGCCGAGGGGACCTTCAAATACCCGATAGCTCTCCCCTTCTTTGGTTGTCAGCTGAAAGCTTGCTCCTCCTAAATCGACGACGATGGTCGATGCCCGTTTAAAGTGGGGGTAGAAGTGCATGACCGATTCAAAGCCGAGCTCCCCCTCTTTGCTTTGAGAGATGATGGAGAGCTCGATGCCGCTCTTTCGGATGATCTCGTCGAGCAGCTTTTGGCCATTGTGGGCGGCTCGAAAGGCGGCTGTGGCGAGACCAAAAAAACGGGTCGCTCCGTGGGCTTGAGCCCTCTCTTGTAGCTCTGAGATGGCCTCAAAGGCCGCTTTCTGGATCTTTTCGCTGAACAGGTGATCGGGGCTTTCGGCAAGGTCGTTGCCCAATCTCACAGCGATCGTTTCGCTCCACTTCAGCTCGATCTCACTGCCTTGAGGCTTTTCGCTGTCATACTCAGCGATGAGAAGCTTGAATTTGCCTGAGCCGAGATCGAAGGCGGCGCAGGTGATCGGTTCTGCGCTTGCGACGCTTGCGAAAAGGAGAAGAGCGAGGAGTAATAGACCTCTTGCGTAACTCCATTTGGGGCCAAAACCGCGCCTCTGCCCGTGGGAAGCCTGCGGCAGTTCAGCCGCGCGCATGTCGCCTACTCTCATCGAGTATGTCAACATGCGCTTAACTGAACCCACGGGCAGATCCATCGCTTTTGGTCTCCAAAGCGAATTACACAAGAGGTCTAAAGAACGGCGCATGTTTTTACCAAAGAATTGAGAATCAATATTTTACACGATTTTTCGAGAGCGGTAAACTCTAAAGAATCATTACTAGTAGTAAAATATTTACTACCTTGATAGCTTCGGGCAAAGTGGAGTAGAGCCATGAAGAGATTGCTATCCCCCATAGTACTTGCAACCCTTTTTTGCGTGGGGCCGCGCGTTGACGCCTCTTTCTATGCGAGCTGCAACCCGTGTGGAGGGGTGTGTGGAGGTGTTGGCTATGGAGGGTGGCCGGGGGGAGCTTGCGGCGCCGGCTGTGGCACTCCTCCGGGATACATTTATGGCGCCCCTCCGGGCTACGTAGGAGCACCCTATGGCGTGCCTCCTGGATACCCACAGGGCTACGCACCCCCTTATGCCCCTCCCCCTATCTACGCAGGGGCTTGTGGAGTTCCCCCGGGATGTGCAGCGCCTTGTGGCACGCCTTCGGGATACCCAGGCTATGCACCTCCTCCCTGCAGCACTCCAGTCTACTCAGGATCTTATGGTGTTCCTCCCGGATGCGTAGCACCTTGCGGCGCTCCTCCGGTCTACTCAGGATCATGCAATGTCACTCCTGGATGCGTAGCTCCCTGCGGAACGCCATCGGGATACCCAAGCTATGCACCTCCTTGCGGCACGCCTCCAGTTTATGGAGGATCTTGTGACATGCCTCCGGGATGCGCAGCGCCTTGTGGGGCTGCTCCGGTCTACTCAGGATCTTGTGAAGTCCCCTCGGAATGCGTAGCTCCCTGCGGCACGCCATCGGGATACCCAAGCTATGCACCTCCTTGCGGCACGCCTCCAGTTTATGGAGGATCTTGTGACATGCCTCCGGGATGTGCAACGCCTTGTGGGGCTGCTCCGGTCTACTCAGGATCTTGTGAAGTCCCCTCGGAATGCGTAGCTCCCTGCGGCACGCCATCGGGATACCCAAGCTATGCGCCTCCTTGCGGCACGCCTCCAGTTTATGGAGGATCTTGTGACATGCCTCCGGGATGTGCAGCGCCTTGTGGGGTTGCTCCCGCGTATGAAGGATCATCTCAAGCCCCTTCGAGCTATGCAGGATCCAATGGTGCTTCTCCAGGCTACGAGGGATCGTCAGAAACCTCCCCGAGTTATGCAGCGCCTTATGGTGCCCCTCCAAATTGTGCAGGATCCTACGGAGTCCCTCCTACATATGAGGGATCATCTCAAGCCCCTTCAGGCTATGCAGCGCCATATGGTGCCCCTCCGAGCTATGCAGGATCCAATGGTGCTTCTCCAAATTGTGCGGGGTCCTACGGAGTCCCTTCTACATATGAGGGATCATCTCAAGCCTCTTCAGGCTATGCAGCGCCATATGGTTCTCCTCCGAGCTATGCAGGATCCAATGGTGCTTCTCCAAATTGTGCGGGGTCCTACGGAGTCCCTTCTACATATGAGGGATCATCTCAAGCCCCTTCAGGCTATGCAGCGCCATATGGTGCCCCTCCGAGCTATGCAGGATCCAATGGTGCTTCTCCAGGCTACGAGGGATCGTCAGAAGCCTCTCCGAGTTATGCAGCGCCTTATGGTGCCCCTCCAAATTGTGCAGGATCCTACGGAGTCCCTCCTACATATGAGGGATCATCTCAACAAGCCCCTTCGAGCTATGCGGCGCCTTATGGCGCTCCTCCAGGCTATGTAGGCTCGTATGGTGCTTCTCCAACCTACGAAGGATCGTCACAAGCCTCCCCGAGTTATGCTGCGCCTTACGGTGCTCCTCCAAATTGTGCAGGATCCTATGGAGTCCCTCCTACATATGAGGGATCATCTCAAGCCCCTTCAGGCTATGCGGCGCCTTATGGTGCTCCTCCAGGCTATGTAGGATCCTACGGAGCCCCTCCTACTTATGATGAATCGTCTGAAATTCCTTCGAGTTATGGAGCACCTTATGGAGCTCCGAGCTATGCAGAATCCTATGATGCTCCTCCAATATATGATCCATCCTCCGAAATCCCCCCAGGATATGCAGCACCTTATGTGGGGGGGTATGGGCTTCCTCAAGGGTATGTAGGCGCCTATGGGACCCCTCCAGGGTATCTAGGGCCTTATGGCGCTCCTCCACTCTATCCGGGATCCTACCCTTATGGGGCCTCTCAGGGCTATCTCGTGGGACCTTATGGGATTACCTATCCGGGCTATCAGCCTTATGGGGGCGGGGGCTATCCGGTCCGTCAGGGGGGATTTTCGCTCTGCTGTCCAAATGTACCTTGGTCGGCCTGTGATGGTCGCTTTTTTATATCAGTGGCCGCAGGCGGATCTTGGTCTACTAGAGCTCACTTCTCTACCCGAAACCATAGTTTTTGGGACACCGATGGGGGTGAACCTAGCAATGAGCTGCGAAAATCGACTCTCCACGATTCTGAATTCTATTCAGCGGCGGTGGGTTTTCATCTGACGCCTGTCATCAGCGGCTCTCTAGAGGCTACCTGGAGGCCCAGTTATGAATTTCGCCATAAGCCACCAAAGGGAGAGCCTCTTCCATTTGAGGGGGGAAGGCGGCACTTCAAACTCAGCAACTTCTCCTATCTCTTCAATCTCTATCTCAACAAGCAGGGATATTGCTGTAGCTGGGGATGGGGCTCTTGCTCTGCGATCGCTCCTTTCATTGGAGCGGGTGTCGGGGTCGCCTACAACAATCTCTACGACTTTCATACGGTCTTTCCCCCACTCCTCGGAACGACTGTCCAGCCTGTTCACTCGATCATGAACCAGAAAAGGAGGACGAGCTTGGCGGCGCAGGGGATAGTGGGCGTTGTGATGCGCTTTGGCTGCCACTGGTCGATGGATTTTGCCTACCGCTACTTCTACGGCGGTAAAATCGCGACCAATAACTACATCGTCGATGTCCCCCTGGGAGGCATGTCGCCCATCAAAGTTCCCGAGTGGCACGGACGCTTGCGCGCTAACGAATTCTACATCGGCCTCAACTACACTATCTGATCGGCGCATCGACGATGATGGGCATGTGATCGGGGGAGAGGTGGCCATCGACCTTGGCGGGCTCTACAGCATGGAATCAAATCTCGATCAAGCCAAACCGCAAACAGCTAAAAATGAAATGGATAGCCTTAAAAGCTCAATTGACAATAGCAGCCATAGCGCCACATTTCTCTATCGATTTAAATAAAAATCCATTAATTTAGGTTATATGAGAAGGCCAATACTCTCTCGTTATTCAGAGCATGTAGCAGGCTTTTGCAGAAAATATCATGTGGTTAAACTGGCGATTTTTGGTTCTTTCTTAACCACCTCTTTTACACCTGCAAGCGATATTGATTTTCTCGTGCAGTTCGAAGAGTCCCATATCCCTACGTAATTTGATATTGTGGATATGGAATCGGAGCTGAGTGCGATTATTGGCCACAAAGCCGATTTAAGAACAGCTAGTGACCTAAGTCCCTAGTTCAGAGACCGCGTTCTCTCCGAAGCAAAGACCATCTATGGATAACCGCGATTCTATTCGTCTGAAGCACATGCTTGACGCCTGAAGCATTCTTTCTTTTGTTAAAGACAAGGAGTGGAGGCACCTCGAAGAAAATAGGCTTCTCATTTCGGGCATAGTTCGAGAGTTTGAAGTATTAGGAGAGGCCTCGAGGGCTATCACAGAAGAGTTTAAAGCGAATGGAAAACTACTACCCACGAAGCCCTGATCTATCCAGCCCTTTTCCGGGAGAAAATCAAGTTACAAAGTATACCACTGTGTGTTATAGTTAGGCGATGCAAAGAGAAATCATAGAAACTCGGTCCTTTGCGAAGGCTCTTAAAGCGTTTGTGGATGAGAAGAAGATATTATCGATGATGTTAGGATCCTAAAGAGACAATTAGTCGAGAATCCGGAGCAGGGCAAGATAATAGTTGGCACTGGAGGGATTAGAAAAATTCGATTGAAATCAGCTTCGAAAGGGAAAAGAGGCGGTTTTAGAATATGTTATTTTGATAACCCTAAGAATGAAGAGCTATTTTTGCTAAAGGTATATACGAAGAATGAAAAAGATGATATTTCAGCCGATGAAAGAAAGGTTCTTAAAGAGCTTGTTGAGTGGATTAAAAAAGAGGTGAAAAATGGGTAAATTTTTTGAAGATCTAAAGGAAGGGCTTGAGGATATTGTCTCTTATCGTAAAGGCAAGCTAACCCTCCGGTCTGAGCAGGTCGTAATACCTAAACCACCTAAGAAATATTCCGCACACGCTATCAAAAAGATCAGGGAAAAAGGCGGCTATTCACAAGGAGTATTCGCTAAAATTTTAAATGTCAGCGCTAGAACCGTTCAATCCTGGGAATCTGGGGAAAGGTCCCCAAGCCATTCAGCCTTAAGACTCCTTGAGGTCATTGAGAAAGGGATTTATGTACCGGTGGAAATCAAAACCAAAAGCCATCAGGGTGGTCATGTAGTGCGGAACAAAATGGTTGCTCAGCCAGCTTATTGCCGAAAAAAGAAGCGTTCTTAGATATTGGGACTTCTACATGATATGAGCAGGCCAATACTCTCTCATTATTCAGAGCATATAGCAGACTTTTGCAGAAAGTATCATGTGGTTAAACTGGCGATTTTTGCTTCTTTCTTAACCACCTCTTTTACACCTGCATATGCGGGTGGTCTCTCATTGGGTTATGAAAGAACATTCAGCAAAGGTTTCCCTGAAGCAATTCATCACCTGTTCTGCTGAAGCTAACCCATAAGCATGCAAAGAAAGTGTCATCGGTTCATGATCTTTATTGCAAAGTTGATGAACAAAAGGCTGCTTTAGATCATCGATATCCCCTTCTCCCTCGTTAAAAATATCTGTACGAACCATTTTCACAACCTTATTTTGTGGATCAGTGCGAGAAAAGCATCTTTGAGTTAAGGAGCCACACAATACCGATAAAGCGCAAGAGATTGGATGACTATGAATGTTTGATTGATAAGAGTGGTAACTCCCTCCATGATAGTGTTGAGAACTCTTTTCTGAAGGCCAAATATAAATAAAGAATGTCAACGGTATTCTGTCCACTGTTTGTGAAGCACCTTCCCAAAGAGCAAAACAATTAAAAGATGCAGCTTGCTGATGATTGATTTGAGGAACCTGATAAGCTTCCTTGTGGAAGCCTCGGCAAATCAATTTCCGAGCTATTTGGTCTATTCTATTACTTAAGTATCGCGATTTTTCGTCAGATGTTACATTTAAAGTAGACAGCTCTTCTTGGATAATAGAAGCTAATATTTCTTTGTTTCTTTGATGTTTTTCACCATCCTTAACATAACAAGGATTTATCTCTAGAGATTGCAGAGTAAGGTTAAAGCAAAAAGCAAAAATGGTGAGATATAATATTTTGTTCAAAGGATTCATTGGATTCCTATTCTCCTAAAAACGCTGAGACCGTTGCATAACATACTATTCAGCTACCCCCTTGAAAAACAAGTCCATCTTGCTCATCTTGCCACGCCTCGCGATCCTGCATAACTTGTTCCTTCTTCAAAAAGGAACAGGGTGCGCATGATCTCGGGGCGAGGGCAAGATGAACAAGATTGTTATTAATTTGCCGATTTATGTAACAAGCTGGGGTTATGCAAGAGTCTCAACGCTAGAATTATCATCTCTACGCAATATTCTCAACGAAAGGGGCTACTCGCCCCTGCCGCACCCATAACAGCCTTACAACTCGGCAGGATTGAATCTGAGCATTTGACAGATCTGAGTGACGGCTTCTTTCTGAGGGCCATTTTGTAGCCAAGCTTTTAGCGTTGGTTTGAATGCCTCGCAATCCCCGGAATTAAGAATGCGTCGGTCGAGAAGCTTTTGCAGCTCCGCAACAGAGCCACGTCGAATGAATAGCTCGCCGAGCTGGATTAAGCCGCCCCTATCGGCACTTCGAATCATGCGATCGAAGAGCAGCTCAAATAGCGCCTTGCGGTCAGCTAAAGTGTCTATTGCATATTTCTGGTCCATTCGAGCCCACTTATCTGGGCTGCTTGCTTGAGCAGCTGTATCAAGATATGAGGCCGCAGCTTCGCAAAGAGCTTTGCCGCACTTTTCAGGAGTTAAGTTGAGGGGCGCACCTTTATCCAAGATTGCCCGAACAGCTGCGGTGCGCTCGGGTATAAAACCGTATTCATACCTATCACCTATCGCCTTGAAAAACGCCTCTTGGCGTAGCTCGGAAGATGCAGGCGCCCCCTTTGTCATCAAGAGCTCCATTATCCTGCCATAGCCCATTTCTGCTGGCCAAAGAAAAGCGCCGTTGCGAGATGGACTTTTCGTGAGATCGACAGGTTTGCCTTGTGCTATTGCGAGATCTAAAATGCGCTCAAGGGCTGCGTGCTGGTCAGGGTGGAAGACTGCATGTTCTGCAATGCTCAGTAGATCATCGGGTTGCAGCCTGTCTAGATCGAAATTATCCAAGAGCTCCTTGAGCCGCTGCGGAGTTTGGTTGAGCGCTGCCTGAATGGCACCTACCCGCCCACCCGAGTCGATATACACATCTCTTCTTTTAACCACCTTCAGACAGAAATCAAAATGGCTAGAGCGCGCCGCATCGGCAAAATACCACCCGATGAGCATATCGCTCGTGCTAGGCTGTCTCAAAGGCAGTGCATAATCGAGTAATGGGAAATTAGCTGTTTTAAAAGCTCGCTCAAGGATCTCTGGGGAAGAAAAATAGGTATCTATTTTGCCTTGAAATGGAAAGGATTCCTTCTTAGGCTGGAATAGAGGGTGATGGGTGCGGATTTCATTGACGCACTCGGTAAGACCTGCGGCCGCAAAATCGGCGATCCGCATAGCAAATCCCTTATCGCTGCGAAGTGCCTGGCGAAGTTGATCGCGCCCCTCTCTCACACTATAATCCCCGTTGCTGTAGTCGGTGCGTGTCCGATTCATCATTTCGACCATCCTTTCAAGATTATCGGGAGCTGCGACCTCTGCAGTTGCTGCGCCGCCCACATGAGGCGGCAAAACGGCTAATGCTTGAATCGGTTCAGCGCCCGCTCGGGCTGCAGCTGTTGCAGCCACTCCGAACGACCCGGTAGCCGGTGCTGTTAGGAGAAGTTGGGGTTGATTTGGATTAGTTTGAGAAACTGCTGCCATAGAATTATCAAAAAATTATTTCTCAACACTTTAGCAAAGATTCTATTAAGAAGCAATAGACGAGCTGAGATAACATCTTAGAGATCTATACGTAGGCGCTAAAAGGGACAGATGACGACCGGTAGATGGCTCTGGATCTCAAGGGCAAGGACGAAGAGGGCAAAGAGGATCAGAATCGATAGCATGAGCCGCCCGCCAGGTAGTTGGGGGTCGCTCCTTCCCACCAGGCTCCTCTTGCGATAACGGCCCATCCAGACCATCAGAGGAGGCAGGATGCCAAAGAGGAAGGCGACCGCAATACCGCCCGCGTAACTCAGCGCCTTGACGAAGATATCGGGAAAGAAGATCGCGATGATGGTCGGTGGCACAAAGACCAGCAGGCAGAGCAGCAGTTTGGTAATCCCCTTCTTGTGGACTCGGAAACCGTCGGCCAGGAAATCGACAAAAGAGAGCGCAAGACCGACGTAGGAGGTGGTCATCGAAAAGAAGGCAAAGATCTTACCCACCGAAAAGAGATAGGGATTCTGCACGAAGTGGCGCAGAGGCATCACCGCGTTGGTGCCCGCTTCAGCCGCCTCGTGGAGGCTATGTTCGCCTTTGGTCGGAACAATGCCCAGGATGAGAAAGTCCCAGATCAGGTAGATCACAAGCGGTATCGCCGTGCCGACAATGATCGCAATGCGCACCTTCTTCACATCCCGCTGCATGTAGGTCATCAGCGTCGGAATGATCATCTGGTAGCTAAAGGCAGTGAAGAGCACCGGTAGCGCAAGCCATATCTTAGACCAGCTTTTGTGCGCGAGCAGCTCAAAATCCACATAGCCGGCGGAGATAGCCACAAAGGCGATGTAGGAGAGAATAAGACCGCTCATGAGCGCGATGTTGAGCCGATCCACCGACCGAGCGCCGAGGTAAACCGCAGGTGAAAAGAGAACCACGTAGAGAATCGTCGCAAAGGTGGCCGGCATCTTGCCCGAACTAAACTCGTGGAAGATGCATCCCCCGCCCGCAAGGTGGGCAATCATGAGTGTGAAAAAGAAGAAGAGGTAGACAACCCAGGTGATGCCCTTGCCTGTATTGCCAAAGAAGCGGCCCATCATCGAGATCAGGTTGGCATCTTTGGGCAGCCAGGTGCAGACCTCAAGCAGCAAAAGGCCGGTGCAGACCATGAAGATCCAAGCCAGAACGAAGACCACAATGGCGGGAAGAAAACCGCCCTCACCAGTCGTCAGAGGCAGCGCGAGCATCCCCACGCCAATCGTCGTACCGGCAATGAGGAGCGTTCCACCAAGAAGATGTCGATGGGTGCCTATCGGCTGCATACTATCCCATTTCCTGTTAAAATCAATTTTATTTTTAACGACAATTATTCTCTACACTTTCTTTTTGAAATTTGTTTATCATTGGAATTTATGGAAATTGAAACCGAGCGTCTATTAATCAGAAGACTTCAGCAAGAGGATCTTGGAGCATTGGACTCGATCCTTGGCAATGGTGAGGTGATGCGATATTCGCTTTCCGGCACGCTCACTTCAGCTCAAGTTGCCCGCTTTTTTTCGGTGCAGCTCGAAGCTTACGCTAACCGTTTAGGCATGCACGCGGCGATCGAAAAGAAGAGCGGTCAGCTTATAGGCCTCATCGGCTTTCTTTCGCAAGAGCTCGATAATCAACAGGAAGTCGAGTTGAGCTACCGACTGCATCCCAATTTTTGGGGCAAGGGTCTTGCGCAAGAGGCGGCCTTTGCTCTCTGCCAATTTGCCTTCTCTGAGCTTGCGCTCGATCACCTCATCTCGATCATCGACCTAGAAAATGGGAGAAGCATCAAGCTCGCTGAGAGATTGGGAATGGCGCTTGTGAGAAAGAGCACCTTGTGCGGTTTCAACGTCGCTATCTACCGGCTCGACCGGCTCGATCTGGTCGATTATCAGGAGGGGTGGAAACTCGATTTCGAGAAAGAGAGAGCCCATCTAGAAACCCTCCTCTCCCCTCTTAAAATCGCCCTCTACCATATTGGCAGCACCTCCCTGCCTGCTTGCGCTGCAAAGCCTATCATCGATATTTTGGGGGTGGTGGAGCAGATAGAGGAGGTGGATGGCTATAACGACAGGATGCGTGAAGCTGGCTTTGAGCCGCTCGGCGAGTATGGGATACATGAGCGCCGCTTTTTCCGAAAGCGCCGTGGGGTGAAGGTCAATCTCCACGTTTTCGATGAGAGTAACCCCGAGATCGAAAGACACCTGCACTTCACTCGCTATCTGAAAGAGCATCCTGAATGGGTTAAGGTCTACAGCGATTTGAAACGAAAGAATGCTGAAGTGTTCCCTCACGACATCAATGCTTATATCATAGGGAAAGAGAGGCTCATCAAAGAGATCGATATCCTGGCGGCTGAAAGCTATCCTGAGATGCTTGCGCGGCCTTCTTCAAATCGGCACAAAAGCCTCTGGGATAGACCGGCGCTTCTCCATGCGCTCGAGAGTAATGCGATGATGCTATTGAAGCTTGTGGCTCACTATTCGCAGCTGGTAAGGATTCAGTTCCAAAACGATGTCACGCTGCTGATCTCCGACCTCCCTTCTGAGAGATATAATAGAATCTATCTAGCAAAATTCACTGAGAGCAATGCCTCGAGGCGCATCCATGAGGTGCTGAAGGTCTATGAGCACACGCCCTTTTTTTTCCTGGTATGTCTCTGAAAGCACGCTTCCCAAAAATTTGGAAAAGCATCTCCAAGAGGCAGGGCTTGCGATGAAAGCGACCTTTCTAGGGATGTCTCTCGAATTGAAGGGCGAGATGAAAACTCCCTCATCCCCTCTCCAGTTTAAACGGGTAAGCCGCGGCGCTCCTGCCCAGGATTTCGCTCGCCTTCTCATCGCCTCCGACCTTCTTGGGCCGATAGGAGAGAATTTTTTCAACGAACTCCCTGCCCTTCTCTTTGCTGAAAACTACCCGTGGGAGATATGGATAGCCTACCTCGACCACGAGCCGATCGCAGCGGCCACTCTCATGCTGCATGGCCAGATCGCCGGCATCTGGGCTCTGACGGTGGCGGCTGCTCACCGGGGACGGGGTTACGGGCGCGCCATGATGGAACACCTTCTCAACCGCTCCCACTCGAAGGGCTATCACATGGCCGGCCTCATTGCACCTAAAGAAAACACCAAGCTCTACCAATCGCTCGGCTTCACACCCTTCACAGACTACCGCAAATGGGGAAAATCGTGACTATTCAGCTAACCCTTTTGGAAAATTAGATCGGGCTCGGGCTCGCAAACTTCACGTTCACGAAAGAATTAGGTTCAGTCGCTATGCTCACAAAAAAAATGGCTTGAGGGTACGTTCTTACAAACTGACTCGAGGGGCTATTTCGTGAACGTGAACGTTTGCAAAGCCCGCGCCCCGATCTCCTTTTTTCACTGCCGAGAAGTTTTCAACTGGCTCATAAACTCTTTTAATTCAGGATATTGAAAGCTGAATCCGCTCTCGAGGAGCCTCTGGGGAATGGCTCGGGTGGAGTGGAGTAGGGATTCAGCTCCTTGACCAAGGGCCACTTCAAGGAGGAGTGGGGGCAGCGAGAAGAGGGTGGATTTGTGGTAGTGGTGGGCGAGGATTTTTGTGAATTCGGCGTTGGTGACCGGCAGGGGCGAGCAGAGATTAAAGGGCCCCGAGAGATCGCTCTGAATCAAATGGTCGACCGCTCGCAAAAGATCCTGGAGTGCAATCCAGCTCATATACTGCTGACCCGAGCCGAGTCTTGCTCCGAGGCCCCGGCGAAAGAGAGCTCCCATCTTTTTCAGAGCGCCCCCCTCCTCTGAGAGAACGACCCCAAAGCGCAGGAGCACCACGCGAGTGGCAGGAGGTGCTTTCAACGCCTCTTCTTCCCACTGCTTGCAGACGCGGGCTAAAAAGTCTGAAGCGCCGTGGGAGCTTTCAGTCAGAATCTCCTCTCCCCCGTGGCCGTAGTAGCCGACAGCGGAGGCGGAGAGGAGGAGTTTGGGGGGAGACTTGAGCTTATGAAGGGTCTGGACGAGAAGCACCGTCGAATCGATGCGGCTGGAAAAAATCTTCTCCCTCTTCTCTTCGTTCCATCTGCCATAGATCGGCTCGCCGGCAAGGTTGATGAAGAGATCGATGCCCTCTAGAGCATTAGGCGAGAGGATCTTCCTCTTCGGATCCCAGAAAATACCCTCCTCGCTCAGGTGGCGAACAAAGGGGATGACCTCATGTCCAGCACGTTGAAGCTCTTTTCTCAGATTGCGGCCGATAAAGCCGCCCGCTCCTGTCATTGCTATGCGCATATTGACAACTCACCTTATGTAAAAATAGCACGCTTTGGCTGGCTGCGAGGGCCAATCTGCGAATCATTGCTCGTCGTGAAACCACACTCAAGGTTGCTCTCCTCGCAATGATTCACATCTTGACCCTCTCGCTCACCCACTGCGTGCTATTTTTGCATAAGGTGAGTTTACAAATAACTCGATGCAAGTTACGCTCTGTTTTCTACTACGAGCAAGAATTATGCCAGATATTTCAGAGAAGCTAGTCAAAGATCTCTCCCGCTTATCGCGCATCGAGGTCGACCCAAGCGAAGTGGACGATCTGCTTTTAAGCCTCAAACAGATTCTCGAGCACTTCGATAAGCTGCAAGAGGTCGATCTCTCCGATCTTCCAATCTACAATTATGCAGAAGGTCAAGCGCCCGAATCGCTTCGAGAGGATGAGGTGCACTCGCTTCTCGATCGCAAAACCTTCCTGGCTGCCGCTCCCGACCAGATTGGCGGCATGATCCGCATTCCTCCCGTTTTTAAACAGACTTAAGAGGGATAGGTTCATGCACCGAAATACTGGAGTCGAACTGCATGCCGCCTTTCTAAAGGGCGAGCACTCAGCTGAAAAGATCGTGCGTCATTTCCTTTCTCGGATAAAAAAATTTGACAAAGATGTGGGCGCCTTTCTCGCGGTCTATGAGGAGAGAGCGCTCGCTCAGGCAAAGGCGCTCGATCAGAAAAAAAGAGAGGGCAAGCCTCTCGGCAAGCTGGCCGCTATCCCTATGGCTCTGAAGGACAATATCCATGTGAAGGGGGAGCTCACCACCTGCGCCTCCAAATTCTTGACAAACTACCGCGCCCCTTTCAATGCGACCGTGACCGAGCTTCTAGAGGCAGAGGATGCCATTATCATCGGCAAGACCAATCTCGATGAGTTTGCTATGGGATCTAGCAACGAGTACTCAGCTCTACAGGTGACGAGAAATCCCTGGAATCTCTCCTGCGTGCCTGGGGGCTCCTCAGGCGGCTCTGGGGCAGCTGTGGGTGCACGTCTTGTCCCTATCGCATTTGGCTCAGATACGGGCGGTTCGGTACGGCTTCCTGCGGCTTTCTGCGGCGTCTTTGGCTATAAACCGACCTATGGGAGAGTGTCGCGCTACGGGCTTGTCGCTTACGGCTCTTCGCTCGATCAGATCGGCCCTATAGCCACCTCTGCGGAAGATATCGCACTTGTGATGGAGGTCATCGGCAGACACGATCCCAAGGATGCCACCAGCCTTCACAAGCATCCAGATGACTACCAGGGGGAGCTTAAAGCATCCATCGACGGTAAAAAGGTGGGTGTGCCCTGGTCTTTCCTCAAAGATCTTCCCATGGCGGCCAGGCTCGACTTTGAGGCCTCTCTTAAACGGCTCGAGAAACTTGGCTGCGAGAGTGTCGAAGTCGATTTGGATATCTTGCGCTACAGCATAGCAACCTACTACATCGTGGCAGGCGCTGAGGCGTCGACCAATCTGGCCCGTTTCGATGGGATCCGCTACGGGGTACGCGCAAGCGAGGCGACCACTCTCGATCAGGTTTACTCGCTCTCCAAGGGCCACGGCTTTGGGCGCGAGGTGAAAAAGCGCATACTGATCGGCACTTACGTGCTCTCTTCGGGCTACCAGGACGCCTACTATAAACGGGCTACCAAGGTGCGGGTGAAGATTAGAGAGGCCTTTGAGAAGGCTTTTGAGAAGGTCGATGTGATTGCCCTGCCAAGTAGCTCTGGACCCGCTTTTGGCTTTGGTGCAATCAGCACGCCGATCGACCTCTATCTACAGGATATCTTTATGATTGGAGCCAATCTAGCCTCTCTGCCTGCGATCTCGATTCCATCGGGCTTCACCCAAGAAGAGATGCCGATGAGCCTGCAGCTCGTCGCGGCTATCGGAGAGGACAGGCTGCTAGCCCGTTTTGCGAAAAACTTCTCCGAGGAGGCAGGGGCTCACAGAAGATGCCCTCCTCTCTTCGACAAAGAGGTGAAAGATGAGTGAGCATCTGGGAGAGCACATCTCAGGCCAGGGCTGGGAGGCGGTGATCGGTCTTGAGATTCATGTGGAGCTCAACACCAAGACCAAGCTCTTTAGCCCTGCCCCCAACCGCTTTGGCGATGAGCCCAATAGCAATATCACCGAGATCTGCACGGGTCAGCCTGGAGCGCTTCCGGTCCTCAATCGCGAGGCGGTGCATAAAGCGGTCGCCTTTGGCCTGGCTATCGGTGCCCATATCGAGCGCTACAGCCGATTCGATCGAAAATCCTATTTCTATCCCGATTCGCCGAGAAACTTTCAAATCACCCAGTTCGAGATGCCGCTTATCGTAGGCGGATCGATCACCGCCGATGTCGAGGGGGTGAAGAGGAGCTTTGCGATCACTAAAGCTCATCTCGAAGATGATGCGGGCACGATCAAACACTTTGCCAGCTTTGCATCGGTCGATTTTAACCGTGCTGGGGTGCCTCTCATCGAGATCGTCTCTGAGCCCTGCCTTTTCTCGGCAAAGGAGGCGGTGGCCTATGCGATGGCTGTGAAGGCGATTTTGGAGTACCTCGATGTCTCCGACTGCGATATGGAGGAGGGGTCGCTTCGCTTCGACGCCAATATCTCGGTGAGACCGCAAGGGGAAAAAGGGCTTCGCACGAAGGTGGAGATCAAGAATATGAACTCCTTCAATTTCCTCGGCCTTGCGATCGAAAGCGAGATCAAGAGGCAGATCCAGGAGTATACGAAGCACAAGGATAAAGATCCCAAAGAGGTCATTGTCCAATCGACCTACCGCTGGGATCTGGAGAAGAAGATGCCGGTTCTGATGCGCTTGAAAGAGAGTGCTGAGGATTACCGCTATTTCATGGAGCCCGATCTACCGCCATTGATTCTCGAAGATGAATATATCGATGCTATCCGCAAAACACTTCCTGAGCTGCCCTACGAAAGGAGGCAGCGCTACCTAGAAAAGCTGGGACTAACATCTGAGGGCGCCTCTGTGCTTGTGAATGAAAAGCAGCTTGCCGACTACTTTGAGGAGGCTCTTAAGTCGACGCCCCATGCGAAAGCGCTTTGCAACTGGATCACGGTGGAGTTTGGAGGAAGACTCAAAGAGAAAGGAGAGGTGATCTGGCGATGCGGCATACTCCCCTCCCAAATCGCCTCTCTGGTCAATCTGATTCATGAGGGGCGCATCACGGGCAAAATTGCCAAAGCGGTGGCGGACTGTATGGTAGAGAGTCCCACAAAGAGCCTTGAGGCTATCTTGAACGAAAACCCCGACTTTTCGGCCATCCACGATGCCGCTGAGATTGAAAAGGTTATCGATGGAGTGCTCGCCGCTCATCCTACAGTGATTGAGGATTATAGAAATGGCAAAGAGCGCGCCTTCAGCTTTCTAGTCGGCCAGGTGATGAAGGCGATGCAGGGCAAAGCCTCTCCCCAGGTGGTCAACCAGATCCTCCAAGCCAAACTCAAGTGTTAACCTTGCCAGTGGATAGCTTAGACCTGCAAAATAGTGACTTTATCGTCTATGTGGATGAAAGTGGGGACCATGGTCTGGTTTCAATCAATCCTCACTATCCGCTCTTCGTGCTTTCTTTTTGTCTGTTTGAAAAGAGACATTACTCCTATGTGGTTTCCCCGGGTTTAAGGATGCTCAAGTTTTCCACTTTTGGTCACGATATGGTGGTGTTGCATGAGCACGATATTCGAAAAAAAATCGGGGCTTTTCATAAGCTTGGCAAAGAGCCCAGGGATGCTTTTATAAAGGCTCTTGCTGATCTAATAGAGAGCTGCGACTTCACTGTTATCCCTATTGTAATGGATAAGTATGCTATCAAAGATATGGGGATTGACCCAATCCATGTCTATCATTTTGCCATGCGCAAAGGCCTGGAAATGCTGTATCAACTACTTGGCGAGCTCGGTCAAGCTGATCGCCTCACGCATGTAGTTTTTGAAGCCAGAGGGAAAAGAGAAGATTCCGAGCTTGAGTTGGAATTCAGGCAGGTGTGTAATTTTAATAATTCTATTAAACAGAGACTGCCATTTCAGATAGTCATTGCCGACAAAAGAATAAATTCCGAGGGACTTCAATTTGCAGACATCGTAGCGCGCCCTATAGGGCTTTCTATCTTAAAGCCCGACCAATCTAATCGAGCATTTTCTATCCTGAAGAATAAGTTGTATAGGGACCCAAAATCCCTTGTCTATCCCTTAAAAGCGAAAGACCCCTGGGTATCCCCAGAGGTACAGGCGCCGGTTGGGTAGTCCCGACCCATTTATAAGACCAAGTTATCCCAATTCTGGTTTTTTTCAAAAACAAGTTTTTTTTTATTATCGCTTATCCATCCGCGACTGCTGAGAGTTGTCTAAAGCCTTAAGCCCCACTAGAGGGACCGGGGCTAAGGCCGAGACCGGGGCCCGTGCCGGGTGCAGGGCCGCTTGAAGGGGCTCCGAGGCCAGCGCCCATGCCGGGTGCAGGGCCGCTTGAAGGGGCTCTTGGAATGCGCCTCGTGGCTCTTTTGACAGGACGGGCGGGCTCCGGAAGATCGACCTTGAAGAAGGTCTGTCTACCAAAACGCTCCAGGAAGAGGAAAGGCGCTGCAATAAGCGCTATCACAGCAAAGAGCAGCCATGGGTTGAGAATGATGACGAGAAACTTGGCTCCAACGCTTTGATCAAGCGCAATCAGGCCATGGAACATCAGATAGGCCGCGCCGATATAGAGCGCCACACAGAGCCAGGGCTGGATCTTGAAGAAGATCTGGCAGGTTTTGTTGAGACACTTCAGCAAGGTCCTCTTCACACTCGTCATCCTGCGGCTATCGCCTGGTTTCTGCTTTAAGCGATCCCGCAGCAGCTTGTTGAGCTGGGAAAAGACGATATAGGTGGCCGCGACCAGAGCGGCTCCGCAAGGCGCAATCGCAAGCGGAGTGCTCAAACCCATGCCGGTGATCATCTTCGTGAGCAGCATAGCCACACCTGCACCTGCCAGGACAGGGATCATAAGATCCCTAATCTTTAAGGCATTTCCTTTGGCCTGCTCCTTCTTGCGCCAGTCTTGGACCGTGTTGTAGATCTGCACGCCGACCACGAAGACGGCCATGAGTCCCACAGGAATCATGAAGTAGGCCGTAGCATCATGGACCGTTAGGTTCACAGCAAGTGTCACTAAAAAGGTAAGCGCTCCGATGAATTGCCAGAGCGGATCGTTCATGAACTTATCCTTCCACTTCTCGAATATTCCCTTGCTCTCGTCATCCGCCTTCTCTGCAGCCTCTGCCACTTTCTTAGGGCCGTAGCTCGAGCGCTTCCAGGGGCCTACCTTTTTGCCAGTTAGCGCGCTAGGATCTGTTGAAAGCGAAGGACTTGGAGAGAGCTTATCGGCTTCGTCATCATCGTCGCTCTTCGGTCTCACTCTCCTTGCAGGGCGACTGGAAGCGGGTGCACGATCGCTTTTGGCTGCGTGAGAGCCGCGGGGGCTGGGCGCTGCATCTTCTTCATCTGGATCATAGACCCCTGAAGGTCTCGTATCGACATCGGGATCGAGTGGGATTCGGCTCCCCGCTGCAAGAGCATCGTCTGCTTTCGGTCTCACTCTCCTTGCAGGGCGACTGGAAGGGGGTGCACGATCGCTTTTGGCTGCGGGAGAGCCTCTGACAATGGGCGCTGCATCTCCTTCATCTGGATCGAGAGGGATTCGGGCTCCCGTTCTGAGAGCTTCCAGAGCGCGGGTGCGAGAAAGTGATGGGTCGGGCCTCCTGCGAGGATTAAATCGCAATTCTCTAGGCAATTGCTCACCTGGATCGACATCGGCCGCTCGAGAGGAGCGACCTTTCTCCCGGCGACTGCTTCTAGAAGGTCGTGGATCTGGCGACGGATCGGAACCGGCTCCTGGACTTGCCGCCCGGCGGCTGCTTCTAGAAGGTCGGGGATTTGACGACGGAGCGGGACCGGCTCCTGGACTTGCCGCCCGGTGGCTGCTTCTAGAAGGTCGGGGATTTGGCGACGGAGCGGGACCGGCTCCTAGACCGGGCGCAGCCGCGGCAGCAGCAGGCGGGGGGCTTGGGTCTCCAGAAGGTGCGCGAGCTGCCGCTGGACCGGGTCCTGGGTTGGCCGCTGCAGCGGGTGCAGGACTTGGGTCTCCAGAAGGTGCGTGAGCTGCCGCTGGAGCGGGTGCTGGATCGGCTCCGTGGCCGGCTGCGGCCGCCGCCGCCCCTGGACGAGCTGCAGGCTCCAGAGCCCTCGAGGGGGGTGGGTCGGGAAAAGGTTCATGGACCGGGTCCGAAGTGCGAAATGGGGCTTCGTTCAAATCAAATAGGCTGACGCGGTTGGTTAAAGGACGTGCGCCTCCCATAGCCCCCGCTGGGCGAGCTGGCGCGCCAAATAGAGCTTGATCTTGCGCATCGCTTCCCCCATCCGCTACACTCGATCCGAAAAGATCGTCAAAGGAAGGGCCGCCCGCACCTTTTGCTGGTTGTGCCATAATTGTATTTGTTCAATTATAAGAGCAATAATTATAGCATATTATAAATTAATTTTCATTACTTAATAGATGAACTATCCAGTTAAATTACAAGATCAAGTTCAGATTAAGATAGACTCTCTGAGCGCCGAGGGAGAGGGCATCGGCAGCTATTGCGGTTTGAGGATTTTTGTCGCCGGCGCCCTTCCTCAAGAGGAGGTTAAGATTGAAATAATCGAAACTAAACCGCGATTTGCCCGCGCTCGCCCTCTTGAATGGGTAGCCCGCTCCAGCGCAAGAATCTCACCTATTTGCCCCCTATTTGGTGAATGTGGGGGCTGCCAGATCATGCATTTAAGCTACGCCGAGCAGCTCAAGGCCAAGCGTGAGCGGGTCCAGCAGGCGCTCAGGCGCATAGGGCACATAGAGAGCGATGTGGCCCCTTGCGAGCCCTCCCCCTCTCCCCTCTTCTACAGAAGCAAAATCCAGATGCCGGTCCGCTTTGACGCTCACGGAGCCAAGGTGGGCCTCTTCAAGCAGGCAAGCCACGATCTCGTCGAAGTAGAGCGCTGCTTCATCCAAAACGCACAAGGCGAGAATATGATGCAAGTCATTAAGGCTGAGGTGGATAAATACCAATCTATCCGCTACCTCATCCTCAGAAATAGCATCGAAACAGGCGAGGCGCTCCTCCTCTTTGTCACGCTAGGTGGAGAAAGCGACTCGCTTGCCCGCTTTGGAGAGAGGCTCATGCAGCAATTTGCCGGCCTCCAAGGGGTTGTGGAGAGCATAAACCGCGCTGATAACAATGTGATCTTGGGCCCAAGCTGCCAGAGCCTCGTGGGCAAGGACTATTACCATGAAGCGATCGGAGGCCTTCTATTTCGAATCTCCGCCCCCTCGTTTTTTCAGGTCAACCCCGAGCAAGCGAGGCAGCTCTTCTCAAAAGCGATCGAGCTCGCCCACCTGAAGCCCAGCCTACGCATTCTAGATGCCTACACCGGTGTGGGGGTGCTAGCGCTTCTCTCAGCCCCTCATGTGAAGGAGGTGGTCGGCTTAGAGGTAAGCAGCTCATCGATCCAAGATGCGCGCATCAACGCCGCGCGCTCCGGCATCGCAAATGCCCAATTCTTTGTCGCAAAAGCCGAGGAGAGGCTCGCATCGCTCGGCCGCTTTGATCTCGTCTACCTCAATCCGACGCGCAAAGGCTGCGATGAGAGGCTCCTCGAGGCCCTTCTCAAGGAGCCGCCGAGAGATATCGTCTACATCTCCTGCGATCCTGCAACGCTTGCTCGCGACCTTGCTATCCTCAAGAAGCGCTTCGCCATCAAATCGGTCCACCCCTTCGATATGTTTCCCCAAACCATGCATGTGGAAACTATCGCCCATCTAAACTTGATAGGTTGACCTTATCTCAAAATTATAGTATATAAAAAGTGAAAGAAAATTTTTCTGGGGAATTCATGAAAAAGAGAGTCTTGTTTTTGCTATTTGTTCTATTTTCCCCGTTTCTATCGGCCTCTCAGTGCATTTCGGTCGTGGGCCTGCACGGCTTCATGAAGGAGAGATATAGCTTGCTGCCGATTGCCTGGAAACTCTTACCGAGGGGCTTCGAGGTCTATCTGTGGAACTACCCGACGCGCGAATACACGATCGAATGCCATGCGAGCCATCTGGTCGATTATCTCTGCTGTGTCGCCTCTCGTAAACCGGGTCAGCCGATCTACTTCTACACCCACTCCTTTGGTGCGCTCATTCTGCGTGCAGCTCTCAATATGCCTGGCTGCCCACCCGAGGCTAGATGCGGTAAGATTGTGCTAGTTGCCCCCACCAACACTGGTTCCACCCTGGCTCGGCGCTTCTCTACCAATCCTGCAGCCCGCTTGATTCTTGGCAAGGCCGGAAGGCAGCTCATGGACTATGATCTTGGGATGATTGAGCGCTGTTTTGGTGTTTTCCCTCCTACTGTGGAGGTTCTTGTGATGTCGGGTAGCCGAGGCAATAATTACTGGTTTACGACACCCAATGACGGCTGGGTCTCGATCGATGAAACTGCCCTCACAACCCCCTACCAATGGGTCAATCTGCGCTATACCCATAGCCAGCTGTTGGAGGCCCCTCTCTCGATCAACTACATCGTCAATTTCTTCTGCTCACCTCGCCAAATCTGCACCGCTCCAGAGGCCTCAGATGAGGCTCTAGCAGAGGTTACAACTAATTGACGATTTGTTACCTATGTTTGTTGTTGCACCGGTGAACTTGTTGCCTATCTCGGTTTACTAAAGTGTTACCCATGTTGATGGATGTTTGATCTCATCGCTGTCGGTGCAGGAGCGGCCGGCGTCTTTGCTGCTATCCATGCCAAGGTGGCAGCGCCTGAGAAAAGCGTCCTCCTTCTCGAGAAAAGCGCCGTCTTGCTCTCCAAGGTGCGCATTTCGGGCGGCGGACGGTGCAACGTCACATCGGGTGAGTTCGATGCACTCGCCCTTGCAAAAAACTATCCCAGAGGCTCCCAGGAGCTCATCGGCCCTTTCAAGCGCTTCGGGCCTGAGTCGACGATCGATTGGTTTGCAAATGAGGGAGTGGCGCTTAAAAAAGAGGCCGACGGGCGGATGTTTCCCGAGAGCGATAGCTCAGAGACCATCATCCAAGCGCTCACAGGTGCGATGGATCGACTCGGAGTCGAGGTCAGGAGGCGCACTCGCATCGAGAAAATCGAGAGGAGAGAGGGATTTTTCGAGCTTGCGCTTCGGGAGGGCTCCCCGCTTCAAACTAGTGCGCTGCTCTTGGCCACTGGAAGCAGTCCTGAGGGCTACGAATTTGCTCGCCATCTGGGCCACACGATCGTAGATCCAGTCCCCTCGCTTTTCACCTTCAATGTCCCCCATTCCCCTCTAAAAGAGCTCTCAGGGCTCACTGCAGAGCAGGTTTCTGTGAAGCTGGTGGCCTCAGGACTGCACCAGGAGGGTCCTCTTCTGATCACCCATTTTGGCTTCAGCGGACCTGCCATTCTCAAGCTCTCCGCCTGGGGCGCTCGTATTTTGAGCGAAGTGAATTACCGAACACCCTTTGAGATAAACTGGGTGGTTGGTGCGCAGAAAGCTCCCCTAGAGATGCTTTTGGAGGCAAAGGTGCGCTTCCCAAATAAAACCCTCCTCGCTCTCAACCCCTTTGGTCTGCCCAGGCGCCTCTGGAAAGCGCTTCTGGAAATGCATGGCAATCTAGGAGGCTCATCCCTGGCAGGGCTGGCCAAAAAAGCTGTCGAAAATCTGGCCTACAAACTGCAGCACGATCTCTATGAGATGGAGGGCAAGACCACCCACAAAGAGGAGTTTGTGACCGCAGGCGGCATCGAGCTCAAAGAGGTCTCTTTTAAAACGCTCGAGAGCAAACGGGTGAAGGGGCTCTACTTTGCAGGAGAGATACTCGATATCGATGGAGTGACAGGGGGGTTTAACTTCCAAAACGCCTGGACCACCGGTTTTATCGCAGGCACTAGCATCTTCAAAATTACGTAATAATTTTTTCTAATTATTTCTCCGGCTTGTTTTGTTATTAAAGATTTGTTAAGCTTGTCGCTTTGTTATTAAAAATAATTGTGCCTATGCCCTGCTGTTTGATCTCGCGAGCTACGACAACTCCTCCTAATGAGACTAAACCGACCAATTGCCACTGTGTGGAGGTGGCGCTTCTGGTTGGGGTTATTGTGGCGGCAGCGCTTGCGGCTCTTGGGATTTATGAATATTTTGGCCCTACGGGAAGCAATGAATTCATCTCCGTGGTGGCCTCTGCAAGCGCTGTGGGTCTTGCCTGCATTGCCATTCTGATTCTAAGAGCTCTCGGCTATTGCAGAATAGAGAGCGAAAAAAATGGTGAGAGTCTGCCTGAGGTGCAAAAGGCGAGCTACGCCCGAAAGGGAGCGGCGCCGTCCAAGCCTGAAAATTTGCTACCGGCAAGAAACAGCTCTGCAGGCTCTGAAGGGGGCGAAGAGGGAGTAGGCCCGACGGTGGTGCGTGGAGCGAGCGGGGGTTCCTCACACGGCGCTATGAAGTCTAGTGGTGAGCGAGGTTCAGCTACTGGTAGCGGAAGATCTCTCGGACAATCGGCTCTGCACGGAGCGAGGGAGGGCTCGTCACGAGGCGCTATGAAGTCTAGTGGTGAGCGAGGTTCAGCTACTGGTAGCGCAAGAACTGTAGGACAATCGACTCGGCATGGAGCGAGTGAGGATTCGTCACGAGGTGCTCTGGAGCCTAGTGGTGAGCGAGGTTCAGCTGCTGGTAGCGCAAGAACTGTAGGACAATCGGCTCAGCACGGAGCGAGGGAGGGCTCGTCACGAGGCGCTCTGGAGCCTAGTGGTGAGCGAGGTTCAGCTGCTGGTAGCGCAAGAACTGTAGGACAATCGGCTCTGCACGGAGCGAGTGAGGGCTTGTCACGAGGCGCTCTGGAGCCTACTGATGGTCGGGATGCAACTAACCGTAGCGGCAGAACTGCTGAGCAATCAGCTCTGCATGGAGCACGAGCGGCGGCTGCTTCTACAGTTAGGCATGGAAGTGGACCAGGTCTAGGAGCAGGCGATGTTCTTAAGCGAGGTGGTTGGGGTGCGATCGATCGGACGAGCCTGAGAAGTCATCGCGAGGGCCTTGGGCAGGTTTCTCTGCCCAATCCCTTGAGTAGATCGTTAGATCGTCTAAGTGATATGTTGCATCCTTCGCAAGCAGATATGTCGCCAGGCTTGCTGGGTGAAGTGGGCGCTGCTCTTCAAGAGCAGATGCGAAGGCCTGGCGCAAACCCTCAACAGGCGGTTAGAGCGGTTATCGAATCGCTTAAGCTCACACTGATGCTCCCTGTCCCTGTGCCCCTTCTAGAAAAGATCGATCAGATGAAGCGAGGTGAGCTTCTCGACCTTTTCCAAAGCGACCGAGCGAAGCCCCATAGAGCCGATATAGTCATGAGGGTGCTCCATACAGGCAGGATGGAGATTTTTTTGGCCGATGTTGCAGCCTACTTTTTACGTCAAAAAGATAGGCATGAACTGACCCTTCTGCTTCCCCATCTTCATGGGGATCTCTTGATAAATGGAGCTGGAAGCAAGGATCCTCCCATTGGTATGGATCGGCTGCAATTTGCGGCAAGACTCTTTATGAAGCTAGAAAGGGCAGAGCAGCGGCTTTCTATCCAAAACCTGTTGGATGCACATCGAGAAACTAGGAAAGAGCTACCATCAGTTATCACTTCCCTTTGGCGGGCCATTGAAAAGAATCGAATACAACCGAATATAGAGGATGATTTTTTAACAGCGCAAGAACTGGAGTGTGAGGCGCGGTTTCAGCCATTCGACAATACGGCGGATGAGAACATTGAAGTGGAAGGGGCCAGGTGGCTTGAACAGCCTAAAGAGGCAGTCGTCAAACAGTTTATAGCGCTCGACTTCGCTACAAATAGACCTGCTGAGGTTTTTGCTGCCCTTCTTGTAGCTGCAACGGTCGAGCAGATAAATTTTGTTGCGGAGCTCTTTTTCAAGATGCCCCTCCCCTTGCAAGAGGCAGTGCTCCGTGAAATGAAAGGAGAAGCTGCTCTTTATGCCAAATTTTGCCCTGCAGTGTGCAGCAATAGAGAGCAGCACCAGAAGGCAGGGGAGCACCCCTTTCTGACCGCAGGAGAAATAGAAAGAGAAAAAGCCCTCGCAGATGCCCTGCGAGCCGTTTCATAAAAGAGAGGATTTTTTAATGCCAGTTTGCCCTATTGACTCTATGAGCCACGCTCCTTCTCAAAACAGCTGTATAGAAAAGAGCTCTGTTCGCGTCGCTCTCCTGCTTGCTGCGGTTGTTGGGACGGCTCTCCTTGCTCTCACTTTCTCGGGAATCTTCCCCGATTCTGATCCCCTCATCTATAGCTGCCTTGCAGGAGGAGTCTTCTTGATCACCCTGCCTCTTGCCCTTCTTGTGCTCTCCTGCAAGCGTTCTTCTGAAACGGACCGCCGCGAGCAAGCGCCTCAGCATCAAGAGGTCGAAAAGCTCCTCTCAAAGTCAGCCGAGCGTAGAGCCCCCACTGCTCCTAAGGCGACAGCTGTTCCTAAAGCAGGCCGCGCCCCTGAGCCACGAGCAGAAAAGGGCCCCTCTGCCCCTAAGGCCACAGCTGCTCCTAAAGCAGGTCATGACCCCGACTCACAAGCAGAAAAGGCCGAAGAGGCTGCTGCTGCGGCTCAAGCAGCAAGAAAAAATCATCCACCTCGCCCCAGTGAGGACTCCTTCCGCTTTGTGCCCAATGTTAGCTCGACTCAGGAGGAGAGAGCGGGATGGCGTGCGCTGCTCGAAGCCGATTTAACTCAAACCTTCCTAGAGGCCGATCCCCGCTCAACTACCCACTACTCGATGCTCGAAACATTGATTGTAGCAGCTCATAGGGAAATGAGCGGACGAGCTCGAGTTCCTGATATCGATCCACCGAGTGGAGCAAGGCTCATGGATCTTGCAGCCGAACTCTTTTTTAAAATGAGCCACTCACGGCAGGACCGCTTCCTTACCTGGCTTGGATCGAAATCAGAAGTCCTTAACAATTTTGCCTTTGCAGTTCGCCACAATTCGACGCTTCATGAATGTCCCCGAGATGGGGTTCCCACCTTTTTGACGGAAGCAGAAATAGAACGAGAAAAAATTGTTGCCAATCTATTAAGATCATAGCTTCTTTTTGAATCTAGCTAAAAAGAGGTTTATATGGTCGCCAGCTGCTCTCTTCTCAAATCGTCGTCTACCCAACAGCGGGTTCAAGATCCCTGCCAAGCAAAAAATAGGGCTCTTCACATCGCTTTAGCCGTTTCAGGGCTAGTTTTGGGCACACTATGGATTACCTGCTCAAGTTTTGCCTATGCTCAAGGGGCGAGCCGATTTATCGTAAACATGTCAACCGCCTCCTTCCTGACAGGGCTCTCAGCGGCCATTCTCCTCCACCTCGTTCAGCAAGAAGTGGAGGCGAAGAAAAATATCAACTTGCCCTCTGGGCACGCCTCTGAACCACTTCTACGCGCTGGGGCTGCTGAGCTGCTACCAACCGGAGAGCGCCCTCAACAATCAGCTCCTTCTAATGAGGATTCAGCCCAAGCAGATTCAGGTATAGCTCAGAAAGCATCTTCCCTGTCTGCAGCTGTTGCCACCGCCCAGGACGCATCAAGTGCTACCCGTGGGGACTCCCTTTCAGCCGGACAGCGATACGCAACTGGGCCATCGGCCCGAGCCGCTTCAGGTGTAGCTCCCAGGGCACTCTCCCGTTCTGAGCAGCGACCAGGGGGTGCAGCAACAGAGCGAAATGCTCAAGCGGCTCGTCCTAGTGGGTCAGCCGCCAGAGGCGCTTCAGGTGTAGCTCCAAGGGCACTCCCCCATTCGGCTGAGCAACGACCAGCGGGTGGAGCAACAGAGCGAAATGCTCAAGCGGCTCGTCCTAGTGGGTCAGCAGCCGGAGCCGCTTCAGGTGCAGCTCCGAGGGGGCTCTCCCGTTCTGCTGAGCAGAGAACAGCCGGTGGAGCTGGAGCTCCGCCCCAGAGAAGTCGTGCTGCACAAGAGCGATGGACAGAGCCTGAAGATCATTTGGATGGGCAAAGGCCAGAGAGAAAAGGTGGTGAGGGGGACGATCTCGATCTTGGCAGAAGCTATATGATGTTGAGCCGTGGGCTAGAGGGGCTAGACAGTCCCCCACTTGGAGCTCTGGAAAGCACGCTTGACATGAGCTATCTAGTATTGGGCCCAGTAGGCCCGGGCAGGCCAGGAGCTACGGGTTCAGCTCCCGGCGCTTCTCCCAAAGTCGCAAGAGCGGCACATGTACAGTTGAGTGTCTCCGAGGATGAAGGTTCAGATTCTGGAGAGATGTTTGGCGCTGCATCGGAGCAGCTTGGAGGCAGCGGTGAAATCGATCGCGGCGCGGCAGAGGGAAGCCACTGAGAGAATCGGAAGGATCGGAATAAGGGTGAAGAGCCCCGCTAAGGTGTGATACCAGCAAGTCGGGTGGAGGAAGCTGAGCCCAAGATAGACGCCGCCCCCGCTTGTCAAAGCGAGCGCGAGCGCCACTATGCCCAGGGCAACCCTGCCCCATAGGCTAGTCTCTAAAATTAAAAAAATGTTTTTAAGACTCTGCATGGGTAATATTCTATCAGATCCATATAAAATTTTGATTAAGATATTGACTCTAAAGAGCCGCTGATAGATCCTTGCCCACCCTATGAAAGAAAAGCTTCTCGAGATAAAAAAAATTTCCAAGATCTACCGACGCTCAAATGGCGCGGCGGCTCAAGTGACCGAGGCTTTAAAAGAGCTCTCCTTCGATCTCCATAAAGGGGAGATCTTTGCCCTCCTGGGGGTCAACGGAGCGGGCAAGACCACCCTCTCATCGATTCTGGCTACCCTGCATCCTCCTTCGGGAGGGGATCTACTCTGGAGGGGCCGCTCGGTCTATGAGCAGCTACTGGCCTTCCGAAGGATCATTGGCTACTGCCCTCAGAAGACCCCCAAGGAGAACAATCTGACGATCGAAGAGCAGCTCACCTTTTCTGCGCGCTGCTACGGCCTGTCTGAGAAGAAGATCAAGGAGCGCAAGGAGCAGCTGATCGATGAGTTCGATCTGGTCCGCTATGCTAAATCGTATGAAAGTGAGCTCTCAGGTGGCTACCGGCAGCGTTTCCACATCGCGCGCGCCCTCATCCACGACCCTGAGCTTGTGATTCTCGATGAGCCGACGGTAGGCCTCGATCCCCATATCCGTAGACAGCTCTGGGAGGTCATTCGGAGGCTGCGCGGCCGTGGCATCACCGTTCTGCTCACCACCCACTACCTCGATGAGGCGGAGGAGCTCTCCGATCGGGTCTGCCTCATCCATGCAGGTGCGGCGCGCACGATCGACACCCCAAAAAATCTAAAGGCTCATCATCAGAAAAATAGCCTCGAAGAGGTCTTTCTGCTCTTTGTCGACGATCCCGATGCGCTTATTTTCAACGCAGGTGGCTCATGATAAAAGATTCCCTCCCCGTGTTAAAAGAGCTCTTCCGAAGAGATATTTTGGCCTTCTGGCGCACCTTTAGAAGCAGATTCTTCGATACCTTCCTCTTCTTTCTGACCAATGCGATCGTTTGGGGCTACTTCATGCCTCAAGGGTGGATGGCCTCTAGCTATGGCCCCTTTCTCATCGTGGGAGCGATCGCAAGCTTCGGCCTGATCGATCTGGTGAGCAAGGTGAGTATCTTCATCTCCGATCTCGTGGGCGATCAGACCATCCTGCACACCCTCATCTTGCCGCTGCGGCCTGCGGTGCTCTTTGCCTACATCGGCTTTTTCTGGGCCTGCGCCACAGCGCTGATCACAGCCCTTCTCTTTCCAATAGGTAAGATCCTGTTATTCAAGGAATTCAATCTAGACAACGCCTCCTACTGGCGGCTGCTTCTGATGTTCATCACAATCAACCTCTTTTATGGCTATTTTGGGCTCTGGGTGGCCAGCCTCATCGATAAGATGAGCGGTCTAGAAAAGCTCTGGGCTCGCATTATCGGACCCATGTGGATGCTTGGTGCCTACTTCTATTCCTGGGGGACGGCCTATAAGCTATCTCCACTTATCGGCATCTTGAATCTGGCCAATCCGATGGTCTACTTGATGGAGGGGATGCGTGCGGCGGTGCTGGGTCAAGAGGGTTATCTCCCCTTCTGGCTCTGCATGGCGGCGACCTGGCTCATGATACTCTGTTTTCTACCCCACGCTATCTCTCGGCTCAAGAAGCGGCTCGATTGCGTCTAAAAAAGGGTGGAGGGAAATATAATTTTAAGATAAAATTAAGACTTTCCGAGCCAGAGTAAAAATGAGCGTAAAGGCTGTTCGAGCAAATTCCCAGAAGGTGGCTGCCTCTCTGCCCCTTGCAAGACCAATCGAAATTCCCATCTACCGCTATCGAGTGGCTCAGGCGGTGGCCCTCCTTGCAATTGCTGCGGGAGCGGCACTGATCAGCTGCCATTATGGAGCTGTGGCGGGTTTTGATGAAACTGCGCTCTTAGTAGGAGGGGTCCTCGCAGCAGCCGGGGCCGTCTCTCTCGCTTGCTCGAGATCGCCATACGCTCAGCAAAGGGGCTCGCGACTACTATTGCTATTCGGCGCCAAATTCCCCATGTGCAATCTCCGAGTGGCTCTCCAGCGGAGCCAACAGTTGCAAGCGGGCCAAAAAAGCCAGAGCCTCAGGTAACTAGCGAGCGAAAAAAGCCAGCGCCACAGGTAACTAGAGAGCCAAAAAAGGCGGAACCGCCCAAGAGAGATCCCCTGCTTGAACCTTTCACCAATGCGAAACAGAAGGATAAAAAGAGAATGCTCTCTGAGCTGCCGCGCAAGCAGCAGTTTGCCCTCTGCGAGGATTGGTTGAATGCGGCAGAGCGCACCCCTCTCGAGGTGAGATTTATTTTCAAGTTCATGGCAGGCGCATCTACCAAAGCAGTTGATATATCTAAAACGGACTATATCCGGAGCGTACAAGCTTTTGTCGCTGAGATGCCAGACAGTACAAAGCGAGCATTTGCGCGACATGTTTCGGCCATTTGCGACATATGTAAGTTTTGCTCCGATGTGCGCGATGCGCTCGCGTTCTACAATCCCGCCGGTTTTCTCGAAGTATATGCGACGGCACGTAGCTATCCGAAGCTAGTAGAGATGATCAACCGGCTCGCACAAGATAATGGGCTTCCTTTTGAGCGATTTGTCAGCGAAAGTCCGGATTGGGTCCTCTGTCGAGATCGATTGAACTCCCGCTATTCAAACGGTGGGGACTGCCAAAGTGACGACTATTTTGCTAGTAACTTGGCAAATGGCTGGAGTGAGGATAAGATTCTTCACATGGCGACCGCAGGGGGCTTAAACGTGAAGCTTTGCGGTGAGCTGCTCTGGGAGCTCTACCACCTTGAGGAAGCTGCCACATTTAAAGCACGTTTGGAGGATGCTGCCGGAGCCAAGCTTTTGCAAAAACTGGTTAAATTGGGCCCAGCATTTGTGGCATGGTATGAGCGGATCCAAAATCAAAGAGCCCGAATTCACATGGAGGGAGAGTTGCAAGATCTGTATCACAAACTGGCGGCAATCGCTATCCCTCTTCAACCAGAGGCACGTCAGGAGTTCATCTCGAGCCTAAACGGAAATTTGGCTTCAAAAATAGAGCCCATCGTCAAGCAGTGGTTGTGGTTGGATGCAGCCACCCGCTAGACCGAGCTACTCCAATAAAAGAGACTCTGACAGGCGTGTTAGGAGGCCGTGGTGGTCGCTCAGTGCGCTCACAGGCTGTCTACGGTTGCTTGTAGGTACGATCTGGGTCTCGAGCTGGTAGCGCGACGCATCGCTCTTCAACAGCAGCGCATAATCGATAATTTGGAAATGGGGCTGCACATCACCGCTCTCTCTCTGTGATGCAAGGAAGTGCTGGGTGAAGTAATCGGTACAGGTAGAGCTGCTCTCTGAAACCCCTATGCGCCCCATGTTGTAGCTGTCGTCGAAATGGGTTTTGAGCAGAGCCTCGGCAGGCTCCTCAGAGCCCCAAGGAATGTTGAGATCCCCACAGAGAATCGTCGGCATCACATCCCCCTCTTGGCACCTGTCCCTTTCAATCTTCTGCACGATCTCGTTTAACTGCAATTTGCGCGTCTCAAGGAAGCCCGGTCTGTTAAATGCCTGAAGATGGGTGATATAGATATGGCCGAGGGGTCGATTCTCCCCTTTGACCACAAAGTCGAAAAAGCCGTAGTTGATCTGGGAGGCTGAGGCGGAGAAGGGGGTGAAGATGGGGTTGTCCAGAGGGTATTTGCTTGCGACGAAAAGGCCGCTTGGCAGGCCCAGGGAGGCGATATCAAAGCCGAGCGGCTTTGGGCCGACGCTCATGTAAAAGTGGCTGTAGTGGTTTCTGAGAGCGTGGTAGAGTTCAAAGGCAGCATCATCGGTAAAGATCTCCTGCAAGCAGACCAGATCGGCATCGATCGCTTGGATTTTAGCAGCAAGTGGCTGGATCCGCTCTTTCCACGGGCCGACCCCACCGTAGAGGTAGGCCATGTTGCCTGGCAAAAAGCAGGTGTTGAGAGAGAAAAGGGTGAGCTCTCTCTCCTTGGTGGGTTGGAGCTGTTTTTTGAGGTTGCCTGTCAGATAGATGTAGGGTCTCTTCTCTCTCTCTTCAGATCGCCGTTTGACTGCATCGAACTCCTTCTGCTCATCGAGGCTTAACGTGGCGACGAGCGGCTCGACCGAGCGAATCCAACCTGAGATGATATAATTTTCATAGGCGCTATAGGGGCTCTCCTTTTCAATCATCACCTTTCTGGCATAGCTGAAAAGCGACCTTGCGATCTCCCTATTCTGGACCACCGCAGAGTTCAAAAAAGCGCGCAGCCGGCCCACCGCCTCCCTTGCCCGCATCTGGGTAGGAAAGTCGGCCTCGCTCAGGTAGAGGAGCATGCCGAGATCCTCCAAGAGGTCGCTTCCGAGACGGTTCCACTCCCTTAAGGTATTGTGGAAGCTCTTTTTCTGAATAGGGATTGAGGCGATCTTCTTCAAAGCGGCGCCCACCCGCTCTTCTATCTTCTCCACATGCTTCTCGAGGTCATGTTCGGTGAGCGGCAGCAGCTGACCCGGCTCTGAGCTGGCTAGAAGCGAGCAGGAGAGAAGAAGTAGGAAAATGTATCTTAGCATAGGGGCATATCTCTTGAGGTTATATAGTGGATTAAATTCTATATGATAAAATCCATCCGCATCTTTTTGCATGCAGCTTCGTGTTCGAGCTCACCGACTCGCCAAAGTCGCCTCGCTCTCCACACATTGCTGCATGCAAAAATCTTGCGGCCGATTTTATCATCTAAAACTTAAACCACTATAGCTGGAACTTAACAACTCCGATCAAAATGTGCAAGCGCTTGACATTTCATATGCATGCATATAATATGTATGCATACGAAACTGGAGGAGTCTATGTTAATTGCCAAAGAGAGTGTAGAGACCAGAGCAACAAAAGAGGCGATCTGGCAGATCTGGAAGGATGTCTCCAACTGGAAAAGTTGGGACGCAGGTCTTGAATATAGCGAGATCGATGGGCCCTTTGCCAAGGGTACGCGCGGCCATTTGAAGCCCAAAGATGGGCCGCTTATCAAGACCCTATTGACAGAGGTGATCCCCTATCAATCTTTTGTCGATGAGGCCTCCTTGCCGCTAACCAAGATCATCATGCGCCATTGGATCGGCGAAAAGGGGGGTGTGCGCATCGTGACTCAGCAGATCGAGATGAAAGGGCTGCTCGCACTCTTTTTTGCCCTGGTAATCGGATTAAAGATCAAAAAAAACCTCAGAAGTGAGATGTTAGCTATGTGCAAACAGGCAGAAAGCAGGTCGTGAGCGCAAGAAAGGTCGATTGGAGAAAGGCGACATGCCTTAATGGACCCGAAGAGAGTCCCGGTTTTCTGCTCTGGCGCGTGAGCAGCGAGTGGCGAAGGGAGATTGAGGCGACCCTCGCTCCCTTCAATATCACCCACCCTCAGTTTGTGCTGCTCGCCGCCCTTGGCTGGCTGACCCGAAAAGGGGCACGCGTGAGCCAGGTGGAGCTCGCCCGCTTTTCAGCCTCCGATCCGACCATGACCTCGCAGATCCTTCGCACCCTTGAGAAGCGCGGGCTTATTCAACGGGAAAGAATGGAGGGAAATGAGAGGTCGAAATTCCCCTCTCTCACCGCCCAAGGGGCAAAAAAGATCGAGGAGGTCCTTCCACTCGTCGAAGAGGTCGATCACCACTTCTTCTCGAGACTTGGCAAGCGGCTCAAAAGCTGCATTTCCTTATTGAGGGATCTAAGTGGATGACTAGGCTGTCTGCAGAGCCGATCATCGATTGTCTACGGCAGAACTATGGCTTGGAGGTGACCTCCCTCACACTGCTTCCCATAGGAGCCGACATGAACGCCGCTGTCTATAGAGCTCAGATAGCTAGCGGTCTATCCTATTTCGTGAAGTTGAAATGGGGCCCACACCCCGATATCAGCGCTACTTTGCTCGCTCTATTGCAAGAGGTGGGAATTCAAGCGATCATTCCGCCTATTCAGACAGCGCAAGGTCGAGCAACTCAAGCCCTCGATGATTGCACGCTCATCGTCTACCCTTTTGTCGAGGGCCAAGACGGCTTTAGTCGACCGTTAAGCGAGGATAACTGGTTTACTCTCGGTCGTCTGCTTAGGCAGATCCATGAACTCAAGCTGCCCCCTGCTGTGCAAAAAGAGATCAGGCGGGAAGCCTACGCACCCCAATGGAGAGAGGCCGCGAGATCGCTTTTGAGTCAAAGAGTCGGTTCTAGCGATGAGATCGGCAGCCGGCTTGCGGCCTTCATGAAGGAGCATCGAAGAGCTATCGATCGCCTTGTGGAGAGGGCTGAAGCGCTCGTCCCTAAGCAGCTGTCTGAGTATGTGCTCTGCCACTCCGATATTCACGGCGGCAATGTACTGATCGATAACAAGGGCACGATCTACGTGGTGGACTGGGATGAGCCGATCATGGCGCCCAAAGAGCGCGACCTCATGTTTGTCGGTGGCGGAGTTGCAAATGTCTGGAACAGGCCAGAGGAGGAAGAATTTTTTTACAAAGGCTACGGCAAGACCCACATTGATAGGGCCATTCTGGCCTATTATCGGCACGAGCGCATTGTGGAAGATATCGCTCTATATGGAGAGAGGCTGCTTCTATCTAGTGAGGGAGGAAGAGAAAGAGAGGTGATGTATGATCAGTTTGTAGCCATGTTTGAACCTCAAGGCGTAGTCGAGATAGCCTTTAAAACCGATTGTGCCTAATCATTTATTTCTTTATAATCTCTTAGCATATGGATCCAGCTAAGGCCACCCATCAGAGCTATCTGCCGCCCTTTCCTCCCCAAGATGAGGCAAAAGCGAGAGTCGCCTTTGAGGCGGCGATGGCCAATCCAGCAATCAATAAAATCAGTCGTTATAACAGGGGCGATATCGTAGCTCTGGTCTTAGGCCTCATTGCCCTCACCGTTGTCATCTACCTTGCAACTCAAGCGCAGCTCTTTGAAGAGGGGTATGAAGCAATCTCCTGGACAGCCACAGCGCTGCTCTCGCTATGCGCTCTAAAGGGGCTTCAGTTCATCTACAAGCAGTACTGCATAAGCGAGGGGAAAAAGTGGCTCTATGTCCTCTTCAAACTCTGTGCGGCAAAAGAGTACCTCCATAGAGTGGGAGGCCCCTATCCCTACGGTTTTGTGAGGCTAGAGGGCACGCGGCCTGAGATGAATGCGAGCGATCTCATAGGGATGAGCGATTACCTCAATATCGTTCTTTTCGGGGCAGAAGCCAGAAGGCTCACTCCCCAACTATCTATTCGCTAGTGATTTCGGTTTAGGCGCCTTCCTTCGCGCTGAAAAGCCGCCCGAGGGCGCTCCAAAGCGCTTCTTTTTGCCAAAGAAATGGGGCTTTTTGGCTCCCATCTTATGGTCTCGCTTTTGGCCTCCCTTCCCCTCTTTTTTGCCCGGAGCTCCCAGGGCAGCTGGCTCGAGGCCGGCGAGCTTCTCGATTGATCGGCAGAGGTCGCGATCGCGGCCGCTTGCAAAAGAGACCGCAACCCCTTCCGCTCCTGCACGCCCCGTCCTTCCAATGCGGTGGATATACTCCTCGAGATTATTCGGTAGATCAAAGTTGATCACATGGGAGATTGTCAGCACGTCGATTCCGCGCGCCGCCACATCGGTCGCCACCAGCACACGGATCTTACCCTCTCTGAGCTCGCGCATCGTCTTGGAGCGCTGGCGCTGATTCATATCGCCATGCAGCGCCCCTGCTTTCGATCCCTTCTCCCTCAAATAGTCGACGATCTGGTCGACCTGCACCTTTGTCGCAGAAAAGACGATGGCCTGGTCGATCCCCTCCTCAGCAAGCGCCTTATCGAGAAGCGCATATTTGTCGCTCAAGCTGCGCGCTACCTGCACGCTCTGTCTGATCTGGGTCGGATTGCTCAACTTATGCTCGATATTGACCTCGATAGGCTCCTTGAGCAGCTGTGCGGCCAATTTGATGACAGATTTTCCATAAGTTGCCGAGAACATGAGCCTTTGGCACGCCTGAGGAATTAAAGAGGCTACATATTCAACCGGTTCGATAAAGCCCATGTCCAGCATGCGGTCGGCCTCGTCGAGGATCAGCATCTCGAGCCTGTCGAGCTTCACCCGCCCCCGTTCGATATGGTCGATCAACCTTCCCGGCGTTGCGATCAAGATGTCGTAGTGTTTAGCGAGCTTTTTATTCTGCAGCGGATAGGGCACGCCTCCGTAGAGACAGACCGATGCGACGTGGGGCAGATAGCGGCCCAGCTTGACCGCCTCGCTTGCCACCTGCATCGCAAGTTCGCGCGTCGGCACCAGGATCAAAACCCGAGGACCTTTCCCCGGCTTTGCCACTTTGGCAAGGGCGGGCAGCATGAAGGCGGCCGTCTTGCCTGTTCCGGTTTTAGCAGATGCTCTGATATCCCGGTTTTGCAGGATGTGGGGTATCGCAAGCGCTTGTATTTCTGTAGGTTGCGAAAAGCCGAGCTCTTCAATAGCTCTTAAAACATTCAGGTCTTGGATTAATTCTTGGAAACTCATGGAGTGGGGGGTGGAATAAACAATAGATAGATTCTACAGGGAATGAGAATAAATCGCTATTTTAAAAATTCCACTTCACCCGATTCGAGGTGGTAGTAGCCGCCGATGACAGTGATTTTGCCATCTTTCATGAGCTGTCTAATATTATCAGACTCTTTGATCCGCTCCACCATAGCGCGCACATTGGCCTTCACCAGATTCTCGTTGCGGTTGCCTGCTTTGTTTTTAACCGCCTGATAGGAAGGCTCGATCAACGCGGCCACATCCTCTATCAACGCCTGTTTTCCCTGGATAACCGCCTCGACAGCGCCGCAGTTCTGATGGCCCAGAACCAAGATGATCGAGCAGCCGAGCACATCGGCCGCATAGTCGAGGCTATCGAGCTCGATACCCCCCGCCACATTGCCTGCGACCCGCACCACGAAGAGATCGCCTATCCCCTGATCAAAGACGATCTCGGGTGAGACGCGCGAGTCGGAGCAGCCCAGAATGGCTGCAAAGGGCTTTTGTCCCTGAAGAGAGGCGTTGCGGCTCTCCTGGCAGCGATTGGGGTGCAGGAGCTTGCACTCTTGGTAGCGCTCATTGCCCTCCTTGAGGCGCTCCAAAGCACTCTCTGGAGTCTCTGAAAAGGCGAGTGAGCTGGAAAGTGTGAAGAAAAAGAATAAGTAATAACGTAGGCGCATAATAGTAAAATCTCAAAATTTTTCTATTATGTCAAATAATTATTTCAAGAATTTCGGAAAGTGGGATCTCTTCATCGGGAAGAACAGTGCGGTGAGCGGCCCTAAAATCGTGATCGAGGGTGAATCGGTTGGGCAGTGCGATGGTTACAAAGCCAGCAGCTGTAGCCGATTGCACGCCCGGACCGCTATCTTCAAAAGCGATGCAGCGCGCGGGGGGCAGACCGAGCAGCTCGGCCGTGTGCAGATAGATGTAGGGCTTTGGCTTATTGACCCCCTCTGGATCTGAGTAGTGGGCAAGATCGTCGTGGCCTGAGACGATGAAATCGAAGAGGTGGGTGATCTCCTGGTGGGCGAGATTGGTCAGAATCTCTTCCTTGTGAGCGCCCGACGCCAGCGCGAAGGAGAGGTTATGGCTCTCCCTTTTCAGATAGAGCGCTTTGAGGAGATTAAGGGTGCGCCTGATGGGGGGGATGCCCTCTCGTTGCAAAGCGTTGTAGGCATTTCGCTTGGCAGTGAAAAGCTGCTCTGCCGCTACAGTCAACCCCCAATTGTCTATGAGTTTTTGCGCAATTAGGAGGCCTGCAAGGCCGGTGAAATGGGGGTAATCTCTCTCGGTGAACTCATATTGCACACCGAGGGAGCTGAGGGCGAGCTGCCAGCTTTTAAAATGGAGATCCTCGCTGTGAATAAGGGTCCCATCGCAATCAAAGACTAAACCAATCGACATAGAGAATCTAGTTTAGCGAATTATAATGATTATTACTATTTTAAAAAAACTATTAAGATGCTATGATTGATATCTATGCAACCTACAGGGATTTGTCGACTACCCGCCTCTGCCCCTCCCCAAGAGGGATGGAGTCCCTGCCAGATGAGATCTACGGCATTTGCCGTCGCCCTCCTCCTGAGCGGCGTCGCCTTTGCCATCTGCTACTTCCCTGCTGCGATCACCGATTTAACGACGCTCATTGCGGTCCCAGCTGCAGTTTTTGTGGCCACCTTTCTCGTGGGGCTCTATCTGGCCCATCGCAAGCTTCAAGAAGGGGTGCCGATGGTGGAGCATCGGCCAAAAGCTCGGCCTGCACCTGCCCCTGTTGCCGATGCTCCTCCTCAACCTGCCCGTCCACCGGCTCCCCCACCGGCCCGTCCGAAGAGAGCTGAAAAGAGCAAAAGGGAGGAGAAGGCAGCTGTTGCGTCCCGCGCTGCACCGCCGCTCATGGTCAGAGGGGTAGGCAGCAAGCCCTACTACACGACGCGCATAGGCATCGCAAATCCTTCTGCAGGAAACTGCCACTTCAACTCCTATTGTATCGTAATGGCCCATGCAGGAGTGGGTGTAGAGGAGTTGATGAGGGAAGAGCCCCCTGTGGAGCCGCTCCCTCCCCCTCGCGATCTGCATCTCGATGAGAGCGCCCTTGAGGACCTCAAGAGAAGGCAGCAGGAGATTTCCGCTCAGTATAGAGCGCTTCGCGATCCAAGGGATGAGCGGAATGCCTTTGCCAATCAAATCAGTCGAGGGTCGGGTCCAATGGTCGATGGGATAATGGCTCGTGTTAGGGAGAGAATATTGCTCGATCCGAAGCTCTATAACATCTATGGCTTCATCGCTCGAGATGATGCCCTATGGACAAAGCATTGGAAATACCCTGTAGATCGTGAAAAGGAATTTGAGCAAGAGAGTGAGGCACTAAAGACTGTGTTTGTAGAGCCAAGTGCAGAGGAAGTCGCCCTTGAACAAGAACTGCGTGCAGTCGAAAGCGCAATCGGTCGGGATCTATCGCGCCATTCCGCTGTCAAAGCGGAGAGGGAGAGGGAGCGTGCGGTGGAAGTGGCAGATTATGAAAGAAGGGTAAAACGGCGCGAAGAGCGAGAAGGGGACAAGCAGCGAGCAAGAGAGACGCTGCGCATTTTACGCGGTGAAGTTAGGGGGTCGGTGAGCGAAGCCGAAGCAAGAAACCTCGCACACTTTACCAACCATTTCCCTGGCCAGACCTGCGATTACCTCTCCCCTACCCTTCCAGATGACCTCAGGAGGTTGCTCGATGATCCTGAGTGGCGCGTGATTCGCATCGGAGGGCACCTTCATTGGTGGACCTATGTGCGAAATCCAGATGGCCGCACGGCGGTTGAGATCAATGATAGCGATGTCGGAGATTCCTTTTCGATTGATTGCATTCAGAGAAAATGGAGCAACCCGAGGGAATGGATGGGCCTCCATAAGGGCGCTCAGCTCCATTTTTTTTAGGACCTATTTGAGGTAGCAATGTCACTGAGTGGAATTTGTCGCTTACCCGCCTCTGCACCTCCCCAAGAGGGATGGAGCGCTTGCCAGATGAGATCTACGGCCTTTGCCGTTGCACTCCTCCTGAGCGGCGTCGCTTTTGCGATCTGCTACTTCCCTGCCGCGATCTCCGATTTAACAACGCTTATCGCGGTCCCAGCTGCAGTTTTTGTGGCTACTTTTCTCGTGGGGCTCTATCTGGCCCATCGCAAGCTTCAAGAAGGGGTGCCCAAGGTGGAGCATCGGCCCAAAGCTCGGTCTATGCCCGCGCCTGTTGCAGATGCCGCTCCTCCACCCGCTCCTCCACCCGCTCGTCCGAAGAGAGCCGAAAAGAGCAAAAGGGAGGAAAAGGCGGCTGCTTCGCCTCGCGCTGCCCCTGCGCTCATGGTCAGAGGGGTAGGGAGCAAGCCTTACTACACGGCGCGGATAGGCATCGCAAATCCTTCTCAGAGAAATTGCGGCTGGATCTCCTGTTGTATAGTCATGGCCCATGCAGGAACGGGTGTAGAGGAGCTGATGGGGAAACAACCTCCGGTTGGACCGCCCCCTCCCCCACTCGATACGAGCCGTTATGAGACAGCGTTAGAGCCTCTGCGCAAAGAGAGAGAAGAGATCATGGCGCAGTATAAGCCTTTGCAGGAGGCGCGAAGCGAACACAACGCACTGGCCAAGGAGATCGAGAATTGGATGGAGGGTCCGCGGATCGAGGCGATGAAGGCGAGGGTTCGAGAGAAAGTGAAAGCGACTCCTGAGCTTGCGAGCCGCTTTCAAACCTATCATAGCTGCGATCGTACCTGGGCACGAAATTGGGATTGGGTCGTCAAGCACGAGCCGGTATTTGCAAATGAGAAGCAGCTCTTGCAGAGCAAAAAAATGGAGCCAGGCCCGGAGGAGGAGGCGCTATTCAGTCAACTCCAGAGAGTGGTGGAGAAGATCTCGGGTCTCTTACATCACAAACGGTGCGAAGAGAGAGATCACCGAGAGGCAGTGGAGGACCATGAGCGCGCACTCAAACGCTATGCCGAGGGTGTCATCGAACGGAAGAGATCGAGAGAGGTGATTCGGATTTTGCGCGGAGAGATTCAGGGTGCGATTAGCCCAAGAGATGCTGGTAATCTCGGGGAGCACATCCACACATATGGCATCGACCCTCGGGCCAAGAGCTGCGATTACAACTCCCCTACCCTTCCAGATGATCTCAGGAGGTTGCTCGATGATCCTGAGTGGCGCGTGATTCGAGTTGGAGGAGGCCTTCATTGGGTGGCCTGGGTGCGAAATCCGGATGGCCGCACGATGGATGTGATCGATGATAACAAATATAACGGGCGAAGAGCGCCCAGGCGGACGATCGAGGAGATTCATAGAGAATGGAGCAATCCGGGGAAATGGAGGGATATTCAGCTCTACTTCTATTAGAATTAACTCGCTTTTTTGTGGGTGAGGCGGCATAGGAGGACTCATGGTAGAGCCCTCCTATCCAGCGCTGACGCGCGTCAGCATCGAAGAATCCAAAGAGCTGCTCAATCGTCTATCCATTCCAGAGCTTCTCGATCTCTTTGAGACGCACGCCCTCGATGAGCCTACCCTGGTCTTCCAGGCGCTCTCAGAGGAGAAGCGGGTGGCTCTCTTTACCTATTTCAGCTTTGACCTCCAAAGAGAGACTCTCAGCCGTCTTCCGGCCGAAAGTGTCGCCTCGCTTCTCAACGCCCTTGCCCCCGATGACCGCACGCAGCTCCTTGAAAGGCTGCCCGAATCGGTGACCCAGCAGCTTCTCAAATACCTCTCCCCCACAGAGCGCAAGCTCACTATCAAACTGCTCGGCTACCCTGAGGATAGTGTGGGGCGCTTGATGACGCCTGATTTTATCGCGATCGGCCTAGACTGGAGTGTAAAAGAGGTGCTCGACACGGTGCGCGAGAAGGGACGCGATTCTGAGACCATCAACGTGATCTATGCTGTCGATAAAGAGGGCAAGTTGATCGACGATTTCCGCCTCAGGCAATTTCTCTTTGCGCCACTCGATATGAAAGCAGAGGAACTGTCCGACCACCACTTCCTCGCTCTCAAGGTGAACGACACGGAGGAGACTGCGATCGCAGCTTTCAATAAATATGGAAGACTTGCTCTTCCAGTGGTTGATAAGCAAGGAGTTATGCTTGGAATTGTCACGATCGACGACATTATGAACATCACGGTGGATAGGGATACCGAGGATATCCACATGATTGGGGGCAGCAGTGCGCTGAGGGAGCCCTACTTGAAGCTGCCTATATTCTATCTCATTCGCAAGAGGGCGAGCTGGCTTATCTTGCTCTTTCTGGGGGAGCTTCTGACGGCCTCTGCGATGGGCTTTTTCCAAGATGAGATTTCCCGTGCGGTGGTGCTTGCGCTTTTCTTGCCGCTCATCATTTCAAGTGGGGGCAATGCGGGCACCCAGGCTTCTACGCTTGTGATCCGCGCGCTGGTTCTTGGGGAGCTGAAGCTGAGGGACTGGTGGAGGGTGTTGCGTCGAGAAATCTTCTCGGGATTCTTTCTCGGGCTGATTTTGGGCGTGGTGGGCTTTCTTCGGATTTCGCTCTGGTCGGCCTTCTCTACGCTCTATGGTCCCCACTGGCTTCTGATCGCCTTCACGGTCTTTGCATCGCTCATCGCGGTGGTGCTCTGGGGGGCGCTTGCGGGGGCACTCCTTCCCCTTATTCTGAAAAGGTGCAAAATCGATCCGGCTGTGGCCTCAGCGCCTTTTGTGGCGACCCTGGTCGATGTTACGGGCATCGTCCTCTACTTCACGGTAGCTCTTGGCATACTCCACGGCACCCTTTTGTAGTTGGCTTGATAATACTTCTATAAGATGTGGCATCTTGACATCGGCTTGGGTAGGAGAGCGTTGATGATATCGAGGGCTGTAGGGCTGCTACTTTTTGCAGCTGCAATCACAGCCCTGTCTCGGTGGTCTTCTGAAATATTCTTATCTTTCAGGAGAGCGTTGATGATATCGAGGCTTGCAGGGCCGCTGCTTCTTGCAGCTGCAATCACAGCTTTGCCTCGGTGGTCTTCTGAAATGTTCTTATCTTTCAGGAGAGCGTTGATGATATCGAGGCTTGCAGGGCTGCTACTTCTTGCAGCTGCAATCACAGCTTTGCCTCGGTGGTCTTCTGGAATGTTCTGATCTTCCAAGAGAGCGTTGATGATAGCGAGACTAGTAGGGCTGCTGCTTTTTGCAGCCGCCTTCACAGCCTCGCCTCGGTGGTCTTCTGAAATGTTCTTACCATCCAAGAGAGCGTTGATGATATCGAGGCTTGCAGGGCCGCTGCTTCTTGCAGCCGCTGCACAGCAGAGCCTCGGTCGGCTTCTGAAATGTTCTTATCTTTGAGGAGAGCGTTGATGATATCGAGACTGGTAGGAGTACTGGTTAGTGCAGCCGCCCACACAGCCAAGCCTCGGTTGGGTACTGAAATGTTCTTACCTTCCAGGAGAGCGTTGATGATATCGAGGCTTGCCGGGCCGCTACTTTCTGCAGCCGCGACCACAGCTCGGCCTCGCTCATCCTCTGTCATCTCTTCCATCTGAGTACGGATCAGGTTCGGAGCTGTAGGCAGCTGGCTATTGACAAATCTTGCCGGAGCGCCGCGTTGAAGATAAAATGCCTGGGCTCGCACTATGACAGGAGCTGGGAAGTGCGCTCTTGCCTGCCAGCAGGTAGAGACAATCTCTGCTACCGACCGGTGATCACAAAAACCGATGCAAAAAACTAGGGTTCTTTGGTCAAAAGCGAGAAGGCCTCTCTGAGGGCGTATAAGCCGAGGGAGCTCGAGCGAGACCACCTTAGAAACGCTCGCAGCAGTTGCAGTAGCGCTGCGACCATTTTCTTTGCTCTCCTGCGGGGGAGCCCTGTTGCCAGGGCCGGGACCCGCGCTTCGAGGGGGGCCGCAGCCGAGGCGGCGAGACCGAAAACAGGTTGAGATGCCGCTGCCATATATTGATTCTCAAATTTAATTAGATTTATTATACCCTAAATAAGGTTTGAATTTAATAAAGATAGTAAAAAATAATTTCTATAAAGAAATTATAAAGTATCTAGGAATGAAGAGTCAACTACATCGCTGGTTGTCGTCCTCTACTTCACGGTAGCTCTTGGCATACTCCATGGCACCCTTTTGTAGTTGATTTGATAATACTTCTATAAGATTTGGCATCTTGACATCGGCTTGCGTTGGAGAGCGTCGATGATAGCGAGCCTTGCAGGGCCGCTGCTTCGTGCAGCCTCCCATACAGCCAAGCCTCGGTGTTCGTCTGAAATATTCTTACCTTGCAGGAGAGCTTTGACGATATCGAAGCTTGCAGGGCCGCTACTTCCTGCAGCTGCCGCCACAGCAAAGCCTCGAGTGTATTCTGAAATGTTCTTACCTTTAGGAGAGCGTTGATGATAGCGAGGCTTGCAGGGCCGCTGCTTCCTGCAGCTACCGCCACAGCCATGCCTCGGTGGTCTTCTGAAATGTCCTTACCATCCAGGAGGGCTTCGATGATGGCGGGGCTTGCAGGAGAGCTGCTTTTTGCAGCCACCACAGCCAAGCCTCGGTGGAAGTCTGAAATGTTCTTACCTTTCAGGAGAGCATTGATGATAGCGAGGCTTGTAGGGCCGCTGCTTCCTGCAGCTGCCCCCACAGCCAAGCCTCGGTGGTCTTCTGAAATGTCCTTACCATCCAGGAGGGCATTGATGATATCGAGGCTTGCCGGGTCGCTACTTCCTGCAGCCGCCACCACAGCCTTGCCTCGCTCAGCCTTTGTCATCTGCTCCATCTCAGTACGGATCAGGCTTGGAGCTGTAGGCAGCTGGCTATTGACAAATCTTGCCGGAGCGCCGCGGTGAAGATAAAATGCTTGGGCTCGCACTGCGGCAGAAGCTGGGAAGTGCGCTCTTGCCTGCCAGCAGGTAGCGACAACCTTTGCTACCGACCGGTGATCACAGAAACCGATGCAAAAAACTAGGGTTCTTCGGTCAAGAGCAAGTAGGCCGCTCTGAGAGCGTATAAGCCGAGGTAGCTCAAGAGAGACCACAGCGGTAGCAGCGCGACCATTTTCTTTGCGCTCCTGCGGGGGAGGCCCATTGCCAGGACCGGACCGCGCTTCGATGGGGGGCCGCAGCCGAGGCGGCGAGACCGAAAACAGGTTGACATGCTGCTGCCATATATGCTCTTATCTAAATCACTTCCTAAGTCTATTGCGAGGCGGCGGCGGCAACGCTTGCAGCTGTCCCAGGTTTCATGTGGACGCGGTGGCCCCCTATGGGAACCGTTAATCTCTTCCCATCCTCGTTTTCAAAGGTCCAGTGAGAGCCCCGCACCACGATCATTTGAGGAAGGATAAAAGCCCCACGCCTTCAGTCTCGCAACAATCTTGCGCACTTTTTCTCCGCGCCGAATTGTGAAGCGCGCTTGCTCCTCTTCTGAACGAGCTGCCGGAGCTGCAGCAACAGCTGCTATCCGAGGCGCTCGTTGTGCAGCTCCATGGCCAGCTCCTGACGCAGGAGCAAATGGAGCTGGCTCTCGATCTGGGGCCGCGACCGGGGTCGGAGCGGGCTCTAGAGCTGCCTCAAAGGCAACTGGAGCAGATTCGGGAGCGGGAGATGCCCCTGGGGCTACAGCCGCCGCCTCTGGTTGGAAAGCTACGGCAGCCGCTGGAGCTGGCTCTGGCGCTCGGGTAGAGGCAGCGATCGCTGCCGCTGCCTCAGGGGCAGGGGCGATCACCACTCCCTCAGTGAGGCGATCGAAGAGCTCTTCGATTCCTTCAAGCTCCACAAGATCGATCAGGCTGTCAGTTAAGGTGTGCTCAAAAGCTACCTCAGAGCGCAGGCCGTCCAGTTTGAGAAGCGCCTCGCTATCCTTCACAATCATCGCAAGGTGGATGAAATTGAAGCTCTCCCTCAACATCGCCTCCTGCAGAGCAGTAATGAGTGTCGCTCTATGCATTGCAAGAAGGGGTTTATCGATCTCCCTCAGCCAGAGTTCGATCAACCTAAGCATCTCCACGCGTACTTGATCGAGATTCTCGAGGGTTCTTCTGAAATTGGCAAGCTCGCCTGAGAGGTCCTTGATGGCGCCGATCCAGCTTTCAAGAAAAAGATCCTCTCCACTATTGAGCGATATTATATACCTTGCCCACTCCTCTCTTTTAGAAAAGCAGGAGGCGATTTGTCGCTCTATATCTTTCCGAATAGAATAGAAAATCGCTGGGAAGGACAGCTGATGGTGCTCGCCCCAATCGGCAAGAGAGGAGGGAAGGCTAGCCAACTCCTTTGGAGGCGAAGCTTTCACAACGGCCATGAGACCGAGATTGAATCTGATAGAGGCATGCGCTCACAGGTATATGGTTTTCAGGATTATAAACAGCCAAGATCCGCTGATCGAGCATATGCACGATATCCTGCAGAAAAGCGGTCATCAAGTGATGGCGCAACTTACCGACTTTGAAACCGAGCATATGCAAGCGGTGCTGCGCGTCATCTGGGATAGGAAGCCGTGCAGATGCAGGCATAGGTAGATTACCGCGGTGTGCCAAAGCAAGCCCCTTCGTAAAAGCATCATGAGCTCTACCCATTTCAGCCATGAGATCGACCGTCTCCAATTTGAGCTTTCTTATGAGAGAGCATTTATCGGGACTTTTGGCTATTGCCTCGAGCCTCTCTCCATAAGAATCGAAGAGGGCAAAGCGGGGCGCCGTTGCCCCCGTCTGCGATTCGATAAAGACCAGCGAGACAAATCGAGCAAATTGGCTCAAAGCGCTCGAGGCTCGCTTGGGGTGATCCCTCATTTAATCGTCTCGCCTCAGGGAAGAGCGCGAAACAGGCCTCTAGATTGGAGTCGTTAAATAGCGCTCTCGAGTCGCGGTGCAGGAGAAGCTCTCTTCCCACTTTTAGGCTTGTCTCGAGGTACTCTATCGGTTCTTGCAGCACTTTGCGAAAAGGCTTTAAGAGAAGAATCAATCTTTTCTCTAACTCCTGTAACCTAACAACCCATCCGCGAGAGGTGATACCCAGGTATTGACCCGACGGTTGGCTATCTCCGTCCCAAAAAGCTATACCTGGGAATGCCTCTGGGTTCAGTTCTAATTGTCTCTCAATCGTGCGGCTGAGATAGCCGGTGCCGAAGACGAGACAGAATTTTTTAAGCACCTCGGAGAGATCTTTCAAAGGTAGCTTAATCCCCTTTGTTGCCATGAGCGCTTTCAGGTGAAAGACAAAGTCAAATCCCCAAAGATCGAGAAGCGATAGCTTAGTGTGAAGAGGGTGATCGAAGAGGCCATTGATGAACCGCTTTTGAGTTCGCGAGAGGACCATACTCAGTTTTACAGGCTTGTGTGGTAGAGCGACCGCTTCTAAATCCAAAACCTGTCTAAAAGAGCCGGCTTTCTCATCCACGCCGAGATTGCCGCGAAAGCCTATGCGCATGGCAACTTCTCTGCTCATGAGATCGAGTGCACGATCTTGTGTGTCGCTTGCCATAGCGGCAGCTGCCCCGAGGGCGGGACGGGCGGCTGCCTCTGCGGCAGATTCTGCTCCCGCGCCCGCGCCAGCTCCGACGCCAGGCCCAGGGCCTGCACTCTGAACAGGTGTTGAGGAATTTACAGGTCTTAAACTAGCCATAATGATTACTCCGATGCGGCGGCAGCAACGCTTGCTGCTGTGCCAGGTTTCATGTGTGTCCGGTGGCCGCCCATTGGGACGGTCAACCTTTTGCCATCCGCATTTTCGAAGCCCCTGTGAGAGCCCCGTCCACGGGTGTTTGAGGAGGGGTAAAAACCCCATGCTCTCAATTTTGCGACGATTTTGCGCACCTTCTCTCCCCGGCGGATGGTGAAGCGCGCACGTTCCTCATCTGGGCGAGCTGGAGCTGCTGCTGCTGGCACTGAGGGGGGCCTGAGCGCTCTTGAAACGGGCTCCAGAGATGACATGGGGGCGGCTGAAGCTGGTTCTCGATCTGGAGTCGCGCCTGGGGCTGCCGCAGCCATTGGAGCGGGCACTGGAGGTGCCCCAGAGGCAACTAGAGCAGATTCAGGAGCTGGGGTGGCGTCCGGGGCTGGGGCCGGAGCTGGTTCTGGCGCTCTGGTAGAGGCAGAAGCTGCTGCTGGGGTCGCCTCTAGAGTCACAGCAGCTGCTAGCTTGGGTGGTATGGTAACCCCTTCAGTGAGGCGGTCGAAGAGCTCTTCGATTCCTTCAAGCTCCACAAGATCGATGAGGCTGTCAGTTAGGGTCTCCTCGACAGCTATCTCGGAGCGCAGGCCGTCCAGCTTGAAGATCGCCTTGCTATCCTTCACAATCATCGCAAGGTGGAAGAGATCAAAGCACTCCCTCAACATCGCCTCCTGCAGAGCATTGATGAGAGTCTCTCTATGCATGGCAAGAAAGGATTTGTCGATCTTGTTCAACCACCCATCGATCATCCCAAGCGCTTCTCTACGTAGATCCTCTAGGCTCTCGAGGGTTCTGCTGAAATTGGCAATCTCCTCGCGAAGGTCGCTTGCGATGGAGAGCCAGCTCTCAAAGACTGTGACATCTTCTTTATTTACCACTCTTAGATAGGCTGCTGTCTGCTCTCTATCCCGAAAACAGGAGGCAACTTGGCGCATCATCTTTGCCTGCAGGGTCGCGAAAAGACTAGCGAAGTCGCTCTGGCAGTCAGCGCTCAAAGCAGGAAGGGTCCTAGGGAGCGTAGCTGCCTCTTTTGGAGGAGGAGAATCTGTAATCGCCATGAAACAGAGGTCGAAACGGGTGAAATAGGAAGTAAGGGGCACATGGTTTTCTGGATCAAAGGCAGCCAAGATCTGTTCATCGAGAGAGGAGAGCATCTCTTGAAGAAAACTGGACATTAGGTGATGGCGCATCCGACCGACAAAGAGGGCGAGAAAATACCTCCGATTCTCCTCGGAGTGTGCATCAGCTTCGCCTGCGCTTGCTCGCTGCATATCGCGAGAAAAATCCTTGCTCGCTCTACTCATTTCGCGCAAGAGATCCGCCGTCTCTAATTTGAGTCTTCTTATCAAGGCGCATCTGTCAGGGCTTTTGTATACCGCCTCGAGCCTCTCGCCAAAAGAGAGAAAGAGCGGGGGGTCATCTTTCATAGCACCCACCTTCAATCCAGCAAAAACCTGCGAGACAAATTTGGCAAACTGGCCCAATCGCTGGAGTCTCTCCTCGGCAGATCCATCATTTAATCGGCTGGCCTCAGGAAAGAGCTCCAAACAGCCCTCTAGTGTGCAATTGCTTAAAACCTCTCTGCTATCAGGGTGCAAGAGAAGCTCTCTGCCCATCATGAGGCTCTCCTGGAGATAGTCTATCTCCTCCCCCAACGATTTGCGAAAGGGCTTCAGCAGAGCTTTCAATCGGTCTGCTACCCCCTCCAATCTATAGGCCCATTCTCGTGAGGTGATAACAAGATATTGACCCTCTGGAGTTTTGTATCGCTCATAGAAGATCAGCCCGTTGAGACGCATCATAGTCTCATTCGTTTTGGGCTCAACCACTCGACTGAGGTAGCCGACCCCAAAATCTGAACTGAATTTTTTAAGCAGGGCGGAGAGATCGACCAGAGGCAGACCAAGCCCCTTTTTTGCCATGAGCGCTTTGAAGTGGTAGACGAAGTCAAATCCCCAAAGATCGACAAGCGATAGCTTGGTGTGGAGGGGGTGATGAAAAAGACCTTTTATGAATCTCGACTGAGTTCGTGTGAGCTGCTTGCTCAGCTTCAGCATTCTAGTGGGTATGGCTGGGGGTTCTAAATTTAAAGCACCACTAAAACTACGGGCCTTCTCATCGAAGTTGAGATCTCTAAGAGAGAAACGACTGGCAATTTCTCTGCTCATGAGATTGAGGGCACGATCTTGCGTATCGCGAGCCGCTGAGGCGGCCTGGCCCAGGGAGGGCGCTGCCGCTGCCCCTATGCCATTGCCATTCCGTGCTGCTGCTCCGACGCCAGGCCCTGCACTCTGAACAGGCGTGGAAGAATCTAGAGCTCTTAAACTAGCCATAATTACTATTCCGATGCGGCGGCAGCGACGCTTGCTGCTGTGCCTGGTTTCATATGAACTCGGTGGCCGCCTACTGGGACGGTCAACCTTTTGCCATCTGCATTTTCAAAGCCCCTGTGAGAGCCTCTTCCACGGCTGTTTGAGGAGGGGTAAAAGCCCCACGCTTTCAACTTTGCGACGATTTTGCGCACCTTCTCTCCGCGTCGGATGGTGAAGCGCACTTGCTCCTCTGCCGAGCGCGCAGGCGCTGCAGCAGCTGTAGCTATCCCAGTTCTGGCCGAGGGGGCAGCTGCCGCTGGCTCTGCAACCGCAGCGGTTCTAGGCGAAGCTGAAGGGGTAGCTGCTGCTGGCTCTGTGGCCACAGCGGCTCTAGGCGAAGCTGAAGGGGCAGCTGTCACTGTTTCTGCAACCGCAGCGGCTCTAGGTGAAGCTGAGGGGGTAGCTGCTGCTGGCTCTGCAACCAGAGCGGCTGTAGGTGAAGCCGATGGGGCGGCTGCCGCTGCAGCCGGTTCAGGCGATGCGGTAGGGGCAATCACCACGCCCTCAGTGAGTCGGTCGATGATCTCTTCGATTCCTTCAAGATCAAAAAAGTCGATCAGCTCATCGGGTAGCACATTTTCGATGTCCAGCTCGCTTACAACTCCATCGAGTTTGGAAACCGCTTCGCCATCTCTCACCGCCATAGCGGCGTAGAGAAGATGGAAGCCCGACTTGAGCGCCATCTCTTGCAATGCCAGAACGAGATCTTGCCTATTACGAGCAAGCATTCCTCTATCCATTCTCTTCAGCCGCTCCTCTAGATCGCCAAGGATGCGTCTATGCAGCTGGTCGGTTCTGGAGAGCCATTGGCCCAAACGCGCTATTTTCTCTCTCGATGCCCTCAGAAAAGCGCCCCAAGCCTGGAAGGAGTTCTGGAGTGTCCCATTGACCTGATGGAGAACCATGGCCTCATATATATTGAGGAAGCAAGTCTCGATACCGCGCTCCACTTCCGCTTTTGCCTTATTAAAGAGCGGCTTGAGCCTCTTCACATGCTCCTTGAGATCGGCAGGCAGGGGTGTGGGACGAGGCGTCCTCTCCCATTTGTCTCCAAGAGCAAGCAGGCAGAAGTTGAAACGGCGAATCACCGCATCGAGAGGAATGTGATTCTCAGGGTCTAGCCCTCCGACCAGCCGCTCGTCGATCGCCGCTGTGATGTCTTGCAGAAAAGTGCCCATCAACTGAGCGCGAATCTGGCAAATGGGAAGGGCAACCTGATATTGTTCAAATAGGGGCCTGCCTGTGACCGTGATAGGCCCGTCATTGGGGATAGATAGGGTCCCATCATCCTGGAAAAAGAGGGCCATACCCACTAGCTGCCTATGACCCTCGAGCATCTCTTTCATGAGGTCGCCAATCTCCAGCTTCAAACGCCTCAAGCGCAAGCATTCGTCGCCTGGCTCAACAGCAATCTTGTGCAACCGATTCCCCAGTTCGTCGAAAAGTTCAAATTTGAAGTTTATAACACCCCAGGTGGGTGCTCTAAAGGCTTGAGCGACAAATTTGGCATATTCACTTAAATGGATCAGGGTTTTTGGGGTGGGCCTTCTAGAAGGCGGATGGCTTCTGGGAAGATCGGACCGCAGATGTAGAGATCATTTGCATTCAAAAAGAGGGTGGCGTCGGGATGTAGAAAGAGCTCCGATGCGACCTCAAGGCTACGGGTGAGATAGTCGACCTGCTCGCGTAGATCTTGAGATGCGCCTACAGCGGCTCCTGTGAGCTTTTTTAAAGCAGCAGCCAGGTCGTTTAACCGATGGGACCACTCTCGATAGGTGAAGAGTGGGCAGAGTGGGTTGGCTGACCCCCTGCCTCGCTCGTAGAGAGTAAATCCAGGGTAATCCTCTTCATGTCCCGCTCTCGTGCCCTGGGCTATTTGACTGACAGCGCCGAGGGCAAAATCGGCGGAAAATCGCTTCAATAGTTCGGTGAGCTCTTTGAAAGGTAGAGGAGGCGCTCCACTGTATTTCGCGCTGATCAGCCGTCTGAGTTCGCTATAGCAATCGAAGGCCCAGAGCTCGAGAAGCGAAAGTCGTGTCGGCAGCGACCATTTCGAAAAGAGCCGATTGATAAACCCCATCTGCACCGGAGTGAGCGGCTTTTCCAAGGCAAAGTGGGCCGGATGGGATACTGTAGGCCCAAAACTAAGCATCACTCGTACTAGCTCTTCAGGAGTCCTCTTTCCCTATCACATTGACTTGATCGCCGAAGCGAATCGCAACATCGCGCCGCACCCACCCCATGGCTTCCTTCATATCGTGGTTGAGAAGGCCCCTGGCTCTGTCTAACACTCCGCTTGCAGTGCTTCCTGCGCCGCCTATCACGGGTGAGGCTGCACGGTTGACGGCACCCGCATCAGCAGCTGTAGCAGGGGCAGGCCCTGGGCCCGCACTCCGATGAACAGGTGTGGAAGAATCTACCGGTCTTGTAGCCATAAGGGTTATTGGGATGCGGCAGCAGCGACGCTTGCTGCTGTGCCTGGTTTCATATGAACTCGGTGGCCGCCCATTGGAATGGTCAACCTTTTGCCATCCGCATTTTCAAAGCCTCTATGAGAACCCCGTCCATGGGTGTTTGAGGAGGGGTAAAAGCCCCACGCTTTCAATTTTGCGACGATTTTGCGCACCTTCTCTCCCCGGCGGATGGTGAAGCGGATTTGCTCCTCTTCTGAGCGCGCTGCCTGAGCGGGCGCTGAAGCAGCAGCGGCTATCCCGGTAGCTTGGGGCGAAGGGGCAACTGTTGGCACTGCAATCTGAGCGATTCTAGGCAGAACCGAGGGGGCAACAGTCGCTGGCTCTGATTGAACAGTTCTAGGCGAAGCTGAGGGGGCAACCGCGGGTGCTGGACGCCGACCTGCCGCTGGCCGTCGATGTGCTGTCCGACATGGTGTCCGACTCGCTCATCGAGCCCAAGGACGTTGACGCCGAGCGCGGCGTGATCCTCGAAGAGATCGCCATGAACGATGACGATCCCGCCGACACGGTGCATGAGGCGTTCGTGGCCAGGCTGTTCGGTGACACCCCGCTCGGCCTGCTGATTCTCGGCACGGTTGACTCCATCAACACCATCACCGCGGACCAGATCGCCGAGTACTACCGCTCCCGGTACACTCCGGACCACCTGGTCGTGGCCGCGGCGGGCAGCCTCGACCACGACATGGTGGTGGAGCATGTGCTGCGCGAGTTCGCCCACCTGGGGCACGGCGACACCAGGCCCGCCGGGCCGCGGCTGTCCACGCTGGGCGGCCCGCCGCCGGTGGGCGGCGCGGTGGACGGCGATCCTGGCCGTCGTGTGCGGCTGGTGTCGCGGCCGATCGAGCAGGCCAACCTGATCCTGGGCTGCGAGGGCCTGAGCCGGACCGACGACCGGCGCTTCGCGCTGGGCGTGCTCAACGCGGCTCTCGGCGGCGGCATGTCGTCGCGGCTGTTCCAGGAAGTGCGCGAGAAGCGCGGCCTGGCCTACTCGGTCTACAGCTTCACCTCCCAGCACGCCGACACCGGGATCTGGGGGGACTACGTCGGCTGCCTGCCGTCCAAGGCCGACGAGGTGCTGTCGATCTGCCGGGACGAGATCGCCAAGGTGGTGTCCGGCGGGCTGTCCGACGCCGAACTCGACCGGGGCAAGGGCCAGGTGCGCGGCTCGATGGTGCTCGGCCTGGAGGACCCGTCCTCCGGATGAGCCGGCTGGGCAAGTCCGAGCTGGTGTACCCGCGGCTGGAGCCGGTCAACGAGATCCTGGCCTCGATCGAGGCGGTCTCGCACGAGGCCGTGCGCAGCGTGGCGCAGGAGATCCTGACCCGGCCCATGGTGCTGGCCGTGGTCGGCCCGTACGACGACGACGCGCAGTTCACCAACGCTCTCGGGTAGGACGAGGCCTCAATGATCAAGGTCGGTGTGCTGGGAGCACGGGGCCGGATGGGCAGCGAGGTCGGCCGGGCGCTGGCCGCCGCCGATGACCTCGGGCTCGCGGCCGGAGTGGACGACGGCGACGCCCTCGACGGGCTCGCCGGCTGCGCGGTGGTGGTCAACTTCACTCACCCGGGCGTGGTCCTGGACAACCTGCACTGGTGCATCGGGCACGGCCTGGACGTGGTGGTCGGCACCTCAGGGTTCGATGAGGCCCGGCTGGCCCAGGTCCGGGACTGGCTGGCCGGGGCGCCCTCGGTACGCGTCCTGATCGCGGCCAACTTCTCGGTCGGCGCGGTGCTGATGATGAGCTTCGCGGCCCAGGCCGCCCGGTTCTTCGAATCGGCCGAGATCATCGAACTGCACCACGCGGGCAAGATGGACGCCCCATCCGGGACCGCGTCCCGGACCGCGTCGATGATCGCCGCGGCCCGCTCGGCCGCCGGGGCAGGCCCGATGCCGGACGCGACGGCTACCGCGCTGCCCGGGGCGCGGGGAGCGGAGCTGGACGGGGTGCACGTGCACTCGGTGCGGCTGGCCGGGCTGGTGGCCCACCAGGAGGTCCTGCTGGGCGGGCACGGCGAGACGCTGACCATCCGGCACGATTCGCTCGACCGGGCCTCGTTCATGCCGGGTGTGCTGCTCGCCGTGCGCGGGCTGGGCTCGCTGCCGCCGGGCCTGACCGTTGGCCTGGAATCACTCCTCGGGCTATAGCCTGGGGCTATGTGCCGCAGCATCAAGACCCTGCGCCCGCCCTACGCCGATCACGTGACCGACGAGGACGTCCGGGCCGCAGCCCTCCAGTACGTCAAGAAGATCAGCGGGTTCCAGCGCCCGGCCAAGCACAACGCGGAGGCGTTCGAGCAGGCCGTGCAGGCGGTGGCCAGCGCCACCGAGGTGCTGCTCGGCCAGCTTGAGATACGGTAAAGGAACGGCAAGCGCGACGGCGCGCGGCGAGTCCATCGGGGGACGGACATGCTGAGAACGATCCTCAACGTGATCTGGCTGGTCCTGTGCGGTTTCTGGATGGCTATCCTCTACGCGCTGGCCGGGCTGGTCTGCTTCGTGCTGTTCTTCCTGGTGGTGACGATCCCGCTCGGGATCGCGGCGTTCCGCATCGCCGGCTACGTGCTGTGGCCGTTCGGCCGCTCGATCGAGGTGCGCCGGGACGCCGGGCTGGGCTCCGTGATCGGCAACGTCATCTGGATCGTCCTGTTCGGCTGGTGGCTGGCCCTGGGCCACCTGACCACCGGCATCGCGTTGTGCCTCACGATCATCGGCATCCCGCTGGGCCTGGCCAATTTCAAGATCATCCCGATCTCGCTGGTGCCGCTGGGCGTCGAGATCGTGCCGTCCGGCCAGCTCTACCCGGGCTACACCAGCTGACGCCACCCGCGCCTTCGCTGGCGGGCGGCCGGCAGTCTAGGGTTGAGGCATGGAACTTCGCGTACTCGGCCGGACCGGGGTCAAGGTCAGCCCGCTATGCCTCGGGGCGATGATGTTCGGCGCCTGGGGCAATCCCGACCACGACGATTCGGTCGCGATCATCAACCGGGCCCTCGACGCCGGGATCAACTTCATCGACACCGCGGACGTGTACTCGGGCGGTGAGTCCGAGGAGATCGTGGCCAAGGCACTGGCTGGTACCCGGCGCGAGCACGTCGTGCTGGCCACCAAGGCGAACGGCGTCATGGGCCAGGACCCCAACGAGCGCGGCAACTCGCGCCGCTGGCTGGTCCGCGAGTGCGAGAACAGCCTGCGCCGGCTGGGCACCGACTACATCGACCTGTACCAGATCCACCGGCCCGACCCCGGCACGGACATCGATGAGACCCTGGGGGCGCTCAGCGACCTGATCCGGGCCGGGAAGATCTGCTACGCGGGCAGCTCCACGTTCCTGCCCTCGCAGATCGTCGAGGCCCAGTGGACCGCGGAGCGCCGCGGCCGGGAGCGGTTCGTCTGCGAGCAGCCGCCCTACTCGATCCTGGTCCGCGGGGTCGAGGCTGAGGTCTTGCCGGTCTGCCAGGACTACGGGATGGGTGTCATCCCGTGGAGCCCGCTGGCGGGCGGCTGGCTCACCGGCCGGTACCGCAAGGGCGCCGACTTCCCGGTCAGCCGCCGGGCGGAGCGGATACCGCAGCGCTACGACATGAGCCTGCCGGGCAACCAGGCCAAGCTGGAGGCGGCCGAGCAGCTCGCCGTGCTGGCCGAGGAGGCCGGCCTGACCCTGATCCAGCTGGCCATCGCCTTCGTGCTGGTCCACCCGGCCATCACCGCGCCGATCATCGGCCCGCGCACCATGGAGCAGCTGGAGAGCCAGCTGGCCGCGGCCGATGTCGTGCTCAGCCGCGACATCCTGGACCGGATCGACGAGATCGTGCCGCCGGGCACCAACCTCAACCCCCGGACCGTGGCTGGGAGCCGCCGTCGCTCACCGATCCCGCCCGCCGCCGCCGCGCCTGACTACTGGCGGGGCTCAGGCGGTTTCGGTGCGGGCCGCCTCTTCCAGGCCCAGTTCGGTGATGGAGGTCTCGCGCATCTTGAACTTCTGCACCTTGCCGGTCACGGTCATCGGGAAGTCGCCGGTGATCCGCAGGTAGCGGGGGACCTTGAAGTGCGCGATCTGCCCGCGGCAGTACTCGCGTAGCTCGTCTTCGGTGAGGGCCTGCCCCGGCCGCAGCTTGACCCAGGCGCAGATCTCCTCGCCGTAGCGGAGGTCGGGCACCCCGATCACCTGCACGTCCTCGATGGCCGGGTGGCCGTACAGGAACTCCTCGATCTCCCGGGGATACACGTTCTCGCCACCGCGGATGATCATGTCCTTGATGCGGCCGACGATGTTCAGGTACCCGGCCTCGTCCATCACGGCCAGGTCGCCGGTGTGCATCCAGCGGGCCTCGTCGATCACCCGGCCGGTCTGCTCCGGGTCGTCCCAGTAGCCGAGCATCACCGAGTAGCCCCGGGTGCACATCTCCCCGGTGTCCCCGCGCGGCACGGCCAGCCCGGACTCCGGGTCCACGATCTTCACCTCGACGTGCGGGTGCACCCGGCCCACCGTGGCCACCCGCCGCTCCATGTCGTCGTCGGCCGTGGTCTGCGCGGACACCGGGGACGTCTCGGTCATCCCGTAGCAGATCGTCACCTCGGTCATGTGCATCTCGCTGACCACCCGCTTCATCACCTCGACCGGGCACGGCGACCCGGCCATGATCCCGGTCCGCAGGGTGGACAGGTCGTAGGACGCGAAGTCGGGCAGGGCCAGCTCGGCGATGAACATGGTCGGCACGCCGTACAGCGACGTGCACCGCTCGGCGGCCACCGCCCGCAGGCTGGCCGCCGGGTCGAACCCGGGGGCGGGGATGATGATCGCGGACCCGTGCGTGGTGCAGGCCAGGTTGCCCAGCACCATGCCGAAGCAGTGATAGAAGGGCACCGGGATGCAGACCCGGTCGGCCTCGGTGTAACGGCACCCCTCCCCGATGAAGAACCCGTTGTTCAGGATGTTGTGGTGGGACAGGGTGGCCCCCTTGGGGAACCCCGTGGTGCCGCTGGTGTACTGGATGTTGATCGGGTCGTCGAAGCCCAGCACGGCCTCGCGCTCGGCCAGCTGGTCCTCCCCGCCGGCCACCGGCATGGCGCCGGCCACGAACAGCTCATCCCAGTCGGCCGAGCCCAGGTAGATCACCCGGGTGAGCTCGGGAAGGTCCCCGCTGACCTCCTCGACCATGGCCCGGTAGTTGCTGGACTTGAACGACTCCGCGCTGACCAGCAGCCTGACCCCGGACTGGCGCAGCACGTAGCCGAGCTCGTGGCTGCGGTAGGCCGGGTTGATGTTGACCAGGATCACGCCCGCCTTGGCCGTGGCGTACTGCAGGAGTACCCACTCCGGGCAGTTCGGGGCCCAGATGCCCACCCGGTCGCCCGCCTTGATCCCGGCCGCGATCAGGCCCAGGGCCAGCGTGTCGGTGTCCGCGTCGAACTCCGCGTACGTCCAGCGCCGTCCGGACGGCATATCGACCAGCGCTTCCCGGCCGCCGTGCGCGGCCGCGACGCGCCTCAGGTTCGCGCCGATGGTCTCGCCGAGCAGGGGCAGCGGCGAGGTTCCGTGACTGTAGGACAGCGGGGCTGGAGTGGTCATGACATCCTCCGACGTTGGATGGGCACCATAATTCCCGGTCCCGGCCCCGATGGGAACGATCACCCCCGGGGCGGCGGTCCCCGGGTGGCCGTCCCCGGGACCAAAGGCCGCTCGCGCGCAGTGCCGCCGTGGGGTTACTGTCGGGTTAGAGGGCCGGGCGGCTGGCCCGTGCGCACGCCGCGCACGCCGCCGCTCCCGCTCCCGGGAGTAGCCATGGTGTGGATTGTCTGGCTGGTCCTCGCCGCTGTGCTGGGCGTGGCCGAGATCATGACGACCACGCTGGCCTTCGGGCTGATCGCGGTCGGTGCCGTGGTGGCGGCTGTGGTCGGTGCGGCCGGTGTGGGGCTGCCCTTCCAGCTGGGCGCGTTCGCCGTGGCCTCCACGGCCGGCCTGGTGGTGGTCCGCCCCATCGCGATGCGGCACATCAAGCAGCCGCCGCTGCTGCGCACCGGGACCTCGGCCCTGGTCGGCCGCTCCGCCAAGGTGGTCGAGGAAATCACCGACGACGGCGGGCGGGTCCGCATCGGCGGCGAACTATGGTCCGCCCGCCCCTATGACGAGTCCCAGGTCATTCCCGTGGGCTCGACCGTCAACGTCTTCGCGATCGAGGGCGCCACCGCACTCGTTCATCCGCGGGAGTAGACATGGAAATAGCCGCGCTGGTTGCCGCCCTGGTCGTCGTCATCCTCATCCTGCTCACGGTCGGCAAGACGGTCCGGATCGTGCCGCAGGCCCGGGCCCGCAACGTCGAGCGGTTCGGCCGCTACCGCAAGACGCTGGAACCCGGGATGAACTTCATCCTACCGTTCGTGGACCGGGTCAAGCCCCTCATCGACCTGCGCGAGCAGTCGTGTCGTTCAAGGGGCAGCCGGTGATCACCGAGGACAACCTGGTGGTCAGCATCGACACGGTGCTGTTCTTCCAGGTCACCGACCCGCGGGCGGCCGACTTCGAGATCGTCAACTACATCCAGGCCATCGAGCAGATCACCGCGACCATGCTGCGCAGCGTGATCGGGAACATGGACCTGGAGCAGACGCTCACCTCCCGGGACCAGATCAACACGCGGCTGCGCGGTGTGCTCGACGACGCGTCGGGCAAGTGGGGGCTGCGGGTCACCCGGGTGGAGATCAAGGCCATCGACCCGCCCAAGAGCGTCATCGACGCGATGGAGAAGCAGATGCGGGCCGAGCGGGAGAAGCGCGCCGGCGTGTTCACCGCCGAAGGTGTCCGGCCGTCGAAGATCCTCACCGCCAAGGGCGAGAAGCAGAGCAGCATCCTGCGGGCCGAGGGGGAGCGCCAGGGCCAGATCCTCCGGGCCGAGGGCCAGGCCCAGGCGATCGGCACCGTGTTCCAGGCCGTCCACGACGGCGACGCCGACCCAAGGTGCTGGCGTACCAGTACCTGCAGACGCTGCCGCAGCTGGCCCAGGCCCAGGGGAACACGTTCTGGGTCATCCCGAGTGAGGTCACCACGGCGCTCAAGACGCTCAGCGGCGCCGCTTTCGGTGGGTCCGGGGACGATGGGGGACCGCCAGCCAGCCCGCCCCCGGTCCGCTCCGTGGGGCAGCCTGGTGCCGTGGAATCGGGGGCCATCGAGTCCGCTGACGCGGCGCTGAAACGGGCCGGGCAGGCTGACGGGGCAGCGGCCGGGGCCGCGGAGGTGAAGATGGCCGCCCAGCAGGACGCAGAGCTGACGGCGGTGCACCGGGCGGTCGCCGAGGCCGAGCACGAGGCAGCCCGGGCCGGATATGAGGTACCTCACGCTTATGCCTATAATCCTTATTTAAAGGACGGAGAGTCCAGCTTAGACCGGGCCGACAGATTGACTTTTCATTGGTCAGATATCCATAAGATGTTTGTACTGTCTATATATTCACATTTTCGACGTAATCTTTGGTTTCTGCGTCTGCATGGTTACGGGCAAAGACTTGAGTTAGCTGTCGGTCTATTAGGGCCTATACTACGGGAAGGGCTAGAGGTTACGTCGCATCCAAAGAGATCGTTTAGCGACTAGAAAGCCCTCTAAAGAATTTAATTGGAGGCCTAGGAAAGGACGCCTATAGGAGGAATGGATGCCTAGGAAGGGAGGCATCGGAGGGAGGCCTAGGAAGAGAGGAGGCCTATATGGAGAAAGGCCTAGGACGGGAGGCCTAGCTAGTTTTGCGTAATTTGCGTATATGTAGAAAGTTTGAATTAAAAGATTGTCTATATTAAAATTGTTGTGTTGTTGCGTTTAAAGTACGAAATGAAGACAAAATCGCAGAGAGCATTCGAATTTATTAACTAAACTACGACGAGATACATAAAATCATGAAACGTTAATCTAATACAACAATTTAAGAGAAAAAAAATCTATAACATTTTACACGCAAACTTATGCACCAAATGATCGTTTAAAGCCGTATCATTCGTCAAATTATTTACAATCTCGTGCATAGCGAAGCCTCTGCTTTTCATAATACAAAACCACACGCAATACGCTCCGCAATATTTACTTATGATCGACTGTAATTGTCGCTCATTACGCGTCCAAAATTCGCAATAACAGTTCATATACGATTCAAAGTCACGAGATGGACGCGAACCAAAACTATCAAAATATTCTCCGACATCGTTAGCATCAAAATATAAACAAACCCAATGCGTCCCAGGCAAATTTTTGGGATCGGTGTTAGCAACAATGACAATAGGCCGACGATCAAAAGTTATTTCCGGTAGTTCATCCGCCGCAAAAACGCCTCGATAAATCGGACAATTTCGACGCAAAACTCGATCAATTTGGGCGCTATCCATATCAGTTGGTATAGTCAATCAGAATGTTCTTATTTCGATCAATTTGCACGATAGACTCAAACTCCGCGTACACGACGACATTTATAGTATGAGGCAATGCGACTTCAAACTTCAAATCAATCCTAACATTGCCTTCGCGCGCCAAGTTAAAATGCGTTTCTTCGCTGAGATCCGGCGACAGATCGTAGCAGAAAAGCGTATATCCTCCTTCGTAATCGCGTCGATTAATTTCATTACCCTCGTCTCGACGCCATTTATTGCTTCCGCTGAAAAGCGACATGTAAGCGCAAATCGTTTGATGATCGGCAAAGTTGCACTCGATCGTCTTAACGTGCTGACTTTGACCATCTAGCAATACCTTAACGTGAGAAACGTTATAGTGATGAAAGTTATACGGATTATGACCGTACACGCCGTTATACGAAGCATTCCGAACCATGCCTATCACCAGGCGACTCGGCAGCTGTCCCGTAAACAAATTTTCGTGCGTATTGTCTCTGGCTCCCGCCGCGATGGTGTAGCTTTTGCAAACTACTCGACGTATCGCATACTTTGCGTTTCCAACCTCGAACGCTTTAGCTTGAGCGACAAACACGCTAGGCGAGATGTGAACTTTTCTGACAAAGAGCTTGCAGTCGACGATCTTGACTTTGTACTGAGGATTTTGTTGATCAGACATTAGGCAAAACGCGTCCTTGTTTCGCGCAAATCTGAGTCGCATTCCGACGTCGCTCGGCAGATACTTTTCTTGAAAGAATAGATCGCTGTGAATGCATCCCAGCATATCGACCGTGTTTCCGTTCGAGAAAAATGAATGTCGCGTAACCATTCCGTGGTTTGTTGCATTGGCGTCCAGTGGATTGCCTTCTTCAAAACCGACGGCACCGCCTTCGTCCTTGTAGTAAAGCGATGCGGTTAGCTGCGACCTTTTGGCGTCGGATCCGTAGCTGAGAAGCGTTTCGATATACGCTCTATACGCGTACATATTGTTCGCGGAGCTCACTAACGAATCATTAAGCTTAAGGTCGACTTCGCTGAAGAGCGAATGAAGAAAGAGATTGACGGGCGCGACACGATTCGTGTTGTCGATCGGAGTGCCGTCGCCGCGCAGCAATTGCGCGCGAACGAATAGCTGAGTGTTGGCCAGATCTATGTAATCGGTTCCCGATCCGCCGACGAAAAATTCGATTGGCGCTCCGTCATTTATCGCGGACACCGGATTGTATTCCGTCCATACGCCGTTTTCTATCGCCGTTTGAGTCATCGGTGAAGTAAATAGATCGAGCTCGCTCTTCGCGCATTCGCAGCTGTCTTTGTGAATGAAAGACATGATTAGGCGAATATGTCGTTGTTTTTGCGTCTTTTCGTTTTACGAGTCGCAGCGCTTCTTTTTCGTTTGCGGCTAGACGAGGTTGGCTTTTGCCTTTTCTTTGCTGGCAATTTTCTTCTGTATGTTTTCCTCTTGTACGTCCTTCTTCTTCCGCCGCCAGTCTGCTCACTGAATTGCCCGGGTTCCAGAAACGTATTTATACCGTCTCTGACGCGAGATCTGGCCGCATCGCCGAAATTCTTTCCGCCCAACACATCGCTCGCGATAGAAGCCGCGGTAATCAGCCCCTGTTTTCCGATACGCTTTAACATCGGCATCGCGCTTCGGAAAAGACCACCCAACACGGATCCAAAGCCGTGTCCTCTTTGGCCTCTCGATCCCTGGAAGACTGGCATCCCATTTCCGGCTTGGTTTACGTAATATTCTTCGTAGAGGCTTTTGCTGGCATCGCAGCAATATTTACGCTTCATCATAGAAAGTACTGATTTTGAGCTCTTCGAAAGTGTAGCGTCACCATCAGCTTTCCGAATTCGAATGAGACGGGCTCGCCGAGATCGTCCCTTATAACTATTCGGATGCTGTCAAATTGCTTCAATTGAATAGGCACGTATCTGGGTCGCTCGTAGCGTCTTACTTGCATGGACCCGATCGCGCCATCGATGTCGACGATGCGCAGCAATGGCGCTCGCGTGTCGCCAACCGGTATGTGCTCGAGAATATCGCAGTACACGTATAGCGAGTGTATCCCGGCGTGTATGTCGCAGACGCTGTCGCCCGCAATGGTCATCGAAGATTTTGTAGAGTTGACGATAGGATTTTGAGTTGGAGCGATGCCCAGTATAGTTTCCAGGACTGATGGAATCGTCATTATCATTCCGTCTTCCAGCGTAATGCGAATGCGCTTGTCTAGCGCGTTGTAGTAGAACGCCAAGGTATCGTACGTATCCTTGTAAGATGTACCGTTTGTCTTCGTATGGGCTCAGACACTGTTTTTTGACTCGTTTGGAAGACAAAGTATGATTTCGACTTTCGATCGTGTAAAAGGATGCTTCGGTCGGCTTTTTGTCAAACAGACAGTTTCTGTACATTTCGTGCCGCAGCTCCCTTCTTTTGATATGAGGCCTTGATGCCTTTTGCCGTGGACTTTGACGAATCGGGTGTGACGGCGAGACTGTACATCTTGGACCTCAGACCTACAAATTCCAATGCCGGCACGCCGCAGCATTCGTCCTTGAATTTGAAGAGTTCCTTCTTGTTTTCGTTGGAATGCAGCGGATGCGTCGGCGGATAATCTGAGAAGTCGTAGTCTGAGGCCATCTCGCGCAAGTCCTCGTACAAATCCGGAGTTTGCACGGCGTAAAGTAGACTGTCGGTGTCCGTCATCAAGAGCTTCAAACCCTTCTTGCCATATCTGGGCAACATCTTCTCGTAATGATGCTTGTACATGGCGAGCTTGCTCAATTCCAAAATGCAGAAGCCCAAGTAGGTCGGTTTCGTCCATTTTATTTTCGCCACGCGGTTCTTAACCATTGTTATATCGTCATTGATGATTTCGAACGTTTCAAACGTTGGTCGCGCAACGTAGCGCTCGGCGCTCACTTGATTGGTCACCAAATGCACGTCGATTCGCTTATGCAATTGTTCCATCGATTTTCCGAAGACCGCATTATTCGCAAACTTGTAGAATCCCTTTTCGAACGGTGACTTGGCCTGCTTTCTTTTGTTGATGTTGAAGTCGATGTACGGCTTCATCCATCGGGATTGTCGGAAACTCATGATTTTGTGAACTTTTGTAACCACGAGTCCCAATTTTGTGTAGAGTTGAAGATTTCGATAGTGGGTGACGTAGTTGGTTTTATTGTAGAGATTTGGAACGAGCTTTACGTTGTTTTTCACCGGTTTTCTGCCTAGTTGATCGCGCAATTCCTTCGCGTACGGAGACAACATTTCTTCCGTTATTTCCAGAGCTTCGGCGGCGAGAGGATAGTCGGAATGGTCGTCGTGTAGATGTTTCGGATACAAAAGATCGACTTCCAAAATGTAGCCGACGTCATCGTCCGCGCCGATCGAGTTGAGTTTTGCGAGAGAAAATTCCCGGATTTCTTTGGCGCTGAGGAACTTGAATCCGTGGGTCGGAAGCGATTCCGTCATCGCACCGGAATACAAAGAGTTCATGTCGATGTACAGGAGATACGTCGACGGAAGCATCGGATTGTACCCCGGAAGAAATTTATTGTGGGCTTTAGCGTAACGATTGACAATAGTAGACACACCTCCTCTGATGGCTTTGGTAATGAATATCAGCTGATCAATGTTGGTAAAGAGCTCCAGTTTCACGTCAGTCATTTTGTAGCAGGCGCTGATAGAAAGTCCGGGATTTGTCAGATAGTGGAGAGGATCCAAATCATAATTTTCCAAGGAGAGCGCGCGAAACGACTCGAAACAATCCGCCAAAAGCAGCACGTCCGTGAGAAGATAGAGGTCATGATATTCTTGCATGGTTTTGATATTCATTTTCTTCCACACAAGCTGCGCGTGCGCGTAGTCCGCGTCGGATACATGCGATTGCGTCAGTTTGTTGTAGAAGGCGGCTTTCGGCGGTAAAGTCGTTTCCTCAAACCGATTTGCTCCGTCCATGTAATCGTAACAATACACTCCCTTTCTCAACAGCAAATCTAGCGTTTCGTCATCATCAAAGTGTTGCTTCATATATACAAACTTATCCGCGCCGCTGCCGCGCAAATCGTTGACGAGTGTTTCCAATGACGCGGGAAGGAATTGGTAGCTATCCAGGAAACAGAGTTGGTTCACTTTAATCAGGATGAATCGTTGGGTGTTTGAGGCTATTACTTCGATATTTTCGGCGAATTCTTTTTTCATATATTTTACGATGAAGTGTTCATCGTAATGCCGCATGCCATGCATCAGAACGACGATTTTGAATTCTTTTTTCATCTTGTTCTCCACATAGTCGTCAATTTGCTGTTGGTCTGGATTCGTCGACAATTTGCGCGGTTTGCTTTTGACGTCTTGCACGGGATCGGATTTTCCGTGCGACTTCTTGAAGCGCAGGGCGAGGTTACATCGATTACAAATCGTTTGCAGAAATCGCGACGTAATGTGACAATGATGACGCACTTTTTTGTTTTTCTCGGTGTATGGCTTTTTACACTTCTCACAGTGCGTCGATTCCTCGTGCGATTTTTGTTGTTTGTCCGTCAGCGGCTCCATCGGTAAATTCACGTTCAAGATTTTGTTGATTTTATCTTGAAGCTCGCCGATGTGCTCGAAGAAGCGCTCCATGACATTTGGTCCCGAGTACACGTACGCTTTCTCCCGAATAAAGTCAAAGCTGGATACCAGCAGCGTACAGAATCCGGATGGGATGTGAAGCGCTTCGTCGGACGGGTTCTCGCCGGGCTTCTTAACCAAAAATGCTTCAAAGTCCGCGTAAATAACAAATGGAAGGCTGAAGGAATTTTGCGTCTGCGTAAAATGTAACACGTTCTCGGGAAGGTTGTCATCGTCAAAGTCAAAAATTTTGTCAACGTCGTCGTCAATTCCAAGCAGATCCTCCACCGTTTCTATGTCTTCAGCTTGCTCGTCTTTGTCGACTCTCGGCTTGCTACTCGGAAAAATGATCCGGCAAGGTTCGTAAGCCGAGCAGTCGGCCACGTGCAAATCAAGTAGTTGTTTCCTCCAGAAACGGTGTAGGCAATACGGACATACAAACATTTCGACCTTTATGTCCGCTTCTTGAGCTAAATAGCCTGCTCAGGTTTTTCACAAGAATGTAGTGCGATTTGAAAGACGATGCAATCGATTCCTTGCATGGAATTTCCTTTCCGTTTTCATCCAATCAAAAGCCTTGTACAAGTAGCATCAGATTCACGTGAGTCGCTCGATTTCGATGCTTTGTGGCGTACACCGGAATAATTGCTCCTTCCGGGTCTAAGCTCATCACGTTGATCGATATTCTTTCGTTTAGGTTTCAAATTTTCCTATCTGATCGATCGTCATCGGAAACTTGAGGCCCTGGACGTTCAGATCATTCATAAACGGTAAGTATTTCTTCGCTCTTTCCGCGTTTTTTGCTTGCGGATGCATGGCCGCCAATACGCAGTAAAGGAAACACTTATCGTCGTCGTTATCGATATTTATTGTCGCCTTCTTGTTAGCGATAAATGGTGGTGTTTCAACTCTAAGCCCGCTTCCGCCAATCGCGTTGTATAGCGCCATTTTCACCTCGCACCCATCGACACTCAAAATGTTCCACCCCGAACCGAGCTCCGTGAATGAAGAAACTCTGTCCATTAGCTCATTGATCGCGAGATCCAGGGCTTCATCAATTTCGTATTCGTTGGCAAGGGTGTGCGTCATCGAAGCAAATCGTGAATCAATCCACGCGTGTCCGTTTTCCGCAAATCGCTCAAACCTGATTTCCAGCGCAATTAAAAATCGAACGTTTCCGTGAATTTGAAGTCCTCGACGTAGCGTGTACTCTGATGTCATCGGCGGATGCTCTGAGAAACATTAGAGGGGACAGCCCCTTTAAATTAACTATTCATGCGATTGGGTTAATGGTAATAATTTAGGTCGGTCATGTAAAGGTCAATAATAATTGTATAGTAATAATAATTGGCGTGATTAAGGTTCGTTAACATTATTATATTATAACAGGTTTAGTTGCCTATACAGGGTGAAAAGAAAAAAATAACCCCCTAGCAAAATCTCATACCTCTGCCAAAATTTGAATTAGGAAAATAATGTTCTCTTTTTCTAGTAAATTAGTCTACTTAAATTTTCTTCTTTAAAAATTGCTTCGAATTTGAAAATCGTTGCAAAATTTAATGTTAATTTTGAAAGCCCTAGGCCTAGCCTATATACATAGTATATATAACATACTCAGATTAAATTTGTTTGGGGGAATATTTAGAGTTTTTGACATAGCCTAAGAACAAAAAAATTGACGTCAAAATAATAAATGCGCTCAAGGTCAATAGTCATGAAGGTACATGTAAGATGAACCATGATGGTCATAAAGTAGGCCTTAAAGTAGAAACATCAGCCTGGGCTGGCACTCACTCGGCTGTGGACCAGCGGCTGCCTGAGGCGTGGAACCATTCCTGTGAAACGGCAGATAGCCTAAAGCCCCTGCGCCAACGGTGCCCAGAAAAATTATCGGAACAAGATCGTCGACAACGGGGAAAACGAGATTGGCAGCAAGAGGTCCCACTCAATTCTGCATTTTTGTGAGCAGACTGGATAAAGACACAACCGACAATGACCTCATGGATTTTTTGAATAATGGCATTGGCGAGGCTGAGGTGCGCAAGCTTGAAGCTAAGGAAAAATGGCAAGAAAAGAGCGCGGCGTTTCGCGTTGCTGTGCCTAACAAGTATAAGGACGTGTTAATGAATCCTGACATATGGCCTGACTATGTCGAAGTAAGAGATTGGGTTTATAAATCAAAAGCCTCTACCTAAAAAATGACGACCACACTCACTTCTATAGGTACTGAATGGAGTGAGCTCCCATTCTTTGGTCTTGATAATGAAGCTTTAAAATTAGTCTTTAAGTGCGAATTTCAGTGTTTTAATGAGGAATTTGTTAAGAAAATCACGAAGGCGTGTGGTCGTTCTTTAGATGAAAATTTTTGCTTCAAATATTACTCGGACAATGAATTTTCTAATGTTGTTAAAGGACTGCATAATAAAATAAATTTGAGCGTATTTCACTGCAATATTCGCAGTTTAAACGCCAATCAACGTAAGCTTATTGCATTTTTGGTTACCCTAGAGTATAGTTTTGATGTAATTGTATTATCTGAGCTGTGGTCAAATAACATTCAATTCTATAACAATATTTTGCAAGGTTATACATTAACTTCTGATTTGCCAGTTGAAACTAATGTTGGCGGCATAGGTATTTTTGTGAAAAATTCTTTGGATGTCAGACTTTTGCCGGAGTACAATATAGCCAGTTCTGAGAACAATAAAATTGAAAATCTATGGTTGGAAATAAATCGCAAAGGAAATAAATATATAATTGGTGGCTGCTACAGGCATCCAAATCAAAACATATCTGAATTTAAAACGTCATTAGATAAAACTCTGTGCTTAATCGCTTCCCGTAAGATCCCATGCGTTTTTGCTGGCGATATAAACATTGATTTGCTAAAGTATGAGACTAATCAAGATACAACTGACTATGTAAATAACATGTTAGTAAGAAATTTTTTGCCGACAATATTGATGCCAACTCGCATAACAGATAGATCAGCTACTATTATTGACCATATGTTTTATTATGAAGGCACGCGTCGCAGTGATGACATCAACATTATAGGTGGCAATATCTTTGCGGATATTTCAGATCATCTTCCAAACTTTACTCTAATTTGTAGGAAAACTGAAAGAAAAGATTTTAAAAATCGTCCAAAAATCAGATTATTTACTCCAAAAAATAAAAAAGAATTTTGTCAGAAATTTAACACGATTAATTGGGGTGAAAAGATATTTA
>CAWHBB010000003.1:0-96509 GCA_963827485.1 Chlamydiia bacterium
GGAAAAGCCCATGCGCTCTGAGCTTTTCGAATAGCTCCTCATTTGACCGAAGCTCTAGATCTTCGATCTGCCAGTCCACTAGCTGCTCCCTGCTCTTTGGGTCAAGGCTTGCTTTCAAGCGCAGATAGTTGTAGTAGGCCTTGAGCTGAAGCGCTCGGACCATCACCTGCCTCTTTGGTTATCAATTATCTATTGTATATCCCTGCACGCAGCTTGACAAGCAAAATAGGTATTTTTTATTTGAATTTGTCTGTGACGGCAGCAAATTGCTTGAACTTTTACAGCCAAAAATTTTATAGCAGGGTCATTGAACAAGGAGTGATTTATGACAGGAGTTAGAGGAACAGAGGGTGCAGGGGCCGTTTTCCCTTATAAGGCAGAACCCACATCGGTTGAGCCCACCTTTTCGACCGAAATGCCTAGCAGGGATTCAATATCAAAAAACCTGCTCCCTTCAACAAAGAGGGCGGCCCGATCGCAAATGCTCCCGAAGAGGTGAAGAAGGTGGCAAAGACCATTTCCAACTCGCTTGGCAAGCGAGTCGGCCAAATTAGCTAAGACCAGTTCAGCTAAGAGACCTCTGCATAATCCGCTTTGGAGGCCAAAATCGATGGATCTGCCCGTGGGTTCAGCTAAGCGCTAGGTTGACATACTCGTCTGAGAGTAGGCGACTCAAGCGCGCGGCTGAACTGCCGCAGGATTCCCACGTGCAGAGGCGCGGTTTTGGCCCCAAATGGGGTTATGCAGGGATTCTCTCGCTAAGAGAGGGGCCCTCGCCCCCTTCCTTTGATTGGCTATAAAATCCTCCCGCCGACTATACTCTCTTCTTTTTTGTCGGTATGCTTAAGAGCCTCTTCCTTCTATTAGTTTTTTCTTGCTGCTTTTGCGTTTGCCTCGCCAGCTCCCCTTTTTCGCGTGAAAGAGCCCCATTTCCGCCCCGAGGTGATGGAGAGCGATGGAGAGGGCAATCCCCTCCCATGTGGTCTACTTCGCCCCAAATGCAGGGAAAGAGGGGCCCTCTGAGATCCCTGTGAAGGAGTGCGCTACTTCCCCGATGGCAGGGTGCGCGAGGAGCGCGACCTGAGCTGGAAGCGCACTCCAAGTGGCCAGGTCGAGTCGGTCTGGCACGGCGCTGCCGTACGCTATTTCCAAGGCGGGGGCATTGCTGAAACCGCCATCTACCAGATGGGTCAAATAAGGGCGAGCACAGGAGCTACTATCCAAGCGGTGCGCTCGAAAGTCGCACTCTCTACCGAAATGGCGGCCGTGAGGGTCCCTACACCGTCTATTATCCCGATGGAAGCAAGAAAGAGGAGGGGAGCTATCTCGCAGATCAGCTGGTCGATGAGAAGCTCACCTACCACCGAGATGGCTCGAAGGCTCCGTCACCCTCTACAAGGAGGGGCTCGCTGTGGGCAAGTCGGTCGAGTGGTACAACAAAGCGGAAGGAGGCGCCATCAAGCGCTCCTTGAGCTACGTCCAGGGGCTTTTAGAGGGGGATGGCATAATCCGGCGCTTTTCGCCTATAGCCCTCAAGGGGCCGTGGTGGAGTCATGCGATTTCCAGAAGGGCCGCCCTCAAGGGCTGCATGTCAAATATAGTGATAAGGGCACTCTCACCTACCGCACCTCCTATGTCGACGGGTTGAAAGAGGGTCAAGAGGAGTTCTTTTCTGAAACTGGCCAGCCGCTCGGCGGTGGGCTCTTCAGCAAGGGCAAGCCCCTTGGCAAGCATCTGCAGCTCCATCCCGATGGAAGTCAGATGCGCCTCGCGAGCTATAGCCCAAGTGAGGCTGGGAAGCTTCTAGAGCCCATCGTGGGAGTACTACGAAAGCGGTTCGGCGGAGCGCAGGTATAGTCTGGTGGCAGCCAAGTTGGAGGGCAGCTACGAGGAGTGGCATGCAAATGGCAAGCCGAAGATGAAGGGTCACTACCTCAAGGGAGAGTTGGAGGGTGGCCAGGAAGAATATTACGAAAGCGGCGCTCTCAAGCGGCGACAGCGCTATGTAGCAGGGGTTCTGGATGGCACGTGCGAGGAGTTCTATGAGACGGGCCGTCTGAAATCCAAACGCACCTTCCAAAACGGCGAGCCTCACGGAGAAGAGTGTGAGTGGAGCGAAGGAGGGAAGGTGGTGCTCTCTGGCTCCTATCAGAAGGGAAAGCGGCACGGCCACTTCGAGCGCTACACGAAAGAGGGAGTCTTGACCTTCAGCGGCAACTACAAAAATGGAGTGCCAGAGGGGCGCATCGCTCACTTCTACGACGATGGGACCCTGAGGCGCGAGACCCACTTTGTGCATGGCAAGCGCAGCGGAGCTGAGAGGAGCTACTATGCGGACGGCGCTTTGAAGAGCGAGGCCAACTTTGCCCTCGATCTGCTCGACGGTCGATTCCACTCCTACTACGATAATGGCTCTTTGGAAAAAGATTTTCTCTACGAAAAGGGGGTGCCGCGAGGCGAGCATCGAGAGTATTACCGCTTGGCGGGCAAGGGCGCTCATGGCTCGGTCGCGCGCATCTACCGATTCCAGGATGGGAAATTCGAGGGTCTGCAGGAGGCCTTCTATAGCGATGGTCAGAAAGGCAGGACTCCTCTCCTATAAGAAGGGCGTTCTCAACGGCAAAAAGTGCAAATGGGATGACACCGGTCGAGTGATCGAAGATGGCGACTACGTCGATGGCAAACTGGAGGGCCGCTACTTTCAGATCAACAGCGCTCAGGAGACGATCATCACCCACTTCCATGAGGGCAAAAAAGAGGGAGTGCACCAGATTTTCTACGCAAAAGGTGCTGATGATAAAGAGGTTAAGCGGCTCGAGGCAACCTTCAAGGGGGATCTTCTCGAAGGAGAGGTGGTGGAATATGCTGAAAGTGGGGCCAAAGTGGCTGTGATGCCCTACCGCGCGGGGAAACTGCATGGCCAGGCGGCGCTCTACACTGAGGAGGGCCATCTGACGGCAACGGTTGATTATGTCGATAACAAACGAGAGGGGAAGGCGGTGACCTACTATCCGAGCGGCAAACTCATGCAGCAGGTCACGTTCCACGGGGATCAACGCGAGGGTGAAGAGCTGAGCTACCTAGAGGATGGGCGGCTTGCGGCCCGTTACGGCTATCAGAAAGACAAGCTGCACGGGCTTTGCCAAGAGTGGAATAGCGCAGGCCATCTAGTCTTTGAAGCGGAGTACCAGATTGGTAAAAGGCACGGCAAATTCAACAAGTATTACGAAGATGGCTCGCCTCGCCTGCGCGCCAAATATGCTGAAGATCGCCTCATCGGCGAGAAAGAGCTATTTAAACCTAAGTCTCCTCTAAAATCCCCTGCCTGATAGACTGTAAGCGGGGATCGGACAAAACCTGACTTGCCAGCTCTTGCACCTCCGTTGTGGTGCTTCCTGCATCGATGAAGATGAATTCGACTTTGTGGAGTCCAGCGAAGTTCGCATACTCCGGTTCAAGCTCGGGGACTTTCACGCTCCAGAGATCATGATCATGTGCTAAATAGATTTCCGTCAGAAGCGTAGGGGGGTGATTTGGACGAATGAGCAGGCTCCTTCTTGCAAGAGGAGCGCTTCGAATCAACCTTTCATAATCCTCCTCTGACCAAAAAACAGGGGCGTTTGTGCTTTTAACGCTCGGAGAACGGGGAAGAAGTGGAGCGTTTGCCTCAGCTTCACTGCCAGAACGGGAACGACTCTCTAAGCTAGCTTCACTGCCAGAACGGGAACGGTTGCCTAAGCTAGATGGGCTGCCAGGGCGGGAGCAGGGCGGAGCATCTGCCTCAGCTTCACTGCCCGAAGGAGAGCGGGATAAAGCATCGGCGCTAGCTCCGTTGCCCGAGCGGGAGCGAGGCAGAGCATCTGCGTCAGCTCCACCATCGGACAAGGGAGCGTCCCACCCGGCTGCGAAATCTGCCCAAAGGCCTGACGAAGGAGGGTGGGAGAGAACATCTGCGTCAGCTGGATCTCCAGGAATATCCACCGGCTGCACCGGTTCTCCCTTGGGCCTATCGTGCACCACTATTTGCAAGGGTTCTGATTTAGGCCGGGTGAAACGCCAGATTACAAGTGGGATGAGCAGGTAGAGCGCTGCGAGGGCGAGGGAAGTGATGATAATCGCTGCATCGGAGCCAAACATGAAGGAGCCCATTTTATAGAGAGAGGGGGAGCTATCGGCACCTAAGTGGGCAAGCGCGATCACTGCTGCTGAGAAGAGCAGAGCGAGGGTCAGGCCAATGAGGTAGCTTTTGGTCGGATTGGATCCTATCCAATGAAGGACTCCGGAGTTATTGATAGGCGAGCTCTGCATCTCTATCACCACGGTACGCAGGCGGCGAGGGCGTGCTTGATGGAGTCTCTATATTTATTAATCGCCAGAACGAGCACCATTAGGCCGGTCGGAATCATGCAAGTTATGGCGTGATCGCGCATATAAACGCTAATATCGTGGCGGGTAGTGCCTTCGCTGCCACCAAAGCCGTTGAAAGCAAGCAATACAGCAAGGGTGGTCAATGCGATGTAGCTGAGCCACCACGCGGTCTCTTTAGGATTTCGGCGCATGGCCCCCCAAACACTTTTGCAACCGCTTGCAATAGCGCTGCAGCTATAGACCGTGGTATCTACTATGCCTCGAAGGATGCGCTTTAACCCGAACTTATTAACGGCGAGCACCAAGGCGAGAGCGCCGAAGTAAATGCCCACTACGGCCCAAGCATGGTCTGCCATCGTGGCGCTGATGTCGCTATGCACGCCGAGCCAAATGGCGACCACAGTCATGATTGAGATTATGGTAAAGGCCAAAGGATTGTCTGCAACCCACGAGGTTCTCATATAGGGTTTGACAACGGCGGGTGCAGCGGAGGCCACACTACTTCCGCTGCCAGAGCGAGAAAGCCTTCCCACGCTGCTCCCGCTATGGGAGCGAGAACGGCTGCCCGCACTAGCTTCGCTGCCAGAACGAGAACGGCTGCCTACACTAGCTTCGCTGCCAGAACGAGAACGGCTGCCCACACTAGCTTCGCTGCCAGAAGGGGAGAGGGGCGGAGCGTCTGCTGCAGCTTCACTATCAGGGTCCTCCCACCCCTTTGAGAATTCTGCCCAATTGTCCGATGAAGGAGAGTGGGACAGATCACCTGCATCAACTTCGCTGCCAGAACGAGAACGACTGCCCACACTGCCGCTCAGTGAGCGAGAGCTGGCGGGAGAGCTGGCTCTGCTGCCGCTAGGAGAACGAGGGGGAGGAGGAGCATTTGCAGCAGGTGGACTATCAGAAGGAGGAGGTGCTGGAGCATCGCCACCCGCCCGCCTATCAGGGGGAAGTAGAACTAGTGCGTCTGCAGCAGCTGGACTCTCAGTTCTATGGGGAGGGGATGGAGCGACTGCGGCAGCAGGATTATCAGAAGCGTGAGGTGGTGGGGCGGCTACGACCGCTGGACTATGATCAGGTGGAGGAGCCAAAGCGTCGCCATCAGCTGGTCTATCAGAAGGAGGGGGAAGTAGAAGTAGAGCATCTGCTGCAGCAGCAGAGCGAGATGGGACGTCAGCGACAGCTGGAAGAGGTTCCATTGGCTCGTCAATCTCAACTACCTCAACTACAGAAACTAGGAGATCAGCTGGCGGGTCAGCGCCTACGACAACTGGATGAGGGAGATCGAGAGCCTCCACTTGAGCGGGGGCCCTAGAACCGGGGCGAATCAGAGTACCCCCCATCGCGACGACAAAAGTAACTTGACCCGGGAGTAGACCTATACCTCTGGCGCCCATTGGTAATTCAGCGAAGCTAGAGGGGAAATGAGCTGATGCCATAGTTAACACCTAAAATTATAAATAATAGAACTATTATACATAATTTTTTATTATTTTTCAATTTTAAACTCTTTTCACTAAATATTAATTAGAATTAAACACTTTTCTTGCTTAGTAAAATCTTCTTCAAGTAAAATCTAAGGCCTATTTAGTAAAGGTCCCTATGAGTCAAAAGAAAGAGACATGGAGCCGTGAGGCAGGTTATATCTGGTCGATGATCGGCTCCGCAGTTGGTTTTGCCAACGTATTAAGCTTCAGTGCCTTATGTTATAAAAATGGAGGAGGGGCCTTTTTGATCCCCTATCTGGTGGCCCACCTTCTTGTGGGGATTCCGATGCTGATGCTCGAGGGCTTTGCGGGCCAGCGCACCCAGCTACCTCTTGTGGGCGCCTTAGGCAGCATTGGCAAAAGCGTGGGCCGCACCCTTGGGTGGCTTTCGATCTTGACCTGTCTGACGATCGGTGGCTTTTACACAGTCTTGACCGGATTTTCGGTGGCCTACGCCTACTTTACAGCGGTCCAGCCTCTGCCAACCGACACCGCTGCTTTTTTCAAAGAGGAGTTTCTTCTCGATTCGGGATCGCTCTCCTCTCTTGGATCGCTCTCTCCGATCATCTTGATATCGACCTTGGTCGTCATTGCGCTCTCTTGGATCGTGCTATCGAGGCAGATCCAGTCGGGGATCGAGAGGGTCTGCTCGCTCTTCATGCCGCTCTTGGGGGTTCTCGTGCTGCTTTTTGCGCTTGTGAGCTGCTTTCTGCCTGGAGCAAGCGAGGGTTTTATCCGCTATCTGGTGCCCGATTTTTCTAAACTGGTCGACTGGGCGCTCTGGCGCGATGTCTTTGGCCAGGTCTTCTTCAGCCTATCGCTCGGCCTAGGCATCGTTGTGGGCTATTCGAGGCACAACCCGAAGAACTTCAACATCCCTCGCGCTATGGTCTCGGTGGCCATCGGCGACTTTCTGATCTCGCTGATCTCCGGTTTTGCCATCTTTGGAGGGATCGGCTACATGAGCCAGAAAACCGGCATTGCGTTTGATGCGCTTGTCCCTTCCGATTCGGCCTTTGAAATTGGCTTTGTGATCTTTCCGATGATCCTCTCCAGCTTGGGTCCTCTGGCGCGCCTCATAGGCCCACTCTTTTTTGCCTGTGTTTTCATTGCCGGCATAACGGGGGTCTTTTCTATTGTTGAGAGCATCGCTGGCAATATCGAGGTGGAGTTCAAGAGGAGTCGCAAGCGATCGGTCGCCATTGCGATGGTGGCAACCACGCTCTTAGCCCTCTTTTTCTGCTTTGGCAACGGCCAGCACCTGATCGGGGCGCTTGCTCCCATGGTTTTGGGCAACGCGATGCTGCTCGGCGGCATTGCAGAGCTTGTGCTCTTTCTCTTCTTCTCCAAGGTCATCGGCCGCGAGCTTGCGCATAGCGGCTCGATGCGCATGGCCTACCTTGCTCTGAAGTGGGCGGTTCTGCCTCTCTTGCTCTTCAGCCTCGGCCTCTCCCTCTACAATGAGGCGATCTCAACCCTTACGGGGGCCCACGCTGTGCGCTGGGGCTGGTTTGCCGCTGCCCTTGCGCTCGGCATTCTCCTTTCTGCACGCAAAAAAGCGATGGAGAAAAGAGAGCTCACCCTCGAAAAGCAGAGCTTCGCATCACCTGCCGAGCTCGACGCTTCCCATCGTTAGTCTGATCTGAAGTGAAAGAGGAAGGCGCCGCCGATTTCGCGCTCAGATTGAAGTTTGAGCCTCTTCAGGTTGGATAGATCCACCACCTCTCCCTTGGCAAAACGATCCTCGACAAAGAAGGAGCCCCCAGGCTTCAGAAGGGGAATGCGGTCCAGTGCATCGATGAGTTTGATGGCAAAGCCCTGGCCGTAAGGTGGATCGCCAAAGATAAGATCGAATTGCATATCGCGGCTGGCCAATTTATCAATTGCAAAGAAGACATCTTGGACAAAGAGAGTGGTGCGCTTTTCTTCAGAGAGATGGGCGATGTTCTTTTTGATATAGGAGGCGTGCTCTCTGTCCTTTTCGATAAAGGTGACGTGGCTTGCGCCTCGACTAAGCGCTTCAAGGCCGAGCGAGCCCGATCCAGAGAAGAGATCGAGGATCTCGGCCCCTTCCACCTCCTCCTGCAAGATGTCGAAGAGCGTCTTTCTGAGTTTAGCAAGCGTCGGTCTCACCCCCTGTTTGGGGACGGCAAGCCTTCGATATTTATGGATGCCCGAGAGGATGGAGACCATGTCAGTGGAGGAAGGGAACGGCCATGTTCAGGGGAGCGAGCAGCTGTTTTGCCGATTCAAGATGGGCCACCTTGCCATCTTTGAAGAACTGCTCAAAGTAGTCCTGAGCAAGAAGGGCTGTATACTTTCTTTCCAGCTCCAAGGTGCCAAAGCGCGCCTCCTCGAAGGAAATTTTCTTGCTCAGGTCGAATTTGCTGTCGTAGAACCTGCCCTGCAAAAAGAGGGTAAAATCCTCGAGCCGTGTCGTCGTGCCGTAGATGATGTAGGGGCGATGTTTATAGAGGTCGGGCAGCCTTCCCGATTTGGGTAGAAGGTGGGGAGTGGCCTCCTTGCTGAGGGCAACTGTAGAGAGTGTGATCTCTTTGCCGAGAGGATGCCTGAGCGAGAGCAGCAAATTGGATAGCCTCTCCTGGAGCTGGCTGTGGTCGGCTACATAGATGAATGCTCCCTTGTTAAAGGCGGAGATCATCTCGAGAAGCGAGAGGTTATTGCCTGTGCCGGAGGCGAGGCAGTAAAGGGTGATTTTCCCCGCATTGGCCTCGCTCCAGTTGCGGATCAAAAGTCTCTGATTCTCCAGCGATAGGTAGGTGTCGCCATCGGAGAGCAAGATGGCGCTGTTGATCTCGGTATCTGAAACGAGTCGCGGCAGGACACGACCGAGTGAGGCGTAGATATCGGTCGTGGAAAAGAAGCCCCCGTGGCTGAGGTTATCGAGAAAATCCTGCGCCTTGGCGATGTTTTCCTCGTTTGCAAAGATCGGAATATCGGAGAGACGCACCACTTTATCATCGAAGACCAGAATATTGAAGCGATCCTCTTTAGAGAGGTTATTGAGTGCCTCGTGGACCACTTTCTTATTCAGGACGTAGCGACCTCGGGGAATGGAGTTGGAGCGATCGATGAGGAAGAAAAAGTTCTGACGCATGCGCTTGAAGGGCACATCGGTTCGCGGCTGCAGAGCGATTTTAAAAACATAGCCCGCCTTGAATCTTCTCGGAGCATATTCGATCTGGTAGGTGAAGTGCTCTCCCGTGGAAAGCTCTTTTTCTGTTTTCTGGCCATACTCAAAGTCGGTCAATGTGGGGGTGAACTCCAGCTGCGTCGCCTTTTCGAAGAAGTGGGTGTCCTCTTCAAAGCTTGCAAGCAGGGTGCCATCGTCGAGAGAGGCGCCAAGAGAGGTGAAGGCGAGCGCTGGCTCCTTTGAGCTGGAAAGAAAGTCTTCGCTTGGAGAGAGATTGAAGAGCGCCTCGATCTCTTGGCCATCGATTTTCTCCTCGATCGCATCGACAGCTATCTCTTTCGTCTCGTCCATGGTTACCTCAGCGATCTCCTTATCGATAAGGCCGCTCAAGGGAAAGCTGAAGGAGGTTTTCGCAAGCTCTCCAAGCTCGCCTGACAGCGAGAGTCGGCAGAGAAGGTAGATAGCGCCTGCATGCAGCATGAGGCTGAGCACCCCCACAAGTATCAGAAGCTTTTTGCGCCCTTTCACCATGCTACAGCCTCTTCCTAAGAGCCTCTATTTTACCTTTGAGATAGGGGGTCGCTCTCTCTTGAAGTCCCGCAAGCTGAAGATCGGCCTTTTTCAAAAGCTCTTTGCGCTCGCTTGCGCCCTCTGCCATATGCCCCTCAAGCCCGATGATCCACGCATCGAGAAACTGCATATGGAGGTTGAAAAGCTCGGAGCGGTCAGGAGCGCGAGCAAGCGACTCGTGATAGTCCTTGGAGACGAGATCGTCTTGAGACAAAAACTGCTCCTTGATCTCGTAGAGAAGAGCGCACAATTTCTGATCCCGCTGCCCGCTCGCGTAGCTACCCTCGAGACACTCCGCCCAATCGATGGCCGCTTCGAGATAGAGCGGCTCGCTTGAGGCGATGCGCTTGCTTTTGAGCTCCGAAAAGCTCGTCAAAGCGCGCTGCAGCTGCTCCTTGGGCAGCTTCTTTTTCTCGAAAGTGCCAATGTCGAGGCGCGCTAGTTGAATTTTTGCACTATCTCGAACATAGCTCGAAAGCGCTTCTTGCTCTAGCCTCTGTAAAATCTGGACCGACTCCTCTTTGAGACCTTGCAACTTCAAAAGTTCGGCAAGCTCCAGGTCGGCCTCCTCTTTGAATTTGCGAGGCCTGTTCTCCAGAGCATGGGCAAGCGAGGCGAGCAGATCGACTCCCCTTTTCAGGCTGTTCCAGGATTCCAAGAAGAGCCGAACTTGTAACCACCTCTGCTTCGAAGCGCTCGGGGCAGCTTGCCTCTTTTAGGACCGGATCGAGAATAGCGAGCGCTTTGAGCGCCTCCTCTTTCATGCCGAAGAGACGTGCCCTGGCTGAGAGCTTGCGAAAGAGCCAGGCCCTATTTTCGGAAGAGACCATAAGTCCCGCTGAGATGGCGTTGTAGAGGTGCTGGCCCGCTTTGCTCTCCAAAGAGTGGGCCCCTCGGTTTTTGCCCTTCTCTTTGGAAAGGGCGAGATAGGCATTGAAGAGAGGCAGATAAAGGGAATGGGCATAGCTCTTGCCTAAAGGGCGCGCGCGCGCGCGAGCCTCTTTTTCTTCGAGGAGCTCTTCCTCTAAAGCGAGCTCGCCAAATTGTACGCCCTTTTCGACTCTACCCTCTTTGAAAAGAGCGAAGGCGGTGAGTGCGTAGAGCTCACCCGAGCGCATCCCGTGCTCGACGAGCTCTTCGAGAAGGAGATTGGCCTCGCGGGTTTTATTTTGCTGCAGCAGGCTTCTGGCTAGCATGAGCTCGAGGTTGAATCTCTCAGCATCGGTGAAAAGCTCGCCGTGAAGAAGTGCCTGTTTGATCGCCTCGCTTCTCAGTTTCTCAAAGTCGCCCTCAAGCCCACTTGAGGCCGCATTGGTCAATAGAGCGATGCGCGCATCGTGAATGGCTTTGTTCTTTGGCAGCTTTGTGAGGGCAGCTTTGGCATATTCGCTCGCCTCGAAGATCCGCTTTTGTAGAGCCAAAAGCCGAATCTTTTCGAGAATTAGCTCTTCGCTTGAGAGCCCCTTGCTGAGGGCGCTATCTAAGAGGGTTTCCGCTTCGCTATAGCGCTCATCGTCCCTATAAGCAGAGGCCAGGACCAGCTCAATGCGACCTAGATCTTCCTCAGCTCCAGGGAATCTTTTCTGACATTCGGCATAGGCCTTCTCAAGTGAAGAGGTCGCGTGGGCCATTTTCGAGGCAAAGACCAGCCCGTGAACCGCCTGGCGATCGTAGGGAGGGTTGAGGGGAAGCTCAAGGGCGCTTTCATAATAGCTGACCGCTTTAGCGAACTCCTTTTTGCTGCTCGAAAGGGAGCCGAGAGCCACTTTTAAGAGGGCAAGCTCATCCGGCTTGAGGAGAGGCTCGATCTCTTTTTCACTTGCGGCCAAACACTCCAGATCGCGCTCTTTAACGAGAAGAGAAAAGTAGAGAAAGGCGGCCTGTTTCTGAATGGCAAGATCACTCTTCTCGATAAGCCTTTTGAAAAGGCTTCTGGCCAGATGCGGTTTTGTGCGCGCAAGAAGGCGACCTGTTTTGAGTGCAAGCTCTTCGGGAATCGGCTCTTTTTTTGCTAAAAGTGCCTCCGCAAGGTCTTCAAGGACCTCTTGCACCTTCCCTTCCTGTCCAAGCTCTTTGTAGATCGTAGCTTGCGCCTCTTTGGCCTCAAGAGCAAATTGAGAAGTCTTTTCCAGCCTCTTGTAGTGGCCTGCAGCCTCGATGAGGAGCTCTTTCTTGTTGTCAGGCTGTTCCAAAGCTATCAGGTAGGTTGCTTGAGCGAGCCAGAAGAGAGCTTGGTCATCTTTTTCGCAAAATCGCGAGGTATCTTCGATGATTTCTCTATAGCGCGAGAGGGCGAAAAGCGAATGCCATTTGCGGCTTTGAATCTCTTTTTGGAAGATCGAGCCTGTCACCTTCTGATAGAAGACGAGCGCCTTCTCGAAGTCGCCATTATCAAAGGCAATGTCGCCCTGGAGGGCGTTGAGACGCTCATTTTCGAGGCTATCGGGAAAGCGCTGAAAGAACTCCTCGATGGCCTTCTCAGCATAGGCATACTCCTCCTCTTGGAAAAGCAGTCGGATTCTCCTCAGAGCGAGCGACTCTTCGCTCTCCGAGGCAAAGAGGCTGGCCGACAGGACAAATAGCGGTACGAGGAATCTCTTTTGCATAACAAGCATTTTATCGGCTTGAAAAGAAAAAGCAATGCCGAAGCCAAACTTATACATAACACATTGATTATTTGTGATATAGAATTTATTAGAAAGGCATGGAGTCCTATTTCTTATATTCTGGGCCTCAAGTAAAATGGTTCTATGGCGCTTTTTCTCATGCTGATAGCGAGCTGTTTTGCAGCAATTTCAAATTTATGCTTTCGGAAGAGCATCGATGTGGGGGGGTCGAGCCGCTACTATCTGATCAATCAGATGACGGTGACTCTCATCATCATCATCCTTCTCAACCCTGTGAGAACGGGAAATTACCATTGCACTGCCCCTGCGCTGGCCTGTGGGCTATTTGGAGGGGTTTTGCTTGGCCTGTTGATGTTCTCTATTGCCTTTGCGCTTGAGAGGGGGCCTCCAGGGATCACCTTTGCGATTACCAACTCTGCCACGGTTATGCCGGCGATTTTCATGGCGCTTCTCTTTGGCTCGAGCTTTGGCCATCCCTTTAAGTCGGTGCATGCGCTGGCCACTCTCTGTGTGGTGGGGGGCTTTTTTTGGGCTGGCCTTGGGGTCACTTCTGAATTTAGGAAACCTTTCTGGGTGCTCTTTGCGCTGGGTGCATTTCTCTCCCACACGCTCTTTTTGACCTTTCTGCAGTGGTGGGCGCTTGTGGTTGGTCCGCATCTGGAGGCGAGCTTTTTGCTGCCTCTCCACCTGACGGCTGCAAGCACGAGCTGGTTTATGCCGGCCATCTTTTTTTCTGCCACTTCGATGCAGTGGCTTCTCTATTTCACTAAAAAAAGGGAGAGACCGACTCGTCGCGATATCTATTACGGGACTTTTGGCGGATTGGCAAATGGGGGCAGTTCGTTCTTGATGATTGTTGCGACCCAATATGCGCAAAGCTGGGAAAACCCGCTGCTCTTCCCCACTTTTGCGGTCTTTTTGATCATCTTGAATAATCTCTGGGCATCGCGACTTTACCGAGAGAAAATCAACTGGAAGGCCAATGGGCTTGCTCTCGGCGGCCTCATGATCGCCGCCCTTGCCGCCCACACATAGCCCTACACAAGGTACGTTGGTCTTTGTTCATCGCTTTAGAGACTGCCCGCATAACCCCAGCTTGTCACATAAATCGGCAAATTAACCACAATCTTGCTCATCTTGCCGCGCCCCGCGATCGTGCGCATCCTGTACCTTTTTGAAAAAGAACAAGATATGCAGGATCGCTAAGAGCGGCAAGATGAGCAAGATGAACTTGTTTTCTACAGGGAGCTGTAGAGGTCGATGAGGCCTTGCGCCTTGGAGCTGTCGATTTGGCGAAGTTTTTCGTGAATGCCGAGCGCTTTGGCATTTTTATTTTGCCGGAAATAGAGTATGCCTAGCTTCATCAAGATCTCGCTGTCGCCCGGCTGCAGGTTTTGTAGGAGCTCATATTCCGCAATCTCCTCATCGATGAGGCCAAGGCTGTGGTAGTGGGTCGCCAGCTGGTGGTGGATCCACGGATCTTGGGGAGCATAGGTTTCAAGGATAGTGAACTCCTCGATCGCAAATTTCGTTATCTCCTTGAACTTCTCTAGGCTCTGTTGCCCGAAACGCATCCGCGCAATCCAGCGCCCCTCCACCTCTTTCGTTTGTGGGCTATAGAGCCCCGAGAGCATCACGTAGGCGCTTGCAAGCAGGATGTGGCATTCGATGCTCGTCGGCGCGATTTTCACCGCCTTGATGTGCTCTCCGATCGCAAGGTGCAAGAGCTGCTCTCGCAAATTCAGACAAGATTTCCATGCAAGAAAGGCGCTCACATTCTCAAAAAGCTCTTTCTGCTCTGAGAGAAAGCGGGGAGCATCATAGAGCGTATACTCCCTATCCTCAAGCCAAAGAGCGGCCCTTTTTGCAAGGGATGCTGCGATCAGGTGGTGCTCTAAATTGCCCTCTTGGAAATGCATGCGCCTCTTTGCATCTTCGAGAAACTCAAGCGCAAGTTCGATCAGTTGCTGCTCTTTTTTAGTCGCAAAGTAGAGCCTTAAAACCAGATAGCAGAAAAGAGTGGCAAAAAAGAGAGCCAGAAGAAAGGGAGCCTCTCTGTGCAGGGGCGATCTCAAAAGAGAGGAGAAGAAAAAGAGCAGCTCTATCGAGGCGAGCGCTATAAATGAGAAATGGATCCAGAAAAAGCTCCTCACTCTCTCCTTGATCTTCAAAAGAAACTCAGGGAGGAGCCGGCCCGATTCTTCTAGAAAGGGCTGCGAGAAATTCTCGGTTTGCGAAAAAGCCATTTTAGATCACTAGATTGAGACCTCTGCACTAGCTCCATTTGGGCCCAAAACCCGCGCCTCTGCCCGTGGGAATCCTACGAATTCAGCCGCACGCTGGGTCGCCTACTCTCAGACGAGTATGTCAACCCAGCGCTTAGCTGAACCCACAGGCAGATCCATCGATTTTGGCCTCCAAAGCGAATTATGCAGAGGTCTCTCTATTTGTAGGGGATGGAGGAAATAGTTTCAATCGCTTTTGCGATTAATCACGCTTCGACTAAGATGCTCCTTTAAGAAGTCTTGATGATCATTATGAGCACAAGAGCAGTTGTTGCAAAAGCCTTTGTAGATCGTCCCTCAGGGCAGCTGACAAGAAGAGCTGCTCCCACTTCTCCACCTGCGACAGCCCTCTTCAGCCGCACTCTATCCGACCCAACTGGGCTGAGGAAAAGAGAGGCGAGCCGCCCCCTACAAGCCACATGGATCGCTGCGAAACGGGTGAGGAGGGCTCCTGAGGGCGCTTTCAATAGAATTCTGCCTTGCGCCTCCGTCTATCTATCGATGTGCACTATCCGCGAATTGGCCTCTGCTCTCAGAGTCTCTAAGGGGCTTAATGAGCGAGCGACTCTCCATCTACGTTGCAGAGCCATCCAAGATGTGAGAGGTGAAATCAGGGAAGAGGTGCGCGAGGATTGGGTAAATAAAATAAAAGGCAATCCAGATAAAGAACTCCTATCTTGCCTCTATCGAGACCTGCCAGTCTATGAATATAACTCTTTGAGATTAAGTGCTTTGCGGATAAAGCAAGAGAGGAATATCGATTCCAGAAGCAGTGGGATCGTCGGCGCGCTAGCGTCCAAAAGGCTGGCGCTTTTCTCTGAGTCGAGTGCTGAGCTCCAGGTTTACGATCTCGAGTCTAGAGCAGAGGCTCCTCTCATCCATGCCACAGGATGCCCAGCTACCCTGTCGGTTGCTATCGATAAAGGAAGCGGTCGAGTAGCTCAACTTCTCCGTGAAAGGCTCCTGGTCTATGAAGGAAGCAAACCGCTCCTCTCAACACCTCTCAACCGCGCCTACCGCGCTCTGGCTCTATCGGGCTCCCGGGTGGCGCTCGCGGCGAGCGAAAGCGAGATCGTCATCGGAACCCTTTTTGGCGACCAGCTGAAATTCAAAAGTCTCATACCGGGACTCCCATCCGATGTGGAGAGCCCACTCGAGCTGCTCCTCTTCGAGGAAAGCCATCTCGTGCTCTTCGCTGCAGCTACCAGAAGAATTTCGATCTGGGATCTCAGGGTTGATGCCCCGCCCCAGCAATCCGAGCTCGACCACCCCCTCTACCGAGGAGTTGATCTTGCGGCCGAGCGAGTCAAGCTCTGCACCGATGGCCACAAGGTTGCCCTCGTTACAGGCCGTGCCGTGCATCAGGTGAACCTCGAGCGTGCTGCCATCGAAAAGAGCCTCTCCTTGGTTCCTTTCCGATCCAAGCTGGCCTCCTTTCAAGATGAGCTAGGAGCGGTGAGTCTTTTCTCTTCCCTACTTGCCTTCTCGGTCAACAAGCGCTGCATGAGAGGTCTTGAATGCTCTTCTCTCCACATCGTCGACTTGAAGCTCGAAGCCCAGCTCTTCACCGATGATAGTGGGTATCCCATCCATCGAGTGGCGCTCGACTCCCATGGTCTGACCGCCTATCTCGCACCATTCCGTTTCACAAACAAGGGTCAGCTCGTCCGCTACTCCTTCAGCGCATCAGCGGCAGGGAGCTGACGTCCCACGCCTCGCACTCCTCCTCATCGCCTTGGGCGAGGGAGTCGTATTTGCCCTCCATCTGGCAGAGATAGAGCGCTTGAAGCGTCCTCTCATCTTTTTCCTCTAGCCGTTTCAGAGAGCGCAGGGCAAGTTTGTACTCGCCGAGTGAGAAGGCGGATAGCCCAACGAGATAGAGTGCCTCTTGATTGTTGGGATCGCAGCAGAGCACCCAGGCGGCGTGGTTTTTCGCGCTTGTGAAATTGTGGGTCAAGAAGAAGTGGTCCGCATCGGCAAGGGTGTTGGCCAGCTTCTCCTTGGTGAACGAAGAGACAAGCGGGATGTTGAGGTGAGAGGCGCTTTCATGCACGAGAGCAAGCCTTTTGACGAGGTAAGCATCTTCCGCCTCTTCGAAGAGCCCTTGGAAGAAGCTCTGGATCTCTTTTGTGAGCAGCTTTTTTTCCTGCTCGTCTGCATATTTGAGCGCAATTTCAAAAAGCTCGGTCCCATGCCTCTCTTTTCCCTCGCCTTGCCAGATCAACATTCCCTTTTCGACGAGGCGGGTGAGAAGAGCGGTCGAATCGCCATATTTTTTCAAAAGGCTCAAGCTGCGCTCCAAGCCCACAAGGTCGCTGAAACAGAGCCTTAAGGCGCGCGCCTCCATCGATTTTTGGATCGAGGCCGACCAGAGATCGGGGAAATTTTCGAGATAGCGGGTGAAAGTCAAGCTCTCGCCCCCTTCGATCGCCTGTTTTAAAAGCTTGGTGCGCCGATCGAAGAGCAGCGCCTGAAACTCTGAAGGCAGCGGCGAATCCACGGAGGTCGAAATGGAAAGATCGGAGGCCAACCGATCGGCAATAAAGGCCAAAAGGTCGTTTCTCTGCCATCCTGCAAGTAGTCTGATGGCTTGAGATTTATAGGCAAGGCTGCTTCCTGAGTGCAAAATCGAAGAGAGGAGGGCTCTGCCAGCGCTTTCGGCGATCTCTTTGAAGCCCGAGAGCTCAGCTTTTTCGAAATAGAGGAGAGCTTTAAAGAGAGCCTCATCGTTTTTCGCCCCTTTTTCTAGTGCCTCTTTTGCGTAGCTCAAGCCCAAAACGAGCCGAGCGCCATTCACCATGTGCTTCTCTTCAAGCTCCACCTGAGTTTCGAGAAGCTCTCTCGCTTCGAGGTAGGAGCCGCTTTCGACAAGAGCGTGGGCCAGAAGGATTTTTCTAAGGAAGGAGGGGGCTAGATGGTTTTCAACAGCTGCGAGGAAGGTGGGCTCTTCAAAACTGAGAGTCTGGCCGAGTAGGCGGCTCGCCCTGCTCCACTCCTTCTTAGCATAGAGGGCAAAGCCCTTCAGAAGCTCTGAAGGCTTCGATAGGCTGCTCATGTAGTGGAAAAAATGCTCCTCATTGCCACTGAGAAAGGCGTGTAGAGCGAGCAGGTGGAGGCTTTGCTCTCCATGAGCTCCACCGAGGGCCTGCAGGAGCTCTTCCTCCGAGCAGCCTTGGAGCAGCTTTGAGGCGCCGAGCAGGAGAGGATCTTTTTCTTCACTCCCCTCATAGCGCTCGAGGAAGGTGGGGTCTAGGGCCAGATGCATGCGCTCTTCCTCGGTAAGAGGGCGCTCCCCTTTTCTTAAGGCGAAGAGAGAGAGGAGCGCTATCAGTGCGAGGGCTCCTCCTATTAGGCTCAGCTTTTTCTTGGTCATGAGATTATTGCTTAAAATAATAAAAAAACGTTGCCATCATAGATTTCGTGCTGATTTTCGCAAATTAATTTGTATTGAAATAAATGAGAAAATAAGAAAAAGTTAAGAAAGATTAAAGGATAAAGAATCCAACAAAAAAAGGTTTGGTTTTTTATTAAAGTGGTGTGTTAAATGTGTGAATATAGAGTACAGCCCTCGCTGGAGGGCCCCCTAGGGCATTTCTCAGAAGGGAGAGCCTCGGGCAAAAAACAAGGAGTTTAATATGTCCCAGAAAAAGAACCTACTGCTCATTGAAGACGAAGAAGATATTGCTGCATTAATCAAGCTACAAGCCGAAATCTCTGGTTATAAGCTCCATGTAGAAAATGATGGCATCAACGGCTTCCGATCGATTGAGAGAGATAAGCCAGATCTGGTGATCTTGGATATCATGCTACCGGGGATGAATGGGCTCGATATCTGTCGAAAGATGAAGCATAGCGCCGATCTTAAAAATATCCCTATCGTGATCGTCTCAGCGAAGAACGAGGAGCTCGACGTGGTGCTCGGTCTCGAGCTTGGCGCCGATGACTATGTCCCCAAGCCCTTTTCACCCAAGGTTCTATTCTCGAGAGTGAAGGCGGTGCTTCGCAGGGGTAAGGAGCCTCAGAAGCTGGCTAAGACCCTATCTTTTGGCGAGTTCATGCTCGACCTGGAGCGCTACTTGCTTCGCAAAAAAGACAAATATATCCCGCTTACGCTCTCTGAATTTGGCATCCTGCGACGATTTTTGGCCAACCGGGGCAAAGTGCTCACGCGCAGCCAGCTTCTCGACGATGTGCAGAACGAAGATGCCTTCATCATGGATAGAAACATCGATGTGCACATCGCCTCGCTTCGCAAAAAACTGGGTCCCAACTTCCACTGGATAGAAACGGTGAGAGGGGTCGGCTATCGCTTTAAAGAAGAAGAGGCGCCCGCACTCGTCTCGGTCGCCTGAGAATAGTTTAAAAGTAAGATCGGGCACGGGCTCGCAACCGTTCACATTCAGGAAACAAAAGGTTGCCTCTCCTCTTTTTCAAAAATGGCTTGAGGACCTCTTTTCGTGAACGTAAACGTTTGCAGGGCCCGTGCCCGCTCTTGTTTTCACGAGAGGGTAGCTCCAAAAGCTCAATAGTTACCTAAAGTTGACGCCACTGAATTACAATTTATCCCGCTCTGAGGTAGACTGTTCGCTCTATGAGCGATCATGCTTTCATTTCAAGTGGTCGGCTGCCGACGCGCTATGGCACCTTTGTCGCGCGCGCCTATCAGGCAGGCGAGGCACCTGCCCACCTGGTCCTGATCAAGGGCGAGCCCGAAAGGAGCCGTCGACCTCTAGTCCGCATCCATTCCGAGTGTCTGACAGGGGATGTCTTTGGATCGAAAAGATGCGACTGCGGCGAGCAGCTCGCCCTCAGCTTGACGCTCATCGAAAAGGAAGGGATAGGCCTTCTCATCTACTTGAGGGGCCATGAGGGGCGCGGCATTGGGCTTTTGCACAAGATCGGCGCCTATGGCCTGCAGGATGGGGGTCTCGACACCGTAGAAGCCAATCTGGCGCTCGGCCTCCCCATCGACGCACGAGACTATGCAGCCGCTGCCGCTATTCTGAAGGATCTGAAGATCGCCTCCATCCGCCTGCTCACCAATAACCCGGCCAAACGACGTGCACTCTTCGATGCCGGCTTCATCGATGTTGAAGAGATCCCCCTTCTCACCGAGCCCTGCAAAGAGAATCTCTGCTATCTCAAGACCAAGCGCGAAAAGCTCCTCCATAGACTCGAGGTCGGCCCATGCGCTTGAAGTCGATTAAAATTTTTGGCTTCAAATCCTTCCCCGAGAAGATCGAGATCCATTTCGATGGATCTCTCATTGGCCTCGTTGGCCCCAACGGCTGCGGCAAGTCCAATGTCATCGATGCGATCCGCTTTGCCATGGGCGAGGGATCCCCAAGAGCCCTTCGGGCAGAGAGGATGAGCGATCTCGTCTTCGGGGGCAACGCCAAGCGAAAAGCGCTCTCGGTTGCCGAGGTGACTCTCACTTTCGAGGGAGTCGATCGTGAAGGGCTGCCCGATGAGCTAGCCGTCACGAGGCGCCTTTATCGCGATGGCGGAAGCGAGTATCTGGTCAATGGCCGAGAGGTGCGGCTCAAAGATGTAGAAAAGATTTTCCTTGGCACAGGAGTGGGCAAGCAGGCCTTCTATCTTTTCGAGCAGGGCAAGCTCGATGAGATCATTCGCTTCCATCCCAAAGATCGCAGAGCCATTTTCGATGAGACTGCGGGGATATCGCTCTTTCTCGAGCAGAAAAAAGAGAGCATGTCCCGTCTTGCAGAGCTGCTCTTCGACTACAATAAAATCGCAAATGACTACGAGAGCGGGGCAAAGAGCCTGGAGCTTCTCAAGCAGCAGGCCGACTCTGCGCTCGCTTTCTTAGAGAAGAGAGAGCGGCTTGAGACTCTCAAGCGGGGCCTTGCGCTCCACGGCTATCTGGAGGAGAAAAAAAAGGGGGCCGCTCTTTTGGAGAGCGAGCGTCTGCTCGAGGGGCAAATTCGAGAGCAGACCGAAAAGAGATCCCACCTTGCGCAAGAGCAACAGACGAGGCAAGAGGAGCAGGAGCGCCAGGCTCTATCGCTTCTTGCTGTGGAGAAGAGAGCCATTTCGAGCGAGGGCGGTTTAAAGGTATGTGCGGTCGAGCTCAAACAGCTAAGGGAGAAAAAAGAGAGAGTTCGAGCCTCGGCAGAAGAGATCGCCTCCGAGATTGAGAGAATCGAGAGCGCAAGTGTTGGGGGATCGAGCTTTGAGGAGGAGCTCAAAGAGAAAATAGCGGCTCTTGAAAAGAGCGTTAAGTGCAAGTCGAGCGAGTCAAAGAAGAGCGAAGCGGGCCAGGAGATGGAGCACTTTGAGAAGGAGGTGCTCAGCGTCAAACAGGCGCTTTTTGAGAAGATACGCATCCTTGATAGCGAGCGTTTCCGCATGCAGGAGCAAGAGAAGCTCCTCGCGCTTGCACAGGGGCGCATGAGAGAGATTGAAAACCGAGGAAAGCAAGCTCAAAAGGCGCTCGATAAGGAGCAAGGGGAGTGGAGCGCGAGGAAAAGAGAGAAGGAGGAGATCGAAAAAAGCATTGCGACGCTTGCTTTGGAGCAGGATCGGCTGCAGCTAGCTCTCGCAGAGGTGAAAGAGAGAAGCTCTTCGAATGCAGAAGAGATCAATGGGCTTCTCGTTCAAATCCAGGCCCAGGAAAGAAGGGAGATGGAGGAAAAGGGGGCCATAGAGGAGCTTTTAGGCGAGTCTAAAAACGCAAAGAGCGCCCTTTACGGCAAATTGAAGAGACTGAAAGCTCACGGCCATCCCCATTACCAAAGAACTCTTTCTGTAAAAAGTCGAGAGGATCTCAAGGAGATCTTCCAATATGCCTTCAAAAAGGATCTTAGAGGCTTTTCGCTTGTTTTGGAGGAGTATTTAGAATCCATTTACTCTTCGACGAGTGAAAAGCGTCATTTCAAAAATGTCTCAGCGCTTATCGATAGCTTCCAAAAAGGCTCTCCTGCTAGCTCTGAAGAGGGTCTTTTCGTCGATGCCGAGGGTGTTTTCTTCTATCACTCCCTCGTCGTCGACTTCCAAGGAGGCGATCTCGATCTCAAAGAGAGGCTAAAAGGGGCAAAAGAGGAGAAGAGCCGTCTTGAGAAAGAGCAAGTGCTGAAGGAGAAGGAGAAAAGAGCGCTTGAAGAGAGAGTGCGCAGCCTGGAGATGAAGCATCTCGAATGCAATTTTAAGCAGCAGGAGGCCATCTCGAGCCTTAATCGTTTGAAAGAGAGCCTTGAAAAGCTTTCAGAAGAGAGGAGTCGCGCGACTGTTGAAACGAGTGCGTTAGAGGAGAAGCTCGCGAGTGCAAAAAAGCTCTTCAGAGAGGCCTCTGAAGAAGAAAAAGCGATGCAGGGGCGCATGCTGGAAAGCGAGCGCAAATACCTCCATGCAAAAAAGGAGAGGCTCGATGAGAGCCGAAAAATCGAAGAGAGAGATCGCCTTGAGCTCATCGAGCTTGCCAGGCTAAAAGAGCGATACCGGGCTCACAAGGAGAGTAGAGCGGCCTCGGAGCAAAAGCGCATCCGGCTCGAGCAGCAACTAGCGAAGCTGAAGCAAGAAGAGGAGAAGCTTCTTGAGGATAGCGAGAAGAAGCGGTGCGAGAAAGAGAGTTTAGAGAAGGCGAGTAGTGAGCTTGCTCTCGAGATAAAGGAAAAGAGAGAGCTGCTTGGGGCGCTCAAGACAGCTGTGAGCGAGATGGCCAGGCAAGGGAGCGAGGAAGAGCGGATCTTGAAGCAGCTCGTGCAAAGGCGTGGTCAGGTGGAGCGCTCGCTTGCTCTCTTCGAAATGGCTCTCAAACAGCGTGAGGAGGAGCTCAGTGGGCTCGGTGTTGTGAGCTCTGATCGAATAGAGCCCATCGAGCCGAGTCCTGAGGTGCAGCAAGAGAAAGAGGGACTGGAAAAGGAGATGAAAAACCAGAGCGCTCTCAATTTCTCTGCCATAGAGGCGCTCAAAGGAGAGAGAGAGCGATTTGAGTTTCTGGAAAAACAGTACCTCGACCTCAAAAAAGCGAAGAGCGATCTTGAGAATATCATCGAAGGCCTCGAGAGTGAGTCTAGGAGGCGATTTCTCTCTACATTTGAGAAGATACGCGCCGGCTTTCAGGCCAATTTCACCCGTCTTTTCAATGGAGGCAGAGCCGATCTCATGCTGATGGGAGATAGCGATCCTCTGCATGCGGGCGTTGAAATCATTGCCGAGCCGCCTGGGCAGAAGATGAAGACGATGACCCTGCTATCGGGCGGAGAGCGCTGTCTGACTGCGATTGCGCTGCTCTTTGCTCTTTTTGAAGTGACGCGTCCTCCGTTCTGCCTGATGGACGAGATCGATGCACCTTTGGATGAGGCCAATATCGGTCGCTTTACAAATCTGCTCGCTCAATTTATCGCCTCTACTCAGTTTATCGTTGTGACGCACAATAAGAGGACGATGGCGCTCTCAGACCTTCTGATAGGGGTTTCGATGGAGGAGAAGGGCGTCTCTAAGATATTGTCATTGGAATTTGAAAAAGAGAAGGTAAACGTATGATCATAGGCATTCCCAAGGAAGTTAAGGTGCAGGAGTATCGAATTGGAGCCACGCCTGCGCTGGTTCACCTCTTGGTCCAGGCGGGCCACACAGTGCTGATTGAAAGGGGGGCAGCCGAGCATCTGGGATTTTCAGATGCCGATTATACAGCTGTGGGCGCTAAGGTGGTGGCGGGGGCCAAGGAGGTCTACGCGGCTGAGATGATCGTGAAGGTTAAGGAGCCGCAGGAAAAAGAGTTTCCCTACTTCCGCAAGGGCCAAATTCTATTCTGCTTCCTGCATCTGGTTGCCTGTCCAGAGGTCTTCAAGCATCTGATCGAGCGAAAGGTCATTGCGGTTGCCTATGAAACGGTGAAGGACCAAGAGGGTAGACTGCCGCTTTTGACGCCTATGAGCGAGGTGGCGGGCCGCCTTTCTGTGCAAGAGGGTGCAAACGCCCTGCAAATAGCGCGTGGAGGCAAGGGGATCTTCCTCGGCGGGGTTCCAGGGGTGCGAGCTGCAAGGGTGCTGGTGCTTGGAGGGGGTGTTTCGGGAACGCAGGCGGCGCGCATGGCGATGGGCCTTGGGGCCGATGTGACGATTGTAGAAAGAAGGCTTTCGAGGCTGCGCGAGCTCGATGATCTTTATGGACCGCGTTTGAAGACCCTCTTTTCGACTCCTCTGACTATCCAGGAAGAGGTAGCGAGGGCCGACCTGGTCATTGGAGCTGTGCTTGTGCCGGGTCGCAAGGCGCCCAAACTGCTGACGGAAAGGATGATTGCGTCGATGGAGCCGGGAAGCGCCTTTATCGACCTTGCGATCGATCAGGGGGGCTGTTCGGAGACATCGCGACCGACCACCTACCACGATCCGATTTACAAGACACATGGCGTCGTGCACTTCTGTGTCACCAACGTCCCAGCAGCCTGTGCGCGCACCTCGAGTGCGGCTCTGGCCAATGCCACAACGCCCTATGTGCTTGCGCTCGCGAATAAAGGAGCGGCTGCGCTCTTCGAGGACAAGGGCTTTTTAGAGGGGCTCAATCTAGCCTACGGCCACGTCACCTCTAAAGAGGTGGCTGAGGACATGCACCACGGCTGGACTGCCCCACAAGAGGCGCTGTGCTCCACAAACACCTGTGCTCGTAGCTGATCACGCGGGAAATAAGTTGCGCGAAACTGTAAACTAAGTTACCATTAGGACTTGCTCGTGACAAAGAAAAGGCCTCCAAAGCTCAAAAACCTCTTAAAGAAGATTAGGGGATGTCTCGAGAGTGGCAGATACATTCTTACTAAGCATGCTCTTGTTCGCCAGAAAGAACGGGCAATTAACTTAGCAGAAGCGATTCATGTTCTGAAAACCGGGTATGAGGAAAAAAGCAAGGATTGTTTTGAACAGAATACATGGAAGTATGCGATTAGAGGGAAAACGATAATAGGTCGGCTAGATGTTCGAATTATCGTGGCCTTTGACGATGATGAGATGCTCATCATTACCGTAATGCATGTAGGGGGGGATCTATGAGAAGAAAGGCAAAGAGGGGCACATTTATATATGAGGGGCTCGGCTTCCCCATCCGCCTAGTCAATGTTCCATTGAAGAAAGTCTTGGGCGAATGGGCGATCGATATCGACTTTAATGTTTTCCAAAAGATAGTCCTCCATATGCTTGCGACAATGCCCACACCATTAACGGGAAAGGAACTGAGATTCATTATCGATTATTTTGAGATGTCTTTTAGGGATTTTGCAAAGTTATTTGGGGTCTCACATGCTGCTGTTGTTAAGTGGGAAAAAGAAGAATCCAAGATGAATGCGAGTACAGAGGTATATTTGCGCCTTTACATCCTCAATCGTTTGAAAGTTACGGATAAAGAATTCAGGAGATCTTATCTAGAAATGAGCCCAGCAAGCTTATCTCATGCTGAAATCGAAACTGAGCCTTTAGAAATCGATATGGAGGAGATAGCTTGTTGAAGCATGTCCCCCTTGCCATCCTGCTTCAGTTCTTTTCTTTGAAGGTGAGGGTGCCTGAATCGGTGCGGGCGGTGATGAGGAATTTCTTCTCTTCATGGTCGGTGGCGTAGCTCTTGTTGAGCCAGCCGCGGCCCTGTTTTTTGAGCGACTCGAAAACCACGACACTGCCTTTGTATCCCATTTTGGTTTCAAGGGAGATGCCCACATCCTTGGGAAGCAGAATCTCCACATCGCCCGCCTGGCTCGAAATCTGAACGTGGCAGCATTTGGCAAAGTGGCCCGTGAGGTCGATCACCATGTCGGCACTCGCACCTATAAATTCGATCGAGGTAAGCTCGGGGAAATCGCCTTTGAGCCCTGCTACGAGCTTGCCAAGGCTTGCCGTGTAGTTGACCGAGGCCAGTTTGGGATAGCTTCCGGGCAGGGTGAACTCGGCGCGGTACTTGCGCCTGCCGTCGATATCGATTTTCTCCAGATTGGCATATTCGCCAGGAAAGCTCATCTCCTCGACATACTTCTTCTCGCGCAGCTCAAAGGAGCTGATCGAGCTGTCCGGACTCTCAGCCGCCAAAGGCGATGAGACAAGCGCTAAAAGAAGAACGAGAACTTGAAACATAGGATCCTTACGAAGGGTTTGCGAAAGGGGGGACTCGAACCCCCACGGAGTCTCCTCCACTACCACCTCAAGATAGCGCGTATACCATTCCGCCACTTTCGCTTAAAGCGAGTTCGCCAAGGATGCTATCAAGAGAGGGGGATTAGAGCAAGCGCGAGCTTTTCAAATAATTCTTTGCATAGCTGAAATAGCTTGGATTGCTTAATCTGGGGCCAAAACTTAGCGAATCTTTTGTGCGCTGTACAGCCTATCTGACTGCGGGCAGTTATAATATGATTGCCCTCTTCGATTTTCTAAAAAACCACTACAACGTCACCCGCTTCCGGGAAGCGATTGCGGCGAGCCTCACCGAACCGGGTGCGGAGGGCGATCTCTTCTTTTTCCCCTATGGGGTTGTAGTGAGCTGGGGCCTTTCGGAGGGCGACGAGGAGCGGCTTTTGAGCAAGCTCTCAAACTTCGAGCTCGAGAAGCTCGCCATCCCATTGAAAGATGAAAATGATTATAGCTACGCGCAGGCCACTCGCATTCAGCGTGGGGAGATGTGGCTTGCCAGCCGCGATATGCTCACCAAGCTCGCCATCTCATTTGGCCTTGCCCAATCCTCGAAGCTCTCTATTTTTGAAGAGACGATCGATAAGACCATAGCTGTCACGCGCCATCTTCCAAAGGATCTTGCGGCGAAGGGCAAAATCCTGCTTTCGCGCAGAGAGCTTGCGCAGAAGATCGGCAAGCTCTTCATGGATAGAAGCTCGGTGAATCTGCACTCCGACATTCTCGATGAGCCCGACTTCTTCTGGGAAAACCCCGAGTATGAGCCCTTTTACCGAGATACGATCAAATGCCTCGATATGAAGACGCGACTCGATGCCCTCAACCATCGCCTGGGGGTGATCGGCGATCTTCTCGGCATCTTGAGCGACCAGCTCAACCACCACCAGACTGTGGTGCTCGAGTGGGCCATTATCCTTCTGATCGTCATCGAAGTGATCTTGGCCCTCTTGCGCGACCTCTTCCATCTCATCTGATGAGCAAGCTTTTCATCCTGCTCATCCGCCTCTACCAGATCGCCTTGGGCCCATTCACCTCGGGCTCTTGCCGCTATTTCCCCAGCTGCTCCGACTATGCCATCAAGGCTTTCAAACGGCATGGCTCTCTCAAAGGCTCTCTCCTCACCCTCTGGCGCCTCTTGCGCTGCGGTCCCTGGTGCAAAGGGGGATTCGACTTCGTTCCTCGTGCCAAAAGTAAGAAATAGAGATTTTCTATCTCACAAGTACTGGTAGACGAAGTTTGTGTCCAGTGAATCGGGTACGGGCTCTGCAAACGTTGAGACTCTTGCATAACCCCAGCTTGTTACATAAATCGGCAAATTAATAACAATCTTGTTCATCTTGCCACGCCTCGCGATCATGCGCATCCTGTTCCTTTTTGAAGAAGGAAGCAAGATATGCAGGATCGCGAGGCGTGGCAAGATGGGCAAGATGAACTTATTTTCAAGAGGGTAGCTGAACATGTTACGCAACGGTCTCAACGTTCACATTCACGAAAAAAAGATCACCATTTTGCGAAAAATGGCTCCGAGGGGCTATTTCGTGAACGTTTGCAGGGCCCGCGCCCGATTCCTGAGCAAAAAACTTGCTTACAAATGGTTGTGGGGCAGAAGGTCGGACACAGGCTCACCCGCGGGCAGAGGCACTAAAAGTAAATCATATTCCAGCTGCAGAAAAAGAAATTTATAGTTATAACTTCCGGTCTGCCGTTGGGCAGTCGTTGTGAAGACATCCATTTTCATCTGGAGGAGTTATGCATTCAAGAGGAGTAAGAGGTGGCGCAGGTCCAGGTTATCAGCCTTATCAGAGAACCGACGATCCATTGAGAGCGGCTAAAGCACGGGTTCAAGCTGCCTATCAGGCTCAGAGTCTGGCTCTCACTCAACTGGCCACGCGCTCTGGATTTGGCGCCTCCAAAGAATTGCTTGCTGCTGAAGCAGAATTAGCCGCGGCTCTTGCCGCGCAGAAAGCTCTGCAGGGAGTGGGAGGAGCTGGGGCTCTCGCAGATTATTCAGCGCTTGTAGGAGAAGCGGAAAGAGGTATGGAGGCGCTGCGTTTAGGGGGATTGGGTGACCGTGCCATTGGTCAATTCGATCGAGCAATCAGCGCCTATAGCGATTTTGATGCAAGTCCCGCTGTACCTGCTCCGAGATCAGGCGCAAGGAATTCTTCATATGTTGACTATAAGCTACGAGATGCAATGGAAGGAGACTTGGAAGATGCGAGAGAGGAACTGGAAGAGTTGCGAGCAGAAGGAGGTGACTGGGAGGAAGAGCGATACCTACAGAACCGAATAAATCAATTAGAGGATGATATTGATGCTGTCAATGAGGGAAGAAATCCATACGAAGAGCGCTATACATTAACTGATGATGAAGTGGCAGAATATGCGAGATTAGATAGGGTAGATAGGAGGCGAGCAGCCGAATTGGATGCACAAATAGCTGCAGAGCAGGCCAAACAAGTCGCTGCAAAAGCCGCACAAGCAGCAGCTGCTGCGATGAGCTCTCGAGCTGCTTATCCAGGAGGGGGCGCAGGAGCGGGCGCCGGCGCATCAGCGCACAGAGCGGCTCCAAGAGTGGTGAGCACGCATGTGGTCCACAGACCCGCTCCCCCGAGACCTATGCCTGCTCACAGGGCTCCCCCGCCCCATGCTCCAAGAGCTGCTCCATCTTGGTTGGCCGCCTCAAATGCTGGCAAAGCTGTCGGTTATTGAAAATCTACTTCCCTACCTACGGGGCACCTTGAGGGTCATGCCCGGTTTGAGATTGGATGTCGGTAGATGGTTGAACTCCATCAGAAAATCTTGCGAGACTCGGTATTTGGTCGAGATGGTGGCCAGCGTTTCACCCCGCTCGACAATGTGGATGAAAGGAGCCGGTGCCGCAGGTGGACGCTCCCGAAAATGGGGTCTCAGCTCGCCCACAGAGGGTCTCGGCCCCGGTTTTTGAGCAAGCTCTCCCGATGGAGAGCCCTCCGCTTCAAGTCCAAGTTTTCTCTTGGCAAGCTCCTTGACCGATGAGCCTCTCGGTGAATTTGCAAGCGCCTTTGAGAAGCTCTGCACCAGCTTGCCTTCGGCCGGGAGCAGGGAGAGTATTTGCACGAGCGTGCGGTCATCGAGACGGTTCACCGTATGAGAATAGTCGAGCAGCACAAGAAGCAGCGCTGACGATTTGGATCTCGCATTGAGATAGCTGTGGAGGAAGGAGCGCAAGCTTTCCTGAGAGAGATCGTGCGATTGCCTCTGATCTCTGCAAAAATTATCGACCAGCTCCCACGGTCCTTCGATCAGGAGCTCGGCCACCGCACCCTTGCCAATCTTTGTCCCCGCCCTCTGGAATAGCTGAAAGACCAGCTGAAACTCATCGGTCAGGTAGAGCGTGGCCGCAAGATCCCTCTTCACGCCCTTGCTCTTCTCCCGATCCGCCTTCTCAAGCCGCTTGAGAGCCACAAGAAGGCCCCGCGCAGTCAACGGGTAGCGCTCCTCAGCTATAAAGCGGGAGATCCTCTCAAAATCCTCATCGCCTAATGAAGGATAGAGAGGGAGCTTGCTCTTCTTATAAGAGAGCGTTGCCCTCTCAGGACTCCGCCCAAGGGCGCGCGCCACATCGAAATGGCGAAGCGCTAAACATGAGAGCGCAAGATCTCTCCTCCGATAGCCATGCTCGATGAGCTCGAAGCCCCTCTCTTCGGTGAGCATGGAGGCAAGTCCTTTAAAATCAAGGAGTTGTAGGTTCTTGATCTCCTCGATGTTGCCAAGCTCACAGTCGCCAATCTTGGATCCAGTCGTCTTCTTTTGAAAGTCGAAGCGAATTGCAAGTGGTTTTTTATAAGTAAGATATATCGTAAACAGCGCCAAGATGGCGTTGAGCAGCATCGATAGAAGGAATGCTTTTTTGTAGTGCCTCTGCTCTTGCATCATCCAATTTCCCTTGCTTGGATTGAAGAAGGGGGGGTACAATCCCCCTCTTCTATTATGAGATTTTCACTTTCTTGGCTAAGAGAGTTTTTACCGAGTGCGCCCCCGCCACAAGAAATCGCTGAGATATTAACGCTTTCAGGGATTGAGGTGGAAGGGGTAGATCCATTTTTGGACGATTTTCTCTTCCATCTCTCGCTCACACCCAACTTCGGCCACGCTATGAGCGTCTGGGGAGTGGCTCGAGAGCTTGGGGCAAGCCTCGATCAGAAACTCCTGCCCCATGAGGTCGATCTCGTTGAGGATCAGTCGCTTAAGACAGAAGATCGGATCGAGGTAGCAATAGAAGATCCGAGCTGCACGCGCTATATGGTCCGCTTGCTGACCGGAGTCGATCTCAACCGTTTTCAGACGCCCGGCAAGATCAAAGAGCGGCTCGAGCAATACGGGATGCGCACGATCAATCTCGTCGCCGATATCACCAACTATGTCCTTCTCGAAACCGGGGCGCCGCTCCACGCCTTCGACTACGATCAAATCCAGGGCGCTAAGCTGATCGTGAGAAGGGCAAGGGCGGGGGAGAAACTCACCACCCTCGACCATGTGGAGCGCTATTTGACTCCGGAGGATCTCGTCATCGCAGATAGCCAAAAGCCGCTTGCGCTTGCAGGCATCATGGGTGGAGAGTCATCCGAGGTGACCGAAAAGAGCCAGAGCATCCTTCTGGAAGGGGCCTACTTCGAGGCGGCCACTGTCAGGCGGAGCTCTAGACGCCACGAGCTTGTCACAGAGGGCTCTAAGCGCTGGGAAAGAGGGGGCGATATCGGCGCGGTCGAGTCGGCCCTCAAGCTTGCCGCCGCTCTTATTCAACAGATCACAGGCTGCAAAGTGGCAAAAGGGGTTTTGAAAGCTAGAGAAAGCCCTCCAGCTGAAAGAGTGATCTCCTTGCGCTTAAGCCAGGTGAGACGGCTTCTGGGGATCTCTCTTGGCGCCTCCGAGGTGGAGGCGATCCTTTCTCGACTCGGCTTCAAGTCGAAGGGAGTCGATAGCGACAGGCTCCTCCTTGTGGTTCCAAGCTTTCGCACCGATGTCAAAGAGGAGATCGATCTCGTCGAAGAGGTGGGAAGGCTCTATGGCTACAACAACCTCTACACCAAAGGAGAGCTGCCCCGAAGCCGAGGCTCGAGATTGGGTCACACCCCGCTCTTTTCGCTCCAAGGCAGGGTCAGAGAGGCGCTTTTGAGGGAGGGGCTGCAGGAGTTTTTGAGCTGCGATCTGGTGGGCGAAGAGCTCTCCCGGATGGCGCTGACCGATGCCCTCCCTGCTCGCGCCCTGATCAAGGTACTCAATCCCCATTCGCAGGCCCAATCGGTGATGCGCCCCTCGCTCCTGCCCGCCCATCTCTCCATCGTAAAGGGCAATCTCGCTCACGGCATCGACTCCATTGCCGCCTTTGAAGTGGGTCGCATCCACTTCAAAGAAAAGGATAGCTACCGCGAGCCGACCGCCCTTGCGATCACGCTCTCAGGCAAACGGAGCCATTCCCATTTCGACTCTCTCAAATCACCAAGTGGCTCAGAAGAGGTCGATCTGCTCGATCTGAAGGGGATCGTGGAGAATCTTCTCCAAGCTCTCAAATGCAAGGCCGATTTTCTCCCCTCGCATTTAAGCTCGATGCACCCCTTTCAGCAGGCCAAGATCGTCATCGATGGTCAAGAGATAGGGATCATGGGGCAGGTGCACCCCGCTCTCTTACAGGAGGCAGGTATCTTGCAGCCGCTCTTTTTCGCAGAGCTCTTCATCGAACCGCTTGCAGGCTATATCCCCAGCGATCTCAAGATGAAACCGCTCGCCCTTTTCCCCTCGTCGAAGCGCGACTGGACTCTGACGGTGAAGGAGGAGCTCGAAGTGGGCGAGATTTTCAAAGCGGTAGAGAGGGCGCGAGGGCCTCTGCTCGAGAGCTTTGAGCTGCTCGCAGTTTTTAGAGGTGACAAGATCGCGAAGGGATGGAAGAATGTCACCTTGCGCTTTGTCTTTCGAAGTTCGAGCGAGACTCTCTCCCACGACTCTGTGGATCAGGAGATGGCCGCTCTCGTACGGCAAGTATCAGAATCATTAGAACAGAAGGTAATGAAATGAAAAAGACCATCCTTGCTCTTGGAGGAGCTCTACTCCTAGTCACCGCATGCCGCAGCGACCGGCATTCAGAGATCGTGCAGGAGAGCTTCATCCACAAATTCGGCGTCCCCATCAGCAAATCGGATTGGGTGAGAAATGGCCATGATGGCCAGATCGTCCAGCTTCTGACAAGTGGTGTGACTGTCAAGCGAACCTACGAGAAAGGGGTTCTGAACGGACAGACGAGCTACACCTTCCCCAACAGCTCGACGATTGCCACGGTCGAAACCTACGAAAATGGCAAGCTTGTGAATAAGGTCGAAAATTACCCTTCAGGTATCTCCAAAGTCGAGGAGTGCTTCAACGATAACAAGCTGGTCCAGCACACACAGTGGTATGAGGATGGCACCCCCGCCTTGATCGAGCGCTACGAAGGGGGATTTCTGACCTCAGCAGAATACCGCAGCCCCCTCAACGTGGTCGAATCGCGCGTCGAAGAGGGTATGGGAACCCGTCTTACCCGCTCTGAGGATGGGGCTCTCGCCTACCGCGACACCATCCGCGCAGGGCAGATGGTCGAGCGCATCACCTTTTTTGCAAATGGGGAGCCTTCGATCGTGACTCCGTACGAAAACGGTCTGATTCACGGAACCCGTCTCACCTTCATCTCTGGCGGAGTTCCGAGCAGCGTTGAGAGCTGGGTGCATGGCAAGCAGGAAGGAATCACCGTCGTCTTCACCAACGGCGAAAAAGTGGCCGAGATCCCCTACGTAAAAGGGGAGAAAAATGGAATCGAGCTGCGCTTCCGCGACGGCAGCACGCTTGCAGAAGAGGTCACCTGGCGAAATGGAGTGCAGCACGGCCCGCGCAAAATCCTTGTCGATGGAACTGAGGCAAAGACCGAGTGGTACCATCAAGGTGAGATCGTCTCGCGCAGCGCCTTTGAAAGGCTCAATCTCCCCGCCAAGGTTCCTGCGCGCTGATGGCAACGTCGAAGAGAAGGATGGGCAGGGGCCCCGCCCTTGCCCTATCAGCTCGCTTTGAGGAGGGTCGCCTCCTCTCGACATCGCTTGCACCGAGCGACCAGTTCACTGTCGAGGTGATGGGCGATGCGGGCGATAGAGGGGAGCTTCTCCTCCACTGGGCAAAAGCCTATAGCGAGCGTCGTCACCTACCTGTCGATCGGCTCTGCGATCTTGCAGATACGCCTCCTTTCAGGGCGCGAGTTTTAAATCGACTGATGGCAGTCGAGATGGGAGAGACCCTTTCCTATGGAGAGCTGGCCGCCTCCCTTGGGGCGCCTCTTGCACAGAGGGCGGTCGGTACCGCTTGTGGACGCAACCCTTTCCCTCTATTAATTCCTTGTCATCGCATCCTTGCAAAAGGGGGCTCGCTCGGTGGATTTCTCTTCGGTCTGGAAATTAAAAAAATGCTTTTAAAATTCGAAGCTGCTCTTTTAATTTAACCACAAAAACTTTATAATGATTAGACCTCTTGCATAATTCGCTTTGGAGGCCAAAACGGATGGATCTGCCTGTGGGTTCAGCTAAGCGCATGTTGACATACTCGATTGAGAGTAGGCGACATGCGCGCGGCTGAATTCCGCAGGATTCCCACAGGCAGAGGCGCGGTTTTGGCCCCAAATGGAGTTAGTGCAAGAGGTCTATTTAGTAAATTCTTATATAAACTATGGATCCTTTAGCCGCCTATTCACCCGAACAGCTCAAGCCCTACTACAACCACAAATTTGCGAAAGAGGTGCAGATGCTGGCCTCTTTGGCGGTTATCCTCTCGATTGCCTTTGCAGCGATACTGGCAAGCACCCATGGAACGAGCTACTTCCTCACCCAAGATGCGCTTCCTTGCACAGTGGTTGCAGGAGCTGCCTTTTTCTTCGGTCTCCTTGTGATTGCGATCGCAGGTGCGATGCGCATGCGAGCCACTCGCGAGATGAAGGCGCTTGAGCCTAAAGTGCAAGGCGAGGCGGATGCCCAAGAAGCTGAGGCTCTGGAGAGCGATTGCGACAGCGATGCTCAAGTGAGTTCCCCCTCCCAGGCAAGCGGTGAGGCGCTAGGCCCCACGTCGATTCTCTATTCGGAAAGTCCCAGATCCTCGAGAAGAGGCTCACGCTTGAGCTCTCCCGCTCTCAGCCGCAGAGCCTCTTTTGTTCAAGGTCTAGGCGGCCTCGCCTCTCTCCCCACTACTCCGAGGCGAACCCCTCTTGCGCCAAGGACGCCTGCAACGGTTGCGAGAGTTGAGGACGACGCTCCCGCAAGAGAGCTCAATTTTGATGAAGAGCTCGATGCAGTTGTTGTAGCTGCCCGGGAGCCGGCCAGAGAGGCGGAGGCAGGAGCTCGAGTAGCTGAGGCAGCGCCTTCTCCCATAGAGGCGCCGCTCTCCGCAGGACCGGGAGCCGCCGTCGCTGCTGCTGCCGATGGAGTCGCTCCAGAGGCCCTTGCAGCTCCAAGAGTGAGTGCGGCTAAAATGAAAAAGGAGATCAATAGATGCCTGAAAGCGCTCCTAGAGGCCTTTAGCGGTATGTTTGGTGCAATGGTCGACGCTGACTATCGCGCCGCCCACGCTCGTAGCTCTAAAATAAAACCGACAGAGGAGGAGCTAGACGCGCCGCCACGCAGTGAGTCAAGCAATGCGCTTGATGAATCAGTTCACCCAGGCAGTCCGAGACCCCCAAGTGCTTTTCAATCTGGTTCTCAAGAGCTTGCTCAAATCCACCAATTCCGAATTTGACGACCACCCCGATGAGACTTTCCATAAGGTAGTTTTTGCAAAGAGTTTTGGATCCTATCACAATGACCAGCTCCTGCCTCTCGTGCATAAATATCAAGCCTATAAGGGCCATGTGAGGCGCAGAGAGCAGGCGACGGCCGATCTCTTTGCTGCTCTGAGGGAGGGGGGCAACTTTAAGAAGGTCATCGACGGAGTGGAGGCTTTCTTTACCACACTATTTGAGGTAGGAGCGGGGGAGCCACCCCCTAAAAAGAGCTACCTCTTAAGGAAAACGATCGTCCTTGATTGCCTTATGCCGCTGCTAAAGGACAACCAGAAAAAGATCCTTAGAAATGATGCAGTTGCAGAGAAGCTGAGCGCATTGCTCGAATGTGCAGGCAAGGAAGATGCAGAGGCGAGCGATCATGCCTTTAACGTTGCGCTACAGCAGGCTTTAGTGGCTCTTGTGCAAGCTTTGCCAGCCGATGTTCTAAAGGAGCGAGAGGAGGAGATAGCCCCTCTTCTATTCACCTTTTGCGAATCCCATGTCACCAGCCAGCTGAAGATGGGCCTTGAGCGGTTCAAACCCTACCTTCGCAAGGTATTTGGCCTGAGCAATCCAACCCAGTTTGAAAAAACGATTAGAGAGATGCAGCTCCACGACCGTATTCGCGAAGCAGGTGGTGATCCAGAGGTGGAAAGCGGCAGGAGCCATCCCCCCACGGTTGCCGAAGTGCTGGAAGCAGAGAAGCGTATTAGCGAAGAGATGGGCTTAGAGGTCAATCTCTTGGTTTATGATTTTGGTTCGATCAAATCCTTCACCGACTTCGAAGAGGGTGAAGAAACATTTGAAAATGTGAAGTTTAATTATGACAAGTTCTTTGCTCAGGAGGATCACCCAGTTGTCATGTGCGCCAGAGCCAAATGGGGCGACGATCTCGCTAAGGTGCTAGAGCCTCTCAAAAGGGTCCAGCAGAGCGTCTTTTCTCTCGAAGGCACCTCCTATGTCATGATCCCCATTCCCCAAGCGATGGCCTATCCCCACTTTAAAGTTGATAAAAAGGCGCGATGGGGTCTATGGGGCTTCCAGAAAAACCGGTTCGAAGGGAATCTGAGTACAAAATGGGCACTGCAATTGGGCCTTAAAGAGATAGATAAAGAGACACCGGTCAAAGTGCAGGATATGTCCCCCCTCTTGAAGGCCATTGAGTTGTTCTATGATGGCCTCATACGGCCTTTTTACTATGCTCTATTCGACGAGAAAGGTTGGACGAGCACCACCCCCGGCTATTTCAAAGAGCCCTTCGAGATATTGGTCGAGGGATTTGAAACACTGTTCGATCGACTCGCCGAGCTCAACAATCCCACTCTTGCCGCGTTAACGCCCCATGTCGTTGAGGTTCTGGCGGAAATGCAGAGCAGATTCGAAGAGGTCGACACTCAAGTGGAGCACGCCCCTCGAGTGCGTGCCGCCCGCCCCGAATCTAAGGTGGGTAGCCGCGCCTCTTCTAGACGGGGTTCGGCCGACCTGGCCTAGAAATTGCTTCTACACTGTTCGGATCACTGGTCAGATCATTGGCAGACCACTGGAGGGATTGTGGAAGAGAAGAAGCGGCTCTACAAGAAAATAGCCCATCTCGAATTTCTCAATGACCAGCTGCAGAGCGAGCTTCGCTATATCGACCGGCTGCTCAGGCTGATCGGCTTTCCCGAAGGTTTAAACACGGTCAAAGAGAGTGCCGAAGAGGTACGCGGCGAGGAAGGCTTCGAAGAGGTCTAATGGTTCAGCCTATGCTCTCTTGAAAACAAGATCGGGCCCGGGCTCGCAAACGTTCACGTTCACGAAAGAGTGCCGATACATTGTTTATCCAAAAGGCCTTCTTCCTTACCTTCGATCCATGGAGAATAGAGACCTCTTTGCGAAAAATAGCCCCAGGAGCTCTTTCGTGAACGTTCCCTAATTGCGCCGATTAAGTCAACATTTTCTCTTTTCCTCATTCTCAAGAGCTTCTTGGGAGTAGACCAACACAAGACTTCATCCACGGTTCCCTACGGGATCTATTTAAGAGGACTTTTTTCTTGCCCTCGTCCCATTATGCTGTGCGAATGGCTCAAGCCTGACAATGTGAACGACGGCTCTCTAGATAAACTAGGGCCAACGGTTATGACGTCTATGGCTTGGACATTCGGTCTGTCTTGTGAGGTTGACTCTTTCGCTCCTATTGTTTTTTTGCAAAAAAATGGAATCAAAGTTTTAGGGGGCGCCCCGCAGAATGGCCTTTAGGCCATTCCAAGAGCCTGTTCAGGCTCTCGCCGGCGAAGCCGGCGGCGGGGCGCCAGGGCAGGCCCTTTAGCCTTTGACACCACAGCTTCTTTGGAAGCGCCCTCTGGCGTACCCTCAGAAGGCCTTTCTTCTCCTGTCATAAAAGGCGTTTCCGTCACAAGCATCCTATGTAGAATCACTGCAAGCTTGCGGGCAACTGCAACCGCTGCTTTCTTATGACCCTTCTTCTTGGCCAGCTTTAGACCCCAGCTTTTTAATTTGCTAGAGCCCTTTGTACGCGTTAGATGGACCACGGCTGCTTCTACAAGAAGAGACCTCGTGTTCGTATCCCCACACTTTGAAATCTTGCCTGTTCTCGAAGTCTCGCCAGATTCATATAGCCGGGGGGTGAGACCAAGGTAGGCGGCAACGCTTTTAGAATTTTTGAATCTAGATGGATCTCCAATGGCTGTTTTGAAGCTGAGGGCTGTCTGCACACCTACTCCAGGTACTGTCATCAGTACTTTGACCACCTCATCCTCTTTAGCTAGCCCTTTAAGATAGCACTCTAGTTCCTCTACCTTTGCATTAACTGACTTGATGCTGCTCAAAAGCGCCTCCACAGATATGCTAAGGGCAATATCATTCTTATCTATCGAGCTCATCACCTTGGCCTCAAACTCTTTCCTAGAGGCCTTGATGCGTATGCCGTAGGACTTGAGAAGTCCACGTAGGGTATTTTTGAGCTTTACCGCTCCTCTTATTAGGGCCTTTCTGGCTGTCACCGCCGTGCGTATGGCTACATCCGCCTCGCTTTTGATGGTGACCTCCTTACAGTAGCTGCCCCTGAGGGCTTGGGCTATCCCTCTGGCATCATTCTTATCATTTTTGTTGATCTGAGTGGAAAGTAAAGCGGCCATTTGCCGTGCATCGATGCAGACAGCCGGTAGGGCAAGCTTTTGAAGCTCTCGAGTAAGCCAATTGCTCAGAGAGCCGCTTTCAAGGCCTACCTTTTCAATAAGCAGCCCCTTACTTTGGAGATAAGCGGCTATCTGCTCAGGACCAGAATAAACCACAGTCTCGTGGATAACCTTGCCTCTCTCATCGATTACACAGATAGATGTTTCTTCCATAGAAACGTCGAGTCCAACATAATGTCTCACGGGTTGCTTCTCCTTTTGTAATAGTTAACGATTGTTAACTTAATGCATGGAGAGCCTAGGCTACTCCGAGGCTTTTTAGCCAGAGAGCAACCCGCCTTTCCATTCCAACGCGCAATTACAGCATGTGAACGTTTGCGAGCCCGGGCCCGATCTTCTCCATAAGAAGAGATTTGGGAGCTATTTCATGAACGTGAACAACTATGAACTTTAAGGAGGGCTGGCTTCGGGCGCTTTCTGCTTTCTAATCAGCATCAGCGATCGCAAATAGGGAATAAGACCGCTGCCATATTGGGCAAAAGAGATCCAGTCGTGAATCCGGACAAAGTAGACGAGCGAGAGAAGGCTCCCTATTAGGCTCAACCAGAAGAAGGAGGCGCCGATTTCGCTTGTCTGCTTTTTCTCAGCAAACCACCACTGCACCCAAAAGCGAGCCGCAAAGAGAAAGCCCCCGAGGCAGCCCATCAGGTGCCAGACGAGAGAGGTCTGCTGTTCGAAGAGGGGGGTTGCCATCCATTTGGGAGAGAAGAAGAGGAAAAAGAGCAGCACGAAGAGGGTGGCTGCGATTTCAAAGGCAATGACCGTTGAAAAGGCTTTGGGCGCCCTCTTCTTTTGCATCAGGTCGAGATTGCGCCAGGCGATGACAGCAGTGACCGCCTGGATGAGCGCAAAGGGAAACTGCATCTGCACGATGTAGTGGACCATCTGAAACGCATTGCCCGCAAGCGATAGCTGCCAGAAAAGCCGCGGACTGACGCTGCGGCCCGCTCGCTCGCTTGCAATCCAGAGAACCAGCATGCGCATCGAGAAAAAGAGGCTGGGAAGTAGGCCTAGGGGCAGATAGAGAAGGGCGCGCAGGCTATCGCTCATGCGCTCTCCCCCACGCTACAACCAGAGAGCTGTTTCCAAAGATGTTTTCGGCGGAAAGGCTTATTCGCCTCCCTCGCATCGAATGGCCTCAGAGCCCCCACCAGCTGACACGATCTCGAACAGCAGCCCACCGCCTGCTCTAGGCAGCTTTTGCAGGAGAGAAAGAGGGTGTTGCACTGCATATTGGCGCAGTTGAAATAGGTGTCGCACTCCTCCCGGCAGTAGTGGCAGTGGCTAATCGCAGGCGCCCCTTTCCTCTCATCGATCGGGATGGCGAGGCGATCGTCGAAGACGAAGAGTTTGCCCTTCCAGAGCTTGCTGCCGACGCGCGCACCGTAGTTGAGAATGCCCCCCTGCAACTGGCTGACCTGAGAGAAGCCCTCCCGTTTCATCAGCGCTGAAAAAAGCTCGCAGCGGATGCCGCCCGTGCAGTACATCAGAACAGCTGTTTTGCTCGGGTCATAGCGCTCTTTGAGCTTGGCGATGTAGCCTGGAAACTCCCTGAAGAGCTGTAAGGGGGGCAGATGGGCCCCTTCAAAGTGGCCTATCTTCGATTCATACTGGTTGCGCACATCGATCACAAGCTTGTCGCCCTCGCTCTCTAATGCCTCGGCGAAGGCCTCCGGAGAGAGGTAGTCGCCCCGCTTCTCGAGATCGACCTCTCTATCGAACGCCACCAGCTGCTCGCGGATTTTCACCGTCATTCGAGGGAAGATATTCTCCTCGCAGAATTGGGTGTTGAAGATCATCCCCTTGAAGCGCTCATCCTCGGTGAGCCAGAGCTGGTAGGCCTTCATCGCCTCCTCCGGGCCGCTCACCTGCACATTGATTCCCTGGCGGGAGATATAGATGCGCCCCGTGCAGCCGCGCTCTTTGAAAAAAGCGAGGTGGCGCGCTCTCTCTTTTTCAGGGTCGGCAAGCGGGATAAACCGGTAGCAGGCGAGGGCAAGGTGCATTTTTTTTATAAAAAACAGTTTGTGTCAGCTAGGTAAATTATAAGGGTTGGAGACAATTCCATTGTAGGAAATTGAGAGCCGAATTACAATTTCCCTCTCACTTTACTGGAGTTTGAGGAAGAGGAAATCATGGTTCGCTATCTGGGTCCCAAGAATCGTATCGCACGCCGTTTTGGCGCCAATGTTTTTGGACGCATGAAGAATCCCCTGCTCAAACGCACCAATCCCCCGGGGATGCACGGCGCCAAGCGCAAGAAGAAATCGGAGTTTGGCCTCGTTCTCGAAGAGAAGCAGAAGCTGAAGGCGTGCTACGGCATCATGACTGAAAAGCAACTTGTAGGCGCCTACCGGAAAGCGCTACAGGAAGAGGGCAACACCGCCCAACTTCTCATGGAGAAGCTGGAGTGCCGCCTCGACAATCTGGTCTACCGCCTCAAGTTTGGCAGAACCCTTTTCGCAGCCCAGCAGCTCGTCTCTCACGGCCACATCATGGTCAACGGACGCAAAGTGGACCGCCGCTCTTTCCTCGTCAAACCGGGCATGGTGATTGCGGTGCGCGAAAAGTCGCGCAAGCTAAAAGCGATTCAGGACTCTCTGGAGACAGCGCCTCGCGAAGTGCCCGACTACATGTCGCTTGAAAAGGAGCAGTTCTCGGGCAAGCTCCTCATGGTTCCCGACCTCTCGCAGGTTGAAGGTCAGCTTCCGCTGCCGATCAATGTGCCTCTCATCTGCGACTTTCTTGCCCACCATAATTAATCCCAGCTGGGAGTTCTGTGAACTTTCTCAAGCTTCTTGCCAGCTGCTTTCTCCTAGCTCTGTTTGGAGCTAAAGCGGCTTGTGACGAGCCCGCAAAAAAGATCAATCTGGTCTGGCAGGTAGGCGACTACTGGGAGGAGGAGTGGATACATGAAGTGCTCGCCGATGTGGAGTATGAAGAGATCCGCGATGGCAAGTATGAGGTTTTCAAGGACAATTCGATCGTTGTCATCAACTACTCAGACAATGACTATTTCCAGAAGCTTCATGCGATGGGTTACAAGTATGGCGTCATCCAACTGAGCGACGAGTGCTACACCACGAAGGACAACTACTCCGCTTTTGCCGCCTTTGTGCTGCGCAATTACTGGCATAAAAAATATCTGAATAGCCCCAAAATCAAAGCCTTTGCCCTCGGTTATAAGAGGGGGTTTTGGCAAGGTTGCTCTCAAAGCCCAACACGAGAAGCGGCTTTACGCAAATACACCTGGAGCTTTGCTGGGCAGATATCCAAATCGAGCCGGCGCTCCATGGCTGAGAACATGAGGAAATTCAGCAACCACTTCGTGCATGAGATCGCCTATTTCACCGATCCGAGTTGGCTCTCGATCGATAAATACCGCGATCTGATGCTCGATTCGGTCTTTGTCCCCTGCCCGCGGGGCAACTGGAATTTGGACTCTTTCCGGGTCTATGAAACGCTTGAGTGCGGCTCTATCCCGATTGTGGAGAAGGGCCCTCTCGATTATTTCACCCTCTTTCTGGGTCCCAATCCCTTCATCACCGTCGTCTCCTGGGATGAGGCTCCCCCGATCATAGAGGCGCTCCTTGCCGACCCTGCTCGCCTGGAGGCGAAGCGAAAAGAGTGCTACGATTGGTGGCTGAACTACAAAAAAACGCTACAGCAAGAGGTGGCAACCCTCATCAAAAACTCCTTTGGCATTGACCAAGAGGGAGTCTCGAGCAAATAAAAGAGCGTTGTATATCCTGCCGCCGAAGGCGATCGTGCCTATCTTGTTTTGTCAAATTGGGATAACAAGCTTTGCTGAGAATGGTGAATGGGTCCATTTTTAACAGGATGGACAGGATCGCCTCCGGCGGCAGGATAGTAAAAATACCTATACACCACGTTTTTCGTTCGAAAAACGTGAAAAGTTCCACTTTTTTCCATGGAAAAAGGTGGTCGATCTACACGTTTTTCGTTGGAAAAACGTGTTTGGTAAATCTTTTTTGAAGAGAAGCGGGCAGGAGCGTCTCGAAGAGCTCAGGCGTCTTGAAGAGAAAGGCCAAGGCGAAGAAGAGGGCGAGGAAGAGGCCTCCCTCCAGAAAGAGAAGGGTGCTTTTGGCGATAAGACCTTGAGGAAGGGGATGGAGGGGTCTATCGAGAAGGAAGGGAATCGTATTATCATGCAGAATGAAGCCGAGGGCAAGGCATGCAAGCGAGGCGGCACTTGCAGCCACGAGCACTTTAAAGCCGCTCTTGAAGAGCCCCTGGGAGTAGCTGCCGATCTCTCTTCTGAGAGCAAAAGCGAGATGAGCCCGCATTGAGAAAGGCAGAAAGGGTCGTTGTGAGGGCTATCGCCGTCGCCCCGATCGAGAAGAAAAAGACCAGAAGCGAGTTCGCCACCAGGCTGAAGAGCATCGCGAGAACTGAGGCGATCGTCGGCGTGCGATAGTTTTTCCTAGCATAGAAGGCCGAGGCAAGGATGAAGACCAGCGTCGAGGGCACAAGCCCCAGGCTATAAGCCCAGAGCGCACTCGTGGTTTTGGTGAGGGCGCTCACTCCAAAGGCCCCACGGCCGTAGACAAAGTCGGTCGAGGATAGTCCCAGGACGAGTAGCGCCGAGGTGAGCGGAATCATACACGCAAGGGTGCGCCGAATCGCCTGGTTGATGAGCTCGCGGTAGCGCTCCCTTTCTTCAGCTGCCCGTGCGATGGGAGGGAAAAAAGCGGCGCTCACCCCCACTCCGACAAGGGCAAGCGGCAGCTGCTGGAGCCTTGCGGCATACCAGAGGAGGGCGGGTCCCTCAGGGTCGGCAAAGCGGGCGAAGAAGGCGTCGAAAAAGGTGTTGAGCTGGGTAGCGCCCACCCCCACAAGAGCGAGGGCAAAGGGACGCAAGATAGCCATGTATTCTTTGAATTTTAGCCACTTTATTCCCTCGAGATGGGGTCGGATCTTTTTGAAAACAGCAAGCCAGGTGACAAACCATTTGAGCCCGAGGGCTGCGACGATCACCATGGAGAGGATCTCGAGCGCCCGCCCTTGATGGCTCGGCAAAAACAGGAGTGTCACCACCCAGACCACATTCAGGAGGGCAGGGGCAGCGCTTGCCAAAAAGTAGCTCTCCTCGCACTGAAGAAATGAGGCGTTGAGAGCGTAGAGAGAGACGAAGATGAACGAGGGCAGCATCAAGAAGGTGAGCCGTGTGACCAGGCTCGTCTCCTCAGAGAGATTGCCGAAAAAGAGAGCGCTCCCAAGGGCAGCTTCGATTAAGAGCGCGAGAATAAAGAGCAGGGCGCCCAGGCCGAGAAAGAGGCCCAAGAAAAAGCCGTAGGCCTCTTTGGGGCTCTCTTTCTTTAGCCTCTCGAAGTGGGGCACAAAAGCCACATGCAGCCCCCCCTCTCCGAAGAGCCGACGCAGGAGATGGGAGAAGCGAAAGGCCATCCAGAAGGCGGCCACTTCGACCGAGATGCCAAAGAGAGCAGCCATAGCAAGCTCTCTGAAGAAGCCGGTGGCTCTCGAAAAGAGCGTGCCGGCAAAGAAGCGGCGGAAGCTTGAGCCAATGGCCTCCAGATGGGATTTGGATTGAGCTTGAGAGAGGGTTTTTAGATCAGACACGGCCCAAAGATGACAGAGGGAAGCTCTCTTGTCAATAGAGACCACTTTTGATAAGCTACCACCTATGACTAAGAAAAAAAGCGACGTAGATAAGCTGCTAATCGGCGCCCATACCTCGATTGCGGGAGGGCTACACAACGCCCTGATACAGGGAAAGGCGATCGGAGCGACCACGGTGCAGATCTTCACCGCCAACCAGAGGCAGTGGAAGGCCAAAGAGATCAGCGAGGAGGCGGTCGAGCTCTTTCAGGCCACTCTTGAGGAGACCGGCCTCAGCTCGATCATGAGCCATGCAAGCTATCTCATCAATTTGGGCTCAGCCGATCCCGAGATCCTGACAAAGAGCCGCAAAGCGTTTAACGAGGAGATCGAGCGATCGCTTGCCCTCGGTCTCTCCTTCGTCAATTTTCACCCTGGTGCTGCGACGAGCGGCAGCCGTGAGCGCTGTCTGGACTGCATCGTGGAGAGCCTTTGTGGCTACCAAGATCTCTTCGACGACGACGGCATGCGCCTGCTTCTGGAGAGCACAGCTGGCCAGGGCACCACGGTGGGAACCACCTTTGAGGAGCTTGCCTACATCCTGGAGCGCACAGCGCACAAGCTGCCCATGGGAGTCTGTATCGACACCTGCCACCTCTTTGCGAGCGGCTACGACATCCGCACGAAGCAGGATTGGCAAAAGCTTCTCTCTGAATTCGATCAAAAGATCGGTCTCAAGCACCTCTCAGCCATCCATGTGAACGATTCGGTTGCCGGCCTTGGCAGCCGCAAAGATCGCCACGCCTCTCTTGGCGAGGGTCAGATCGGTATCGACTCCTTCCGCTACATGATGCAGGCAAGCGAGCTTGCCTCTGTCCCCAAATATCTCGAGACGCCCGAGGGGCCCGCTGTCTGGGACAAGGAGATCTGGATGCTGCGAGAATTTGCTCTAAACCCGACTCCGGCAGGTCACTGATGAAGCGCACGAAGATAAAAGAGCTCCTGAAAGAGCCGAGCTATTTAGGTCAGACCGTCCAGGTGATGGGCTGGATCCGCACGGTGAGAGAGCAGAAGAATTTCTCTTTCCTTGAGGTGAGCGACGGCTCTTCTCAATTTAATCTGCAGGCCATTGTAGAGGGGCAGAGCGAGAGTCCGCTCACGACAGGCTCATCGGTTGCGCTCACAGGGAAGGTGGTAGAGAGCCCGCAAGGGGCAAAGCAGCGAGTGGAGCTCAAGGTGGAGGAGTGCCAAATCCTCGGAGGGGCGCCGAGTGAAAGCTATCCGCTGCAGAAAAAGCGCCATTCGTTTGAATTCTTGCGCACCATCGGCCACTTGAGGCCGCGCACCAACACCTTTGGAGCGCTTGCGCGTGTGAGAAACAGACTCTCTTTTGCGGTGCACAGCTTTTTCCAGAAGGCAGGCTTCATCTACCTGCACTCGCCGATCATCACGCTTCTCGATGCGGAAGGAGGCGGAGAGATGTTTCAAGTGACCACCCTCGATCTTGAGCACCTTCCCAAGAATGAGGAGGGTCATGTCGACTACAGCCAGGATTTCTTTGGCCACAAGGCCTCTCTGACGGTTTCTGGCCAGCTCAATGCGGAGATCTACGCCCTTGCGCTCTCCGATGTCTACACTTTCGGCCCTACCTTTCGCGCCGAGAATTCCAACACCTCGAGGCACCTGGCCGAGTTCTGGATGATCGAGCCGGAGATGGCCTTTGCAACGCTCGATGATGATATGGCGCTTGCGGAGAGCTTCCTGAAGGCGGTCTTTGCCGATCTGATGGAAAACTGCGCCGATGAACTGGCCTTCTTTGATCAGCTGATCAAGCCAGGCGTGCTGCTTCGGCTGAAGAATCTGATCGAGAAGCCCTTTGCGCGCATCACCTACACCGAGGCGATCGAGCTTTTACAAAAGAGCGGGCAGAGCTTTGAGTTTCCCGTCACCTGGGGCGCCGATCTCCAGGCCGAGCATGAGCGCTATCTGGCAGAGAAGCATTTCAACGGGCCTGTCATCGTGCGCGACTATCCGGAGAGGATCAAGGCTTTCTACATGCGCCGAAATGGGGATGGCAAAACGGTTGCTGCGATGGATATCTTGGTACCCGATGTGGGGGAGATCGTAGGTGGGAGCGCCCGTGAAGAGCGCGAGGATCAGCTTCTCGAGAAGATGAGGCTCTTCGAGCTCAGCGCCGACGCCTACAGCTGGTATCTCGATCTACGCCGCTTTGGCGGTGCGCCCCACGCTGGCTTCGGCGTTGGTTTTGAGCGCCTGCTGCTCTTTGCAACAGGCATGGAGAATATACGGGATGTGATTCCCTTCCCTCGCACCCCAGGCGTCGCCGCCTTTTAGGCCAATTCTTCTCCATCGTTCTTATCGTTGTATCGTTCTAATCGCTATCTTGAGGTCGAGGATAACGATTAGAACGATAGGAGATTCGTCAGGCAAAGAGTTTTGCACGCATCTCTTGCTTGGTAGGGAAGCCTCTGATCTCTCTTTGCTCTGTCTCTCTGTTAGAAGCGCAGCTGACCATTGACATAGAGCCCCCTCTCATCCCCCACGCGCCCTTCGACCGTTAGGCCGAGCTGATGGGCAAAGATGGTCGAAATGCCGTAGGCAAAGCCTATCTTTCTTCGCGAACGGAGATTATAGAGCGTTGCAGTTGTCGTTGCCGAGGGCAGGCCCACGATCACACTGTTGTTCATATCTAAGGTGGCCCTTGAGCCCTTCACCCCAACATAGGGAACTGCAGAGGTGATCAGGCTCCCCTTCAGTTTCAAATCGTAGTAGGCGCCAGCACCTATCTGCCATTCGGAGTATTTCATCGGCACTCCCTTAGGATAAACCACTACGCGGTGGGGATCGCGGAAGAAATCGAGTTCGGAAGAGTTGCGGAAATATTGCCCCTCAGCGCCGATGCCAAAACAGCCATATCGGTAGAGGGTGGCCCGCGCCCCGAGGCTCCAGGAGAACTTAGCCTTAGATTCCACATGGTCGCGGTAGCGGTCGATAAAGGCATCAGGAGTATCTGTCGTTGCACTGAGAGCGCTTCCAAAGCTAATGAGAGAGATCTTGGTCGTCCCAAGGGTGCTAAAAATGTCGAGCCGATTGCATAGATTCACTACGAGAAAAGCGGCGTCGGTTCTGAGCTCTGTTCTGTAAATATCGGCCGGAAGTCTATTCCCCATGTAGCGATCGAAGACAAAGTCCCCATAGTAGCCGAAACCCACTCGCTCGATTGGCCAGAGATCAAAACAGCTGCAGCACGCCCCTCTACTACGAAATAAGCGCGGCTCGGTAGGGTTGCCAAGAGGGAGCGCATAGGCGGTTGCAGAGGAGAGCGCCCAGAGAACCTTCCAGAGAATTGGCCATAATTTTTTCATAATCATTCTCTCTCGTCCTTTAGATTTTAGAAACGCAGCTGCCCATTTACATAAAGAGCCAGTTCATCTCTGAAGCGCGCTTCCACCGTTAGCCCAAGCTGATTGCAAAAGAGCAGCGTTGTTCCCAAAGCAAAGCCGAGATGCCGCCTTGAACGCAGGTTGGGAAGGTGGTAGCTGTCGATGTCAAAGCTGCTAGGTATAGTGATGAAGCCGTTGCTTAAATTAAGATGCGCCTTTGACCACTTCAAGCCAGCATAGGGAATTGCCGAGGAGAGGTAGCAATAGCAGGGATCGCACTCGATCCTGTAAAAACCCCCTACGCCCACCTGCCATTCGCGATATTTCATAGGAATATGGTCGGGAAAAGCTAGAGAGTCTAGATTGTCGGCAATAAAGTTGATGTTGGGAGTGGTGTGGGAATATTGACCCTCCACGCCGAGCCCAAAGCAGGAACATTGCCAGAGGGTTGCTCTCGCGCCTAAGCTCCAAGAGAAGTGGGAGGTCGATTCAAGGGTAACACCGCGCGGTGGAGGAACCCCTGCTTGCACCGATCCACCTCCGAAGTCCTTCCCGCGGCCCAAAAGCGTGATTTTGCTGACCCCTAGGCTTGTGAAAAGATCGATCGTGTCAAAGGCGTTTGCGACCAGATAGCCCGCCTGCGTAGTGATCTCTGTCTTTGGCATGGTCGAGGGTATGGAGGTGGCCATGCGGCGATTGAACACAAAGTCGCCGTAGTAGCCTAGGCCTACATTGAAATAGTCCCAGCTACATCCCGAATAGCAGTAGATTGGAAAGAGGCTCGGCTCAGCCGGATTTCCAAGAGGAAGAGCGTAGAGGGGAAGGTAGCTCAAGATCCACAGAAGCAGTGCAGTTTTTTTCATAAGTTCTCTTGGCATTTGAGATTAGAATCGAATTTCTCCGTTAACAAAAAGCGCTCGTTCATCTCTAAAGCGGGCCTCAACAGTCAACCCAAAGCGGTTGCAAAAAGCAAGCGTCACCCCTAAGGCATAGCCCAGGCGCCTCTGTGAGCAAAGGTTTAAAAGAGTCAGTGAACTAATAGAGGAGAGGCCATTTTCATTGATGATCAGGGAATTTCCCATATTCACATGGGCCGACGACCACTTGATACCTGCATAGGGAACTGCAGCAGAGACAAAAGATCCTTCGCAGAGGAAGAGGTAGTAGGCGCCAAGACCGAGCTGCCACTCCCGCTCCCTCATAGGCACCTTATCGGGATATTCGAGGAAGACCTCTTGGTCAGAGACCGAATCAACATGGGTGCTCGTATGGAAGTATTGCCCCTCAACTCCCACTCCAAAAGGACCACACTCAAATAGACTGGCGCGGGCGCCAAGGCTCCATGAAAAGCGGGTGTCCGATTCGATGGTGATCGCACGAGAGGCAGGAGGAAAGCGCAGCACTTGGTTGAGAGAGTCGCTGATGGCTAGCAGCTGTAGCCTAGAGGCGCCGAGCGTGGTAAAAAGATCGAGGCGATCGGCGAAATTCAGGGCGATAAACCCAGCCTGGGTGTTGATCTTGCTCTTCATCATCCCAGCGGGAAGATTATTTTTCAGATGGCGATCGAAGACAAAATCGCCCACGTAGCCCACTCTGAGCGAGGTCATTTCGAAAAAATCGCCTCCCCATCCGCAAGGGTAGATCGGATCGCAGGGGGAAGGGAAGCTCCAAATGCAGCCCCTGTTAAATAGAGTCGGATCGGCAGGATTGCCCAGAGGAAGCGCTTGTAGAGAGGCAGTGGAGAGCAGGGCTAGCAGAAATTTCTTCATGGCAACTCTTTCGCAAAATAGAAGAGCCACTTTTATATATTTAGTTTTAATTTAAGCAAAGAGCTTTGCGCGCTTCTCTTGCTTGGCATGGAAGCGTCGGATCTCTTTGTGGACAGCCTCTAGGAGTGGCTGTGAGTGGGGGTGAAGGGGCAAATGGGGATTGTTTGAAGCCAGTTTCTGGATGTCGTCGATGTTGTAGAGCGTGCAGCTTTGGGCGATCCGAGGGTCGATGTTGCGAGGCAGCGCAAGGTCGAAGAGCAGCTTGCCCTGAGAGCGGGCCGTGAGATGGGAGGGCTCGAGAAGGTAGTCGCTCGAGCGCGTGGCAAAGATGAGCGCATCGTAGTTTAAAAAATGGTCCACTGCCTCCCACGGCTGCCACTCCACCTCCTCCTCGAGGGCGATGTGGGCCCCTCTTTTTTCGCTCCTATTGGTCAGGGCCACTCGGTAGAGCCCCCTTGCTTTCAAGAAGCGAGCAATTTTCTGGTTGATCGCCGAGGCGCCGATGAGAAGGATTCTTTTTTCGGGCGAGCAGGCCAGGCGCTGATCGATCAGCTTGACAAGCGCCTTTTCAAGAGCGTGATGGGCGCCTCTGTTCAACGAAGAGCTCTCATGGCGCAGCTTTTTGCCCATGTTGAGAGCTCGCTGGAAAAGGTAGTGCAGCTCGCTGGGGAGCGCCATCTGCTCTTGCGCCGCTGTATAGGCATTTTTGACCTGGCCCTGGATCTCGGTCTCGCCAAAGATGGCGCTATCAAAACCGGAGACCACTTTGGCCAGATGGAGGAAGCACTCGGGTCCAAAGAAAGAGTAGAGCGCCTGCTCGACCGGAAGCTCGCAGCACTCTTTAATTTCGCTGCGCAAGAAAGCCAAAAGAAAGCTATGAATAGAGGCAAGATCGGGGCCGCTGAAATAGAGCTCCGAGCGGTTGCAGGTCGAAAGGAGCACATAGGGAAAGAGATAGAGAAAAGGAGAGCGGAAGCGAAAATTCAGCTTTTTGGCGACTTCTTCTCGCAGGATTAAGCCGGCCGATTTATGATTGATTCCTATCACCGCTATTTGCATAGGTAGAGGGTATATTTCAAAGTCCATATAATGACAAGTATGCGTAAATACGACGAAGAAGCCATTCAGACCCTCGATGCTCTCACCCACATCCGCCTGCGCCCCGGCATGTACATCGGACGTCTCGGAGATGGCTCGCACATCGACGATGGCATCTATGTGCTTCTCAAAGAGATCATCGACAACAGCATCGATGAGTTCATCATGGGCAACGGCCAGAAAATCCAGATCACCTTTGACGAAGAGACCAACATGACCACCGTGCGCGATTTCGGTCGCGGCATCCCTCTCGGCAAAGTGATCGACTGCTGCAGTCTGATCAACACCGGCGCCAAGTATAGCGACGACGTCTTCCAGTTCTCCGTCGGTCTCAACGGTGTCGGTTTAAAAGCGGTCAACGCTCTCTCCTCGCACTTCCGCATCCAGAGCTTTCGCGGTGGCCAGTGCTTCGACGCCACCTTCCGCTCGGGCAAGCTGGTCTCGAAGAAGCAGTCGAAGAGCAAAGAGCCGAGCGGCACCTATGTCGAATTTGCTCCCGATAAAGAGATCTTCAACAAATTCCACTACGAGCTGGAATTCATCCGCAAACGGCTCTGGAACTACGCTTTCCTCAACCGCGGTCTCACTCTCTACTTCCAAGGCGAAGCGATCCAGTCGGAAAATGGCCTTGTCGATCTTCTGAACGCCGAGCTTTTGGAAAACCGACTCTACGAGCCGCTCGCCTACCGCGATGCCCACCTGGAGTTTGCTCTCCTGCACACCGAATCTTACGGCGAGGTCTATTTCTCCTACGTCAACGGTCAGTACACAAGCGATGGGGGCACCCATCTGGCCGCCTTTAAAGAGGCGCTTGCCCGCGCTGTCAATGAGTATGCCAAAAAGAGCTACCAGGCAGTCGACATCCGCGAAGGGATGGTGGGCGCTGTCGCGATTCGGATCAAAAATCCGGTCTTCGAGTCGCAGACCAAAAATAAGCTCTCCAACCCCGAGGTGAAGGGGGAGTTTGTCCAGAAAATTCAAGGAGCCATCCTCAACCTTCTCCACGAGAAAAAGGAGGTGGCCGCCCTTCTCTTAGAGCGTATCGCCTTCAACGAAAAGCTGAGGCGCGAGCTCTCCCTCGTCAAAAAAGAGGCCAAGGAGAAGCAGAAGAAGATCTCCTATAACATCCCCAAGCTGCGCGACTCTAAGTTCCACTACAACGAAGAGACGATCTACCGAGAAGAGACGATGATCTTCTTGACCGAGGGCGAATCGGCAAGCGCCTCTATCGTGGCCGCACGCAATCCCCACACGCAGGCGATCTACTCGCTCAGAGGCAAGCCGCTCAACGTCTACGGCATGAAACTCGATCAGCTCTATCGCAACGAGGAGATGTACAACTTGATGATGGCGCTTGGCATCGAAGAGGATCTGGCCAATTTGCGCTACAACAAGGTGGTTTTGGCCACCGATGCCGATGTGGATGGCATGCACATCCGCAACCTCCTGCTCACCTTCTTCCTCACCTACTTCGAGGGACTGGTCTCCGCAGGCCACCTCTACATCCTCCAGACGCCGATCTTCAAGGTGCGCGATAAGGAGAAAACGGTCTTTTGCTATAGCAAAGCTGAGAAGGAAAAGGCGGTCGAGGCGGCTGCCAAAAGGGGGTCGAAGGCCTCGATCGAGATCACCCGATTCAAGGGCCTTGGCGAGATCTCTCCAGGAGAGTTTAAGCAGTTTATCGGCCCCGATATGCGCCTCGAGAGGGCCGCCATCAACCACCTCTCCGACGTGCCGACCACTTTGAGCTTCTACATGGGCAAAAATAGCCCCGAGCGCAAGAGCTTCATCATGGAAAATCTCATCCACGAGGATAAAGTCTCTCCCGAGGAGGAAGCTCTATGAAAAAAGAGGAGACAAAAAAGAGCGAGCGCAGAGCGCCGAGCGATATCAAAGAGCTCTTTCGAGAAAACTACATCCACTACGCCTCCTACGTCATCCTCGATAGGGCTATCCCTGAGATCACAGATGGCCTCAAACCGGTTCAGAGAAGGATTCTCTGGACGCTCTACGAGATGGATGATAGCAAGTTTCATAAGGTGGCCAATGCTGCCGGTCAGACGATGGCCCTCCACCCGCACGGAGATGCGCCCATCGTCGATGCTATCGTGAACCTGGCAAATAAAAACTACCTGCTCGATAGACAGGGGAACTTCGGGAACCCGCTCACAAACGATCCTGCGGCCGCTGCTCGCTACATCGAGACCCGCCTCTCCCTGCTTGCAAAGGAGACGCTCTTCAACCCAGAATTGACCGAGGTGACCCCCTCCTACGATGGGCGCAAAAATGAGCCGGTGGTTCTGCCCGCCAAGATCCCGCTCTTGCTCATGCAGGGCGCTGAGGGCATTGCGGTGGGCATGGCGACGCGAATTCTGCCGCACAATTTCAAAGAGCTGCTTGAGGCAGAGATCGCCTATCTCGAGAAAAAGCCGTTCGAGCTGACCCCCGATTTCCCCTCAGGCGGCCTTATGGACCCTGCCGATTACCAAAAGGGCAGCGGCAGCGTGCGCCACAGGGCAACGATTGAGAGCAAGGATGAGAAAACTCTGGTGATCCGCGAGATCGCCTATGGAACCACCACCGAATCGGTGATCCGATCGGTCGACGAGGCTGCCAAAAAGGGAAAGATCAAGATCGACTCGATCCACGACTACACCGCGGAGAAGGTGGAGATCGAGATCAAGTTGCCGAGGGGCCAGTACGCAAGCGAAATCATCCCCCTTCTCTTTGCGCACACCGATTGCGAAGTGGTGCTGCACTCACAGGTGATCGCCATACGGGATAATATGCCCTGGGAAGGCACTGTCGAGGAGATCTTAATCTACCATGTCGAGCAGCTCGTCAGCATCTTGAAACGAGAGCTCGAGCTCGAAGAGCACCATTTGAGAGAAAAGATCTTCGGAAGGACCCTTGAGCGCATTTTCATCGAAAATAGGCTCTATAAGCAGATCGAAAATGTCTCCACTCTTGAAAAGATCGATACCACCCTTGAGAGGGCGCTCGAGCCCTACTACATCGAACTTGCTCGCGTGCCTAAAAAAGAGGATAGGGCGTGGCTTCTTGAGCTGCCCATCCGCAAGATCTCTCGCTTCGATATCGACAAGAACAGAAGCGATATCGCTGAGCTTGAAAAGAGGCTCAAGCAGTGCGAAAAAGAGCTGAAGAATGTGCGCGGCTACACCTTGAAATACCTGAAGGGGCTGCTCGAAAAACATGGCAAATACTACCCGAGAAAGACGGCGATAGAGAAGTTTCCAGAGATCGCAAGGGTGGCGGCCAAACCAGTTAAGCTTAAAATTGCTTTTGACGAGGTGAAGGGGATGCTGGGCTCCCGCGTCTCGGCCAAGACCTCCCTCGAGTGCTCATCGAAGGACAAAATCCTGCTCTTCTATCGAGATGGGAGCTACAAGGTGATCGCCATCCCCGAGCGCAGCTATGTCGGAGGTCCCTCTGGGATGCCTGTTTGGATTGGCCTTGCTGACAGGAAGACAGCTATCTCCGTTCTCTACAGCGATTCCAAGGGGGTTATCTACGCCAAGAGATTCATCGTGAAGCAGTTTACATTGAACAAGAGCTACCGCTTCCTCGATGAGGGAGCCGAATTGCACTTCATCTCTGAGGCAGAGAGCCCTGAGCTTGCGATCTACTTCAAGTCGAAGCCCAAAGACAAGATCAAATCCCTTGCCCTCAACTACACCGATGTGGCAGTAAAGAAGGTAGCTGCTCGAGGCACTCGAGTCGAAAAGAGGCCGATCGATCGCGTGGTCAGAATAACAGAAGAGGCAGAGAATGAGTCTTGAAGGAATTGAAGGATCCAAAGGAGTGCAACCCTCGAGCTCCCCAACGGGCGGAACAGAAGGACCTGAGGGGTTCACTGGCGACGGCCCTATCCAAACCCTCGACGATCTTCACGCATGGCTGATCAAGACCCTTGGCAAAGAGGAGGGTGAGAAGTGGTGGAATATGTTCGTGACCAATATGCAGATGAGCGTCATGTCACAACTCCAGCAGTCGCAGGCGCGCCTCAAAAAGGCCATGTCAGAGATGAGACACTAGAGTGAGGCCTTTTTTTTTTCTCGGGCTTGTGAAAACGGCCAAGATTGAAGAGGCGCTCTTCAAAGCCCCCGCCCATGAAAAAGCGCTCTTCTTCTCGACACAGGAGCCGTTAAAAGAGATCGAGATTTCGGGAAAAACCTACCTCGGTAAAATAGCCCCCTCCCCGATTACGCTGGAGGAGCTGGAGAGCTTAGAGGCCCACCTGGTGAGTATCTTCTCCAGGCTTAAAATGGAACCTACTGATTTAGAGTTACTTACAATCGAAGATGGAGCGAGATGAGATCGTTGTTACCGAGGAAGAAGAGGGCATGCGCCTCGATGTCCTGCTCTTCTCTCGCTTTAAAGAGTTTTCCCGCGCCTACTTCCAAAAACTGATCGACCAAGAGCTGGTGCTGGTCTCGGGAAGCATCGTCAAGAAGCGCTACCTGGTCAAAGAGGGCGACGAGATCGAGATCGAGTTTCTGCTCACACAGGAAACTGCGATCCAGCCCGAGCCGATTCCCCTCGCTATCCTCTACGAAGATCCCTATCTCATCATCGTCAATAAGCCGAAGGGCATGGTGGTCCACCCCGCCCCAGGCAATCTTTCGGGCACCTTTGCTAGCGCCCTTCTCTACCATATCCAAGCCGAGAGAGGTGCGCTTGCGCTTAAGCCTGGGGATGTGAGACCGGGCATCGTGCACCGCCTCGATAAGGATACTACAGGGGTGCTCGTAGGAGCCAAAGAGGAGAGGGCTCACAGGCTGATGGTGGGCCTTTTTGCGACAAGGAAGGTGGAGAAAAAGTACCTTGCGATCACCGTCGGATCGCCCGGAAAGCGACTTGTCGAGGCTCCCATAGGCCGCCATCCGACAAGGCGCAAGGAGATGGCGGTGCAAGAAGAGGGAAGGGCTGCCGAGACCCTTGTCGAGACGCTCGCCACACACGAGGGGCTTGCGCTTGCCCTGCTCATGCCAAAGACCGGGCGCACCCATCAGCTCAGAGTCCATCTACAGGCCATCCAGACACCGATTCTGGGCGATCCGATCTACGGTTCGAGCTCGCTCAATCGCAAATATAAGGTCGACCGGGTGCTCCTGCACGCCTATGAGATCGCCTTTACCCATCCGATTTTGAATCAAGAGATCCGAATCAAAGCGCCTCTTCCAGAAGATTTCAAGCTCTGGGCAGAGAGAATAGCCCCCAAGATGGCTAAAGATTTTTGATAGAGGAATATTCGCGCGGTCGAGTAAGATCGCCAGTGGGATCGAACTATCCTTTAGGACTGAATACTATGAAAGAATTTGTTGCCTATATTGTGAAAAACCTGGTCGACCATCCAGACAAGGTAGTGATTAACGAAGTCGGTGGAACCCACACGATTATCCTTGAGCTCTCTGTCGAAAAATCGGACATCGGTAAAATCATCGGCAAGAAGGGCAAAACCATCAATGCCATTCGCACCCTGCTGATGTCGGTGGCGAGCCGCAACGGCCTGCGCGTGAACCTAGAGATCCTCGAAGAGGGCAAGGTTCGCAGCACCGAAGAAGAGGCTTAAACGCCAGTTTAACGTAAGCGCTTTCGCGTTGAGCTCGAGATTTTCGCATCGATACAGTCTTTTGCGGGCGATGTAGATAGCCAAAGAGCTATCTTCGAGCCCGAAAGGGCTGAAGATCAGCGAAAAGATGGGCTCAAGCGTCGCGATTATGTTAAAGTGGTGTTTTAGAAGACGGACCGAGCAGGATTCGAACCTGCGACCACCCGCTTAGAAGGCGGGTGCTCTATCCACTGAGCTATCGGTCCTCGGAAAGCCAGACTAGAAAGATTCAGTCTAGCTTCGGTTTCTCATTTCGCGCAAGAGAGGTCTCAAGGAGCAAGTGAGATGACAAAGCCCGCTGTTCAAGTGGTGCTGGCCCTCGGAGGTAACTTCGAAAAAACAGGGTCTCTTTTCAAACAGGCGTGCGAAGAGCTTGCAAATTCAAATTTAATTTTTAATTTAACATGTTCAGCGCTTTACAAGACCCCACCTCTCTCACCGATTCCTCAAGCTCCCTTTCTCAATCTCTGTCTCTTGGGCCTCACCTCGCTCGCTCCGCTCGAGCTTTTCGAGTTGACCGAGAGGGTTGAAAGGAGGCTCGGGAAGGTGGCGAAACCCAAGGAGGCGCCCCGTCCCATCGATATCGATATTCTTTTTTACGGCACTGAGCGTGTCGAGAGAGAGGGGCTGGTGATCCCGCACAGGGAGTGGCAGAGAAGGCTTTTTGTGCTCTATCCGCTCAAGGATCTCTTTGAAAGGGCCCCCACCGATGGGGATCTGACCCTTTTAGAGAGAATTAATGGCTTTTCGGAAAGTGAAAGAGAGGGGATAATATCCCTTGGTCAATTCGAGATGGGCAGGCGCACTTGAGCGTAGAGGTCGGCGATTTTCAGATAGGGGATAAAAAAAGGCTCACGATCATTGCAGGGCCCTGTGTGATCGAAAACGAGAGCATGCTCTTCGAGACGGCGGAGCGGCTTGCCGATCTTTTTGCCGACTCTCCCTTTAACTTCATCTTCAAGGCGAGCTATGACAAGGCCAACCGCTCCTCCGGCAAGAGTTTCCGAGGCCCTGGAGTCGATAAGGGCTTGAAGCTGCTCGAAGAGGTGAGGCGGCGCTTTTCGATTCCGATCTTCACCGACGTGCACACTGAAAGCGAGGCCCGCCTTGCAGGCCAGGTGTGCGATATGATCCAGATACCTGCCTTTCTCTGCCGCCAGACCGATCTTCTCATCGCCGCAGGAGAGAGCGGCGCTGCAGTCAATGTCAAAAAAGGACAGTTCATGGCGCCTTGGGATATGAAGGCGGTTGTGCAAAAGCTGCAAGATGTTGGATGTCAAAGAGTTACGCTCACAGAGCGCGGCAGCTCCTTCGGCTACAACAATCTGGTTGTCGATTTTCGCTCGATTGCGATCATGCAGAAATTGGGGGTTCCGGTTCTTTTCGATGCGACCCATGCGGTGCAGCTACCGGGGGCGCGAGGGGAATCTTCTGGTGGCAATCCCGAATATGTTCCGCTTCTTGCGCGCGCCGGCCTTGCAGCTGGAGCTGATGGTCTCTATATCGAGGTGCATCCGAGCCCACGGCTAGCCAAGAGCGATTCTGAGACGCAGCTTGCTCTCGGTGAGATGGCGGCTCTGATCCGAGAATGGAGCCGCCTTGCCGAGGCGCTCTACACGACTACTTTATGCGCTTCATCCTCCTTTTGAGTTTTGCCTTGCCGATTCTTTTGCTCGTCGCTCTAATGGTGCCAACGAGCCGCGATAGAGCCGCCTTTGAACTCCTCTCGAGGGAGCTCGATTCTGCGAGGCAGAGCTTGCGCACGGCAAAGCAGGAGCGCACCGGTGTTCTCAAAGAGGCGTGGGTGGCTGGGCGCTATATTCGGATGGCCTCTCCTCGCTCGGAGCTCTTCTTGCTCCCCGATCAGAAAGATGCGATCGAGGAGCTGGCTGACCTTTCGGCCCATCTCTACGAAACAGGAGAGGATCGCCTCCGCTTTTTCGAGAGCAAAAATGCCAGATTTTACTATCGAGCTGAGAGGCTGCAAGCAGAGGATGTCCACTTTTTGGACTATAGGCTTGTAGAGATGAAGGGTGACTCGATCCATGAGCTGGGCCATCCTTTCATGTCGGGGATGGCTGAGAAGCTCGAGTGCACGGTATTGGAGAGTGGAATGGATGTGGTTGCATATGGAGTGGAGGCAGATTTTGAACATCATTAAGAGAGCTTTTCTCCCGCTACTGCTTTCACAGAGCCTTTTCGGGGCTATTCGGGTCACCTCCGAGAAGGCCCACTATAGCGACGAGCAGAAGGGGGCAGGTGCGCGCACGCTCATCTTGGAGGGCAAGGTCAGAATCGAGGATGGCCAGGCCACTCTTTCGGGCCAGAAGGCTATTTTGGAGGCGGCCGCCCGAGATGATGTAAAAGAGATTCCCTTCTCTACGATGAGCCTTGAGGGCCAGGTGGAGCTGGTCTTCGTGAAGGAGGGCAAGCGGTTCGAGGCGCGCGCAGATCTTCTCGAGGGAGATCTGAAGAGTGGCCGCTTTGTCTTCAGGGGGATCCACTCGCCGCTATCGCTTCAAAGCGACTCCACGACGGTCCTTGCGCGGTGGGGCGAGCTCTTTTGTGAGGAGAGGGAGGGCGGCTTTGAGCTGAAGGCGCTCCATCTTTATGAAGAGATTCGGATCGAGCGAAGTGTGCAAGGGATGCAATATGCGCTTGCCGATCGGCTGGACTACTTTCCGGAGGAGGATCAGCTGATGCTCGTCTCCCAAGCAGCGCCTGTGCTCTTTGTCGATGAGGCGAAGGGGGTGACGATCTCTGCGAGCAAGATCATCGCAAAGAGTGGAGGGGAGAGGATCGAGGGCGTGGGCCAGGTTCAGTTCACCTTCAAAGAGGATGAGATCAAACGGATAGAAGAGCAATTTTCATGGACGCAAAAAAGTTACTAGTGGTCTCGAAGCTGACCAAAAGCTTTTCGAATCGCAAGGTGGTGCATAACTTCTCTCTCACGATAGGCTCAGGGGAGGTGGTGGGCCTGCTTGGGCCTAACGGGGCGGGCAAGACAACAGCCTTCTACATGATCATGGGGCTGATTCGCCCCGATGTTGGATCGATTTTTTTCGACGGTGTGGATATTTCTGAGCGGCCCATTCATGCGCGCGCAAAACTGGGTATGGGCTATCTGGCGCAGGAGCCCTCTATCTTTCCCGATCTCACGGTCGAAGAGAATCTTCTCTCTATTCTGGAGATGCTTCCCATAAGCAAAGCCGAGCGGCTTGCTCGCATGAGGGCGCTCTTAGAAGAGCTCCATCTAACGCCTCTTGCTAAAAAGCGCGCCTGCACCCTTTCGGGAGGCGAGAGGCGGCGCCTGGAGATCACGCGTGTTCTGATCTTGGAGCCCAAGCTGCTGCTTCTCGACGAGCCATTTGCAAGCGTCGACCCGATTACGATCAGCGAATTGCAGAAGATGATCCGCATCCTCTCGATGCGCGGCATCAGCATTTTGATCACCGACCACAATGCTCGGGAGATCTTCTCTGTCGTCGATCGCTGCTACCTGATGCGCGCCGGCACATCGCTTCTATCGGGCGCAGTGGATGAGCTCATCGCCCACCCCGAGGCGCGAGAGAGCTATCTGGGCAACGATTTTAGGTTGTAGGGATCACAGGTTTCGTGAAATTAACCACGATCTTGCTCATCTTGCCTGCTTCGCGATCGTGCTCATCCTGTTTCTTTTTGAAGAAAGAACAAGATATGCAGGATCGCTAGGAGCGGCAAGATGAGCAAGATGAACTTGTTTTCAAGAGGGTAGCTGAACAGTACGTTATGCTACAGTCTCAACGATTTTAGGTTGTAATTAACGGCTGAAGAGTTCCTCTTTTTTGAAGAAGAAGGCCACCTCTTGCGATGCGTTCGCTTCGCTGTCGGAGCCGTGCACCGCATTGGCATCGATCGAGTCAGCAAAGTCGGCGCGGATGGTTCCCTTGGCCGCCTCTTTGGGATTGGTCGCTCCCATGAGCTCGCGGTTCTTGGCCACCGCATTCTCACCCTCGAGCACCAGCACAAGAGCTGGCCCTGAGGTCATGAATTTCACAAGGTCGCCAAAGAAAGGCCGCGCCTTGTGGACCGCATAGAAGCCCTCCGCCTGCTCCTTCGATAGGTGGACCATGCGGGCAGCGACGATGACAAGGCCCGCTTTTTCAAAGCGAGAGAGAATCGCCCCGATCGCATTTTTGCTCACCGCATCGGGTTTGATAATGGAAAGTGTCTTCTGTTTTGCCATAATAACCTTCTAGATTTTTGTGGCAGCGAGTATAAGAAATTAGCCCTTTAAAGTTCAATTGCTCTCGGCAAGCGCTCGCCGAATGAGCGAGGCAAGGTCGCGAGCCTCGCCCGCCTTCATCGCCTTCTCCACCGCTCCAGCGGCGATCTTGGGGCTATGGCCCAGATGCACCAGCGCCGAAATCGCCTCCCGCTCCACACTCGAAAGAGATCCCTGTGAAGTAAAAATTAGCTTATCGATTTTGCCCTTCAGCTCCAAGATGAGCCGCTCGGCCGTCTTCTTGCCGATGCCGGGCGTGGAGGTGAGTCTTTTTGCATTCCCTGTGAGCACCGTCTCCTGCAGCTCGCTTGGGTCGAGATGGGAGATCAGCGCAAGGCCGGTCTTAGGGCCGATTCCCGATATCGTGAGCAAAATCTCGAAGAGGTCGCGCTCAGAGGGGTCTAGAAAGCCGTAGAGCGCATGGCTATTTTCGCGAATCACAAGGCTCACATGGAGGGTCAGCTCATCGCCGAGAGCAGGCAGCTCCGCCCGCTGAGGCGTGGAGAGCAAGTAGCCGATCCCGCCCACATCCAGCACCACCGCCTGCTCCCGAATTTCAACTAATTTGCCTCTGATAAAGCTATACATACCTTAATATCCTATTGCTATGGGCGTGGCAGATCGCGATGGCCAGGGCATCGGAGGCGTCCTCGGCAAGCCTCTCTTTCTTCAGGTCTAGAAGCATCTGCACCATGGAGCGGATCTGCGCTTTGCTCGCCCTTCCTGAGCCTGTGATGGCCTGTTTGGCGCGCGAGGGAGCATATTCAAAAATAGGGATTTCGCGCAAAGCAGCGGCCAGCAGGACCACTCCGCGGACCATCCCGAGCTTCAGAGCGCTGCCTGCATTCTTGTCCACAAATTGGGTCTCCACGGCGAGCGCTCCAGGTTTGTGCGTATCGATGAGGAGCAGCACCTCCTCGAAGATCGTGCGGAAGCGGGCAGGCAGCTCCTTCGCTTTAGGCCGTATGCAGCCGAAAAGGCAGGCCGAAAGCCGGCTCCCTCGCTTGCGGATGAGCCCATACCCGGTGACAACGCTGCCCGGATCGATGCCCAGAATGAGTTCTCCCTCTTCCATGAGTTTAAAATAGTGCAAGTGGCGGTTTTAGGAATAGACCTCTTGCGTAATTTGCTTTGGTTGAAAAAATTGATGATTTTTGAGCGGATTTGTCGACAAATTTTGAGGGCATATGCGAACATATGGCCGAAAAATTTGGCGACGAAGGCGCCAAAAATGGCAATTTTAGTAACCAAATGAAGTTACGCAAGAGGTCTAATATAGCGCTCTTGGTATCATCTTCGCCATTCCCTTAGGTAGGCGATGTCGGAATATAAAAATATCATTGTCAGGATGCCCAACTGGGTGGGCGATTTTGTCATGGCAACGCCTGTGCTCGAAGACCTTCGGAGGCGCTTCCCTGAAGCCAAGATCACCGCCATGAGCCTAGAGAGCTTTGCCCCCTTGCTACTCGGTAGTCCCTATATCGATGAGATCTTCTCTTTTTCCAAGAGAAACGAGTTCCTTCGCCACGATGAAAAGCGCGATATCATCTTGCGCCTGCAGCAGGGCAAATACGACCTTGGCATCCTCTTGACCGGCTCCTTTTCATCGGCTCTCTGGTTCTGGCGAGGCAAGGTGGAAAAGCGCATCGGGTTCAGCGGCCATGGGCGCTCTCTTTTATTGAGCAAAAGCCTACCAGAGCCACGCGAGAAGGGCCATGAGCATCTGGTCTCGACCTACAAAAGACTCCTCAAGCCGCTCGGGATCGCCCTCTCTGAGAGCGAGCCGCGCCTCTTTGTCACCGATAAGGAAAAAAGGGAGGTCCGCACCCTCTTGAAGGAGTTCCATGTGCCTGAGAGAGGGCCGAGGAGCCATCTCATCGGGATCAACCCCACCTCTGCCTACGGCTCTGCCAAGAACTGGCCCACCGAGAATTTCCACAAGTTCGCCTCCGATCTTCTCGAGAAGATGCCCGACCACACCCTGCTTTTTTTTGGCGATCCATCGGGTGCACCGCTTGTGCAAAAAATCTGCCGAGGGCTACCTGAGAGGGTGATCAACCTGGCAGGCCGCACCAGCTTGCGCGAGCTCGTTGCGCTCATTTCGATATGCGACCTTTTCATCACCAACGATTCAGGACCGATGCATATCGCAGAGGCGCTTTCGACCCCGCTCATCGCCATCTTCGGCTCCACCTCGGAGCTTGCGACAGGTCCCTATAGCAAGGGGCGGGTGATCCGAGGCGAGGCAGCCTGCGCCCCCTGTTTCCTCAGGCGCTGTCCCATCGATTTTCGCTGCATGCGCTCGATCACGCCTGCCCAGATGCTCAGAGCTGCTCAAGAGATGCTTGCATCAAGAGGGGGGAGCTGATAACCTTTACTTCCTCTTTAGGCACCGATAGCTCAATCGGATAGAGTACCTGGCTTCGAACCAGGTGGTTAGAGGTTCGAGTCCTCTTCGGTGCGTACCTTTCTATCGCTATGCTACCCATCCTCTCTTTGACCAGCCGCTCCTTTGCAAAGAAAGCCGCCTCACTTCTCGGCTCAGGCGAGCTGCTTGCTCGGGAGTATTACTCGAGCTGGATTCGGCTCGGGCGCATCGATAGCGCGCGTCCCTGCTTCAAAAATGCACAAGAGTTTCTCGAGAAGCTCTCGATGGTGACCGATTTTTCCACCCCGCTTGTCAGCGAAAGTTTTGAGTCTCAGGGCACCCGCAAGGCGCTTTTAAAGACAGAGGATGGCCAGCTCATCGAGATGGTGCTGATTCCGATGAAGGGGCGCACGACCCTCTGTATCTCCTCTCAGATCGGCTGTAGGATGGGCTGCCTCTTCTGCCGCACCGCCAAGATGAATTTGAGGCGCAACTTGTCAGCTGGCGAAATCGTCTCGCAGCTCTTTCTCGCTCGCCACAAGTTCGGGGCAAATCCCTCCAATATCGTCTTCATGGGTATGGGAGAGCCCTTTGACAACTACGAAAATGTGGTCGAGGCGATCGCAATTCTGACCGATCCAAAGGGCTTTGGCATGGGCCCAAGCCGCATTTCGGTCTCCACCTCGGGCAAGGTCGATGAGATCTACCGTTTCATCGAGGATGTGGATCCGGCGGTCAATCTGGCCATCTCGATCAGCGGTGGCACCGATGAAGTGCGCACGCAGTTGATGCCGATCAACAAGGTGCATCCGATGAGCGAGCTCAGGCGTGCGATGGAGGCCTACACCGCCCATCCCAGGAGGCGCATCTTGGTCGAATATGTGCTCATCGCAGGCAAGAATGATAGCCTCCTCCAAGCAGAGGCGCTCGGAGAATTTTTGAGGGATCTTCGCGTCACCATCAATTTGATCCCCTATAACCCGATCGGACAGCTCGACTGGAAGCCGTCGCAACCTACTCAGGCTGAAGAATTTGCGAATATTCTCCACCGTCAAGGTTATGGGGTCTATTTCCGGACGACCCATGGCGATCAGATCATGGCTGCCTGCGGTCAGCTCGGCAAACCCAAAGGACTCCAAAGGGCTGGAAAAGTAATGAGCTCTGTGGTAGCAAAAGAGTAGGCTTTAATCAATAGGCATAGGGAAACATGGCGAGACCAACAGAGGAAGCAATTCAGCAGAAATACGAGGGTGACGGCTATCCGATTCACGTGGTGGGACGCCATGTCAAGGTGACCGAGCCGATGAAGGTCTATGCAGTGGATAAGCTGAAGAAGGCTAAGCGCTTTGGTGTACGGCTCAACGACGTCAACATCGCGATGGATCTGCAGAAGCTTGCCCACACGGTCGATTTTGTTCTCAATGTCAACAACATGGTCATCAAAGTTTCCGGCTGCGCCCCAGATATGTACTCTGCGATTGACGAGGCGATTGCCCGTCTAGAACGGATCTTGCGCCGCTATACGCAGAGGCTCCACATGCACGCAGAGAAGCCTCTCAAAGAGATCGAGATGGAGGTGAGCGTGCTCGAGGCGAGCGCCCTTGAAGATTTGAACGATGAGATCGAGGAGGAGGCGCTCCATCTGGTCGAAGATAGCTTCAAGAGCCATCCGATTGTCAAGCGGGAGAAAATGGCGGTCAGAACCCTGACACAAGCTGAGGCGGTGATGCACATGGAGCTCTCAGGCCAAGCCTTCATGCTCTACTTCTCCGAGGAGGATCAGAAGCTGAAGGTGATCTACCGACATGCCGATGGCAACTTTGCCATCGTTGAACCCGAGTAATGAAGGCGCTCTTTGATCCGGTCCGCCGCGCTCTTGTGAGAGCGACTCCTGAGGAGCGCGTGCGCCAGATGTGGCTCAAATGGTTGATCGAGGAAGGAGGCTACCCTGCAGCGCTGCTTGCGGTTGAGAAGGAGCTCAGTGCACTTCCCCACATCTCCTCAGAAAGATTGCCTCGTAGGAGGGCCGATATCGTCGCCTTTGCAAGCGGCACACTCACTCCCTTGCTCTTGATCGAATGTAAGGCTGGAGCGCTCGGTGAGCAGGCGCTCGGTCAGCTCATGGCCTACAATAGCCACATCTGCGCCCGTGCAGTCGCCCTGGTGAATGCGAGCGAAGCGCTCGTCGCCCTCTATGAGGAGGGAAGCTACAGGCGTCTATCTGCTCTGCCTCTCTTTACTGACCTCTGAGCCCATCCAGATATTCGATGATGTCGTTCCGGTGATGTTCTTCAGCGCGCTCTCGTGCTATTCGCAGCAGGGCATGTCGGTGGCTGCCTTGGGGAGAGCCAGGGCCACTGTAGGTAGCGATGAATTGGATTGCGCTGAGGCGGTTCGTTTTAGCTGCTTCACGGGTGGCGATGAGCCAAGCCTCTCGGTTGATCGCTCCATTTCTTGCAAGCGCTTCCATAGCCTCGGCCCGGTCTGCTAGAGCAGCTCTCCAAAAGGCATCTGATCGCCCCCCTATGAGGCTATCGGGAGGGCAGTTTTCGAGGATGGCAAGGGTCGTATCAAAAAATTTATCGTAGGAGCTTGTCCGTGCCGCATGTTCTATGTCTTCAGGGGAGACATTTGCCATGCGGGGATCTGCTTTAAGCAGGCGAATGGCTTCGGTGTGGCCGCGCTCTGAGGCCCGTCTGAAGGCTCCCGCAAGATCGATCTCTGGAGAGGGGTTTGCCTGGAGGATGCGCTCTACAAGAGTGGGTGATCCTGCCAAGCTCTCAAGAGCCTCGGTGCAGAAGCCTGCATCTTGGAGAATCTCGGGGGTCAATAGGCGGCTCGCAATGGCGTAATGTCCACCAGCGCCCGCTCCAAAAATAGCCCCACCTCTTGAGCCAAGGTCTATTTGGGCTCCTTCGGGTAGCCAGCGCTCGAGCCGCTCCACGTCACCTGCTGCAGCTGCGAATTGGACGAGCCTCCCTCTTTGCATCTCTGTCAGAACATGGCCTGGGGGTATCAACGACTCGACTAGCGCAAGATGGCGCGCCTGGCCTGCTGCGCCAATAACTTCCATTCGACGCTCCAGAGTGAAATCTTCCCCAGCTCTCCCAATGAGCCAGCGGAGAATCTCCGGTTTATTGTGTCTAGCGGCCGTACTCATTGCTGCCATCTGGGCATCTATGTTGAGGATGCGATTCTCGGGCCATAGAAATTGTACGAGAGGTAGGTTTGTCGTCGCTGCTGCACGTATGAGCCATGAGAGTGATGCAGCAGGCACGATGTGACCTGCTGGCTGGATTGGGTTTCCATCCCCGTCCATTTCGGGATTTTCTATTTCACCGACGGGAGGCACCATCACAGGGGCAATAAATTGGGCGATGTTGAGGTGGCCGCGAGATGCAGCCAGCTCAAGGATGCGTTGTCTCTCCCCATCAGTGAGCCCAAGTGCAGGGCAGAAGTGCGTCACAATATTGAGACGGCCCCTCCTGGAAGCCTCGAAGACAAGCTTGAGGCGCTCCTCTCTCGAAAGGGCATCGCCTCCAGTGAACAGCCGCAAAGCATCGAGATCGCCTGAGTGAGCGGCGGCCTCTCTTCCCTCTTTTCTCATTTCAGGTGTGAAGGCGGTTTTTGTCGAGAGATAGGCAACGACCTCTCTATGCCCAAGTTTGCAAGCATTTATTGCGGCATTCTGCAGATCGCGATCGAAAGGAGGCAGTGGAGTCTCACAAAGGGCTCTGACGATATGGAGATGGCCCTCTTCGGCTGCTGCGTTGATCGCTCTGCCGAGTTCAGCTTTGCCCATGTCATATCGGGCGCTGCCCTCTCTCACAGTAGAGCAGGTGAGGATGATTTTCACAGCATCGAGGCAGCCCGCTTTTGCGAATATGTCTAACTTGGCAAATAGCTCGATTTTTCTTCGCGCCACCTCTTGTAAGAGAGCTCTATAGGTTACATGGATTCTGGGCATCGGCCTGCCCGCTTTATTGAGACAGCCCATTAATCTGTCCACATAGTGATCGTGAGCCTGTCCATAATAACCTCCTGCGGGGAGGCTATCCGGCACTGCAAGCCCAAGGCGCGGAAGATGGGAGCGCCAGACAGTGTTGTCGATGGAGAGCCTATAGAATCGCCTGCAGGTAACGCCTAGGGCGAGGGTATCAAAGGGGTGGGAGAGCTTCATGATCTCGAGAAGGATAACCTCTGTCAGATGGGAGATCTGGGTGTGCTTGGATACGCGGACCCGCATCTCTGTCTGGTGCACGACCAGAGTGGTGGCTGCAGGCCCGGGGCCAGGACCCTCACTGCTCACTTGCATCTCGATCTGGCGCAAGGCCACCTGAATGGCACCTGAGTCGCTGGGTCGATCGCTTGGAGTCAGACCGACCATCGGCATCGGTGCCGCCGCAGCTGCCGCTGCCGCTGATGATGGATTTGCCATAATTTCCCTCTAGGTTAGACCTTATGTTGCTCGCTTGCAGGCTTGTTCAAATATTCGATGATGTCGGAGTGGTGATATTCTTCAGCGCGCTCTCGTGCTATTCGCAGCAGGGCATGTCGGTGGATGCCTTGGGGAGAGCCAGGGCCACTGTAGGTAGCAATGAATTGGATCACGCTGAGATGGTCCTTGATGGTTGCTTCACGGGTGGCATCGATCCAAGCCATTCTGTTAATCGTTCCATTTCTTGCAAGCGCCTCCATAGCATCGGCGCGACCCGCTAAAGCAGCTGCGATAAAAGCCTTTTCACGCGCATCTACGAAACTATCGGGAGGGCAGTTTTCGAAGATGGTAAGGGTCGTATCAAAGAGTTCGTCATTATAACTTTCCATTATCGCAACTTCTATGTCTTCCTGGCTGATATTTGCCATGCGTGGATCTGCTTTGAGTAGGCGAATGGTTTCGGTGTGACCGCGCTCTGAGGCCCGTTTGAAGGCTTTCCCAAGGTCGATCTCTGGAGAGGGGTTTGCCTGGAGGATGCGCTCCACAAGAGTGGGCGCCCCTGCCAAGCTCACAAGAACCTCGGTGCAGTAGGCCGCATCTTGGAGAATCTCGGGGGTCAATAGGCGGTCCGCAATGGCGTAATTTCCACCTGCGCCCGCTCCAAAAATAGCCCCACCTCTTGAGTCACGGTCTATCTGGGCCCCTTCGGGTAGCCATCGCTCGAATCGCTCCATGTCACCTGCAGCAGCTGCGAACTCGACGAGCGCCCCTCTTTGCCTCTCTGTCAGAACATGGCCTGGGGGTATCAACGACTCGACTAGTGCTAGATGACGCGCCTGGCCCGCTGCGCCAATAATTTGCATTCGACGTTCCAGGGTAAAAGTATCCCCAGCTTTTCCAATGAGCCAGTGGAGGATCTCCGGATTATTGTGACTAGCAGCCGTTCTCATGAAACGCATGAGGGTCTCGGGGCTGAGGGTGCGATTCTCTGGCCATAGGAATTGTATGAGAGGCAGGTTCCTTCCTCGCACGGCTTCAAAAATCGAGGAATTGAGCTGCTGTGCGGGCACAGCCAGGCCCGCTGGCTGGATCGGACGGCCATCCTCACCTATCTCGGGATCTTCTATCTCATCGACTGGAGGCACGATCACAGGGGCAATAAATCGGACAACGTTGAGATGACGCCAAGAGGAAGCGGCGGTAAAGATTCTGAGTCTCTCCTCATCCGTGAGCCCAAGCTCAGGGCAGAAGTGCGTCACAATATTGAGACGGCCCTTTCTGGAAGCCTCTAAGACAAGCTCGAGGCGCTCCTCTCTCGAAAGGAGATCGTCCTGGGTGAAGAGATGCAGGGCATCGAGATCGCCTGCGTGGGCCGCGGCCTTTCTTCCTTTCTTCCTTGCTTCAGGGGTAAAAGCAGTTTGAGTAGAGAGATAGGCAAGGATCTCTTTATATCCAAGGCTGCACGCTCCGATTGCGGCACCTTGTAGCATGTTGTCGAAAGGGCGCAGTGGGGTCTCACAAAGGGCTCTGATGACGTGGAGATGACCCTCTTTGGCTGCTTCGACAATCGCCTTGCTGAGTTCAGCACGGCCAAGGTCGCCTATGGGCTCTCTTGTAATAGAGGAGTTAAGGATGATTTTCACAGCCTCGAGGCAGCCCGCTTTTGCGAATATGTCTAACTTGGCAAAAAACTCGATTTTTCTTCGCTCTATCTCTTGTAGAAGAGCTCTATAACTCATATGGGTTCTAGGCACCGGCCTGCCCGCTTTATTGAGGCAGCTCAATAATTTTTCCACATAGGCATCACGAGCCTGTCCACAATAGCCCCCTTCGGGAGGGACATCTGAGACTGGAAGCCCTAACTGTGGAAGATAGGAGCGCCAGAGTTCATTATCGCGAGAGAGCTCACGGAATTGGGTGCAGGTATTGCCAAGGGCAAGGGTGGTCGAGACAGAAGAGAGCTCCATGATTTTAAGAACAACTGGCTCCGTCATATCGGTGATCGGTCCCGAAGCTGGCCCTGTACACGGTGATACGCTCTCATTGCTTACTCGTAGCTCGATCTGGCGCAAGGCCACCTGAACGGCACCTGAGTCGCTGGGTCGATCGCTTGGAGCCAGACCGACCATCGGCATGGGTGCCGCCGCGGCTGCCGCTGCTGCTGATGATGGATTTGCCATAATTTCCCTCTAGGTTAGACCTTATGTTGCTCGCTTGCAGGCTTGTTCAAATATTCGATGATGTCGGAGTGGTGATATTCTTCAGCGCGCTCTCGTGCTATTCGCAGAAGAGCAGATCGGTGGATGCCTTGTGGAGAGCCCGGGCCACTGTAGGTAGTGATGAATTGAATCACGCTGAGACGGTCCCTTTTGGCTGCTTTACGGGTGGCATCGATCCAAGCCATTCTGTAAATCGCTCCATTTCTTGCAAGCGCCTCCATAGCATCGGCGCGACCCGCTAAAGCAGCTGCGATAAAAGCCTTTCCACGCGCATCTACGAGTCTATCGGGAGGGCAGTTTTGGAAGATGGCAAGGGTCGTATCAAAGAGTCCCTTTTCATAACTTTTCTCTATCGCACGCTTTATGACGGCCTGGCTGATATTTGCCATGCGTGGATCTGCTTTGAGTAGACGAATGGTTTCGGTATGGCCGCACTCTGAGGCCTGTCTGAAGGCTTTCTCAAGATCGATCTCTGGAGAGGGGTTTGCCTGGAGGATGCGCTCTACAAGAGTGGGCGCTCCTGCCAAGCACATAAGAGCGTGGGTGCACGAGCCCGCATCTTGGAGAATCTCAGGGGTCAATAGGCGGCTCGCAATGGCGTAATTTCCAACCGCGCCCGCTCCAAAAATAGCCTCACCTCTTAAGCCAAGGTCTATCTGGGCCCCTTCAGGTAGCCATCGCTCGAGCCAGTCCATATCGCCCGCAGCGGCAGCGAATAGGACGAGCGCCCCTCTTTGTCTCTCTGTCAGAACATGGCCTGGGGGTATCAACGATTCGACCAGCGCTAGATGACCGGCCTGGCCTGCTGCGCCAATAATTTGCATTCGACGCTCCAGAGTAAAATCTTCCCCAGCTCTCCCAATGAGCCATCGGAGAATCTCCGGTTTATTGTGTCTAGCGGCCGCACTCATTGCTGGCATCTGGGCATCTATGTCGAGGATGCGATTCTCGGGCCATAGGAATTGTACGAGAGGTAGGTTTGTCGTCGCTGCTTCAGATATAAGCTCTGAGAGTGATTCAGCAGGCACGAGGTGACCTGCTGGCTGGATTGGGTTTCCATCCCCGTCCATTTCGGGATTTTCTATTTCACCGACGGGAGGCACCATCACAGGGGCAATAAATTGGGCGATGTTGAGGTGGCCGCGAGATGCAGCCAACGCAAGGATGCGGTGTCTCTCTTCATCCGTGAGCCCAAGTGCAGGGCAAAGGTGCTCCAAGATGTTGAGACGTCCCATTCTGGTGGCCTCTATGGCAAGCTCAAGGCGCTCCTCCCTCTCAAGGGCATCGCCTCCAGTGAACAGCCGCAAAGCATCGAGATCGCCTGAGTGGGCGGCGGCCTCTCTTCCTTCTTCTCTCATTTCAGGTGTGGAGGCGGTTTTTGTCGAGAGATAGGCAAAGATCTCTTTATGCCCAAGTTTGCAAGCATTTACTGCAGCTCTCTGCAGGTCGCGATCAAAAGGAGGTAGTGGGGTCTCACAAAGGGCTCTGACGACATGGAGATGGCCCTCTTCGGCTGCTGCGTTGATCGCTCTGCCGAGTTCAGCTTTGCCCATGTCATATCGGGCGCTGCCCTCTCTCACAGTAGAGCAGGTGAGGATGATTTTCACAGCATCGAGGCAGCCCGCTTTTGCGAATATGTCTAACTTGGCAAATAGCTCGATTTTTCTTCGCGCCACCTCTTGTAAGAGAGCTCTATAGGTTACATGGATTCTGGGCATCGGCCTGCCCGCTTTATTGAGACAGCCCATTAATCTGTCCACATAGTGATCGTGAGCCTGTCCATAATAACCTCCTGCGGGGAGGCTATCCGGCACTGCAAGCCCGAGTTGCGGAAGATGGGGGCGCCAGACCACATTGTGGATGGAGAGACTATAGAATCGCTTGCAGGTAACGCCAAGGGCAAGGGTATCAAAGGGGCGAGAAAACTTCATGATCTCAAGAACGGCAACGTTTGCCAGATGGGAGATCTGGGTGTGCCTGGATACGCGGACCCGCATCTCCGTCTGGCGCACGACCAGCGTGGTGGCTGCAGGCCCTGGGCCAGGACCCTCACTGCTCACCTGCATCTCGATCTGACGCAAAGCCACCTGAACGGCACCTGAGTCGCTGGGTCGATCGCTTGGAGTCAGGCCGACCATCGGCATCGGTGCCGCCGCAGCTGCCGCCGCTCCGCTATTGTTAGTTGATGCTGCCATATCAGTTACCTTTTATTAATAATTAATCACTCTTGAGGATGCCATGTGCGCAAGAGATCGGCGATCTCCTCATAATCATTGCACTCAGCGCACTCTATCGCCGCCTCTCTATCCAGATCGGGCGCATAGGCGAGCAGCGCTTGAACGATGGCGTAATCGCCATCGGTCGCCGCTCCGAGGAGAGCTTCCTGCAGGATCGCTTCGGAAATCCCTGGCTCCTCTAAAAGTAAGCTCACAGCTGGTCCATTGCCTTTGCGCTGCTCGATCAGCAGAGCCTGCTCTCGCGCCTCCATAGGGATGGTCGGCTCGGCTCCATTGAAAATCTCCTGCAGGATGGGAAGGCTATCCATGGTCCCGCGACAGCTCTCCACTACCACCCTTCCTCGCCCCTCTTCGTCAAGGGGGGGCGCTCTCTTGGTGATCCTCCTAAAGGCGCTCGCATCGCCTCGAGAGGCCGCTGCCAGAATGGCCTCCATATATTCTTCTGCGTCGAGCGTCAGGCCTCGAGCGAGGAAAAGATCGGCGGTCTCCGTGTTGCCTGCCTTGAGAGCGCTCATGAGCGCCTCTTTCTCCAGATGGGGATCGCCATCCGCCAAGAATAGGGCAGCGCCAAAATGACCAGAGGCACTAGCTAGAAGGGCTGCTGTTCTGCGATCTTCAAGCGCATACTCGGCTCCAGGCGGCAATAGGTACTCGATAATCTCGCGCTGGCCCTTTTCAGCTGCCCAGAGGATCGTTTCGGCACGCAAGGGAGGAGGAAGAGCGGCGCTGTCTGGAAGAAGGAGCTGCAAAATATGCAGATGGCCTTTCTGAATGGAGATTTTGGCCACCCTTTGCATAACGTCAGCGGGCAGATCGATCCCCTCAGGGGTTAGATATTGAATGACAGGGATATGGCCGCCTATGGTTGCTTGAATAACCGCTTTACAGCGATCGCTCATGTCGATTTCTGCTTCTGCGGGATGAAGAGTTGTACCAGCGCTAAATTGCCGCTCCTACAGGAATTGACGAGGGTTAGTTTGCGATCTGCTTCTGAAATTTCAACGCCAAGGCCTAGGAAAAATTGCGCTGCCTCGAGATGGCCGCGAAATGCGGTCCGCCTTAGACCAATGCCAACCACCTCTGAGCTCGGCAGTTCGCCCTCTTCCGGAATGAGCAGACGAAGTGTAGGGAGATGGCCGCTCCAAGCAGCTAATTGGATCAGATCATCCAGAGAGTTTTGAGAGAGAGGAGGGCTATTTGCCAAGAGATAGGCAAGGGTCTCACGGCGACCTTTGCGAGCCGCATTTTCGAGCGCCTCTTTTCTATATCGAGGGGGCAAGATCTGGCCAGGGGGCAGAAGGAAGCGAATCACCTCCAGATGGCCCCCAGAGGCAGCCTGAACGCACGCTTCGAAGCGTTTAGGCGGTGCAAGGTCGCCTGGCCTTTCGAAAAATCGACGCAGGATGTGGAGCTGGCCCGCTTTTGCGGCTGCTAGGGCCGCATCGGCTCGGTAGGTGGGCGGGATCGCTCTTCGGGCAATTTTCTCCATCATCTCTAATTCTCCCGCTGAGGCTGCTTCTACAAAGGCTTTTCCTAAATGGGCCGCACTCAAACGAGGAGAGCCAAGCAATATCTCCACAGCATCGAGGAGCCCCGCTTTCGCAAAGAGGTGAATGTAGGGCGCACAGCGATCTCGATTTTCCAGAAGCTCCTCCCTTAGCATGCGATAGGTGGGCTTTGCCCAGATCTGGGGCTCGGGGCATTGCACGAGACAGCTCATCATCTTTGCGATGATATGCCTCTGGGCAACACCGCGGCTGGACTCTCCCGCTTCGGGGGGAGCCTGGGGAGCGTTCAGGCCGAGCTGGGGCAGTAGCGATTGCCTCCAGAGAAAATCCTCGCTCGATACGCTCTGAAACTGCCTGGCGCTGAGGCCAAAAGTGATAGCCCCTCTCGGCCCGCTAAATTCCAGTACCTGAAAGTAGAGCTCCTCTGCAGATAGGTGAGCGAATCCCCCTTGGGCAGGAAGAGTCTGCTCGCTAACATTTGATCCTAAAGATGATAGATTAGTTGATGCCATATATATAGTAAATTATTTAGTTGAAATATGGTAACATATTTCTATTAATAACTAATAAAAATTATTATAAATTTACAATTAAGCTCGAAGTTCTAGGAAGAGACTCTCGGAGGAGATTTCCACATCTTCTGAAAGGACGAGGGAGCGTTCGATGACATTGGCAAGCTCCCGCACATTGCCGGGCCAGGGATAGCTCAGGAGAAGCTTTTCCGCCTCATCTGAGAGCCTGCGCACCCCTTTGCGGTATTGCTTGGAGAAGCGGGAGAGGAAATATCTCGCTAGGGGGAGAATATCGCCTAGACGCTCTCTTAAAGGGGGAATAAAGATAGGGATGACATTGAGTCTAAAGTAGAGATCTTCGCGCAAGATCTTATCTTTGACCGCCTGTTTGGGATCGCGATTGGTGGCGGCGATGAATCGGATATCGACCGATAGGGTTTTAGTGCCCCCCACCCGCTCGAATTCGCGCTCCTGGATAGCCCGAAGCAGCTTTGACTGCAGCGAGATGGGGATCTCGGTGAACTCGTCTAAAAAGAGCGTACCGCGATCGGCAAGCTCAAAGCGGCCCAGCCTTTTTGTCAGCGCCGAGGTAAAGGCCCCCTTCTCGTGTCCAAAGAACTCCGACTCGAGCAACGTCTCCGGAATCGCCGCACAGTTGACCTTGATGAGCGGGGCCGTGGAGCGCAGCGACTCCTCGTGGATGTAGTGAGCGATGATCTCCTTGCCTGTGCCCGTCTCGCCTGCAAGCAGGATCGTGGCATTTGTCTTGGCCACCTTGCTCACCTCGCGGATCAGCGCCCGCATGGAGGGGCTCTCAGCGATCAATGTCGAGCTCAGGTTCTCTTCTGGGGTGCCCTGCTGACGATTGGAGTCGCCGCTTGCAGCCAGATGGCTCTTCACACGCTCGAGAGCGGCGTTGAGCGTCTCTAGCGTGAACGGCTTCAGAAGGTAGTGAAAAGCACCCTCCTGCATCGCCTCGACCGCATTTTCGATCGTTCCAAAGGCGGTCATCATAGCGACGAGAAGCTCCGGCTGCTCCTCTTTCACCTTTCTGAGCAGCTCGAGGCCCGACATCTTCTCCATGCGCATATCTGTTAAAAGCAGATCGAAGTGACTCTTCTGCAGGGCGGCCATTGCCTCTTTGGCATTCTCTACCGCCAGGATCTCATACCCCTTTTCGACGAGCGCCGATTCGAGGAGTCTGCGAATCAGAGGATCGTCATCGGCGATCAGAATGCGTTCAAGGACCATTGTCCCCCTTCAGCTTGATCGTGAAGGTGGATCCCTGCCCGACCTTGCTCTCTACCGAGAGGGTGCCGCCCTGGACCTGGATGGCGCGGTAGGTTTCAGCAAGCCCAAGACCGTGGCCGGAGCTCTTGGTTGTAAAACGGGGCGTGAAGAGCTTCTCGAGCTCGGCGCTCTCTAGGCCTCGGCCGCTATCTCTGACCGCGATCTCTGCACCTCCATCGCCATAGCGGATCTCCACATGGATCAAAGAGTGCTCAGAAGAGGCCTCAAGGCCGTTTTTGAGCAAATTGAAGAGGGCGAGCTTCAGAAGCTCGCTATCGACGCTGAGCTGCCTTGCCTCTCCCTTGATCGCGAGCTTGACCCGCTCTTTTTCCTGAGATGCCACCTCGAAATGGCAGATGACCTCTTTGACCAGCTCTTCGAGCTGGCAAGAGGAGGATTTGATCTTCGGAGTGGAGCAAAAATCAAGCGCATCGTTGATGAGCCGCTCGATGAGCTCCGTACCCTCCAAAATGGAGCGCGCCTTCTGCCGCGCCTCCTTCTCCTTCAGCTCAAACGCGAGAAGGGTTGCAAAGCCGTCGATCGCTGTCAGGGGATTGCGGATCTCGTGGACAAGGCTTGCCATCACATCGCCAAAACCGGAGAGCTTTCCTCTCTCGCATAGCGCTTCGCTCTTCTGGCTCGCCTCCTTTTTCAGCAAGATGAAAACGCCCCCTTTTTTGCCTCCAATTGGGCTCACAAGTAGCTCAAGGGGCTTTTGTAGCTTTGACTCCTGCTTCAAAAAAAGGCGCAAGGAGGCCCGTTTCTCCTTCAACATCTCGCTCATCGAAAAGCCGAAGAAGCCATCCTCGAAGATCTCGCTATACCGCTTGCCGACCACTATCGGCTTGGCCCTCTCGATCATCTCCGAGGCAGTAGCGTTGCAGAGCAAGATCCGCCCCTCGCTATCGATGTAGAGAAGCCCGCCCGAAAAATGGGTCGCAAGAAGCGCAAGGGCCGCCTCTAGAGCCGCAACCCTCTCTTTTAGCTCAGCCGATTCATTTTCGATCCGAGGAGGTGGGGCCGCTTGAGGTAAAAAAGGGCCCTGGCACCTCTGGAAGAGCCTTTTTGAGAGGAGATGGAAGAATCGAAATAGACCTCTTGCGTAATTGGCTTTGGAGGCCAAAAGTGATGGATCTGCCCGTGGGTTCAGCAAAGCGCAAGTTGACATACTCGATTGAGAGTAGGCGACTTGTGCGCGGCTGAATTCCGTAGGATTCCCACGGGAAGAGGCGCGGTTTTGGCCCCAAATGGAATTATGCAAGAGGTCTAATAGAGCCATAGAGAATTTATGCGATGATATCCTCGATGTGGGTGTAGAGACGCACCCTCTTTTCCTTGCTCGGGCTCTCTTGAGCACTGAGCACCTGGAGCGCGATTCGCTTTATCTCATCTAGCTCATCTGTGACATCTTGCGAAACCGAGTAGAAGCTCATCGCAAAACGATCGAGCTCGCTGTCGATCGCATCGATGCAGCTCAAAAGAAGCTGCTTCTCCCTCAAGTGCCCCGCCAATCTTTCGGCTGAAAGCGTTCTTTCTACGTGAGTTAATTCTAAAATAGCCTCGAAAAAGCCGCGCTTTTTTTGCAGCAGCTCGAGCAGCTCTTCTTCTTTCATCTCTTTATGCTCTTTGGGCGAGCGCGAAAACTGTCAAGGATGTCTAGATAGACCGCGCTCGCGACTTTTCTCAAACATAAAAAGAAAAAATTTAATTGCAAGCCCCAAGTAGACGAGGGAGAGCAGAACGCTTGCAATCCAGTAGTAGGGTGGAATCGTTCCGTGGGTCAATAGCGTGCGCATCCCTTCGAAGATGTAGGTCATAGGCAGAGCCGATGCGAAGAGACGCAAGGCTGTGGGCAGCACGGAGACTGGATAGAAGATGCTGCTGAAGAGGGCGGCGATCATGATGACGACCCAGGGGAGGAACTGCAGTTTGGCCCCTTTGTAGATGACGATTGCAGCGCCGAGAAAGCCGATGATCCAGCCAGAGATGAGACAGAGCGCGACAAAAGGCAGCAGCACGAAGCCCATAGAAAAGACATTCACCTGGAAGAAGAAATAGCCGATAGCGGCTCCAAAGAGCAGCGTGAAGATGATTTTCACAAGGCCGCTGATCATCATGGCGGCGACCCACTCTCTCTTTTTGAGAGGCGAGGCGACCAGGTTGGCCAGGTTGTGGTCGAGAAACTCATCGACCAGGTTCACGCAGACTTCGTAGTTGCTGCGGTAGATCACCTGCCAGAGCACGAGGGCGACGACAAAAACCCGCACGATGTTTGGATCGTGGGCGAGGGTGCCGCTCCAGAGGGCGATGAGGCCGTAATAGCCGATGTCGATCATCGGCCAGAAGACAAATTCGGCAATGCGCGATGGGTCGCGGGTGGCGTAGAGGTAGCGCAGCACGAGGGCCCAGATTCTTTGGAAGCTCATCGGTTCATATCTCCTCTTCCCGTACGATGTAGAGGAAGTAATCTTCCAGCGTCGGCTTGATGATTTCGAAGTGGGAAAAGTCAACGCCGCTTAGGACGAGCCCCTTCAAGAGCTGTGGGATGAGCGCCTCATCGATCTCGACATTGATCTCAGAGCCTTGCAAGCTGTAGTGCCATTTTTTCTCCTGCAGCAGGCTGAGCGCCTTCTCCTGATTCTGTAGGATCTTGAAGCTGACCTCGTTGAGTGCAACGCTTTTGGCAAGTTTTTCCGGTACATCCTCTTGGATGATGGTGCCTCGCTGCAAGACGAGCGCCCGGTCGCAGATCTCGGCTACCTCCCGCATGTTGTGCGAGGTGAGGATGACGGAGACTTTGAACTCCCGCTGCTGTTTGAGGATGAAGGCGCGCGCCTCGAGGGCGATGTCGGGGTCGAGCGAGGCGGTCGGTTCGTCGAGAAGGACGATCTTGGGCTTGGGTAGAAAGGCCTTCACGAGCATGACACGGGTCATCTGACCTGCCGAGAGGGCGCCTGCTTGTCTGCCGCGGAACTCCTCCATGCCAAACTGCTCGAGCAGCCGGTCGATGCGCCTGCGAATCGAGTTCAGGCTCATGCCATAGAGCCTTCCGACGATCTCCAGATTCTCTTGGATGGTGAGAGAAGCGGGTAGCTTCATGTAGGCGCTTGCATGGGTGACTTGATCGAGGATTTCGGAGCGGTTCTTGTAGAACTCCTTGCCGAAATAGCTGATGTTGCCCGAGGTGGGCTCGAGAGTGCCGAGGAGCATCTCGATGGTGGTGGTCTTGCCGGCGCCATTGGGGCCTAAAATGCCAAGAATCTCCCCCTCCTGTAGATGAAAGGAGAGATTGTTGACAGCCATGAAGGGAGGCTCTTTCGAGCGCAGGAAGAAGAACCGCCTTTTGCCGTAAAAAATTTTGGTCAAATTTTTAACGGCTAATACAGGTGATGACATAAAGGCGGCATCCTTGGGCCAGAGATTGCATCATCAGCCCTGAGATAAAAAAGAAGCTGCCGATGGTCGGACTCGAACCAACACCCTATTGCTAGGAGTAGATTTTGAGTCTACCGCGTCTACCATTTCGCCACATCGGCTCAAAAGCTTACAGCGCACAACTATACCCTTTTCTCTATTTTAATTCCTCAAATAGTTGCGCGCCTGTTTATCATCGTAGCTAACGCGCGCCATCTTCTCTCGGTCGTAGCGCACCTGCAGCGTGATATAGGGGTAGGCGTGGGCATTGTCCAGATCCCTTCTTTCGCTTCCGAGCGACAGTAGGATCTGGATCTCTTTGTTGTACCAGGCGGGGGTCAGAACGCTCTGTTTGTCGCTTTCATCGCGTTTGAAGGTGGTGTATTCGGCATGATCCTTGTAGTCGGGATTTTCCTGGTAGTATCGCTGCAGGAGAGCCACTACCTTTTGAGGGGCGTTCTGGAGCCCCTCGACATAGAAATCGACCTCGGCGCCGATCAGGTGTTTAGAGGCTCTGGTGCGCTTGGTGGGGTAGATGTAGCTGCTGTGGTCGGGACAGGTGTGGCCGCAGGTGATCACCACCCGCCTCTGGCTCTTTTCCTGCACATAGTTCAAAAGCTCGATGAGGCAGGGGTAGACAAACTCCTTGCCCTCCCTCAGGGGCAGCCCATGGCGATCGCTTCCGCGGCAGTCGCGGATCATCGAACGCTTCTCTCCCTCGCCTTCGATCAGAGTGGGGTTGTGAGGAGAGCCGTGGCAGCGAAAGAAATCTTTGGTGATGCGGGGAAAATGGCTGCCGTAGCTTGCCTCCCATTCAAAGGCCTTCCTTGGGCATTTGCGAAGAGGCAGGGGGGTAAAATATTTTTCACCCTGATTGCGCGTGATGTATTCGCCCTTGAACTCCTCGCCTTTATCGCATGCTGTGACAAGAGAAAAAAGCATTAGCCAAGCAAAGAGGGAGCCTCTAAACTTATGTGGATGCTTGCCGATTTCGATCTTTTTCTCTTTGATTTCGATGGTCTTTTGGTTAATACCGAAGAGATTCACTTCGAAGCCTATCGCCTGCTTTGCCGGCGTAAGGGATACCACTTTCCGATCGACTTTGCAACCTACCAGAGCTACGCCCTCTTTCGCGCCGATGCGATTCGCGAGCTTCTCTACGAGCTCAATCCTGGCCTAGAGAGTGGAGGAGCGCCCTGGAAGGAGCTCTATCTCGAGAAAAAGGCGATCTACAGCGCCCTTGTCGATTCCAAAGGTCCTCAGCTGATGACAGGGGCCGCAGAGCTAATCGAGTGGCTCTCCGAGAGAGGCAAAAAGAGCGCGATTGTCACCCACTCGATGCGCTACGAGGTGGAAAAGATCCGCGAAAGGCTGCCTATTCTTAAAAAGATCGACCATCTCATCACGCGCGAGGATTACGAAGAGCCTAAGCCCTCTCCAGAGTGCTACGAGACCGCTCTGAGGCGGCTCGCTCGGCCCGAAAGCCGCACCATCGGCTTTGAAGACTCACCTCGTGGCTTAATGGCGCTTCTGGGCACCTCTGTAGAGGCGGTGCTGGTCTCCGCCTTCCTCGAGGAAAAACCGGTCCAGGAGCTAGTGAAGAGACCCTTCCGCTATGTCCGCTCTCTGAGCGAGCTTGTCAAGTGCGGCTGATTTGTACGATGGGGTTGTGTATCGCTATCATTTTAGATAGAGAAGAGAGTTCGACGTCAATCATCCAACCATGAAGGGGGTCGCGGATAGTGGCGCGCCCCTCTTCTATAGAAACCTTGTCGAGGATGATGGTGTGACCGCCAACCAGACGGTCAACAACTACTAAAAGTGCAGGGCCATATTCTTCAATTCGTGATTGCAAGAACTTCATCCGCTCTTCCTCGCTTTCGCCGCAATGGTCCACAACCAATGGCGTTAAACCGGCCGCCTTGATCAAATCAATTTTTTCATCATCTGTTCTGCCTCGATCTACGAAAACCTCAGAAAAATCGATGTTTTTCCCTGCATCTAAAGCCAGCATTGCAATGGCTGTCGGTACACACGACCGCGCAGCTTGTTGCAAAAGCAGATGTTTGCCCTCTCTTGTAATTGCTAACATGGTGTTTGCTTTCTCTGCAGCTTCTTGAAAACCTGGAACCAGCTTTTCATATAGTTTGGGAGGGCAAGTTGCTTTATTGGCAATGAGGTCTTGTAAGTCAGCATTGTTAGATTCTACATAGGAGGGGCAGGGGGTAGGTAAGGTTTTAACTGGATGTTTCCTAAGAATAGAAGATTCAGGGAAAAAAACTAGATCAGACATTAGCAGAGGGAGCCGTCTCGTGGGGGATCGAAATGGGTCTAATTCAGGCGTAGGGGTTTCTCTATTTTGAGACACCTGAGTCTGGGCTCCCGCCACCGTAGAGTGGGCAAGGGAGGCGAGGACAGGGGCGACTGCAGCCCCTACGGTAGAGGCTGCTCCTGCTGCCACAGGCAGAGCGGCTTCTGAAGAGCGGGGGGAGCTGGCAGCTATGGATGTAGCCATAAATTATTTGTTTATAAATTATAACAAGATAGTAATCCATTATAACAAAAGTGTCATTTTAAATAAATAATAGCATGTCTTTATAAAATTATAATAATTAGAGTTTATAATAGTAGAAAAATTTAGGTTTTTCTATGGCAGCTATTTCTAATCCTGTCGATTCTATGGCAGCGGCGGCCTCTTCGAGGGAGCCTCGGATTCCCCCTGGGATCGATGGCCGCATTAAGGAGATCTTTGCGGGAGTTGCGACCGTTTTCCAGAGGGATCCTGACAAACCTAAAGAGCAGTGGAAGCCGTTAAAGGTGGAGGTTTGGCTGCAGAAGCTGAGTGGAGGGCGCCAGTGCTATCGGCTCTACCGCGAGAGGGAGTGCATCGGCGAGATGACGCTGGTCTTCTGCCGCCTGCTCGCCGATGGAAAGTACGGCTGTGAGAATAGCTCTTCCCCGACCACCTGGACCTTTCAATGCCGCTTGAACTATCGCGAGGTAGGAGAGGGTGAGGATGCCCAAGCGGACACCTCGAATAAAATCGAAATTCTGCACATACGATCTCACAGACGCCACTTGCTATATGGTACGGGCAATGCGCTCTACCAGATTGCGGTGGAGCATGGCAATAGGCTGGGCTGCGAGGGGCGGGTGGTGCTCGATGCAGATGGCTCCCACGATATTCACTTCCGAGCAGGCTTCCGCGCTGTGCAAAGAAGGGGGAACCAGGCTCTTGCAGCGGCGCTTAAAGCGGGAAAAGAGGTGCGGATGAATCAGCCCCTCAACATGTTTCTGGATAGCGAGGGGCGGGAAAAATTTGCCAAGAGAATCGCAGAGGCCCCTATCCTTACTGCATTCAAGGATAGTTGACCTTCACGAGAAATAGGGCGTGAGCGGGGGCAGGAGGTGGGGCGCACCTGCGATCAGCACGCGCTAGAAGCTCTGCCGCCGAGCTCGGCATATATCTCCCTTTCCCTACTTCGAGCAGCATCCCGACGAGGTTGCGCACCATTTTATAGAGAAAGCCGTCGCCCTCAAACTCGAGCCGAACCCCTCCAGGCTGCTCCACAAAGTCGATTCGTATCAGCGTGCGCACATGGCTTTTCGCGCTGCTTCCCAAGTTGGTGAAGCTGGTGAAATCCCGCTTGCCGATCAGATAGCGGCTCGCCTCCTTCATCTTCTCGAGCGAGAGGCTGTAGCGAGGTCTGAAGCGGTAGGGCTGTAGGAAGGGATCTTCGATCTCGTCGAGCCAGAGGTGGTAGTGGTAGATCTTGGAGAGCGCGCTCCGCTGAGCATGGAAATCCTCCGAGGCCTCGCTCGTCTCTAGGATGCGGATCTCTTTTGGCAGCAGCGCATTGAGCCGGTGGCTGAGATCGCTGCAGCTATATCTTGGAGGCGCATCGAAGTGGGCCACCTGACCAAGGGCATGCACCCCGCTATCGGTGCGCCCCGCCCCAATCACGCGCGGCCCCTCGTTGAAGAGCCTCGAGAGGCACTCCTCGAGGGTGCCCTGAATCGATATGCCCTCTGGCTGGATCTGCCAGCCCACATATTTCTCGCCCGAGTAGGCGATCACTAATTTATATCTCACACAGATAGTCTAAGGAGTGCTGAGATCAGCTTCAAGTCGTCTTTTAGCGTGAGTTTGATATTGGTGCACGAGGAGGGAATGAGCGCCACATCAGCCCCCACAAGCTCTGCAAGGGCCACATCGTCGGTGAGCTCGAGCCCCTCTCTCTCAGCAAGGGCAAATCCTTTTTCTAAAACTGAGCGGTGCAGCAGCTGAGGCGTCTCGATCTCCCAAAGTAGGCTTCTGTCAAGGGTTTTATTGACTAAAAAATTTTCAGAATCCCGTTTCGCCTCTTTGATCGTCGAGGCGACGCGCCGTGCAAGGGTTGCTGCTTGGTAGCTTTTGCGCGCCTCTAGCAGGGCTAAGACCGCCTCTTTTCGGATCAGGGGGCGCGCCGCATCGTGGGTCAGCAGCCACTCGTTTTCGGAATGCGCTTGCAAGAACCCTGAGCGGAGCGAATCTTGCCTTCTCGCTCCAGGATCGGCAAAGCGCACAGGGTAGTGCTCGATCAAGTGCCTGTAACGCTTGGGTGACACGACGATCACCTCATCTATCTCCTCGATCGAGAGGAGGAGCTCCAGAGCATAGGCGACGACCGGTTTTCCGTTGAGGTCGAGGAACTGCTTGGGTTCACTTGTGCCAAAACGGTTGCCAGTGCCTCCAGCCAGCACGATAGCCGAAATCGAATTATTCATTGCTGTGCACTCCAGGATCGGCTGGGTGACACGACGATCATCTCATCGATAGCGGAAATCGAGCTACTCATGGCTGCGCAGGGTGATCACAGCGATCTCAGGCGGCGCGCAGAGTCGGAAGGGCTTGGGGCCGCCGAGGCCGCGGTTCACGTAGAGCAGCTTGCCCTCGGCAAAGGCTTTGCCGCGCGAGTAGTTTGGGTTTTCAAGCCTTGCAAGCTTGCGCGAGAGCTTCGGCAGCATCGGTAGGTGGATCTGCTCGCCATGGGTGTGTCCCGAGAGCACGAGCTGGCCTGGGAAGCGAAGCAGGTGGGGGAAGGTGTCGGGGTTGTGGGAGAGGATGATCCCAGGAAGATCGGGGTTGTAGTCGGCAAAGGCTGCATCGGGATCAAAACGGCCGAGGCCATAGTCGCCAAGACCCACCACGTTGAGTCCGATGGGAAGCTGCACTGTGCGGTTATCCAGAAGGGTGAAGGGGCTCTGCGAGATCAGCTCGAAGAGGCCGGGATGGTGACCCGTTCGGGCCGCGGCCAGGGTGACTTTGCCTCTCAGGCTCTCCTTCTCCTTGAAAAGCACATGGAAGGAGAAGAGGAACGAGGAGAGAGGGCTTGCCGGATGCAGCACATCGTAGTCGCCCGAGCGATTGCGGCTGACATAGGCGCCGTAGTCGTGATTGCCAAAGACGCAGAAGGAGCCATGGGTCGCCTGGAGGGTGTTGAGGAATTCTAGAAGCCGCGCGCTATCTTCCAGCTGTGAGTAGCAGATGAAGTCGCCCGTGAAGAGGATGAGATCGGGTCCAATTTCCTGCACGCGCTTGGAGATTCTTTTCAGGAAATGATTCGATACGCGGCGGTGGAAGTGTAGGTCGCTCAAGTGGACGATTTTGAAGCCGTCGAGCTTGCGGTTGCCCGAGATGAAGACCTCGTGCTCGGTGGTGAAGAGAAGTCGCGGCTCGATAAACCTGGGCCAGAGGCCAACAAGGGTGCTGCTTGCTCCCACATCGAGAAGGAGGGAACCAAGTTTTCTGGAAAGATCGCTGGAGCTCATGATTATTCTTTGCCCCTAGCTTTAAAAGGAATCATCCCGGGCATTTGCCCGAGATGATAGGAGCACCTTACAGCACTATTTTATGTGCTTTGATACTTTTTTTGTCATTTGAAACATATCGACTGGGCTGGATGAGCCAAAAACTTTAGATAGTTTGGCATCGGGGATAATGTTTCTTTTATTTTTGGTGTCTTGGCACTTATTTTTTTTGATATAAGCCCAAAGTTTTTTGATGATCTCTGTTCTGGGCATAGGGCCTGGGCCGACGACTTCTTTAAGTTCGTCGCTGATGTTAACAGGCTGCATGAAAGCGCTTTGCTTCTTCTTTTGAGCTACCATTTGTTTTCTCCTTAAAAAGCTATATTTACGAGATGATTTTCCAAAGCTTGCAAACGTTGTATCCTCAAGCGCCCATTCTCGTCAAACAAAAAGGTTGAAGAGCTCTCCTGCTGATTCTCTTTTTCATTTTCCCCTCTTCGGTTTATCATACTCGCACTCCTGAAATTCAGAAGGTCACCGCTTTCGAAATGCCCTCTCTCTCTGCTATCGCTTCGCTTGTCGAAAAGATCCATTCTTCGAAAAGCGCGCAGGAAAAAAAAGAGATCCTTCTATCTGAAATTCGGGTCCAAGAGCTACTCAAGAGCCCCTTTTTCTCCAAGATGTGGCAATTGGTCCGGTCGAAAAAGCGCCTCGATCTCGAAATCGTCTTCCTTTCGCTCCTTGCAATCGGCCAGGGAGAGCATCTCTTGAGATCGGGAGATATCGCCCTGCTCGCGCCTCTGATCGAAGTGGAGATCTTCTATGCCGAGATGGGGGGGCTTGTCGGCTACCACGCCCAGATCCTCTCTCTGATCGGAGAGCTGCAAAAAGAGCCTAAGATGGCCTTTGAGGAGCTCCTCGCTCCCCCGGCTGTTTCGGGTTCTCTAGAGGAGACACAAGCCGGGCTTAGGGCCCTTCCAGAGGTGGCTGAAATCTATCCGCTCGGGGGACTCGGTGATCGACTCAATCTGAAGAGGCAGAGCGGTCATCCCCTTCCTGCCGCCCTGCTTCCCTTTCTAGGACGCTCGCTTCTCGAGCTGATGGTGCAGGATCTGGTTGCTAGAGAGTATCTCTACTTCAAATGCTTCGGCAAGCAGCTGACCACGCCCATTGCGATGATGACCTCGCATGAGAAGCAGAATGCCGCTTATGTGCGCCTCTTATGCACGAAGAAGCGCTGGTTTCACCGTCCCAAAAATAGCTTCTTTCTCTTCTCTCAAATCTCCGTACCTGCCCTCACTGAGGAGGGGCTCTGGTCACAGAAAGAGGGAGGCGCTCTCCATCTGCTGCCGGGAGGCCACGGAGCGCTCTGGCGCATGGCAGAGATGCGCGGCGTTTTCGATTGGCTCTCAAAGCAAGCCAGGAGCTTGCTTCTCATTCGTCAGATCAATAACCCACTTGCAGGGCTCGGCTCTACTCTTTTTGATCTTTTGGGTTACGGCAAGAGGAAAAAAAAGGCCTTTGGGCTAATCGGCTGCGATCGATTGGCAAGTGCAGCGGAGGGGGTCCTTGCGCTTGCAAGAAGTCCTTCTGGCGACTGCTCTATTCGCAATATCGAGTATAGCGATCTCGATCGATTTGGGGTGAGAAGCCTTCTGAGTGGCCCTCAAGGGGACCATTTTTGCGCCAATACCAATATCCTCTTCGCCGACCTTGCTAAAATCAAGGAGGTGATCAAGCGTCATCCTGTTCCTGCCTGCACCTTCAACTCCAAGAGCCAAGTGGCGCTCATGGAGCCCTCGGGAGAGCTTGTGCCAAAGAGAGGGGGAAGGCTTGAGTCGATGATGCAAAATATTTCCGACTTCCTCATCGCAAGGGAACCGACCTCTCTTGAGACTTTCGTCATGCGCCAAAAACGGGAGCATGTGATGGCTGCGGCGAAGAGAAGTTATGTCGAGGGAGGGCCTCTCCTGGAGACCCCTGAGGGGGCTCATTACGCCCTTCTCAGGGCAAACCACGAGCTGTTAAAGACTGCCTGCAAGGCGATTGTGCCTCCTTTTTGCTCCGAAGAGAGCTACCTTGAGAGGGGTCCTTCTCTTCTTTTTCACTACCACCCTGCTCTTGGACCTCTTCGTGAAATTGTAGCTCAGAAGCTTGTGGGAGGGCGCTTTGAAGAGGATTCGGAGTTGCAGCTCGAGATTGCCGAGCTTTTCATGCACGAGTGCGCCCTATCGGGCTCTCTTCTCATTCGAGCTGAAAATCTGGTAGGCCATCTGGAAAAAGAGCAGCTGGTTTACAGCGAAAGGGTCGGACGCTGCATTTTGAGAGGGGTTCGAATCGAGAATAGGGGGATCAATCGAGGCGGCAAAAACCTCTACTGGAAAAACAGCCTTGTGCGCAAAGAGGCGTTCTCGCTGAAGTTGATGGGCGATGCAGAATTTTACGCCGAGAATGTGACCTTCAGGGGCAGCTGGAACATCGTTGTGCCTGCTGGCATGCGTTGGGAGGCCTATATGCGACCCGATGGCCAAATAGAGTTTGAAAAGAGCCAGAAGGAGGCGCCTAGCTGGCAGTGGCGCATGCGCATCGATCGAGAGGGAATTCTCCTAGAACAGGAGGGCTCGCCAGCGAAGACGCAAACCAGCTCCAGGGCATAGGCAACGCTGGCTATTTTCATGAATCTTGTTCATCTTGTCGCTTTTAGCGATCTTGCTCATCCTGTTTCTTTTTGAAGAAAGAACAAGATATGCAGGATCGGAGCGCGGCAAGATGAGCAAGATAAACTTGTTTTCAAGAGGGTAGCTGAACAGAAAGATGTGGGTATCGGTTATTCTTTAGCCACCTCAGGGGCCTCCTCAGAGGGTTTGCAGCGCCTCTGGTAGATCTTCATCACGAGATAGACAATGCCCACCATCACCGCAATCGTGACCAGCGAAAACAGGATCACCGTGCCCCAGTGCAGCTCAGGATGCAAGAAGAGCTCTCTAAAAAAATCTTGGGTGAAGCCGGAGAGGTTGATCCTGCTCGCCACCAGTGCAACTAGCGAGGGCGCCGTCACCCCAAGTGCCGGCACAAGTGCCCCTGTAAAGCCAAGGCAGACCTCTATTTCATGTGCAGGAGTAGCCATTGATTAAAATAAAAATTATATGTTTTAATTGCGACCTTTCTAAATTCTTTCGATTTTGACATTTTTCGAAAAGGGGAATAGAATCCCTCGGTCCTTCAGGGAGAAGATTTCCTCTATGAGCGATGAGCTGCACGACAAAATTGAGAGCTTGATGGAGCGCCTTTCCAAGCTCGGGAGGTCACTTTGAGGTTGATGCGAAAAGAGCGAGGCTTTCAGAGCTAGAGGACGAGAGTGCTCGCGTTGAATTCTGGGAGAATAAGGAGCGAGCCCAAGAGGTCATTTCCGAGAAAAATAGGCTCCTGACCACCGTCGAGCCCTTTGAGGCCGCTCTGAAGGAGACGAAAAATCTCGAAGATCTCTCCCTTGCCCTGCGCGAGCAGACCGACGAGAGCCTCGAGGGCGAGGTCAGGGATGAGATCGAGAGGCTGGAAAAAGAGATTCGGACGCTCGAAGTGAAGCGGATGCTCTCGCAGGAGCTCGATCATGCGAGCTGCTATCTGAGCATCAATGCGGGCGCTGGAGGAACCGAGGCGTGCGATTGGGCCGAGATGCTCGCCCGCATGTACGAGAGGTGGGCCGAAAGGCGTGGCTGGAAAGTCGAGATCATCGAAGCTCAGGGCGGCGATGTGGCGGGCCTGAAGAGCATCACCTTGAAATTTGCTGGCCTCTGGGCCTACGGCTATGCCAAGGCTGAGCGCGGCGTGCATCGCCTGGTGCGCATCTCCCCCTTCGATTCAGGGGCAAGGCGCCATACCAGTTTTGCAGCGGTCGATGTGGTCGCCGAGATCGAGGATGAGATCAGCGTGGCGGTCGACCCCTCCGAGCTGAAGGTCGATACCTACAGAGCTTCAGGCGCGGGCGGACAGCATGTCAACGTGACCGACTCAGCGGTGCGCATGACCCACATACCGACAGGAGTGGTAGTGAGCTGCCAGAAGGAGAGAAGCCAGGTGCAGAATAGAGAGATGTGTTTGAAAATGCTGAAAGCAAAGCTCTACCAGATGGAGATCGACAAACGGGAAAAGAGGCTCCAGGCGATGGCTGGAGAGAAAAAAGAGATTGCGTGGGGCAGCCAGATACGAAGCTACGTTTTTCAGCCCTACCAGCTTGTAAAGGATAACCGCACCGGTTATGAAGTTGGCAATGTGCATGCCATGATGGATGGTGAGCTTCTCGATGAGTTCATAGAGGCCTATCTACTTCAAGCCGAACGTTAGGAGGATATCATGCAGAAAGAACAGGCAGGCGTACCCAAAGTGGAAAATCTGGAGCTGCGCTACACCGTTATGGAGGATGCAAGCCACCTTCGAGAGTGGCTTCTGGAGCCAGGGGTCTTAAAGGGCTTTCCCATGGCCGATAGCGCCGAGGTGGACGATTCGGTCAAACACTGGATCAGCTTCAGCAAGTACCGCTGCAGCCTGACAGCGATGATGGATGGCAAGCCGTGCGGAATGGCCACCCTCTGCTTGATGCCCTACAAAAAATTGGCCCACCAGTGCCTGCTCTCGATCATCGTCGGCGCAGGCATGCGAGGCAAGGGTGTGGGCACGGTTTTGATGAACAACATCCTGCACCTCGGACGCCACTACTTCAAGATGGAGGTGATCTATCTCGAAGTCTACGAAGACAATCCTGCCATCAATCTCTACAAGCGCTTCGGCTTTCGAGAAGTGGGATTCAAGAAACACTTCATGAAAGAAGAGGGGCTCTACCTCGGCCAAATCGTGATGGAAAGGTTGCTGTGAAGTCGTTGACTGTAAGTGAGTTAGGTCTTTCCGAGAGCTCGCTCGTGGATCGGTTTCGAAGGGAGCTAGAAAAGCAGCTTCGCTGTGAGCTCGATCTTGTGGTCAACGAAAACCGCTCGACCATGCTCAGCGTCTTGGAGCGCCGCAGGGGATTTGCACGTCTATCGGTGCACAAGATGTTTCTCGATGCCCCTGAGGAGGTGGTCTCAGCGGTTGCCGGTTTTGTGAAGGGAGGCAGGCCCAAAAGGGGAGAGAGCGGGAATCTGATCCGTGGCTATATTCAGACCAACCTCGCACGTTTCGACTACTCCCATCTTTTGAAGCGCTCGAGGTTTGAGACGAAGGGCCGTTTCTACGATCTCAAGGAGCTCTACGACGGGATCAACGAGGAGTATTTTGAGGGCAAACTCGACCTTGCGATCACCTGGTATGGGACCCATGGGCGCAAGAATATGCGCAAGGTGGTTTTCGGCGAATATTTCGACCATCTCAGATTGATCAAGATCCACCGGATTCTCGATGACCCTTTCTTCCCCGACTTTTTCGTGCGCTATGTGCTCTATCACGAAATGGTCCACCACATCGTTCCGGGCTATGTGGACGGAGCCGGTTTTTTCCGCTCCCACGGGGCCGACTTCAAAGAGAAAGAGGTGCTCTTCAAGGACTATGCCAGAGCGATTCGCTGGGAGAAGCTCCACAAAGAGCAGTTCTTCAGGAAGAGATATTAGCATCTTTTATGGCAGGTCATAGCAAGTGGGCCAACATCAAACATCGCAAGGAGAAGGCGGACGCCCAGAAGGGCAAGATCTTCTCGCGCCACGCCAAGGAGATCATCAGCGCGGTCAAAATCGGCGGGCCCGACCCTAAGGCCAATAACCGTCTGCGTCTGGCCATCCAGAAGGCGCGCATGGTCAACATGCCAAGCGACAATATCGAGCGCAACATCAAGAAGGGCTCCTCCGCCGACCAGGCCGACTTCGACAGCGTGAGCTACGAGATCTACGGCTATGGAGGCGTCGGGATCATCGTCGAGGCGATGACAGACAACAAGAATCGCTCCGCCTCCGACATCCGCACTGTGCTCAGCAAAAAAGGGGGGACGCTTGCAACGCCAGGTGCGGTGAGCTTCAACTTCGATCGGCGCGGAGTGATCCAGGTGAAGAAGACGATGAGTGAGGAGAGGCTCTTCGAAGCCTCGATTGAGGCGGGGGCGGAGGATTTCGAGATAGCGCCTGAGGGCTGTTTTGTGGTGACCGAGCCTATGAACCTCTATGCGGTCAGAGAGAGGCTCGAGGAGCTGGGAGTGACCTCAGAAGAGGCAGAGATTGAGCTTGTGCCCAAACACCTGGTGAGCTGCTCCGAGGAGAATCGGCTCTACAATCAGGCGTTGATCGATGCGCTCGACGATCTCGACGATGTGAATGCCGTCTATCACAACATGGAGATCTGATCGATGATCATCTATCTCGACGGTGAGTTTCTAGAGGAAAAAGAGGCGAAGGTAGGGATCTCAGACCGCGGCTTTCTCTTTGGAGATGGGGTCTATGTCTCCATCCTCGTCTCTGAGGGAACGCCCTACTTTCTCGATCAGCAGATCGGAAGGCTCAAAGAGAGCGCTGAGGCCTTCTCTATCAGCTGCCCCTCGCCTGACAAAGAGGCGATCTATGAGCTCATCGAGAGAAATGGGGCGCACAGAGGTCGCTACAAGCTCCAGATCATCGTGACGGGGGGCTCAGATCCGATGATGGCCCTTCCGAGACGCAGCTTCGGCCATCTCCTCATGCGCATTAAAATGGCTCCAGAGCTATTTGAGAGGCCGATTCGCTGCACGCTCTATCCTGGCTATATAGAAACTCCCCATAGCCGCTATAAGACGCTGGCCCATCTCAGCCGCTACTTTGTGGCCGACTATGCGAGGCAAAAGGGCTTTGACGATGCGGTGACGACCGATAGAAATCGAGGGGCGCTCTTCGAGGGGGCCTTTGGCAACCTCTTCTGGATCGTGGATGGCCAGCTCTTCACGCCCGATAGAAACTATCCGATCCACTTCGGAATAACCCTACAGACGCTTATAGAGGAGGCGCCCTCGCTTGGGCTCACTGCCCACTTCATCTCATGTCCCTTGGCAAAAGTGCCGAAGGAGGCCCATCTCTACCGCTCAGGCAGCATCATGGGCATCGTGGCAATAGATAGAATAGATGAGAGGTCGTTCTCGCTCGATCTCGAGCTGCATCGAAGGCTTCTCGAGCTCTGGCATGAGAAGGGGAAAAGTCCCCTTCTTACGACCCAACGGAGTTAGATCTAGGTCGATGGGGAGCGCCGCCTTTGCGACCCACAGAAGAGCCGCTTCTTCCTAAACCGCGCCCACTTGCGGCAGCGAGCTCCTGAGGTGTTTGCATCAGCAGGTTGTAGTGGTTGCCGGTATGGACCAGGTTGACGATGGCTGCTGGATTTGCTCGCACGGCATCCTGATTAAGAATCGCATCTGGGTCATGTTGGAGCTCTCTTTGATTGTGCCAGTTTGGATTATCTTCCATAGCTCGATCGTAGAGCTGAACCGTTACATCGGCCTCTTTAGCCATAGCCCAGAGCTCTGCTCCTCCGAGGTAGGTGCCGCTGGCTACTTTGCTGTTCAGGTAGGGCACTGCATGTTTTGTGAGCACTCTAAGGTCGGCTCGGGTGAGGGTATTGGCCTGTGCCGGGTCTCGCCGTGTATCCAGGACATCCTGCATCTTTTCTATGTCGTCATCGACCTTCCTTATCGCGGCATCAGCCTCTAGGGCTTTGGGGCCATTTTTATCGGCTCTATAACTCAGAGCATCTTTTTCAAGGTCCGCCTTACGGGCAATTAAATCTTCGTGGACGGTTGCAGCGAGCAGGCGCGTGACGGTCACCTCCTCGGCGTTCAGGGCAATATCGGCACTGCCCGCTCTTCTTGCTTTAGCTCCTTTCGCTTGCAGCCCTTGAAGCTGTCGGTGTAGCTCTGCGAGGGCAACTGAGCGGTATGTAGCGGCATCCTCTTGAATTTGGGCCTGGACCTTAGGATCGGTTACGTTTTTGCCATTGGCTTTCGCCTTACCGGCAGCAAAGGCTCTAGCTTGGCAATCTCCATCGCCTGGCATAATGAGCTCTCTACCTTGGACTTGGAGATCGGCCGCAGTGGGGGTGAGCGATTTGTTGACAGGGGTGCCACGGACCGACTCGCTGCCTTTGCCTTTAGCAGGCATTTGCGACTCGACCTCTTTCCAGATCTCCGCATCGTTATCGAGCTTCACTGCGCAGCCGTTGAGTACGCTTAAGTCTTCGTTGATGGAACTACCATAGCCGCGCACCTTTTTGTTGTAGACGTCGATGACTAGCGTTCCATATTTGTCCACCTCGCCCGATTTCTCCATGGCATCGTAGACCACCATGTAGACGCGCATCGCGCGCTCGAGGGTCTCCATGCTGGTATTCATCGGCTCATCGGTATCTTTGCTGAAGAGGCGAATGCAGGTCGCTTTGGCCATGTTCCCCTTCGGAATGAAGACGAAAGAGCCGCTTTGATAGTCGACGATGTACTGGTGACCTCTCGCATTCTGGAAGAGAATAGGGGGATTTTTATCTCGGTTGCGGTTCACGAAGCGCTGAATCGAAGTCCGATCGTAGGGGTTGAAGCCGGTTCCAGCAATATCGATCTCTTTACCAAAGGTGAAGGTGGGGCCCCGCAAGCCAGCTGGCTTTGTGTAGTTGACTCCCTCGAATTCGAATTTGCGCTTATCGTAATAGGCGCCTTCGGTGAGCTGATCTCGCATGTGTCGGCTTGCCCAAAAAGTTGCGCCAAAAGAACAGATAGATCCAAGAACGGCAGTAGCGACAAGAGCCGCACTGTGCCAGCCCGAGGATTCCCTCCAGCTTTGCTGCCACTCCCTGGTAAACATCGAAGCAACAGGAAGCAGGCTTGTAAGTCCTAATTCGACCTGGCCTCCTGTGGTCGCCCTTCCTGCGACCTGGCGGACCTCTCTCGCTTTCCCCCCATGGCGGGTCACCACGTCGCCCGCCTCGATTTCTCGAGAGCGATCAAAAAAATCCGGATCTATCATTGAAGCATCGGCTGCACGAGTTGAACCAGACATAGAAAACCTTACTTGTATTTATTAATATAGGAATATTATAGGCTATTTCTATTTTAAAATCAATAATTTACATTTGCCCTAGTAATTATTTATAAAATATTTTTATAATAAGAAAAAAAGTATATAGTTATGAAGCTGCTTATAGCCCTTTTCTTTCTTACCGGCTGCTGTGCCCTTCCCTACCAGCCCCATTATATCATCTCGGAGAAATGGGATGAGAGAACTTCCCCTGAATGTATCTTTCCCGCTGATGCTTAATTTATTCTTAATAAATTAGAGAAGGGAGGGCGCCTTTCCGGCGCCTCTCCACTATTTTTCTTTTAATAATTTCTAGATGTGGAACTCTGTTCTTGAGTGGTGACCTGGTTGTCCACATTATTAACTCCAGATATTCCACGCACTTTTTGCTCCAAACTCCTTCTGTCATCCTCAGAAGCCACTGCCCCTGTGAGAGTAACATTCCCATTATTCACATTGACTCTAACGTTATCATATTTGTTAGAAAAGGAACTCCTCAGAGAGTCCTGTATTCTGCTAGTTAGTTGCTGATCGTTCTGGGAAGAGTTTCCGTAATTTTGGTTATATCTCTGTTCTTGAGAATAAGTTTGATTCCGCTCATTTTGCTTCTGGTATCGCCCTTGTTGAGGGTACTGGCTGTATTGACCCTGTTGAGGGTACTGACTGTACTGTCCTTGTTGAGGGTACTGACTGTACTGTCCTTGTTGAGGGTACTGACTGTACTGTCCTTGTTGAGGGTACTGGCTGTATTGACCCTGTTGAGGGTATTGATTGTACTGTCCTTGTTGGGGGTACTGGCTGTATTGACCCTGTTGAGGGTATTGATTGTACTGTCCTTGTTGGGGGTACTGGCTGCATTGCCCTTGTTGAGGATATTGGTAGTATTGGTCTTGTTCGGGATACTGGCTGTATTGCCCTTGTTGAGGATACTGATAGTATGCACCTTGTGAATAAGATCCGGGCTGGTTGTCATAATAGTTACTTCCGTAACCATAATTATTTGGGTAATTTGCGCTTAAAAAAGAAGCAGATGAGGTTAGAATAGACAAAATAAAAAGTTTTTTCATTAGTTTCTCCATTTTGGAAATTGGTCCTTTTCATTTGAATTCTAAAAAAATTTCTATTATTATCGCAAGAGCGCAAAAGTCGTCTAAAAACTCTTGATTGGAATAAAGAAATTAGATGGCGCAAGTTGTAGTCATAACAGGAACTTCGGCAGGAGTGAGGGAGCTGTAGCGCTAGGATTTGGCAGAAAAAAAATTTTCCATCGGTCTATTTCTAGAAATCGATCGCGTCGCAGAAATTGCTTTGGCAGATCTTAGGAGAGCGCCTTGCACTCTCTTTTCGCCCAGGCCGCTTTGAGGGTGTCGATCTTTTTGCCCGAGAGGCCGCCCAAGATCTGGATGGCGTTGAGTAGGCGCGCGCGCGTCAGGTCCTTGCCCAGAATCGCCACCGTGTCAAAGAGGGGAGGACCCTGCCTTTTCCCTGTGAGGGTAGTGAAGAGTAGCGGCATCATCACCTTCTTGTGATGGATGCCAAAGGCTTCAGCCACCTCGCGTGAGGCCTTTTCGATGCCCTCGCGCCCCCAGTTCTCCCCACCCTCCATCGACCAGATAATGCACTGCAGCACCATCGCCGCCTGTTCAGGGATTAGGCCTTCGGGGGTGAGGTTCTCAACAGTGAGCGGGAACTGGTTCACGAAAAAGCAGTAGCAGAGCTCCATGAACTCGCCAAAGTTCTTGATGCGGGTGTGGGCCAGCTCCATCAAGCCCTGCATGAACTTATCGTTGAACCGCCACTCCTTCAGCCGCTCCCAGAGCCTCTCTTTGGGGATGGTGTGGATCAAGTAGTGCTGGTTGAGCCAGTCCAGCTTTTTAATGTCGAAGATAGCCCCCGAAACCCCGATTTTAGAGGGATCGAACTCAGCAGTGATCTCCTCGAGCGTGTAGATCTCCTTATCCCCGCCCATTCGGTAGCCCATGAGGGTGAAAAAATTGATCAGCGCCTCAGGCAGATAGCCGCTATCGCGGTAGTAAAAGATCGAGGTGGGATTCTTGCGCTTGGAGAGCTTCTTGCCATCAGCTCCAAGCAGGAGCGGCACATGGTAGAACTCAGGCGGCTTCCAGCCAAATGCCTCGTAGAGCAAGAGATGCTTGGGCGTCGAGCTGATCCACTCATCGCCCCGAATCACATGGGTAATACCCATCAGATGATCGTCCACCACGTTGGCCAGGTGATAGGTAGGGAAGCCATCCGATTTGAGCAGCACCTGGTCGTCGATATCACCCCAGGGATAGACGATGCGCCCTTTCAGTTTGTCCTCAAACTCGCACGCCCCGCTCAAGGGCACTTTGAGCCTAATCGTAAAGGGCTCAGCGCGGCTCTCCCTCTCTTTGATCTCCTCAGGCGTCAGATGGCGGTAGCGGCGGTCGTAGCCCCTCTTGCCAATCTTGCGCATCTCCTCGAGCTCTTCCTCTGTCGCAAAATCCTTGTAGGCCCACCCCTTCTCGATGAGCTCGTAGGCATGTTTCTGATAGATCGCCGTCCTCTCTGACTGCCTGTAGGGGCCGCACGGACCTCCCACATCGGGCCCCTCATCCCACTGAATCCCCAGCCAGCGAAGCGCTTTGTAGATGTTCTCCTCATACTCAGGGCGCGACCGGGTCTGGTCGGTATCTTCGATCCTGAGAAGGAATTTGCCTCCAAAATGGCGGGCAAAGATCTGATTGTAAAGGGCCATGTAGCCAGTTCCCACATGGGGGTCGCCGGTCGGCGAGGGAGCAATGCGTACGCGTACTTCTGTCATAGTGGTCAACCTACCTTGGAGCCATTCAAAAGGCAAATAAGATCGCGCATCACATCGATCGCCTCGATCCCCTGAGGGTCGGCCTTCAAATAGATCAGCGCTTTCTCAATGTCGGGATTCTCACTCTTGAAATTCTCTAGAAATTCCTTGTAGAAACTGTTCTGGAGGCGCTCCTCGGCATTCTTTTGCAAGATAGGCAGGAACTGGGTGTAGGTCTTGAGCCGCACCTGGAGGTTGAAGCGATAGAGCGTGCTCGCCGATGCGCGCTGTTTCGGAGGTAGATCGGAGAGGTCGTCGCGGAAGTTCTCGGCAATCTCATCGGAGGAGAGGGGATATTCGCTATAGCGCTCGCCCACCTCATGGGTCGAGAAGGGGCCTGGGATGACGATGTCGGGCTTGATGCCTGTCAGCTGTGGGCTCTTCCCCGATACAGTGTAGTAGCGGCCGCGGGTGACCTTAAACTCCCCCTTGGGGTTGATCTTGTTTGGGCCATCGCGCGCATCGAGGGTGAAGGTCTGGAAGGTGCCCTTGCCAAAGGTGTGCTCGTCGCCCACCACAATGGCTCTACCATAGTCCTGAAGCGTGCCTGCGACGATTTCAGCGGCCGAGGCGCTCGCCTTGTTCACCAGAATGACGAGCGGGCCCTCATAGGCAGCCTTGCCCTTGATCTCCCTCAGGTAGTCCACCTTCTCAGAGCTATCCTTGATAGCGACGACGATGCCGCGCGTGATAAAGAGGCCAGCGACAGCAACCGCTTGGGGCAAAACACCCCCGGAATTGTTTCGCAGATCGAGAACAACCCCCTCTAGCTTGCGCTTGGAGCGGATTTTCTGAATTTCTTCATAGAGGTCGGAGGCGGAGGAGCAGTTGTTGTCTTGATAGAAGGCGTGAAGGGCGATGTGGGCGATGACCCCCTCTCCAAAGGGGATCTCGGTGCTTTCGATGCGCGCCTCTTTCAACACGATCTCGCCTCGCGTGATCTTGAGCTTGAGCTCCCTCTCCTCCTCTCCCTTCTCCTCCTTGCGCACGACGGTGAGTTCGACCTCGGTTCCCTCTTCCCCTCGAATCAGCTCGACGCCATCTGCGATCTCCATCCCAATGGTGGGCTCATCGTTGATTGCAATGACACGGTCTTCCTCGGCAAGCAAAAGCGTCGCAGGGCTTCCCTCCAGGATTTTGACCACGGTGAAGCCGTTGAGGTCGTCTCTCAGCTGCACGCCGATGCCAAAGAGCCTCTGCTGCACCTGCACCATGAACTGGGCCGCCTCGGCCGGGGTGAAATAGGCGGTGTGGGTATCTAGCGAGGAGGCGAAAGCCTTGAGGAAGGCGGTCAGCGTGAGCCGCTCATCGAGTGAGGCAATCTCCTCCTCGAAATGGGCTCGCCTCTTTTCGATCCTCAATGCGCCCTTCTCTCGGGCGCTCGGTTCCAGTTTTTCGAGCGTCTTGGCAATCTCTTGCGATAGCCAGGAGAGCCTCTCTTTCAGCTCCAGGCTATCTTTTGGCCAGCTCTCCTTCTCAGAAAAGTCTTTGGTAGAGGGAGCGCTCTTTTCAGCGCTGA
>CAWHBB010000004.1:0-191935 GCA_963827485.1 Chlamydiia bacterium
ATTTTTTAAACTAGATTTTGCATAATTTGGTCAATAGGTATCATCATGGCTTTCACATAAATTTCTAGATGAAAAAAATTCACCCCGATTTTTATTGTTATTTTGTGTGATTTTAGGTAATACTAACACAAAAGAATTAGTAATTATTAAAGGTAGATGCGTGTAATGAAGAAGTTAAAGATAGTAATGGCTGCTCTAATAGCCGCACAACTCGTATTTGTTTTATATAAAGTTGGGGCGCAAGCCTCTGTTGCTGATGTTTCTTTTGGTAAAACCCATTTTATTGTTGGCGTTGATTCTCAAACAATTGCCAAAACCCTCCCGCCAGAGCGTGTGGCTGATACCTGCCATGCTGATCCGGCAACATCTTTGCTTATTTGTAATGACGGCAGTATCAAGCATGCCTTATTTTCTCCTGATGATGATATTGCAGCAATGCTTTGTGAACTTATTACTAAAGAGCAGCAGAGTATTAAAGCGGCAATCTTTTCTTTTACCGATGTAGATATTGCACTTGCACTGTGTGATGCAAAAGAACGCGGCGTGCAGGTGGAGCTGATTACCGACGTGTCTTGCACGCGGGATAAGTTTAATAAAATAGATATGATCAAAGCAAAAGGGGTTCCCGTTTGTGTGTATAGCCCACCACCAAAAGCGTTTTCTAATGATATCATGCACAACAAGTTTTTAGTGTTTGGCAAAAATATACAAAATAAAAAACTGCTGTGGACCGGCTCATATAATTGGACTAAATCTGCAAAATTAAGAAACCAAGAATGTCTTAATTTTAGATGAGCCTCATTTGGTTGAAAAATATGAAAAACAATTTGAGATTATCAAGCCGGCGCATTGAGCACCCAGAGGCTCCAATTAAAGTTGCAAAAAGAGCAACGGCTAAAAAAAGTCGTAAGAAGAAAATGGAAACGGTGTCTGAATTACAAGCAATTTGTTGAGCGGATGCATGAAAAAAGTATTTTGTTGTTTCCTGTTTTTTACTACGTTAGCCAGTTCGATGCAACCGCCGGTGCCGCGCGATGTTGCGGGCATAATTGCGCGCATCGTGTGTGCAACAGCAATAACATATAAGCAACTTGATAAAAATGCATTAGTGCGTGATGGCATGCGCTTGAGCAAGAATTGGAATACGTTGCGCATAACGCATGAAAATATTTTTGATCATCAACTCTGGGCAAGCGATACGCGCCAACCTCAGCTTAGGTTTGATAATGATAGCATTGGCCATTGTAATGAATTTTGGACTGCCCATAATGAGAGGCTGATTGTCAATGAAGCAAGCCCTTGTTTTGATGGGCCTAATCATGATGGTGGGCAGCATCGGGGAGTGATTGCTGTTGCACATTCTACTTCCGGCACATTTCTTGCGGGTGATACCACCACGCAATTTAACCTCTTTGCACTTAATGGAATTCCGGTATCGCAGTATTAAGGCCCTGAAAAAAAAAGAAGAACAGGGCGCGATCACACATTTGCAATTGTGCATAAAAATTTTGCCTATACCTCGCCTGCATTTGCCGGAGAAGAGTGCGGCACGATTGCGCTTTCTGCTAAAAATATGGTAGCGCTCGCCACCATACAACTTCGCAATGGGCAAGGAATCAGAACATTCAATCAGCAGCAGCCATTGTTGCGCGTGTTCCGGTATGATCGTATTACACGTGAGAATAATGGGCGCCAAGAGACTGCATTTCAAGTAAATACGGTAGCATGCGGAAATGTGCCCCAGTTTAAAAAATTATGTTGGATATATAGCAAACTGCTCGTTGGTATTACCAATTTACATAACCTCTGTTTTATAACGTTTGATAACGGTAAAATTCTGGTGCATCCGCAATGGATCCCTTTGAAAATTAAAGATATTGCTGTGCATCAACCAAGCGGCCCGCATGAGCTTATTATGCGAGATGAAGATAGTTCGTTGTATTATGCAAATCTAGCCAATAGAAATGGTAAAGGCGCCATAAAGTATTATCGATTTTATCAACGCGCTAATACCTTTTATACTGATCATGATATTGCCGGCAATTACGATAGGCTCTGGTATTTTCAAAACACAGTCGGCGGCGTCGGCCTAAACACTGGCCATGCGTACACCTTTGGAGTTGGCCCATGGCAGCAATGCCAAACGGCAGATGGCGTGCTTGCATGGTTGAAAAGATATCGCGAACAAAAAAAGAACATTCAAAGAATTATGCGTCTGATCAGCAAAATAGAGAATTATCAATATGATGAAAGAGCTAAGAACCAAGCTATTTATTGGTGAAGGTGCTTCATTACTACAATTCCTTCCTAGCTCGTGCATCATGCTATTCGTGTTTTAACAAAAAAGCAAGAAATTTTTGATTATGAAGTTTTCAAAACTGAAAGTAATTGTTTAAAGTCTTCGGGAATTTGTGCAGTGAATTCAAACGATTGATTTTGAAAATTAAATGCAATAGAGTGAGCATGCAAAGCATGGCGGTTAATAAGTTTAGAAGGCGAGCCGTAAAGATAATCACCCACTAATGGATGGCCGATCGCATCAAAATGTACGCGAATTTGATGAGTGCGCCCGGTGACAGGTTTTACTTCCACCAGCGTATGATTCTCAAAGTACTCTAAAACTTTATAATGCGTGAGTGCATGGCGAATGCCGGTTTCTTCACGCGGAATTTTATGGGATTTAGTGCAGGTAAGTGATGCTTCTTGAGGAACGTGGGTAGTCATTTTTTTACGCAAGGTGGGATGACGGCCAATGGAAAGATCTATGCTGCCTTGAGCGCTCGGGTGGCCCTCAACAAATGCCCAATAGGTCTTGCTGATGGTGCGTTTTTTAAACATATCTCCAAAGATCATATGTGCATAATTAGTCCGTGGGATAATAAGAAGCCCGGACGTTTCTTTGTCTAAGCGGTGCACAATTCCGGGGCGATCTGCGGCGCCAATTTCACGTAATTCATAGTAATTAGATAGTACCCAATCTACTACGGTTGGCTCACTGGTATGTGCTTCCGTTTGATGCACCAATAAATTTGCCGGTTTATTGATCACAAAAAAGTGTTCATGGGTAAAGATAATCTCTATACCCAAATCTAATTCACTTAAAAATGCACCGGACGGCCGTTTTTGTGGCTGAGGAAACTGAACTTGCACGGTGCTCGGCGGCCTCGGCCTTGCCCTCCCACACGCCAAGCTTCCCGGCTACAAGGATTTTTTCATCGCGATTGGGGTGCATCCCAAGGGCATCGACTGGGGATCGATCGATGGCATGCCTGTCCGGCTGATCTTTCTCATCGGCGGCCCTGACAACAAGCAGACAGAATATCTCCAGCTGCTCTCTCGGCTGACGACGCTGATGCGCGATGAAGAGAGGAGAAAAAAAATCTTGCAATCGCAAAATCGAGAAGCCATTATGGCGTTTTTTAGGTGAGGATAGCATGGATCTCAATGTCGAAGATGTCGCTGAGCTGCTTCAAGTCTCTCAAGCCCATGTGAAACGGCTCATCGTCGAAGGGAAGATTCCTGCCTACCAGATCAACCGCGAGTATCGCTTCAACCGAGATGAGATCGAAGATTGGATGCTGAGGCAGAAGTCGGCTGTGAACCCACAAAAAGGGGGAAGCGCCCCGGCCAATCTGCAGTTTGGTCTCTACCGCGCTCTCAATCGAGGCGGCGTGATAGAGCTGCCGGAGGCGCCTAAAGAGGAGCTCATCGCCCTTGCGATGCAGGAGATGGCCTCTCGTTACGATCTCGATGCGGCCGTGCTCACCGATCTTTTCATCGAAAGGGAGCAGAGGGAGTCCACTTCGATCGGCTCTGGCATTGCGGTGCCTCACACGCGCGATTTTCTTTTGCCCAACCACTTCGATGCGGTTTTGATCGGCTTTCCAAAGAGAGCGATCGAATATGGCACGATTGATGGCGAGCCTGTCCACACGCTCTTCTTCCTTCTCGCCTGCGATGACAAGAACCACCTCCATCTGCTTTCGAAAATTGCCCGTTTCTGTCTCACACCGGACCACGTCGCTTTCCTCAAGGGCAAGCCGGCGAAAGAGCCCCTCCTCGACACCATCAAAGAGTGGGAAAATGGCCTGGCGTCGGCCACCTGACCCCGTGAAGAGGGAGTCTCGCCCCGTCAATAACAGCTTCTACGATGAGCTAGAGGACGACTGGTACGAACGGTGGGACCATCCGATCGCTCTCTTGCGCAAGGAAAATGAGGCGCGACTACCTTGGATCGAAGATGAGATAGAGAGCCATTTTGGGCGAAAGGTCAAGATTCTCGATCTAGGCTGTGGCGCCGGTTTAGTATCCAATGCACTTGCGCTCAAAGGCCACCGGCTCACCGGGGTCGACTGCTCGCAGAAGAGTCTCGAGATTGCCAAGAGAAGCGATTCGACAAAGAGCGTTGACTATATCCTCGGAGATATTCAGGAGGTGGCTCTTTCTGATGAGAGCTACGATGTGGCGCTCGCGCTCGATGTACTGGAGCATATCGAGGATCCCGCGCTTGCCATCGCCGAGGCGAGTCGGCTGTTGAGGCGGGGCGGGCTTTTCATCTTCTACACGATGAACCGCACCTGGCAGAGCTACCTTTTTGCGCTAAAAGGGGTCGAGTGGCTGGTGAAGAATTGCCCGAAAGAGCTCCATCTCTATTCCCACCTCATCAAACCTGAAGAGATCGAGGCGATGTGTGCCGAGGTCTCTCTCTATGTCAACAGCTGGCAGGGCTTGCGACCCAAACTGGTGAGCCGCGCCTTTCTGAAGCTGCTGACAGAGCGCACCATCTCCAAAGAGTTCCGCTTCATTTCGACAAAGAGCCTATCGGTGTGCTACGGAGGGACCGCCGTGAAGGGCAGCTCCTTCTGCACCATCTCCATTAAGGAGCTCTCTGTTCAGGGCGAATTGAACCCGGCTTGAGTGGCTCATCTGAGTCTTCATCCTCTTCGACAGGTAGGATGTCCACCTCGTCATCTTCCCCTGTCACCACTGGAAGGATCTGCACTTCATCCTCTTCCTCTTCTTTCACCGGGAGGATGTGCATTTCGCTCTCTTCAGATGGGGGCTGGTTTTTTGCAAGGTAATCTCTGACGACGACCAGGCTGTGTTCGTCGATTTCGAGAGAGAGGATATCCTCATAGGCCACCACGAGGACATCGGGCGCCTTTTGGCAAAGGATCTCGATGTCGCCGGTTTGGGCTGTGAAGACCACCTCGACGAGCGGTCGCCAGTGGCAATGCATATGGGCTCCAGAATAGGTGTGGAGCTGAGCCAGATGGTTGACGGAGATTCCAAGACTCTCTGAAATGATGCGCTCGATCGCCTCCTCCACCGATTCGCCGAAGTGGACCGCGCCCCCTGGTAGGGTGCGTCCCGAGTGAGAACTGCTCGTGTCGAGCATGAGAGGCTGGTCGATAAAGACCACTCCATGCTTCGTGCCATCGACATCGACTACCTCGATGATGGCCGAGGTGGTGACCAGCGGAAGAACAAGGGAGGGAGCCCGATGTAGATAGGGGTTCTGATCCTCGTGGGCTGCAAGAGCCGTCGCAAAGAAGATCGAGATGGAGATGATAGCGAAACGCAACATAGCTTCCTCATGGGTGGTAAAAGAGAAGAGAAGCTAATGAAAAATAGACTTTATTGCAAAGGAATAGCTGCAAGAAAAGCCGCTATGCGGGCCACCAGCTCTTTGATCAGCGCCTGGTTGAAAAGGAGGTGGCCCATTCTTGCCACTAACCAAAGCTCAGCGTCGCCCTCTCCCTGTGCGAGTGCAAGGCCGCCCTGAGAGGGCAGCATAAAGCTATCCTTCTCGCCTTGGATGATGAGCATCGGCTTGTGGCTCTCTTCTCTCTCATCTCTGGCTCTTCTGCTCTGCATGAGAGTGGCCATCAGCGCCATGTGAGGATGCTGCAGACGCATGGGCTGGCGCGTGCGGTAGTAGATCTCCTCGGTGTAGCGGCTCGCAAGGGCTTCGTCGAGCTCATACTCTCCATTGAGATGGCGCCAGAGCTTGAGGTAGCCGGGGAGGCTCTCTTCGAAGTTCTGTGTCGGTCTGTGGGAAATCAAGAGCTGCCAAGTCGCTTGGAGCTGTCTAAGCTCTTCAGAGGATGGGGGAGGGGGATTGTCTCCTAAAGGCCCTGTAGCGATTAGCACAAGGCTCAAAACACGCTCGGGGAAGGTGCGAGCAACGAGCTGAGAGAGATAGCCCCCCATCGTGTGACCGATGAGGTGGCAGGCCCCGATCCCGTAATGGTCTAAGATGGCAGGCACATCTGAGGCTAGATCCTGCACCGTGTAAGGGCTATTTTCATAGAGAGGCGATGAGAGGCCCACATCGCGATAGTCGTAGCGGATGACAAAGAATTTCTTCGCTGCAAGCTCAGCGCAGAAAGGCTCGGGCCAAAAACCGGCATGGGAGCCGGTTGCTGCAAGGAGAAGGATTGGCACATGTTCTTTATTTCCAAATGTTTCTGTCCAAATGTCAAAATTTTCTTGCTTGATGATTTTGCTCTCTCCCATGCCCTCCTTCTACAGGAAAAGGGGAAATAAGGCTTTAAAATTAACTATGCGAAAAATATGATTATCCCCTTTGTCATTTGGAGGAGAAAAGTATGGTGAGCTCATTTGTTGAACTGATCTATCCTAGGACTAAAGAGACCCGTCTCTTAGATGCGCTTGCGATCTTTGGGGGATCGCTCTTTCTCGCCCTTCTTTCGCAAGTGGCCATTCCTCTCGGGTTCACTCCGGTACCGTTCACACTCCAAACCTTTGGGCTTATCCTGCTCCCTGCGCTGCTCGGCCGCAAGAAGGCCACCCTCTCGGTCCTCTGCTACCTCTTCGAGGGAGCTGTCGGACTTCCCGTTTTTGCGCTCGGCGCATCTGGCATTGCACGGCTTATAGGTCCCTCAGGTGGCTACCTCCTCGCTTTTCCAGTTGCCACTTACCTGGTGGGTTATTTGCTGGAGCGCGGCTATAAAGATCGTTTTCTGAAGAGTCTAGCCGCCCTCTGGCTCGGCTCAGCTCTGGTGCTACTCTTGGGCACACTCTGGCTCGGCCTCTATGTCGGTTTTGCCCGAGCAGCTGCACTGGGACTCGTTCCCTTCCTTCTGGGAGACTTCATCAAGGCGCTCCTTGCGGCCATATTGATACCTTCGGGATGGAAATTCTTTAGCCCCTCTGATGGCATCGATGGCTGACCGCCAGAAGATCGCTGTCTATTCAGGACCAGGTGCGGATAACCATTCGCTGAAAGCGCTCATAGAATCGCTACGAGAGGCTCTGCCGCTCTTTAGAATCGAAGAGGTCTCTGCCTCTTTCTTCCACGAAGATGAGTGGGAGAAAAAGAGCGCTCTTGTGGTGATGCCTGGAGGGCGCGATCTACCCTATTGCGAGGCTCTTGGTGGCGCTTGCGTCCGCATACGACGCTTTGTTGCGGAGGGAGGCGCCTACCTCGGAATCTGCGCTGGGGGCTATTTTGGTTCGAGCTATGTGGAGTTTGAGAAGGGGGGACCTCTTGAGGTGGTCGGTCCTCGCGATCTCGCTTTTTTTGGGGGAAAAGCGATCGGCCCTGCCTATGGTCCAGGGCTTTTTGAATATGGCAGTGAAAGGGGTGCGCGCCTGGCGTCGCTCGATTTTTCTGGCGAGCCGGTCGAGCTCTACTACAACGGAGGGGCGCTCTTCCAGGAGCCCGAAAGTGGATCTCAGGTCGAGGTGGTTGCCCGCTATAGCGATCTTCAAGCGCGGCCAGCAGCCATCATACTTGCTCGACTGGGTAAGGGTCGCGCCCTTCTGACAGGGGTCCATCCCGAGCGCGCTTTCTCGAGCGAGCCGCTTGAGAAAAAGAGAAAAAAGGTCTTAAAACAGCTCCTGGAGGTCTGTCTTGCGAAAAAGTAGGTTTTTGTTCCTCTTCATTCTTCTCCTCTCCGCGCTCAATGCAAACGAGAGAGGCGACTTTTTGAAGCGGGGGGATTATAAAAAGATCATCGACTCCCTTTCAGTTGAAGAGAAGGTGGGTCAGCTCTTCTACCTCTTTTTCTACGGCGATCACTTGAATGAGGAGGCGAAAAAGCTCCTGAGAGATAGCTCAGCGGGCAATGTAATCTATTATACATGGGCAAATGAGCTTTCAAGCATGAGCCGGGTCAGGGCGCTCTCTTCTGCAATTCAGGAGGAGATGGAAAAGAGCATTGGGCTCCCCGCGCTCATCTCAATCGATCAGGAAGGGGGAAGAGTCACTCGATTGGTAGGGGAGTTTACCCAATTTCCAAGCGCACGGGCTATGAGCGAGGCAAGTGGGTGCAGAGTCGACCTCATCGAGGAGATCGCCTTTACAATGGGCCAAGAGATGCATGCAGTGGGGATCAATCTCGATTTTGCACCGGTTGTCGATATCAACAATGAGCCGAAAAATCCGATCATCGGCACGAGATCGTTTGCAAGTGATGCCCTCACTGTGACTGCCCATGCAGCTGCCTTCATCCGCGGCCTTCATCGGGCAAATGTTTTTGCCACTCTCAAGCACTTCCCGGGCCATGGCAATACGAAAAGCGACTCCCACCTCACTCTGCCGACGCTCTTTTTGAGCAGAGAGGAGCTCTTTGACAATGAGCTCAAGCCTTTTATAGCCCTCAAGGATAGTGTGGAGTGCATCATGATGGGCCACATCCTGCTTCCTAACATCGATTCAGAGCCAGCCTCGATCTCTCCCTACTGGATCTCGCTTCTTCGAGATACGATTGGCTTTGAGGGTCTCATCGTCTCCGATTCGCTTGTGATGCGGGGCATCACAGGAGAGCAGAGCACCTTTGAAGCAACTGTTGAAGCGGTTTCTGAGGCGGCTATAGAGGCCTTTTTAGCTGGCACTGACCAGCTGATTTTGGGTCGTCTCGAATGGGCGAGCTTCGAGCAGCCTTTAGCGCCCGAGCTCAACTACCGCCTGATGCGAAAGGTGCTCCAGAGATTTTGTGGAGCTGTTTATGAGGGTCGAATTTCAGAAGAAAGGATCGATGAATCGCTGATGCGCATCTTCGCTCTGAAAGCAAGGGTACTCGCAATTCCCCCGACTTGAAAGATGAAAGAAAATCCTTATCTTGCCTATCTTGCCACCGATCCTCCCTATCCTGTTCCTTCTTCAAAGAGAAACAGGATGTGCATGATCGCCAAGCGCGGCAGGATTTGCATAAATAGCCCTTAGGCTGTGTCACGGATAGCTAACGAGGCGGCCCCAGACATCCTGCGTGCCCCAAATGCCCCGCCTGATCACCTCTAAGTTGATGATCTGGCTATGGTCGCAAAAGAGGTTAACCTCAGGACCGTAGTTTTTGATGTACCACGTAAATACCTGAGGATCAGCTGCTTCGAACATCGTCTTCTCGAGGCCAAGCCCATCGATGATCTTGGCAACGAGGTCGGTTCGCCAGGTAGTCACGCTCTCGGTGAGTCCTTCCGATTCAATCATGATCATGTAGGCGCCTGCATCGATATATTGTTTGGCCTGTCTGACCGCCCACTCGACAGGGCGCATGCCCGCTTTTTCGAGCTCCTCTTCGCTGCTCGTTCCCCCTGCACCAAACTGTAAAGAGACCTCAGGCTTAGCTTTAAGGCCGCTTTTCTTCACCTTCTCGATGAGCCGCAGGATATCATCGCCCCCAACCATCACAAAGCCTGAAGAGAGTTCGATGATATCAAAGCCGAGATTCTTGCACGCCTCGATATAGCGATCGACAGCGGCGGCCCCTTGCGTGAGCGCATACTCGATGAAGCCGCCTGTAGAGACAAGCACATTGTGCTTGTGCGCAATATCGATGAGCTCCCTCACTGCTTTGGGTGCAATCGTGGCAAAGGAGCCGCAGGCAAATTTCAAGCTGTCGACGCTCTCTCCCATCATCTCGAGCAGGTCCTGAAGGTAGTGTTTGCCCATGACGGTGTAGTAGGGGCCTCTGATTTCGGTGATTCCTTTTTTGCGAGGCTTTGCAGGCCTTGGGTTCATGCGAAGAAAGTCAAAGGGATTCTCGCTCATTTTATATCTCCTGCTAGAATAGATGTTAAATCTTGGACCTTAAGCTCGTCGATCTTCTCTACGGCCTCTCGGATAGCATTTTGTCTCTTGTCGTCGATCTTGCCTTTGGCAAGCAGCTTAAACTTATTAAATGCCGTTTCGAAGCTCATCGGCTGGGTTAAAAAGCCTTCGTAATCGCTCTTTTCTATAGTCAGTATCTCCCCATTTTTCAGCGTGCACTTGATACGGGTGCGCATCTCTTTAGGGAACCTTGCTGTGAGCTCATCGGAGGGCCGTATTTCGATTCTTTGCAAGAGCTCTTGCACATCTTTTTTAACAATCCTATCAGGGTGGTACTGTCTCGGGGTGACCTCATCGTCGAGAAGGCCGACAGAGACCATGTAGGGCAAGCTGTGGTCAGCCTCCTCTTTGATCCGAACGATCTTCTTATTGCCCTCAACCCCTCCTCCAATGATGTGAAAGGCCACATCGAAGATATCGATCTCGATCTTTTCGATATCGCTCGGCTTGAAGCGGTGTTTGTGTTTGAGCTCTAAAAGCGCCTCGATAGAGGTTTGAGAGTGGATCTCAGCATTGTATTTCTTGATGATGGTCTTCTCGACGCTATCCAGGCGCCCCTCTTGCCAGGAGATTGTGAATTTGCCGGCAATAGAGTCCATAAAGCCCTTATTGCCCTCAAACACCTCCATGGGGCCTGTAATGCCCTCTCTTGCGAGAAAGGTGGAGTGAACGGCGCAAAAGGCGGTTTCAGGGAAGGCGAGTCCCTTCCAGTGCGAGAGCGCACCTGTTCTCGTGACGCGCAGCGCGTTGTGAGCGGTGGCGGAGATAGCAATAGCGCTCGCGATTTTGGCCGCATCCAAGCCGAGCGCCTTCGCGGCGCCCGCTGCTGCGCCGTAGCTTCCCTGCACCGTATGGTCAAAGCCTTTAGGGCGCACAGGAGCCACTTCTGATAGCCTGCACTGTACCTCATAGGCGATAGCAAGGGCGAGCAGGAGCTCTTTGCCGCTCCCTTTGGCAAACTCTGCAGCTGCGAGAACGGCCGCCAGGTTATCGCTTGGATGGCAGGTCTCGTTTTTTGCAAGGAAGCTATCGTTAAAGTCGAGGTAGCGCACCAGCGCTCCGTTATAGAAAGCTGCCCGATCGGGAGAGGTTTTACCTCCTCCGATCAGCGTGACGAGGGGATTGCCTCCCATCGTATCGAGATAGCGGGCGAGACGCACGGGCACCTCAGCGCCCACCGCTCCGATGGCGCAGCCCAAACTATCGAGTATGCGGATCTTCAGCTCCGCGATCGTCTTTTTCGAAAGCTCTTCAAACCTAGCTTTCTCTACAAACGCTGCGAGCTTCTCTACTTCTGTCGCCATCTTTAGCCTCTATAACCTGTTACTTCCCCTATAGTACTTGCTGCTTTTCTCTTCAATTTAATAGTATGAGAAGGGGGTACCGATGGTTCATGATTTCTGCCAGCTCTGCGTCGATTGGCTTATTCACTATGGCCCGATCATTCTCTTTTTTGGCCTGGCTCTCGGCATCATCGCGCTTCCGATCCCCGACGATACCCTCCTTCTCGTTGCGGGGATGCTGATCGAAAATGGCACGATGGCGCCTATCACCACCTTCATCGCAAGCCTCGCAGGCAGCATCGTCGGCATCACGGTGAGCTACATGCTCGGCCGCCTGGCAGGACCGTGGATCGTGAAGAAGTGCATGGGCCGCTTTGGATTGAAAGAGGAGCGCCTCGAGAAAGCTTCTATCTGGTTTCATCGCATAGGCAAATGGGCGCTTCTGGTCTGCTATTTCTTTCCCGTTTTGCGCCATGTGGTGGGCTTTGTAGCCGGCTCTTCGCGCATGCATGTCGGCCAGTTCATGCTCTACGCCTACTCGGGAGCTGTCATTTGGGTGACCTCGTATCTACTCGCCGGCTATTACTTGAAAAAACTGGCTGCTCACGGCATCAAGCTTCTGTTCTGAGTAATTGCCGTTCAATCACCTTCTCCGCTACCTCTGGCTCGAGTTCTAGATAGATCTTCTTGATTTTCTGCCTGTAGCCGGAGATGATTCGAATCTGGCTGGATCTAAGCAAGAAAAGCCCCTGCAGGTATTCGACGAGCGCCATGTTGGCCCGACCTTTGACAGGGCTTGCCTGGACGCGGATCTTCAAGATCTCTCCCTCCCAGGCTACGAGCGAGCTCGATTTTGCCTCTGCAGTGACCTTGACCATCAAAATAGCGCCGCGATCGGTTCGCTTCAGGCGGCTCATTCAATCCCAGAAGAGAGCTGTAGCGCAGCGTGGTTATCGCTGAAGATGGCAAGCGCTCGCCCGCTCTCCGAGAGCGCCACTTTGGCAATGGCCCTAGGTGCTGCCTCTGCCACCCCCTGAGGAAACTCCCAGGAGCCATTGTTGAAAGAGGCGGTCTGGATCCAGCCCGTTTTTTTCTCCTTGAAGGACCATAGGGCGACAGCTTGGTCTAAGTTGTTGAGGCTAAGTGATGCATGCTGGATAGGTAGGTCGCCTGAAACAAGGGTTTCTGGGGCATGCCAGCGATCTCTATAGAAACTAGCCTTGCAGCATTTGCTCTCCCCATAAGTAGCCCAGAGGGCAATGGCGTGGCCTAGGTCATTGAGTTTCACGCAAAAAACAGAGCTTTGCTCATCGCTATTGGAAATAGTCTCCGCTTGACTCCAGCCTCCTCTCGTGAAAAAGCAGGCCTGGATAGCGGCAGAGGCCTCTCCGATCAATTGCCAAGCGACGAGCGCATCGCCCATGCCATTGATGCTCACCTCGGGGAAAGCGACCTGAGCATTGCCAGAAGAGAGCAGCTGAGGAGCTGACCAGCTTTCGATCGCCTCTGAGTAGTGAGCGGCGTAGATATCGGTGATATAGGGCCGCCGCTGTTTATAAATCGTCCAGACTGCGACCGCATCTCCGCGTTCATTCATGGCGCACCGAGATTGGACGATGGCTGCATGCTCGCTCGAGATCGTCATCGTCTCGCCCCACCGCTTGTCCTTATAGATTCGCCCGCAGAGCTGAATCGTGCCGAGCTCGCGATTGAACTCCTCCCAGGTGGCAAGGGCGATTTGGCTATTGCTATAGCAGATCTCGGGAGCAGACGAGCTCAGTTCCGGCTGAGACAAAAGCGCGACCTCCCCCCACTGGCCATCGACGCGCTCTCTCGCCTCGATATAGGTGGGGCTACCTCTGCCCTTGCTTGTCATCCAGATGGCAAAAGCGTCGCCCGCTTCATTGGTTGCAAGAGAGGGCAGAGAGGAGATTTGGCCCGGGCTGGAGAGGGCCCGTTTTGAATCCCACCTCCCATCGACGCACTCTCTGCTATAGATGAGATAATCTCTCTCGCATGACTCAGACCAAAGACAGGTGCTTCGATCCCCTCGAGAATTGATCTCGATCTCGGGCATGGTGGCGACATGACCTGGCTCGGAGAGGCTCTCGGGAGTTTGCCAGAAGAGGGCTAAGAGGAGGGCTATTTTCATCTATCACTTCAATTTTTAAGTTTTATTAAAGAATGAGTCGCCGTTTCTTGTCGAGGAAAAGATTTGTCATGACAAAATTAAAAAAATGAATTACCCACTGGGCTATGAAATGTCTTTTCTATCCGCTGCTCATCGCCTCCTTTTTGGTCGCCTGTTCTCGCGAGCCTGAGGTCGAGGAGAAGAAAGGCCAATCGATCTCCGACACGGTCCTACATGATAAGATCAACGACTGCGAGTTGATCGCGGCAAATGACTCTGTCGCCTTTCTGACGGGACGAAATAGCTCTTCTGAACTCGCTCAAACTGTACCTTACGGCACATATGGATGGTCCGATTCTGTGAGCTACACCCCGAACTGGGATAGATGCTGGCAGTCCCAAGCGGCCTGTGCGCCTCCATGCGCCCCCTGTTGTCCCTGTGACTGTCAAAACGACTGCTGTATCGACCTCTCCTGCATCAACTATCTGGTCATACCGAGCTTCTGGTACAGAGCGGGGCGTGGAAGGGGTTATCGAAATGGCGTCGAGTCGGTCGAACTGTTTTTGGCCGCATCTGAGCCCAATCTTACTTGCTATCCCTTCCTCGATCTGCGCGCGCATAGGATAGGTGGGGGCACGCTCGCCGGCAACATTGGACTCGGATGGCGCTCTTTTAGCCCTGACTATTGCGAGATGTTCGGGGCCAACATCTACTATGACTACCGGAGGGTTCGGCACGGCAATCTTCATCAGCTAGGGCTTGGCCTGGAATATTTCTGGGATTGCTGGGAGCTCAGAGCCAATGCTTACATTCCTGTCAGCAAGAAGAGAATCCATCAGCGCTGTAGGCTCTTCAATTTTGGACCTGGCATCAACTTTCTTCGCCGGGAGTTTATCGAGGATTTCTGGGGATTTGATTTTGAGCTTGGGCGCGATCTTTTCTGCACGAGCTGCTTCGATGTCTATGCAGGCATCGGTCCCTATTTCTACGGGCGGGACTGCTGCAATTTTGCAGGTGGGATGGGCCGCGTTGCGCTCTTCTTTGGCTGTTACTGGACCTTGCAGGCCTACCTCACCTATGATCGGCTTTTTGGCACCACCGCTCAGGCGGAGATCATCCTCGATCTGCCGTTTCCCTTCTCATGCGATTGCGACTTTTGGCGCTGCTGGGGCTGCTTGTTCGATTATGTCTGGAGAAACGACATCATCGTTACTCATAGAAACTGCTGCTGGGAAAGAGACTTCTAGTTCGCTGACCCCTAGCGAGTTGCTCTTTTCGATATAGTTTCCCTTTGAAAATTCATTCCCTTTAAAAATCCTTTACTCTAAATTCGGCAGATCAATTCTGTATTTTGGTTGGGATGCGACGTCTTACCCTTTCGCTACTCTTTCTCTTTTCGCAAATGGTGCCGATGCGGCTGTTTGCGATTTCCGAATCATTGATTAAAGATGTTGAGTTGGGTGGTTGCGACGACTGTAGACCACCGATTGTCATCATTGGCCCGACGGGGGCGACGGGGGCGACGGGTTCTACTGGACCAACGGGTCCGACGGGAGCAACCGGCCCCACAGGGATGCCTGGAAGCGCTGCGAATACGGGTGCGACGGGACCCACTGGTCCCTGTTGCAGCATCACAGGTCCGACGGGAGCTGCAGGAGCAACGGGAGCTGCGGGCGCGATGGGGCCTGCGGGAGCGACAGGGGGGATAGGTGCAACTGGAGCAACAGGAGCAACGGGTGCCGGCTTTACCGGTCCGATAGGTCCAACTGGCCCAACGGGTGTGGCTGGTGCCACAGGGTTTACAGGAGCGACAGGTGGGACAGGTCCTACTGGCCCAACAGGCGCAACTGGTCACACTGGTCGCAGAGGCGAAACCGGTGCTACTGGTGCCACAGGGTTTACAGGAGCGACAGGTGGGACAGGTCCTACTGGCCCAACAGGCGCAACTGGTCACACTGGTCGCAGAGGTGAAACCGGTGCTACTGGTGCCACAGGGTTTACAGGAGCGACAGGTGGGACAGGTCCTACTGGCCCAACAGGCGCAACTGGTTCCACGGGCTTCACGGGTGCAACTGGTCACACTGGTCGCAGAGGTGAAACCGGCGCTACTGGCGCCACAGGGTTTACAGGAGCGACAGGTGGGACAGGTCCTACTGGCCCAACAGGCGCAACTGGTGCCACGGGCTTCACAGGTGCAACTGGTCACACTGGTCGCAGAGGTGAAACCGGCGCTACTGGCGCCACAGGGTTTACAGGAGCGACAGGTGGGACAGGTCCTACTGGCCCAACAGGCGCAACTGGTTCCACGGGCTTCACGGGTGCAACTGGTCACACTGGTCGCAGAGGTGAAACCGGCGCTACTGGCGCCACCGGCTTTACCGGCCCGACAGGTCCAACGGGCGCCACCGGTGCTACAGGAGCCACCGGTTTCACGGGTGCTACAGGTGCGACAGGCTTTACTGGGGCTACCGGAGCTACGGGTTTCACCGGAGCCACAGGTGTCACGGGCTTTACGGGTGCGACAGGCGCAACCGGTCGCAGAGGTGAAACTGGTGCTACTGGCGCCACAGGGTTTACAGGAGCGACAGGTGCGACAGGTCCTACTGGCCCAACAGGTGCCACGGGCTTTACGGGAGGTACTGGCGCTACGGGCTTTACCGGAGCAACAGGATTCACAGGAGCAACGGGATTCACTGGCGCCACAGGTGCGACAGGCTTCACGGGTGCGACCGGAGCTACAGGCTTTACTGGTGCAACAGGATTCACCGGTGCCACAGGTGCGACAGGCTTTACTGGAGCTACTGGTGCCACAGGCGCGACGGGCTTTACCGGAGCAACAGGAGCCACGGGCTTCACAGGTGCAACGGGAGCAACCGGTTTCACAGGAGCTACCGGAACCACAGGCTTTACTGGCGCCACAGGTGCGACAGGCTTTACCGGAGCTACTGGCGCCACGGGCTTCACTGGAGCAACGGGAGCTACCGGCTTTACTGGCGCCACAGGTGCGACCGGTTTCACTGGCGCTACAGGCGCGACAGGATTCACCGGAGCAACAGGTGCAACTGGTGCAACAGGTTTCACCGGAGCCACTGGCGCTACAGGCTTCACGGGTGCGACCGGAGCCACGGGCTTCACCGGAGCAACAGGAGCTACCGGCTTCACGGGTGCAACTGGTGCAACAGGCTTTACCGGAGCAACAGGAGCCACAGGTTTCACCGGAGCTACTGGCGCAACAGGCTTCACTGGCGCCACAGGTGCGACAGGCTTCACAGGTGCAACTGGCGCCACCGGCTTTACCGGTCCGACAGGTCCTACAGGCGCAACTGGAGCAACAGGTGCTACAGGCCCGACGGGTCCAACGGGAGCTACCGGAGCCACGGGCGCCACAGGCTTTACTGGCCCAACAGGCCCAACAGGTGCGACAGGCGCCACCGGCTTTACCGGTCCGACAGGTCCTACTGGCCCAACAGGTGCAACCGGAGCAACGGGGGCTACAGGCCCGACGGGTCCAACGGGAGCTACCGGAGCCACGGGCGCCACAGGCTTTACTGGCCCAACAGGTGCAACTGGCGCCACCGGCTTTACCGGTCCGACAGGTCCTACAGGCGCAACCGGAGCAACGGGGGCTACAGGCTTTACTGGCCCAACAGGCCCAACAGGTGCGACAGGCGCGACAGGTTTTACCGGAGCTACTGGCGCAACAGGCTTCACGGGTGCAACAGGAGCCACGGGCTTCACAGGTGCAACGGGAGCAACCGGTTTCACAGGAGCTACGGGAGCCACAGGCTTCACTGGCGCCACAGGTGCGACAGGCTTCACAGGAGCTACTGGCGCCACGGGCTTCACTGGAGCAACGGGAGCTACCGGCTTTACTGGCGCCACAGGTGCGACCGGTTTCACTGGCGCTACAGGCGCGACAGGATTCACCGGAGCTACCGGAGCCACAGGCTTCACTGGCGCCACAGGTGCGACAGGCTTCACAGGTGCAACTGGCGCCACCGGCTTTACCGGTCCGACAGGTCCTACTGGCCCAACAGGTGCAACCGGAGCAACGGGGGCTACAGGCCCGACGGGTCCAACGGGAGCTACCGGAGCCACGGGCGCCACAGGCTTTACTGGCCCGACAGGTCCAACTGGCCCAACAGGTGCAACTGGCGCCACAGGCTTTACTGGTCCGACAGGTCCTACTGGCCCAACAGGTCAACCGGAGCAACAGGGGCTACAGGCCCGACGGGTCCAACAGGAGCTACCGGAGCCACGGGCGCCACAGGCTTTACTGGCCCAACAGGTCCAACTGGCCCAACAGGTGCAACTGGCGCCACCGGCTTTACCGGTCCGACAGGTCCTACAGGCTCAACCGGAGCAACGGGTGCTACAGGCCCGACAGGTCCAACGGAGCTACCGGAGCCACGGGCGCCACAGGCTCTACTGGCCCGACAGGTCCAACTGGCCCAACAGGTGCAACTGGCGCCACAGGCTCTACCGGTCCGACAGGTCCTACTGGCCCAACAGGTGCAACTGGAGCAACTGGAGCTACAGGCCCAACGGGTCCAACTGGAGCTACCGGAGCCACGGGCGCCACAGGTCTACTGGCCCAACAGGCCCAACAGGTCCGACAGGCGCCACTGGCTTTACGGTCCGACAGGTCCTACTGGCCCAACAGGAGCAACCGGAGCAACTGGTGCTACAGGCCCGACTGGTCCAACAGGAGCTACCGGAGCCACGGGCGCCACAGGCTCTACTGGCCCAACAGGTCCAACTGGCCCAACAGGTGCAACTGGCGCCACCGGCTTTACTGGTCCGACAGGTCCTACAGGCGCAACCGGAGCAACAGGGGCTACAGGCCCGACAGGTCCAACGGGAGCTACCGGAGCCACGGGCGCTACAGGCTCTACTGGCCCAACAGGCCCAACAGGTGCGACAGGCGCGACAGGCTTACCGGAGCTACTGGCGCAACAGGCTTACAGGTGCAACAGGAGCCACTGGCTTCACAGGTGCAACGGGAGCAACAGGTTACACAGGAGCTACCGGAGCCACAGGCTTCACTGGCGCCACAGGTGCGACAGGCTTCACAGGAGCTACTGGCGCAACAGGCTTCACTGGAGCAACGGAGCTACCGGCTTTACTGGCGCCACAGGTGCGACCGGTTTCACTGGCGCTACAGGCGCGACAGGATTCACCGGAGCTACCGGAGCCACAGGCTTTACAGGTGCAACTGGCGCCACCGGCTTTACTGGCGCAACCGGAGCTACAGGTTTCACTGGCGCCACAGGTGCGACAGGATTCACCGGAGCAACCGGAGCCACAGGCTTCACTGGCGCCACAGGTGCGACAGGCTTCACAGGTGCAACTGGCGCCACCGGCTTTACCGGTCCGACAGGTCCTACTGGCCCAACAGGTGCAACGGAGCAACGGTGCTACAGGCCCGACGGGTCCAACGGGAGCTACCGGAGCCACGGGCGCCACAGGCTTTACTGGCCCAACAGGTCCAACTGGCCCAACAGGTGCAACTGGCGCCACCGGCTTTACCGGTCCTACTGGCCCAACAGGTGCAACCGGAGCAACAGGTGCTACAGGCCCGACAGGTCCAACGGGAGCTACCGGAGCCACGGGCGCCACAGGCTTTACTGGCCCGACAGGTCCAACTGGCCCAACAGGTGCAACTGGCGCCACCGGCTTTACCGGTCCGACAGGTCCTACAGGCGCAACTGGAGCAACAGGTGCTACAGGCCCGACGGGTCCAACGGGAGCTACCGGAGCCACGGGCCCACAGGCTTTACCGGTCCGACAGGTCCTACTGGCCCAACAGGTGCAACCGGAGCAACGGGGGCTACAGGAGCCACGGGTTTCACGGGCGCTACAGGTGCGACCGGCTTTACTGGAGCGACCGGAGCAACTGGACATACCGGCGTAACTGGAGCTACCGGCCCAACGGGTGCAACAGGCTTTACAGGAGCCACGGGTGCAACCGGAGTTACTGGAGCAACGGGTGCCACAGGTTTCACTGGTCCTACTGGCCCGACAGGTGCAACCGGAGCGACAGGTGCTACAGGCCCGACGGGTCCAACGGGAGCCACAGGAGCTACCGGTGCCACGGGCTTTACGGGAGCAACAGGCGCCACCGGCTTTACCGGTCCGACAGGTCCTACTGGCCCAACAGGTGCAACCGGAGCGACAGGTGCTACAGGCCCGACGGGTCCAACAGGGGCCACGGGAGCTACCGGTGCCACGGGCTTTACGGGTGCAACAGGCGCCACCGGCTTTACCGGTCCGACAGGTCCTACTGGCCCAACAGGCGCAACCGGAGCGACAGGTGCTACAGGCCCGACGGGTCCAACAGGGGCCACAGGAGCCACGGGCGCGACCGGAGTTACTGGGGCAACCGGAGCCACCGGCTTTACTGGCTCGACAGGTCCAACGGGCGCGACGGGGGCAACCGGAGCCACAGGTTTCACGGGCGCTACGGGTGCGACCGGCTTTACCGGAGCAACTGGACATACCGGCGTAACTGGAGCTACGGGCGCTACGGGTGTAACAGGCTTTACTGGGGCGACCGGAGCAACGGGAGCTACCGGCGTAACCGGTGGCACAGGCCCGACAGGTCCAACGGGCGCAACCGGTCGCACAGGTCCAACAGGATTTACCGGTCCCACAGGTCCATGCTGTGGCATTACCGGTCCAACCGGTCCGACAGGTCCGAGACGAGATGTCTTTGGAGAGATTTACTTCAACGTCGATGAACCAGGAACGGTCATTACAGCCAACAACACTACGTTCACAAAATTTAACCCAGCTGGCTTTACAGCCGGTTTCTCTATGGGAACCACCCTAACTCCGGCAAGTTCTCAAATCGTCATTCAAACCGCCGGTATTTATAAGGTCTCTTTTGGAGTCGATCTTGAAGGCAATGAGGTCACAACGCTTCCCATCGACTGGGCGTTCGCAGTTCGCGTGAATGGAGTTGTACAGGCCAATCTGACTCTGGAGAGCAGTACGCCTTTGACAGCTGCTCCCCCAGGCAGTGCAACGTCGATTCACATGAGCGGTTTTCTTTCGCTAAATGTGGGTGATGTGGTGGATGTGGCCATGATGACAGAGACAGCAACTCACACAGCCATTGTGGAACACGCCAACCTCAACCTCTTCCTTCTCCATTAGGTGGCCTCTTCAAGATCAGAAGCGGCCCCTATTGAAGAGGTGCTCCAGTCTCTAGCGCGTCATGGTGACCAGAATGCGGCGGGGACCCTCGAAAGGTGCCCGTCCATGCATCGCAAGCACGTTGTCGAGCACCAGCAGGTCCCCCTTTTGCCAAGGGAAGGAGATCGTTTCCCGATCCAGCACATCCATCACATGGTAGAGATCCTTCTTGGCAATCTTGGAGCTGTCGCCATAGGCAATTTCATGGATGATCGTGTGCTTGCGCGAGTAGACCAACTTGGCCCCTAGCCAGTTGCCAAGGCCCATATGGCGCATGTTAAAGTCATAGAGGTGAGCCTGGTTGAACCAGACCTTTTCACCATTCTCAGGGTGGGTAAGCGTCGCAGGGGCCTCATAGCGCACTTTGAGCCAGTTTTTCTCGCGCCACTCATAGCCAAAGCCATTCTCCTCACAGCGCCTTTCCACCTCTTTTTTGTCGTCAGTTTCAAAGGCGTCCATCCAGGTCTTATGGCTGCGCACATAGCGGTTGATCGTGTCGAGCAGCTTGTCGCGCTGATAGAAGTTGGAGATGTAGGTCAATCCCTTCTGATTAAAACGCTCCCGCACATCGGCATCAACCCGCTCGTGGATGCGCCTTGCGTCGCCCAAGGTGGTCGCACCCCCCTTTTTAGGCGCGATGTCGCAGAAGAAATAGATGTGTTTGGGATAGTTTCTGACGAAGCTCATCTCGTTGTGTAGCAAGATCCTAAAATTTGCAGGCGCCTCGGTCGAGGTGTAGACCTTGCCCTTGACCTTATTGCGTGGCGAGTCTCCACCGATATATTGGATGGGATTGCCCAAACCAAGCGCTTGGATGCTCTGGTTAAAGCCCTCGCTTCCCTCGATAGGAAAGCCTCTTAAGAGCACGCCCCCATATTGAAGAAGCGACTTGCATATCGTCTCCCGCTCCCCCTTCAAGAATTCCAGAAAGCTCTCGAAAGAGAAGGAGCGCGTCGCCTCCATGACGAGAGGAAGTGTCTGCCCGGTGATAAATGAGGTGCGGTAGTTGTCCATAGCTATCCTGTTTGGTATAGTGGTTTAAGTTTTAGATGATAAAATCGGCCGCGAGATTTTTGCATGCAGCAAAGCGTGGAGAGCGAGGTGACTTTGGCGAGTCGGTGAGCTCGAACGCGAAGCTGCAGGCAAAAAGATGCGGATGGATTTTATCATATAGAATTTAATCCACTATGAATGGAAATTTACATTTAAACTACGGAAGGAAAAGGGTCAACACAAAATCTCCGAGACAAAAAAGAGCAAACCTCCTAATTTCAGCTGGAGCGTAAATTCGAGGCAAGACCATCTCATGCAACAAGAGCTCCTTCATCTAGGCCAGATCTTCAAAGAACGCAGACAGGAGAAAAATCTCTCCCTCAAAGAGGTCGAAAACGCCACGTCGATCCGCACCCATTTTCTCATAGCCATCGAAGAGGGAGATCTCGGCAAACTCATCTCGCCCGTCTATGCGCAGGGCTTCATCAGAAAATATGCCAGTTTCCTCGACCTCGAAAGCGACGAGATCTTCAAAGAACATCCGAGCGTGATGAAGCTCCTTTCAGAGGTAGCTCCCACGAGACAGGAGTTTTCCTATGGGCTTGGCTCTGTCGAGGTGAGAAATACCGGAAACGCTGATGTGAAATGGCTCCCGAGCCTGCTCTGGGGAGGGGGGTCGCTCCTGCTGCTTGCGGGAGGCTGGCTCATCTTGCGCTACTTCAAGCTTTTCTGAAACGGGACTTTTTTATAAGGAACCATTATTGCTCTCTGTTGTAAAATAAAATTTTAATTTCACATTCAGTGATATGACTCAGGCCAGGCCCCTGCATACCAATCGGTTAGTAAACGAGAAATCCCCTTACCTCCTCCAGCATGCCCACGATCCTGTCGACTGGTATCCGTGGGCAGAGGAGGCCTTTCGAGCAGCAAGGGACCAAAACAAGCCGATCTACCTATCGATTGGCTATTCGAGCTGCCACTGGTGCCATGTGATGGAGCATGAGTCCTTTGCAAGTCCAGAGATCGCTCATCTCATGAATGAAACCTTTATCAATGTGAAGGTCGATCGCGAGGAGAAGCCCGAGGTCGATAGCCTCTACATGGAGTTTGCCCAGGCGATGATGTCGGGCGGTGCGGGCTGGCCCCTCAATGTGATCCTCACTCCCGACCTCATGCCCTTTTTTGCGACCACCTATATTCCCCCCGACGCCAAGCACGGATTTGTGGGCCTCAAACAGCTCGTGGGCCGCATTGCTGAGATATGGGAGGACATCGAAGAGCGCGAAAGCGTGATCATGCAGGCGGGAAAGATCGTCAACCTATTTGAAAGCCATATCCACGCCGAAGGCAGCATTCTGCCTGTCAAAGAGCAGATCAAGGAGTGCGCTGAGCTGCTCTTTAAGACCGCCGATCCGCTCTACGGAGGCAACCGGGGCTCTCCTAAATTCCCCATGGGCTATCACGGCTGCTTTCTCTTGCGCTTTTCCAAGAAGGCAAATGATAGCCGCGCCCTTTTCTACGTGGAAAGAACGCTTGAGATGATGCATCGCGGTGGCATCTACGACCATCTGGGAGGGGGTTTTTCCCGCTACAGCGTCGACGAAAGATGGCTTGTGCCCCACTTTGAGAAGATGCTCTACGACAACGCAATTCTCGCGCGCACCTACCTAGAGACCTGGGCCTTCACTCACCAGAATTTCTATCGCGAAGTGGCCGAGGATATCCTGAACTACCTCCTGAGGGATATGCAGGGTCCAGAGGGAGCTTTTTATTCATCGGAAGATGCCGACACGGAAGCCAAAGAGGGAAGGTTCTACACCTGGTCGTGGGAGGAGGTGCACCACCTTCTGGGTCCCGATGCTGCGCTCTTCTCAGAGATCTATGGAGTGACCCCGACAGGCAATTTTGAGGGCAGAAATGTGCTGCACATCGCGGCCCCTCTGCAAGAATATGCTCTCAATAACCGCCTCGACATCGACCAATTGAATAGCAAGCTCAAAGAGTGCCGCGAAAAGCTCTTTCAGGAGAGGCAAAAGCGGGTCCGTCCGGTCAAAGATGATAAGGTCCTCTCGGCGTGGAACGGACTTGCGATCTACGCCTTTGCTGAAGCGGGCATCCAACTCGGTAGTGCGCGCTATTTAGAGGCGGCGGTAAAGGCGGCAAGCTTCATCAAAGAGAAGTTGTGGAATGGAGAAACCCTCTTCAGACGCTACCGTGAAGGGGAGGCAAAGCACGAGGGCTGCTTAGATGACTACGCCTTTCTGATCCATGGGCTGCTCTCTCTTTTTGAAGCGGACCAAGGGGCCGAGTGGCTCGAATTTGCCATTCAGCTCGCAAACGTATTGACAGATGATTTTAAAGCACCCCACGGCGCTTTCTATCTCACTAATGGCAAGGATCCCAACCTCATCTTGCGCCGCTGCGAATTCTATGATGGCGCCGAGCCCTCAGGCAACGCCATCCATGCGGAGAATTTGATACGGCTCTACCAGCTAACAGGGGTGCACGATTACCTTCTGCAGGCCGAGGATATCCTCAAAGCGGCCAAATCCCATATCGATCTCTATTCTCCCGGCGCCTGCTACCATCTGATCGCCCTCATGCGCTATCTCGATGGCGAAGCGGGCCCCGTGATCATCGCCCTCGATGATGCTGATACCCACTTAAGCGAAATTGCAAAGATCTTCGTGGGGCGCTTTATTCCCCACCGCGCCCTGATCTTCCGTAGAGAGAGCGATGAAGAGCTGAGAGACCTATCGCCCATCTCGCGCGATAAAAAGCCTGTGGAGGGCAAGAGCGCCCTCTATATCTGCCACCGGGACCGCTGCGAGGCCCCCCTTGTCGACATGCAAGAGATCTGGAAGGCTGTAGAAGCTCTATAATTTTTATTATAATCCGGTAGAAATGGCCATTTTTGCTATGCTTGCAGGCTATGAAAGCGTTTTTCTTGCCCTGCCTGCTCTTTCTATCTCTCGCGCTTCGGGCGGCCGATCTTTTCACGCCTGACTTTGCTGCGCCCTCACAACTTTCCCATAGGCAGCAGAGGGAGCAAATTGCCATTCAGAATCGCGTTCTCTTGAAGATCAACGGAAAAGCGATCACCGTTATGGATCTGGTGCGCAAGCTCGACCTGCTTTTCTACCGCCAGTTCCCCGAATATTCCGATATTGCAGCAGCCAAATACCAGTATTACATGGCCAACTGGCGAGCGCTTTTAGCGACGATGATCGATGATGAGCTGATCATGGCCGATGCCTCTGAGAAGGAGGTCGAGGTGACCGACGCCGATATCCGCGAGGAGATGGAGCAGCTTTTTGGACCCGATGTGGTGCTCAATCTCGACCGAATTGGCTGGACCTACGATGAGGCGGTGAAGATCCTGAAGGAGGAGTTCATCGTCAGACGCATGGTGCAGATGATGGTGCGCTCGAAGGCAAATGTTGCTGTCCATCCAAGAGAGATGAAAAAGTTCTTCCAGAAGATGTCGGAGAGCGAACCTGAAGAGCCGATCTGGAATTATGAGATGCTCACAGTGAACTCTAGCGGCGATGAAGCAAGCACAAAGAGCCTGCAGGAGGCTTTTGAGATGCTTGTGGAGAAGAAAATCAATCTCGAGGGTGCAGTAGAGGCGCTCAAAGCGAAGGGGCTCGAGGCAAGGTTTTCAGAGTTTAGCCGCAAAGCAAGCGAGCTTTCAGATAGCCATAAAGAGGTCCTTGCAGCGATCGACAGCAGAGGCTATAGCGAGCCCCGTTATTTTCCAGGTAAAAAAGAGGGAACAGGGCTCTTCCGCATCTTCCATCTCCAGGAGAAAAAAGAGAGCGCGAGACTCGCCTTCCAGGCAGTTGAAAAGAAAATCGCCTCCACATTGATGGAGGAGGCGGTGAGCCGTGAAAATAGCGCCTACTTGCAGCGCCTTCGCATCCACTTTGGGATTACCGAAGACTACCTCTCCAAGATGGTTCCAGAAGATTTCCAACCCTTCCAGCTCCGTTGACCCTTTCGACACCCACCGAGCTCCATGAGACCCTGAGACTTGCAGGGGCGCGTCCACAGAAAAGATTCTCGCAGAATTTTCTCATCGACCCCAACATCGCAAGAAAGATCGTCGAAAGCGCCTCCATAAGGCCGGGTGAGCAGGTTTTGGAGATTGGACCTGGCGCTGGAGCCCTCACAGAGCTCATCCTACTCGCGGGGGCGAGCCTTGCAGCGGTCGAAAAAGACCGCAATCTGACAGAAACCTTGAGGACGAGATTTCCGCAAGTCTCTTTATATCAAGATGATATACTCAACTTCGACCTAGATCTTCTCAAGGGGAGATGCAAGGTGGTGGCCAATCTTCCCTACCATTTGACATCTCCGATTCTCGAGCGGCTTTTACCGCGCCCTGAGCTTTTTTCAGAGTTGACGTTGATGGTGCAAAAAGAGGTGGCGCAGCGAATTACAAGTACTTCAGGGGCGAGCTTCAGTCCGCTTTCGATTTTTTGCCAGTTCTACTCGACGCCTAAAATTCTCTTCAACGTCTCGAGAAAGGTCTTCTATCCTGCTCCCAAGGTGGACTCTGCGGTGGTGCAGTTTAGATTAGAGAGGAGAGCTACGCCCTTTGATCCGGAAGGCTTTTTTCAGCTGGTGCGCACAGCCTTTCAGCAGAGGAGGAAGATGCTCTCTACCTCTCTCAAGCCGCTCTTTGCGCAAGGCCTGATCCAAGAGGGGCTCTCATCGCTCGATCTCGACCCTCGATCTCGCCCCGAGGATCTCACAGGGGAGCTCTGGCTCCAATTCGCCTCGAAGCTCCTGACCTGACAGGGATTTCCACTGGATTTAAAGATTAACTTAGGTAAAATCGAGGTGAGGTCTTATGAGCTGGCAAGATATTCTCACTCTCCTTACACCGATCATCGTTCTTTTGGGCTGGATGTACAAACGGATTGATAAGCGCTTTGAAAGCGTAGATAGACGTTTTGATGCGGTCGATAAGCGCTTTGATGCGATGGATGCCAAGATCAACTCCTTCGAAAAGAACCTCCGTGCGGATATACAGAATGTCCGTGACGATCTCCATAGAATCGATATTCGACTCACCCGCCTCGAGGGACGTTTTGACGAACGGGGCTACTGGGAATCGAAGGCCAAGGTCATCCCTTTTGATGACAACAAAGAGAGTAAGTAACTTACTCTAAGCCATTTGTGTTATGATGACTCTTTTCCTTCTCTAACTCGTAACCGCTATTGATCTGGCTATAGCGGAGCTGGCCTGACCAGCCCAGTTTACTGCGCAGGGTGGCAAAATAGTCGGAGTCGCTCAATGAGACTAGATTGAAGGTTTTGGAACTCTTTTTCAGATGGAGCACCTCGCCTGTCCTTAGGTGAGAGCGGGAAAAGCCGTCGTAGATCACATCCACAGGCTCATAGCTGCTGAGGTAAGTGATCGTGATCTTCTCCTTTGGCAATAGGACGATCGGGCGGTTTGAGATAGCGTGTGGAGCAATCGGCGTGATGACGCAAGCGTCCAGGTCGGCCGCCAAGATCGGGCCTCCAGCTGCCAGAGAATAGGCGGTCGAGCCGCATGGAGTCGAGACGATGATCCCATCGGCCGAGAAGGTATTGAGATAGCTCCCATCCACATCGATCGAAAGATCGATGAGACGAGGGTTTGCTCCCCGGTGGATCACCACCTCATTGACTGCAAAAAACCGCTCCTTATTATCTGTCAGCCCCTCTAGCATGAGCCGTCTTTCCACACGATAACGCCCCTCGAGGACCCCCTCGATCGCGCGCTTAGCTTGCCCCGCAGGTGCCTCCGTCAGAAAGCCGAGGTGGCCCAAATTGATTCCCAAAATGGGAGCATCGAGCTCAGGATAGTTGTGCACTAGCCTCAAAATCGATCCGTCGCCGCCGATAGAGATGATGAGGTCAAGCTTGCCTTTTACCTGTGAGAGGGGAGTCGCCCCCATATGTCCACTATCTTCATCGCGCGCAAAGAGCTCGAGTTTTTTTTGCTTCAAAAAGGCAGCAAGCTCACGGGCCAGTGCAAGCGAGTCGCGGCGGGTGGCGTTGGCAAAGAGTGCTATTTTCATCAGACCATCAGCGGTTGCTCAGCAAAGAAGCTTGCCAGGATGCGCTCTTCGATTTTTACTGCCGAAAGGCCGATTGCGTCAAGAAATTCCGCACTGTTTTTGTGATGGTAGAACTGGTCGGGGACTCCGATCTGGAGAAGGTCGATCTGGCCAAGACCGTTTTCGAAAAGGAAGCTCGCGACTTCAGCTCCAAGGCCGCTTTTGAGCGAGTGCTCTTCGAGAGTGACCAGGCGGCTATGCTTGCTGCAAAGCTCGAGCAGAAGAGCTCTGTCAAGGGGTTTGACGAAGATCGGATCGACCACCGTGGCAAAGATGCCCCGCTCTATGAGCTGTCCCCGCACGGTGAGCGCCGTCTTGGCCATTGCGCCCAGAGCGACGATGATGAGATCCTCACCCTCGGCTAAAATCTCCCCCTTGCCAAGCGGCCTCCTCCTCGACTCTCTTGCCGATTCCTGCGTCTCGATATTGGGGTAGCGGATAGCTACCGGCAAGTTCCAGTCAAAGCAGGAATCGAGAAGCTCTTTGAGAAGGTCGCCATTTCTCGGCTGGCAGATCACCATATTGGGCATGCTCTTCAAAAAGCCGATGTCGTAGATCCCATGATGAGTGGCCCCATCGGCAAAAGCAAGGCCGGCGCGATCGATCGCAAAGACCACCGGTATTGCCTGTAAGCAGACATCGTGGAAGAGGTTGTCGAAAGCTCTTTGAAGGAAGGTGGCGTAGATGCTGCAGATCACCCGCTTTCTTTGCGTCTTGGCAAGCCCGCCCGAGAAGGTCACTGCATGGCCCTCCGCAATGCCAACGTCGTAGGCGCGACCCTTGAATTTCTCCATGAAAGGATCCAAACAGGAGCCGAGCGACATCGCAGGAGTCACGACCTGAAGATCGGGATCCCTTTCGCCCATCTGAAGCAGATGCTTGCCGAAAATTTTAGGGAAAGTGGGCGCTGAGCTCTTTGTGGGCAGGAATTCACAGGTTTCGAGGTTGAAGGGTTTGACCCCGTGGAAGGTGATAGGATCAGCCTCCGCCTTTTTCAGCCCATACCCTTTCTTGGTGTAGAGATGAACGAGAAGCGGCATAGGGAAGTCCTTGATCGCCTCAAAGGTGGCAGTGAGCTTCTTGAGATCATGGCCATCGATCGGCCCGATGTAGGAGAGTCCAAACTGCTCGAAGAAGGGAGCGGAGCTGACCAGATTCTTCACCGAGCTCGTGAATCTCTTGGCCTGCCTGGCAAGAGCCTTGCCGACAAGAGGAATCCTATGAAGCCATCCGCTGACCTCGCGGCGCATGAGGCTTGTCGTCGGGTTGGAGACCAGGCGGCTTAAGAGGCTCGTCATCCCTCCCACATTGTGCGAAATCGACATCGCATTGTCGTTGAGAACGACGATCAGCCGCTCGGTGGCCTTTGAGATATTGTTCAGAGCCTCGAAAGTGAGTCCACAGCTAAGCGAAGCATCGCCTATGACAGCGATCACATGATTCTGCCTCTGATCCGAGCTCCTGCTTGCGGCCATTCCAAGGGCAAGGGAGAGGCCGGTACCCGCATGGCCTGCGAAGAAATGGTCGTGGCAAGACTCCTCAGGGTGGCAAAATCCCGAAAGGCCTCCGCTGTTGCGAATCAGGTCAAATTCAGGCCCTGACCTGCCTGTCAAGAGCTTGTGGGTATAGGCTTGATGGCTCACATCGAAGATGATCTTATCTTCGGGCGAAGAGAAGACCTGGTGAAGGGCGAGCGTCAGCTCCACAGAGCCCAGGTTGGAGGCGAGGTGGCCCCCATTTTTAGACATCACTTCAATGATGCGCTCTCGAATTTCAGCGGCTAGAAGGGAGAGCTCCTCAGGCGAAAGCGCTTTGAGCTGGTCGGGGGAGCTGATTTCAGAAAGATGCCTAGGCTTGGGGCTCGAGCTCTTGGACACGCGGCCTTCCCTGTTCATCGCATTCGAGTTCGCCATTTCGCTTTTTGATCAGCATCTGGACTTTGGCCTGCGCTCCTTCGAGTTTGCGTCCGCAGCTTGCGATGAGGCGATCGGCCTCCTCATAAAGAGCGAGCGATTCATCCAACGTAGCCTTCCCCGAATTCATCTTCTCTAAGATGAGCTCCAGTCTTTGAAAGGCCTTCTCAAGATCGATCTCCACACTCTCTGTCATATGATTTTCCTACTTTTCCACCCGCGAGACAACCAGGTCGGCCTCTCCATCGGCCAGGAGAGCAAACAGGCTCTTTCCGACCTCTAACCTATCTGCCGACACTATAGCCGAACCCCCCTTTTGCTCAAAGAGTATCGAGTAGCCCCGCTTGAGCACCCCTTTTGGATTGAGCGCCTCGGTCAGCGCCTCTATTTTTTTGAGCCTCATCTGCTTCTGGTTGTAGAGATTGGCAAAGGCGCTTTCCAGTTTTTTCTCAAACTCCACAAGTCTCAAACGCGCCTCCTTCAACGTGCGCATCGGTCTGACCATCTCGACCGCCCTTGCACGCACAGAGAGCAGGTTTTTAGCCTGTTCGATGCGGTGCAAGATGGCGCGATTGCACTCCCGCTCCAGCTCGTGGAGCCGCTGGAAAAAGGGCAGAAGGAGCCGGTCGGGCCTTGTCAAAACTGGCTGCTTAGCAAAGCGCTCAAGCCGCGAATGCTCTTTGGCGATCAGCTGTGAAAGGGTGCGGCTCAAGTTGAGCGAGCTCTTCGAAAGCAGGGAAAGGTGCTCGCGATGCTCTTTGAGCACGATTTCAGCCGCAGCAGAAGGAGTGGGCGCTCGCATATCGGCCACAAAGTCGGCCAGAGTGAAATCGGTTTCGTGTCCAACGGCAGAGATGATCGGAATGGCGCTCTCGAAGATCGCCTGCTGGACCACCTCCTCGTTGAAGGGCCAAAGATCTTCAAGACTGCCGCCTCCGCGTCCGACGATCAGCACATCGGCGAGTTTGTGTTTATTAAAAATTTTAATTGCTTCAGCGATCTCCTCAGCTGCCCCCGCTCCCTGTACGCGGACCGGGTTGAGGATGAGGTGGAAGCCCTTAGCTCGGCGCGTGAGTATCTGGATGATATCGCGGATAACCGCCCCTGTCGGGCTAGTCACCACCCCGATGCGCTCAGGGAATTTGGGCAGCGCTCTTTTGCGCGCCTTTTCGAAGAAGCCCTTCGCTTTGAGCCTCTCCTTGAGCTGCTCCAGTTTGATCAGTAGCTCGCCGATGCCCATGAACTGAAGGTCGGTGACGATGAGCTGGTAGCGGCCGTGAGGAGCGTAGACGGAGAGGCTCCCTCGAACGGTGACCTGGTCGCCCTCTTTTGGCATGCGCGCAAGCGACCCTGAGCGAGTGCGGAAAAAGACCGCTGGGATCTTGGCCTGGGCATCTTTTAGATCGAAGTAGAGATGGCCTGAGCTATTGGGTTTGAAATTGCTGATCTCCCCCTGGACCGAAAGCTCGGGAAAGGATCTTTCAAGTTTGGATTTTATAGAGAGGGTGAGCTCGGTGACGGTGAGGGGTGCCGACGGACGATCATGCATTGACGAGCTCGGGCCCGCTGTGTTATCAATTCTAGAATTGTCGAATTGCGAAGATTGCATGGTCGAAAGGAAAAAGCGGCTCTATAAAATTACCGGCAACTGGAAGATGAATAAAACCATCCGAGAGGGCCGCGAGTTCATCGAGACTTTAGCATCGAAGCTTGCGCATCGTCAAGCAGCAAGTCAGCGCGAGAAAATAGAGATCGGGATCGCTCCGCCTTATACCTCTATTCATTCGCTCAGCCAGCTCGTTTTGGAGCGGGGCCTGCAGGTGGCCATCGGTGCGCAGAATGTGGCAAGTAGCGCGGGCGGCGCCTTCACAGGGGAGGTTTCAGCTCAGATGCTCAAAGAGGCAGGCGCCTCATTTGTCTTGATCGGCCATTCGGAGAGGCGCAAGCTCTTTTTTGAAAGCGATGAGGTGATCAAAAAGAAGCTCACGCTCGCTCTCGAGACAGCTCTCGAGGTCACTCTTTGCGTGGGAGAAAGCCTCGAAGAGAGAAACGCCTCTCAGATGGAGGAGGTGCTGGTGCATCAGCTCGAAGGTGCGCTCAAAGGCATGCCGATCAACAAATTGCAAGGAAGGCTGACCCTTGCTTATGAGCCTCTCTGGGCCATCGGTACGGGGCAGGTCGCAAGCCCCAGGCAGGCCCAGGAGGCACACCAATTTCTGAGAAAGAGGCTTGCAGTGCTGTTTGGAGAGGCTGCGGCTGATGAAATCCCGATCCAATATGGAGGCTCGGTGCATCCGGATAACTCCAAAGAATTGCTTCAAGAGGACGATGTGGATGGGCTCCTTATAGGAGGAAGCTCTCTCTCTGCCGATCTCTTTGCTCAAATCATTCAATCATGTGGTGCAGTTTTATGACATTTCTATACTACTTTTTGCTCGTGCTATTTCTCCTTCTCTCCTTTGTCATCTGGGCAGTGGTGCTGGTGCAGGAGAGCAAGACAACCGGCCTCGGAGCCTCGTTTGGGGGAGAGGCGAGCGACTCGCTCTTCGGAACCTCGACGCCCGAAGTGCTGAAAAAAATCACCGCCTATCTCGGAGTGATCTTCCTCGTGGGCTGCGTCGTTCTCTCCCTCTGGACAGGTGCGCTTGCCCGCGCAAAATCGGGTTCGGGTGCCTTCACAGAAGAGGTTCTGGAGCGATGAGCTCTCCCGATTTGACTTTGCGCTACTACGGCGATCCGATTCTAAGGGAGAAGGCAAAGCCGATCGAGGAGATCACCGATGAGATACGAGCGCTTGCAAAAGCGATGATCGAGATCATGATCCAGAAAAATGGGATTGGCCTTGCTGCCCCTCAGGTGGGGGTCTCTCTCAGGATGTTTGTCTCCAATGTGCTTCACGAAGATAGGGCAGGGGAGGTCCACACAGGGCCCCCGCGCGTCTTCATCAACCCCATTCTTTCCAATCCGAGCAGCGCAAGTGTCGAGCGCTCTGAGGGTTGCCTTTCGATTCCCAAGCTCTATGCCCCCGTGCTGCGCCCCTTCAGCATCACGATTGAGGCAAGCGACCTCGAAGGCAGGCGATTCACGGAGCATCCCGAAGCCTATGTGGCGCGCTGCATGATGCATGAAACCGATCACCTCGATGGTATCCTCTTCACCGACCATGTTAAAGGGCGCAGGCGCAGCGAGATGGAGGCCTACCTTAGAACCATAAAAATGAGATTCCAAAAAAAGTCTTAAGAGTTTAGGCTAGCAAAAACTATTTAAAAATCAGGGTTTTGGGATTGCTCCTGAAAGCGGCTTTGGGCTATAATCCTAGCTGGTCACAAAAAGAATGGGTTGCAAAAAAATTGTGGCAGATCTATTTATCTTCTTTTCCGATAAAATAATTTGTCATATAATTCGGTTTAGGCAAAGTTTTTTAATATAATTTCACATCATGTCTGGCGATAATCGCTTTAAAGATCCCAAGAAAAATTTCCCTGCGACCTTCTTCCTCGTGCTGCTTGGAATTGGTCTTCTCGTTGTAACGGTGCAGAATTTTCTGACTACGAGGCACGCCAAAGTGGCCTTTAGCCACCAGGTGGAGCACTTGGCCAACTTGAACCTGGTCATACCTGAAGAGAATCGAAAAGTCTCTCTAAACGACAACCTGGTGACCTTTAGGGGCCGTTTTCGCGATGGGGTCACCGAAGAGGGGAAAGAGCGATTCCGCTATCTGGAGCTCTTAGAAGAGAACCACAACTTAAGCCGAGAGCATCAGGAGATCGAAACGCACCTTGCAGAGCTCTCTAAAAAGATTCAAGAGGCGGGGGAGCTCTTCCTAGAGATATCGGGTCTACCGATCCCTCAGGGCGGCTATCGGGTGGTTGGAGAGAGTTTTAACTCCTCAGGCAAGCTATCAGCTGTTGTCATCCGCGAACTGCCGAAACAAGATTTTCCAAGCATTGCCGAGCTAAAGGCCCAGCTTGTCCTCCTGCGCGGTTCTGGAAGCGATCTTGGCAAACTCACTCAATTTGAAAACAGCCTCTCAGCCCTTGTCGAAGGCTTTCGTTCGCCTGTTTTGGGCATCGGTGCGGAATCGGTGAAGCAGGAGCTGAGGACCATTCAGAAAGAGGTTGCCGACCTCCAGGCGCGCCAAGAGGTGGATGCCACTCTGAGGCTGGCAAGTTACGATAGCCTCCTCTCTGAGCTACAGAAGATAGCAGATAAGCTCAACCAGCCTGTGAATGGCTCGAGGCTCACCGAGCTCAGAGCGGTTCGCGAGTATCGAGATGAGATTCTCCGGCTGCAGGAAAATAGGGTCGCTCTCGACCAGAACGAGGTGCAGCTCGAAAAGGCGCGCCAGCAGGTCGCAGGGGTGAGCTGGTACTTCAACAACCAGGAGCTCTCCACACGCGCTCTAGAGAAACAGGATAACGAGGTCTATAGCCGCTGGTTTCATTCAGCAAAAGAGGAGTGGAACAACGTCTCTCTCAATGGAGGCCTGCCCTTCAAGGCGCCCGACCAGCCCCGAAACCTGGTTCTAGAGAAGACATTCAAGAGCCAGGAGCCCTCTCCCAACTACTTCAGCTACCTCTTCACCATCCTGCCGATCGTTATGGTGGTGCTGCTGCTCTACTTTGTCTTCTCGAGGCAGATGAAGGGCATGGGAGGCGGGGCGATGAATTTTGGCAAATCGCCTGCACGCCTGCTCCAAAAAGGGCAGCACAAGGTGACTTTCAAAGATGTAGCTGGAATCGACGAGGCCAAAGAAGAGCTGATGGAGGTGGTCGACTTTTTGAAGTGCCCCTCGAAATTCACAACTCTCGGTGGCCGCATTCCCAAAGGCATTCTCTGCGTAGGGCCTCCAGGCACAGGTAAGACTTTAATTGCAAAGGCAGTGGCAGGCGAGGCCGACCGTCCCTTCTTCTCGATTGCAGGCTCTGACTTTGTCGAGATGTTTGTTGGAGTGGGTGCAAGCCGCATCCGCGATATGTTTGAACAGGCGAGAAAGGCCGCTCCTTGCATCATCTTTATCGACGAGATCGACGCGGTGGGCCGTCACCGCGGTGCAGGCATAGGCGGTGGCCACGACGAGCGCGAGCAGACCCTCAACCAGCTGCTTGTCGAGATGGATGGCTTTGACACAAGCGAAGGGGTCATTCTGATGGCCGCCACCAACCGGCCTGACATCCTCGACAAGGCGCTCTTGAGACCGGGTCGATTCGATAGGCGCGTTGTGATAGGCCTGCCCGATCTGAAGGGCCGTCTCGAGATCCTCAAAGTGCATGCGCGCAAGATCAAACTCGACACCACCGTCGATCTGACCGCAGTTGCCCGCGCCACCCCTGGCGCCTCTGGAGCCGATCTAGAGAATATTCTCAATGAAGCTGCCCTGCTTGCAGCAAGAAGAGGGCGCACAGCGGTCACCTCTCCCGATGTGCTCGATGCGCGCGACAAAGTGCTCTACGGAAAAGAGAGACGCAGTCTCGAGGTCGACCTCAAGGAGAAGCGCACCACTGCCTACCACGAGGCAGGTCACGCCGTTGTTGGCTTCTACTCTGAGCATGCCGATCCGCTCGACAAGGTGACGATTATTCCTCGCGGCATGTCGCTTGGAGCCACCCACTTTTTGCCTGAGAAAAACCGGGTCAACTTCTGGAAGCGCGAGGCGCTCGACCAGCTGGCAGTGATGATGGGCGGTAGATGCGCCGAAGAGATCTTTGTCCACGATATCTCCTCAGGGGCTCAGCACGATTTTGCGCAGGCTACAAAGCTTGCTCGAGCGATGGTCTGCGTCTGGGGCATGAGCGACCTTCTGGGCACCGTTGCCTACGATGATGGCAGTAGTGACGATGCCTATCCTGGCATGCCCCATGATAGAGGCTACTCAGAAGAGACGGCACGCGCCATCGATCTTGAAGTGCGCAGAATCCTCGATGAGGCCTACGCTTCCGCCAAAGAGCGAATCTTGGCCCATAAAGAGGAGATAGAGCAGATCACAGAGATGCTGATCGAGTTTGAAACTCTCGATGCTCAAGACGTTAAGGATATTCTTAACCATGAATGGGATATCGAGAAGAAGCGGGTACGCCTTCTCGAATCAGAGAATCGCTTTAAATATTCAACTACACCGCCGCCTCCGCCTCAAGAGATCGCTCGCGATCCGAATCTCGGCGTTGTCGGAACATGAGCTGATGCTTTCTCCTACGACGCGCACGACCACCACACTGACCTGGCAACAGGCAGATGAGCTGGCTCAAGTTCCCCTTGATGCCGATCTAGGGATAGGGCGTAACATTTACCTTTACACCCACCTAGCACAGGAGCTCAAGGATCATCAATTTGACCAGACCGCAATGAAGGTGGTCGCCTTGAGCTGTGTTCTCATCTTTCTAGTCTCTATGCAAATCGCCCTCTCGCTGAAGTCAACACCCGATATTGACTATGGGCTTGCATCGGCCATGTTCATTCCTCTTTCTATCGGATGTGCAGTAACCGTTGCCAATTTGATCTATCACTATCACACATTTAATAGAGGACGATTGGAGGACCGCTCCGAGGCGGGCAACCCCTTTCTTGCCTCTCTCCTTGCAGAGACTGCCAAGCGGATGCAGATGGTAGCAGTGGGCCATACCCGAGTTGCAAAGGCCTTTCGAGCTATGGCTCAAAAGCTCAAGTCCACATTAACTGAGACTGCTCACGCAGGAAGAGAGCGCGCGCTTCCTCCCACCATGCGCACCACCACACTTAGCTGGCAGCAGGCCCAGGAGCTGGCCAAGCGTACCTGTGACCGTCCGCCGATGGAGAGCTACATCTCGGAGCGTAGCTCCAGAAAACTCCACATCTGTCCCCATCTAGCGAAAGAGCTGAGCGATCATGGATTGGGTCGGACGGCAATAAAAGTTATTCTCCTCACCTCTCTACTCTTCTTATTCGTGGCGTTGCAAACTGCTCTCTTCATGAATCCGCCGGCTGATAGCTATGAACTTGTGGTGACGTCTGGAATAGTGATTCCCCTGGCTCTCGGGACCGCGGCGGGCATTGGGGGGCTGATCTATAGATTTAACAATTTCCATCGAAAACGGGAGAAAGACCGCTCCGAGGCGGGCAATCCCTTCCTTGCCTCTCTCTTGGCTGTGACTATCGATGAGATCGAGAGCATAGCCGAGAGGAATGGTCGAATTGGAAAGCTCTTTGAGGAAGGAGCTCAGAGGCTCAGGTCCACATTAACTGAGACTGCTCTATCGAGCTGATTTTCTTGTCATCTTCATCGTTCATATCGTGGCCCCGGACCTCTAGGTTGCGACTCCTTCAGCGATCCCCCCTCCTATAAGATTTGGCATCTTGACATCGCCTTGCGTTTGAGAGCGTCGATGATAGCGAGCCTTGCCGGACCGCTGCTTTCTGAAGCCGCCCCCACAGCCCAGCCTCGGCAGTCTTCTGGAATGTTCTTACCATCCAGGAGAGCGTTGATGATAGCGAGGCTTGCAGGACCGCTGCTTCTTGCAGCCGCCCCCACAGCCCAGCCTCGGCAGTCTTCTGGAATGTTCTTACCATCCAGGAGAGCGTTGATGATAGCGAGGCTTGCAGGACCGCTGCTTCTTGCAGCCGCCCCCACAGCCCAGCCTCGGTAGTCTTCTGGAATGTTCTTACCATCCAGGAGAGCGTTGATGATAGCGAGGCTTGCAGGACCGCTGCTTCTTGCAGCTGCAATCACAGCCTCGCCTCGGTGGTATTCTGAAATGTTCTTACCTTCTAGGAGAGCGTTGATGATAGCGAGGCTTTCAGGATTGCTGCTTCCTGCAGCCGCCACCACAGCCATGCCTCGGTCGTCTTCTGAAATGTTCTTACCTTCCAAGAGGGCTTTGATGATATCGAGGCTTGCAGGAGCGCTGCTCCGTGCAGCTGCCCGCACAGCCCCGCCTCGGTGGTCTTCTGAAATGTTCTTACCATCCAGGAGAGCGTTGATGATATCGAGGCTTGCAGGACCGCTGCTTCGTGCAGCCGCTCGCACAGCCAAGCCTCGCTCAGCCTCTGTCATCTCTTCCACCTGAGTACGGATCAGGCTCAGAGCTGTAGCTGTAGGCAGCTGGCTATTGACAAATCTTGTCGGTGCGCCGATGTGAAGATAAAATGCTTGGGCTCGCACTAGGACTGGAGCAGGGAAGTGCGCTCTTGCCTGCCAGCAGGTGGCGACAACCCTTGCTACCGACCGGTGATCACAGAAACCGATGCAAAAAACTAGGGTTCTACGGTCAAGAGCAAGCAGGCCTTTCTGAGGGCGAATAACTTCGGGAAGCTCGAGTGAGACCACCTTAGCAACGCTTGCAGCAGTAGCGATGTGACCATTTTCTTTGCGCTCCGGTGGGGGAGGCCCATTGCCAGGGCCAGCGCCTGGATGGGGGGCCGCGGCCGAGGTGGCAACACCGGAAAGAGGTTGAGAGGGTGCTGCCATATATTATCCGCCCAATTTAGGTTGGAGTAATGTGATGATAGAATCTTCGTGAAGCTCTTGAGCAAGTGCCATAGCCTCCTGAAGTTTTGGCATTTCTATAGGGCCATGTGGCAATAGTAGTCCCACGATCTCGGCAGAGCGTTTTTTCACTGCTTCCATAAGAGCCTTGCCTCGGTGAGCTTCTGAAATGTTCTTGCCTTGCAGGAGAGCTTTGATGATATCGAGGCTTGCAGGGCCTCTGCTTTCTGCAGCCTCCCACACAGCCCAGCCTCGGTGGAATTCTGAAATGTCCCTACCTTTCAGGAGAGCGTCGATGATAGCGAGGCTTGCAGGGCCGCTGATTCGTGCAGCCGCCCCCACAGCCCCGCCTCGGTGGTCTTCTGAAATGTTCTTACCATCCAGGAGAGCGTTGATGATAGCGAGGCTTGCAGGGCCGCTGATTCGTGCAGCCGCCCCCACAGCCAAGCCTCGGTCGTCTTCTGAAATGTCCCTACCTTTCAGGAGAGCGTCGATGATAGCGAGGCTTGCAGGGCCGCTGCTTCCTGCAGCTGCAATCACAGCCAAGCCTCGGTGGAATTCTGAAATATTCTTACCTTTCAGGAAAGCGTTGATGATATCGAGGCTTGCAGGACCGCTGCTTCTTGCAGCCGCCCCCACAGCCCAGCCTCGGTGGTCTTCTGAAATGTTCTTACCATCCAGGAGAGCGTTGATGATAGCGAGGCTTGCAGGACCGCTGCTTCTTGCAGCTGCAATCACAGCCTCGCCTCGGTGGTATTCTGAAATGTTCTTACCTTCCAGGAGAGCGTTGATGATATCGAGGCTTGCAGGACCGCTGCTTCGTGCAGCCGCTCGCACAGCCTCGCCTCGGCGGTATTCCCAAATGTTCCCACTTTTCAGGAGAGCGTTGATGATATCGAGGCTTGCAGGAGAGCTGCTTCCTGCAGCCGCCACCACAGCCCCGCCTCGGTCGTCTTCTGAAATGTTCTTACCATCCAGGAGAGCGTTGATGATATCGAGGCTTGCAGGAGCGCTGCTTCCTGCAGCCGCCACCACAGCCCCGCCTCGGTCGTCTTCTGAAATGTTCTTACCATCCAGGAGAGCGTTGATGATATCGAGGCTTGCAGGAGCGCTGCTTCCTGCAGCCGCCACCACAGCCCAGCCTCGGTCGTCTTCTGAAATGTTCTTACCATCCAGGAGAGCGTTGATGATATCGAGGCTTGCAGGACCGCTGCTTCGTGCAGCCGCTCGCACAGCCAAGCCTCGCTCAGCCTCTGTCATCTCTTCCACCTGAGTACGGATCAGGCTCAGAGCTGTAGCTGTAGGCAGCTGGCTATTGACAAATCTTGTCGGTGCGCCGATGTGAAGATAAAATGCTTGGGCTCGCACTAGGGCAGGAGCTGGGAAGTGCGCTCTTGCCTGCCAGCAGGTGGCGACAACCCTTGCTACCGACCGGTGATCACAAAAACCGATGCAAAAAACTAGGGTTCTACGGTCAAGAGCAAGCAGGCCTTTCTGAGGGCGAATAACTTCGGGAAGCTCGAGTGAGACCACCTTAGCAACGCTTGCAGCAGTAGCGATGTGACCATTTTCTTTGCGCTCCGGTGGGGGAGGCCCATTGCCAGGGCCAGCGCCTGGATGGGGGGCCGCTGCCGAGGCGGCTACACTGGAAAGAGGTTGGGAGGGCGTTGCCATATATTATCCGCCCAATTTAGATTGGAGTAATGTGATGATAGAATCTTCGTGAAGCTCTTGAGCAAGTGCCTTAGCCTCTCGCAGCTTCGGCATTGCTATAGGGCCATGTGGCAATAGTAGTCCCACGATCTCGGCAGAGCGTTTTTTCACTGCTTCTATAAGAGCCAAGCTTCGGTCGTCTTCTAAAATGTTCCCCTTTTTCAGGAGAGCGTTGATGATATCGAGGCTTGCAGGGCCGCTACTTCTTGCAGCCTCCCATATAGCCCCGCCTCGGTGTTCTTCTGAAATGTCCCTACCTTTCAGGAGAGTGTCGATGATAGCGAGGCTTGTAGGGCCGCTGATCCGTGCAGCCGCCCCCACAGCCCAGCCTCGGTCATCTTCTGAAATATTCTTACCTTCTAGGAGGGCATTGATGATATCGAGGCTTGCAAGGCCGCCGCTTCCTGCAGCTGCTCGCACAGCCAAGCCTCGGAGGAATTCTGAAATGTTCTTACCTTCCAGGAGAGCGTTGATGATAGCGAGGCTTGCAGGAGCGCTGCTTTCTGCAGCCGCAACCACAGCCTCGCCTCGATCGTCTTCTGAAATGTTCTTACCTTCTAGGAGAGCGTTGATGATAGCGAGGCTTGCAGGGCTGCTGTTTTTTGCAGCTGCTCGCACAGCCAAGCCCCGCTCAGTCCCTGTCATCTTCTTCATCTCAGTACGGATCAGGGTCTGAGCAGTAGGCAGCTGGCTATTGACAAATCTTGCCGGAGCGCCGAGGTGAAGATAAAATGCTTGGGCTCGCACTATGACTGGAGCAGGGAAGTGCGCTCTTGCCTGCCAGCAGGTGGCAACAACCTGTGCTACTGACCTGTGATCACAAAAACCGATGCAATAAACTAAGGTATTTCGGTCAAGAGCAAGCAGGCCGCTCTGAGAGCGTATACGCTGAGGGAGCTCGAGAGAGACCACAGCAGCAACAGCACGACCATTTTCTTTGCGCTCCGGCGGAGGAAGCCCATTGCCAGGGCCTCGATCGGAGACCGCTGCCGAGGCGGCAACTCCAGTTGTATATGTCATATATTTAATTCTAAAATTAGATTATCGTAGCTTGGTTTGCATTTAATAAAGGAATCAATGTTTGTAGAAAAGTATTATGAGCTAGTTGTTTTTTTCTGTAAAGAAATTTTAAAGCGGGTGTGCGGGAAAACTCTCTCGAGAAAACGGCGGGATTGTGAGTTTTGGTCGCTTAAGGCGCGCCCACGACCGCCCGTGCGGGCGGCATGAGCCTCAAAGAGGCGCTTGTCAATTTCGCCCGCCATGGGCGCCCCCCTTGCTAAATTCTCCTAAAAAATTCAACGGAGGGGGAAGCGCCCTGCCCTCAGCATCGACGGACTATTCTTTCTTCTCGGCGGTGAGGACCGCTTTGCGGCTGAGGCGCAGCTGGCCGCGCTCATTGATGTCGAGCACCTTCACCTCGATCATATCGCCCTCTTTGAAGTAGTCGTGGACGTTCTGCACACGCACCTCGGCGATCTCAGAGATGTGGCAGAGCCCCTCCTTGCCAGGAACCACCTCCACAAAGGCGCCAAAAGGCACGATGGCGGTGACCTTGCCTCGGTAGACCTTATTGATCTCGATATCGCCGACAATCGCCTCGATAATCGATTTAGCCTTCTGCATCGCTTCAGGATTGGTCGCCGAGATGCTGACAAGACCCGAATCTTGGATATCGATGTCGACACCCGTCTCCTCGATAATCGCTCGGATCTGCTTGCCGCCCGGACCGATGATGGTCGCAATTTTGCTCGGCTTCACCTGCATCGTTTCGATGCGTGGAGCATAGATAGACATCTCATGGCGATGCTTAGGCATCACAGCGAGCATCTTCTCCAGAATGTGGTTGCGGCCCTGTTTTGCTTTCGCAAGCGCCTCACGCATGATCTCTAGGGTGATTCCCTCGACCTTGATATCCATTTGGAAGGCGGTGATGCCCTCCTTATCGCCCGTCACTTTGAAGTCCATATCGCCCAAGGCATCTTCCACGCCGAGGATATCGCTCAAAATAGCTCGTCTTTGACCCTCTAAAATCAGCCCCATGGCTATGCCTGAGACCGGTCTCTGTATCGGCACACCTGCATCCATCATGGCGAGACACCCGCCACAGACAGAGGCCATAGAGGAGGAGCCGTTGGATTCGGTGATGTTGGATTCCAGACGCACTGTGTAGGGAAACTGGGTGGCGTCAGGCAGGGTACTCCTGAGAGCGCGCTCGGCAAGCTTGCCGTGGCCGACCTCTCTTCTTCCTGGAGGACCCATGCGGCCCACCTCTCCCACAGAGAAGGGTGGGAAGAAATATTGGAGGTAGAAGCGGTTGAGTCCCTCGCCATTGAGATCCTCAAAGCGCTGGCCCATGCTCTCGCCGCCGAGGGTGCAGACCGCAAGCGACTGAGTCTCTCCACGAGTGAAAAGCGAGCTTCCATGGGCCCGTGGCAGTAGGCTCATCTCGATATCGATTGGCCGGATCGCATCCAGAGAGCGACCATCTGAGCGCAAGCCCTCGCTCAAGATCATCTCGCGCATGATTTTGGAAGAGACCTGCTTGAAGGCCGATTTCACATCGTTGACCTTGTAAACGTGCTCCTGGCCCTCTGGGAAGAGGAGCGTGAGAAGCTCTTCGTTGACGATATCGACAGCGACCTCACGGTCCATTTTCCCTGCAACGCGAAGGGCTGTATCGAGCTTCTTGCTCACCTCTTTTTCAACCAGCTTCAGAAGCTCTGTGTCGAACTTACGGAGGCAAGATCTGTCCTTAGGCGTGCCCACTTCGCGTGCCCACTCATTCAGAGCGTGGCAGATCGTGCCGATCGCTTTATGACCCTGGTCGATCGCCTGCAGCACCTCTTCTTCGGTGAGAAAGTCGCAGTAGCCTTCGATCATGAGAATCGCATCTTCGGTGCCGGCAATCATGAGATCGAGTCGCGACTGTTTCATCTCATCTGCAGTCGGATTGATGACAAATTGGCCCTGGATAAAAGCGACGCGCACACCGGCGATAGGCTTGATGAAGGGGATATCGGAGATGGCAAGAGCGGCAGAGGCGGCGCAGATCGCAAGAGGATCGGGCATGTGGACCCCGTCGTAGGACCAGACGTAGGAGAGGATCTGGACTTCGTTGTAGAAGCCATCCTCGAACAGCGGACGAAGCGATCGGTCGATCAGTCTCGAGGTTAAAATCTCTTTTTCCGTCGATTTGCCCTCTCGCTTGATGTAGCCGCCGAGGGTCTTACCGGTGGAGGAGAATTTCTCAGCATAGTCGACGCGCAAAGGGAGGAAATCGATCTCTTCCCCTGGCTTTTTAGCCGAGCAGGCAGAGGCAAAAACGATGGTATCTCCTGTGCGGACCAGCACAGCGCCGTCCGCTTGTCTTGCAATTTTGCCGGTTTCAAAGGTGAGCTCTCTATTTGCAAAGCTCACAGTTTTAGTCTTTCGTTGCATGTTCAAATCCTAGTTATCGATCGTAAAAAACAGATGGCCTCTCTGCTTGCACGAGGGGAAGGAGAGAGGCCATCGAAAAAGTTGTAAAGCAAAGATTGTACTACTACTTACGCAGGTTCAGTCGCTTGATTAAGTTCTTATAGCGCTCGGTATCGGTAGAGTTCAAATACTCAAGAAGCTTGCGCCTTTGACCCACTAGCTTGAGCAGGGTCAAGCGAGAGCTGTGATCTTTGGGGGCGAGCTTAAGGTGCTCAGTGAGTTCAGCGATCCGCTCGGTGAGGATGGCAATCTGCACATCGGCAGACCCTGTATCCTTCTCGTGCAGCTGGAACTTTTTGGTAATCTCCTCTTTGGTACCTTTATCTAGAGGCATCGTACACCCATTCGTTAACTTGTAGAGTAACAATTGTAGCGCAAAATGGGATAAAGGACAAGGGGCTGCCTCACATCCAGCTGTCGAGGCTGTTACAACATTTTTGAAATCAATGACTTACAAAAAATAGTTGGCAGACATGTGTCTGTCGAGAAATTTTTTTATTTCCAACGCTCTTGATAATTCCTCTCCTGCTTGATAGGCTAGAGATCAAAGAAGGAGATGCCATGTTAAAAGAGAGTGGATATCAGGAAAAATTTGAAATGCTTCAGCCTTGGCTTGTCGAGATCATCGACGGGGTGAAGCGCGATCTAAAAAATGAGCATTTCAGGAAGGATCCTGGATTTTGCCGGCGCTATTTCATGGGAAAGAATCCCAACCAAGTGGGAAGCGAGGAGATGGCGGTGGCCTATGCAAAGGAGGTTCGAGAGGGCAATGTGGGCCTTGGGGAGTTCATTGCGACGCGCTGGCTTCTTCGCAACACCGACCTCTACGGCTTCTTCGAAGAGAGGCTTTCAAAGATCGACGAGCAGTTTGAGCATCTGGATACGCTTGATGAGAAGATGAGCTTGGAGTTGATGAACGAAGCGGTGCATTCGTTTGGAGCTAAGAAGAGCTACCTCTTTTCGGTGCTCAATTCGGTGGTCTTTCCAAAGAGCGTCTATGACCGTTTTCGCACCCTTGCGCTCGAGGAGAGCCAGAGTGCGGCGCGAAAGGAAAACGAGGAGGCTGAGAGTCGGAGCTTAGAGGCGCTCCAGAAGCGGCATGCAAGAGAGATTGCCGCTATCACCGACCGCTACGAAAAGAAACTCTCAGGGCTGCAGAGGAAGTATCTGAACGATATGGAGAAGGCCCGAAAGGAGATTAGCTCGCTCAAAGAGCCCAAAGAGTGAATGAGATAGACGAGCGCTTCATGCGCGAGGCGATCAAAGAGGCAAGAAAAGCCGAAGCCTCTTCTGAGGTGCCTGTGGGCGCTCTTTTGGTTTATCAGGAAAAGATCATTGCCCGTGCGCACAACCAGGTGGAGCTTTTGCAAGATGCGTCGGCTCATGCGGAGATGCTTGCCATCACGATGGGCTCTAACTATCTGCACAATTTTCGGCTGAGCGAGATGACGCTCTACACCACGCTGGAGCCCTGTCCGATGTGTGCTGGGGCAATTCTGCTTGCGCGCCTGAAAAGGGTGGTCTTTGGGGCGAGCGATTTCCGCATGGGGGCAGCGGGCTCTCTCTGCGATCTCTTTCACCAGGCGAGCAAGATCCACTCGCTGGAAGTGAGAGGGGGAGTGCTGGCGAGCGAATGCGGGCTTCTACTGAAGCAGTTTTTCCAGAAGCGTCGAGAAGAAAATGAGAGCGAGGCGGCTTTGTGGATAGAGAGCTCGAGTTGATCGAAGAGCTGATCGCGATGCAGTCGGACAAACTGCTGGCCGCTGCAAGAGAGATTATGCCGAATGCGACAACGGATGACATTCTCCAGCCGAATGACTTTCCTGAGTTGGAGTTAAACCCTCTATTTCGCTATGAGGAGGGCATTCTCGCCGGCCTCCTCATGACCAAAACCGCCCTCCTCGCCGAATCGAAGGCCAGGCAGTGTGACAATCTCTGTTGAGAGATATGTCTGGAGCCAGTTAGGGAACGAGCTCGTCCGATGGTATAATTATAAAGCTTAAAGCCATTAAGCACATCCCTGGGCCAGTATTTCACTTGCTCCCACATCAACGGCAAACCAATTAGCAATCGTGCTCTCTGCAGATCTCGTCCAGGCAATTACAAATTGTATCTGAGCCTTCTCCCCTTCTCTGAGATTCGGTAAGGATACTTCTATGCCACGCTCAGTACTGATAATCTGCTGAAAAGTGATATGTCCCTCATTCGCGAAACGCGTGGGCAGCCAATGGCCAGCTTCTGCCCTCTGGAGAAGATAATCTTCATCTTCGGTTCCAAGCGAGAGTTTCATTCCTTGCTTGCCCCAGCTTTTGGAGAATAGGCCCTCACCCAATTCTATGTTGTGTTCAACAGCAGATGAATTTACAGAGAGTTGGCATGAGAAACGAGGAGATATTGCCTTCGCGTATGCTTCAATTCTCCACAGAAAAGCAAAACAGTGGTCTACTGCCATGCCCTGAGGTAATGTCGGGCGCATTTCGACCCTCAGGAGCTCTATTTGGAATTTTTCATGCTTCCAAACGGAAATGAATGAGTTTGCTAAAACACTGCCACTCGTTTGAGGTTTAATTTCAGAGAGCTTGCAGGAATTAAGCTCAACATCGAGCTCAAGCATCCCTAGAGGGGTAGGGAGCTGTAGAAAATTGTGGGGGACATGAATTCTCTGGAATTGGGTTTTGAATAGTGCAGCCTTGTCTTTCATGATTCATAAACCTCATGATGAGGGGCAAACAGCCCCTCTGCTCTAAATTTTTCATTTCTCGAATCTTGCATAGGCCGCGAACCCCTCCTTCGGTATAGGAGAAGGGTAGGGTAAAACAACAACATCTACTATCACTTCAAATCCTTGCAAGAGGGGCCTTATTTTATTCAAAACCATAGGTGGCACCCCCTCCTCTTTCTTGCTCACTGAGTGATAGTAGAAAGCTAGGGTAACCTTTTCGCCATCTTCAATAATTCTTACCGCCCTTAAATTGGGCGTGATTTGTCCTAAAAGTGACACTTGAGTAGCATAGCTTAGAACCAAATTCCTATTTTCAACTTGTATGCGTTCATTAGCCTGAGGCGTGTATTTAAGATTCTCCTCTAAACGTTGATAAACACATAGTCCCTCATGAGGAATCGGGGCTTTGGGAAGAACAAAGATATGACTTTCGATTCTCATCTCTCCGTAATAGTAGCCCCACATCTCGGCCTCTACCTCATCTGCCAGTGCTGACTCATTCTCACTCACCTCGGAGTAATAGAAATTGATCACAATTTTTCCGCCTGAGGTAACTGCATTGACTTGCCTCAAATTGGGAGTCACGCATTGCAATAAAGAAGATTGCATTGCGGCTCTCATCCCTAAATCTCTTATTTTTTCCATATATCCTTATGGGTTAGGACGCGTGGGGATAATGTGTACACCTTCATTGCTATATACAATCATGCCATTAGTAGTTGGCACTTTTACAGTTTTTTCATCATTTATCCAAGTGCCAATGACTTCCTGAAAATCTATGTTCTCTTTATAGCCACATGTTCCCGGGACGCTGTGGTTCACTCTTCGACCGGTTCCAGCATACTGGTTGACTAGCTTTTGGGGGTCAGGATGGGAGAAGATGCTTTTCCCAGGTTCATAGTTGTGCCTGCCTGGAATATGTTTTCCTTGTCGATCCCAGTGGATTCTAAGATTCGTGCTTAAAAATCTCTTTCTTAACACCTCCTCTTTCACAGCTTGCGCCAGTACTTCCTGCATCAGCTTTGGCGAAACAGAAGCTGCTTCTAGGGTCATAAGAGCGTTGGCTTTTCTCAAGTTGCGGTAGAGCTGGATGGCTTTTGCTGAGCCCGATGCGATAAAGATATCTATCCCATACTTGCCGATGATATACCCCATTGTTTCCCCCTGAACGGAATAATCGAGGGAGCGCCATCTAGTTATATAGTCCTGGATCTCAGGTGCTAAAGTCTCGAGCATCTCTTTCGCAGAGGTCTCCCTGAGATATATAAAGCAGGCATGAGCAGATTCAATCATATCCTGCGACAGGCTTATCGGATCGGAAACAAAGGCCCAAAGACCTCGACCTAGCCCGCGAAGTGAAGAGAGCAGCGACGGGACAAATTCGGTGGCAGAATCTTTTGCACCTTTCAGGATTCCCTGTGCAAATCCCTGCCCTAGACGGCTCGCGTTATTCCAAGGGTCTGTTTGCATCTTCTGAGGATGAAATCCAGCCGCGAGGTAATCGGCAAGCGAGCTTTGGAAATCTCCCAACTCAAAGTAGGCAATGGCTCTCTCAAAGTAGGCATCCTTATTTTTGGGGTCCTTCGCTATCGATTTGGTCAACGCCACGACCGCCTCATCATAAGAAAGGCTTTCGCTTAGGAGGCGGCCTTCCGTGAGATAGAGCTCAGAGGTCAGAAGTTCTTGGTAGTTTTTCTTCTCTGCATAGGCAATGAATTTGCGAATGTCCTCGAAAGAATCTAAATTCTCACCCCGATGAAAGAGAACCATCCCTCTCTCATAATGAATCTTGGGATGGGTGTGTTTTGACAGACATTCATTATAGAGATCGAGGAAAGGGACTTGGATCTCTTCTTCGATTTGTAGCAATTGTGAATGAAATTCCTCATATTCTTGATCCCATTTTTCCAAACAATGCCGATCCAAATCGGTCAAAATTGTATGGTAGTCCGAATAGAAAAAAGCATGGATTAGCATTTCGACTAGAAAACCATGCACAGTGCGTTTAGCTGATGGTTTATAGAATGAATCTACACCATCGTCCTCGGCAAATTTTTTAATGCCATTTCCTAAAAGGGTATAGACCGTATTGCTGATGACCCTAGCTTGCTCCGCTGCCTGGGGCCAATGACACTGGCAGGCGGGGTTCTCTCCGATATAGGTAAGATGGCGCTTTAAAAAACGAGAATAGGCTTTATTGTGCCAATCAAAATAGCTACAACAGCCCGTTGGGGCCTGGCAAAATTGCCACTGAGAGGTAATTGCAAAATCACCTTTAGCAGGCTTCTCCAGGTCAAGCCACCACCCCCCAGTACAAGCGCATCTATGTACGACACAAGGTCGAACATTAGCACCTTCATCACCATCTTCTTCCTCATAGTCCACTGTGCGTCGCACAGGTTGCTTACATGCTTTGCACCAGCATAGTCGCACCTTGCCTTGCGGTTCTCAGGTATAAGGGCAATCTCAGGGAGGATTTCTCCGATAAGATCGGGATCAAAGAAGGCCACGGCATTCCCTTCTGCAATGAATTCCAGGCACATATTGCCCTTGCCATCGTCCACCCAACTGCTGCAGCTCGCCGGATCCTCCATCAGATGCTTAAGACAAAACTGTGGCCACAGGCCACGTTGGATTAAAAGTAGAGTCGATTTTTTCTGAGGAAGCTCCTTCTTTTCAGAGGGTGTCTGATAAGAAAAATCGGGGTTCTTGACGCATTTCCGAGGCATGTTCTCAGCAAATGGATGCTCCTCTAGAGAAAATGCCGTGGAGAACAGGGCTAGAAAGAGAAAGCAAAATAGTGCGCGCAGGGTATTCATAGAGACGGCCAAGGTAGGCAGTCTTGGAATTTTATGCTAACGGTTTTCGTGCCCGTGCCCGATTTTTGCTCCACAAGCATTTGTAGCATTCGCTATGAGGAGGGCATTCTCGCCGGCCTCCTCATGACCAAAACCGCCCTCCTCGCCGAAGGGAAAAACAAGATATACAAGATTGACGAAACGTCGACAGGATTGGCAAGATAAAAATTGCAAATCTTGCATATCCTACTTAATCATTCCGCGGAGCGGATCCTGTTATTCGTTGATGCTAGCGCTTGCGGACGATGCGGTCGAGACGGGACTTCTCGGAGTCGGAGAGCGCATCGCGGCCGAAGCGTGAGACCTTGTCGAGCATGCGATCCATGAAAATCTCGTCGCTCTCCTCTCGGAAGCTCTCCACCTCAACGTCGGCTGACTTGGGACGATTGGGCAGCGGCTCGCTCTGGCCAGGGAAGCGAATTCTTGTGCCATTGTTCATTTTCGGCTTCACGTTCTCCTTGAGCAGCCATTTGGCTGCAGCAAAGCCAAAGGCAATAGCCAGAAGCTCAGCGATGATGTTGGCCCACTCCAAGCGCGCCAGATGGATCACAATCGAAATCGCAAAGATAATAAAGGCAATCTTTTTGCCCGGCATCGGCGCAGTAAAGAATGCAAGCCGTATCGATGAGAAATTGAGCGCCCAGGCCATGAGCAGCGCAAAGATCGCAGGCGTTGAACCAAAGAGAATAGCCGGGCTCGAAGCCAGGTAGATATAGAGCGCCGCCCCCATCCCCGCCACAAGGCCGCTCGCAAGATAGAGGACCGCGAAGGCAGGCGCCCCGTAACGCCTCGTGATCTCGCTGCCGACAAACCAGAGGATAACCACCTGGAAGAACAGATTCACAATCAGCCCAAGCGATAGGCTGAGCTGGGTGGAGTTGATGAAAAGATAACTGACCATCTGCCAGAACCAGCCCGCCTCGATTCCGCTCAAGCTCAAGGGAAGCCAGAGGTCGGGGCCACTCATCTGGTAGTAGCGCATCAGGAAGAAAGAGAGCGGGGGGGAGAGAACGGAGATGGCCACCGTCAGCCAGATAAGCGTTTTGACCACTCGCGGAGTTGAAGCTAGTATTTGCATAGCCAGAGGGTATCTGTTAAGTTTTTCTCACCTGAAGTGAAAGAGGTACTTCCTTGTCCCATCCCACGCCCCGCGGGGGCTCCCTTGCACTCTTGACCGATCTCTATGAACTTACCATGGCCTATGGTTACTGGAAAAGCAAAATGGTCGACCATCAAGCGATCTTCCACCTCTTCTTCCGAAAGCCCCCCTTCCAAGGAGGCTACGCCGTCGCCTCAGGCCTCGAGGCGATCGTCGACTACCTTGCCGATTATAGATTTGATGCGTCTGACCTAGAGTACCTTGCAACTCTCAAAAACGGACTGGGCGCTCCTCTCTTTGAGTCAGCTTTCCTCGACTATTTGGCCGCTTTGCGCTTCTCCTCGGATATCGATATGGTCGCCGAGGGCGAGCTGGTCTTTCCTTTCGAGCCGCTCTTGAGGATTCAGGGACCCCTCATCGAGGCCCAGCTCCTCGAGCCTGCCCTTCTCACGCTGATCAATTTCCCTACGCTGATTGCAACCAAAGCAATGCGGCTTGCAGAGTCGGCGATGGGCGATTCCATCATCGAATTTGGCCTCAGGCGCGCTCAGGGGATGGATGGCGCTCTCACTGCATCGAGGGCTGCCTTCGTGGGTGGATGCACAGCCACCTCCAACGTGCTTGCAGGAAAGCGCTACGGCATCCCCGTCAGCGGAACCCACGCCCACAGCTGGGTGATGGCCTTCGACACAGAGATGGAGGCCTTTGAGGCCTATGCCAAAGCGATGCCCGACAATGTGGTCTTCCTCGTCGATACCTATGACACTGAGAGCGGCGTCAAGCACGCCATCGAAGTGGCCCGCCGTCTCAAAGCAGAGGGGCGAAAATTCCTCGGCATACGCCTCGACTCAGGCAATCTCGACGACTTGAGCGAAAAGAGCCGCCGCCTTCTCGATGAAGCGGGCTTTTCCGATGCAAGAATCATTGCAAGCAACGAGCTCGACGAGTGGCAGATCGCCGAATTGAAAGCAAAAGGGGCTCCTATCGCTGTCTGGGGCGTGGGAACCAGCCTGGTGACCGGGCGTGGCCAGGGGGCGCTCGATGGAGTCTACAAGCTATCGGCGATCAAAAAGCCGTCGCAAGGCTGGCACTACTGCCTGAAACTATCGGAAAAAAAGAGCAAGATCTCCGATCCAGGTGCCCTCCAGATCAGACGCTTCTTCGATGGTAACCACTACGTAGGCGATGCCATCTACGACCTTCTGCTGCCTCCTCAAGAAAACAAGTGGCAGATCGTCGATAGCCAAGAGAGCTCAAAAGAGATCGAAATGCAGTCGCTGCCCTCACGAGATCTTTTAAAGCCTATTTTCAGATCGGGAAAAAGGGTCTATGATTTGCCAAAACTCACTGATATTCAATCATTTGCAAAACAGGAAATAAAAAAACTGCCGCCCTCTTGCCGAACACTTGCCTCCCCTTCACGCTACTTTGTCGGCTACGAAAGATCTCTCTATGAAAATAAATGTCGGCTAGTTGAACGGTCGACTCTATCATGAAAGCGCTGCTCATCGTCGATCTACAGAACGATTTTCTGACAGGCTCCCTTGCTGTGCCGAGGGCGACAGAGATCATCGAGCCGATCAATCAGCTCCAGGAGGCCTTCTCCCTCGTCATCGCCACCAAGGATTGGCATCCCGCGGGCCACGTCAGCTTTGCATCGACCCACAAGAAGCGGGTGGGGGAGAGCATCGAAGTCGAGGGGACTCTGCAGGCGCTCTGGCCCGACCACTGCCTACAGGGCAGCTGGGGCAGCGATTTTCCAGATGAGCTCCATAGAGAAAGGATCAGCGAGATCTTCTACAAGGGCAGCGATCCGAAGGTCGATAGCTATAGCGCTTTTTTCGATTGTGCCAAAAGGCGCAGCACAGGCCTGGAGGACTATTTAAGGAAAATGGGTGTAGATGAAATTGTCATTGTAGGGCTCCTCACCGACTACTGCGTGCTCTACACAGCGCTCGATGGGCGCGCTCTTGGATTTTCTGTGACGATGATAGAGAAGGATTGCCGCGGCATCGATAAGCTTTCGACGCAAGCTGCCCTCGATCAGATGCGCCGTGCCGGAGTAAAAATCCTCTAGCCTTAGGCTAGAGGGTTTTCGTCATTTAACGCTTGGAGAAGAGGACCTGGGAGAGTTTGCCAAGCAGGTCCATAACGCTACCACAAGCTTGCTGAGAGGTGGCGACCTGGTCGTCCATCAAGTTCAATTTACTCATGACGGTCTGCTCGCTCTGTCTCTCGCTGAGAAGCATGCTATTGAGGTAGGAGCGGTGGGCGTCCGCTTTCTCGTTGTTGAGATGGATTTTGTCGAGTAGGTCGTTAGTCACCTTCTTCGATTTAATCCAGCAGCCCATACCCCCCGTTTTGTTTGGAGTTACGCCAGAAAAAGGATCTCGGTGATCATAGTCCGGTTCGTACCAGCGGTTGGAGGCTACCTCGTGGCAATCCCAAAACTCGATGTTCTGGAGCTGGATCATATTCATATCTTCGTTCAGCTCCGCCTGTCTCTCAGCATTTTCCTCTGAGATCTTGGCAAAGGTCTGCGTCGCCTGGTTAGTGACCGTCTCAGCCTCCATGAGCAGGAACCAGATGTGAAGAAGCATGTTGCACTCTTGAGGATCGCCCGCTTCTAGGTCGCTCTGCACCTCTTGAGCGCGGTTTAGACGAACCTGAACTGCGTTCGGATCGTTTGTATGATTGTGAAGTACATCTGCTGACATAAATTTTACTTACCTTTTTATAATTATATTTTTATTTTCTTAAGAAAGCACTGACTAGGTTCTTGAGCATATGCAAGGTCTTGGAGACCGCCTGTTCGCTTGCAATTGAGTTATTGACATCGGCGCGAACCTGACCGTTGGCGGTGTTGATTTTCTGCTGCATACCCACAAGCTGACCTTCGAGATAATCTCGAATCACGCCCACCTGAGCGTTGAGCTGGGCAAGGCGCGCCACCTCGCCTGGATCTCTTGGGACCAGTGTCGAACCGATCTTCACCTGTTCCCACCACGTTACATGCACCGGCTTGCCACCCTTTGCGATCCATTTGGAGTGGTGCTCCATCTTATAGATATCCTTCTTCGTATAGTCTTTCGCGTCTAGGCTATGGTGAGGCAGGGCGGCCATCTGGTCGTTGAGCGCCCGCTCATCGGCCACCACCGATTGGATGCACTTCGAGCGCACCGCTGCAAGCTGCGTCGAGAGGTTGGAGCTCTCTAGGATCGCCATCATGACCACGAGCATCATGTTGCAGCAATCCTCTGATGCGGCAGGCCTCTCCTTGGCTGCCTCGCTCCTTTCGCTCCTGTTTGCCTCTTCGGCCTCGAGCAGGCTCGCATTCTGCATGTGGGCTGCTGCGAGATTGATATGACTTTCTGGCATAGCTTTTCTCTTGCGTTCTATAGTTATATTTTTATTTTCTTAGGAAAGCTGCGACTAGGTTCTTGAGCATATGCAAGGTCTTGGAGACCGCCTGTTCGCTTGCAATCGAGTTATTGACGTCGGCGCGAACCTGACCGTTGGCGGTGTTGATTTTCTGCTGCATACCCACAAGCTGACCTTCGAGATAATCTCGAATCACGCCCACCTGAGCGTTGAGCTGGGCAATGCGCGCCACCTCGCCCGGATCTCTTGGGGCCAGCGTCTCACCGACTTTCTCCTCCCTGTGGCTCTTTACATGGTATCTAGCAAAGTCCACCCAAACGGTCTTCCAATAGGTCACCATCTTGTAGATAGGCTTCAGCGTATAGTCCTTTGCATCTAGGCTATGGTGAGGCAGGGCGGCCATCTGATCGTTGAGCGCCCGCTCATCGGCCACCACCGATTGGATGCACTTCGAGCGCACCGCTGCAAGCTGCGTCGAGAGGTTGGAGCTCTCTAGGATCGCCATCATGACCACGAGCATCATGTTGCAGCAATCCTCAGATGCGGCAGGCCTCTCCTTGGCTGCCTCGCTCTTCTCGCTCCTGTTTGCCTCTTCGGCCTCGAGCAGGCTCGCATTCTGCATGTGGGCTGCTGCGAGATTGATATGACTTTCTGGCATAGCTTTTCTCTTGCGTTCTTTGGATTATTATTTGGCTGTCATGCGGTTAACGGCATGTCCTATGGCACTCAACATCTGGAGAATGCCCGAGTTCTGTGCGACGGTCATCTGCGTCGTCTGCACGTCGGCATTGGCCTCGCCGACCAGCCCTTCGCCGAGCTGCCGCACATCGATGAGCTGCTGCTGCAGGTTGGCTTTGATCTGGCCCGCCCGCTGGTTCTGCTGCTGGATCTTATCGATATCCTCCTTCTTTGGATCGGGCTTGTCGATGACCTCAAAGTGCACCATCTCAGCAAGATTCTCGATACCCTGCTGCTCCATCGCGTTGTTGGTGATCAGCTTGGAGCGGGTGATAGTCACATCCTGAAGCGTGCCTACGATCTTCATCAGGCATTGAAAGATAAGGTAAAAGACAGCGAAAAAGTCGAAGCCATCTCCCACCTCTTCCTTCTTCTTTTCAGCCTTTTTGCTCTCAGAGGCCTCATCGGGGCTGATAAGCCCATTTTTCCTATGTAGACCCTCCCGCCTCTCTCTATGCTTATGAGGGGCAATGATCCGATTGTCTTGGACAACGCTAGAATTTGTCGCTGTAACTGTTTCTGACATATGGACTCTTTAGTTAGTTTTTTATTTAAAGTAAGAATATTATAGCAAATAAATATTTTAATTTCCAGTAGTTTGTTAGTATTTTTTTATATAACCTGGAATTTCTTAATCTCCTTAAAGGTTCCTTTAAAAAACTCATAGTTTTCACTTAGTTAAATCAGTCACTGTTTTGGAAGTATGATAATTATATAAGAATTTTTACTATAAATCCAGAACTATATAAATAAGTTTTAATAAAGGCGATTTTCGATCAGCCGTTTGACAAATATGGCTTCTTCACCTATGAAGGCGTTAAATGCGCGAAAAGCGAGGCGAAAATAGATGGTAGAGCCCAAAAAAGCGGCACTCAAGCTAAGGCAAAGAGAGAAGCATGCCTGTTATGTGCTGATCACTTGTGGAGAACCCAATCCGGAAGGAAAAATGCAGGTAGAGATGACCTATAAAGGCGATCCGGCGCTTGCTGCGTTTCTTCTGGAGAATGCCCAGGGGTTCATCGCTGAGGAGATCTCTTCGGTCGACGAGGCCTCCACTTCTTTTTGAAAGCTTGACACGAGAAGCTCTTTGAGGGCATCGTGCTTGCAAAATAGAAGAGGTTAAGCGTGAGCTTTTTCTCATACAAAGAGTCTGCTCGCTCAGAGGGAAGAGCTGCTGAGAAAAAAGGGGAGAAGAACCATCTACTCATCCTGCTCTTTCTCTCCTTCCTTCTGCCCTTTGCCTTGCTTCAGAGGGCATTTTCGCTTGAAAATCTATCGATCCATAAAAGCCTCGATTCTCTTTTGCCTCTCTTCATGCTCCTTGGAATCGCTCTGCCCTTCTTCTGGCGAAAGCTCGGCGCATCTCTCTACGGAGCCTTTCTTCTCTTCTTTTCTCTGAGCTATCTTCGAGGAGGGGAGAATCCCTCCTATGTTTGGCAAAATGGTCTGATGCTCTCCTTTTTTATCGCGAGCTACACCGCCGCTCTGATCTTCGAGGAGGAGGAGGAGCTGAGAGGCCAATCCGAGGCATCTGTTAGAGCGCAGGCGCTTGAAAAGGATTTGAGCAAGGCTGTGAGCGACTCGAAAGAGAAGGATCAAGCGCTGGAGATGCTGAAGAGGGCTCTGGAAGAGCGGCAGACTGAAGCCTCTGAGAGAGCTCAACTGCTTGAAAAGGATCTGAGCATAGCTCGGAGCGAATCGAAAGAGAAGGATCGGGCGCTGGAGATGCTGAAGAGGGCTCTGGAAGAGCGGGAGACCGAAGCCTCTGAGAGAGCTCAACTGCTTGAAAAGGATCTGAGCATAGCTCGGAGCGAATCGAAAGAGAAGGATCGGGCGCTGGAGATGCTGAAGAGGGCTCTGGAAGAGCGTGCGGCCGAGATTTCTGAGAGGGCGCAGGCGCTGGAGGCGGCTTTTGGTGAGCGCGAGAGGGGGGTTGAGCTGAGAGCTGCTGAGGCATCTGTTAGAGCGCAGGCGCTTGAAAAGGATTTGAGCAAGGCTCGGAGCGACTCGAAAGAGAAGGATCGGGCTCTGGAGATGTGGAAGGCGGCTCTGGAAGAGCGTGTGGCCAAGGCTTCCGAGAGGGCGCAGCTGCTTGAAAAGGATTTGAGCAGGGCTCGGAGCGACTCGAAAGAGAAGGATCGAGCGCTAGAGATGTTGAAGGCGGCTCTGGAAGAGCATGAGGCCGAGGCTTCTGAGAGGACTCAGGCGCTGAAAACCGCTTCTGAGGAGCGCGAAAGGGATTTGAGTTGGAAGGCCACCTATGAGGCAAAAGAGAGCGAGCTCGAGCAGGCAAATCGCTCCCTCGAGCTTCTAAAATGCGAGGCCTTTGAAAGAGACAAGGCAATCGAGCAGTTGAAAGAGGCGCTTGAGGCTGCGAATAATCCTCAGGCGAAGCAGATCAAAACCCTCGAGGCGCGCTATCTAGAGCTAAGAGCTCAGTTTGAAGAGAAATCCAAGGTGCTCGCAGCCACTCGCCGCGAACTTTTCCTCTCTCAAGGAGAGGCCTATGTGCTCGGGCAGAAGCTGGCAACAAGCCGCTTTTGCCAGGCGTGCTACACCTCTGGAGAGGAGATGGGCGCACTCGCACACGAGATCGAGAGACTTGAAAGAGAGATCAGCGATCTAGAAGCGTTAATATCTCAGATCCTTGCTCAGTGATGAGAACGGTGTGTTCCCACTGAGCAGATGGCTTGCCATCGACTGTGCGCGCGATCCAGCGCGTCTCATCGATCTTGGCCTCCGGGCTGCCTGCATTGATCATCGGTTCGATCGTGAAGGTCATTCCCGGAGCGAGCGGGATTGCCATGTCGTTTTCGTAGTGGAGGATCTGGGGCGGTTCGTGGAAGCGCACCCCGACCCCATGGCCCACAAACTGATGCACCACCGTGCAGCCGCGGCTTCGGGCGTAGCTTTCGATCGCATGGCCGATTTCCGAGAGGAGTGCCCCAGGTTTACACACTTTGCACGCCCTCTCGAGCGAGCTCTTTGCCACCTCAACCACACGCAGCGCCTCCTCGCTTGGCTTTCCAATCACCGCCATCGCACTGCAGTCTCCATAGTAGCCGCCCAGAAGGGGCGAGACATCGATATTGACGATGTCGCCATCTTTTAAAGGGGTCTTATCAGGAAAGCCGTGGCAGATCACATCGTTCACAGAGGTGCAGGTGCTAAATGGGTAGGGAGGCGAGCCGTAGCCGAGAGGGGCGGCAATAGCTCCCGCCTCTCTATGGAGCTCTGCCGCCAGGCGGTCGATTTCTAGGGTGGTCACTCCCTCTTGAGCTGCCGCTAGGAGCTTTTGCAAAATTTGGGCGGCGAGCTGGCAGGCCGCTTTGATGCCTGCGATCTCCTCGCTATTTTTGATCAGAATCTGGAACTGTTTGAGGTAGCGCTCTTTCAGGCTACCATTTTGAGGCTGGAAAGGATAATGGCACTTCTTCCATTTCTTACCGCTACCGCAAAAACAGGGATCGTTTCTACCCATCATATTAGAGACCTATGCATAACTTCATTTGGGGCCAAAACCTGAGCCTCTGCCCGTGGGAAGCCTGCGGCAGCAACAGCTGCGCACATGTCGCCTACTCTCAATCGAGTATGTCAACATGCGCTTAGCTAAAGCCCACGGGCAGATCCATCGCTTTTGGCCTCCAAAGCGAATTATGCAGAGGTCTCTATTAGCTATTCTGCCTCAGGGTAAAAAACTTTCTCAAGGAAAAGTCCATGGGCCGGCGCGGTGACCCCCGCCTCCTCTCGCCTTTTGCCCGAGAAGAGTTTATCGAGTTCGCTTAGATCGATCTTGCCTTGGCCCACACCCACGATCGTTCCAACGATATTGCGCACCATTTTGTAGAGGAAATGATCGCCCATGATATGAAGAATGAGGCTCTCTGAGCTCATCGTGAGGGTCAAAGAGCTGATATGGCAGATAGGGCTGCGCTCAGGGCCCCCCTTCAGGCGGTTGCCAAAGGAAGAAAAATCTTTTTTTCCGACAAATGCTGCAAGCGATTGCTCCATTTTTTCCCTGTCGAGAGGGCCGGGAAGGTGCCAGTGGAGATCCTTGCGAAAGGGGCAGCCAGCTTTTCTATTGTCGATCTCATAGCGGTAACATTTGCCTCGAGAATCCAAGGTGGCGTGGAAGCTCGGCGCCATCTCCTCGATCGAGAGGATGCGAATAGCTTTTGGAAGCAGCGCATTGGCCCCTTTCAAGATCTTCTGCTCCTCGAGCTTGCTTTCGGTGAAAAAGTTGATGACCTGGTTCTCTGCATGTACGCCCCGGTCGGTGCGGCTTGCAGCGTTGAGCTGCACCTTCTGCTGAACGATTCTTGAGAGCGCCTTTTTTAGCTCCCCTTCAACCGTGGGTCCCTCTCGACTCTCCTCCCAACCAAAAAAGTCGGTTCCACGGTAGCTTGCGACGATTTTGAGGTTTCTTTTCATGGTGACTTGAAGAATTCCATCAAGCCGCTCAAGGCCATCTGGGTGCTGAGGAGGATGATCATGTAGCCGAAGAGTCTTTCGACCGTGACAAGCCCATTTTCACCGAGCCATTTTTTAAAAAAGGAGGCCAGCATGAGGAAAGGAATGCAGCCCGCCCAAGCGAGGGTGATGGCCAAAATCGCCTCGCCCTTGGCGAGCAGGCCGCTTCCTCCATAGAGAGAGATGAGGGCCAAGATGCCAGGCCCTGCAATGGCAGGGATGGCGATGGGAACTATAAAAGGCTCTTTGGCCGGCTTGTCAGCCTTCTTTCTCGGCATAGCGAAGACCATGCGGATCGCGATAAGAAATAAAATGATGCCTCCAGATAGCTCCAAGGTCGAGCTTTCGACCCGCAAGAGATTGAAAAAGCCGATGCCGAAGAAGAGGAAGAGATACATCGCCAGAAGCGCGAGGAAGAGCTCTCGCATCAAGATGCGCTGCTGCCGTTTGTGGCCATAGGGGCGCAAGAGCGAAATCACGATGGGGATATTGCCGAGAGGGTCGAGAACGACCCAGAAGGTGAACGCGGTATGAAAGAGAGTGGCAAATTTCATACTACCTTGTTGCAATAAAGAGTTTGATGCCCTCGAGCAGCTGCTGCAGAGCGATCATCGCGACGATCAAGCCGGTCAATTTCTCCAGAGCCGATATCCCCTTTTCTCTTAGCAAGTGGTAGAGCCTGGGCGCGAAGAAAAGGAGGATCGCCGAGATCAGCCAGGCGACAAAAATGATGGAGAGCATCAATGGTTCGCTTTTGACCCGTTGAGAGAAGATCATGATCACGGCGAGAACTGAGGGGCCTGCGATGAAAGGAGTGGCAATCGGCACTAGAAACGGTTTCTCGTTTTTTTCCCAGAGGTTCTCATGCTCTTCTCCGGGGAAAATCAGTCGAATAGAAATTAAGAAAAGGACGATGCCGCCGGCAATCGTCACGGTCGTCTCCTTCAGTCCGAGAAGCGAAAAAAGAAGCCTTCCGAAGTAGTGGAAAAAGATCATGAGGGCAAGGGCGAGGAAAAGCTCGCGCACGATCAGCTTATAGTGCTCTTTCCTCCTGATTGCCCCGACATAGGTGATGTAGTTCTGGATGGCTCCAAAGGGATCGACGACGAAGAATAGGGTCAAGACCATCGAGAAAAAAGAGGTCAAAGCGGCCTGACTCGCTACCATCGCTCTACCTCTCTTTTGCTCTCATAGAGCTCCCTATCGGCTCTCTCGAACAAATTCTGTATGCTCTCAGGCCTCTCGGGATTAAAATAGGCCGCTCCGATGCTGACAGAAAAGGGGAAGGCAAGCCCCTGCAGGGCCCCCTCTTCTCTGAAGGCCATTTGAAGCGCTTTTTCTAAAAGTGGACCTACCTCCTCGCTCGTATTGAGCGCAAGCACCGCAAATTCATCCCCTCCAATTCTTCCCACCACATCGCTGCCTCGAAAGGTGCGCTTGAGAGAATTTGCAGTGACCACAAGGGCAGCATCGCCTGCTATATGGCCATATCTATCGTTGATCTTTTTCAAGGCGTCCACATCGACAAGGAAGAGATAAAAACCCGATCTCGCTCTTTTAGCAAGGGCAAGGTGCCTCTGCGCAAGCGTTATAAAACCGCGGCGATTATACACCCCTGTGAGCTCGTCAGTAAAGCTCTGTCGTCTCAAACTCTCTCGAATTTTTTGACGCGCAAGGGAATAATTGATCGCCCGGATCAAATTCCTCGCCGTCATCTCATCTTTGGATAGATAGTCCTCAGCCCCCTTTTCGAGCGCCTCGAGAGCGAGGTTTTCATCGGCCTTCTCGCTCACCGCAATGATCGGGGTCTTCAGAGCGAAAGGGAAGAGATCCTCAAACGCCTTGAGATGGTCTGAGGAGGGGAAAAGGCTGAGGATCATGACCGAAAAATCCCTCTTCTCAAGCAGCTCTAGAGCCTCTTTTACAGTTGCTACGCTGACCACCTCGAGAAGGGCTACGCGGATGCCTCCCTCCTCGAGCAGCTTCAGATAGAAGGCAAAATCGGAAGGGCTATCGACGATCAACAAAGAGGCAAGCTCATCATCCATATCTTCTCTATAGCAGAGATCTCTGAAAAAAACTTTTGCAAAAATAGGCTCGCCCGTATCAAAAGTGGGTAATGGCCGGTGCAATGCGGATTGAAAAAGATAGTTTAGGCGAAGTCGAAGTCCCAGAGGATGTGTACTATGGGGCGCAAACGGCGCGTGCTCTGAAGCACTTTCCGAGCAAGATCGACCAGATGCCTAAAGCGCTCATCCACGCCTATGGTTTGATCAAAAGGGCGTCGGCCGAGGCCAATCAGGAGCTTGGGCTTCTAACAGAGGCGAAAGCTCTAGCTATCACGAGTGCGAGCGATGAGGTAGCAGGGGGGCTTCTGGATCGCCATTTCCCTCTGACCGTCTGGCAGAGCGGCAGCGGCACTCAGACCAATATGAATGTGAACGAGGTCATTGCGAGAAGGGCGAGCGAGCTTCTTCTTGCCCCTGTCCATCCCAATGACGATGTGAATCTCTCCCAGTCGACCAACGACACCTTTCCGACGGCGATGCACATGGCCGCTCTGGCTGAGTTGAGGGGGCTTCTCCTCCCCGCCCTTTATGATTTAATGAACGCGCTAGATGAAAAATCGAGGGAATTTTCGACGATTATCAAAATTGGCCGCACCCATCTGATGGATGCGGTACCGCTGACCCTTGGACAGGAATTTTCAGGCTACAGCGAGCAGATCCGGTGCAACATCGAACGGCTTGAAAGGGGGCAAGAGGCTCTCTATGAGCTTGCGATAGGAGCGACCGCCGTCGGCACCGGCCTTCTTGCCCCTACAGGCTTTTCTGAGAAGGTCATCGGGAAGCTATCAGCTCTCATGGATCTTCCTTTTAGAGCGGCAAGGAGCCCCTTTGCGGCGCTTGCGGCCCACGATGCGCTGGTCAATCTCGCAGGCATGCTGGTAACACTTGCAGGCTCCCTCATCAAAATTGCGACCGATCTGAGCTGGATGGGCTCGGGGCCGCGCTGTGGGCTATCTGAGCTCATCTTTCCCGAAAACGAACCTGGCTCCTCCATCATGCCTGGAAAGATCAACCCCACCCAGTGCGAGGCGCTTCTCATGGTGGCGCTCCAGGTGAAGGGGGGCAGCCTCGCCGTTTCGATGGCGGGCTCTCGGGGCAACTTTGAGCTCAATGTCTATAAGCCGCTCATCATCTTCAACCTCTCCCATTCGATGAATATCTTGACAACCGCACTCAATGCCTTCACAAGCCATTTTGTCAAAGGGCTCAAAGCCAATCGAGCTCAGATCGAAAACTTCCTCAATAGATCCCTCATGCTGGTGACTGCTTTGAGAGAAAAAATTGGCTACGACAAGGCCTCTGAGATAGCGCTCAAGGCCTACCATGAGAATCTCACGCTCAAAGAGGCGGCTGTGAAATTGGGCACGGTTTCTGAAGAGGAATTCGATCGACTGGTCGATGTGAAAAAAATGGTGAAGCAATGAATCTTTTTTTACGGTTGTTGGATTGATCGCTGAGGTTCATAGTTTGTGTATAATCTGAGGCTGCTATGTCGCTGCTCTATTTAGAAATGATCATCGTCTTTGCCCTTGGCTATCTAGTGATCATCTTCGAGAAGTTTGTCGGCCTCAATAAGGCAGGCATCGCCCTGATTATGGGGGTTGTCCTCTGGGGGCTCTATTTTGGAAGTCTCCAGCCGGGCCACATCCCGATGGATGCCATCCAGGAGCAGATCACCGACGTGGCTCAGATCGTCTTTTTCCTGCTCGCAGCCATGGCCATTGTGGAGCTGATCGACTCTCACCACGGCTTTAAGCTGATCACCGATATTCTCTACACCTCCTCGAAGAAGAAGATGCTCTGGTTTCTGCTCATCATCTCCTTCTTTATGTCCTCGATTCTCGACAATCTCACCTCGATGATCGTGATGATCTCTCTTGTGCGCAAGCTGGTGCCGGTCAAAGAGGAGCGCTGGCTTCTGGGTTCGCTGATCGTGATCTCGGTCAACGCAGGGGGCGCCTGGACGCCCATCGGGGATGTGACGACGACGATGCTCTGGATCAGCGATCGCATCACCACAGGCAATGTCATCTTGACACTCTTCTTGCCGAGCCTTGTCAATATGGGGGTTTCAGGGCTTATCGGAAGCTTCTTGCTGAAGGAGGAGGCCAAGGGAGCCAAGACGATCATCAGCCACAAACCGCTTGAGCCGGGGGCAAAACGTGTCTTTTTCATGGGGGTAACAGCGCTTGTGATGATTCCGATCCTGAAGGCGCTGCTCAATCTGCCCCCTTTCATGGGGGCGCTGATCGGACTGGGCTTCATGTGGTTGATTACCGACCTCATCCATTTCCGCTATGGCGAGAAGCGCGCCCACCTGCGCGTGCCCCACGTTCTGGGCAAAATCGATACCCCTGGCGTGCTGTTCTTTCTTGGCATTCTGCTTGCGATCTCAGCGCTTACCCTCTCAGGCATGCTGGGCGACTTTGCCCGCCTGCTGGAGAAGGCGGTTCCGAATCACGACATCATCGCCATCCTCATAGGGCTCTTCTCGAGCATTATCGATAACGTGCCGCTCGTCGCAGCAACGATCGGCATGTATGATTTGAATACCTTCCCAGTTGACTCATCTCTTTGGATGTTAATAGCTTACGCCGCAGGAACGGGTGGAAGCATCCTGATCATTGGCTCAGCTGCTGGGGTGGCGTTCATGGGTCTCGAAGGGGTCGATTTTATCTGGTACACGAAGCGGATTAGCTTGATTGCGCTGGTGGGCTACTTTGCCGGGGTTGGCGTCTACCTGCTCCAACGCACCCTCCTCGCCTAGAGGACCACCTCTCTTCTTCTTAGTCCTTCTTTCTTGATAAAAAAATAAAGAAATGGTAAAGTTTTATCTAAAGTAAGGTTTTATGGCTTCCCCAACAGAAGGGGCTTATATTCAGAAACCCCCCTCGCTTGCCCCTTTGGGCAACGTAGAAAGAGCCGTCGCCGGCATCTCCGTTGTCGTCTCGGTTGCGCTTGCAGCGATAGGAGCTCTATCCCTTCTCGATATAGGGGGTTTCAGCAATGCACTCGGCGATCTCGGAACCGTCGCTTGCCTCGCCGGTGCTGCCCAGCTGCTTTTCTTGACCGTAGTCATCAGCTACTTGGTCAAGAAACAGAATAGCCTCAAATCGGGTCTCCTCACTCAGAATGAAGCGGCACTGCCCAAACATGGTGTCGATGTGGCTCTGATCCTCGCTATTGCACTTACAGTCCTAGGAGTGGTGGTGGCCGTTGCCCTCAACGTAGCGCCGGGCGACTTCAACTCCTTCGGCAAGTTCCTTGGCACAAGCGGTAGTTATGTGCTCTTAAGCAGCGCCTCCACTCTATTGATTGCATCGATCTCTGCTCTCATCTACACCATCAAACAGCAGAGCTTTTCGCCCTCCCCTCGCGTGCTAGGGTCGGGTTTGCGAAAAAAAGCGGTAGCGGTCGATGCGCCTGCCCAAGGGAGTGGAAAGAGCACTCCAACAGAGGCAAGTGGAGCCGAGTCTGAATCAGACGATTCCTCTCTCGATGCTGCTAGAGGTGCAAGAAAATCGAGGGCTACTGACCAGAGCCCCATTGAAGCTCATAAGCGCACCCGCCCTCTAAGAGTTGAATTTCTTCGATCGGGCGCTGTTCCCGAAAATTGCGAACAGCTTGTGCGTGAGGCCCAAGAATTGAGAGAAGTCGCTTTCTCTGAAGAAGAGCGGTCAGAAGTAGATGCCCAGGTAATGTTTTATCACATAACAGGTCGTGTGACTTGGTCAACGGTCGCACAGGAAGCTGAAAGCATAAGGCAGAAGAGTCCCGATAAGCCTCTCTTTGTTATTTTTACCGAGCGGTATGATTCCGAACGCGACATTAGGCAGCTTGAAGAACCCACTGGAAAAGACAAAGAGCGTATAAAAGCGGTCAAGATAGAAAGGTTGGGAGGCGTCAGGATAAGAAGGGGAGCTTTTGTATGTGAAGGCGATGAAATATCTCCCTTCAGAAAATTGTCAGAGCAGCTACAAGCTCGCTTCCCCCCTAGCGCAAAGCGCAGCAGCAAGACTCACCTTTAAGTATTAAGCGGAACCGACCAGCTGGTCGCATTTGGCGGCCAAGATGAAGTCGTTTTGGGAGAGGCCGCCCACCACCTGTGACCAGATGATCAGCCGCACCTTGCCGTAGGAGAGGTGGATGTCGGGATGGTGATTCTCAGAGTCGGCCACTTGAGCAACCCGGTTGGTGAAGTCGAGCGCCTCCTTGAAGCTGTTGAAGGTATACTGCTTCTCCAGATGGTGGTCGTTGACCACGCTCCATGCCGCCCCGAGCTCCATCAGTAGAGGAATAATCTCCTTGCTCTCCAGAGGCAGCTGCTCTCGGGTGAGGTGGGTGCACTTTCTTTTTGCAAGATCGCTTGGTTTCATCTTCTCTACTCCTAACTCAACGTTGAATATAGGCCTGTTTTAAGTCAATATCGCAGAGTTTGGAAACGGTGATGCCCTTGACATAGGGCTTTTTCAAAAAGCAGGCGGTGGAGTGGTAGAGCGGGACTATCGGCATATCGGCAAGCAGAATCTGCTCTGCTTCAAAGAGAAGCTCACCTCTCCTCTCGAGATCGCTCTCTTTTCTTGCTACCTCGATCAGATGGGAAAAATCGGCATTCTGCCAGCCGCTCTCCTCTCGTCCATCACAGTAGATCTCCAGCTGGGTTTTAGGATCGGAGATATCGGCAATCCACCCCTTGCCACCCACCTGAAAATCGCCTCGAGAGAGCTTGTCGAGGTAGCTGTTCCACTCATAGCTCTGGAGCTGGACCTTGATATCAAAGGTCTGATTCCACTCCTGCTGAATCGCCTGAGCCACTTTTTGATGCTTCTCGCTCTTGCTGAAGAAGAGCGTGATTTCAGGCAGGCTCTCGCGGCTCCACCCTCCCTCGATGAGCCCCTCTTCGAAGAGTGCTTTAGCAAGGGCGCTCTCTCCGTCGGGAAGGGAGAGGCACTCGGAAGGCCTCTCCTGCATGCAAGGAGGCACAAGCGCCTTTGCGACGATCTGCCCTGCCTGCAAAATATCTTCGACAAGTGGCTTTCGATGGATGGCAAGGGCAAAGGCTCTTCGCATTTTGGGGATATTGAAGGGCTCTTTTTGTGTGTTGAACTTGTAGCAGTAGGTGCCGGCAACCGGAACGATGGAGAGCTCCGACTTGCACCTCAAACTGGGGATGGCCTCCGGAGGAATGCTGGAGTTGGGCGAGCCTGCCCAGTCGAGTTCGTCGTTTTCATACATGTTGAGCTCGGTATGCTCATCTTCGATCATCGTGAGCACGATTCGATCGAGCTGCACCGCCGATCGATCCCAGTAGCTTGCGCTCTTTTTGGCGACGAGCTCCGAGCTTGGGTTCCACTCGACCAGCTGGAAAGGTCCGCAGGAGACCAAACCATCGCCTTGCGCGCTCGCCCAGCGGCTATCGGCCTCGGCAGCCTTTTTTGAGATGGGGTAGCAGATGGGGAAGGAGAGCAGCTCGAAGAAGTAGGGATCGGCATATTCCAGCTCGACCAGCAATTTTTTTGCTCCTAGAGCGCGCACACCGACCTCATCAGGCGATGCCTCTCCCCGTTTTGCCTTTTCCCCATTTTTGAGCACATAGAGCTGATGAGCAAATTCGGCGGGGAAATTGGGGTCGAGAGTGCTTTTCCAGCTATATTCAAAATCGTAGGCGGTGACCGGAGAGCCGTTCGTCCAGCGCGCCTCGCGCAAGTAGAAGATGTAGCGCTTCTTATCTTTCGACACCTCCACCTTCTCGGCGAGCGATAGGGCAAGCTCCCCCTCTTGAGTCGGCCTCACAAGGCCATCGAAGAACATCTTGGCCACCGTGAGAGTAGGGATGTCGCGCACAAGCCGGGGATCGAGGCTGCTCGGCTCGCTATGGAGATTCATTCTAAAGCAGCTGGAGGAGCTCGGGCTCTTCGTGCAACCTGCAGCGATTAAAGAAATGATAAGAAAAAGTCGCCCAAACATAGCGGAAGAGGATAAGCGATTTTTCCAAATGGTGCAAATGTTCCCTTCCCTCTTGATTTTTATTGTTTTAATCGATCAACCTACCCTTTCTATTCATGAGGTAACGTTGAAAACAGTAATCGCAGCTATTTTATTTGTTTTGCTACTTCAAGGACGGAGCGAGGCAAATGGGCAGGCCAAAGAGCGCATGCGCTCGCAGTTGAAGTTTATCAAGGAAACTTTTGATGTTCGCTACGCCCCCCTATCATTGAAGTTTGAGAAGGGCATCTGCGACTTGGATCGGGTTTACAAAGAGACGCTTGAAGAGATCAACCGAAGCGAGAATTTGACCATCAAGCAGTATCAAGCTCTTTTGCGCCGCTTTTTGAACGAGACCCGAGACTACCATGTAGGCGCCCATTTCTATTCGACCGAAGAGTCGACGCTGCCTTTCACCATGCGAAGCTCGGAGGGTCGTTACTTTGTGGTGCATGTCGACCGCACGAGACAGAGGCCCAACCTACAGGTGGGCGATGAGATCCTTGCGATCGGAGGGAAAAAAACTGCGGAGCGGGTCGAGGAGTTTAGAAGAGCCGTTCTGTGCGAGAATCGGGGTGAGACTGACAGGGCGCTCTCGGAGATCTGCTTCACGATGCGCAAAGGGGAGCGCTCCGATCCCATGGCGACGGGCGGAGAGGAGATCACTGTGCGGCGCAAGAAAAATGGCCGCATAGAGAAGGTGGTTTTGACCTGGGACTACAGGCCTGAGAAGGTAGCTGAGATCCATCCGAGGGCTTTTGCAAAGCTACCTGAGGTCGCTTTGATGTCGGCAGTAGGATCTTCTCTCTCCCAGCATGCGCTCAAAGGGGATTCTAAAGAGGATTTCTTCCATAGAGAGATGGTCCTTGCCAATTTGGAGAGCTTTCATGCGGGGGAAAATCGCCATCTGGTCGGCTGTAGGAATAGCTTTCTGCCTATTCTCGGCGAGAAGGTCTGGGAAAGCTGCGAGAGCGACTCTTTTCAAGCCTATATCTTTGAAAAAGGGGAGGAGATCGAGTTTGGCGAGAAGCGCATAGGCTATCTCCGCATCCCGACCTTTATGGGCTGTGAAGCGATGGCCACCTCCTTCAAGGGAATCATCGAGCTTTTTGAAGAGAGCACCGATCTTCTCGTGATCGACCAGCTCCACAATGGGGGCGGCTCGCTCTTCTATCTCTACGCACTGGTCTCGATGGTGACCGATAGACCGCTGGAGGTGCCCAAACACCGGCTGCTCTTGACCCAAGAGGAGGTGCATAGAGCGGCTATGCTCTTGCAAGAGCTCGAGAGGGTGACAAGCGATGGAAAGGCGCGCGAGCTCTTCGGGGATACGCTTGGAGGCTATCCGATCAATCTAGAGTTCGCAAAGGGCTTGGAAAATTTCTGCACGAGCATCCTCGATTTTTGGGGATGGGGGGAGATCCACACACCTCCGATCGCCCTTTTTGGTATCGAAAAGATTCAACCCCATCCGACGACCCACTATTCTAAGCCAATCGTCCTCTTGATCGATGAGCTCGATTTTTCGGCAGCCGATTTCTTTCCCGCCATTATGCAAGACAATTCAAGAGCGCTTCTCTTTGGCAAAGAGAGCGCCGGCGCCGGCGGCTACCTTGTGAAGGTGGAGATGCCCAACCAGCTCGGCCTCTCCTCTTTTTGCTTCACAGGCTCTCAAGCGCGAAGAACGAGCGGCCTTGATATTGAAAATATCGGCGTGCAGCCCGATATTGCTTACGAACCCACCGTCCAAGACCTTGTCGATGGCTATTCGGGCTATGCGGCAGAGCTTGTGAATCTTTTGGATCAGATTGTTGAAATCGAATCGCAATAGGTAGTTATGAAGCTCATTCTTGCCAAGCCTAGAGGTTTCTGTGCCGGTGTTGTGAGGGCGATCGAGATCGTAGAGAAGGCGCTCGAGAAGTATGGAGCGCCCATCTACGTCAAACACGAGATCGTGCACAATCGACATGTGGTTCAGAGGCTGCGCGCTAAGGGCGCCATTTTCATTGAAGACCTGGCTGAAGTGCCCTCGGGCAGCTACCTCATCTATTCGGCGCATGGGGTCTCTCCAGCGGTACGAGAGGAGGCCAAGAGGCGAGGTCTCAAAGAGATCGATGCCACCTGCGGCCTTGTGACCAAAGTGCATTCTGCCGTCAAGCGCTATGCGACCAAGGGCTATAAGATTATCTTGATCGGCCACAAGAACCATGTGGAGGTGATTGGTACGCGCGGAGAGGCTCCTGAGGTCACCTGGGTGGTTGAGTCGGCCGAAGATGTCAAAGATCTTCCCTTCAGCGAAAGCGATAAGCTCTTCTACACCACGCAGACGACGCTCAGCCTCTTCGATGTCTCTGCCATCCAGGAGGCGCTTGTGAAGCGCTTCCCGCAAATAGAGACGCTTCCGAGCTCCTCCATCTGCTATGCGACGACCAATCGACAGCTTGCCCTGGGCGATATCTCAAAAAAGACCGACCTGGTTCTCGTGATCGGAGATAAGAAGAGTTCCAACTCCAACCGTTTGCAAGAGGTTGCCCTCAGAGATGGTGTGAGGGCATTCCTAGTCAACAGTCCCGACGAGATTGACCCTGCGTGGCTCCATTCGGTCAAGGCCATCGGATTGACGGCGGGGGCCTCGACGCCTGAAGATATCGTTCAGAGCTGCATCAGCCGGTTAAAAGAGCTTGGGGTTGCTGAGGTGGATGAGATTGTCTATACCGAGGAGGATGTTGTCTTCGGACTACCTAAAGAGCTTCATTAGCATCGGGCCTATCCTCAAACTCCACGTCGGCGCCTTTTTTTTCCGCCTGTGGGAGTCGGTGAGGGTGGCTATTCGCTACTGGCGCAAGATCTCCTTCCTTGCAAGCGACCTCTATCTTGCCCTGCATTATTTGGGAAGAAGCGCCTATCGGTTGGCAAGAGGGGAGCAGCCTTACGGCGAAACGCCGCTCACGACGCTAGATAGGATCGCTCGAGAGTGCCGTCTGCTTTCCAAGGATGTGGTTGTCGATCTCGGTTGTGGTAGGGGCAGAGGAGTTCTCTGGCTGAGCCATTTTGTGAGGTGCCAAGCGATCGGTGTCGATCGCATCCAACCCTTTATCGCGAGGGCAAGCCGTGTAAAGAACCATCTTCGGCTCGAGAGGAGCGCTTTTTGGCAATGCGGAATTGAAAGTGTGGATTTGAGCCGAGCGACAGCGGTCTATTTCTACGGCACCGGCTTTAGCGATGAGCTATTGAGAAGCCTCGTGGAGCGGCTCAAAACGCTCAAAGCGGGGGCCAAGGTGATCACGGTCAGCTACCCGCTCACCGACATTGAGGGGAGCGGCCCTTTTCGGGTCATAAAGAGCTTCCCTGCCCGCTATCCCTGGGGCAAAACCCAAGTCTACCTCCACACCTACGAACCGGAATTATAAGGAAGAAGAGCCTTCGCTAGAGTTAATCTTGCTCATCTTGCCGCGCTTCGCGGTTGTTAACGCGTGCGGGCCCGCGCCCGATCTTGTTTAGCTGATACCCGAATCTAGCCGTTGATTCTCCTTGAAACTTCGGAGAGGTTCTGGAAGAGCTGGTTGATGTACTGCTCGATTCCGCGCATGTGATCCTTCCTGAGGTCGGCCTCGCGCGTGCAATCCTCGCCCTGCTCGCGAGCTAAGCTCTGGCCGAGTTGGGTGACCTGGCGGCCTCCTTCACTGAAGGAGGTGTAGACATGGGAGCCCTGATTCGCCGCATCGGCCATCCCCTTGATAGTTTGGCTGAGCGATTTAAAGGCGCCCACCTTGCCGAGACCATTCTCGAGATTCTGAAGGCTTGTCCAGCCCAGTTTATTGACGCACTTATCGATAATCCAATCCCCTTTCATCTGGCCAATCAGAGGAAGAGCGCCCGCAAGAGTGGTCAGAAAGCCGCCGACAATGGCGATGCCGAGCTGAGCATTGCCCTGGCCACGGTAGCTTTCACTTGTCGATAGAGCATTTCTCTTCTGTGAATCCCTCTCTTCAAAGCGGCCGCGCTTCTCGTTTTCTCGATCTTTTTGTAGCAGCTGATAGAGTTTGAGACAGATGCGCAGCACATCGAGATGGGTGACCCGAATCGATTTGCCAGCCAGAGAGGAGAGAGAGAGGGAGGCCTCTCGAGATTCCGATTTCAAAAGCTCTCTCACATCCTCTGGAATCTCCTCGTTCATGAACTGCTCAAATCCCTCAGGCAGCGCTTCGAGAGAATCAGCAACCTCTAAAGGTGGCTCTTGAGGAAGCTCGGCTCCCTCTGAAATGACTCTCGGAGTTTGTGGGCTCTCGATGAGCTGGGTTTTGAAGTGGCGAGCTATAGAGCCGCTGCTTGTTTCTTTAGCAGCTGAGGGGCGCATCGTAGCCTTTGGAGTTTCTCTCGGGCTCGTTATGAGCAGCGGTTTTGGAAACAGCCTATGGATGAGCGATTTGCCCTGGGTGCTTGCCTTGAGATGGGAGGCTCTAAAGGGAAGGGGAGAGCTCGATTTTTCGATGAGCTCCATCGGGCTTGCATGAGCCTGGATCGGGCGCAGCGAACGAACCAATTTCTCTGCAAAGGGCATCGCTTTTGCTGCATGAGGATCGGCTCTCATTCTGAATTGGGGCGCAATCCCCGTAGTGGCTTGGGCGGCGGGTCTGGGCATATGGTTACCTATTTAACGTACTCGTTTAACTGAAAGTCCTTTTTTAAAGGCTGCATTGGTATCATCTCTCTTTTTCAGAAGCCAGTGGATGATCTCCCAGCCTTTTGCAATGATGTGTTCACTCTCTTCAACCTTCTCTAGAAGATCGCTGCTCTCGTAGCGCAGCTCGTCGCCGCGCGCCTCGTGTTTCCTCACATCGGCAAGGGCATGGTAGTAGGCGCTATCGGCACGGCCCTTGCCAAAATGGCAAACACCCTCAGCCATGAGAGCGGTGCCTCCCATAAGTGCGGAGGCCAGCTGCGAGCCTTGGCTGAAAGCGGCGCCTCCAGCATAGATCACACCTGAGAGCGACAAGACGATGCTGAGGACGAGGATGGAGACTTGAATCCAGGCAAGCACTGCCGCTCTTTCTTGCGCGCTTTGCCCAGGGATGTGTTTGAGTACCGCCGCCCAGCCGCCGGTGATTTCCATTACCTGAGAGGCGAGCGAGATGACCCCTCCCGCGACGAGAAGCGCGCCCGCGACAGCGCCCACTCCAGAGGCGATCAGCGTGCTGCCTGCAATGATCATGAGGAAGGTGGTGACCCAGGAGAAGACTTTGATCGCAACGCCCCAGCTTTTGGAGCTCTTCTCCTCTTCGTTCTTCTTCTTGATGGTCTCGAGCAATATCTTGTGATTCTTCGTCATCTCCTGATCGAGCATTTGCAGCTCCTGTTGCGCCTGGGAGTAGTGGCCGCGCCCCTGCACATTCACGCAGTGGGCGATGCGATAGAGGAGGGTCTTCGAGCTGACTCTACCCCTGGCCGACCAGTGGCGCGCAAGCTCATCTTGCACCTGTTGCGATAGCTGCCCAGGATGAGGAGCAGCACCGTTGACTGCTGCTTGATCTCCAGCCGTTGAGGTAGCGCCCGCCGCCGTGGCAGCCGGGCCTCTAATAGCCTCTGCAACCGAGCTTGCAGCCTCTGAAATAGCGCCCGCCGTCCTGGCAACTGGGTCTCCGACAGCCTCTGCAGCCGAGCTTGGAGCCTCTGAAATAGCTCCCGCCGTCCTGGCAGCCGGGCCTCTAATAGCCTCTGCAACCGAGCTTGCAGCCTCTGAAATAGCGCCCGCCGTCCTGGCAGCCGGGCCTCTAATAGCCCCTGCAACCGAGCTTGCAGCCTCTGAAATAGCGCCCGCCGTCGGGGCAACTGGGTCTCCGACAGCCTCTGCAACCGAGCTAGCGCCCGCCGCTTGGCCTGCAATGGCCTCAGGGGCGGAGGTTGGACTCGCAGAGGCTGCTTTTTCAGCGCTCTCTTGGATGGCCACATGTGCCGCGGCAGTGAGTGTGGCCGCAATTGCCACTTGTACCGCTACGTGGCTCGCAACTGCTTGAGCTACAAAGAGTTGCTCGGCCATGGTCGGTTTCGCCGGTTCTGGAATGGCATATTTCTTAGGAGCTCTTCGCTCTCTGGGATCGCTTGCCATATGCTTTCGCAGAGCGGCAAAGGCCTCAGGGCTCATGCGCGCGCCCCCGAGGTGGGGCTCTCTAAAGGCGTGATTGGCCTGTGAGCTCACATCGCTTAAAGACATGCTTGCTGCCTCAAGGTTTCTATCTCCTTTTCTATCTCTCTCGAAGGCCACTTCACCGCGAGCTCCGACGCCTTTTCCAATGCGACTTTGGCCTCGCCTGCATCTTCGAGCGCCTGGTAGCAGTAGTAGGCATGGAGGTGGGGCTGCGGATCTTCGGGCTCGAGCAGACTGGCCACCGCCAGGCGCTTCAGCGCCTCTTCCCATTTCTCAAGCGTCATCTCGGTCGCACCCAGCGCAAGCCAGTGTTTCACTGCAAAGGGATTGAGCAGGGTCAGCAGGTGAAAGATCTCCTGCGCCTTCTCGGTTCGATCTTCCTTGTAATCCACATAGCCCTCATGGTAGAGCCGGTCGAGCTCTTGGTCGCTCACTTTCAAATGGCTCTGCAGCGATTCGGCGGGGAATTTGCCATCGAGATGTCTATCGACAAACCCCTGAACCTGCCTAGCAAGGTCCTCCCCATCGAGCGCTTCCCAATTCTCCTCCATCTCGCTTACTTGATGTTGGAGATAATGGTCTCGATCGCTTGAGAAAGCCGCTTGAAGACCATGGAGATGGTCTCCCAAACGGTATTATCCTCGGTCGTGGACTGCTGCAGCTTGAACTGGATCTCCTGAGACATGCGGTCGAGCCGCTCCTTGGCAAAGCCGAGCTGCTGCTTCAGGCCCTCCTTCTCCTCCGCCGTCCAGACATACTTGCCCGCAGGCAGTTCGACAAAACCGCTCTCTCGTAGCGAGTCCACCAGCTTCTTCATCGATTCGTTCTGGCTGAAATCGACAGGACCCTCTTTGGCTTTGATCATCTCGCCGTTGAGCTGCAAGATGCGCTCGATGGTGTGGGTGCGCATCTCCAATTCGGCACAGAGATTGCTGAGCTCCATCGCTGTCTGGCTCTTGATCTTAAAAAGCGCTCGGAAAAGACGGGCATAGACATCGCCCTCGTCGATTAAAGGAGCTGTTTCAACGTGGGGCTGGTCACTCGGCTCTTCACTCTTTTCAAGCTCCTGAGGTTGCTTTGCTTTCAAGAGCGAGAAGGTGGTGTGCGGGCTTTGAAGAACATGGGTTTCGAGTGAGGTGAGAGTCATCTTGGAAGAGCTCGCCTCTGGGGCTGAACTCCTCTCCACCGGTCTCTCCACCGGTCTCTTTTTTCTCAAAAGCGAAAAGGCGTTAGCGGGGCTCTCCAGTTTCGGGCTCTCTAAAGTAGTCAAGGAGACTCTGGAAGCATGCTCGCTCTCAGCGGCGAGATCGGACTCCCTGGCCGCCTCGGCCTTTTGAGAAGAAGAGTCGCCCTTCTTAAGCAACGTGAAGAGGTGAGCGGGGGTTTGTAGAATGTGCTTTCTCAGCGCAGCTACCGAAATCTTGGAAGTGAGCTCACTTTTCGCGACCATTTTAGCGCTTGGAGGAGTGATCTTTCTTCCAAATGTGTTCAGTGTGCTTTGAGGTGCACTCTGCACAGGCACCTTTTTTCGACTCTTTCTCAGAACATCGAGCGGCTTGGGGAAGAGCGCGCTACTTTTGTTCATCGATTTCCTTGCAACTCGCACGGTTTGAGTTTGATGCACCGTCATGGGCCGAAGCTCCACATGCACCTGGTGCGCTTTACCTTTTCTTATCAAAACTCCCTTAAGTGCTTGTGCGTCAACTTTTTGCGTTCCGCGACTTACGGACATGACCAAATCTGCTGCTGCCATAGGGTGCCCTCATGTTGAAAAAGCCAGCATACGCCTGCACCCTTTTTTTTCAAATCTTTTACGCCGTTGACAGAAACTTTGTCTCGCGACTACGCTTTGGGGCCTCATTTGCCCAGGTGGTGAAATTGGTAGACACGCCAGATTTAGGTTCTGGTGCCGCAAGGTGTGTAGGTTCGAGTCCTATCCTGGGCAGTAATTGAAAAAAGGCCGTCATGGCGCTAACTCATTCATTTTCAATGGGACTAATATGTGTGTAATCGCGCATCGATTATATGCGAGTCGCGCGTTTGCCTTGAGTTTCAGGAGCCATTTCACAAGGGGCTTTGTAAAGGCCTCTAGGCTCTCTGCTTGCCCTATCAACCTCAAGCTCGGTCTGGTCACACCTATCCCCATATCCAAACGGGAATCTGTGGTTCGCAACTTCCTTACGCTTATTGACCAGGTTAGTAGAGCAGGCATCTCCTACATCCAGCTTCGCAATATCGAGTCGGAGATTCGAGCCTCTGTCCCTATGATTCTAAAGGTTAAGGAATTATGCGATCCCTTTGGCGTTCCTCTCATCATCAACGATTGCGCCGACGTCGTATTTAAACACAAACTTCGAGGCGTTCATCTGGGGCAGCTCGATCTGCCTACCAATCTTGCTAGATTTTTTCTTCCTGATCCTGTGACCATGGGACTGACAGTCAATACGTGGCAAGATGTGATGACAGCCCAAATGGCCGAGGTCAATTACCTCGGAGTCCAGCTCTTTACATCGAACGTTACCAAACCGCACAAATTTATCGACCCTCCTCCCTGGGGATTGGAGGGAGCAAAGCGGGTCATCAACTATACGCGTCACAAGGTGGTGCTGATTGGAAATATCACCTTGGAAAATTTATCCACAGTGAGCAGCATCCTAAGGCCTGGCGACGGCATCGCTATGGCTGGGGCGATCTCGAGAGCGAATAATCCTTTTGAGGTAACAAAAACAGCACTTTCTATCATTTCAAAAGCGACGGAGGGCAAGAAGAGATGAAGCTAACCCGTCCGCGCACGCTCTTTTTTCTGATGTTCTGCATCACAATGCTCCTCAACGTCAATTTCACGATTCTGAGAAGCGTGCGCAGTACCCTCGCCGTGGTCGATTTAGGAAGTAGTGCGAGCACGATTCCCATCTTCGAACTGTTTGGAGCCCTTCCTGGCAGCATTGTGATGGCGTGGGGCCTCTCTCTTTTGATGAGAAGATTTTCAATTCAGAAGGTCTTTTTTTTCACGATGGCCATCTTCCTCGGCTTCTTTCTCCTCTTCGCCCTAGGCCTCTATCCCGCTCTGGTAGCCCTTCGCCAAAAGGGAGAGGTTTCTCAAACTCTGCTACAGCTCTTTTCCATGTCCTTTTACGTGATGGGCGAGCTCTGGAAACCGGCCCTTGCGATCATCCTCTTCTGGGGGCTTGTCAACCAGCATATGCCGATCGAGGAGGCAAAAAAGCTCTATGCGCCGCTGATGTTTGGCGCAAGCCTGGGCGGCATTCTGACCGGACCTCTCGTCTCGCTATGTACCTCGGAGAGGCTCTGGAAGCTCCTATATCTCTCTGCTGAAAGATGGACCCATTCTTTGATGATGATGATGTTTCTCGTCTCTCTCTTCGGGGTGATCGCCGCCTACTTCTACTATCGGGTCTGGCTCTATTTCTCGAGCCACTCCCCAGAGAAGATGGAAAGCTCATCGAAGGGAATCTCTTTGAAAGAGAGCGCCTCGCTCTGCCTGCGCGTGCCTGAGCTTCGCCTACTCTCCTGGATCGTGATCGCCGACTACATCGCCTACAGCCTCGGGGAGGTCATCTTCCTCGACGTGCTCAAAAGGAAGTTTCCCTTGGCGTGCGACTACTGCAACTATATGGGCAAGATTTCTGCCTGGAGCGGCACGCTGACCGTATTGAGCGCCCTCTTCCTCGCCCCTGCAGTGCTCAGCCGCTGCCGCTGGATCATTGCCGCTCTTGCAACCCCCATCTGCCTGCTCGCAACCGAAGGAGCCTTCTTCATCTTCCTGCGCGCAGGAGCGTTGAGCAGCTCCTGGTTTGGCTGGTCGGAGGGTGAATGGATCGGGGTGATCATCTTCCTCGGCTCGCTTCAATATTGCCTCTGCAGGGCTGCCAAATACACCCTGTTCGACGCCTCCAAGGAGATCGCCTTCGTGCTCATGCCTGAGGTGCATAAGATGAAGGGCAAACTGATCGTCGATGGCATCTGCGCCCGCATTGGGCGGGGAGCGGCCTCCACGATGAGCCTCTCTTTCATCGCTTTGTGCGGCGGCGTCTTTGCAAGCGCTCTCCTTACCGGCTTTGTCGCTCTTGGCATGGCCATGAGCTGGATTTTCAGCACCCGCAAGCTCGCAAGATTGCTCGAAAAAGAGAGAGTCGAAGAACCGCTATCCACATAAGGAGTCCATGTTCACTCAGCCCAAGCTCTACTTTGTCACACCCGAGATCGGTGGCGATTGGCAGAGCTGGGAGAGAGTTGTCCAGGAGGCGGTGCTGGGGGGCGCTCAAATCGTTCAGATCCGAGACAAGAGGGGCTCCTCTGAAAAGATGGTCGAGGCGGCAGTTAAACTACACCCCTTCCTGAAGAAGAGGGGGGTACCTCTCATCATCAACGATCGCGTCGATGTGGCTCTACAAAGCGGCGCCGATGGGGTTCATCTAGGTCAGGGGGATATGGAGGTGGCAGAGGCGCGCCGTCTTTTGGGCTTCGATGCGATCATCGGCCTCTCGGTTGAAACGATCGATCAAGCGAGGCTTGCGGCAGAGGAGAAGCTCACCTACATGGCTGCAAGCCCCCTCTTTCACACGGCGACCAAAAGCGATTGCAGCCCTCCGTGGGGCCTTGAAGGGTTGAGGAAGCTCTGCTCTGAGGCCTGCCATCCTGTCGTTGCGATCGGCGGCATCGATGTGAGCCATGTCGAGGAGGTTTTGGCCTCCGGTGCGAGCGGCATCGCGGTCATTTCTGCAATCGCTTGTGCGAGCTCGCCGAGGAGTGCTGCAGCTGAAATTGTAAGCAAGATGAGGAGCTATGCAGCTTCACAATTGGGGTGAGGATAGCTTCATCGACGCAATCGGCGGCATCGATGTGAGCCATGTCGAGGAGGTTTTGGCCTCCGGTGCACGCGGCATCGCAGTCATTTCCGCAATCGCTCGTGCGAGCTCGCCGAGGAGTGCTGCAGCTGAAATTGTAAGCAAGATGAGGAGCTATGCAGCTTCACAATTGGGGTGAGGATAGCTTCATCGACTATTTGAAGGGCCGCTTTGCAGCGAGAGGCGCTGTCGGCATCGGTGATGACTGCGCAGTGATCCCAGGAAAGGAGAGTGCCCTGCTCATCACAACCGACGCCCTGGTAGAGAATATCCATTTCATAAAAGAGCAGATCGATCCGAAAGATCTGGGTTATAAGACAGTTGCTGTCAATGTTAGCGATATTGCAGCCATGGGAGGCAAGCCCGAGTATGCCTTTCTCACGATCGCCCTTCCTGCCACCCTCTCAAGTGAATGGCTGAAAGCTTTTGTAGAGGGCCTCGAAGAGGCGTGCACTAAGTGGAATCTAGAGCTTTTAGGCGGAGATACGGTTGGATCCAAGAGAGAGATCTTCCTCAATCTCACTCTGATGGGGAGCGCTCAAGAGGAGCAGGTGAAATATCGAAAGGGGGCAGAGCCGGGCGACCTGATCTTCGTGACCGGCTATCTAGGCGACTCGGGAGCCGGCCTAAAAGCGCTCCAGGAGGGAGTCACTAGAAGCGAGGAGATCGCTCATCTCATCGACCGCCACTTCCGACCTGAGCCGAGCCCTGAGGAGGGGCAGTGGCTTAGCAGACAGAGTGGAGTCCATGCGATGATGGATCTATCGGACGGTCTTGACACCGATCTGAAGCGGCTGATCAAAGCCTCGAGGTGCGGTGCCGCCATCGAAACGACAGAGCTGCCTCTCTCCTCAGCTCTCATTCACGCATCGGAAAAATATGGCTGGAATCCAATCGACTTGGCGCTCGGAGGGGGAGAGGATTATGTGCTGCTTGTGACCGCCTCATCCGAAGAGAGCGAGGCAATTCGCGCATCGTTTCAAGCCAGATTTGGCCACCCGCTCTATAAAGTGGGCGCTGTGACGAGAGAGCGAGGCGTGCTCCGCTACCAAAAAAAGGGAGAGAACTTCTGCATAAAACCTGAGGGGTTTGATCATTTTAAGTGACTAAGGATAAGCTAGTTAGGATAATTACGATCGCTGGCTTTGACAGCAGTGCAGGGGCAGGTATTCAGGCCGACTTGAAGAGCTTTGCAGCTCTTGGCTGTTACGGTATGACAGTTCTCACAGCGCTGCCTGTGCAGAACAGCTGTGGGGTCAAATCGATCTACCCTATCCCAGAAAAATGCGTTGAGGAGCAGCTGGAAGGGTTATTAGAGGATATCGGGGCTGACGCAATCAAGATTGGGATGCTCCATCGCAAAGAGGTGGTCGAGGCGACCGCCGCGATTCTCGAAAGGTGGCCTCATATTCCAGTTGTCTTGGATCCGGTGATGAGCTCTACAAGCGGAACGCGCCTTCTGGAAGAAAATGGGCTTGAGGCTATGCGGAGAAGGCTATTTCCGCGAGTGAGCCTCATCACGCCTAACTTGTGCGAGGCTGCTATCCTTGTAGGCAGGGAGGTGAAGACAAAAAAAGAGATGGAGCGTGCAGCCCTTGAAATTGTGGCCCAAGGAGCTCGAGGGGTGGTTGTGAAGGGGGGTCATCTAGAAAGTGCGCTTTCAGAGGATGTGCTGCATGTGAAGGGGGAGAAGATGCACTGGTTTTCATCTCCTAGAATTGAGAGCCAGAATACTCGTGGCACCGGATGCACCTTCTCAGCTGCCCTTGCGGCCTTTATAGGAATGGGGCTTGCGATGCCTGAGGCGACGTGGCGAGCCAAAGAGTTCCTCTCAGAATGCCTTGTCAGAGGGGCATCGCTCAAGATTGGCAAAGGCCACGGCCCGGCACTACCCTTTTATAGGTAAGATGAGGGTTGTCTCTCTTCTTGCATCGTTCTTATCGTTATATCGTTCTCATCGTTGATCTTGTGATAAGCTTTGCAGTCCTGGGTAACGATAGGAACGATACAACGATAAGAACGATGGTATAGCGAATTTAATTGGAGCCTTTCTCGAGGGCGAGGCTCTTGATCGAGCGGCTATAGAAGAGGAAGTGGAGAGAGGCAAAAAGACAGAGAAGAGCCCCCAGAAGAATGACTCCGAGGGGTTGCATAAAGGGGAGCAGCGCTGTGCCGAGCGCCGGGATAATAGAGCCCCTCAGACCCACTGTCAGCACGTTGGTGATGCTGAAGGTCGAACTATCCTTCTCCTTTGCAAAGACCAGCCCCGACATGTGCCAGCTCAGCTCACTACCCGCCTGCATGATGCCGTAGAAGCCGTAGGCGATGTAGAGCAGAGTGAGATGGAGCGAAGAGGCAAGGAGGAAGAAAGGGAAGAGGGTGGCAAAGAAGGTGACGAGCGCGCTGAGCTGAAAGAGATTGAGCTTGCGGAAAAGCCGGGTCCAGAGCCCACTTGTCAGCGCCACCCCAACGCCCTTACAGAGCGCAATCGCAAGCCCCATCTCGACAAAAGAGAGGTGGAGCGTGTCTATAAATAATTGAGGCAGAGCAGGTTGCATAATCATGAGCCCTGCTCCGCCGAGCATGAAACCGATTTGGAAGATCGCAAACTCCTTCTGGGTGCGGACCAGCTGCCACACCTGTTTCCACGGTTTGAAAATTCTCTCGCTGATCTTCAGATTTTCTGGAAGGGAGGGTAGCGGCAGAGGGGTTTGGCCGGGAGAGGTGCGCAGGAGAAAGAGGGTGGAGAGCAGCCCGAGCAGAGCAGTCGCTGTGAAGAGCCATCTCCAGAGATGGGCGTAGTGGTCGAGGAAAAATCCCGCAGCGACAGCGAGAAGCGCTGTGCCGAGGTAGTCGATCGTCGAGCCGTAGCTGACCATCTCTTCCCGTTTGGGTTTCGGCAGGTTGTGTTTCAGCATCTCCATCCACGCAGGAATCGTTGCCCTTGAGAGCATCGTGTAGAGCCCAAAAGCAGCGATGATGAACCAGGCCGAATCGACCCACGGGATAAAGAGGAAAGGGAGGTGGCGCAGCAGGTTAGCTGCTATCAAATTGGCGGCGAGTCTGTCGGGCCGGCGGTAGATCGCGCTGCTCCAGTAGGGAGAGAGCAGCGACGAGGCAGGCTTGAGGGCGATCGTCACGGTGATCTGGAGCGCCGTAAGGCTCGCATGCTTGTAGAGGATAAAGACCAGCATGGTGAGAAGGCACCAGCAGGGAGTGCCGAGAAGCCGCACCCAGAGAAAGGCTTGCTGGGTGCGCTTCGTGAGGGAATCGGTTATGAGCTCTTTCAATGCCATCTACTCGTTGTCCGTCAGCTCGTGGGAGGGTTTTGATCTGGAAAATAGCCTCGGGCCTAGGAGGTTGAGAGCGATCCCTGAGATCACAAGCGATGCGGCAACCACCTTCCAGCTCTCCAGACTCTCGCCGAGCAGTGTCGAGCTCAGGATCGCAAAGATCGGTCCAAGCAGGGTGAAGGGAGCGACGATCTTCAGCGGGTAGCGATTGATGAGCCAGCTCCACATGCCAAAGCCGAAAAGGGTGGAGAGGCAGGTGTTGTAGAGGATCGCGCCGATCGCTGGCCAGGAGAGCGTGTGCAGCTGGAGAAATAGAGGGGCACTACCTTCGACAAAAAGCGAGAGAAGCAAAAGAGGGGGCCAGGCGATGAGGCTTGCCCAGACGACAAGCGAGAGGATGTTGACCGTGCCGATTTTTTTGATCACCACATTGCCAAAGGCCCAAGAGAGCGCCGATCCGGCAACAAGCAGGATTCCTGCAAGGGTCATATCGCTGCCCAAGCTTTTGGCAGCCAGGCCGATGCCTCCAAAGGCAAGCAATGCACCCACCAGTTGCCAGCGCGATATTCGCTCGTTGAAAAAGAGAAAGCCCAAAAGAGCGGTGAAGAAGAGCTGCAGCTGGATCACGAGCGAGGCGAGAGCAGGGGTGATGCCGAAATTCATGCCAGTGAAGAGAAGACCAAAGTGAAGGGCAAATAGTGTGAGGCCGTAGAGCGCCACCAGGCCAAAGGGCGCTTTGGGCCTCGGAATGAAGAAGATGGCAGGGATGCTGGTTAAAAAGAGGCGGGCAAAGCAGAGGAAAAGCGGAGGGAGGCTCTCTAGGCCAGCCCTGATCACCACATAGTTACAGCCCCAAATCGCAATGACGAGCAGGGTAAAGAGCAGGTGCAGAGGGTGCATCCTAACAATCTACCATAGAGGGGGTCAAATTTCACGCAATTTGGTAGTTCAATCAAATAGTTCGTAATTGTTAACGTTTATTTACTTTTTATTAAATTAAGAAAGCTGATATAATAACTCTAATTATTATAATTATAAATATTATGGCAGCAGTATCGGTTCAAAATAGAGCAGGACTTTCCCCATTTGAAAGGGGAAGCAAGCCCTTTTTAGTGCGTCTTCCCTATCGTGAGATGCTCCCTCTTTCCATTCTCTCGAAAAGGGCGCAACAATTGGTTTCTGAGGTCCGCGTTTCTCATACCCAATCGCTCTTGCAATGCCATCAAGTTCAGTTGCAAGGCAGTGAAAGAGATAAGGCCCGCTTGCAAATAGGTCGCCTTGAGGTGAGTGAAACTTTATATCATGTTATCGACCTTTCCGCCTCACCTCTCACAGCAGAGCAGGGGAGGATCTTCTTCCCCTCCGGCGTTCCCTTTCCTCTATTTCCCCAACTTCACGAGCTTTCTCTGTCGCTCTCAGATGGGGAGGAATATTCTCCAGATCTCTATTCGCTCATTGCCTACCACTGCCCCCGTCTCCAGTTTTTAAAAATAGGTCCTATAGATAATCGAGTGTCAATGCTTGTCAGTCGTCTCTTTCTTTTAAGGAGACTTGACCTGCACAGGCCAGATCTCGAAAGAGCCTCTTCTCTCGTTGCCGCTGTAAGTCTCAGCAGAAAACTTCGCGAAGTCTCGATCAGCCGTCCTCAGAGAATGACAGATGAGATGCTGGTCGAGCTTAGCGCACTGCCACTCGCCCGGTTGGATATTAGGTATACCGAATTAAGCGGAAGGGCCTTTCGAGATTTTAAATCGCGTGGTAGCTTGACAGAGCTCTCGCTGACTTCTGCGAAAACTTAGATAACCGCCAGCTTTCACACCTTCAGACGATGGGAGCCCTTCGCAAGATCTCGATTATCCAGACGCCTCTCTCTCTACCGGGCCTCTCCACTCTTGCAGAGATTCCTGCTCTGAGAACGCTACGGCTTCTGCGATGGCAACAGGTGATCTCGGATGAATTTGCAGCTAAACTGGGGAGTCAGACGGTAGTGGGTACGGGTGCAGTACCGCGCGGTCAAGCCCTTCGGAGAATGTCGGTATTGCGTCAGCTGCAGCATCTCTATGTGGATCATAACCTCTGTTCGACCGACGAAGAGCTCCAGGAGCTCGCTTCAAACGTGATTCAGTTGAGGGAGCTCTGCATCGATCTTCATCGGACCTCAATCACGCCGCGCGCCCTAGTCGCCTTGGCTCGACGGCTCCCGCTCCTCGACACATTGAAGGTGGGGATAGAAGGGGCTGCCTTCACTCCAGAAGATCTCAAACAGGCATTCACTAAAGTCCGCATCCGATTGCTAATCGTTTAAATAGTATTAATTACTTAATTATAATTTTTATATGTCGATAAGCGATGATCCCTTCAGATTGAACCGAGCGGCCGAGGTAAGAACACGCCTTCCTCAGATTCATTCCCCTGTAGGTGAATCGGCAAGAGCTGCCCTTCCCTCAACCTGCTCAGCTCTCGTAAGTTCTGCCTCTATCGTGATTGGAAATGTGGAGGAGCGGCGATCTTATAACCGCCTGGATCGAGCAGCTGTGCTAAGAATACAACTTCCTCGGATTCATTCCTATTTGGATGAAAAGACAAGAGTAGCCCTTGAGGCGAGCTGCTCAGCTCTCGTGAATCCAGCCACTGCCCTGGTTATAAACCAAGAGAAGCGGCCCTCTCACGACCGCTATCTTCCCTCCCCTGTAGAGGTACTTGATGGCAGAATGCGGGTGGGTGCTCATAATTTGGAAAAATTTTATGCCATTTTTCCCGAAGAAGGCGCTCCTCGCTTTCCTGGTGTGAGGGATATCCATCTTTATTTACACCCTGAAAATCAAAAGATGCTGCAAGCAAGAGCAATGAGAGCTATGGCTCGTAATTTTCCGGATGTCAGGTGCCTGCGAGTTACCTATGCTTATGACGCACTTGCTGAGTTCGTACTTTCTCTGCCCCATTTACAGCAACTCCATATAAGATACCCGCAGTTTGCAAGAATGGGAGATTTTCTTTATCGCCTGCATCAAAACAGCGGTAATCTAGAAATTTTTATAAAAGATGGAACAGGCCTGAACGACAATGACCTACCTAACTTGCGGCTGGGACCTATCACCTCCCTCTCCTTAAATGGAGATCAGATCACCGGGAACACCTTCTCACGCCTTACTTCATGTAGAAGGCTGCAGGAGCTCATCCTCACAAGGCTCACAAGGTTTGAAAGCCGCTATCTAAGAGATCTTACTACCCTGCCCGCCCTGCACTCGCTATCGATTGTCAACACACCATGGACGCTCGAGGCGCTCTCTTCGCTTGCCCAGGCAACTGCCCTCAGAAGACTCACTCTGCTCGCCTCTTATCATGTTAAATCGGTCGATCGCGAGCTTCTAGCTCGGGATATCGGTAGAGAGTCCGTTTTTAATGCGCTTGCTGGCCTTAAGCAGCTTTGTGTGCTAAGGGTTGACTCTCACATCTGCCCCGATGATCGATCGCTTTTGCATCTGGCAAAAAAAATGGATTTCTTAAGAGAGCTGATCTTCGATCTTTACGGTACAGAGATCTCGCCCTACGGCATCGCTCTTGCTCTCGATAAATGTCCAAAAATGGCGGCGATCGTAATTCGAGCCGCTCAATGCAGATTCAATACTCAGGAATTCGCGCAAGAAGTCCACAATTACGTAATAAATAAAGAATTAATAATTAGAGTTGAGAAAAGATAATAAAATTATGGCAGCAGCATCCATTCGACCTAAAGCACAGACGCACACTCCTAGCACAGAGCTCTCCCCATTCGAAAGGGGAAGCAAGCCCTTCTTAGTGCGCCTCACTCATCGAGAAATGCTCCGTTTATCTACGCTCTCGAAAAGGGTGCAACAAACAGTCTCTGAGATCTCTACTCTTCAAACTCGATCACTGATAGAAGTCGCTCAACCTCAGCTTCGCAACCCTGATAAAGCCAAATTGCAAGCAGCCCGTATCGACGTGAGTGACACTCTCTATCATGTTCTCGATCTTTCCATCCCCCCTCTCACAGCAGAACAGGAGAGGATCTTCTTCCCTTCATCCACTCCTTTCCCACTTTTTTTCAACTTGCGCCAACTCTCCCTATCGCTCTCAGATATGGAGAGCTATTCTTCAGAGCTCTGTGCACGAATTGGCTATCACTGCCCTTATCTGAGGTTTCTAAAAATCGGCCCTGTAGATGAGCGAGTGGGGGCGCTTGTCGGTCGCTTGGCCCATCTACAAAGGATCGATCTGATCGATTTAGCCCTCGAAAGACCCAGTTCGCTCGTTGCCGCTTTAGGTCTCTGCAAATATCTTCAGGAGGTCTCGATTACCACTCGAGATCGCATGACAGATGATACCCTCGCTCAGCTCAGCGAGTTGCCGATCACCCGCTTGAGCGTGGAAAGCGGCTATTTAACCGGGAAAGCTTTTCGTCAATTTAGATTCAAAGATCGGTTGAAAGAGCTTTCGCTGACTTTTTGTCACTCTTTGGATAATCGAGAGCTTGTAGCTCTTCGAACGATGATCGCTCTTCGCAAGCTCTCATTTGTTCAAACACCTCTCTCTCTTGAGGGGCTTGCCTGCCTTGCACACATTCCCTCTCTCAGAACTTTGCAAGTTCTCCGCTGGCAACAAGTAGTCTCCAATGAGTTCGTGCGCAATATGGGGGATCGAACGGCAAAAGCTCTTTGGGCGATACCACGCAGCCAAGCGCTTCATACTTTTTCTCGATTACGGCAGCTACAGAATCTCCATGTGGACCATAATATCTGCTCGACCGATGAGGAGCTTCGAGAATTGGGTTCGAATGTGCCTCAGTTTCAAAGGTTTCGCATCGATCTTTTTAGAACCTCTATCACACCCCAAGGCATAGCCACCTTTGTCAAACAAGTTCCCCAGCTTGCCACTTTAGAAGTGGGAATTGAAAGAACATCTCTTGATAAAGTAGAGCTCTTTGCCGAAATTTCTGCGCTCGCTCGAGTCCAGAACTTAGCCATCATTTAAGAGACATCTGCACTAGCTCCATTTGAGGCCAAAAGCTGAGCCTCTGTCCATGGGAATCCTGGAGCAGCAACAGATGCGGCATGTCGCCTACTCTCAGACGGTGAGAGCTCTGCATAATTTGCTTTGGCGGCCAAAGCAAATTATGCAGAGCTCTCTTTAAGAACGATATCGGACAGGACCGGTAGGTGATCCGAAGGAAAATGGCCATCGACTTTGGCAGGATCGATAGTGTGGGAGAGAACTGCAACTCTTTGATTTACAAAGATATAGTCGAAGATAGCGCCTGTGAGCTCTGGCCCGATAAAGGGCTTGAAGGTTTTGATGCAGTTGGTCAGCGAGCATAGAGGGCCAAAATGGCCGAAAAGGGAGGCTCTCTTTGCCTCTTCAAGAGGCGTCGCCTCCAATTTTCTGATGAGAAAATCGCCGTCGCAAAAAGGGCTGCGTTCATCGTTCAAAAAGGGAAAGGCGTTGAAATCGCCCACCACAATGAGTGCGAGCCTCTCGGGCAGCTCCCTCACAAACTGCTGAATCGCATAGACCTCTTTCAACCGCCTCTCAGGGCTGGAGAAGGTGAGCTTGGTGTTGATCATCGCAAGCTCCTGGCCCCCTGTTCGGTCGCGCAGGCGGCAGTAGGTGAAGCCGTTGGAAAGCGCTTTACCAGGATAGGGGATGGTGCGTCCTTCCAAAAGCTCGAAACGGCTTTTTCGGTAGAAAATCGCATTGATATCGCTTCTATTTTCCCCTTCGCGCGTCTTTTCGCCATAGTAGCTGTAATCGCTCTCTAAAAAGCGGGCCACCTCTTTGAGCTGATCTTCCTGAAGTTCCTGACTTCCAATGAGATCGGCATTTGCAAAGCGCAGGTAGCTCTCGAGCCGCCCTCGGCGATTCTCCCATCGGTTCACAGGTTCAAGCTCTTTTTCTGCCTCAGGAGCATTGTAGAGCATGTTGTAGCTCATCACGCGGATGGCTCTGCCCACCTCTGATACTGCCTCTTTCATCGCCTGCTCCTGCTCGGGGCTGACTCGACCGGTGAAACTTTTCTGGTAGACCGCCTCCAGAGCAGGCAGCGTGGAACCGGTGATAGCGGCAAAGAGGCAGTAGGGAAAGAGTGCGAGCAGGATGAAGATTTTCATAAGGAACTAACTTAATCTATTCCTAATCAAAAGAGCAAGTAAATAGTTGAATTATAATAAAAAATTTAGTACAATATTCGAGATATTAATTAGAGGCATCTATGGCATCAGCAGCACAAGGAGCAGGGAAAGCTCCAGCGACGGTTAATACCTATCCCCTAGTGAGGAGAAATTATACCACCGTGGGCAGTCGAGCCATGAATGTGGTTTTCTGGACGTCGGTGGTCTCCACTATCATCACGGCCGTTGGGTTTTTCTACTCGCTCGCCCATATCGATCTCTCCGGCATGCAAAGCTATGGCATTGCCTGTGCCGTCAGTGCAATTGTGGCCGGTGGCTCTCTCTTCCTTCACGAAAAACTTAAGAAAAAGAAGGTAGAACAGTGCACTCGAGAAGAGCTCGTCAAAGTCTGTGCGCGAAACATAGAATCGACAACGGTAAAAAGAACGTTAAGCAGCGCCGCCTCCCATTCCTCCTGGTACACAGTTATGATGGGGGTGGCTGTAATTGCCGCCCTCGTTCTCATCGGGGATTATGCGAGTTGGCAGATAAGCGGTAAGTCGCTCTTAGGCAATGCCCATGCTATTATCCACCACGTTTCGGCGGCCCTCGCCTTCGTTCTCCTCCTTGCAGTTAAGGAATTTAAGCAGCATCTCAAAAAAATACCTGGCAATGAAGCGGTCGACATTCTCGACCGGATGAAAACGGAGCTGGAGGGTCTAGAAGAGCTTGCTGCTGCAAGCTCCGGCCGAAAAGCTATGCTTGAAAAGGCTCTAAAACAGGTAAATGCGCTCAGAGATGAGATATCTCCACCTGTACGTCCACAATTCTAGAACAGGCGAAAATCAGGGAGTTTTGCCTAGATTCTTGTCGACGATGATCTGGAATTTGCCCTTGCCCGCCCGGTGAAACATCCTCTCATTGAACGGCTCCTTCACATAGATCGTGCACTTCTCAGAGCAGTCGATCGTTCCCGTAAAGGCAAATAGAGCGGTGCGGATCGTGATTTGGGGAGAGCGAATGAGCCCTTTGCCTACTATTTTGTCCGCCTCTACCGTAATCGACTCAATGCCAATGAGTTGTCCGTTGTTGTCGAGTAGATCGCCCACCTTCAGGTTGAGATTCTTCGTCTGTAGACAGCCGCTGTTGGTGAATCCCGCCTGCAAGCAAGCTGCGACGAGCAGTAGGGCAGTTAGGAAAAAGTATTTCATCGTAGACCTCCATTTTTGAGAACGATAGCTTAGCCACATAGGATTTTTTTTGTTAATAAAATAAAAACTTGCCGCCCTCCTTTTGGCTTTCGAACCCTCTTCCATTCCCCTCAAGAAGCTCTTGAGCCATCCTTTAATCTATAATCTCCACTTTGAGCATAAGTAACTTAGCGCTATAGACTTATATTAAAAAATCTAATTATAATAGCGGGAAGAGGATGAATCACATCTTCTTGGTAAACTGTTTAGGAGGATTCTAAAATGGAACGCTTTAAAAAAGGATTACTAGTAGGCTTTTTGGGTGTTGTTCTTTCTGCAACATCTCTGATCGGTGCTGAAGCTCAAACTCTTCAACTTCAATCGCAAACTCCTTCTGTTGAAAAAGTTCGTTGGGGCCGTTACGGTTCTTACGGCTACAACAGCTACCGTCCTTACTACTATAGCAACAACTACTACCCATATTCTGGGTACGGTTACGGTTATGGTAACTACGGTTACAACAGCTACTCTGGTCGCTCTAGCTGCTCTAGCTGCTCTAGCTGCAACGGTTCTTACTGGTGGTAATGTAGATGAAAAAAGCGCTCGCTCTACTGCTATTGCTGACCGGTTTTGCGCTTCCCTTCTTGGAAGGGGAGCCCTACCGCAGGCCTTTTAGCTTCTACTACCCCTACTCGTACCAGTATTACACCCCAAGGCACCATTACCATCCCAATACCTATCAGGGAAATGGAGGCGGATATGACTACACGATGCCCCATGGCTGGTATAGTCCATACCAGCACCCGAGTCAATATCCCGGCCAGTGCCAATGGATGAATGTAAACGGTAATCTCTTCTATTACTGTTCATAGATCGAGAGAGCTTTTTTCACAAAGTTGGGTCAGATCCTTCGGGGTCTGGCCCACTTTTATTAGAGGGCTATTCAGGTACGTAGAGCGGTTTCGCTTCGAAGCCGCACTCTCGAATCGCAAGGAGCGCCTGCAGAATAGGTTCCCAGGTGGCCTCCTTATCTATTTTTAGGACGATCTTGGTCTTCTGCTTATCCTGAGGAAGTAATCCCTTGGCATATTGCCTTTTGAGCTCCTCGGCAAGCTCTCCCGCTGTGGCGATCGGGTGGTCGCGCAGCTTGGTGGCCCACTTGTACTGACCATTTTCGAGCACCGCGATCTGGATCACCTTCTCCTGGTTCTTCGCAAAGCTGCCGCCCGGGGCTTTCGCCTTGGCGAGCTCGAGATCGGCCTCCTGCGTGGTGGTGCGGGTCACCGAAAGCGAGACGAAGAAGGCGAGCAGCAGGAATAGGAAGTCGATCATCGGGGCGAGAGGAATGCCTCGTGAATCCTTGAACTCCTCGACAGGAACAAAGCTCACGGGCCACTCTCGATGAGGTTCATGAAGCTGGAGGCTTCGTTTTCTAGCCGGTTTAGGAGGCGCGTGAGGCGAAATTTCAAGATAGCATGGAAGATGGTGGCAAATATGGCTACGATGAGGCCTGCCACGGTCGTCCCCACAGCAAGCCCAAGGCCGTCGAAGATAACGCCGAGGGTTTCCGCAGAGCGGTTCATATCGTAGAAGGCTAAAAAGAGGCCCCAGACCGTGCCGAAGAGGCCGAGCATCGGTGCGATCATCGCGATGTCGTTCAAAAGAGAGATCCTCTGCCAAAGCAGCACGCCGCAGCGCTTGCCCTCAGCTTCCATCGACTCGCGCATCACATGAAAGCCCGATCGCCTCGACCGGATAGCGCTTGCGACGATTTTGCCGAGAAAGAGTCCCTGGTTTTGGCAGGTGATAAAGGCGGTGTCGTAGCGCTTCTCTAGAAGCTGGGCGCGCAGCTCCTTGATAAAATCTCTGGAAACCAGCTTCTTGGAGTTCAGCGTGAAGAGGCTATAGAGCCAGAGGGAGAAGGAGGTGAGGGAGAGAGCAAAGAGCGTCAGATAAATAAAAGGAGAGCCCTTAAAAACCACCCCTAGATCGAGTGCAAAAGCTGCGAAAAGCGTCATCATGGACCGAAGGATAAAGGATAGAAAATAAAGGATAAAGAGTGAAAATTACCCTCTGGCTCGATATACTCTTCCGGATGAAACCTAAGGATTTAAAATTACCCTTCAAGTGGGAAGAGAGACGCCCTGCGATGGGCGATCAGATCTTCTTCATTCCCAAGCACTTCTACCAACATGTGGGCTACGGCTTTCCATCGAGCGCCTCTCTTTTTGGAAACGACCATCCGCTGAAGGTGGAATATTGCAGCGGCAATGGGAGCTGGATCATCGAGAGGGCTCTTGAGGATAGGGGGAGCAACTACCTGGCGGTCGAAATGCGGTTCGATCGGGCGCGCAAGATCTGGTCGAAGCTGAAAAATAGAGGACTTTCCAATCTCTTTGTGATCTGTGGAGAGGCGGCGACCTTCACCAGCCACTACCTTCCAGGAGGCTCTGTGAGCGAGGTTTTTATCAATTTCCCCGACCCCTTTCCCAAACGTCGGCAGGCAAAACACCGCTTGATTGGGCCCCACTTTCTCAGCCAGTTAGAGCGGGTGATGAGGCCTCAAGGCAAGCTCACCTTTGTCACCGACGATCTGCCCTATCTAGAGCTTGCGACTGCAAGCTTCCTTGAGCAGGGCGGCTTTCTCGCGCTCTTTGACCCGCCCCATTTTGTCGACCAGATCCCGCACTACGGAAGCTCTTTTTTCGACGAGCTCTGGAGAAGTAAGGGAAGGAAAATCTTTTACTTTCAGTGCACGCGATCATGCAGAGAGAGTCACGACTCGTCCCATTTGATCTCTCTTTGAACTCTCCGCTCAAGTGGCAGCTGCCCGAGGGAGACCAGCTCTTCCTCGAGCTGGAGCTCGGCCTTGAGAAGCTCTCCCCCTTTTCGCTCATGGATAGCGGAGTCCTTGCAAGCTTCCTCTTTGCCGCTGGCTGCTTCAATCGTGAGGTTCTGGGAAAAATTCCCTCTGGAAGGGTTCTGGGACTTATTTTTCATCGGATTTGCTCGCTCGAGAATTTCTCCGAGGAGCTCTTTAGCCTACTCGTCGCCCTTCTTCCCGCTTTTCCCGATGAGCCGGATGAGATCACTCCCTACCTCTTTGTGGAAGGCCCGGACACACTGGAGGCCTACCCCTTTTTTAAGTCGATCAAGGCGCTTAAACCCTTCTCGGTGATTGCAAGCTCGCCGCTTCTTGAGAAATACCCAGGTGCGCTCGATCTGATCGAGTGGAAAGAGGGTCGGTTTCTAAGCCCGGGAGCTGCCCACCCGACGGCCATCCTGCTGCCTGAATCAGAGACACCGCTTTTTGATAGGGCGCTCAAGCGTATCGATGAGCCCTTCCGCGTCCTCACCACCGATGAGCTTGCGACGAGCATGAGTGGGCTGGAAAGAGTCATCGCTTTCAAAAAAACTCTTTCACCTAGAGCTGAGAGGCTCCTTCTCGGCTTTGAAGCCGCCTCAGGCGAGATCATTTATATAAATTGATTGTTAAGGAAAGATGAATTACACTTCTCTCTTATGTCAGGTGATAGTAGAGCAGTAGAGAGGAGTTTAACGCCCCGAGAGCTTCTGAGGCCGCTAGAGGCCCCTGTAGAGGGGGATGACCCCTGTAGCCCGCTTGCCATTGCTGTGGCAGGTGCTGTCGGCATTGCATTGATCGTGGTTGCCTCCCTGGCCCTTTGTGGGCCTCTTGGCAGCCCTGGCTCATGTGCCGCATTAAGCGCAGGAGTGGTTTTGGCGGGCAGCTCGGGCGCCGTCATGGCGCGGAAGTACTTTCCAGAGGCTCCCAAAGGACCCCCTTCGCCCTATCGCCCTCTTTCGAAGAGGATAGACGATCTATTTTCTGAGAAGAATCAAGAGAAGGCGAGCCAGCTATTCAGATCTTTTACTGAAAGGGTGTGGGGAACTCCGATGAGCTTCTACACCGCTTTTCCCTGCTTAAAGCCTGCGACTATTGCCCAAGCGGTGGATAGGGTCGAAGCAAAACTCCGAGAGATGTGATTAGGGCAGTTGAAAACAAGATCGGGCGCGGGCTCGCAAACGTTCACGTTCACGAAAAAGCCCCCCTCGAGCCATTTGTGAGCAAAGCAACTTACGACCATTTCTTTCGTGAACGTGAACGTTTGCGAGCCCGCGCCCGATCTCGATCTTTTCTATAGTAGAGGCGAGGGAGCTGTCTCTATAGGCTTTCGAGTTCCCTCATCATCGCCTCGGCCTCGGGGAAGCGCTCATGCTTTTTGGCAGTGCGCTTCGAAGCCGAGATGTCGAGGATGCGGTTTGCAAGCCTTTTGCCTAGCTGCACCCCCTCTTGGTCGAAGGAGTTGATGTTCCAGGTGAAGCCCTGGAAGGCGATCTTGTGCTCGTAATAGGCTAGGAGCTGCCCCATCGCGAAAGGATCGAGTCTTCGACCGAGCAAGATCGAGCTTGGGCGATTGCCTTGGCAGACCTTGTTGGGATTGTCGCTTCGCTCTCCGCGCGCCATCGCAATCGCCTGGGCAAAGAGGTTGGCGTTTAGCTTTTCTTGCGAATTTGTCTCCTGCACGATCTGATCTTGGCCATATTGGTTCTCTCTAAAGCCGATGAATTCGATCGGGACGACGGTCGTGCCCTGGTGCAGAAGCTGGTAGAAAGAGTGCTGACCATTGGTTCCAGGCTCGCCCCAAATAATAGGCCCTGTGTCGAAGTCGACCGGATGGGCCCACTTATCGATGTGTTTGCCATTGGACTCCATATCGCACTGCTGCAGGTGGGCCGAGAAGCGTGCGAGTGCACTCGAGTAGGGGAGGATGGCCACCATGGGATGCATCAGGAAGTTGCGATTCCAAATGCCGATCATCGCAGCGAGCATCGGTAGATTCTGCGAAAAGTCAGGGTTGAGGGCGATGAGATCCATCTCATGAGCCCCTTTGAGGATGTTGTAGAAGCCGTCAAAGCCGATGGCAAAGGCGAGCATAACGCCCCCCACCATCGAGGTGGCCGAATAGCGCCCTCCCACATAGTCCCAGATATAGAAAGAGGAGAGATAGCGCTCAGGATTGTCCATGGGGCTACCTTTACCTGTCACAGCGATAAAGTGCTCTTTGGGATTGCAGCCGCACTTCTGGAAATGGGAGCGCAGGATCTCCTCGTTGGTGAGGGTCTCGAGCGTCGATCCCGATTTAGAGACAACCACCACAAGGGTCTTCTTCGGATCCACTTCACGTAGGACTGCGGCAGCCTCGTCCGGATCGATGTTGGAGATGAAGTGCACGCGTCTGTTCTCTACAGAATAGGCCTTCAGTGCGATGTAGAGCGCTTTTGGACCGAGCTCAGAGCCGCCAATGCCGATCTGGATGAGGTCGGTGAACTTGCTCTTGTGATCCATCGCCTGGATGAAATTGCGCAGTTTATCGACCTCGACGCGAGCATCGCGCGCCGCCGCTTGAGCCGCATGGCCGCCGTTTGGATGGCTGAAAAGATCGCGCATGGCGGTGTGTAGAACTGCTCTATTTTCGCTCGGGATCCCCTCGATCTGGTTGATGATGAGGCCCTGCTGCATCGCCTTCATCTTATCGATGAGATCGGCCTCATGGGCTAGCTCTCGAAGGGCTGCAAGGCAATCGTCGGAAATGCGCTCGCACGCAAAGAGCAGCTTGAACTCCCCCGCCTGAGCGGCAAAGCGCTTGATGCGCTCCTCTGAAAGATTGGCGCTTAGAGTGAGATCGTAGGGGTTTCGGGCATACTCCCGGAGCAGCGAGTAGGCTTTGTACTGGCGGAAATGCTTAGAAGCTGCTTTGTGGCCAAGAGAACTCATCTAACTAACCTCGTTTCTCTGTATTTTATAGAAATTATTTTAATTGATAAATTGGTATTTTTCTCTTCTTTTCGTATAAAGAAGCTCAACTATGCTGGGCTTCTCTCCTTTCCAACTCGCAATCAATGCTGTGCAGAGGGGCTTGAGCCTCTCTCTGAGTGCGATGAATTTTTTTCTGTCCTCATAAGAAAAGGGGAAAGGATGGCAAAGAGCTGACTATTGTCCAAGCTGCTTTTCCAAACTCGACCGCTCCTCGCTTGTGCACTGGCAGGCCCGGGTCAAAAAAAGAAGAAGCGCTCCTCGCTCGACCTCCTTGCGATTTTTCGCTCTCTCGTTCAGGCTAAGGCTGATAGATCGATTCTTTACGGACTTGCCCTCCTGCTCGAGCGCAGCCGTCTGCTCGTGAGAAAAAGGGTTAAAGCGGATCGCATTTACTTCCTCAATCCGAAGACGAAAGAGTCCTTCTCGGTTCTCTATCAGGAGAGCTTCACTGAAAAGGAGCTCGAGGCGATCCAAGAGGTGCTCAGGTGAACGAAAGAGAGGAGCTGACCGCCGATTTTGCAGAGCATCTGATCGTGCTTGGCCTCTCCAGGCATATGGTGGAGGCCTATTTGAGCGATCTAGGCCGCTCCGAAAGGAGCTCAAGGCGATCCAAGAGGTGCTCAGGTGAACGAAAGAGAGGAGCCGACCGCCGATTTTGCAGAGCATCTGATCGTGCTTGGCCTCTCCAGGCATATGGTGGAGGCCTATTTGAGCGATCTAGGCCGATCCGAAAGGAGCTCCAAGACGATCCAAGAGGTGCTCAGGTGAACGAAAGAGAGGAGCCGACCGCCGAATTTGCAGAGCATCTGATCGGCTTGAGCCTCTCCAGGCATATGGTGGAGGCCTATTTGAGCGATCTAGGCCGCTCCGAAAGGAGCTCCAAGACGATCCAAGAGGTGCTCAGGTGAACGAAAGAGAGGAGCTGACCGCCGAGTTTGCAGAGCATCTGATCGTGCTTGGCCTCTCCAGGCATACGGTAGAAGCCTATTTGAGCGATCTGGAGCTTTTTTTTGCCTCGATCCAAACGCAAAAGATCGACGAGGTGGACCAGGAGATGATAGTGCGCTTCCTGAAGGAGTCTATGAGCCATTTCTCGACGGCAACGGTGAAGAGGCGCACTTTTTCTATCAAAGCCTTCTTCCGCTTTCTAGAGGAAGAAAAGCGCTTCACACACAGCCCTGCCCGGTTTATCGAGAGCCCCAAGCTCTGGCAGCTCTTGCCTGAAGCCCTCAGCGAAAAAGAGGTGGAGGCGCTCTTTGCAGCTGTCGAGGTTGAAAGCGAACAGGGGGCGGCTGAGAGCGTGCTTCTAGAGCTTCTCTATGGAACAGGCCTGCGCGTGAGCGAGCTTGTCTCTCTCAATATCCAGGATCTGGAAGAGGATATGCTCTCGGTGAAGGGCAAGGGGCGCAAGGAGAGGAGAGTGCCGCTGGGAGTCCCTGCAAGTCGCTCTATCGACCGCTACTTGAGCCTCTATCGAGATCGCCATCTGGCAAAGGAAAAAGAGGCGCTTCTGGTCTCGAAAAAGGGGAAGAGATTGACCCGGCAAGCGGTCTGGCAGAGCCTTTCGAGGCTAGCTAAAAGGGCCCATATAACCAAGCGCTGCTCGCCCCATACCCTGCGCCATACCTACGCCACCCATCTTCTCAAGGGAGGGGCCGATATTAGGGTCATCCAGGAGCTCCTCGGCCATGAGAATATCGCCACCACCGATCGCTATACCCACCTAGCTAGCGATAAGGTCAAAGAGGCCTTTTATACCCACCATCCACGAAATTAACTAAATAATAATTAAAACTTAATACTGAATTAATGCTAATAAGCTATAATTATGTTTACTATTTTTTGTGGTTGATATGTTCTCTAGTTATTACAATCTTGTCTTCGACTTCCAGTCGATTGTTGAGGAGGTGCCCAATTTGATCGGCTTCAGCACCTTCTTGATGGACTGCCCCATTTTCTTTTCTCTTATCTAAGGGCATCTTCTAGGCGATGGGTCGATTCTTCCCATTCATAATAGAGTTTAAAGAGCAGCTCGAAGAGATCTCTCTCTTTTTCATTTTGGCAAAAGAGGGTCGAGTGGCCCTGAATTTGGCAAAAAGCGCTCTCAGCTTTGTGTAGAGTGGACTTGCTCGAGATCGAATCGGTGCGCACCATCAGTTCGCTTGTGTGCAGGTGCATATCGAGCGCTTTTGCGATCAGCGAGAGGGCCAAAAAGCACTCTTTCTCTGAAAGCTTTTGGAAAAAGAGCATCTCAAAACAGTCCACAAGCCCTTCCCTCTCTCCTTTTTTGGAGGAGAGAATAGCCATCAGCTCTTTTTTCTCCTTTCTGAAGAGGTCGATGAGCTGGAGCGCCTCTCTCTGTCTGAAGAAGAAATCCTTCTCTTGATCCATGCGAGCAAGCCCCTCTTCGAGATCGTGGAAGTGATAGGCAATTTTCAATCTCTTTAGCGCGCGAAAATAGAGCCGCAGTAGCCCGAGATCGAAGATGTCCTGCATCTCGGCCCAGGTCTCCTCAGGTTTGAAATGGCCCCACACATTCTCTGGAGCTATATTGAGGTAGACAATAGAAAGACGCATCCTCTTTGTGGGCTTTCCTTCCTCTCTGATCTCCAAGATCTTTCCATCTAGGAGCTCAGCCGACCTCTTCTCTTCGAGGATTTCTGAGAGATTTTGCCACCCAAGAAGCGATGTGGAGAGGATTGCAAGCTCCCCATCGCTCACCTTTTGATCCGAGTCGAGGAAAAAGCGCATAGAGGACCTCTCAGGGAAGAGGGTGAGTAGGATTTCGAGAATTTGAAGGGGGGTCGATATGGCCTCGGAATAGCTTGTAGAGAAGCTAGAGCTGTCGTCAACAACCCGCCTAAGGTTTTTGAGTGAGGAGGCTCTTGTCTCTTCAGCAAAGAGGATCTCGCCACTTCCCGCAAGCTCGCTGACAGCAATTTTGTAGCGATGAGTGGAGCTTGCCACCGAGATCGATTCGCTCGCATCTGTTGTCACAGCAAGGTTAGAGGAGAATTCAGGGATTTTAAGTTCGGCAAGGAGTGCTTCGAAGAACTCTCTTTTCTCCTCCGGCTTTATGGCAGCAAGCTCCTGATAGAGCGTGGAGGGACTATCAAAGAGCCGATTCTCACCTGCCATCTCTTGCACCCTCTTGGCCAGCTGCTCTCCCTCTTCAAATTGATCGGGCCAATCGAGTGTGAAGCCAAATCGATCGGCACTCCTTTGGAGAGCGAGGGCAAATGCATGCTGGCGTTTGGGCGTGCCAACGAGCAGCGCTGCGATTTCTTCGTGGGCTAGAAGGTAGGCTACCAGAGTCTTGAACTTAGCCTCAGAGGCTCTTTTATTTTCGGGGATCAGCGCAGGGAAGAGGCGAAAAAGCAGGGAGAGTAGATGTTTCTTGAATCGCATGGAAAAGGGAAGCGCCCACCTGGGATCGGAGGCGTTTAGGTATTTGACCCGATCTTTCTTAATAGGCTGATGGATAATGACTTCATGCAGTCGTTCGCCCGCTTCTAACACCTCGAGCGCGATTTGTGTGATCTCTTTAACAACCGCAGTCATAATTTGGATATTAAACTATCTAGTTTAATTTATAAACAAAAACATACTAAGGATTATTTTACTTCTCCTTGTTTTAAAAAAATGCAAGCTCTATTCTAAGCAAAAAGAGAAAGTCGGACGTTATGGGCAAAGAGCTGGTTAGAGTTGGAGTGACGGGAGGAGGAGGGCAGATTGCCTATAGCCTGCTATTTCGCATCGCAAGTGGCGAGCTCTTAGGGCCCAATCAGAAAATTTCCCTCTCGATTCGCGACGTTGAGGAGAATCGGCCGCTTTTGCAGGCGCTTGCGATGGAGCTTGAAGATTGCGCCTTCCCTCTGCTTGAGGAGATTCGCGTGGGCTCAGATCCTTTTGAACTCTTCGAGGGGCTCGATCTCGTTTTCTTGGTTGGCGCCCTCCCTCGCGGTCCTGGGATGGAGCGTGGGGATCTTCTGATGAAGAATGCTGAGATCTTTGTGCTCGAGGGCCGAGCACTCGATCAGGTAGCGAGTCCCTCTGCTCAAGTCCTTGTGGTGGGCAACCCTTGCAACACCAACTGCCTCATCGCGATGAGCCAAGCGAAGCGAATCCCGAGAAAGAATTTCCATGCGATGATGCGGCTCGACCATAACCGCTCGCTTGCGCTCCTTGCGAAAAAGGCCAAGGTCCCTGTCGATCGAGTCGAAAAGTTGATCGTCTGGGGCAACCACTCCTCCACACAGGTGCCTGACTACACGCATGCACGCATCGAGGGCAAGAGGGTGGATGAGGTTATTTCGGACCGCCATTTCCTCCAGGTGGAGTTTTTCGAAACGGTGCAGAGAAGGGGAGCTGCCATTATCGCAGCTCGCGGAAAATCCTCTGCCGGATCGGCTGCACACGCTGCTCTGGAGGCCATGCGATCGATTGTGGGCAAGAGCCAAAAGGGGGATTGGATGAGCTCAGCGGTCTCAACCGATGGCAATCCCTATGGGATCGAGGAGAATCTGGTCTTCGGCTTTCCCTGCCATTTCAAAGGGGAGGGTAAATATGAGATCGTCCCGAATTTGGAGTGGGACTATTTTATCAGGGAAAAAATCGCGATCACGCAGAAGGAGCTCATCGAAGAGCGCGAGTGCGTGAGGCGCTATCTGGAGGGCAAAATCGATGTCTGAGGAGGTGCTCTTCGTCATCACCAAAGAGAATCTGGATACCGGTCTGAGGGGCTTTCCTGTTGGAACCTGCGTGACCTCGACGGTCCATCCAGAGAAGGGGCTCTCCTATGCAGATATTCCCGTCTCGGAACTTGCCTACCATCGTCCTGAGCAGGTGATCTACCTGCTCCTGCATGGGAAGATGCCCTCAGAAGAGGAGGAGGCGAGGTTCACCTCGGATCTCAAGCGCCGCACTGAGCTACCCGATGAGGTCTACAGGGCGATTGAGGCGCTGCCGCGCGAAGCTGAGCCGATGTCGCTCTTTGCATGTGCGATTTTGGTCGCGGGAGCCTACCAGTGCAAAAAGGATTACTATGAAGACTGTCTGAACCTGATTGCCAAGATTCCTCTGATCACTGCGGCGGTTATCAATCACCATGCGGGATGGCAAGGGCAGCGCTCCTCGCGGCCCGAGCTCGGCTATATGCAGAACTTCAGTCAGATGCTAGCGGTCCCAGAGGCCTCTCCCAAGCTTGCCGAAGTCTTTGGGCTTGTGAATATCCTCCACTACGATCATGGAGGGGGCAACCTCTCAGCATTCACTGGGAAGGCGGTTGCCTCGGGGCTTGCCGATCAGTATGCATCGATTGCATCGGCGATGCTTGCGCTCGGAGGGCCTCTTCATGGAGGGGCCTCAGAAGAGTCTCTGAAGATGCTCAAAGATCTCCTTGCTAAAGTGGGCAGCGATCTGGAGAGCAAACGGCTTCGAGAGTATATTCAGAGAAGGCTTGAGAGGCGAGAGGTCATCTATGGATATGGCCACGCTGTTCTGCGTCTTGAGGATCCTCGAGCGGCCATTCTCTATGATTTTGGGGAGAAGCACTTCTCCTCACACCCTATTGTGAGGGCAGCGCTTGCATTGCGAAGAGAGGCGCCTCCTATTCTCAAAGAGAATCCCAAGATCAAAGACCCTTACGCCAATGTGGATGCGGTCACCGGGGCCATACTCGCGGCAGCAGGTTTTGATTACTCCCACTATTTTCCGGTGCTCTTTGGGCTCGCTCGTACCGTGGGCATCTCGATCCAGATCGCCTATGAGCGGCTTGAGGCGAGGGATGGCAAAGGGACGCCGCTTGTTCGTCCCAAATACCTCTACCAGTCGCGCAAAGCTGCTGCAGCCAAATCGGTTGGCGGTTGAAATCAGCAGGTAATCGGGCACGGGCACGCATGCGCTAACTACTACCCACATCTTTCTGTTCAGCTACCCTCTTGAAAACAAGTTTATCTTGCTCATCTTGCAGCGCTTCGCGATCCTGCATATCTTGTTCTTTCTTCAAAAAGAAACAGGATGAGCATGACCCGCGAGGCGCTGCAAGATGAGCAAGATCGGCTCTAGCGGTAGGATATGCCAAAAGTTCTTCTATGAACGGCATCTTGTCTAAGGCAGTAGATCCTGAGGAATGAGAGAGGGGTTGTCGCTGAGGATGGCCTGAGCTAGGTTTTTGCCGAGAGCGCCGTGGTAGAGAAGCCCCTTGGCGCCAAGACCGGTGATGCACCACTCCCTCTTCGATACCTTCCCAACGATGGGAAGCTTGCGCTTGGAGGTGGCGCGGATGCCGCTCACGCATTCGATCAGCTCCATCTTTTCCACCGGCGCGAAGAAGGGGTTGATCCTCCCATGGATATCTGGAAGGGCAAATTCAGGATCGGGGAAGTGGTGCGCAAAGCTCGTTTCAAAGGTGGCCCCAGCGATGCAGCTCGAAAGATCCTTGGACATCACCAGGTAGCCGTCGCCCACAAGGCTCATCGGCAGAGGCTTGAGATGGGCAGGCCAGCGCAGTTTGAGCAGCTGCCCCTTCACCGAGAGCAGAGGGAGATCTTTGAGCGCAGGCAGATGCTTCGAGCTCGATCCCATCGCATAGACGATCACCTGGTAGCGCTCGAGACGCTTGTCGCCCGGCTGTATCGCCTCCTGATGGAAGGTCCCTGCCATCTTGGCAATGCCCTGCCAGAGCCCCTCCAGATAGAGAGGCACATCAAGCGTGAGCCCCGATCGGATGTAGAGGCCGCCGCTCTCCTTCGCAGGCAGGATGAGCCCCTCGATCTTCTCCTCGCACTCCTCTCGGCTCCACCAGCTGCAATCGGCCGGATTCTCTTGAGCTCTTGCTTTGAAGGCAAGCTCCTGCTCAGCTCTTACCGCCGGCCGAAGGATTCCCTTCGAAAGCACCACCCGGCCGCCTATTGCCTGACTCGCCTCGCCGATGAGGTAGTGCGCCTCGTCCAACTTCTTGCTCTCTTCGAAAATCCGCTTGGCCTCTTTGCCTGTAAAGGGGTGCAAGAGCCCTGAGGATAGCCCTGAGGTGCTTTTTCCAATGGGAAGCGGATCGTAAATATCGATAGAAACTGAGCCCTGCGAGAGATAGATCAGGTGCCAAGCTGTCGAGAGGCCCGCAAAGCCTGCACCTAGAATGGCGACGCGCATACGCATGTGAGTGCCCAAGAAATCGCTTCTGGATTACAATAATACAAAGGAGACCTCTCTGCAACTTCATTTGGGGCCAAAGATCGCGCTTTTGCCCGCGGGCGCTCCGGGGCGCAAATAGCCTACTTTTAGCCAAGTAGGTCAATTTGCGACCCCGTGCGCCAGCGGGCAAAATCATCGATTTTGGCCCCGAAAGCAAATTACGCAGAGGTCTCCAAAGTCTAGCAATTATTGGGATGAAAAAGGGCCGATTTCTTTTTTTGGGTACAGGAGCCTCAGCAGGTGTGCCGGTCGTGGCGTGCTCTTGCCCTGTCTGCCTCTCGACCAATCCTAAAAACAAACGGATGCGCCCCTCAGCGCTCCTCTCGATCGATGAGAAGAAAATCCTGATCGATGTAGGTCCCGATTTTAGAATGCAAGCCATTAATAATAAGATAGATAAGATAGACGGCGTCCTCGTCACGCACACCCACTACGACCACGTTGCGGGCATCGATGAGCTGAGAGCGTTCTACCTTCTACACAACCGGAGTGTGCCGCTTCTGGCCTCCAAGGAGTCGATCGAGGAGCTCCGCTTGCGCTACCACTATCTCTTCGCACCCAAAAAGAGCAAGGGGCTCGCTGCCCAGATCGAATTTCAAGAGCTTGAAGGCGAGAGGGGAGAGCTGCTTTTCCAGGGCATAGCCCTTCGCTACACCTCCTATTTTCAGGCGGCGATGAAGGTGAATGGCTTTCGCTTTGGCTCCCTTGCCTATATCTCCGATATCTACGATTATCCTCCGACGATTTTCGAAGATCTTCGAGGGGTTGAAATCCTCATCGTCAGCGCGCTTAGAAATACCCTTTCACCGGTCCACTTCACCTTTGATGAGGCAGTGGCCTTTGCCGAGAGGGTGGGAGCGCGGCAGACCTACTTCACCCACATCTCGCACGAAAGCGACCACGATGAGATCGAGGCGAGATTGCCGCCCGAGGTGAGACTTGCCTACGATGGCCTAGAACTTGAACTGAGAATCGATAATGGATCTTGAACTGAGAATTGAGAATGGATGAAGAAGATGAAGAGATCTTAGAGGATCTCGAGGAGGAGGCAGGGGAAGAAGAGGTCGGCTTAATGCCGACTGAGGGCAAACCCACGCGCGCCTATCTCGTCGGCTTCTATTCGGGCCAAGCAAACCTCCCTCTTTGCGAGGAGTACCTGGCGGAGCTGGCAAGCCTTGCAGATACCTTTGGAGTCGATGTGGTGGGTAAAATGGCCTGCCCGCTTCGAAAAATCGATGCCGCTACCTACCTGCACAAGGGCAAGCTGGAGGAGATCAAAAATGAGATGGTCGTCTTAGAGGCCAACCTGGTGATCTTTGACGAGGAGATCTCGCCTGCTCAGCAGCGCAACCTAGAGAAGATCCTCAAGGTGGCTGTGATGGACCGCACCGAGCTCATCCTCGAGATCTTTGCCCAGAGGGCGCAGACCAAAGAGGCCAAGCTGCAGATCGAGCTGGCCAAGGTGCGCTACCAATTTCCCCGTCTGAAAAGGCTCTGGAGCCACTTTTCTCGTCAAAGAGCGACCGGCGGCTATCTGAAGGGGCCGGGTGAAAAGCAGCTGGAGATGGACAAACGGATGCTGAAGCGCGAGCTCGAGAAGCTGCGCAGCGAGCTCAAAGAGGTGGTGCGCTACCGAGAGGTGCAGCGCCAGCAGAGGGTGCGTTCGGGCACTCCCACTTTCGCTATCATCGGCTATACCAACGTCGGCAAGTCGACGCTGCTCAACGCGATGACAGGCGCTGGGGTTCTGGCTGAGGATAAGCTTTTTGCCACCCTCGACCCCACCACGCGCAAATTCGTGCTGCCCAACCACCAGGATATTCTCCTGACCGATACGGTGGGCTTCATCCGAAAACTGCCTCACACCCTCATTGCGGCCTTCCGAAGCACACTGGAGGCGGCCCTGCACGACGATGTGCTGGTTCATCTGATCGATATCTCCCATCCGCTTGCTGAGCAGCAGGCAGAGACCACCTACGAGCTGCTCAAGGAGCTCAATGCTGAGGAGGAGTCGGTCATCACGGTGCTCAACAAGGTGGACCAGTGCAGCGATCCCAGCCGGATCCAGAGGCTCCAGCACCGCTACCCCAACACGGTGGTGATCTCGGCGCTCAACCGGACAGGGCTCGACGATCTGACAGCTCTAATGGTGGAGATCCTCGCCTCGAGGAGGACCATCGCGAAATTCAAGATTCCTCAGAGCGAATATGGGCTTGTCACCGAACTCAGACGCTTCGGCCATGTCTATTATGAGGAGTATGAGGATAACGACGTGATCGTGCGCGCCGAGCTTCCGCTGATCCAGATGCATCGCTTCGAGCGCTACCGCATCCACGATTAGGGAACGCCCCTCAGAGCGAATATGGGCTTGTCACATAAATCGGCAAATTAACCACAATCTTGCTCATCTTGCTCATCTTGCTCATCTTGCTCATCTTGCTCATCTTGCCGCTTCTCGCGATCGTGCTCATCCTGTTTCTTTTTGAAGAAAGAACAAGATATGCAGGATCGCGAAGCACGGCAAGATGAGCAAGATGAATTTGTTTTCAAGAGGGTAGCTGAACAGTACGTTTATGCACTGGGGCAATTAGCTGGGGAGTGGGTAGTGCGTCACGAAGCGTTTGCCTTCTCCCTTTGCATCCCTAGTCTCAAGGGCCTGATCGACGAGGACAGGCGATGAGAGAAATAAAAGCGTGCCGCCAAGCTCCTGCGGACTCAGGAAACCAGGAGAGGCGCTGCAGGTGATGGCAAGGCCCACCATGATAAGCAGAGATAGTATTGCTAGAGTCGAAAGGCCATTGAACTCTTTAGGCTCTCCATAGCGCTTGAGCCGAGTCTGCATATAGAGCTTAGAGACAAGTGCGAGGGTGATGAAAATAGAGCTCGCCAGTGCAAGGTTATAAGCGTTATAGCTGTTCAACTGGACGGTGCCTAAAAAGGCGATGACGAGAATGGCGATGAGAAGCATCGTTTTAACTTTAGACATGTCAAATCTGCCCTCTTTTGCCCTCTCAGCTCTATAGGGCCTAATCACTACCTCCATGCCGTTGGGTATGAAATAGGAATAGCCCTCCCAATGCCCACCCTCTTCTCGAGCCATTTGCCTCGGTTGAGGGTCTAAACGGAAGAATCCAGTTATTTGTGAATGCATATATTAAGTCTTGATGCTTTTGCCTTTCCCCTCTGCACGCTTGGTGGCGCGCAGCGCCAGCATCTCAAGGCCTTGATCGACGAGAACGAGATATGAGAAGAGAAGAAGCGTGCCCCCGAGCTGCTGGGGCGCCATAAAACCGGGCGCAAAAGTGCAGGCGATGGCAAAGGCCGCCATGATAAGCAGAAATATAATGGCTGTGCTCGATAAGCCGTTGAACCGCTTAGGCTCTTCGTAGCGCTTGAGCTGAGTGTGGAGGTAGATCTTGGAGATAAGCGTGAGGGTGATAAGGACAGCGCATGGCAGGGCAACCGAAAAGGTCTCTGCTGTTGTCTCGAAACAGCCGAAAAAGGCGGTAAAGATAATAGCTGCAAGAAGGACCACTTTAATCAATGAAATGACAAAGTTGCCATCCATCTCTCTCTCAGCCTCAGAAGGCTTTACATGGACCTCCATCCCATTGGGTATGAAATAAGTATACCCCTCCCATTCCCCACCTCCCCATCGCGGCAGCTTAATAGGTCGCTCCCCGAGGCGCAAGAATCCAGTTGTTTTCAGTAAAGAGTTGGCCATATCTTAACAACATTTTAATATAAATTCGCTTTTAATCCTAGAAAAGATATAGTGTTTTGAATGTCTAATAGATTTAAAAAATTTCGTATCGAAGTGCTCGGCTGCCGCACCAACCAGTATGAGGCGCAAGGCTTTCGCGATCAGCTTAAAGCGCTTGGCTATGAGGAGGCAGAAGGAGAGGAGAGAGCCGATCTCTGTCTCGTCAACAGCTGCACCGTGACCCAAGGGGCCGATTCCGCCTCAAGGCGTGAGATTCGCAAGCTCGTGCGCCAAAATCCCGGCTCTAAAGTGGTTGTCACCGGCTGCCTTGCCACCCGCCGTCCCGATCTTGTCGGCGCCATCGAGGGCGTCACCCATGTGGTGGACAATAGCCGAAAAGAGGCGCTCCTCGAAGAGGTTCTCCTCGAAGAGCTCCCCTCACAAGAAAATTGGCCCGAGTTCAAAATCAACCGCTTCGAAGGCCATAGCAGAGCCTTTGTCAAGGTGCAAGATGGCTGCAACTCCTTCTGCACCTACTGCATCATTCCCTACGTAAGAGGACGCTCGCGCTCGCGTACTCCAGAGGCCATTCTCTCCGAGATAGAGGGACTGGTTTCTAGCGGCCATAAAGAGGTGGTGATCACTGGAATCAATGTAGGCGACTTTGAATCGGAGGGCATGAGACTCGCTGAATTGATGCGCAAAGTCGATCAAGTACCTGGAATTCAAAGAGTTAGGCTATCATCGATCGATCCTGATGAGGTTGATGACGCCCTCTTGCAGGCGATTCTCGAGGGGAGCCACACCTGCCATTCGATGCACATCGTTCTACAGGCCGGCTCCAATGCGGTTCTGAAGCGCATGAATCGCAAGTACACCAAGCAGATTTTCCTCGAGACGATCGAACGCATCCGAGCCGCCTCTTCGGATTTCACCTTCACCACCGATGTGATCTTTGGCTTCCCAGGAGAGAGCGAGGCCGATTTCGAGGAGACGCTCTCCCTCATCGAGGCGATCGAGTTTGCCAAGGTGCACTTTTTCCCCTACAGCAAGCGGGAAAGGACGCGGGCCGCGAGCTACCCAGGACAGATCGATGCCCAGACGCTCATGAGGCGCAAGGAGAGAATCAAAGAGGTGTCGGCGCGCTCCGAGTTTTCCCTCAGAAATCGCTTTCTCGGCAAACGCATGGAGCTCCTTCTAGAGGGACGCGATGAGAGCGATCCCGAGCTGATCTGGGGCCACACAGCAAACTTTCTTAAAGTAGCCGTTCGCTCAAAGGAGCTTGCTCCAAACAGCCTTGTCGAGGTCGATCTCATCGAAAACGGCCCTCACTTTTTAACCGGTAGAGCACTATGAAGATAGAGATCGCTGCACGCCTCAGACCCTTTTCAAAGAGAGCGGGCATCTTTGCGCTCATTCCTAGAAGTCCTTTCGCTGCCGAGGTCTTCCCCACTCTCATCCGTCTCTACGAGGTGAGCGGCCCCGAGAGAAAGCTGCTCTCTGAAAAGCCGATCCTCCATGAAGAGCTGCCATCCCCTGAAAATCCCTTCACCCTCTTCCAAGATCTCGAAAGAGGGGTGCTCTCGGTTCTCTTTGCTCGCAAACGGCTCCACATCCTGCCCACCCTTGACATGATCGAAACGCACCGTCCTCCTAGCCTCATGGAGAGCTTCCCGGAGCGACTTTCGCTCGGCTCTCATCGCAAGCAGGAGTGGGAGAGAATCGCCTCCAGGATAGATCTACAGACCCTTTTTCCGCTTTGGTATCGACTCGCATCCCTTGCCCCGACGCAAGGCGAGAGGGGCTCAGGGGGCATCTTTTCGCTCCTTCTCGAGATCCAAGAGCTGCTTGCGGGCAGGCGCCCCGAGAGGCTCATGGCCGCATTCCGAAAGCTCTTTTTGGCAGGCTTCAAGGATATGCTGGTGCCGCGCCTTCAAGATGAGGAGCATCGCGCTCTCGCTCCTCCCCTCTCTCAAGCCGGCTCGCCCCTGCTTCTTTTGAAGGAGAGCGCCGCGCTCATGAGAGCGCTCTTTGTCGAAGAAGGGCACTCATCGCTCTCCATCCTCCCCAACCTGCCTCCAGAGCTACCTGAGGGCCGCTTCATCAACATCGCTCTCAAAGTAGGACGACTGCACATCGAGTGGTCGAAAAAGGCGACACGCCTCATGATCCTCGAGGCGGACAATGCGGGATCGCTCCTTCTAAAATTCCCCTCATCGGTCGAGGGGTATCGCCTGAGAAGAGGCGCATCTGATCGAGGGATTTGGCTCAAAAATGAGGCTCTGCTGGAAATAAATCCAGGAGAGCGATATCTCTTAGATCGATTTCAAAAATAAAATACATAGTTATCCCGCCATGACGCTATCGGTTTTAACGGATCGCGATCCTGCTCTGCAGAGCGATATCTTTCGTCTCATCAAGGGGGAGCATTGGGATCCCCACCAGCTGCTTGGCCTCCATCCCATGGATCAAAATTCGAAGGTGATTCGACTCTTCCGCCCCGGTGCAAGCGAGATCTATCTGGAGCTCTCTGGGAAGATTGTGGAGGCGACAAAGGTGCATGAGGCGGGGCTCTTTGAGCTTCTAGTGCCTGAGAAGACAGGCCCACTTGACTACCGCATCTACCACCAAAATGGCCTTCTCGCTCACGACCCCTATGTCTTCTTGCCCACCTTTGGAGAGATGGATGCCCATCTTTTTAACAAGGGTGTCCACTACCAGATCTATGAGCAGCTCGGCGCCCATCCCACGATCCATCAGGGGGTAAAGGGGGTTAAGTTCGCCGTCTGGGCGCCCTCTGCGATGGCCGTCTCTCTGGTCTGCGACTCAAACTTCTGGGATGGACGGCTCAATCCGATGAGGAGCCTCGGCGCATGCGGCGTCTGGGAGCTTTTCGTACCCGGTCTTGAACCGGGCGTGCACTACAAGTTCGAGATCAGGACCAAGTCGGGCGAGCTCAAGATCAAATCAGATCCCTACGGAAATGCCTTTGAGCTTAGGCCTAAGACCGCATCGGTTGTGACAGAGATCGACCGCCATGTGTGGGGCGATAGCGCCTGGTTAAAAAAGCGCAGCGAGACGCCGTGGAAAGAGAGGGCGATGAATATCTACGAGGTGCAGCTCGGCTCCTGGCGACGCCCCTACGGCGAGATCATGAACTACCGCAAGGTGGCTCTCGAGCTTGCGAGCTACTGCAAAGAGATGGGCTACACCCATGTGGAGCTGATGCCGATCTCTGAGTACCCTTTCGACGAGTCGTGGGGCTACCAGGTCTGCGGCTTTTATGCCCCCACAGCGCGCTATGGAAGCGCAAGCGACTTCCAATTCTTCGTCGACCACCTCCACCAAGAGGGCATAGGGGTTATCTTGGACTGGGTTCCTGCCCATTTTCCCACTGACGAATTTGCCCTTGCTCGCTTTGATGGAACCGCTCTCTACGAACATGGCGACCCCAGGCAAGGCTACCATCCCCACTGGAACACCCTGATCTTCAACTATGGCCGCCACGAGGTGTCTAACTTCTTGATAGCCAATGCTCTTTTCTGGCTCGAGAAGATGCATGTGGATGGCCTGCGAGTCGATGCGGTGGCCTCGATGCTCTACCTCGACTATGGGCGTGAAGAGGGCAACTGGATTCCGAACGCCTATGGAGGCAAGGAGAATCTCGAGGCGATCGAGTTTCTGAAGCATCTCAATGCGGTGGTGCATGAGCGAGTGCCGGGGGCGCTGATGATCGCTGAGGAGTCGACCGCTTTCACTGGGGTGACCACCCCTGTCTCCTATGGTGGGCTCGGTTTTGATCTGAAGTGGAATATGGGCTGGATGAACGACACCTTGCGCTACATCCGCGTCGACCCGATCTTCCGCAAGTACCATCAGAACGAGTTGACCTTCGGGCTGATCTACGCCTTCAGCGAGCGCTTTGAGCTGGTGCTCTCTCACGACGAGGTGGTGCACGGCAAGGGGAGTCTGCTCACTAAATGCCCTGGAGATCTCTGGCAGCGCTTTGCTAACTTGAGGCTACTGCTCTCCTACCTCATCACCCAGCCGGGCAAGAAGATGCTCTTCATGGGAGGGGAGCTTGGGCAGTGGAACGAGTGGTGGTGTCAGGAGGAGATCCACTGGCATCTTTTGCAATACCCTAACCACCAGAAGATCCAGAACTTGGTGCGCGACATCAACCGGTTCTACCTCTCGCAGCCGCCGCTCTGGCAGCGCGATTTTGATTATAGCGGCTTTGAGTGGGTCGACTTCTCCGACACCGAAAACTCGGTCCTGGCCTATCGCAGGAAGGGGGACGCTCCTTACGAGCTGCTATGCGTCCACCACTTCACGCCCAACTTCTTTCCCGACTACCAGCTGAACCTGCCTGGGGTCAAATCGATACGAGAGCTCTTCAACTCCGACGACGTGGCCTACGGAGGGTCGGGCAAAACCAACCCCTCAGTTGAGATAGTGGAAAATGAGAGAGGGGAGGGGGCCTCTATCCGCTTCACGCTGGCCCCCCTTGCAACGATGATCTTCGAGATCAGATATTAGGGAATAGGCTCTTGACAGTAGCTCTTATCCATTTGAGTTCTTTTTGAGAATAGATGGGCCCTCGCCCCTCTATACTCTGTGCAAGAGCAATACTCGCTTCATTGCCTAGGTCTATAGCGCTGGCCGCAAGCGTTTGGAAAAACGCTTCAGGGATCTCGGCGTACATCTCTAGGATCAACGCGTTATCGAAAGGGGTGTAGGAGCCACTCTCGATCCTGCGCTCGAGCTCTCTATCGCATCGATCATTTGGCAGAAATAGATTGTATAGGTAGACGTCCTGTACGACTTCCACTCCAGGAAGGCTTTTTGTGATCTGGGCCTGATGAACAGTGCAGATGATGCTCCAATCGCGCTCAGAGAGATGCTCCATATCGCGGAGCGCCACCTTCGCTGCGAGCGAACTGTAACCGGCTCCCCTCAATCTGCGGGGGAGATTTCGAAGGGCCTGGTCCACCGCTCTCTCCGATCGATCGATACGACCCCAATCTTCTTTGGTCAGCCTACCCGATTCCAGTCGCTCTTTGAAATCCGAGTCGTACTCAGAATCAGGTTTCAAAATCTCGTAGAGAAGGGCGCTTGCACAGCTATCCTGATTCATCGCCTTTACGAAATCGGTTTCTGGAGTTTTCTCTGCCTCCATCACCCTTCTGACTCGCACGATTTTTTGACGCAGATGGGAGAGCTGCTCATATTCTCCTGGAGAAAGATCGGCATTCCCGCTCCTGAGTTTTTCGGCAAGGTCGGATTTGCGATGCTCTAGGATCTCGATCATCTGCTGCTTCATGCGCCCTTTTTCTGCCCGAGCCTTATAGGCTCTTCGACTGAGGAAAGTTACAACCAGAGGCAGGATAATATCTGCGGCAATCGTGCATGCGCCGTAAACATTCAGCGAGCCGTCGTAGTTGTATCCAAAGTCGGTGCAGAGAATGTAACAGGAGCCGACGATGAAGCCGGCTGTAGCAAGGGTGGCAATGATCCCAAGAGCCCACTTTGCTCCGCAGCTCATCGGCTGGTGCGTGACTATGGCCTCTAGTTTGCTCCTGGTTTGCGGAGCCATGGGCCAGGCTGGGCCACCTCTTAGTTCTGCAGGCGTCGCCATATTATTCTTCCTCCTCCTGTGGTAAAAGGCTTGCTGCAAACCTTCGAAGTATCTGCCACTCTGCTGGGGTGTAGTAGAGATCTAGCCTTTCTACGCGCCCTGCAAGAACACTTTGACCGTTCTGACGTAGCATGTTCCCAAGCGTTGTGAAATAGTTCTTGGGTATCTCCCCATCAAGAGCGAAGATAGAGGCCTTGCAATAATTGGTGGGAATTTGGTCCCACTCTAAGTCGAGGAACCTAAATGCCAATGTGGAGCTGCGCCCCTCACTCTCCTGCAGCCGTTCATAGAAATAGAGCTGACGAGCCGCCTTTTGCAAAGATTGGGTATTACCTTCAGCTTTCCAGTCACTCTTCCACATCAATGTCTCTAAAATTGTCCAATCGCGTTTGGTGTAGCCTTCGGTTTCGCGCCTTGTGACTTTAGCTGCAAGCTCACGGTAGCCCATCGTTTTCAAACGGCTGACCAGCTTATCGAGGGCGCGAGAGCTTGCTTCTTCCGTGTCATTCATCCGTTTTACATCGTCACGAGTCATCTGGTTGCGAAACAATCTATCCACATACCCCTCATCAGCTTCTCTCGATCCAACAGGCTTCACAAGCTCATATAGAAGAGCGTTGCGGCGAGGAAATTCGCGTAGCGAAGTATCAAAATCCTCCTCACTTTTGGATGCACAGCGAAACTCAAAGATGCGATTAACCCTTTTATCGAGGTGATCAAGTGTAGCGATTTCTTCAGGGGTATATTTCCCCGACCCGTTCAACATTTTCTCTTCTAGAGCCTCATATCCCGTAGGCTGTTCTACCCTGAGTGCCTGCAGGAGGAGCTCTTTTCGCAACCTTCTTGCTGCCCGCCATGCATCAAGGCCCTTAACTACAAACGCTACAATTAGAGGAAGCAAAATAACCGCTATTGCGAGGCAGCTCGACAAATGATTAAATGACCTATCAGCATGGTGACCTATATCGGTAGACCATATGACGCACGATGTCACAAATAAACCGGCATATAGAATAGCCGCAACTGCCCCTAGGGTCTTTTTAGCACAGCTGCTTAATTGCTGGTGGTTGGCAATCGTTGTGAGCTCTTTTGCCCGGCCGCTCGCCACTTGATTGCTTGCAGCTGTAGGAGCAGCTCTTAGAGCTGCAGAGGTTGCTTGTGTATCCATATTACTCTTCCTCCTGTGGTAAAAGGCTTGCTGCAAACCTTCGAAGTATCTGCCACTCTGCTGGGGTGTAGTTGCTTTCTCGCTTGCCTATGCGGTCGGCAAGGTTATGGTAGCCCGCATCTTGTAGTGCATCCCCAAGGTCTGCGAAAAAGTCCCTAGGTATCTCATCGCGTAGGGTTAGAATGAGGCTCTCAAAATAGGGAATCTCCTCTTCGCCTCGGTTTCGGATTCTAAGCCCCAAAGCGGAGCTGCGACTCTCTTTGCTCGCTTCACTCTGTAGCAGGTCGTGTAGCTGGACGTCGCGAATAGCCCTTGTGGCAGCCTCTATGGTTGCAGGGTCGGGCTGCTGCTGATCGTCTGTCCACGCGAGCGTCTCTAAGATGGCCCAATCGCGATTGGAATAACCGACGGTTTCGCGCCTTAGGACTCTATCTGCAAGCCTATCGTAGCCCATCAGGCGCAGGCGGTTAGTCAATAGGTTAAGAGTCGAGGAAATGGTCTGTTCGTCATTATGCATCTTCTCTCTATCCGCCGGAGTCGGCTTCTTGCTTGCCAATCTTGTCTCATACCCTTCGTCCCGTTGCTCGGTTCTCAAGCGCTCATAAAGAAGAGCGCCCTTGCGTGCGTGTGTCTCAACCGAAGCTGCAAAATCATCTCTACTCCCTGTCACCTCCTGGAAATGGCTGACTCGTTCAGCTCTTTCATAGAGGCCGCGCAGAGTTGCAGTTTCGCTTTTAGAATAGATCGCCTTTCCGTCTCTCATTGCCTCTGCTAAAATTCCATATCCTTCAGGCTTCTCCATTTCCATTACCTGCATCATGCGCTCTTTACGCACTCTTCTCTCTTGTCGAGAACTATTTATGAAAAAAGCCCCTGCGGCTACTACCATGGGAAGGAAAATATCGACAAAGGCAAGGGTTCTACCTATCTCGTTAAAGCTACCATCGGCGTGGTAACCTATATCGCCCTGAAAGACCACATAGGAGGCGACGGCTAAACCGATAGCCACAACGGCCCCAAGAACCCCCAGAACAATCTTAGTACATGTAGTCAGCCGCTTATGGCCGGCAATGGCTTTAAGTTCCTTATCGGAAACTTTACCACTACTTGGAGCCTTTGAAGAAGAGGGGCCGCCACCGCATCCCCCAATGGGAGGGCATCGAGAGGCGCAATCGAGTATGCAACAAACAGCGTCAATTGGATTTCCCACCGGCGTTCCTATATTTTAGTTATTAATAGCTAATAGTTTACACCAAAGCTGCTAAAAAATCAACTTAAAATTTGAATTTAAACATAAAGAGTTAATTGAGAAAGTTGAGCAAGCAACCCGTGGAGCGAAAGAGGAAGATGATAGCTTGGAAAGTGTTTCTAAGGGTGAGAGATTCGGCGCTTTTTTAAATCGAATGGGCCAGTTCTTCTACTACCCAACAGAACCCCAACCGGGGGATGTTGGCGATGGTTGTGAGCGTTTTTGCCCGACCGCTCTCCACCTGATCGCTTGCAGCTGGAGCAGCTCTTAGAGCTGCTTGTGTATCCATATTACTCTTCCTCCTCCTGTGGTAAAAGGCTTGCTGCAAACCTTCGAAGTATCTGCCATTCTGCTGAGGTGTAGTTGCTTTCTCGCTTGTCTATGCGTCTGGCGAGGTCCTCGTAGCGCGCCTCTTCTAGTGCATCCCCAAGGTCTGCGAAAAAGTCCCCGGGTATCGCGTTGTGGAGGGCTAGAATGAAACTCTCGAAATATGCAATCTCCTCCTCGCCTCGGTTTCGGATTCTAAGCCCCAAAGCGGAGCTGCGACTCTCTTTGCTCGCTCCACTCTGCAGCAGGTCGTGTAGCCGGACGTCGGGAATAGCCCTTGTGGCAGCCTCTACGGTTGCACGGTCGGGCTGCTGCACACCGTCTGCCCACGCGAGCGTCTCTAAGATGGCCCAATCGCGATCGGAATAGTCGTCGGTTTCGCGCCTTAGGACTTTATCTGCAAGCGTATCGTAGCCCATCCGGCGCAGACGCTTAGTCAATATGTTAAGAGTCTTGGAAGTAGACCCTTCGTACTTATGTATGCACTTTCTATCATCAGGAGTCATCTGATTGCTTGCCAATCTCTCCATATGCTCCACATTCTCTTGGCGCTCTTGTTGAGGTTTCAAGCGCTGGTAAAGAAGAGCGCCTAGGCGTGCATGCTCCTCAATCGCAGTTCCAAAGCTATCCTCGCTCCCGGTCACCTCCTGGAAATGGCTGACCCGCTTAGCTCTTTCATAGAGGCCGCGCAGGATTAGGGTTTCGCTTTTAGAATAGTCCGTCTTTCCGTCCCTCATTGCCTCTGCTAGGATGCCATATCCTCTAGGCAGTTCTATTGCCATTACCTGCATCATGCGCCCTTTACGTATTCTTTTCTCTTTTCGAGAAGCATTCATGAAAAAAGCCCCTGCGGCTACCACCATGGGAAGGAAGATATCGACAAGGGCAAGGGTTTTACCTATCTCGTTAAGACTACCATCGGCGTGGTAACCTATATCGCCCTGGAAGACCACACAGGAGGCGACAACTAAACCGATAGCCACAAGACCCCCAAGAACCCCCAGAACAATCTTAGTACATGTAGTCAACCGCTTATGCCCGGCAATGGCTTTAAGATCCTCATCGGAAACTTCAGTAGCCTTTGAGGAGGAGAGACCATCGAGGCATCCCCCAATGCCGCAATCATTAAGAAAGCAAATTAGAAAATCGGAGCCAAACATCGGGAGTTCCTATATTTTAGTTATTAATAGCTAATAGTTTATACCAAAGCTGCTAAAAAAGCAACTTAAAATTTGAATTTAAATTTAAAGAGTTAATTAAGAAATTGACCCCAATTCTTTTTCCCTCCTACAATTCTCTTAACAAAGAGCGTCCATGGCGGCAGTAGCAGCAGCATCAGCGCAAAGGGGTGCAACTCTTCCTGTAGAAAAAGAGATCGATCCCATTGAAAAAAGGGTTCAGGAGCGTATCCAGCAGCTTTTTCAATCCATGTCGCAACACATGGCTTGCGCCTTTCACCACCCGGTTCATCCCGCCCTTCTTCAAGCTTACTCAGAGAGGATAAACAGCTTGATCGAACAGGCAACCCGTGGGGCGAAAGAGGGAGATCAAATCTGTTTCATCGGCGCTGCCGGCCCAGAGCAGAGTGCCATCCAGAAGCTATCCAAAGGCCAAAAAATAGTATGTGTGGATGGCAGTCGCTCTTTTTATGAAGAGAGCTTCCGATCCAATTCAAACGTCAGATTCACTCACCATATTTTTGGCAGGGATCTCTTCGAAGGGGTTTACAGGGCTGCCTTTGAGGTCGACGCTAGCTTGGAAAGCGCTTCTGAGGATGAGAGAATCGGCGCTTTTTTTGATCGTATGCGGCAGTTCTGCTTTTACTACTCAAAAAAACCCCAAAAGGGGGATTTTGAAGCACTTGAGCCCTGTAAAGCGATCATCTGCCTCAATGTTTTTTCAGAGATTTCCGGCTACTTTAGAAGTCTTCTTGTGAAATTGGCACACAGTTTTGCAGATGGAAAAGAGAATTTTGATCGCCTTCTGGAGCAAAACGTCAAGCTGAAAAAGCAACACGACGCTTTTATATACGAGATTCTTCCCCGGCTGGGTTCTGCCATTCGAGAGTGCCATATGGAAGGCCTTGTAGCTAGAGCGGCTCAGATGAAGGCAAGCCTTCTTCTCAGCGACACTACAGAGCGGTTTTGCTTCGATCGAGATAGTCCAGAAAAGCTCTCCGTTGATGTAGACTTTGGCACTACCATTCTGCGCGATCTTGAATTGAGGCTCAATCGAGCAGTCGGCGCGGAGCCGACAGAGAGACTTCTCTGGCCTCCTCTGCGCGGAATGGAGTATAATGGCAAGCCAGTTGGTTATCGGGTTTTGGCCTATCTGAAGCTCTCTCGTGAAGAAGAGGGTAAAGAGTAACCCAGCTTTAATGAAAAGGAAGTGCTATGTCATCGAGTGTATGTGCCAAGGGTCTAGATTTCTCCAACCACTTTTTTGCCCCTGAGCTCTTTGCTCACAAGAGCAAATGCGCGGTGAGCTGCTACGACAACCACCCGATTTTGACCCGCCTTGTGGCGGTGCCCTCGGCGACCGTGCTTGGGCTCATCAAGCCGCTGCTCTTTCCCCTTTGGGCTGCGGTGGGGGCGGTTGTGCTGCCTATCATTGCGGCGGTGAGGGCCTATAAGGGCAGTGAGAGCGGCTTTCTTCTCGTGACCTGGGCCTTCACCCTCCTCGGCCTTGCCGGCGTGATCTCCTATGTGCTCATAACGGTCTACAGCCTCACCCTGCTCGAGGCGATCGTGGTTCTTGTCGCAGCTATCACCGTATCGCTCGCCATCCACGTCTACCGCGCCTGCTCGCACCCCAAACAGCTCTACGGCAGTGAATTAAAGAGGCCTCTGCACATTTAGAAGGGTTTGCAAACCTCGCCATCATACGCATCCTGTTTCTTTTTGAAGAAAGAACAAGATATGCAGGATCGCTAAGAGCGGCAGGATAAGCAAGATGAACTTGCTTTCAAGTCGCCCTTCTTTAGAGCGTATAGGGTAGGAAGGAGCGGATCTCTTCGGCTCTGAGATGCACCACATTTTTGTGGATCTCCTGCTGGATCAGCTTCTCCACATTGGGGTCGACCTTCTCGCGAAGGAAGGCGCAAAAGGTGGGAGGCGCAATGAGATAGACCCTCTCAAAGGCTCCCTGGTGGAAATGCTCGTTGAGCACATGCGCTACCTCTTCGGCAAAGTAGAGCTTCTCCCTTTTCTTGGGTGAGATCTTATCCGATTCAGTGAATGCATGACTGCCAAAGCCGCGAGGGCCCCTCGCTGCAGAAGTGCCATGCTTGTCCGAGACAAGCTCGATATTGTTCAGGCGCGCTTCCGGAGATGCTAAGTTGCGCACCTCTTCTATTTTGTTGACATCCAGCACGTTGAATATTCTCGCCTCGCTTCCATCTGCGGCCACGATCCAGACCTTGCGCATAGAGCTGCCTCGAACTATGTAATTATTTCTTCAATTATAACCCAAGGAGCTATCCAGCAGCAAGTTAATGGTCTAAGTCATTGATCATCAGCGAGATGCTAAGAAAGCTGTTCGACTAATTGGAAGAGATTTCCATCGGGATCGCAAAAAAGCTGCATCTTCACATGGCCTGGCACCTCGAAAATATCGCCGATCAGTTTGACCCCTTTCTGTCCCAGTTCTGCGCGCGCTTTTTGGATATCATCCACGCTGAGGGTGATGACCGCATTTTGGCCGGCACGCATGCTCGGATCCTCCTTGGACTCGGCTCCGACTCCGATCTTGGCGCCGCCCCCTGCGTCGAGCTCCATCCAGCCATACTCAGTGGCCTCGCTTTCGAGCTTGAGTCCGAGTGTTTCGGTGAAGAATTTCTTCGCCTTTTTAAAATCGGATACGGTGATCCAGGCGAGATGAAACCCGCGCGTTTCTGTTTTTTTCATAAATTCCCTCACGGTTTAATAGCCAAAATTTCCAGCTTGTTGTAGTGGATGCAAATCGAGCCGTCAGCTGCGGGTGGATCGATCTTGAGCATAGCGTCGGCCAGATCGCTGAGGAACTCGCCCTGCTTCTCTTCAGGTAGGTGGCGGATGAAGGTGGCAAGCGGCCTCAGCCAGTCGATGAGAGCAGCTTTATTTGGATAGGGGGTCTCGCATCTGCTCTCTTCAAGCATAAGAGGGACCAGTCCCGCCTCCACCAGGAGCTTCTCATATTCACCCCGCGTGAAGTAAGCCCTTTGAGGCGCAAAATTGGGGAAGAGGGGAGCCCATTTTTTCTGAAGGACCAGCTTTTCGACTTGGGTGGAGAGGTTGTTAGGAGAGGCTCCTGGCGTTACCAAGAGGACTCTTCCTCCTGAGACCAGGCTCTCATGGATCCCCCTCAGGGCAGCTTGTTGGTCGAGAACCCAGTGTAGGGCGCAAAAGGAAGCCACGATGTCGAACTGATCTTTGAAGGGCAGGCTAGAGGCGTTTCCTTGCACAAAGAGGAGATGGGGGTAGAGCGCCGGTTTAAAACGGCTCGTAGCATAGTCGATCATCTTTTCAGAGATATCCAGCCCCACAACTATGCCTTGAGGCAGTTTCTTTGCAAGAATCGCCGTGACTTTGCCATCGCCAGAGCCCACATCGAGCAGCCTCTCATCACCTCTCCAGGCATATTTCTCGATAGCGCTCATCGCCCATTGCCACTGGAGATCGGAATTCTTGTTGTAGCTCTCCACCTTCTCGATGCCCTTAGAGGCAAAAAGAGGGGTGCCTAGAAGCAGTAAAATCAGAGCGAACTGTTTCAGTCTAAGCATAAGTCTCTCCCCGTTTATTGTTTAACAGCCAAGATCTCTAGGCTGCGGCGCTGTAGGCGAACCGAGCCATCAGGAGCTTGCGGATTTAATCGAAGCATCGCCTCGACGAGATCGTCGAGGAATTCTCTCTGCTTTTCTTCCGATAGGTGGTGGATAGTCCGCTTCGTCCGCTTCTCTAGTTTCTCGCGGAAGTCCTTTTTGCTCGGATAGAGCCTCTCGCTTGATTTTTCCTCTAGACTCACAGGAGTGAGACCTGCCCCTACGAGCAGCTCGCGATAGCCATCGATCGTGTAGCAAACCCTTGGTGTGTAAGAGGGGAAATCCGAGCTCCATTTTTTGCTTTTGATCAATTTTTCACACTGCGAGAGGCGATTATTGGGAGAGATTGCAGGAAGCAAGAGAAGGGCATGGCCTCCGCTCACGAGGCTCTTCTGGATGGTAGCAAGAACTGCCTTCGGGTCAGAGGATCGGTGTAGGGCGTGAAAAGAGACGACCAGATCGAACTGCTCCTTGAATGCAAGCGTATCTAGCCTTGCGCGCATGAAAAGGAGATTGGGGAGCATGGGGAGCTTGAGGTCAGAGCTATCCACTCCCACAATGATGCTAGAGGGCAATTTGCTCGCAAGCAAGGCGGTGAGTTTGCCATCTCGACAGCCGATATCGAGCACCCGCTCGTTGCCCTTCCATGGATATCTCTCGATGAGGTCTATGGCCTCCTGCATATGTGTGGATGGCTTGCTCTCAGCTGGCTTTTCAGATGCAATGAGCTGGCTTGCCAGAAGAAGAGCCATGGCGATGAAACGCTTTGTCATAGGTGCCTGCCTTTGTTAAGGGAGCATCAAAACAGAATGGCGCAAAAAACGTCAACATTATTAAACAGAGAAGTTTATATATGATCTGTTTTTTATTTGACGCTCATCAATTTTGCATTTTTCGCTTTACTTGCCGAATAATCCTGATATTCGTATTGTTCCTTTCTTTCAGCAAAAAATAACAACCTTTGAGGAGTTATGCGAAGACCAACCTTTCTGTTAGGTGCATTTGCACTTGCAATTGCATCCACACTGACAGCGCTTCCCATTGATGAGCAGCTGTTTATTTCACCCTCGCTCACCGAGATCGCTGGAAAGCTCTCGTTCGATGCAGCGGTTCCGTTGTCGGGCGAGAAGAAGGCGAGCTATGAATATGCTTATAGCCTCAATATCGGCCAGAACCTGCCCTCGACCACCCACTTTGTCTCCCAAGAGGCGGCCCGCGTTGTCGGCCTCGGAGCCCACCTGAGCCATATGGCAGATAGTCTCGCGCCCAAAGGACGTGCGATCATCGCTGTACCTGCCTCCTATGGCGTGCTCTTCACCGATGGCAAGCTCTCAGAAGAGCAGGCGAGAAACCAAGTGGCAGCAGCGCTTGCTAAAATCGGAAACAGCGATGATAAGCAACTGATTATCAACGTGTTAAGCGGCCTCGACGGCATTTTGCGCGCCACATTCGTGCAAAGAGAGGGCAAGCTCTATCTGGTGATGGATGACAAGGTGCTTTCCTTGGGCGAGAAGGTATGGAGAAAGACACCTGAGGGGGTCTGTGAGGAGATTTTCCACTCTGAGGAGGAGTATCTCGTAGCGATACGGAGTGCAGGTCTTCACTGCGAAGAGATCAAGCGTCCCTGTTTCTTTGGCGAAGTGAAGTGGAAGGCGTTTAACAGCTCCCGTAAAGAGGGCGAGCCGACACTTGGCGCTGCCTATAAGGAGCACAATCCCTTTACGCTCTTCATCGTGACCAAATCGGTTTAAATCCCGATTAATTCAACTCAAAGCCGTCGGAAAAGAGCTTTTCGACGGCTTTTCATTTATGGGGCAGAACAAAACCACAGAGACTAGAGAGAAAAAAGAGATTGCACAGAGATAAATTTGTTTTTTTGCTCTCGCAAAAAATGAAAAACATTTCCTCTGTGATCTCTCTAGCCTCTAATGAAATTGCGCAAGAGGTCTCTTTACGGAATCAGGACGGCGGCGCCTTTGAAGCGGCCATGGCTAAGATCGTCCAGAGCTTCGTTCGCCTGGTCGAGGCTGTAGAGCGTGGTCTGGATCTGGAAGGGAATTTCTCGAGCAAGCTCGAGCAGCTCAGAGCCATCCTGGCGAGTCACATTGGCAGTCGAGCGCAAAACCCGCTCGCCCCAGAGAAGCTCATAGGGAAAGCTCGGAATATCGCTCATATGGATGCCCGCCGAGACCACAACCCCACCCTTTTTGATATCTTTTAGCGCTTTGATGAGAAGTTCGCCGAGAGGAGCAAAGACAATCGCGCTGTCGAGCTCCTCTGGAGGCCTCTCTTCGCTCGATCCCGTCCAGTAGGCGCCCAGGCTCTTTGCAAACTTCTGCCCCTTCTGATCGCCTGCGCGCGTGAAGGCGTAGCCCTTTGCTCCAAAGTGGTTCAAGATCTGGATCATGATATGGGCCGATGAGCCAAAGCCATAGAGCCCCACCCGTTTATCTCGGAGGTTGCTCGCCTGGAACGGATCCAGTTCAGTCAGTTTGAGCGCTCGATAGCCGATCGTGCCAGCACAGAGAAGAGGCGCGGCAGCCGCATCGCTGTAATTTTTGGGAATTCGGAAGGCGTAATCGGCATTTATAGTGGCAAATTCAGCATAGCCCCCATCCCTGTCGTAGCCGGTAGAGAGGCCGTTTTCGCAGAGATTCTCCTTCCCATCTAGGCAGTAGGGGCAGACCCCGCAACTTCTGGCCAGCCAGATCGAGCCGACGCGCTCTCCCAGGTTAAAATCGCCCGCACCGCCCGCCTTGGAGACCACCCGTCCGACGATCTGATGGCCTAGGATGAGAGGGAGTTTTGGTCGGTCAAGATCGCCCTCGAAGATGTGCAGATCGGTGCGGCACACCCCGCAGGCAAGCACCTCGACGAGAAGTTCGCCCTCTTCAGCCTTTGGCAAGGGGACGTTTTCAAGCCGAAGCTTTTCGCCCACTCTGTGGAGAACCATCGCTTGCATGGCAGAGAGCTTTAGGAGACCTTCAACACCGCTCGGTAGTGGATATCGTTGCTCGCAAGCTTTTTCAAGGCGCGGTTGATATCGCTAAGCTCGAATAGCTCGATCTTGGGAGCTACCCCCATCCTCTCGGCAAATGCGAGCATCGACTCGATCATTGCAGGTGAGCCGATGTGGCTGCCGACAATCGCTAGATTCTTGCTGATCATCGGCATGATGGGCAGCTCAAAGGAGGAGCTGATAGCGCCGAGCAGGCAGAGTTTGCCCTCAGGCTTAAGCAGTCCGAGATAGCTCTCTAAGTCGACAGCAGAGGAGACGGTGTGGAGGAAGAAGTCGATGCTGCCTTTTTCCCTCTCCATCGCGTTGCGGTTGGTGGAGACCACGAAATGGTCGGCGCCAAAGCTTCGCGCCTCCTTCTCTTTGTTCGCAGAGGTAGAGAAGACCACCACCTCACAGCCCATCTTGTGGGCAAATTGCACTGCCAGATGGCCCAGGCCGCCCAGGCCAATCACCCCGACGCGCATCGCAGAGTTGACCTGATGGTCGATCAGCGGGGTGTAGACCGTCGCTCCGCCGCAGAGGAGAGGCGCGACGAGCTCAGGAGCCATCGATTTGGGTGCGTGGAAGGCAAAGCGGGAGTCGACGACCACCCCTTGAGAAAAGCCTCCAGCGCGCCCCACACAGGTGGCTTCGCTCTTTTCACAGAGTGTGGCCTTGCCTGACCGGCAGTAGTTGCAGACTTGGCAGGAGCCCGACTGCCACCCCACCGCCACGCGGTCGCCTGGGGCAAATTGCTCCACCTTCCGACCCACTTCGCGCACCGTGCCCACGATCTCGTGGCCGGCAATCAGAGGGTAGTTTATGCCTTTCAGCTCATTGTTGATCAGGTGCAGGTCGCTGTGGCAGAGGCCGCAGTAGGCAACCTCGATGGAAATATCCCAGGAGCCAAGTGCAGGTAGCTCATACTGAAGCGGCTCCAGAGACTTGCCTGCGCCAAGTGCAGCGTAGCCTGTGACAAGATGGGTTTTGGTGCTAGTGGTTCCCAATTTTTCCTTCCTCTATTTTCTTTTTCATTTCATTAGACATCTGCAGGCCATTTTTTCGATACCAGCCGATAGGATCTTGCTTCAGAATATCGATCATCTTTGGCAAAACCAGATCGAGAGAATGGCTCGGTCGCCAGCCTAGAATGCGCTCCGCTCGGGAGATATCGAACTCGTAGTGGTCGTCGGCAAGGTCGATCATCCAAGGCTTGATGAAGGTGAAGTTGATGAAGGGGGTGTGGTTCAAAAGCCAGACCCCGATTTTGGCAAGCGTTTTGGGCATGCGGATGGTACGGATCTCTTTGCCGAAGAGAAGACGGCTGATATTTCTCTGCAGATAGTCGTAGCTGAGCGTCTTATATTCACCGAGGATCACCGTCACCTCAGGAGGCAGCTCCTTGCGCCGGCTGATGGCGGAGGCAATAGCGTCGACCAGATCATCCATATGAATGTACGAGGCGCCATGGGTGAGATCGCCCGGGTAGACATAGGCGGAGAGCTGTTTTTCGTAGATTCGCTGGATCTGGTTGGAGATCGGGATCGAGTGGCATTCGTCGTCGTAGACCCCTCCAATGCGCAGGATGACTGTCGGAATATTGCCCCGCTCCTCGTGGATAATCTTTTCCGTCTTGACCTTGGAAATGGGGTAGTCCCATTTGGGCACGATGGGGGAATCTTCGTTGAGCTTGACCCCAGGCTTGCTCGGCTTGTGAATCAAGATGGTGCTTGCAAATATGAACTGCTCCACCTCAAAGCCTTGGAGACCTTTCAGCAGTCGCCGGGTGCCTTCGACGGTCACTTTATCGTAGAGCTCGGGATGCTTGCCTTCGAAGCTGTAGTAGGCAGCGAGGTGAACGACGGCGCTGATGCGGTTACCATAGAAATGGCGCACGTGAGCAAGCGCCTGTTGGACGCTCTCATCTGAGGAGATGTCGCACGGCACAAGCTCTTCATTGGCAGAGGCGTAGAACGCTTTCAGAAGTTCAAAGCCCACCATCCGGTAGTCTTGACCCATTCTTTTCACAACAGCCGCCCCGATGCGGCCGCAAGAGCCTGTCACCAAGATGACGCCTTTATTCTGATCCATAGTTCCTCTTTTTTATCATTGTATGCAAATAGGAGATTTTATAAAAATAATTTTACAGCAATTAATTATCTGAGAGTTAGAAATGACTATTAAGGCTTTATTAGTAGATGTAGGTGGAGTGCTTTTGACCAATGGATGGGATTCCAAGCTGCGCAAGCAGTTCTGTCAGGACTATCACATTGATTATCAAGAATTTGATTTAAACCATCAGAAATTTTTTGACGATTTTGAGCGCGGCTACATCGATTTCGACACCTACCTCGACAAGACCATTTTTAACCAGAGCCGCCCATTCACGAAGGAGAGTTTCAAGAGGGCGGTTTTCGAGGCGGCCCATGAGCATCGGGAGATGGTGAACACGATTGGCAAATGGAGGAGGGAGGGCGACCTGATCGTGGCGCTTCTCAGCAATGAGGGTCGCGAGCTCGCTGTCGACAGGATCGAGCGCTTTCAGCTCGACGCCATTGCCGACCTCTTTCTCTTCTCTGCCTTCGTCCATCTCAGAAAGCCCGATCTTGCGATCTACCAGCTCACTGCCGACATTTTACAGCTGAAAAATGAGGAGATGCTCTACATCGACGACCGGGAGAATCTGGTGGCCGCTGCCTCTTCCCTCGGGATCACCTCTCATCGCCATCTGGACGCTCTGACGACGCAAGCTTGGTTAAATGAGCAACTCGCAGCTGATTCTAAAGTAATTTTTTGAATCGATAGAAAATTAAGTTTTTGTTAATATCTTGCTCATGCAAGTGAGCGGTTGTTTAAAAGCCCCCTCTTTTTTCCCGACCTGTTCAGCGAGATGTCTCAGTGTGACCCTTCTGACGACGCTAGCCCTTGCGGCGATTGCTTCGGTGACAGTGGGCACGCTTGCGCTGAGTGGCGTGATAGCGGGAATCAGCGACGGCTCTGCCATAGGGCTTATAGTGATTGGCGGCGCTCTATTGGTCGCTCTGGCCCTAGCGCTTGTGCTCATGAGCCGTGCCGAACAAGCGCAAGCTAGAGCGCTTTCTCAGGAGCTCTCCTCTCGTCAACAAGTGAAGAAGAAGGCAGCGGCTCATCGAGAGGGGCCGCCAGCTGACGATGTGGCCTATGTGAATCGGCTACTAGATAGCGATATTGCGCCCGCTATTGCTCGGGGCGCTTCCTCGGTGAATGTCGAAATTCCGAGCTTCCGCGTCGACGGTCGGATCTTCTATCTCAGGGACCCGCACGACGGTCGGCCCATGACGGAGAGCGAACTAGATAGCCTCTGTCACCGGGCCGGCGGCCGCTACTTTGCAACTCATGGCGTCTGGCTCACCTTTTCCAACCATCACAATGTCGGCGTGCACGTCGAGATCAGCTATTAGGCCGATGCTCTTGCAGAAAGGCGTGCATTTCCCTGTGTAGGGCAAGTCTCGCCTGTTTTCGCTCTTCATCTCGCTGATAGGCCTCAGGATCCATGAGGTGAAGTCGGCTTCCAGGAGGGTTGCTCTCCTCAATGTGTCGGATGACTCTTTCGTGACGTGAGTTGAGCTCTGCCCACTGGCCTGGGGTCAGCCCTCTCAAATCGGTGAGAACTCTTTTGAAGAGCGGAGCATTATCTCGGAAGGCGATTTTGCGAATCACTGTGCGCAAGAAGTCCTGATCGAAGGAAGGATCGTAGAGTAGGTCGGCAGAGGGACAACTCATGGAGTCCTCAACGAGTTCCTGAAAAAGTTCCTGTCGCACCGCTTTAGGGAGGATGATCCCATGCCGGTATGCATGAGAGAGGATTGCCTTCACCGAGTCGCGCTGTAAACGTGAGCATATTTGACCGTGCATGGCAGCACGGAGCGCCTCTTCAACGAGACGGGGATTGGGTGGGCTACGTAAGAGAAAGAGAGCAAGATGGGCAGGGGATCGGCACTGACCTGCGTGATATTTTACCCAGCCATGGATGCAATCAACAGAGCGATCCCCGGGTGCCTCCAGCAGTGCTTGAAGGGCGGGCAGATGTTCTTTAGTCCGAGTCGCATAACTATCGATCGCCCGTTTTCGCGCTGCCTCAGAAAGGGGAGCTCCTCTGAGAAGCAGCTCCACTATGGCACGCATCTTTGCCGAATGGCTGCAGGATGCAGCCTGAATAATCGCCTCTACCCTGCCATTTTCATTTAGCTCTTCTCTTGAGAGAACGGTGTTAAGCTCTTCAACTCTGCCTAACCTTGCTAGAATAGGAATCACCCATCTCCTCTCCTCGGCTCTATTGAGGTCAAGGCGAGGCATGATCTCATCGATAGTCTTATTGGAAATAGTTGCAGCTAAATTCTCTTTATTCCAATCGTTCCAGGAGGTTCCCCGCAGGACAACCCTTATGCAATCGGGCAGCTCTTCTTCTGATAGAAGAAGAGAGCTGAGACGGGCAGCCAGCCCCACTCTGTGGGTTTCCACTTCGGCAATGAGCTGTTCATAGGAGAGATTTTTGTCTCGATATGAAGTGCTTAAGAGCTCTTCCAAAGTATCGCAAATATGGCGCATATGAGCTTTAGCAGCGCTGCTGGCACCCACCCATTGGCTTACTTGCCTACCCGTCCGGCTCTCATACCAGCCCCTCCAGAGAGGCTCTTGTAGACCTTTACAGGCGCGTGCAAATTGGACAATTTCGCTTGTACGCATCGAGCTTCCAACGAGCGCCATTACATCGGGAATCAGAAGAGGGTTAGCTCCAGCGAGGAGAGGCGCAGAGGGCATTATGCCAGCTGGGCCACTTGGACAGGGATCGCAGGGGCCGGGAAAAGAAGCTGCTGCCATATAATCCTAAATTTAAGTTCCGAGAATTATAAATTCTAACAGTTTAGTGTTATTTTGCATTAATTAATTATTAACAGCCCAGAGGATCTGATAGTAGGGGGCGCTTTCTTGGAGGGCGATTGCTGAGCCGGAGCCGAATAGAAAGAGATCGTGCTCCTCCGTGCCTAGGAGCAGCTGGCTCAGGAGGCGGGTGAGGAAGGGTAGGTGAGAGACCACGAGGGCGCTTGGCCCACCCGCGAGATCGTCGAGGAAAGGCTGTAGGGGCGCATTGGGAGTAATAGGGGCTTCAAGAGAGGTGAGCGATGGCATCTGGGCTGAGAGGATCCTGGCACACTCCTCGGTCCGTTTTTTAGGGCTGTAGTAGAGAGTGGTGATCCCCTTGGCCTCGCTGGCAAGGAGGTGGGAGAGCTTCTCGAGCTCGGCGCGTCCTGTGGCCGAGAGGGGAGGGTCGGCAAGGCCCGCTTCAGTATCTCCGTGGCGGATAAGGATGAGCTTTTTCACGCAGAGTATTAAAGTCCAAAGCCACTGTATATCAGAATCAATCCGAAGATCACAAGGAGAACGCCTGCATAGCGGCAGAGGGAAGCTTTTGGGCGGAATTTTTTCGCGATCAGATCGGTCAGCCAGAGAGTCGCGATGCCTCGGAGGGTAAGCAGGTAGCCGATTACAGTGATAATCGCCTGCCAGCCTAACCAGGAGGAGTGCAGGAGGAGGATGATCAGGCCGAAGAGAAGAGAGATGATGCCCCAGAGAAAGATGAGGGGCCTATTTTCTAGCCAAACGGTGGCTATTTTCTGCACATAGGTCGGTCGAAAGATCAGAGGTAGACCTCCCAGTGTGAGATAAAGGCCGAGGAGCTTGGCTAGAAAATGGGCATGCACCGGTCAACCTACTATGGGGTTGTTGAGCTCGAGCCGGGCATTCTGGAACCGGGCCGTGAGCCGGTCTCAGGGCGGAAGACCAGCTGAAACTGGAGAGGACCCACTTTCTGTTTGGGTGTGTAGTGGATTTCGACATAGACCTTTCTCTGCTCCGATTGCACGACGAAGAGCTCTTCACTCATCCGACGGATGTCCTGAATCGATTCACCAGCTGGGAAGTAGACGGAGAGCTCCTTGCTCTCAAGGATCGCTTGGAATTCATTGACACTTTGGTAGAGGGGAGGCAGGGCTGCAAAAGCAAAAGTAGGGATAAGAGCAAGAATACAAAGGAGTTTTTTCATGGTTTTACCTCTTGTTGAGATAACCGGAATGTAGGGCTCCTTCATTTTTTTGGCGAGTGAAAAGATAAGTAATAGGAAGTATTTCCCTATAGTGTAAAATTAGAATTGCCATGGTTAATTGGTTTATTAATATGTTTGTAAAGACAAGTATAACTCTCGGAGCGATAGCCACTGTGCCCACTCCGCCGAGCACTCCCTATACTCCCTCCCGGCCGGAGGTGCCCTATCCCGACACGCCCGCCGCTCCGACGCCGCTCTCGCCCGATACGCCGATGCCCAATATCCCTGAGCAGCCTCTGCCGGGTACGCCTGCAGAGCCCCATCCTCCCTTGCCGCCGGAATCCTCTTTTGGTCAGGCGCTCAATGAGATTATCGAAGAGAGTCCACCTGAGAAGAGGACGAGGAGCGAGACGCGGATTAGAAAGAAGAAGGAGCGCAACTACATCCCCTTTCAGGGGCGAAGGCCCACCGAGCGACTGCCTCTGCCCCAGGCACAACAAGACGAGGGCATTCTGATGAACCATCCCCAGCCGCAAATCAATCCCGGCCCCCCCGTTAACTCCCTTCCCCCCACCGACCGCTATAACTAGCGTTTGCCTTCGAGATCGGCAAGTTCGGCGTAGAGAAGCTCGATCTCCTCCTCTGCTCGTCGAGAAAGGGTAGAAAGGGCGTGGATCTTTTCTCTATCGGGATTGGAGTTTTGAGAGAGCGCCGCAAGCGTTTGTAGATGCTCATTATAGACTCTCTCTTTTTCGGCGATCGCCTTCTCGAGGCGCGCGATCTCCTTCTCCCTGTTCGGCGATTTTGCTTTTGGTGGGGCTGGGGGCGCGATTTTTTTCTTTTCAGGAGCCTCTTGCTCCCATCCCATCTTCTCCAAAAAGTCGCCGTAGCTGCCCTGGAAGAGCATCTGTTTGTGCTCCCTACAGATGATGAGCTTATTGATGTCGAGCCGTTTCAAGATCAGCTCGCTGTGGGTGACGATGAGATAGGAGCCCTCAAAATCCTCGAGCGCATCGATCAGAGCCTCGATCGACTCGATGTCCAGGTGGTGGGTGGGCTCGTCGAGAAGCAGGAGATTCACCGGCCTAGCCAATATCTTGCCGAGAAGAACCCGGCTCTTCTCTCCTCCCGAGAGAACGCCAATCTTCTTCTTGGCGCTATCAGAGGGGAACATCATCTGGCCGGCAATCGCGCGCACCTCGGTGAAATTCAGCGCCGGGTGGGCCTGGCTGATCTCCTGCTCGATCGTCTTGTTGGCATCGAGCGATTGGATGTGGGTCTGTCCAAAGTAGCCTGTGGAGAGCTTCTCAGCCCTTTTGATCGATCCTTGAAGGGGAGCAAGCTCGCCCTGAATCAGCTTCACAAGGGTCGATTTTCCGTAGCCGTTCTTGCCGATGATGGCGATCCGATCGCCGCGCTCGATGGTCAGAGAGAAACCTTCGATCAGCTTCTGATCGGCTTCGTAGGCAAAAGAGAGGTCGCTTGCCTCGACCATTTTTTTGCCTGGAAAGGGGAGATGGCGGAAGTTGAAGTCGAGCTCATAGAGCGATTTGAGCGCTTCGAGCGAGGGAATCCTCGAGAGCATCTTCCTTCTCGACTCGGCCTGGGCCGCCTTGGAGGCTTTGGCACCGAAGCGATCGATGTAGGACTGCATGTGGGCCCGTTTTTTCTCCAGGTTGACTCGCGTCTTCTCGTGAATCTCCTCTTTTTCCACAATCATGTTGTAGAAATCGACGGTCGAGCCCTTGATTTTGGAGATCTTCTTGCGGTGTATGCCTAGAGTGTGTGTGGTGATGCTATCGAGAAAGTCGCGATCGTGCGAGACCATGATAAGAGCCCCAGGCCAGCTTTTCAGAAAGCGGCGCAGGAATTGCATCGAGAGAATATCGAGGTAGTTTGTCGGCTCGTCGAGAAGCAGGCAATCGGGCTCTGAGAGAAGCACCTTTGCCAGATGGAGGCGCAAATGGTAGCCCCCAGAGAGCTCTGAAGGCGCCTTTTCTAGCTGGTTCTCATCAAAACCAAGACCAAATAAAATTTTCTCTGCTTTGTAAAATAAATCTTTCTCATCTTCGCGCAGTCCCGAGGCGCCCTCCTGGAGGACAGTGGGCTCGTGGAAGCGAATGTGCTGATCGAGGTAGCCGAGCCGATAGCCCTTCGGAAGGGCGATCTGGCCGCTATCTGGCCTCTCCTGGCCTACAAGTAGTCGTAGCAGGCTACTTTTGCCCGATCCATTGCGGCCGACAAGGCCGACGCGCTCTTTCGGACCTACGGTGAAGGAGGCCTCATCGAAGATGGTTTCGCCCTTGTAGGATAAGCTGAGGTCATCGACCTGAATCATGTGGACCCTTTCAATTTAATCGTCCTATACTTATAATCTTATACGCATAAACCCTTAACTATAAAATATATGCGTTTTAAATTTATCCTAGTTTTGGCTCTTGCGCTCACTGCGGTGGGTTCAACAAGCCTATTTGCGCGCACCTGCTTCTCTCTCTCGTTCAATTTTTCACCCTGTGTACGACCTGTTCCTGTGGTGCCTGTAGTCCCAAGGCCAGTACCTGTAGTGCCTTACTACTATAGAGCGCCTGTGATTGTCGCACCCTGCTACCCTTGCCCACCTCGAGCTCCGATCTACGTTCCTGTCTATCCCTACTACCCTGGCTAATCTACTCGGGCTCGGCATCCAAGCCGAGCCTTTTTCATTGTAAAGAAATCAGTTTTAGATGGTATTTCCTATATTAACCAAACGAGAGGTTAATATGGATGGGATTTCCGGAATAGGGCCTACTGGCACACCCCCAGGAGCGGAGGGTCCCTTTGGACCTGAGGGTTCATGGAGTTTTGACGAAGGCGAGCTGATCAGGGAGGTGCGCAGAATGGTGGAGAGGCTGAAGCGGGAGATCCAGAATCAGGAAGCGCACTCGATGCATGCAATGGCGGCACCCCTCATGGGCCATCTTGAAAAGATACAAAGCGATCCCAGGCTCTCATCCGACGACAAGAAGACGATCGGGATTTTTTTAGATAAGCTGCATCAGACACCTCCTCAGATCGATATCGCCGACGCCTCGGCCGTCCTAGGAGTGCTCAACAAATTAAACCCCTGATGAATTGGATATGCGCTTGTCCATATGGACGGGGGCATATGCTAACCCTTGACCACTAGGCGGGGCTTCAGGCGGGCGATGCGGCGGGCAAGTCCCGCTTCATGGGTCGCCTCAGCCACAAGATCCACATTTTTGTAGGCGTCTGGCATCTCCTCTGCCACCGTCGAAAAGGAGGCCGCCATCACCTGGATGCCCTGCTCTTTCATATGGCCGATAGGATCGCGCTTCTTCCAATCCTTGAACGATTTCACCCTGCTTTTCGCCCTCCCAGCCCCATGTGAAGCACTACACCAGGTGAGCGGATTGCCAAGCCCTGCCATGATGTAGCTCGCCCTTCCCATATCCCCAGGCAGAAAGACCGGTTGGCCGCTCTTCTGGAAGATGGAGGGAAGTTCGGCTGCACCCGGTCCAAAGGCGCGCGTCGCACCCTTACGATGGACGCAGAGCCTCTTCTCCTTCCCTTCAAAGCTATGGGTCTCAAATTTTGCAATGTTGTGGCAGACATCATAGAGAAGCTCTATCTTCTCAGGATCCACCGAGAGCACCTTCTGAAAGGCCTTTCTCACATAGTGCAAGATCTCCTGGCGGTTGTTGAAGGCAAAATTGGCCGCCGCTGCCATGCCCGAAAAGTACCTCTGACCGGGTGGACTTTTAATAGGAGCGCAGGCGAGCTGCGTGTCGGGTAGATTTTTCGTAAAGCCAAGAGAGGCAAATTCATCGAGCGTGTCCTGGCAGACCTGATGGCCAAAGCCTCTCGAGCCCGAGTGGATGAGGATATAGATCTGACCCAGCTTGAGCCCCCAGAGGGAGGCGATCTCCTCTGAAAAGATCTGTTGCACCTCGCCCACCTCCACAAAGTGGTTGCCCGAACCAATGGAGCCGAGCTGGCTCTTGCCCCGCGCTTTGGCAACCTCTGAAACCGAGTCGATATTGGCCCCCTCGATCCGTCCACGGCTTTCGATATGGTCGAGATCGCGCGCAAAGCCATATCCCGAGCTCACCGCCCATGCAGCTCCCTGCTCCAGAAGTGCCCTGTAGTCCTGCTCTGAAAGCGCTGTGCCTTTCCTGCCGTGACCAACCCCTGAGGGCACCAGGTTGTAGATCTCCTGAAGCAGCCCTCTCTGGGCTCTTGCATCAAGGCTCTGAAATTCAATGGGGGCGAGCGCAAGGCGTACGCCGCAATTGATATCGTAGCCGACCCCTCCAGGCGAGATCACGCCGCTCTCCACATCCATCGCAGCGACCCCCCCGATAGGGAAGCCGTAGCCCCAGTGGATGTCGGGCATGGCGATGCTATAGCCCACAATGCCCTGAAGATGGGCCACATTGCGTACCTGATTGAGCGGCTGCTCGATCTCCATTTCGCTCAAGAGCTCTTCTGAGGCTATGATGAGGCCGGGAACGCGCATGCCCCCTTCCTTTTCGAGCAGGTAGGTGCAAGGGGCTATCTTTTTCAATTTAGACATCGACGATCATCTCCCATTTAAGCAGGCCTGCCTGCTCTTCCATATCTGTGTGGAGGCTAACCGCTTTGAAAGGGGCGCCTCTATCGGTATCCACCTCGCTCACAATGCGGTTGAGGGAGCGGATGAGCTCTTCGATCGTACCTACGGGGTACTCCCTATCGCAGTAGGGGGTGATCTCGGGGAAGGTGAAGGCGAGGGCCACTTTGGCATGGGTGTAGAGGTCATAGAGGTCATGTCCGTAGATCCAAAAGCCGATGTCTGCTGTATGCTCGATCTCGACAAAGGGCGGCTTGAGCTCGATGGTGTGGAGGGCTTTGTAGTGGGAGTGTCCGAGGCTCTGAAAGAGAGAGAGTTCTGAGCTGAAGAAGGGCAGAGGGCGGAAACTCTTTCTCCACGCCCTCAAGTCGAAGGGGGCTCTGGCGAGTGTGAGGTGGGGGTTAAAGGAGTGCCTATTTTGGTTTTCGATCCCTCTCTCCTGACACCAACTGGCCACCCTCTCTTGCAGAGCCTGTAGGGGATTTCTCATAGTGCCGATGGGGCTCATGTGCCAGGTGGCGCATCTCGGGGTGCGCGGTGGAAGAAAAAGGCATTGATCAAATTTTCCGACAAAGCCTAAGGTGAGGCCCAAAGGGGGATCGCTTTTGAGCTTATAGGCAAGATCGAGCGCCTCCTCCTCTTCCTTTCTGCCGAGGAAGAGAAGCGTCAGATGGCGCTCTTTTTCTTCGATGAGGCGGCCCCTGGGATAGCTTTCAGGCCAGGGAGCAGAGATCGAAGAGGCAAAGAAGAGATTGCTAGTAGAACTTGCTTTAGGTTGAAGGGTCACTTGCTCATGGTAGAGAAGAAATCGATATTTTCACAAGAAGTCAAGATCCCTGTGGAAGGGGGCCTGCTTTCAGGCGATCTGGTCATTCCAGAGACGAGCTCAGGCCTTGCGCTCTTTGTCCACGGCAGCGGGAGCTCGCGCAAAAGCCCTCGCAACCAGTATGTGGCGCGCTATCTTCAAGAAGAGAATATCGCTACCCTTCTCTTCGATCTTCTCACACCCGAGGAGGAGGAGAAGGATCTTCAGACCACCGAGTATCGCTTTAATATCGGCCTTCTCGCTGGAAGGCTTCTCGAGGTCACAAAACAGATCGAAAAGCAGGCGGAGACGAAGCACCTCTCGATTGGCTATTTCGGTGCCTCCACAGGTGCCGCTGCGGCCCTCATCGCAGCAGCTAAACTCAAAGATAAGGTCTCTGCGGTGGTCTCAAGGGGAGGGCGACCCGACCTTGCAGCGGCCCACCTCGCTCACGTGACTGCGCCCACTCTCCTCATCGTTGGAGGCAATGACTACGGCGTCATCGAGCTCAACGAAAAGGCGCTGGAGCTGTTGAATTGCAAGAAGAGGCTTGAAATTGTGGAGGGCGCCACCCATCTCTTCGAAGAGAGGGGAGCGCTCGAGCGCGTCTCCCACCTGGCCAGCCTCTGGCTACGAGAACACCTGATGTGATGGGCTCAAAGCTCCTGGGGCTAAGAAGGTGCATTACCTAGCCGCGCCATCTCCGCTTCAAAAGGCGCTGCTGGAGCTACCTCAGGCTCTGCATCCACAGGAATAATCCTCACGGCTGGCTGAGCAGGCTCCGCGGGCTCTGCAGCTAAGGCGCCATATGCAGCCATTTGGGCCATGAGTCTCTGTTGTTCTTGGAATTGGTCTATTTGTTTTTTGAACCTGAGGGCTATAAATCCCATTATATAGGCAATAAAGCTAAGGGAAGCACAAGTTACTTCACCTGTCTTGGAATCATCGAGTTGTTCCCAGAAGCGGTTCATCATGCCATGGTGGTCTGCACAACCCAGATCGATGCTATAGCCGATAATTAGTGAAGCACCTATAAGGGTGATCAAAAGGGGTATCCCACACCACTTCACATTAAAATTCCATAAATCCGAAGCGCCCTGTTTGAACCCTTCCCAACGCGTCGGTTCTCTCTGTCCATCTAGTGCAGCTGCTGCCATAACATCCTCATCTTTTATTGGTTAGATGAAATATTATAGCAATTCTTTTATTAAAATTCAATTTTTATTTTTTATTAATATTTGACTAAGGATGAATCTCTCGTGATTCTTCTTTCTGCTCTGCAAGCCACATCTCTTTGTAGAGCCCCCCTTTTTGAAGGAGCTCGAGGTGGCTGCCCTGCTCCACAATTCGGCCCTGGTTCATGACTAAGAGTTTTGTGGCCTTCCTCACTGTCGAAAGGCGATGGGCAACCACGATCAACGTCCTCTTCTGCTGAAAACCCTCGATCAATTCTTGGATGTGCGACTCAGTGGAGCTATCGAGACTGCTCGTCGCCTCGTCAAGGATCAAGATCGCCGGCTTTCTGAGAAGCGCCCGCGCAATCGCCACCCGCTGCCGCTCGCCCCCGGAGAGGCGATAACCTCTCTCTCCCACCACCGTCAGATAGCCCTGAGGCAGCTTTTCGATGAATCGATCGGCGCAGGCAAGAGCGGCCGCCTCTCTAATCTCATTGCTCTTAGCGCTCAAGCGCCCAAAACGAATGTTCTCCTCGATCGTGTCGTTGAATATGAAGATATCTTGGCTCACAACGCCGATGATCTCTCGAAAGCTCCTGAGATCGAACTGCTTCAAACTCTTCCCATCGAGGAGAATATCCCCCGAGGTGGGCGCGAAGAGCCCTGAGAGCAGATCGAGAAGCGACGACTTACCCGCTCCCGACGCCCCCACGATGCCGACAAAGCTGCCCTTCGCAATTTCGAAGCTAAAATCGGAGATCGCCCACTCCTCCACACCCGGATAGCGAAAGGAGAGCTTATCGAAAACAAGGCTCTTTTCAAATCCTTCGACACTTGCCCCCTTCGCGATGAGGAATTCCTTATCGGAAGGGGAAAGGATTCTCTCCAGGCTGCTCACATGCCCTTTGTAGCCCGCCATGATCGAGGTTTGGCTCATCGCGATCTGCACCCTCACAGCGAGGCGATAAGTGATCGTGATAAAGCCGAGCAGAAGAGCCGCTCCAGAACCCTCTCCCTCTGCAATCAGGCGGTAGCCGATAAAGAGCGTGAGGGCGATCAATCCCATGCTGATCACCTCAGTGGCAAAGCCGATGAGCCCTTGCAGCAGCGTGAGCCTCTTAGAGAGGTGGGAGAAGCTTTTGAACTTGGTCGAAATCTTCTCGAGAACGCTTCCCTGGCGATTGAAAAGATGGACCTGGCGGATCGCTGAGAGGTTCTGCACGGTTTGAGCCGTGAAGGCCTCCATCTCCCTCGCAAGTTTGCAGGAGGTGCTCTCGGTTTTTGAGATGAGGAATTTCTGCGCAACCATCGCAAGCGCAAAGAGGAAAAGGATGATGAAGGTGAGTATTGGGGAGAGCAGCAGCAGAAGCAGCCCCGAGACAGCGATAATCGCAAGCGAGGCCAGAACCTGGTTGAGCGCCTCCATGAAAGGGCGGATGAAGTTCAGAGGAGCCCTTGCAAACTCGGCAAGCTCGCCGATTTTGTAGCGATTCACACAGGGGAAGCTCAGAGAGAAAATCTGCTCGTTCACCCTTCTCTGCACATCATTTTGGATCTCGGAAGAGAGCTTGGCGCTTTGCGAGACCGCAAGGAAGCAGGCGCTGCTCTTGGCAACTTGAGCCACCACAGCAAAGAGCAGAAGCGCTTCGAAGCCAAAATCCCAAAAGAGAGAAAAAGCTCTCTCGATCAAGCCCTGGCCCATCCCTTTCGGCTCTCCTCCGATGAGCTTGGAGAAGGCGAGAATCACAAAGCAGTAGGCGAAGCCCTCTAGAGAGGCACCGACCACATTCCAAAAAACTATTTGAAAAAAGGAAGCTATTTTTTTAATCGGCCGCTTGGAACCGACGGCGAGGAGAAATCTGATTTCCTTAAATGGATCTGCCATAGCAATCAGAGTTTAGACTAATTGCTTCTTATTGAGAAGGTCGATCACCTCCTCATCCGTGACCTGCCCAAATTGTTCATAGAACTGGCCTACCGCGTAGAAATCGGGTGGCGCGTGGAGGACGATGACCTCGTCGACCTCCTTCTGAAGCTTCGCAGCGCTCTCCATGGCCGCCACCGGGACAGCGATGATGATCGATTGGGCCCCTGCTTTTTTCAAACCGCGGGCGGCAGCACGTATGCTTGCGCCCGTTGCAATTCCGTCATCGACGAGAAGCACTTTTTTCTCCTTCACCGATATCGCTTTTCGGCCTTTGCGGTAGCTGAGAGCCCGCTTTTTGGCAAGCTCCCTCTGTTTTTCGATCTCGCGCGCGAGATACTCCTCAGAGACGCCGAGCCGTCTGATGACGTCGGTGGAGAGAAGGGGATCTCCCTCCTCTGTCACGGCTCCAATGGCGAATTCTTCGTTGAAGGGAGCGCCGATTTTTCTCGGACAGATCACCTCTAGAGGTAGTTTGAGGGCATTTGCGACCTCATAGCCGACGCTCACGCCGCCTCTGGCAAGCGCCACCACTACGGTGTCGCTCTTCTCTAGGTAGTCTGTGAGCGCTGTAGCGAGCTTCTTACCCGCCTCGCTTCGATTACGAAAGATCATACGGCTGAGAAGTGCTTTGCGGTTTTTGTCTCGGGGTGAGCATCAGTGGCCGACTCGCTGCCGCCTCTGGCAAGCGCTACCACTACGGTGTCGCTCTTCTCTAGGTAGTCTGCGAGCTTATTGCCCGCCTCGCTTCGGTTGCGAAAGATCATACGGCTGAGAAGTGCTTTGGGGTCTTTGTCTCGAGGTAGGCCCACTTGAAATCGACATCGCCAAGGTCTGAGAAAAAGAGCCCCTTCAGATTATCTCGGATCAGAAAGCGGTAGTTGGCCATAAAGAGGGGAATCACCGGCATATCGTCGAGCAAGATATCCTCCGCAGAGCGGAGATATTCGAGCCTCTCGTCGCTCTCTTGGGCGCTGTCGGCAAGCTCTAGAAGCTTTTGATACTCTCCATTTTGCCAAGCAGCTGCATTGTAGCGCGAGCCCGGATCTCTGAAAAATTCGAGGGTGTAGGCGGCATCGTTGAAGAGCGAAAACCAGATGCAGCCGCCGATCTGGTACTGCCTAGAAACCAGGTTGCTGAAGAAGATGTTCCACTCGCAACCGGAGAGATCCACTTTGATGCCCAAGCTCTTTTCCCACTGCGCTGCAATCGATTCAGCAAGCTTTTTCTGCCCCGAGATGTCGCTGTGGCTCAAGGCAAGAGGAGGCAGCTCCTCTTTAGAGAGTCCAAGCTCCTCAAGGCCAAGCGCAAGCAGCCGTTTCGCCTCCTCGAGATTGCCGTTGGGGTAGGGCAGCACCTCTTTGGAAAGCAGCTTGGGCGCAACTAGATTTTCTGTCGGAATTTCACCGAGGAGAATCTCCTTGGCAATCTCCTCGCGATCGAGAGCATAGGAGAGCGCTTTGCGGATCTTGGCGTTGTTGAGAGGCAGCGATTGGGTGTTGAGGCTCAGCCAGTAAATGCCGTTGATCGGCTTGCTCGAAAGCTTGCCCTCTCGCTCGAGCTTCGCAAGGGCATCGATCGGCAGCACGGTGAAAATCCCTCCGATCCAATCAAATTCTCCCTTCTCGTACATCATGAGCGCCGTGCTTGTGTCGCGTATGACAGAAAAGACGATGCGCTCGAGCTGGATGCTATCGCGATCCCAGTACCAGGGATTGCGCTCGAGGACGATCTGACGGTCCTGCTCCCAGCTCTTCAGCGCGAAAGGGCCGCTGAAAACCTCAGGCTTGTCCTTCTCATCGTAGATAGCCGCAAAGACAGGGTTTGCAATCAGGTCGAGAAAATAGGGAGTTGGATGCTCTAAATCAACTAATAAGTGCTTATCATCCAGTGCTTTAATTCCAACTTGATCCAGGGGGACAACTCCCATTTTGGCCAGTTTTGCATTTTTGATTGCGTAGAAGAGATCGGCCCTGAGACAGCTTGCCCCTTGAGCGATCGCGCGCTTCCACGACTGTTCGAAATGTTTCGCCGTGATCTTGGATCCGTTGGAGAAGTAGCTATCGCGCAAGGTGAAGGTGTAGCTCGTTTTATTCGGTGAAATCGAGAGGCTTGCTGCGAGGGCAAGCTCAGGTTTGCCGCTCGGTGCAATGCGCGTCAGTCCCTCGAAGATCGCCTTCTCGAGCGAACGGCAATTGAGATCGATTCCATGGAAGGGATTTAAAGAGGGTGGGTTGGCGGTAAGGTTTAATTTTAGCTCTTGCGATTTCATCCGTTTACTCTCCTTTTGGGTTGAGCTGCAACCGGCAAGCCCGAACAAAACAAGACAAAGGCTTAAGTAGTAAATCTTTATAGTATTATTAGTTCTCGACACGCTTTTTTACCTCTAAAAAGACTTTCGAATGGCTACTTTATACACCAATTTGCGAAAAAAGAGATTATCTTTTTTTGGATGAGCGCGAGTTGCTAAGAATCAGGAGCTTAAGAAAGCTTCGCGAAAATCGATCAGGCAGTTTTCGGAGAGGATCACATTTTGGAGGCGAGGATTTTTGGTGTAGCGCAGGTTCTGGAAGAAAAGGGGAATCACAGGCATCTGCTCGACAGCGAAGTGGTCGACCATTTCGATGCGCTTTTGACGCAAGGTAGGATCGAGGGTGTGCTTGGCCTGCTCGAGCAGGTGAACGAGCCCCTGCTTGTCCCAGTTGGAGATGTAGGGTTTGTCTAGAGAGAGAATCTCGAGGTAGTAGCTCGGATCGTCGTAGCGCGAAAACCAGGTGAGTCCTCCAACCATATAGTCCTGTCTCTGAAGCGCTTCGAAGAAGTTGTGCCAGGAGTGTCTCTCGAGGATAGATTTCACTCCTAGGACCTCCTCCCAGCACTTGGTGATATCGCGCGCAATGGCGATATGCTCTTCGATTTCGCTATGGGCAAAGAGAATGGGGGGAAGGTCGGCGGGAACCATGCCCAGTTCGGCAAGGCCCTCTACGAAGAGCTTGCGAGCGAGCTCCCGATCCCCGTCGTGGAAGATGGGGGAGCTGCTCTTTCGATAAAAGCCAAGGGCGGGTGTATCGGTGCTGTGCAGTATTTTGTCTATCAGATCCTTGCGAGAGATCGCTGTAGCGAAAGCGCGCCTGAGTTTGGGGTTTTTGAAAGGGATGGCGCGGGTGTTGAGCTGCAGCCAGAAAAGGCCTGAGATCGGGGAGACATGCACCGCATCTTTGGCTTGGAGGTCGGCGAGCGCTTTAAAGGGTATCTTGGAGACAGGATCGCCATGCCAATCCAGTTTGCCCTTGAGGAAAAGCGAGTGGGCGGCCTCTTCATCTTCGATGATATGGATCGAGATTTTGTCGAACTTGGTCGATTTGGCCTGCCAGTAGTGGGGGTTCTTCACTAGTTCGAGATCATCATTGAGTCTCCACTCGCTGAGCTTGAAGGGGCCATTGCAGACATAGGTCTCCGAGCTGTGGTAGGCCCAGCCGGGGTGTTTCTGGTCGATTTCGCGACAGAGGGGAACGAAGGTCCAGTGGGCCAAGAGATCGAGGAACTGCGGAAAGGGGTGCTCGAGCTCGACGAGCAGCTCTCTATCGCTTTGGACGGTGATTCCGACCTGATCTATCGGCATGTGACCGCTTTTGACCAGCTTGGCATTCTTGATCGAGTGAAAGAGGAAGGAGTAGGAGAAGGTGAAGTGAGGCTCGAGGATTTTCTTCCATGCATATTCAAAGTCGTAGGCGGTCAGAGGAGAGCCGTTGGACCAGTAGCTGCTGCGCAGGTGGAAGAGATATTTTTTCCCATCTTCGGAGATATCGACTCTCTCAGCGATCGCAAGCTCGGGCCCGCCGCCGCGCGAGACGCGCACGAGGCCTTCATAGAGCATTTTGATCACTACCCCTGAGGTTCTGTCGGCACCGATGCGGGGATCGAGCGATTGGGGAGCTCGCGGTAGGTGCAGATGGAGCACCTGGAGCTCGTTTTGGCCCTTAGACCAGAGCGAGAGCGCCTTTTTGATGACGGAGGAGAAGGCCTCTTTCTCCTCTTCGGTTGGATTGAGATAGAGATAGCAGAGATATTCGTTGCCCTCGATCTCGAGGGCTGCGCTCGCCAGTTTCAGAGGGGCGATGGGCACCTCGGAGAGCGCTCTCAAGGCTCTTTCCTTGATTTCGGGCGTCTGTGCTTTGATCGCAAGCGCGAAGAAGCCCGAATTCTCTTTTTCGCTCAGCAGGTAGCCTGCGCCTTTGGGGATCTCCTGGTTGATCAGCTCGAGAAAGAGAACGAAAAAGGGTTTGGCAAGCTCGGGAGCGATGAAGGTCTGCATGATGGGTGGGGCGAGCGAGTAGAAGAGGTTCTCTAGGATCAGCTCATGGCGCTTGCCGAGCTCTCCCAAAGCGCTTCTGATTGCCTCGAGCTGCTCTTTTTGTTTCAAGAGAAAGCCGCCGTTATAGTCTCTGAAGGGACCGACCAGCTTCTCGACGCTCTTGACGATGTATTGCCGTGCGCTCAAGAGGTCGACCGAATGGTTTTTCCTGAGGAAGAGTCCGTTTTCGATCTCGATCGAAAAGACGGTCGCCTCCTTGGTGTACTTCTTGCGCACTTGGCCGACCTGCGCCACCTTTTCGACGATCAGGCGATCGTGGAGGGAGAGAAGCGATGATTGCTGGATCGGCTTCGATTTTTTGGTCAAGATCCTGAGCAGGATGATATTGAATTTGAGCACATCGCTTCTCTGCTCTTGGAAGGAGATGATGGCCTGGGGAAGGTCGCTCACATATTTGAGCTCGGCGCTCAGGAGGATGATGTTGCGAAGGAGCTCCTCCTCGTTGCGCGGTAGGAAGAGCGCTGGAGTCAGATACTCGATGCTGTTTTTGAGCTCTTCTTTGAGATTGGCTTTGAGCTCGGCGATCTCCTCTCGAGTAAAGTCTTCTCCTTTAGCCTTTTCGATTTCCAGATAGGAGACCATGAGCTTGGTGTCTTGGCTGCGGTTGGAGTAGAAGGAGTCGGGGATGACTCTGACGCCGGGCAGAACGCGGTTGATGGCTTTTAGGATATGCCTGGGCTCGAAGCATTCGTACTCTTGGAGGGAATTGATGGCGATAGCGATGCCGAGGGCGCGCTTGAGGCCGAAGGTGTAGCGCAGCTCGGTATTGAAGAGCTTGAAATAGAGGTGGCGCCTGCCGGGATAGACCTTGGTCTCCTGCTCGAGGGTTTTGGTGAAAAAGTAGTGGGTCGAGACGATGCGGGCGAGGTGTCTCATCGATCGGATCTTGCAGAATTCCTCTCGGCAATCGAGAAGGAAGTGGGAAAGGTCGCGGAAGATGCTTTCATCGAAAATGGTGGGGTAGCGGCGCGTGAGTCGAAGCAGGGTCTGGGTGATGTAGGGATCGGGATCGAGGTTTAGGAGGGGCGTCCACGGCTTGACTAGGCTCTTGCTTTCGATGCCGAGTTTCAGCTCGTGGGCCACCAGGGGCAGATTTTTTTCGATGTAGGGGAAGGAGCCTGACTTCTGCAGCTGGATGAGGATCTCTTCGAAATAGAACATGCTCTCCTCGCCCTCGCCTGAGGAGAAGGAGAAGTTACGGCTCGAGAGAACCCGCTGTTTTTCTCCTGGCAGAAGGAGGGTGGAGATCTTCTCTTTCAGAGAGGAGGAGAGCTCTTCGGCTTTGCGATCTTTGGCAAGCAGGTAGAGGAGAAGGGCGCCGGAGCGTGGGGCCAGTTTCCATTTGAAGAGGGGCAGCTTGAGGGAGAGCGGCTCTTCGAGTTCGGGACCGAAAATCTTCTCCAGGCTTTCCTGCAAAGAGAGCCTGTGCTTGTCGATGACGAGCTCCTCGCTCACTTCCGAGAGGGGGATGATTTTCTCGGGCTTCTGGTTCGATGTTTTATAAAGAGAGAGGCTCTCTTCCATGGTCCACCGCTTTAGTAGCTTGAGAGTGAGTATAGCTTTTACCAAATTTAAAGCAATTTTTAAAGGGGTGGAACAACAAGGAACAACACCACAAAGGAACAACACCACAGAGACTCGAGAGAAAAGGGAGGTTGCACAGAGGAGATTTTTTTGCCGCGAAGCGCGGCAATATTGGGTTCAAGCAGCGATTGCTTTCTTTTTGCGCTCGCAAAAAGAAGATTTTTTCCTCTGTGCTGCCTCTGTTCTCTCTCGAGTCTCTGTGGTGAATTCTCTGTCTCTGTGGTGAATTTTTACACAAGCTGCGCTTGCTTTAGCCCCTCACGCACGCTCTCAGGTACGATTTTGTGGAAGGCGCGAGGAAGCGGACAGAATAGAACCACCCGCTTCTGGGTGAAGGGATGGATGAACTGCAGTCGAAAGGCGTGTAGGCCTAGCCTCTGGATCGGATTGGTCAGCGAGCCGTATCTGAGATCCCCCACAATCGGATGGCCCGCAGCATGGGTGTGGACCCGAATCTGGTGCTTGCGGCCCGTTTCGAGCCCAATCTGAAGGTAGGTGAAGATCTTCGATCGGTGCAAGACCTTGTAGCGGGTCACCGCATGTTTTGCCCCAGGGATCTCTTTGCCCACCTCTCCTTCTAAAGAGACTACATCGTAGTTCCTCTTTTCCAGAAGGTAGGACTCGAAGCTGCCCTCATCTCGGCTCATCGCCCCCTCGACAAGGGCAAAATAATCTCTTTTGATCGTCCGCTTCTCAAAGAGCGCCTCAAAGTGCTTCTCAGCCACCTTGCCCCTCGCAAAAAGAAGCAGGCCTGAGGCCTCTCTATCCAGCCTGTGCACCGCAAAAAGAGGACCAAAATGGGCCTCCAGAATCGCCTGCGCATGGATCTCATCGGGATCTTCGCTCGCTACCGACAGAAGCCCCTCCGGCTTCTCTATCGCGATAAACCAGCGATCCTCATAGAGGATGCGCACATTGCCAAAAAGCCTCTTCTTCGGCCTATCGAGAAGCGCCACGACCTGGCCTGAGGCGAGCTGACTCCTCTTATCCTGGACGCACTTGCCGTCGACCGCCACCCGCCCAAGCTCGATCCACTTGGAAAGCGAGCTCTTAGAACTATCGGGAAAAAAAGCTTGCATCGCTTCAAAAAGGCTCTGAGGCGACTGAACTGTGTAGCGATCCATGGAAAATAACTGTAATATCGGGATATGGGTTTTATTCTATCCCTTATCCTGCTCGGGATAATCAGTATATCCCTGGTCGGCTTTTCTCTCTATTTGGGAATTTCTCCCATGCCCTCGAGCAGAGCCGCTCTCAAGGCACTTGCCCACCATCTCCCACCGCTCTCAGATAAAGTAAAAATTTTAGAGCTAGGTTCGGGCTGGGGCGGGCCCGCCCTACTGCTTGCTAGAGCCTACCCCAAAGCAGAGGTGATCGCCTACGAGCTCTCACCCCTACCCTATCTCTTTCTCTGCTTGAGGAAATGGCTCCATCGGCAGAGCAATCTCACCCTCCAGTGCAAGGACTTCTTCAAAGCAGATCTGAAGGATGCCGATCTGATCTACGCCTACCTCTTTCCAGGGGCGATGGAGAGGTTGGAGCACGAGCTAGGCGAAGGCGAGCTCATCTCCCTCGCTTTTGCTTTGCCCCAAACCGCTCCCAGAAGGGTGGTCTACCTCGGCGACCTTCTGCAAACCCCGCTCTACTTTTACTCTTTAAGGCGAAGCAAAGAAGGCATCTAGCCTAGCTGTGAGAATTCTTCGGAGCTCATCCAGCGGCAGAGTGCCATCGATGGGAAAAAGCCTTCCCTGCTGCTGATAGTATTCGATGAGCGGCTCTGTCTCGCGATGGTAGGTGGCCAGTCTCTCTTGAATCACCGCCTCGGTATCGTCCTTGCGGTGGATCAGCTTGCCCCCACACCTGTCGCAGATGTCTGGGACCTTGGGCGGCATCGATTTGAGGTGGTAGGGAGTGCCGCACGCCTCACACGACCTACGGTAGACCAGCCTATCCAAGATGAGCGAATCGGGCACCTCTAGGCTCACCACGAGCAGTTCGCCCTTGCCCTGCATGGCGCTGTCGAACGCCTCGGCTTGAGGAATCGTGCGCGGGAAGCCGTCTAGAATAAAGCCCTTGGCGCAATCCTCTCTCGAAATTCGGTCGAAGAGCATCTCGAGCACGATCTCATCGGGCACAAGCTCGCCCTTCGACATATAGGCTTTCGCCTTCTGGCCAATCGGTGTATTGTTCTTCAGATTCTCTCGGAAAAGATCGCCCGTCGAGATGTGGACGAGCCCATATTTCTCTCTCAGAAAGACCGCTTGCGTTCCCTTGCCAGCCCCTGGCGCCCCGAGCAGGATAATGACTTTCTGCTTTGTCGGGATAGGCTCAGAGCCGCTGAAAAGAGGAAAAGCCGTCATAAACATCAACCCTAGTAAACTTAAAAAACGTCCCATTGTCCACCTTATTTAAATGAGAGAGAGAGTGTATCAGAGAGAGCTGCTTTGCGCAATATAGTAAAATATTTACTTGTCACATTCTCTTTTCACACCCCACAGCAGCAGCGCGATGGCGAGGAAGCCGACGAGCGAGAGCATAGGGATGGTGATGAATCCAAGGCCTATATCGACTTTCGATGCGCATGAAGGGCCGGCGCCGCACATCTCGATGACATTCCAGCCAGGCACCTCTTGAATCAATACCTGATAGAGGGCGATGAAAAAACCGATGATCGTGAGCGTGAGGGCGTAGGGAACGATGAGCGCCTCTCCTCGGTAGGCGGCGATGCCGAGAATGATCGCTTGGGGGAAGAGGAAGGTGCGCTGATACCAGCAGAGGTTGCACGGCTGTATACGAACGATATCGCTGAAATAAAGGCAGATGAGCGATCCAACGATCGCGATTAGCCAAGCGATGTAGAGACCAAAGCGCCTACTCATGGTTTCTTCTCGCACTCTTTGAGTTTCTTATCGAGCAGCTTGGAGAGCTCGTCCAAGCTGAGCTCGCCCAAGAACTCGCCGTTGATGAAGAGCGCTGGGGTGGCCAGCTTGCCCTCCATGAGCTTCTGGCCATAGTTGGTGTTGCTTTCGATCAGGTCGCTGTAGCTATTATGCTCGATGCATTGGATAAACTCCTTATCATTGATCGAAACGCCCGCTTTGTGGGCAAATTTGGCCAGGAGGGGAGGCTTCGCCCAGTCCACATCCTCTTCTGGCTGGTTCTGGTAGAGGAAATCTAGGTAGCGGTAAAAGGCGTCGGAATTTCCCTGTCCTGAGATCTTCTGGGGGTTGTAGATGCAGAGAAGGGCATTTGCAGCGGGCATCGAGTTAGGAAGGAAGGAGACGATAAAGGTATGGTAGCTCACTCTCCCTGTATCGATGTATTTTTCCTTGATCTTGGGGAATATTTCGTTGCTAAAAGTCTTGCAGGCGCTGCACTTGGGCTCTTCAAAGATCACGAGCTCGACGCAGGCCGTGTCAGCGCCGAGGACAGGCTGATCGAAGGTTTCGATAGAGACTACAGGCTTCGGTTTTGAGCGGTGGACCCAGAGCTCAGCCAGGACGAGGAGCGCAAGCAGACCGAGCGTGATGATGACGAGCAGCTTTTGGGGTTTGGGCCGACCTGAGGAGCTCATCTCTTACCTATGAGTGATTTTGCCTTCTCTACGATCTGATCGCTTGTGAAGCCAAACTTTTTCAAAAGTTCCTCTAGAGGTGCTGATGCGCCGAAGGTCCTCATGCCGATGATGGCCCCTTTCGGCCCCACATAGCGCTCCCAGCCAAAGGTGGAGGCCTGCTCGACTGCAATGCGCGCCTCGACTTCAGGGGGCAAGACCGATTTGCGGTACTCCTCGCTCTCCTTTTCGAAGATCTTCCACGAGGGCATGCTGACAACGCGGCTCTTGATGCCCTCTGAAAGGAGCTTTTCGTGGGCCTCCAGGCAGAGATGGACCTCGCTACCTGTCCCGATCAAGATGATGTCGGGTCTCTCCTCCTTGGAGCCGGCCAAGATGTAGGCGCCCTTGTGGAGCCCCTCAGCACTATGGTATTTCTTTCTGTCCAAGGTCGGCACCTTCTGCCGGGTCAAGATGAGGGCGACTGGCTCGTGGCGCAAGGGGATCAGGTAGCGCCACGCCTCCAGAACCTCGTTTGCATCGGCGGGGCGGATATCGATGAGTCCAGGTGTGGCTCTCAGGGTGGAAAGCTGTTCGACAGGCTGGTGAGTGGGGCCATCTTCTCCAAGGCCGATCGAGTCGTGGGTGAAGATCTGAATCGTCGGAATCTCCATCATCGCAGCGAGTCTTAAAGTGGGCTTCATGTAGTCGCTGAAGATCAAAAAGGTCGATCCGTAGGAGCGCACTTTAGAGAGCGAAAGGCCGTTGACGATCGCACCCATCGCATGCTCGCGAATGCCGAAGTGCAAATTGCGCCCCGCAGGGTTCTCTGCTGAAAAGCTTCCATCGCCCGCTTTGATGTCGGTCTTCGTCGAAGGGGAGAGATCGGCAGCCCCTCCTACAAGCCACGGAAGCCGGTTTGCGACCTGGTTCAAGACCTTTCCAGAAGAATCTCTCGTCGCCACTCCTTTGGGGTCGGCCTCGAAGGGAGTAAGCTCCTTGTCCCAATCTTTTGGAAGGAGCCTGTGCTGCATCTTATAGAGATGGTCGGCAAGTTCGGGATGGGCTTTGCTGTACTCTTTGAAGAGGTCCATCCATTCATTTCTCAGGCGGCCTCCTCTCTGGCCAATCCCTGCTTTGAAGTGGCTGTAGACCCCATCGGGGATGTAGAATTTTTTCTCCTCAGGCCAGCCGTAGCTGCGTTTAGTGAGGCGAATCTCCTCTTCGCCGAGGGGCTCTCCGTGAGCCGCAGAGGTATCCTGTTTGTGAGGCGATCCCCAGGCGATGTGGCTGTCGACGATGATGAGGGTGGGGCGATCGTGGGTCTGGTGAAAGGTGTTGATGGCTCGGTCTAGGAGCTCCAGATCATTGGCATCGCCGACCCTCAGCACATTCCAGCCGTAAGCCATGAAGCGCGCCGCCACATCTTCTGAAAAGGCGAGCGAGGTGCTTCCCTCGATCGTGATGTGGTTGTTGTCGTAGATCCAGCAGAGATTAGAGAGCTTGAGATGGCCCGCAACCGAGGCCGCTTCGCTTGAAATCCCCTCCATCATGTCCCCATCGCCGCAGATGGCGTAGACCCGGTAGTTGATCATCTCGAAGCTGGGACGATTGAAATGGGCGGCCATCCAGCGGCTGGCGAGCGCCATGCCCACACTGGTTGCCACGCCCTGTCCTAAGGGGCCTGTGGTGACCTCGATGCCTGAGGTCCAGCGGTATTCGGGATGGCCTGCGCACCGGCTGTCGAGCTGGCGGAAGCTCTTGATATCGTCCAAGGTCACCGTGGAGCGGCCGAGCAGCTCATACTTGGCGTTGACCGCCTTCACGCCGGCCAGATGGAGAAGCGAATAGAGAAGCATCGAGGCGTGGCCGTTGGAGAGAATGAATCGATCTCGGTTGGGCCAGATGGGATCTTCCGGGTCGAAGGCGAGATGGCGATTCCAGAGGCAGTAGGCCACCGGCGCGAGCGCCATAGGCGTGCCTGGATGGCCCGAATTTGCCGCTTGCACCGCATCCATCGATAGCGTTCGGATGGTATCGATCGCAAGCTCTTCGATCTTAAACTCCTCTTCGGTCTGTGTCGCATCTTTGATCTCTGCCATTTGCCCTCGCTTTTGTTTCAAGTGATAACCAATTAAAATTTTTCATACAAATTTTTTGTCAGAATTTGCTACTTTCCGATTATCGAGCAAGGAGAGAGAAGATGGATCCAGGGCGAGAGCAGATTTATCGCACCCACCACGAGCGGTTTATATGGAGCCACTTCGGCATGGTGGTGCTTGGGCTCTGGCTTCTGATGAGCCCTGAATCGTTTGGATACCTGCATTCGGTCTTTCGGAAAAGCGACTGGATATCGGGGCTGCTGCTCGTCTTTTTTGGTCTAATATCGACCTCATTTCGCTTTCGCTACTGGATCTGGGGAGGGGCCTTTGTCGGACTCTGGCTGCAGTTTGCGCCGCTGATCTTCTGGGCAGAGCTGCCGGTGATCTATGTGACCGATACGCTGATTGGGATACTTGCGATTGCGCTCTGTGTGCTGACTCCGTTTAGACCGACAGAGCTCGAGCTTGGTCCTCAGATTCCCCCTGGCTGGACCTACAATCCCTCCTCATGGCATCAGAGGATTCCGGTGATCTTCTTTGCGACGATCGCCTGGTTTCTCTCCCGTTATCTCGCGGCCTACCAGCTGCACTACTCATCAGCGGTCTTTGATCCCTTTTTTGGCCTCGGTTCTGAGAAGGTGATCACCTCGATGATCTCCCAGGAGTTTCCGGTCTCAGATGCGGGCCTCGGGGCGCTTGTCTACTCGCTTGAGGCGATTATGGGTGCGAAAGGGGGCGTTAGAAGGTGGCACACCATGCCGTGGATCGTGGTGATTTTCGGCTTTCTGGTGGTGCCTGCGGGCTTTGTGAGCATCATGCTTGTGATGCTCCAGCCGATTGCGGTGGGGGCGTGGTGCGGGGTCTGCCTGATCATCGCGGTCTGCATGCTGATCATGCTGGCGCTGACGGTCGATGAGGTGGTGGCGGTGGGGCAATATCTCCATGCGAGTGTGCGTGAGGGCAAATCGTTTTGGAAAACGCTCTTCCAGGGCTCTAACTATACCGAGACCGGAGTCGATACGCGCACGCCGAGCTTCCATGTCTCGCCGCTCAAATTCATACGCGCCTCTTTGTGGGGGATCACGCTGCCGTGGAATCTCGTGCTCACAGCGATCATCGGTATCTGGCTGCTCTTCTCTGCGAAAACCTTTGGATTCACGGGAGAGATGGCCGATAATCAGGCGGTGATGGGGGCGCTGATCGCGACCCTCTCCATCATTTCGTTTGCCGAAGTGGCCCGTACGGTACGGCTCATCAACATTCTGATTGCGATCTGGCTTGCGCTCGCGCCCTGGTTTTTGCTCTCAAGCGGACTCGGAGCGGCGCACTGGCACAATCTTATCATCGCGCTTGCGGTGATTCTGCTCTCGATTTTCCGCGGCCCTATCAAGGAGCGTTACGGCACCTGGGACAAAGTCATCGTCTAACCCTTCTTTTCTGCCGCCTTGGGTTTACCAAAACCGCTGCCTGGGGAGGGTGTGAGAGTTGTTGGCTTGGGTTTGGCAAAACCGTTGCCTGGTGAGGGTGTGAGAGTGGCTGGCTTGAGTCCTACGGCCTCGGGTGCGCCTGCACCTGGAGCGGGTGTATCTGCTCTAAGCATTTGAATTCTAGAGCTTTCATTTGTCTGAACGGGTGGGGGTGAAGCGGCCTCTCTTAGTTCTGGATCGAGATCATCCTCGATTTCACCTGCTCCTGGAGCGGGCGTTGCTACGACAACTCTTTGATTTCTAGGACTTTCTGGTCGAGCTCTCGCTTGAAGGGGTGCGGGTGAAGCGGCCTCTCTTAGTTCTGGATCGAGATCATCCTCGATCTCACCTGCTCCTGGAGCGGGAGTTTCTGAGATAGCTCTTGGATTTCCATTTGCTTGAGCGGGTGCGGGTGCAGCAGCCGCGGCGGCAGCCTCTCTCGATTTTGACCTTTCGGAGGGAGCGGGAGGAGGGCTGTGGGCTTCAGGAATAGAAGTATCAATGTGGGCAGGGGTTTCGGCGCGGCTATTATCAGGATTGCGTTGCACTTTTTTCATCGCAGAGTAATCCGTGATGGCCTCCCCGATTAAATCCATAAGTATCCCATTGGCGGCATCGCCTACTATCGCTGCAGTGTCTCCTACCTCACCATCGAGATGATAGAGATGGTCCTCATCATCGCTTTCATCCCCGATTTCTCTGGCGATAATTCTGTCGACCGGATCAGCGGGATCTAGTGCAAGACTCTCATCTAGCCAGATCTGTCTTGCGCGTCTGTCCGAATCGTCTGCAATTTTTCTACCGTCAGCCTCTCCGCTATGGAGAATGGCTTGATCGTCTGGATTCCTCACATCTAAACCAAAGTGCTCGCGCGCAATGGCTATGCGTGCCTGGTGATATTCCATCGGATCCTCAGAATTGTAGGGTGGAAGCCGCCCCCTCTCAGATATTCTTCTCTCTTTGTGATCATCTCTTCTTGGGAGCGCTCTTATCGGCACTGCTCTTATCGGCGCAGGAGAGGGAGGCTGAGTTCTGGCTGCAAGAGCAGCAGCTGAAGGAGAATCGCAGAAATCGTCAAAAGCGCGCTGTCTCGCCTGCTGTATTTCGATAGAGCTAAATCTGTTTGCCTGCGCTATTCGATCAAGGCCCTGCCTGATGTCTTTCGGGGAAAAGGGTAAGCGTCTTTTCAAAGCCTTAAGCGCCTCCTCACACTTCTCAACTTCTTGCCTCGCTGCATTAAGTGCGTCCATAAGCTCCTTACAGCGATTGACAAGTACAGCATCCCAGAGCTTCTGAACTTGGCTCTTCGCCGACTCAAGCGCCTGTTCATGCGTTTGAAGTTCATTGTTTGCAGCGTGAAGTGCGCTTCTATGCTGACGAAAGGCTTCCACGTCGGTCCAGCCTAGATGCTGAGAGAGGGGTATATCTAGGTGCGGATGGATAGTGCGCAGCATCAGCATATCTGCATCTCGCGCTGGAGTCGATCTTTGAGCTGTACGGGCAGCATCTGCTATTTTCTCATGGGCTACGAGAGCGATTGTCCTTAGTTGTCTCTCTGCTGATCTATGAATCAACTCTCTGGGGCCCATTTTGCGCACGCGGGCGGGAAGGGGGTCACAGAGGTGTCTCTCCTTCCTTGCAAGCAGGAGGGCATGTACACGCTTATCACAGGCTACGTGCAGGTCATAGACAATGGCATTTCGCTGAGAGAGCAATCTCCGGATATAGAGTGGTTCAGCACCTTCGTTGCTTTCAGAGCTAGGTGTGGAGGGGGTGGAGGCAGGAGAGGTTCGAGGAGTGGTCGGAGTTGAGGGAGAGCGAGTGGGCTCTGAAGCGGGAGGACTGCCCTCACCGCTAGAAAGACTCTGTGGGGTCCCAGGACCGGGACCAGGACCAGCCCCTGGGGTTGCTCTCGCTGGAACTGGAGTTAGGGGAGGGGTTGCTGGACTTGGGGTATTGCGCGCCACAGGGCTCGCTCCCTCTCTCACAACGCGTGCGACCACTCTATCGAAGAGGGCATCGACCGCCTCTATTGAGGTCGGTGCTTGCTCGCGGACTGAGGCGAGGAAGACGATCTCCGACTGCGCCTCCGTGATAGGCGCACCATTTCGGGCAAGGGCAGCACAGGCTCGGTAGTGAGGTGTCCGTTCAAATTCTGAGAAGATGCGATCGACGCGATTTCGTTCGAACTCAACCGTTCCACGTGTATGAAGTCTGAAGAATGAAACGCCGTGACAAATAGGTTGTGTAGCCATAGTACTTTATAATTTGAAATTAGTTTCAACTATAATAGCATATGGATATTAACCTATCATTAGTTTAATAAAAAATATATATTAAGAATATTATTTATTATTAAATGTTACTTACTAAAAATTGGATTAAAGAGGGAGCCGGGCACGGGGGCGCACCCGGGCACGGGTACGAGAAGGACCTTGATGCTATATCTCGTCCTTGAGGATTTTATCTCGGATCTGGGCCATATGGCGGACCATATAATGGAGATTGTGAGCGGTCGCAAGCAGGAAGGCGGAGAGCTCTTTTGCTTTGAAAAGATGGTTGAGGAAGGCTCTAGAGCTGCTTTTACAAGCAGGACAGTCGCAGCTCTCCTCTATAGGCCTGAAATCGTCTCGATATTTGCGATTCTCTATCTTAATAGGCCCCTCAGCAGTCAGGATGAGGCCGTGGCGAGCCGCCCGCGTCGGGTAGGCGCTGTCGAAGGTGTCGATACCAAAAGGAATCAGCGCGTCGATCGAGGGCGCATCCCCGATGCCGAGCAGATGGCACGGCTTTTCCGGGGGCATCTGGGGAGAAAGAAAGCGGATGAGATCGACGAGCTCTGCCTTCGTTTTGCCGACGCTTCCTCCTATAGCCAGGCCATCGAATGGGTGCCCTAAGAGAAAGGAGAGGCTCTCCTTGCGCAAAGTTTCATCGACTCCTCCATGCACGACGCCGTAGATCGCCTGGTTTTTCGGGTTCCTGAGATGCTCTGAGAGGGATCGAAGCTCCCAGCGATGGGTGCGGGCAAGTGACTTCTTCAAATCGTCCTCCTGGATGTGGTAGGGAGGCAGCTCGTCGAGAGGGATGATGATGTCCGCTCCGATCGCCTTCTGCGCAGCTATCGACGATTCCGGTGTTAAAGAGAGCTTCTGGCCATCTCGGTAAGAGCGGAAGAGAATGCCCTCCTCGCTGACCTTGAGCACCAGATTCTGCCCCTTTCGCTTGCCCTGGCTTTTGAGCTCCTCATGGACCGAGCCAAACGCAAGGCTGAAGACCTGGAAGCCGCCCGAGTCGGTGATCAGCGGGAGCTTGCGATTGATAAAACGGTGAAGGCCTCCCGACTTTTCAACCACCTCCACACCGGGCTGTAGCAGCAGATGGTAGGTGTTGCAGAACATGAGTTCGAGGCCGCTATTTTCGACGATATCGGGCGAGAGCGCCTTGATCGTGCCATTGGTCGCCACCGCCACGAAACTGGGCGTCTGGATGGTGCCGTGAGGGGTGTAGATCCTTCCTACGCGCGCCCTCGACCGCTTTGACTGGTGGAGGATCTCAAACTTGAAGGAGCTCATGGTTGCCTCTTCCGGAAGGCAATTCCGGCCAGCGGAAGGGCGCTCACCTGTCCTGAGAGGGCAAAAATGGTGCCGTGAGGGGTGTAGATCCTTCCCCCATGCGCCCTCGACCGCTTTGACTGGTGGAGGATCTCAAACTTGAAGGAGCTCATGGTTGCCTCTTCCGGAAGGCAATTCCGACCAGCGGAAGGGCGCTCACCTGTCCTGAGAGGGCAAAAATGGTGCCGTGAGGGGTGTAGATCCTTCCCCCATGCGCCCTCGACCGCTTTGACTGGATCTCAAACTTGAAGGAGCTCATGGCTGCCCCGCCTTTTGGCCCTTCTGGAAGGCGATTCTGGCGAGGGGAGCGAAGAAAGAGACGAGTAGTGCGCCTGCCGCTTTGACCAGCGTGGAGAAGAGCAGCACCTCATAAAGGGTGCTCACCTGCCCTGAAAGGGCAAAAATCGAGTAGAGAAGGGTGTCGAGAACTTCGGCAAATAATAGCGAGAGGAGGGTGCGCAAGACAAGCGCCCTTCCTGAGAGCTTCCTTCGCATGTAGGCGAAAAGCGAGATGTCGAGCAGCTGGACGATGAGAAAGCTTGCAAGCGAGCTGATCACCAGGCGCGGCATAGGGGAGAGAATCGCGCTGAAATGGCTCCCAAGCAGGTCGTTTTCTATCGCCCGGTAGCTGAGGTGAATCGCCGAAAAAATGAGGAAGGCCAGGCTCGCCACGCTTGCGATGAGAACCGTTTTTCGCGCCTCTTTAGGACCAAAAAATTCCTGTGTCAAATTCAGTGCAAACAGGTATCCTACCGCAAATGCATCGCTTGAGCAGACCGTCAAGCCAAATAGGGGAATCTCTTTGAGCAGAAAGAGGTTTGCTAAAACGGCGAGCAGCGAGAGAAAAGCGGCAAGCCCACTTTTACCTATTTTGAGAAAGAGAATAGTAAAAAGAGCGATAGTTGCGATGTGCAGTAGAAAAAGTAGCTCGTTCATAGCGTTTTAGAATGCCAGAAGAAGAGAAAACGCTCATTATAAAATTTGGCGGCAAAGCGGTCGAGAAGCCGGAGCGCTTCTCGGAGATCGCCTCCCTGATCCTCAAGCGGGCAGAGAGCTACCGGCGAATCGTCTGCGTCGTCTCAGCCATGCAGGGGATGACCGATGAGCTCATCCAGCTAGCGAGTAAAGTCCACCCCAATCCCCCTCGGCGCGAATACGATATGCTGGTGAGCACCGGCGAGCGCATCAGCATAGCGCTTCTGGCCATGGCGCTCTCGCTGAAGGGGAGAGAGGCGATCAGCTTCACAGGCAGCCAGTCGGGCATCATCACCGACGAAAATCACAGCCAGGCGCTCATCGTCGATGTGCGTCCCGAGCGCATCCGAGCAGCCCTCGACGGAGGCAAAATCGCCATTGTCGCCGGCTTCCAGGGGGTCAGCCGCTCTAAAGAGATCACCACCCTTGGCCGCGGCGGGTCAGATACCACCGCTGTGGCCCTCGGAGCGGCCCTAGGGGCGGAGAAGGTGGAGTTCTACAAGGATGTGCTCGGGGTCTACGATAGCGACCCCAAACTCGAAAAAAATGCCGCCCTCCACCAAAAGCTCTCCTACGAAGAGGCCTCCCAGATCGTCGAACGCTCCTTGAAAAAAGGTGCTCCATCCCAGGGCGATTCTCCTGGCTAAATTGAATCGCCTACCCCTCCACCTCCTCTCGGTCTATGCCCAAAATGGGGGCACCCTCATCCACTCTATCGAAGAGAGGGTAAAAAACCCTATATACGAGAAAAATTAAGTTTTAATTAAATTCACGTTAATTTATAATTAATTTGTAATTAACGTAAATTAACCAACAATTAAAACTTATGGATCAATTGGCCCCTTGTCAGAAACTTTTCTATAAACAGAAGGCTTTGGGACACCATTCATTCAGCCCGCAAAAATGCGGCCAGGTGGCTTTGGCCGCGTCGGGCGTCGTCCTGGCCCTGCTAGCTGCCCTCTCTGGGGCAGGCGTGCTAACCATCGAAGGCTTTGCGGCGGAATATGCTGCCACCACCTTCGGGGCAGCCGCCTTCTGCTGTTTTGCCCTCGCGCTCTATCTTCAATACCGAAAGCCCTCCCTATCAGAGAGTGACAAGAGAGCAGCAGAGGATGATCTCGATTCGGCCTTCGGCGGTGGTCCCGCTCCAAGCCAAATGGAGCCGAGCACGCCGCCCGACCTCCCGCCCAGTCCAGCTCCTGGACTCGAAGCGTCGGCGCGAGCTCCAGATCCCAATGATATGAGCGGATTCTTTGAAGGCTGGGAATAATCTTAGTAATAAACCGAGGGGAAATCGTTATGTGTATTAAATCATGCTGTGAAGCCATGTTCATGGAGAGAGCGACGAGTGGCCAAAATGAGGGAAAAATGCAGGTGAGCCGCAAAAAATGCGCTGCCGTTGCACTTGGCGCCTCATCGATCGGCCTTGCGGCAGTCGCCGCGCTTATGGCCTTCGACGTTATCTCCGGCAGCGTAGGAGCGTTTGGTGTGTGCGCAGGCCTCTCAGTAGTAGCCGCCGTACTGGCCGCTGTCGCCATGTGCCGCTCGAAGAAGTCCCCAGAGGGCTCGCCAGATGTACAAGTACCCGCTGACAATGATATGAGCGGATTCTTTGAAGGCTGGGATCAATCTTAATAATAACAAACCAATAACCCTAAGAGGTATATTTATGGGTATCAAATCATGTTGCGAAACTATGTTCATGGAGCGATCGCAAAATGTCCAAGATGAGGGCAAGATGCAGGTGAGCGGCAGAAAGTGCACTTCGACTGCTCTTGGCGTCTCATCGGTCGGCCTTGCGGCAGTCGCAGTTCTTGCCCTCCTCGGCGTCGTCTCTGGCGGCGGAGCAGTGGCAGGTGGATGCGGAGCTGCAGCTGCGGTGGCCGGTTTTGGCGCCCTTGCTGTTCGCCATCCGAGCAAGAAAAAGCCAAAGGAAGACCAAGCTGAGGGAGTCAAGGTTATGGCCCAAGCCGCACCCGCCGCAAGAGCAGCAGCCACCTCAGCCGCAACAGATGGAACCGTGAGCGGATAATTCCGACTAAACAAAAGGGGGGCTATCCCCCCTTTTTTTCTCCCCCTCATATCCTGAAAAAAGCCTTGTTTTGCCCGCCCTCGCTCGGTTATAGTCTGGACCTTTGAAGTTTGAGTTATAAGGCCTCGTGAGCTCAGGGTTTTCCCGCCACTCCTCCATCCACCACCTCCGTGAGCTGCTTCCCTCTTTTTTAAAAAAGATGGGTGCACGCTACAGCCAAAGGCCAGACCAGGTGATTGCCGCTTGGAGCGAAGTGATCGGCCCCACCCTCGCCCCCATGGCGCGCGCCACCACCTTCGTCGACGCCGTTTTAGAGGTGCGTGTGCAAAATTCCACCCTCCTCAGCCTCCTGAGCGGTCCAGAGAAGCTGGTGCTGCTCAAAAAGCTGAGGCAGAGGGTGCCCGAGGCGACGATTCAAGGGATCTCACTGCGACTAGGATAGGAAATTATGACCGATAATGCTGAGAAAGAGAAGAAAAGCGCCACCTACGATGCAAGCTCCATTCAGGTGCTAGAGGGCCTCCAGGCAGTCCGCGAACGGCCCGGTATGTACATCGGCGACACCGGAGTCTCAGGTCTACACCATCTGGTTTACGAAGTGGTCGACAACAGCGTCGACGAGGCGCTCGCCGGCCACTGCCGCACCATCCAAGTCACTATCCATAGCGACCAGTCGGTCACCGTCGAAGATGATGGCCGCGGTATTCCGGTCGAAAGGCACGAACAAGAGTCCAAAAAGCGCGGCCGCGATGTCTCCGCTCTCGAAGTGGTGATGACCGTGCTGCACGCCGGCGGCAAATTCGATCGCGAGAGCTACAAGGTCTCAGGAGGCCTCCACGGCGTCGGCGTCTCCTGCGTCAACGCTCTCTCGAAGCGCTTTCTCGTGCAGGTCTTCCGCGCCGGCACCATCCACGAGATGGAGTTTGCGCGCGGCCAGGTCTCCAAACCCCTTGCCAAAGTGGGCACAACCGAGAAGCGCGGCACCAAGCAGACTTTCTGGCCCGATGACACGATCTTCCAGACCGTCCTCTATGATGCCAGCACCATCGTCCAGAGGCTGCGCGAGCTCGCCTTCCTCAATCGCGGTCTCGAGATCCTCTTCCGAGATGAAAGGAGCGACAGCCCCGAGACCCAGCGCTTCTGCTACGATGGGGGCCTCCTCTCCTTCGTCTCCTATCTCAACGAAAACCGCACGCCCCTCTTTGCCACCCCCATCCACATCCGCGGCACGCGCGAGGGCGACGACGGTATCGTCGAGTTTGAAGCGGCGCTCCAGTGGCATGACGGCTACAACGAAAACATGCTCTCCTACGCCAACAACATCCCGACGCGCCAGGGAGGCACCCACCTCTCCGGCTTCCTCTCCGCCCTCACCCGAGCGATCAACAGCTACATCAAAGCGGCCAGCCTCTTGAAAAACGAGAAGCTCTCCCTCACGGGCGAGGATATGCGCGAAGGGCTCACCGCGGTCATCTCAGTCAAGGTCCCCAATCCCCAATTCGAAGGACAGACCAAGCAGAGATTGGGTAACCACGACGTGGGATCTATAGTGCAACAGATTGCAGGTGAGGAACTTGCGATCTTCTTGAGCGAAAATCCATCGATTGCGCGCACCATCGTCGACAAATCCTTCCTCGCCGCCCAGGCGCGCGAGGCGGCTAAGAGGGCGCGCGAGCTCACTCTGAGAAAGACCGCGCTCGACAGCTCAAGGCTGCCTGGCAAGCTGGTCGACTGCTCTGAAAACGATGCCAAGCTCTGTGAGATCTACATCGTCGAGGGCGACTCTGCGGGTGGGTCGGCCAAGATGGGGCGCGACAGGCGCTTCCAGGCGATTTTGCCGATTCGGGGCAAGATCCTCAACGTCGAGAAGGCGCGTCTAGAGAAGGTCTTCCAGAACGAAGAGGTGGGCACGATGATTGCCGCCCTCGGCTGCGGGGTGGGCAAAGAGGGGATGAACCTCGAGAAGCTGCGCTACCACAAGGTGATCATCATGACCGACGCCGATGTCGACGGCTCGCACATCCGCACGCTCCTTCTCACCTTCTTCTACCGCCACATGCCCTCGCTCATCGAAAATAGCCACATCTACATCGCCCAGCCGCCCCTTTTCCGCGTGGCGCGCAAGAAGGAGGCCAAATATATCCTCTCGGAGCGCGAGATGGATAGCTACATCCTCGAACTTGCGCAGAAGGATATCGCCCTCTTCCATGCCAAATGGAATCGCAAGCTGACCCAGACCGAGGCGAGAGAGCTGATCGATCTGATTCTCGATGTGGAGCACTTCCAGATGAGCATCGAGAAGAAGGCGCTTCCCTTCCGCGAGTTTCTGCAGGCCAAAAATAGCTCAGGCGACTTCCCACGGTTCATGCTGCCGAAGAGCCAGAAGATGCGCAGCTTCATCTACAGCGATGAGGAGCTCGCTACCCTGAGACAGAGCCACGAGGCGAGTGAAAGGGCGCGTGCGCAAGCAGAAGGGACTGAGTCGCAAGGTGAAGAGATGCAAAAATTCCGAGCTGCCCCCCTGCCGCTCGTGGAGCTCTTTTCCAAGGAGGGCTTTGCCAAGCTGCTCGAGCGCCTCGCCCGCTTCGATATTCCTCTTGAACGCTACCTGGTGACCGATGGCAAGTTGATCTCGGTAATTCTCGGCGAAGAGACGGTCCACGACTTCTATTCGCTGAAGGAGACGATCGATTATCTGAGAGTGCTCGGCCGAAAAGGGGTCGAGATCCAGCGCTACAAAGGTCTTGGCGAGATGAATGCCGACCAGCTCTGGGAGACCACGATGGATCCGACCAAACGGACTCTCCTGCGAGTGACCCTGCCCGATGCGGTTGCAGCCGACCACATCTTCTCCATGCTGATGGGCGAAGAGGTGGCACCGAGGCGCGACTTCATCGAATCCCACGCCCTATCAGTGAAAAATTTAGATATCTAGGCTATGACAGACGAACAAGTAGTTGCACGCAATATCGAGGAGGAGGTCAAGGAGAGCTACCTTCGCTACTCGCTCTCGGTCATCATCGCTCGCGCCCTCCCCGATGTGCGCGATGGCCTCAAGCCCTCGCAGAGACGCATCCTCTATGCGATGCGCCAGCTCAACCTCTCTCCCGGCGCCAAACACAGAAAATGCGCCAAGATCTGCGGCGACACCTCGGGCGACTACCATCCGCACGGCGAGAGCGTGATCTACCCCACCCTGGTGCGCATGGCCCAGAACTGGATGATGCGCTACCCGCTCGTCGAGGGGCAGGGAAACTTTGGATCGATCGACGGCGACCCCCCTGCCGCGATGCGCTACACCGAAGCGCGCATGACCCACGCCTCTGTCGAGATGATGGAGGATCTCGACAAAGAGACGGTCGACATGATCCCCAACTACGACGAGACCAAGGAAGAGCCGGTCGTTCTGCCTGCCAAGTTCCCCAACCTCCTCTCCAACGGCTCCTCGGGCATCGCTGTCGGCATGGCGACCAACATCCCCCCGCATAACCTCTCCGAGCTGGTCAACGCCACCCTGCTGCTCCTCGAGCGGCCCGACGCCTCACTTCAAGAGGTGATGGCGATCATGCCGGGCCCCGATTTCCCCACCGGAGGGGTCATCGTCGGCAGCGAAGGCATTCGCGACGCCTACGCCACCGGTCGAGGCAAGATCTATATCCGCGCCGCCTACCATGTGGAGGAGAGCGACAAGCCGGCCGGTCGCGATAAGATCGTGATCGACGAGATTCCCTACGGAGTCAACAAGTCCCGCCTCATCGAGCATATCGCCGATCTGGTGAACGATAAGACCATTGCTCAGATCGCCGACGTGCGCGATGAATCGGATAAAGATGGCCTGCGCATGGTGATCGAGCTCAAGAAGGGCGAGCATGCCGATGTCACGGTGAGGCAGCTATTTAACTACACCGACCTACAGGTCACCTTCGGCGCGATCTTCCTTGCTCTCGACAAGAACCTGCCCCGCACCATGGGCGTCTGCCAGATGATCCTCGCCTGGATCGAGCATCGCATCGAGGTGATCCGCAGAAGGACCCGCTTCGAGCTGACCAAAGCGGAGCTGCGCGCCCACATCCTCGAGGGCTACCTGAAGGCGATCGATCGGCTCGACGAGGTGGTGAAGCTGATCCGCGAAAGCGAGAATCGCGAGACGGCCAAACTCCAGCTGATGAACCGCTTCGAGCTCAGCGAGCGGCAGGCGCAGGCGGTCCTAGAGCTGCGCCTCTACCAGCTCACCGGCCTTGAGCGAGAGAAGATTGAGAGTGAACATCGCGACCTGCTCGCCAAGATCGCCTACTACAAGGCGGTTCTGGCCCAAGAGGAGCTTGTGCGCGGCATTATCCGAGAGGAGCTTCTCGAGGTGCAGAAAAGGCATAGCGCTCCTCGCAAGAGCCAGATCGTCGCTGGTGAGGGCAGAGGGCGCGACATCGAAGAGCTCATTGCCGATGAGGAGATGGCGATCACTATTTCGACCGACGACTATATCAAGCGCATGCCGCTCAACCTATTCAGAGAGCAGCGCAGGGGCGGTAGCGGCGTTCTCGGCCTCGATCTGAAGCGGGAAGGCGATGTGCTCAAAGGGCTCTACGTGGCCTCTACGCACGACACCCTTCTCTTATTCACCAACCTGGGACGGGTCTACTGGCTCAAAGTGTGGCAGCTGCCCGAGGCGGAGAGGCGCTCTAAAGGCAAGCCGCTCATCAATCTCCTCGAGGATCTCCTGCCAAACGAGAAGGTGGCCACCGTTCTTGCGCTTCGAGATTTCACCAAACCGGGCGAATATATCTTCCTGGCCACCTCGCGCGGGGTGGTGAAGAAGGTGGAGCTGGTCGACTTTAGCCATCCGAGAAGAAAGGGGATCCGCGCGATCGAGATCGACGAGGGCGATGAGGTGATTCGAGCGAGCCGCGTGGCCGATGGCGACGAGGTGATGCTCTTCACGCGCCAGGGCATGGCGATCCGCTTCGACGAGTGCGAGGTGAGGGCGATGGGGCGTGCAGCTCGCGGCGTGCGCGGGGTGATGCTGAAAAGCGGAGATGACTATGTTGTGAGCGCTGAGGTAGTTGCGGCCAGCCAGCTCGAGACCAGTTCGATGCTGGTGGTCTGCGAGAATGGCTTTGGCAAACGCACCTCGGTAGTCGACTTTAGAAAGACCCACAGGGGGGCCTCTGGGGTGCGATCGATCATCACGAGCGAGAGAAATGGCCTTGTCATCGGCGCCCTTTCGGTCGAGGACAAGGATGGGCTGCTGCTGATGTCAGAAGGGGGCCAGACGGTGCGCATCGGTCTCGATGAGCTGCGCGTCATGGGCCGCGCGACCCAAGGGGTCAAGCTGGTCCAGCTCAAAGAGGGCGACAAGCTCTTAGTGATGGAAAAACTGAAAGGGGCAGGGGAAGAGAGTGGAGCCGCATTACAAACCCTATGAGGGGCTTTTCATCACGATTGAGGGGGGAGATGGAGCGGGCAAAAGCACCCTCTCGAAGCGGCTGGTGCCCCATTTCGAAAAGCTGGGCTACTCGGTCATCTGGACGCGTGAGCCTGGGGGTACGCCGCTCGCAGAAAAGATCCGCGCCCTCCTTCTCGACGCCTCCCTCCCTGTTTCGGCTCCCGCAGAGCTCATGCTCTTCCTCGCTGCCCGCGTCGAGCATCTCGAGCAGGTGATCCTACCAGCCCTCAGGGCCTCCAAAATCGTGATCTCAGAGCGCTACAACGACTCGACAGTGGCCTATCAGGGCTCTGCACGCGGCCTCGGGATGGACTATGTAGAGAAGCTGGCCCACGAGGCGACGCGCGGCATCGAGCCAGATATCACCCTGCTCCTAGATGTCGATCCCGAGAGCGCCCTCAAACGGCTCAGCCGCAAGAAAGATCGCATGGAAAACGAGGAGATCCACTTCCATCGCGACGTGCGTTCGGGCTACCTGCACCTGGCCGATAAATACCCGAGCCGCATCGCGATGATCGACGCTGGCCTCTCTCCGGAGGAGATCTTCAAGCTCTCCATCAAAGCGATCGAGCCCCGCCTCGCCCTCAAACCCCACAAATAATGATCGACCCTAAACTTCGGCTCAAAAAGCAGATAGAGAGAGGGCAGGTTCCGCATCTCCTTGTGTTTCAAGGAGATAAGGAAATCATCGAGCAGGCCGCTCTCGACTTTGCCCATGAGCTGCTCGGGGCTAAGAGCTCTCCCGATCTGCACCTTGTCGCCCCTGAGGGCAAGCTTGCGCTTCACAGCACTGCCTCGCTTAGCCGTATGCTGGCCGCAGCCGCTTTCAAGCCTGCGGCAGGCTCCCACCAGATCTTCATCCTAGAGGAGGCTGAGCGCATGCTGCCGGCAGCGAGCAACCAGCTTCTCAAAACCCTGGAGGAGCCCACCTCGAGCGCCATCTTCATTCTATTGACCAGCCATAGCGAAAAGCTTCTGGCCACCTTGCGCTCGCGCGCTCAATTGCTCTCCTTCCCCTCATCGTCAAAGCGGGAGCTCTCCGCCTCTCAGAAGGAGCTTTTCAAATGGCTTCAGCAGGGGACGGGTTATAGCGAGATAGAGCGCTTCTGCACCGAGTGGGAAAGTAGGAAGAAGAGCGAGGAGAAAGAGGCGGAAAAGGCGCTGCCTGCCGCCTACAGCCCCAAAGAGCGGGAGCTTTTGATGAAAGAGATCGAGGCGAGCCTTGCCCTGCACTGCCAGGAGGAGTTCTTCTCGCTTCTCGAGCTCATCGCCCGCTACTATCGCGATCTCAATCTGCTCCACCTTGCTCAAAGTCCGACCCAGAGTCTCTACTTCGACCATCCTCATCCGCGGCCAGCCTTGCCCTACCGCGAGGTCGAGCGGATGCTGGGGCAGGCTAAAGTCGCCTATCAGCGCTCGATGCCCCTCCTAGCCATCTTCGAGAGGCTAGCGCCCCTCTTGTGCTCCTAGACAGCCCAGTACCTGCCAGTCTGCTCTCGCAGGGGGTCTTGCTGCCGCTGCGGCTTTTCTGGCCTCTCTTGCTTTGACAGCCTCGTCGCGAGCTTTCAATAGTGCCTCCGTCTTGGCTTTGATAGCTGCTAGCTCCTCAGCGGTGGGGACTCGCGGGATAGGCCCAGCAGGTGCTGCCTCTTCTTTTATACCTACCGCCTGGCCGCTCTTCTTGAGCTGATCGCTATATTTATTCAAGATGTAGCTGGTGAGAGCTGCGGCAGCGGCAAGGCCAAATAGGCTTCCGCCCAACTGACCGGCAGCGATGCCTTTGCTGTTCTGGATCAGATCGCCTGTAGCGGCGGTAAGCAGCAGAATCGTGCTGACGATAGATAGGGTGATCGCGACCGCCTTGGCCCAAGCGGCGATCTGCGCTAGCCTCTCTATCTCCTGAGCCACATCGTTTTTCACCACATCGAGAGCGTCAGGCGGCTCGACCTCTCGGCTCTTGGCAGCCTCGATCGCATCTATCGCGGCAAGAATCGAGCCGATGAAGAGCGGGATAAGGAAGAAGGCGGCTCCCACATCGACCAGCGCACGGCCGGCCGCCGGGTGGCTAAGACCGACAAAGGAGCCGATCAGCATCATCGCAAGACCGGCAGCGGCAGCGCTTACCCCTGCTGTCTTTAGAGGGGTCCCCTTGACCGGCTTCACGATCTGGTTGAAATCGGCTCTAACCTGGCCAGCTAACTCTCGGATATTCATATGATCACCTTAATAAATTAATTATATAATATAATTTTATAATTAAATTTATTATTGATCAATATATTTTTTATTATATATTAATTTATTTTTTCAAAAAAAAGAGCATAGAGGCAGGAGCCCCTATGCTTTAGGTGAATTAGACAGTGCCGTAGATCGATTTGCTGCTCTCGAGCCTTGCCGCTTGGTCGATGCGCTCTTCGCTCTGTGCTTGCGCCTGGATCGTGGGAGGGCCAGATCCGAGTATTTCCCGTACGCTTTCGAGAATCCTTTCCCGATTCTTCCAAGCGACAGAGAGGCCAAAAAGGAACCCGGTCCCCATTAACGTAGCGGTGCTGAAGTCGCTAAGGTCATGAGCGAGCGCAGTGTGGTCAGGGTTTTGACCTATGAGGAGGGCGGAAGAGGCGATCATAGCGATCGAAGCGAGGGCGCCGCCTAGCGCGAGGAGAATTCTCACATTGCGTCCGAGCCCGAATGGGTGGACCGCCTCGCGATCGGAAGCGACGGTCTCCTCCCGGACGGCATGCTCCGCGGAGAGGCTCTCGGTCTCTTTTTTGCGCATCTTCTCTCGGACCTCACGCGCGAAAGCGAAAACGCTTGCAATCGCAAAAGGAGCGACCATGATGATCTGGGCTATACTCTTGATGTCGTGGCCAACCGATCCTCCAATCGCGGAGCCTACGATTCCAGTCACAAAGCCAATTATGATGACGGCGCCGCCGAGCTTCGCGGCTGAGGGAAGTGCTCGCCAGCCCTGTTTGATAATCGCGACCTGGGTTCTGAGGACTTGTACTAATCCCTGCCCAGATCCTCTAATTGCTTCTGCCATATATCTACCTATTATTTTATTTAATTATCTATTTCTATAACTTCCTGCATTTCACAGGGCTTCGCATCATCGGCTGCCAGTCGCTTGCTCAGCACTGCCCCTGCAATGGTTGCCATAATGAGGGCTGTGGCGGCTACGCAGACTCCTGCTAGCCCAATCTCATTGAATAAGAAGATCACATCACTGGTATGGTTTTGAGTCATATCCACGCATGCGCCCGCTATCAAGAGCGCAACGCTGACAAAGATGAGCGTGAGCTTGGCTACAAGAGCTACCTTGGCGATGAGCTCGGTCTTCTTATAGGACTTCTGCAGGTCGGTCGCTTCGAATTTGCCTTGGGCACCCTCTGTCTCTTTCTCCAACGCCTCTTTCTTTCTATGGGCAAGCTCCTTTCTGATAAATTCGACGGCTCGGAGCACCGCCCATACCGCGATAGGAGCGACCATGATGATGAAGCCCACATCATGGAAGATCTGGGCGGTTTGAGCGTTATGGGGGCTTATGAAAGGTCCGCCGCATATAGAAATGACGATGCCAATAAGAACGCACGCCGGTATCACTTTATTGAGAATGTAATGATTGGCTTTTTCGAGACCTTGGCGTGTTCTTACCTCCTTCTGCTTGGCTAGTCGGCCCTGGCGGGAGGGGTTAATGTTAAAGGATCTCAGGGCGTTTCTTCCCGGTTCTGAAATAGCAAGAGAAAGAGACATGGTAATACCAAAATTAAATTTTAAATATTATATTGCATATCTCATTAATATTCAAGGAATTATTTCAAGAGACCTCTGCATAACTTCATTTGAGGGCCAATATCGATGATTTTGCTCCCGGGCGCACCGAGTCGCAAATTGACATACTTGGCCGAAAGTAGGCGATTTGTGCTTCGGGGTGCCCGGTGCCCGCGGGCAAAAGGGCGATCTTTGGCCCCAAATGAAGTTACGCAGAGGTCTCTAAGGAAAAGGCATAGAAGGGGAGTGCCTTCTATGCCTTAAGAGGAGGGCGATTAGAGGTCGGAATTTTCTTTATCGTTTCTTCTTTTTTCTTGGACCGCCATGATGAGAGCGCTTATGAGAGCGATACCCATGCCGACTCCAAAGACTGCCTCAGAGGCGGTTAGGACCCCATCAGCATACTTCGAATTGTCTAGACCCATCGCGCCACCTACAAAGAAGAGGGTCATCGAAATGGCCAAGGTTGCAAGGATCGGGTAGATCACGAATCGCAGGAACCTAGCCCTTTCAGGCTCATTTGCCTCTACGAGCACGGCACCAGGATTGCCCATCTCCGCCTCTTTCCTCTTCTCGAGCTCCTGCTGTATTTTCTTCGCCGCATAGAGGATGGCGTTAATGACAAGGGGAGCGACAAAGGCAAGGGTCCCCACGACGGCACAGGCGTGGCCTACGCTGCTATGGTGGCCTGCAAACATCCCGATCAGCGCAAATAGGCCGCCCACTGCCTGGAAAACAATGCCGGCTCGCTGTAGGTTCCCTTCTCTCCATCGTCCTACAGCATAGTCTCGAACTCCTCCGCAGAATTCGTTGATGTAGCCGCGTACACTAGTTTCAGCTCTATTGAACATATATCTATCCTCATGTTTTTATTAAAATTAACCAAAAGATTGTCTTCTTTTAATTAATTATATATTTATATTTTAATTTTGTCTAAAGAAATTTTTGTATGAGGATAAAGGGAGGGGCGGATTGCCCCTCCAGGAGGATTAAATGAGGGAGACAAGGCGAGATAGACGATCGGCGCTAGATTGCATATCGATTTCAGGAGAAGCGGGAGCCGCTCTTTCTGGAGTAGATAATACTCTTAGTTCCTGGCCCTCATATTCAGGACCTTGGTATTCGCCCACATCAATGTTTGGCGAAAGGCTACGGATGCGATTTGTGTGGGCTTGAAAATCCCTGCGTGTTTCTGCGCTTCTATCTCCGCTTGGAGCCATCTCTCGCATCTCCGTTTCTTGAGGAGGGGGCGGGGGCAGGTCTACGGCAGCTGCTGCCGCTGCTGTTTTATCAAGGGTGGATTGCTTTCCGCCTTCGGGCGTCTCGGGGGCCCTCTCATCCCAGCTCCAGGTGATCCCCAGCGCAGTTCCTAGTTTGACTAACATAAATACCTCTTGGTTTTAATGGATTTATAATAATTATTATAACCAAGAAGTGTTAAGTGTTTATTTAAGTGCTCTGTATTGATGATAGGCGTAGAGCATCGCACCTAAAATGACGAGGATGCTTTTCACTAGCCCTACAGCGCTTGCAGCCTCTGTTGCGTTCGCCAAAGAGAGGATGGAGTCTAGGTTGTATAAGAGTATGACCGAGGCAATCACTGCGCAAAGAGAGAGAATAAGCCTTCCATGGATGATCTGATTTCGGCTCGGGGCCTCCGCAAGAGGAGGGCTTTCTTCAGCTGCAGGTTGTTTCCTCCTCTCCCTGAGTATATTGAGAGCGAATCGCAAGCCTGCGAGGATCATGGGAGTGGTCCATGCAAGGATGCCGACGTTCTTGACAAGTGCGCCTGTCTCTGCATTGGCAATTCCAACAAAAAGACCTGCAACAAATGTAAGGGCTCCTAAAATCTCGATGACCGCCAAAATTCTCTCTGGCGTGCTGCCTTGCAATTCATTCAGCAAGTGCTGCTTATAAGTCTGCGAGAGGTTTAGGACCGGTATAACTTCGCCTCTTTGAACGCCATCTGTTGCCATATTTTTACCTATAATTAACAGTTTATAATTAATTATATAATAAAAAATTAACTTTAGTCAAATAATTCTATCGAAAAAATGGTGGAGGGCGATGAAGACCTTTTGGGGGATTTCATGGCCGCCTTGGAAGGTGACGAGCTCCCCTTTGAGGCCTGAGTCGACGAGCAGCTTCTCCAGTGCGCGCGCGCCCGAGAGGGGAAGAAGGGGGTCTCTCTCTCCATGGCTTTGGAAGAAGGGCATGCCTGCATGCAAAGGGGCAAGTTTTGCTAAGCGCTCCTGGTAGAGCAGGGTCGAAGAGAAGATGAGCAGGCCAGCTAGGTTGTCAGTGAGGTGGAGGGCAAGGTCGGTGGCGAGCACTCCGCCCTGGCTAAAGCCACCGACGAAGAGCTGTGAGGGGGGTTTGCCGAGGTCGAAGAGCAGGCTCTGGAGCCGCAATCGGATGGAGTCGAGTTCGGTGGGGAAGGCCTCTTCGATGGGGGGCTTCTCCCCTTGCTGGACCGCTTTCTGGAGCAGATCCATGCGGATCTCAAACCAGGCGCGTCCTGTGTAATCGGCGCTGAAGGGGATTTCGAGGGGGCCATTCGGAAAGTACCAGGTGAGGCGGGGCCTCGGCCTGTAGACCTGCGAGAGGGCGATCAGGTCCTTGAAGTTGGCGCCATAGCCGTGCAAGCAGAGGACAGCTGCGCCCTCCGGATCGCCCGGCACCTCGATCACCTCGAAGCCTTGGATTTCGCGCAAGAGGGGTTGGAATTCGATGGCACTATCCTATTTTGGCCTATTTGGCAAATCGCTTGGAGACGATATCCCAATTCACATTATTGAAAAAGGCCTCGATATATTTGGCACGGTCGATGCCGTAGTCGAGCAGGTAGGCGTGCTCGAAGACATCCATGATGAGGATCGGCTCGCCGTTCGGCAGATGGCCGCGGTCATGCTCATTGATCCAGGCGTTGATCAGCCTGCCGCTCTCAGGGTCGCGGTAGAGCACCACCCAGCCGATGCCGCGCATGCTGCCGGTCGCGACAAAATCCCTTTTCCAGTTGTCGAAGCCGCGCCACGCCTCGTCCAGTGCCTTGTAGAGGGGGCTGCTGCTGTCCAGACCGCCCTTGCCTCCTAGATTCTCGAAGTAATATTCATGCAGTCTTGCGCCATCATATTCCCACATCAGACGCCGCTTGAGGGCGCCGTAGTCGAGCGACTTCTCTTTGCCACTGTCGAGCAGAGCGTCGAGCTCTTCGAGGAGCGTATTGGCATTTTTCACGTAGCCCTCGTAGAGCTTGAAGTGCAGCTTCAGCGCCTCATCGCTAAATCCCTTCATGCCGATGAGCGAGGAGAAATCTCGGGCGGCAAGCGGCTTTGCGATGTTTGCGAAAAGAGATGTGAAAAGCAGAGCGAAAACGAGCAGAAATTGCATAGGACCTCATCTTTCAGATGAAAATACAATTCCATTGAGTTATATTCAAATTTAAAATAACTCCGGAGGAAAAAGAGGTGGGTATGGAGACATGGTCTAAGCAGGTGACGATGAAGGGAGCAGCGATGAATCTGGTGGGAGAGGCGCCCAAGGTGGGTGCAGCGGCGCCCGATTTTCAGGTGGTGGGAGCCGATCTCAAATCGGTGAAGCTCTCGAGCTTCTTTGGCAGGCCCATTTTGCTCCTCTCAGTGCCGTCGGTGGACACCTCGGTCTGCAGCCTGGAGACCAAGACTTTCAGCGACCGGCTGGCGCGCTTTGAGAATCAGCTGGTGCCCATCGTGATCAGCATGGATCTTCCCTTTGCTCAGTCGCGCTGGTGCATGGTGGAGAAGGCGAGCCGCATGAAGCTCTTGTCGGATTATAAGGATAGGGATTTTGGCCATAAGTGGGGGCTGCTCATCCAAGAGGTGGGGCTGCTCGCCCGCAGCGCCTTCATCCTCGATGAGAAGGGCGTGGTGCAGTACCGCCATCTGGTCAAAGAGGTGACAGAGGAGCCCCCTTATGACGAGATCATCGATCAGTTGAAACAGCTGCTTGCAGCGAGATGATCAAGTTTCGCAGCTCGGCAAAGCGGATGGTGACCGACCACGGCTGGTTGAAGAGCCTCCACACCTTTTCGTTTGGGAAGTATATCGATCTCGATAATCTTGGGTTTGGGACGCTCAGGGTGCTCAACGAAGATATCCTGGCGCCGGCTCGCAGCTATGGCGAGCAGTTCCATAAGGATCTGGAGCTTCTCACCTATGTGATGCAGGGGGCGATCGAGCATCGCGACAATCTGGGCAATAGCTCGGTGATCCAGGCGGGGGAGGTGCAGCGGGTGACCTCGGGCAGCGGGATTTTAGAGAGCAAGCGCAACCTATCGAGCCATCTTCCGGCCCATCTCTTCCAGATCTGGGTCCAGTCGAGCCAGAATAACCTGACACCCTCGGTCGAGCAGAAATTTTTCACCAGCGCCTCCAAATGGGGGCAGTGGTGCCTGCTCGCCTCCAACAATGGGCGCGCAGGCTCGCTCACCCTCCACCAAGACCTCGATCTCTACGCCATCATCCTCGATCAGGGGGACGAGACCGAGTTTGATGCCCTCACCGACAGGCGCTACTGGCTGCAGGTTGTCTCTGGCTCCTTTCTTCTCAACAATCAGCTTCTCTCCACAGGTGATAGTGCCTCCCTGATCGAGGAATCGACCCTCCTTCTTCAATGCCAAGAGGGGGGCCAATGCCTCCTATTTGACTTAGCTTGAAAATTTCTATAAGAAATGCTCGTATAAAAAAACGAAATAGTTTCCAATCCAAAATATCTAAGTTTTAAACAAAGAGGAGATCGCCGATGAGTTTATCAAGAATATCTGCTTTGCTATTGCTGCCGCTTGCACTCTTTGCAGCTCGCAGCGACGCTTTTGGCACAGGCTTTCCAGGTCAGGATTGCTGTGTTGAGAGCTGCGACAACTGGTATGGAGTTGTAGGCGCAGGCTACGCCTTCTCGCGCAAAGCTCACATTCGCGTCGGAACCGATTGGGATCCTTCACCCAGTAGTCATGATGACAAGTTCACAGATACTCCCTTTTTCTTTATCGGATTTGGCAGGACCTTTTGCAACTGGATCGACTTCGATGTGACCTACTCTTTTTACCAGCCGCTTCACTATCAAAAGTTCAAAACAGCCGATGCTGAGGATGTCGGAACTCACACCCACTTTTTTGACCTCGACCATCAAAATCTGATGTTTGATCTCACCCTCGATTCCGTGGGCTGGTTCTGTTTCGGCGACTGCTGGGGTCTCAACATCCGACCTATCGTTGGGGCCGGAATAGGCGTTGGGATCAATTCAATCACCAATTTCCACTCCGTCGACTTTGGTGGCGCAACAGTTCCTGTGGGTTCGACCACGGATATTGGTGATCGGAAAAGGGGGACCAGCTTTGCCTGGCAGGTGCTCGCGGCCTTACGCTTCGGCGTTTGCAATTGCTGCCCCTTCAGCTTTGATATCGGCTACCGCTATTATGATGGGGGTCGTTTCCATGGGCCCACACGATTCGTGCTCAACACTGCTGCAGGTGCAGGGGCCCAAACTTCTTTGAGTGCCTGGAAGGGAAGATTTACGGCCAATGAAGTCTACCTAGCCCTTAACTACGGCTTCTAGACTCTCTATTCAAGACTATCAGGGCTGCCTTTGGGTGGCCCTTTTTCTTTTCTAGGCTAAGCCCTTGGGATCTCCTAATAGTAAAGACCTAGAGCTTTGGATCTCTTATTTGACTTGACTTAAAATATTTATATACCTTATAATTTTCCCTAACTGATTGAATAAGAAGGTATTTTTATGGCAGCCGCTGCAGTTGCTAGGGGCCCGAGACCCGAGGCTCATTGGAAGAAATTGGAAGCGAATGCAAAGAATGCTAAGGCGAGAGCTGTAGAGGAGCGCGCCACCCGAGTGAGCCAAGCAGTTTCGAGGCGTACCGACGCCTTTGCGCGCAATCCTTTCCCGCGCGGCCCCCACAACCCAGAACAGATGATGGCCCAGCAGGCGCTCTCCAGAGACCATTTTCAGGCTGCTCAAGAGGAGGCGGCTCCCCGACCTCTGCCTCGAGTCGAGCCTCGAGCGCCATCAGCTTCTCGCTTTCCAACTCACGATGAGGTGGGCGATGGAGCAATAAGGGTGATTCTTCCAAGGTCGCGACTGCTCCCCAGGGAGGGGTCGAGTGGCCGAGCTCCGCATTGGCATTGGCACCCTAACAATGGACTAGGAGATGGTAATTACGCTGAGGGTGTTTATCATAACGATCAATTTATCGGTCATCGATTTTCATTGGGGATAGGCTCTGGGCCACCTCCTGCAGGCGCTGGTGCTGGTGCTGCTCCCCCTCGTCTACTATGCTCCTCCACATGTTGTGGGGGTTGATATTCCTCTGCACGCTCCCGCTCTGCCAGATGAGGGACACTGCGACCTCGATGGTCGCGACGCTCTTCACTATGAATAGGTTCAAGTGATTGCAGCTTAGGCTATACCATCTAGAGCATCTAAGTCACCTCGATCGTTTTATTAAGACATCAACAAGCTGTGAATGACTTACTTGACTTTACTCAATGCATTGAGTAAAATTACTCAATAGACTGAGTAAAATGTCATGAAAGCCAGAAAAGCCTTTCATTCCCTATTGAATAGGCTGCAGGAGCCCCGGAGGTTTATCCAAGCTCTAATTGGGCCGCGGCAGGTGGGAAAAACCACACTTGCTCTCCAAGTTGTGGATGAATTAGGGAAATCTTGTAGGTATGTCTCAGCCGATCTTGCAACTCTCCAAGATATAGCTTGGCTAGAACAGCAATGGGAAGCAGCGAGAGAGCTCGCTAAAATCAATGGAGGGGCTCTGCTCATCGTCGATGAGGTCCAAAAGATCCCCCACTGGTCAAATATTGTCAAATTTCTTTGGGATCAAGACACCTTATCAGGAATAGATCTCTCCGTACTCATTTTAGGATCATCCCCTTGGCTAATGCAAAAGGGGTTGTCAGAAAGCCTTGCCGGAAGATTTGAGATCATCCCGATTACCCACTGGTCATATTCTGAAATGGGAGAAATCTTTGGGTGGTCTTTAGAGCATTACCTCTATTTTGGGGGGTACCCCGGAGCTGCCTCTCTCTCAGATGAACAGAATTCAGCTCGTTGGGCAAGCTATATCAATGATTCTATTATCGAGACGACGATTTCTAGGGACATCTTGTTAATGAGTCAGGTAAATAAACCCGCATTGCTGAGAAGGCTTTTTCAGTTAGGATGTAATTATTCGGGCCAAATTCTCTCATACAACAAGATGCTCGGCGATCTGCAAGATGCAGGAAATGCTACAACATTGGCACACTACGTCGATTTGCTATCTGGAGCAGGCTTGCTTACAGGCTTGCAGAAGATTGCTAATCAAAGTGTTAGGAGAAAGGGATCGAGTCCAAAATTCATCGTATTCAATACGGCACTCCTAAGCGCTCAATCTGGAAAGAGTTTTGACGAAGCGATGGCCGATCCCCTCTTTTTTGGGAGACTGGTCGAATCTGCTGTGGGAGCCCATCTACTCAATGGTATTCGAGGGACTCAAATGGAGCTTTTTTACTGGAGAGAGGGTGATCGTGAAGTCGATTTTGTACTCCAATATCGGAGCAAGCTCATAGCAATTGAAGTCAAAAGCAAGCAAGGATCTCTTCGTCATTCAGGTATAGACTCTTTCACAAAGCAGTTTAAGCCTAAGCGCACCTTGCTGGTGGGAGATCAGGGAATTCCCTTGGAGAAATTCCTGGCAACACCACCCCACTTGCTGTTTGAATAGACCTCTTGTGCAGGCCTGCCAGGGACATCAATCCGATCATTGGGTAGCGGGGTCATCGCTAACAGCAAGGAAAAGTATCGGATCTTTCTTCACAGGATAACAACTTGTTCTGCCAGAATCTGTTCGCGAATTCTCCAATAAATCGAATTATAAGTTATTACGTCAACTTTACGTCCTAATGTTTCTTCCAGATCAGATTTTAAATCCACTAAATCAAAAAGGGACTTATTCTTGGTTTTGTACTCGATCAGAATATCTACATCGCTTTTCTTTTTAGCTTCTCCTCGAGCAAAAGAGCCAAAAATCGCAGCCCGTTTTACAGCATGTTTCTTCAAGATCGGCAATATTTTCTTCTTAATCCATGCAAGAGTACAAGGTGTCTTTCTACTCATAACAGCGATGATCTACCAGAGGTGGAGGCCTTTCCACCAGAGGCTGCCGAGGCCGATCCAGATGATGAGGTTGGCGACGCTGACGGCGGCGCCCAGTTTCCACCAGCTCTTCACATCCACAAAGCCTGAGCCGAAGAAGATCGGCGCAGGGCCGCTGCCGTAGTGGGTCAGCCCCCCGCAGAGGTTGCTCGCAAAGGCGAGCGCTAGGATCGCAAAGATCGGAGGCGTTCCAAGCGCAATGGCCACCATCAGGAAGGCCGGATACATAGCCCCCACGTGAGCAGTGTTGCTCGCAAAGAAGTAGTGGGAATAGAAATAGATCAAGAGGAGGATCAGAAAGGCGGTCATCCAGCCAAAGCCACCCACCATAGAGACCACCTGCTCGCTCAGCCAGGGCGTGAAGCCATGTTTGTTGAGAGAGCTTGCTAGGGTAATGAGGCTGGAAAACCAGATGAAGGTGTCCCAGGCGTGCTCCTCTTTGAGCACATCGTGCCATTCGAGCACCTTGAGGATCAGTAGGAGCGATAGGCCGGCAAGCGCCGTCACCACCGCTTTGATATTGAGCACCCCACCGAGAATCCAGAAGACCACGAGGAAGATGAAGACAAAGAACATCATCCACTCCTTGCGCGTCGGTGGCCCCATCTCCTTCAGCTGCTTTCTCGCAAGGCTGGGCGCATGGGGAGTATCGGTGATCGTCGGCGGATAGAGCTTGTAGATGATCAGCGGCATCACGATCAGACTGAGCAAGCCCGGAACGATCGCCGCGATGGCCCAGAGCCCCCAGGAGATGTTGTAGCCTGCATCGCGCGTCAGGCCGACGAGGAAGGGATTGGCCGCCATGCCGGTCAAAAACATGGCGCTCGTGATCGCTGAGCCCTGGTAGGCCACCTTGATCAGGAAAGAGCCGATCAGCCGCTCGCTCTTCTCTTTGGGATCGCTGCCAAAGGAGCGGGCGAGGCCCAAGATGATCGGGAAGATGATGCCGCCGCTTCGTGCAGTCACGCTAGGAATCGCAGGTGTCAGGACGAGCTCCGAGGCGAGCAGGCTGTAGGAGAGCCCCAGCGTGCGCTTGCCAAAGAGGGAGACAAAGTAGTAGGCGATCCGCATCCCAAGGCCGGTTTTAATAAAGCCGCGCGAGATGAAGAAGGCGAGCACCACCAGCCAGACAATATCGCATGCGAAGCTCGAAAGGAGCTCATCGAGACTCAAGGCGCGCGTCAGAGAGGCCACCGTCAATGCCATGATCGCAATAGCCCCGGTCGGCAGCGGGCGCAAGATGATGCCGAGCAGCGTCGTGACGAAGATCGCAAAGAGCAGCCAGCCCTGCTCCGGGATCTGCGGAGAGTGAGGAGCAAGAGCTAGAAGGGTGCCGAAGAGAAAGAGAGAGAGAAGGGTAATGAGTTGTTTCTGTTTCACTCTAAACGCCTTGGGGTGAGTACCATTTTTCCATTTCCGTGACTACATCGTCGATGAGCTCAGCTTTTTGGCTCAAGCGGTAGAGGATGCTCTCCCTGCCTGCTTCGAGGGCAAGGGCGACCTCTTTTTCGGTCACCAGCTTTTCATGGACGAGCTCCGATTCAAAGGCAAGGGCAATTTGGGCCGCGAGCTCCTCTGGATAGAGCTCGATGCTCGAGAGCACGAGCTGGTCCCAGACGAAGGAGGATTTTTTTTCGAGCTTCTGCGCGAAGAGCTCTCCAAAGTAGTTCACGATCTCCATGCGATCTTTCAAACCGCAGCCGACCAAGGTGACGAGGGCAGAAAGACCGGCCGCTCTCACATATTCGTTGACGGAGCTCTCTTCGATCAATTTTTTTATCGCGCCGATCTCTCCGAAGCAGAGGCTGGCGAGAATGCGACCTAGATCCTCTGTGAGGAAATCGCCGGCGATGGCGTGGGGAATTTCGCCGGGGAAGGAGATCAATTTCAAGATGAGGGGGTAGGCCGCCTTTTCGCGGAACTGGGCCAGAAGGTAGATCGCATAGAGATGGCCCTGGTAGTTATCCTGCCGAATGATCTCATCGACCCGATTGACAGCATTTTCCAATATACAGAGCAGATGGCCTGTGATCTCTTTGCGCTTCGCGATTGCCGACTCGATTGCATCGCGCGGCAGATCCCCAGTATCATAGGCGAGCTCGTCGAGAATGTCCTTAATCTCCATAGATAGATTCAGAATTCATAAAGCGAAGGTAGCTTATACCACGGAGCGGATTAAAAGAGCTCCCAAATCTCATCTGTAGAGAGAATCGGGTGCGCAAACGTCCAAAGAAAGAATCGGGCGCGGGCCCTGCAAACGTTCACATGCTGTAATTGCGCGTTGGAATGGAAAGGCGGGTTGCTCTCTGGCTATGATCAAGAGGGGAGTAAGAATGACCGGCACTCTATTGCGCTTTTCGGTTTTTCTCTATTTCGATGAGCTTGTAGTGAAAGTCTTTCATTTCTAGCTCGATAGATCGCACTAAGTCGAGCAAATCCCTGCGATCCTCTTTGGCTTCGCCTCGCAGAGCGTTGGATTCAGAACGGACCCAGAACATCATAGCTAAAACCACTCCAATCATGGCAATACCTGTGCCCGCAATGGCAATGATCAGAGCTAGGTCGGATTCCATAGTTTCATCTCCTTTCCTCCCAGGATAATATGCTATTTTTTTTAAGTCCAGAGATGGTTATGGATTCACGAAGTGGCAGGCAACCTGGCGATTCTCTGCGACTTCGCGAAGGGGCGGCTTGGAGAGGCGGCAGATCTCTTGGGCATAGGGACAGCGGGTGCGAAAGGGACAGCCCGAGGGGGGATTCAGAGGATTGGGAAGCTCCCCCTTCAGCACAATGCGCTTGCGTTTGCGCTCGATATCTGGGTCGGGAATGAGGATGGCCGATAGGAGCGCCTGCGTATAGGGATGGAGCGGATTTCTGTAGAGATCGGCGCTCGCCGCAAGCTCCACCAAATGGCCAAGATACATCACCGCCACCGTGTCGCATAGGTAGCGGATCATCGCAAGGTCATGAGAGATAAAGAGATAGGTAAGATTCATCTGCTCTTTGAGCTTTTTCAGCAGGTTGATGACCTGCGCCTGGATAGAGACGTCGAGGCCCGATATCGGCTCGTCGCAGACAAGAAATTCAGGCTCAACAGCGAGCGCTCTTGCGATCCCGATTCTCTGGCGCTGGCCACCCGAAAATTGATGGGGGAGCCGCTTCATGTGATGGTGGTTCAACCCCACCAGATCGAGCAGCTCCTCTATGCGATCCTGCCTCCTCTTTTTAGCGCAGCTCGAGGCGCTACCTTGCATGAGCCGATGGATGTCGAGGGGCTCGCCTAGGATATCTTGGACATTCATGCGGGGGTTGAGCGAGGCAAAGGGGTCCTGGAAGATCATCTGCATGCGCCGTCGCATGCGCTTCATCTCCTGGCGGCTCAGATCCTTGAGTACGATTCCATCGAACTGGATCGTTCCTGAGGTGGGCTCTTCGAGGCGCAGGATCGATTTGCCTACGGTCGATTTGCCGCATCCCGATTCCCCCACAAGCCCGACGATCTCGCCCTTGGCAATCGAAAGGGAAAAGTCGTGAACGGCTTTGAGCTCGCGTCCTGCCACCTTGAAGCTTTTGAAGAGATTTCTTGCCTCGACAAGGGTTTTCTTCACTTAACCTCCTCGTGGCTTGAGAGGTGGAGCTTCAGGTCTGAGAGCGATTTTTTATTCTCGAGGAATTCATCTCTTTTCTTGAGCCAGCAGGAGGCGATTTGGCCCTCTGCAATGGCAAAGTGGGGAGCGAAGCTTTTCTTGCAGATCGCCATGGCCTGTGGGCAGCGCGGCCAGAAGGGGCAGCCCGGAGGTGGGTTTGCGAGGTTGGGAGGGGAGCCCATGATGGGGATCAGCTCCTTTTTCTTGTCGAGGTCGAGACGCGGCATCGAGCGAAGAAGCGCCTGCGTGTAGGGGTGGAACGGTTTTTTGAAGAGGCTTTGAACGCTTCCCATCTCCACGATTTTGCCTCCATACATCACGATCACCCGATCGGCGATGCTGGCGACGATGCCGAGATCGTGAGTGATGAAGAGGATGGTGGTCTTCTTGCGCGCTTGGATGCTCTTCATGAGCTCGAGAATCTGGGCTTGGATAGTGACGTCGAGGGCGGTGGTCGGTTCATCGGCAATCAGCAGCTTGGGGTTGCGTATGAGGGCGATGGCGATCATGATGCGCTGGCGCATGCCTCCCGAGAGCTGGTGGGGGAATTGGTGGTAGCGCCTTTCGGGATCGGAGATGCCGACCCAGGAGAGCATCTCCAGCACCCGCCCTCTCGCCTCAGCCTGGCAGAGCTTTTCATAGGCAAGGAGGCTCTCCTGAATCTGCTTGCCTATCGAAAGCGTGGGGTTGAGCGAGTTCATCGGATCTTGGAAGATGGTGCCGAGGAAGCGGCTCTGCACCTTTTGAAACTCTTTGGAGGACATGGTGAGAAGGCTTTGGCCTTCGAAGAGAATTTCGCCTCCCACCGTACAGGCTCCCCCTGTGGGCAAGAGCCGCAAGATGGCGCTTGCTGTGACGCTTTTGCCGCATCCCGACTCGCCTACGAGGGCAACGGTCTCTCCTGCGAAGAGGTCGAAGGAGATACCGCGCACCGCCCTCACATAGGAGCTCTCTGTTCGGAAGGAGACGGAGAGATTATCGACGGAGAGCAGCTTCTCTTTCATTTCCTGTACCTCGGGTCGAGGGCATCGCGTAGACCGTCGCCTACCAGATTGAAGGAGAGCATGGTCAGGCTGATGAAGAAGGCGGGGAAGCAGAGCCGCCAAGGGTAGTAGCGCAAGGCGGGCAGCCCGTCGCTCACCATCGTTCCCCAGCTCGCCATAGGCGCCTGCACGCCCAGACCCAAAAAGCTGAGAAAGGCCTCGGTGAAAATCGCAATAGGAATGGTGAGGGTCATCGTGACGATAATGGTTCCAATCGCATTGGGCAGAAGATGGCGGAAGAGGATGCGCCTGTAGCCTGCGCCAAGAGCCACCGCCGCCTGGATATACTCCTGCTCTTTGAGAAGCAGCAGCTCAGCCCGAACGATGCGCGCCATGCTGATCCAACCTGTGATCGTCAGAGCAATGATGATCGGGATCAGCCCAGAGCCCATCACCACCATCAGCATGATGACGACGAGCAAGTAGGGGATGGCATGGACAATATCGGCAGTGCGCATGAGCAGATTGTCGACCCGCTTGCCGATCAGAGCGGCGATGCCTCCCCAGAGCACCCCAATCGCAAGGTCGATCAGGGCCGCTGTAGTGCCGACAAAGAGCGAGATGCGCGCCCCCATCGCTGTGCGAGAGAAAAGATCGCGCCCGAGGTCGTCTGTGCCAAACCAGTAGATGCGCGAGGGGGACATGTTCTTGTCAGCCAGATGGATCTCGTAGTAGGGATGAGAGCTGAAAAGGGGAGCCAGCAGTGCAAAGAGCATCAGCAAGCCCAAGATAAAGAGCCCGAGAAGGGCAATCTTGTTCTTCCAGAGCCGATGCAGCACCTCTCCGGTAAAACTCCTCTCCGGTAAATTCTCCTCAACCATCTCCACATCCCCTTTCAGAGGCATAAAATCCTCTATGGAGAGGTCGAGCTCGTGATTTTGAGCATCACTTGGCGGTGCGTGAGGAGTCTTCGTAAGCATTAACGTCCACCTCGCAGCTTAATGCGTGGATCGATCCATCCATAGAGGAGATCGACGAGGAAGATCGTCGTCAATAGAAGAAAGCCGTAGAAGACTGTGATGCCCATGATCACCGTGTAGTCGCGGTTGGCAATGCTATTGACAAACCATTGGCCGAGCCCCGGAATGCCGAAGATCTTTTCGATGACAAAGCTCCCAGTCAGAATGTTGGCCGTCAAGGTTCCAAGATAGGCAACGACCGGTAGCAGCGAATTGCGCAAGCCATGGCGCGCCAGCACCAGCTTTTCCGAGATGCCCTTGGAGCGCGCCGTCTTGATATAATCCATCGAGAGCACCTCGACCATGCTGGCTCGGATGAGCCGCGCGATGAATGCGGTTGGTAAGGCCGCTAGAGAGAGCGTCGGCAAGATCGACTGCGAGAAGCTCCCCCAGCGCGCCACAGGGAAAAAATCGAGTTTGATCGCAAAGATATATTGCAAAAAGGCGGCTAAGATAAAGCTCGGCACCGAGATGCTGATCACCGCGAGGATCATAGCGAGGTAGTCTTGCCAGAGATTCTGTTTCAAGGCGGCAAGGGTGCCCAGAAGCGTGCCAAAGACCAATGCGACGAGAAGCGCCTGCGTCCCCAAGAGCGCAGAAACAGGAAAACCGCTCTTGATAATTTCATTGACACTGCGCGCCTTGTACTTGAACGAGGGCCCAAGATCAAAGAGGGCAATCGACTTGAGATAGTGGAGGTACTGCTTATGGAGAGGATCGTCGAGATGGTAGTGGTGGTGGAGCTGCTCCAAGATCTCCTTCGTCAATGCCTTTTCCTGAGTGAAAGGATCGCCAGGAATCGCCTTCATCAGGCAGAAGGTAACTGTTACGATGAGAAAGAGGGCCAGGAAGTTAGAGAGAAGGCGCTGGAAGATATAACGGGCCACGAGATCGATTCTTTCCCCCCTAAAGCAGACGATGAGCGAGAGGATAGTCGATCAGCTCTCAGGAATCAAGTGCGGGACTCGTCTTTATAAGCACATTTGAAATCGAGGGTGCCGTGAGGGGAGAAGATCACCCCATGCAGAGAGGGGTTGAGAAGGTAGTCGAAGGAGTAGTGGTAGAGGGGGGCCACAACCATGTCGTCGATGACCAGCCGCTCAGCCTTCAACAGCAGCAGGCTCCTCTGTACAGGATCTTTTTCAATTCGTGCCATTTCTAGGATTTTTGTGAATTCAATGTTTTCCCACCCGCTTGTGTTCAAGATGTTGGGGCTGGTGAAAATCTCCAGGAAGGAGATAGGGTCGGCATAGTCCGCAACCCATTGACCGAAAGCGACTTGGAAATCGCCTAGCCGCACCTTGTCATTGTAGGCTGTGCCCTCGATCGACTCCAGGGCAATATCGATCTCAAAGCACTCCTGCCAGATCTCTTTGGCCAGCTGCGCTATTTTGAGCATCCGCTCTTGGGGCTTGGTGGTCAGGGTGACCTTCACTTTTTCGCGCGTCAGGCCACTCTCCTTTAAGAACTCCTCGAATATCTTTGTTCCGGTCTGCACATCGCCATCGGAAAAGAAAGGGGATCGCTTGATCTGCATGGAGGGGGGCAGGATTCCCGTGGCAGGCGCCTGGTTGCCCGAGAGAATATGCTCGATGATCTCCTTGCGCGAGAGCACGATCGCAAAGGCTTTGCGGATTTTGGCGTGCCCGAAGATCGGATCGCGGCAGTTGAAAGTGGTCCAGAGGGTGCCTGTAACTGGGTAGCAGTAGAGTTTGCCCTTCTTTCGATAATCCTCGATGAGCTCGGGAGTGAGGTTGTGCGAAAGCGGCAGCCCCTGCCAGTCGAGAAGCCCCTTTTCGAAGAGGTAATTCTCTGTTGCCACATCGCCAACGGTCGAAAAGGAGAGGGCTGCCAGGGCAACCGCCTCTTTATCCCAGTAGTTTTCATTTTTTTTGAAGAGAAGCTCGTCTCGGTTTTTCCAGTGAGCAAGAGAGAAGGGGCCGCTTGTGATGAAACGCTTCTTGATGAGCTTCTGTCTACGCGTCGAGGCCCATGCTGAATCGATCTCATCGGAGCCCGCCTTCACTGCGAAGAAGGTGGGGAAGGCGAGAAGCTCTAGGAAGTAGGGCGTCGGTCTTCCGAGTGTCACGCGCAAGGTGTGGCTGTCCTTGGCCCATATCCCCACCGCGTCCACAGGTAGCTCTCCGCACTTGACCTTCTCGGCATTTTCGATGGGAAAGAGCATATGGGCAAAGTCGGAGACAAAGTCTGGAGAGAGCACCTTCTTCCACGAGTAGATAAAATCCTCAGCGGTGATCGGCGTGCCGTCGGACCAGAAGGCCTCCCTCAAATAGAAGGTATAGGTTCTCTGATCCTCGGAGAGGGCATAGCTTGTGGCAATAGCAGGTTTTGGCTCTCCTGAGCTATCGAGCCGAAAAAGGCCCTCAAAAAGCTGTTTGGAAAGGGTTAGATCGCGCAAGGTGCGCGCACTTCTCGGATCGAGCGACTCCGGCTCTTCGCCCAAATTGAGATGGAGCGTGCCGCCCTGCATCCCATCTTGTTTAGAGCTGCAGGCCAGCGAGAGAGAAACGAGGAGCAAGGCTAAAAGGTAAGTCGTGGCTCTGGCTCTAACTCTCTTCGGCATAGCTCTTCTTCTTTCCCTCTAAAGCGCGCCAAGCCAAGGGCTGCGATCATCGCACCATTGTCCATACAAAGGGAAGGAGGTGCAAAGTAGCAGCGGGCCGTAGCAGCGCATCTCTTTTCAATTAGCGCCCTCAAGCACTGGTTCTGGCTGACTCCCCCTCCCACAATGATGGAGCGGCAATTATACTCTTTTGCAGCAAGTGCAGTTTTTGCCGCAAGATCCAAAAAGGCCGCGTGCTGGAAGCTCGCTGCGATGTCGCACCTGGCCTGCCACGAGAGAGTCATCTCTTCTTGCTTCAAGCGCTTAGGGACCGCACCATTTTGGCCATAGATCAGATAAAGCGCACCTGTTTTGAGTCCCGAAAAGGAGAAGTCCAATTTCGATCCCTTGATTTGACCCACCTTTAGCTTGTGCGCTAAGGGGTCGCCTGAAGATGCAAGTCGTTCTATTTCAGGCCCTCCAGGATATGGAAGTCCGAGGAGCTTGGCCACTTTATCAAAGGCTTCTCCGACCGCATCGTCGTGGGTCTGGCCGAGCCGTACGGTGTCGAGAGGTGAGTGCATGAGATAGAGCGCGGTGTGGCCGCCCGATACGATGAGTCCGATCGCGGGGAAGGCGATCTCTTGGTTGAGCATAGCTGCTGTGAGGTGCGCCTCGACATGGTTGACGCCGATGAGAGGGCGATCCAGGCGCAGACTCAAGCCCTTGGAGAAGTTGATGCCGGCAAGCAGCGAGCCGATGAGGCCTGGGCCCTTTGCAACGCTGATGAGGTCGATCTCTTCGAGGCTCTTGGAGGCGTGCTCGAGGGCCTTTTTCAAGGTGAGAGTGAGTCCCTCGGCATGCATGCGCGAGGCAAGTTCAGGAACGACCCCTCCGAAGGGGGCGTGCGTAGTGGCCTGGCTCAGGATGGCGTTGGAGAGGATCTCTCCACGGAGGGGCTGCTCGCCTTCAAAGAGAGCAAGCGCTGTCTCATCACAACTGGTCTCTACTCCTAAAACTAACATTGCATTATTATAACTCATCCCTTTTTCCTTGCATGGATTTTAAAAAAGGGATATGGCCATTAGGAATGGATTAACAACGCAGATAGAGATGAGCACCCTGACCTTGGAAGAGAAAATGGCCCCCCATCCCCAGGAGAGCGAGCGGCTTTCGAGCCGGCTTGCCGAGCCCTGTGTCCTCGTCATCTTTGGAGCCACAGGCGATCTAACCGCAAGGAAGCTGCTTCCCGCCCTCTATAATCTTGTTTTTGATGGGCAGCTCTCGAGCCATTTTGCCTGCGTAGGCTTTGCAAGGCGCGACAAGAGCGATGAAGTTTTTCGATCGGAAATGAAGGAGGCGCTCGGCCAATTCTCGCGCAATCCTCTCGATGAAAATATCTGGAACACCTTCAGCTCTCAAATTTTTTATCACCAGTCCAACTTCGACGAAGAAGATGGTTATGAGAGTTTGAAAAAAAATCTTGAAGAGCTCGATCGCAAGATGGGAACGAAGGGTAACCGTCTCTTCTATCTCGCCACGCAGCCGACCTACTTTCCCCAGATCATCGAGAGACTGAAGCGGCATGGTCTCATCTATGATATCAATCGTGAAAAGGAGAAATGGTCGCGGGTCATCATTGAGAAGCCCTTTGGACATGATTATAACTCTGCCCTTGAGCTCCAGCAGTTTATCCTGAACCACCTCGCAGAGAGCCAGATCTTCCGCATCGATCACTACCTGGGCAAAGAGACGGTTCAGAATCTGCTCGTCTTTCGCTTTGCCAACTCGATTTTTGAATCTTTCTGGAACAACCAGTATGTCGACCATGTGCAGATCACGATGGCCGAAGAGATAGGCATTGGAACGCGGGGCGCCTTTTTTGAAGGCGAGGGGGTGGTGCGCGATATCATCCAAAACCATGTGATGCAGCTTTTGACGCTTGTCGCAATGGAGCCGCCCATATCGCTTTATGCCGATGCAGTGCGCGATGAGAAGGTCAAGGTGCTGCAGGCGCTTCGGCCCGTTGATCTTGGCAATCTCGACCGCTTTGCGGTGCGCGGCCAGTATGGTCCAGGCTTTGTCCGCGGCGAGCCCACAGCGGGCTATCGACAGAAAAAGGGGTCAACCCAAATTCGAGTGTCGAGACTTATGCTGCCTTTGAGATCTTCATCGACAACTGGCGCTGGGCAGGGGTGCCCTTCTATTTGCGGGCAGGTAAAAGGCTCGTGAAGCGGGCTACCGAGATCGCTGTCGTCTTCAAAGAGGTGCCGGGCATTCTCTTCGCCAAGGGGGAGAGCAAGATCGAGACCAATGTGCTCACCATCCGTATCCAGCCCAACGAGGGCATCTCTCTCAAGATCAACTCCAAAGTTCCCGGATCGCAGAGCCCTATACAGCCGGTGAAGATGGATTTTAGCTACAGCAGCTACTTTGGTTTGACCCCTCCAGAGGCCTATGAGAGGCTGATCTGCGATGCAATGATAGGGGATGGTACTCTATTTGCTCGAGGCGACGAGGTGCTAGCTTCCTGGAAGCTCTTCACGCCGGTGCTCGATGCTTGGCAGAAGAAGGTGCCCGAATTTCCAAACTATGCAGGGGGCACCTTTGGTCCTAAGGCTGCTGATGAGCTCCTTGCTCGTGGTGGCCGCAGCTGGAAGCTATTTTAGATCAAGACCTCTTGCGTAATTTGCTTTGGTTGGAAAAATTGATGATTTTTGAGCGGATTTGTCGACAAATTTTGAGGGCATATGCGGACATATGGCCGAAAAATTTGGCGACAAAGGCGCCAAAAATGGCAATTTTAACAACCAAATGAAGTTACGGAAGAGGTCTATTATGGGCGCACTCGAATTGATCGACATCGACAAGGCTCTGAAGAAGCTCACCGAGCAGGAGAAGGGGAGGATCAACGCCTCGCTTTTCACTCTTATTCTCTGGACTGAGAAGGGAGAGCGCGACCTCTATTTTAGGAAGACGATCGATGCGGTGATATCCAAGTTTCCTGCGAGGATCATCTTTGTCACGAAAGAGGCTCAAGGCGACTATTTGAGAACCGAGGTGGCAAGCGAGCCCATTGCAAGTGCGCTTTTCTGTGAGAAGATCTTCGTCGATGTGGGGGGAAGCTATGAAGAGAGGGTGCCCTCCATCGTGCTGGCCCATCTTCTGAGCGATCTGCCAGTCTACCTCATCTGGTCTGGGGTGGCGCCTCTGAAGCATCCGCTTCTTCCCTTCGTGAAGAGGGTGATTATCGAATCGGAGACGATGCGGGATTTTAATCAGGCTCTCGGAAAAATAGCTGAACTCGCTAAGGGATTGGGTGAGGTGAGCGATTTGACTTGGCAGGCGACTCGTGGATGGCGTGCGCTGCTCTCGGAGAATTTCAGGGAAAAGGAGCTGATGGGGGCCCTGAAAGATGCTGAAAGGGTGACGCTCACCTATTTTAAAGATGGAGGCCATGAGGAGCTGCCCGTGAGAGCGCTCTATCTACAGGCATATGTGGCGGGTCTCGCCTCTTGGGAAATGGGATCGGTGAAAAAAAAGGGCAAGGGCTTGGAGATCCTCTATAAGAGTCCTCAGGGTAGCCACGAGGTGCAGCTCCTGCCAGATGAGGGCTCATGCGCCCCGCATTCACTCCCTCATGGGACCACTCTCTCTTTTGAGCTTGCCAGTCGAAAAGATGGGGTCGAGTGGGTGGCCAAACGCAATTTAGAAAAGAGGCAGATCTTTTTCCAATACAGCGATAAAAAGGCGTGCCGCCTACCTTCGTTTGCCCCCTTGTGTGGAGCTAAGGAGGGAGAAGAGATTATCGAGGAGCTCTTTCATCCGATGCACCCAGAAAGCTATAGACGAGCCGTTGCACTTCTTGCAAAAACCGAGTGGCCCGTATGAAAAGCTACACGATCGACGCCAGGCGAAAAATCGAAGTATTAGAGAGAGAGGAAGAGGCGGTAGAATATGCTGCCGAGCAGCTCTTTAGCCTTGCAGAGGAGGCGATTGAGAAGAGGGGCCGTTTTGTGGTGGCTCTCTCGGGTGGATCGACGCCCAAGGCGATCTACAAACGGCTTTCGAGCGAAAAGAACTTGAAGCGGCTGGACTGGAGCCGAGTTCTTCTCTTTTGGAGCGATGAGAGGGCGGTCTCTCCTGAGGATAAGGAGAGCAACTACCACATGGCGATGGAGGAGGGGGGACTTAAAAAGCTTCCTATCCCGAAAGAAAATATCTTCCGCATGAAAGCAGAGAGCGACATCGAAGAGAATGCACGGCTCTATGAGAAGCTCATCCGAGAAAAGCTACCGGAGGAACTCTTTGATCTGGTGATGCTCGGGATGGGGGAAGATGGCCATACTGCCTCTCTCTTTCCAAAAAGCGCTGCTCTCTGGGTTGTGGGAAGGCTTGCCGTTGCAAACTATGTTGAAGAAAAGAAGGTCTTCCGCATGACGCTCACCTTTGAGGCTATCAACAGGAGTCGAAGGGCGGTTCTCTATGTGCTGGGTCAGGGCAAGAATGGCATACTAAAAAGGGTGCTCTCAGATAATTACGAGCCCGATCTTCTGCCGAGCATGCGGGTGGGCACTCCTGAGCGTCCCGCCCTCTTCATCGCCGACAGCGCCGCTGCAAAGGGTGTCAGTAGAAGCGCTTCGCTAAGGACTTTTCGCATCTCCTGGTGCTAGAGGCAATCTTGCTCATATTGCAGCGCCTCGCGATCGTGCTCATCCTGTTTCTTTTTGAAGAAAGAACAAGATATGCAGGATCGTGAAGCGCTGCAATATGAGCAAGATAAACTTTTTAACTGAATCTGCTATAAGCCAGCTTTGAGGCCTGCCCTCTTCATCGCCGACCCAGAATTTCTAGAATGCGCTCGCGGTTAGGAAGTCTATCGCCCAGAGATCGCGCATATTGCTGAGGTGAAACTGAACCCTCAGGCGCTCTCTCCGTACCAATCGCTTTTTGCAGTGCTTCGATATGTGCAAGGTCACCCGCATCGATGGCCAGCTGCATGAGTGATTTGCCATCAGCGATGGGCCGGAAAGCAAGCGCGCGATGGCTCTCGAGATAGGGCAAAATCTGCTTCCAATCAAACTCCGAATAGATGCCCTCAGTCCCAGGAATATGGTCTACCATGACAGAATCGGTGATAGAAAGAGAGGAGGCCAGGCTGCTGCCTGCGCTGCCATCTCCTGCTTCCTCCACCGCTCTATCGTCCTTATGTTCATCCTCAGGGGCTTCTGGAGGCCGATCTAGAAGGACGCTTCCTTCTCCCAATCGCAGAAGCTTTCTGCGGACCTCCTGCATATAGGGATGATCGGGAGGAAGGAGATCGAAAAGCTTTTTGTCAACTTTCTGAAGGGCGGTTAGGAAGGCATGATCCTGTTGGACCACATTGCTTTCCTTTATCTGAGCGATCATACCTGTTACATCGAGGATCGTCTCCGGCTCAGGCTGCACGAGATCGAGGATCTGGTCGACAAGGGCAACTTTGGCAAAGCGAGCGGCGTAATAGAGAAGTGGGTGGCCATCTTCGCATGTTTTCGCCAAATTTTGCCTTCCACATAGCTCTTTTGCTCTTGCCCAGAGCGGTTTTATAGAACGAAGGGGAAAGCGATCTTTGTTGTGTCGTAAATAGGCGAGCAGCTCTTTCATGTTAAAACCTGCATAGTTCGGTTGTCGCTGCCCTTCCAAGCGCATCGACCGTTCCTGTCCCCTATCTACTTCCCTCTCGGCAAGATCGGCCTCTGATGTGTTTTCCTCTATCGAGGATAATCGGGTTGGGGAGCCGGTTTCCTTGTTGATGGAAGCCCTGAGAGGCCTTGAGTGAGTCGGTTTAGCTTCCGCGCTCTCTCGGATATTTCTGGAGGCGGCCTCTTGGGTATTTTTGGAACAGGGAGGCAGCGCCCATGAAGCCAGCGTGATAAGGGCACATGAGGCTGAGCTAAACCAGATGGGATAGGCATCCGATGTGGGGATTCCATAGAGATAGTAGGCCAAAAGACCGGAGACGAGGATCATCACAGAGACGGCGAGCAGAGTGATGCGAAGCACATCCCTTCCCGACTGGGAACAGAGAGTTTTAACCGAACAGATCGAGGGTTTGCTTGGCACCGCTGGTTTGCGATTTTTGTGGCGGACACAAGAGGTGATTGCAATCGAGGCAAGCGAAAGCACCACACCCACACTGCCCGCAATCCACATCGGCTGGGTGATTGAGTCCGAAAGGGGATGAACATATTGCCCGAGCAGAGAGGTTACGATCGCCATGATAGAGAGGCTCAAGAAGGTGATCTGGATATGGTCCAGAGTATTCCTTGAGCAGGGAAATAGGGCAGATGCCCTGGCCGTACAAGAAGGTGTGTTTGGCATAGACTCTGTTAACCCTGTTTAAATTTTTGGTTCAGAGCCTATCAAGAGAGAAAATTTATAGCAAATTCAGTTATGTCCAAAAAAGATCATCTGAATGGCCAAAACGAGGTTTCCATATGCTATCTCTTTCACTACTTGCTCTCTGATTGGGCGGCGCATCTACAGGGGTATCGGGTCTAACCTCTAGCGGTGCGGCACGCTGGGGAGAAACCATAGCCTGTAGCTGGACTACGACACTTTGAAGATCAGCTCCAGAAAGATTCAAGTCGGGGTCGCTGGCCAGGGCGCTGGCCGGTTGAGCGACTGGCGTTTCAAACAAGGTTCTAGATACCGTGATGGGTGTTGGAGGCACTGGAGAAGCGGGGCTTGCCGCACCCGCTGGGGTATCAGCTACAGGCTGAGCGCTTTCAGGAGAAGGTCCGGGGCTGGTCGCAGCCTGTGAAGAGCCTCTGGCGGAAAGCGCTCTTGCACTCGCTGTACTCGCACTATTAGTGCGAGATCGACTGCTCCCACGAGAGGGTCTGGAGTGGTCTCCAGTCTGTGAAGAGCCTCTGGCGGAAAGCGCTCTTGCGCTCGCTGTACTCGCGCTATTAGTGCGAGATCGACTGCTCCCACGAGAAGGTCTGGAGTGGTCTCCAGCCTGTGAAGAGCCTTCGGTAGAAATGACGCTTATGTCAGCAGCCGGGGTATCAGTTAGATTTGAGTGCTCCGAGTGCTCTGTAATCGTAGAGAGACGGCGTGGATCAATTGGAAGCTCACCGCCCTCAGGAGAAGGTTCTGGGAGATCGATGTGGCTATTTGCATTAGGATGAGAAGGAGAGGCGCCGGATTGCAGAGGCGCATCTACATGAGCCTTATGCTCCCCTTCAGCGCTATCTGGGGTGGTCTCTTTCTCAGAATCGGTAGAAGAAGCTTCGTTCTCTAATTCTCCATCATCGATGTCAGAGGGAGTATCGCCGTAAAGGATCGGCTCTACCTCCTTCTCCCTTTGAGCTGTGAGAGTCGAGATGGCATGGGAGAGAATAGCCAGAGCAGCGGCTCCCATCCAGAGGAAGTCCCTATAGGCTGCTGTAAGGCCGAGATAGTGGTGGCCCGCAAAGCCTACGGCAAGTGCGATCAGCGGAAGTACCGCCAGCGTAATCAGGAGGGCGTTTTTATAGCATGTGCTGTCGCATCGATCCTGTAGAGTCTGAGAATTGGCTGCCGAGCAGCATAGAGCGTGAGTTTTTGTAGCCATATTTTATTATGTGTTTAAAAATTGGATGATTTCTTCGAGAAGGATACCATCTCTCCTATTTTTTTTATTCGCCAAGGCATTCTCAGCGTAGGCCAGAGGAGGGATACCGGCTTGATTGGGTGCGCTTTTTGCCGAGCTGTGGATCGCTGCGATGGTCTTTACAGCGGCCAGATTTCTCTCATAAATAGCAAGGTGCATGGCTGTCGATCCGGCAGCGTTCACAAATTCGTGTACGCGGCTGGGGTCGGCCCTCAGAATAGCGTAGATCTGCTCCCAATCGGTTGCAGCCCGTTTCAGCGTCGATACGCTCCCCGATAGCTTGGTGGTCAGAGAAAGCCAGTGGTCAGCTACTTTGGGTGGTTCTTGACCCAGATCAGTGGAAAGGCTCTGCGCTCTTTTAGCCGCCTTTTCAACAGGCGCCTTTGCGACATGCGCCTTTGCGAGGCGCGCTCGACGAGCGCCCTCTCGAGCACCGCTGCACGAGCGAGCAATAAGAGCGAGCATTGAGGTGATTAAAATGAGCCCACCGATAGTCCAGAGGGCGATATTCGCAAGGTCGGGTAGTCCATAGACAAAATAGCCGATACAGCCGGCAGCAATCAAGATTATCGACAGGGCGCACAGTGTGATGAGAAGGCAATTGCTTGCTCTCTCACGCGAGGGCGTGGGTGCGCCTCTTGTGGTAGGAGGCAAGAGCTGTGTGGAGGGAAGGTGCATGGCTAAATCTTACTCATAGTCTCTATCAGTATCGGAACCGGAGTCAGACGGAGCGGGAGAGGCCAAGACTTCAGGCGTGAGGCGTCCAGACTCAACACCATCTGGGGTAGCGGGAGAGACGATTAGGCCTTCGACCATTTTCCCCCAGGCGGTTGCTCGAGTAGCTGGAGAACGAAATACAAGGGGAGGATTCCTAGCTAGACGGGCTGTTCGCTCTCCTATCGGCTGAGGAGGAGGTGTGGCTGAAGGAGGAGTCCACCTTCTTGCACTGGAATCCGTTGAGCGGGCAGAGGAGGGCGGCACAGCACTATCTGTCCCACTGGTAGTTCGATCTACCGCGGCACTAGAGGCAGGCCTACTCGGAGTCTTGGGCGATCTGAAAGGAGCGCTTTCATTCGGGCTCAGGGGTGTTTGGGCTACCCTGGCATGAGATGCGCTCCTGAAAGGAGTTTTTTTGTCCGAATCCATAGGAGTTTGAGCTACCCTGGCACCCGATGTGGCGCTACTGGGAGTTTTGGGAGGCCTCACAGCGCTCTTTTCCTTGGTAGGAGAGATAGGCGGCTCGGGAGGCTCAGGCTGTGCAGGCAGCTGTTCTGGCTGTGGGGTAGCTCTATTTTCAGGAAGAGCGATGTCGAGGCATGAGAGGGCGGAGACCGTACCCCCACCCGTTGCTAGGGGCAAGTAAATAGCGGCCTGGAAATTCAGAAAGGCTCCCACGAGGCCGGTCACGAGCACGATCAAAGAGATAGCCAGTAGCGTGATCTGCATGGCTTGAGGTGAAAAGGGTTGTCTAGTCGCTTTAGAATCAGGGAGATACGGAGATTGTGACCTATGAGGGGTACGGGGGCTTTCACGAAGGTTTTGTGCTTGCATCGGTTTCTAGGGTTGAAGTTCTTTTGCGATATCTGCCCATCGATCAGGGCCCATTGTTCTGGGGATGAATCGAGCATTTTTTGAGAGATCTTTTGCATATTCATAGGGGGTGCTGCCCCTTGAGTCTCCTTCAGGATCGGTCAGCTGTTTACAGGCGGGCTGAATGCGCACGATCTCGCGAACCGCTTCCAAATCGCCCTGTCGGATGGCTCTGAATATGATTTTGCCCACAGGGAGCTCCAAAGCGCGCTTCGGGTCTTGGGAGAGGTAGGCGAAGAGGGGTTGCCAATCTTGTATCTCGCTTTTGCCTTTTTTAGCAGCCTGTAGGAGCTCTTGCCACCCTTCTGCTTTTTTGACCCTCTTCGGGGAGACTCCCTCGGGTTTCGTGCTTTCAGGCTTCTCTTTAGGGGGGTCAACCGGTTGTGGATCTCCTTGACGGCAGCAGGAGATGGCAAAGGAGACAAGTGTTAGCAGGGCAATCGAAGCACCGCCTGCAAGGCAACTCAGAGTCAACGCGCTGTCTAGCGCATAGCCACAGAAACAATGCAGCGATAAGCCCGTCCCGATGCCGAGTAGGGCGACCACAAGCGCGGTCGCGCGCAAGATTGTGGAGGTGCTGCATGTAGCTCTTTGATTCTGAGCGACTTGCTCCTTGATGGTGCGGTCTGAATCCGCCCTTAAAGTGGCCGCTTTAGCCATAAGTTATGCCCTCAGAAGCTTTGTGATTTGATCTAATCTACTTCTTAATTGTTCATGCCTGACAGAATTGTAGCGATCAGAAGACCAAATGGACTATCTGTCCGGCGGCATACTGGCCAGTGTGCTCTTCACTCCCAAATTTGACCTGCCCGTTGACGAGTGCTCCATGGCGCTGTAGGAGAAGTTCCACTGCATCTACTCTTGCAGATTTAATAGCTTTATCTACGAAATACGTTACCTGCTGCAAAGTGCGAACCTTCTTTTCGATAAGATGCCTTTCCAAGGCCCCAAGGGAAAGATCGACTCCTCGCCGATCTTCTCCAATCTTCCCAACGCATGATGGTGGATAGAAGCGAGGCGAGCTATCGACTCTCTCGTCTTCAGCTAGATCATCTCCGGTTTCTTCTAGATTTTTTCGTTAGACCACTAGGGGAAAATGAGTTGTCGGAAATCATCGGGTATTGCTCTATCAAATTTTTCCTCTTTCAGGTTCAATCTCTGCTTCTCCTAGTTGGGGTAGATGGAGTCCGCTTCGGCTTCTACCTCTTCTGATTGGGCTGGCGGAGGATCCTTGGCCAGATCCCAGTTCGGGCGGGCTTTTCGATGGAATGGCCATGCTATCTACAGCTCTCTATATAAGAAACCACCGAAAGGATGAGGAGGGAGGCGCCGCCCACCCAAAGTCCATAGTTGATCATCATATCATTGGTCTAGTCGCCATAAAGCCCTACAAAGCCGGCAGCAATGACGAGAGAAGCGAAGAAGATCATCGTGATGTGAATGCAGTGTTCGCTTCCAAGGTCGCTGACCCTATCTTGCCTCTGGAAGGCTTCGAGTGGCGTAGATGCTCGAGAGCTTTCACGGTTGGCTAGGGCTTGGGCCATAGAGATCCTGAGTTAAAAGTGCCTAAAGGCCAGCAGT
>CAWHBB010000005.1:0-11302 GCA_963827485.1 Chlamydiia bacterium
CGACTGTCTGGTCGTTGAGGTTGCGGAAGGCAACTTGCCAATCGATGCCGAGTGTGCTTTCGTCAACGGCAAAGCCGTGGTTCTGGCTGGTGATATAGCAGAGGCCGGTTTTGAGGTCGATGGCAGGCACATTTTGGCCCCTGTGGCCAAATTTGAGCTTGTGGGTCTTTGCGCCCGCTGCAATGGCCATGATCTGGCAGCCCAGGCAGACGCCAAAGATCGGTTTCTCTCGTTTCATCGCCTTCTTCAAGATCTCGATAGTTTTGAGAGCAAGCGCCGGATTTCCCGGTCCGTTGGAGATGAAAACACCGTCGAAGGGCTCGTCAGAGTAGTCAAAATCGGCCGGCACTCGCATCACCTCTACAGGGAACTCTAGGAGCGAGTTCAGAAGGCTTTTTTTCATCCCGCAGTCGACAGCGATGATCCGCTTGGACCCTTTGCCGTGCAAAGAGACCTTTTTGGGTGTCACCTCGCCCACGATATCCATCTGGTTGGGGTCGAACAGGGGGCGCTGGTCGCTCGGATCTTCAGTTAGCCGGCCGAGCAGCGAGCCCCCATTTCTGAGTTTTTTCACAAGCGAGCGCGTGTCGACACCGCCGAGCAGAAAGACCCCCTCTTTTTCAAGCCAGGCGTGCAGCGAGAAGAGCGCTTCAGAGTGGCTCCAGTTTTCTGTTGTCTCCGAGATGACGCAGCCGCGCACCTGCAGCTTTTCCGATTCAAAGTCTTTCGAATTGATGCCGTAATTTCCTATCAGAGGGTAGGTGAAGACCAGGATCTGACCTGCAAACGAAGGGTCTGTCAAGCTCTCAGGATAGCCTGTCATGCCGGTGGTGAAGACAACCTCTCCAGAGGCAGAGTTGTCTTCTTTCCGAGGACCCTCTTTTAGGAAAAAGCCCTCGAACTTGTGGCCATCTTCAAGGACTAGATATCCTTTCCTCATACAGCGACCTCATCGAGATAAAAAAAAAGCCATCCCTTTGGGATGGCTGAACTTCTTTCTGCACGAAGGCAGTTATTATTTGCTTCGGAGACATTAGGGTAGATTCTATCAGAGCGGCTAATTTAAGAATAGAATCATCTTCTCAGCAGCTCTTTGATCGGCACTCTCTTAGAGGTTAAAATAATTTCTTCAATCGCCTTTAGCCACCCCTCCTCTCGATTGAATGCAGCCATTCGATAGGCTTTGTAGCTGCGTCTCTCAGCGATGGGCAGGTAGAGCTTTTCGATCTCATAGAGCGTCTCGATGTGGTCCGAGGTGAAGCTGATCGGAATGAAGAGCACCACCTCTCTACCTCGCGCCCATTCTAAGAGCGACCTGCAGCTTCGCGCCGTCTCTGGCTCCAGCCATTTGCCCCTGCCGAATTTGGATTGGAAGGTCAGCTTGCAGAGGGTATCGGGAAAGGCTGCCCGAATCGCCTCAAAAGAGGCTTCGACTTCCTTCTTATAAGGATCCCCTTCAGCGATGAACTTTTCAGGCAGACTGTGAGCGGAGAAGAGCAGGACCGCATCTTTTTCGGCGATGCCATTTTCCTGGAAAAATCGAGCTATTTTCTCTTGCCAGAGCTTGATGTAGGCGGGGTGGGTAGCGTAGGATTGAATCCAAAAAGTCCTCTCTGAGACCGCTCTCGGCAGCTTTTTATAGAAGAGGGTGGCAATGCTTCCCGTCGTCGCCCTTGAAAAGTGGGGGAAGAGGGGGAAGACCGTCAAAGGGCTGCTCGAGTCAAGCCTCTTAATCGCTTCAAAGCTCGAAGAGTGGGTCGAATCGAGATAGCGGTGAAAGCTCAAAACCTGACTCCACTGCCTGGCAAGCACCTCTTTTAAATACTCGGTATCGGCCCAGATGGCAGAGCCGCCTCCGATAACCTCATAGGTTTTTCTAATATAGGGGGCCCGCTTGGCCGCCACGCGCGAAAAAATCAACCGGTGCAAAAAAGGGGGTAGCGCGGTCGGAAGAATCTCCTGGTCACCGAGTAGCGACTTCAAGAAGGGCTCGACCTCCGTTGGAGTTCTGGGTCCTCCAAAATTGGCCAAAAGCAGTGGTTCTCTAGATTTCTCTTTTAACATGGAAGAAATAGACCTCTTGCGCAACTTCATTTGGTTGCTAAAATTGCCATTTTTGGCGCCTTTGTCGACAAATTCGCTCAAAAATCATCAATTTTTTCAACCAAAGCAAATTGCGCAAGAGGTCTAATCTACGAATAACTGCTCTTCTTTTAAAGCTTTTTTTGATATCTATCAAAGGATGCGCGGTATTATTATTTTTCTGCTCGGGCTGCTCTCCTTTGGGACCCTTAGGGCCGACACCTACACCATTGCGTTTGACCCCACCTGGTATCCCCTTACGCTCTACAACAGAGGCCCCGACTTGACGCTCTATGTCACCAAGCTCACCCATGAGATCTCCGAGATCCAAAAAGCGAACTTTCAGCTCCTTCAAAGCGATCCCTTTACCCTCATGGTAGGCCTCGAGCGGGGGCGGTACATGGGCGTCTATTCAAGCCTTGAGCCGACAGTCCAGAACCTCGATCTCTACGATTTCTCCGACCCGCTCTTGACGCTCGGGCCCGTTCTCATCGTTCGAAAAGGGGCTCTGGAGCGCTCTCTGAATGGCTTTGGAGCGGCCAGAGTTGGCATCTTTTCCGAAGACAACTCGATCCTCATCGCTCAGAGATACCCGCTCCTCTTCATCACCACCTACAGCAGCATCCCCGACGCGCTCGCCTCCCTCGCTCAAGGGGATGAAGATGCCCTGCTCATGCCCTATCTCGCCGCTGAGCCGCTGGTTCGCAATTTCTATAGCGAAGAGCTCGTGATTCCAGGCGATGCGCTCGGACCTACCGCTATCCGCCTCGTGACGATCAAGGGCCAGAATCGCTCGATGCTGCAGCTTTTCGGCCGAGGCTTGAAAGCTGTGAAAAAGGAGAGCTCCTTTTCTTCCACCGACTTTCTACTCAGTAATTAATATTTCACGTTTTCTTTTAAGAATCTTTATGGGATAGTACTTGGTGAAAAGTTATTTTGTTTAGGTGCATTATGTTTCTCTCTGCCTGCTGCGGAAAATCCACTCCTGACGCTATTCAAGACCGAGGGCCTGATAGTGCGAAAGAGGATGCAAAGCGTTGTTGCTCAAAGGAAACTGTTTATAAAGTAGCGATGATTATCGGCGCTTTGATCACAGCTGCGAGCGTCCTTGCCATTCTTTCCTGCACCGATCTTGGAGTCACCTCGCCCTTCTTCGAAGGCGTGCGCAATATCGTTCAAGTCACTGCGCAAGGCCTCAACACCACTGCGATGGATGTCAGCTGTGTACTCACAGCGATTGGGGGCTCTATCTTCCTCTTCGGCGCGCTTAGCCTCTGGTATCAATGCTGCGTCCGTAGCAGCCGTCAAGTAAATCCGCCGAAAGATCTCTCTTCCGATGTTCCTCAAGGGGAAGAGGAAGAGCCAACACCTCCTGGAAGCGCGGCCAGAACTCCAACTGAGGCTCCTCCAATGGATGAGAAGAGAGGCTCCCCTAAAGCAGAGGACCGCAAGCGCGCCCATTCTAAGGCTGCAGCTTGAGTCCTCTCTCTTTTGCCTCTTTTCTAGAATAGAAAAAAAGCTCATATAGGAGGCAAAAAGGGGACTTGGCCGTAGATGGAAAATTATGAACTCATCGTCATTGGCTCAGGCCCTGCAGGGGAGAAAGCCGCAGTCAAGGCGGCCTACTTTGGACATAAGGTAGCTCTCGTTGAAAAAGAGCCGGTCTTTGGTGGCGCCGGAGTCAATACCGGAACGCTGCCCTCTAAAACCCTGCGCGAGTCGGCGCTCTTCCTCTCCGGCAAGTACGACAAGGGACTCTACGGGATCAATCGCGACCTGGCCAACGAAGCCACCGTCGAACATTTCCTCTTCAGAAAAAACCTGGTCGTCCGAGAAGAGGCCGAGGAGGTTGAAGAGAATTTAAAAAGACATAAAGTTGCTGTATATCAAGGCGTTGCGAGCTTTAAAGATCCCCACACTCTCGAGGTAAAAGGCAAGAAAAACGCGCTCATTCGAGGCGATAAGATATTGATTGCCACAGGCTCCTACCCCTTTCACCCTAAAGGAATTCCTTTTGATGGCAGGCGAGTGCATGATTCCGATACCATATTGGGCATCACGAGCTTCCCGAGCTCCATCGCCATTCTCGGTGCAGGCGTCATCGGGCTCGAGTATGCCACCATCTTTTCCACAATGGGGGCTAAGGTCTACCTCATCAACCGATCAGACCGGATTTTAAACTTTGTGGACAGCCAGATCACTCAAGCGCTCCTCGAGCATATGAGAAAAGATAAGATCGAGATGTACTTCAACGAGTCGCTTTCGCGCATCGAGCATGTCGAGGATGAGAAGAGGGCGCTCTCCGTGGTTCTCGAATCGAACAAGCATCTCGAAGTCGATATGTTCCTCTATGCTGCAGGAAGAAATGGAAATACGCGAGAGCTCGATCTTGCAAAAGCGGGCCTCGAGGTGGACAATCGAGAAAACATCGCCGTTGGCCCAAACTATGCCACCAAGGTCGACCACATCTATGCCGTCGGCGATGTCATCGGCTTCCCCGCCCTTGCCAGTACCTCCATGGATCAAGGACGCATCGCTGTGGCCCACATGTTTCAAACGAAAGATCTCGAAAAAATCGCCCACATCCTACCCTACGGCATCTACACCATCCCTGAGATCTCGACTGCTGGGCTCACCGAAGAGGAGATGAAGAGCCAAAAATGCGCCTATAAAACCGGCATTGCAAGACATGCCGATATGCCCCGAGGCAAGATCATGGGGGCAGAGAGCGGCATGTTAAAGCTGGTCTTCACCCTGCCCGATCTCACGATCAAGGGCGTACACATCATCGGACATCTGGCCACCGAACTCATCCACTACGGCATCGAGCTCATCGCTCAAGAAAAGTCGCTCTACGATGTGATCGGGCGGGTCTACAATACTCCCACTCTCCATGAACTCTATAAATATGCCGCCTACGATGGCCTAAGCAATGTGGTGGGCCATAGAGTAAAGCCATGAGAATCTTCTTCAAAATCTTTGGAACCATGGTCGCACTCGCCATTCTGGCGATGATCTACTGGTCTCACCTTCTTACGGAAAAACGGGTGATTGCTCTCGAAGATAGAATCGAGCGTCTAGGCCTTGCCATCGAAGAAAAGCAAGAGAGCTCCTACGACTCGCCTCTCAAGCTCGAGATAGCCGAAAAAAAAAAGGCCTCTGATCTCAGCGACCCGAAGCTTGCCAACCTGCTCACAGAGGATCCATTCATCCAAAAAACCCTCCCGGGGCTGCTTGGAGAGGCATTTAAGCCTACAGGCGTGCGCAGGGAATCGCTTTTAGGAAAGCCTGAGAACCTTCACCCCTTCAACAATTTCAAAGATGTCTCCAAGCTGCATAGCCTCTGCGTGCCCGCTCTTGGCGAGCTCCATGCGGGCAAATTCGACCTCTTCTGCCCCGCTCTCGCCTGGAAAATAGAGAAGCGAACGGGAGAGGATGGCGCACTTGAGTACTGGATCCATCTCAGAGAGGATATTGTCTGGCAGCCGCTCAAAAAAGAGCACTTCCCCGACCTCACTCTCTCCCCTTGGTTTCTAGAAAAAAGGCCGGTCACCGCCTACGACTTCAAATTCTATTTAGATGCGGTGATGAATCCCTTCCTCTCTGAGCCTAAAGCGGCCTCCCTTCGCTCCTACTACAGCGACCTAGAAGGTTTTCGGGTGGAAAATGAGAAGACCTTTGTGGTTCGCTGGAAGAGCTCTGGAGATCCTCCCAGGCCTAAATTCAACTCCTTCGCTTTAACAGTGGAGCTGAGGCCGCTGCCCTCTTTTGTCTATCAGCACTTTGCCGATGGCACTAAGATCATCTCAGGCGAAGAAGAGGATGATTATCGCAAAAGCTCGGTCTGGGCGCAGAATTTCTCTAACCATTTTGCAAAAAATACGATCGTCTCGTGCGGAAGCTGGATCTTTCATGGGATGAATGAGGAGGGGATCCGACTGAGGCGAAATGGAAGCTACTTCAACCCCTACATTGCCCTCACAAAGGGCCTTGAGCTGCGTTTTGAATCTTCAATCGATAATGTCTTTCAAGATTTTAAAGCCGATAAGATCGACCTCTGCTACCTCTCTCCCATCCAAAGCGGACAGCTGGAAGCCTTTTTGAATTCCGACCTCTACAAGCGCCAAGAGAGCGAAGGCAATAAAGTGGCCTTGCTCGACTATGTCGATTCTGCCTATAGCTACATCGCCTGGAATCAAAATAGAGAGCTCTTTGCCTCGAATAAAGTGCGCCTTGCAATGACGCTTGCCATTGACCGACAAAGACTCATATCGCAAAACCTCTCAGAGAGGGCTGTCCAGTGCACAGGCCCTTTTCACTGCTACTCACCCTCCTACGATGGCGATCTCAGAGCCTGGCCTCATGCTCCTGATCTAGCTAAGAGGCTGCTCGAGGAGGAGGGCTGGCACGATCTCGATGGCGATGGGATTCGAGAGCGCCATGTGAATGGCGAAAAGCAGCTCTTCAGCTTCTCGCTTGTCTACTACAACAAGAGCCAGCTTGCCAAGTCGATCGGAGAGTATGTGGCCACCGAGCTCAAGAAAATCGGCGTCGATTGCCGTCCCATCGGCCTCGAAATCGCCGACCTTTCGCGCACTTTCGACGATAAGAATTTCGATGCGCTCCAAATGGGCTGGAGTCTTGGGTGTCCTCCAGAGGACCCCAAGCAGCTCTGGTACTCGAAGCTTGCAGACGAAAAGGGCTCCTCGAATGTGATCGGATTCAAAGACCCAATCGCCGACCGACTCATCGAGGAGCTGCTCTACGAATATGATCCAGAGGCGCGCCTCAACCTCTATCACCGCTTCCACAAGCTCATCCACGAGTCAGCTGCCTATACTTTTCTTTATTTCCCGAGAGCCCGACTCCTCTACAGAAGCCGGCTCAAAAATCTTTTTATTCCCCGAGATAGACAGGATCTCATCGAAAATGCAGCGGTCTACGAACCCGACCTGCGCTTCACTTGGATAGAAGATCAAAAAGTGTTATAAATAGTGCATCATGTGGCGCTACCTCGGCTTTAGACTCCTGCTTTTTCCTCTCACGCTCCTTCTGATTCTCCTCGTCAACTTTGTCATTTTGAATCTGGCCCCCGGTGATCCAGCTGAGATGATCGACGGAGGTAGGTCGGGAGAGGCAGGTCGAGAGGCCTCTACGAAGGAAAATATCCTCGACGACCCCTACTTTCAGTTTCGAGAGCACTTTGGACTCACCTTGCCTATCCTCTTCAACAACTGGCCTGCGATCTCGGAGCAAAAGATCTCGAGCGCCTTGACCCAGATCGAGCTGGAAAAGAGCAGCAGCGAGCGCCACAGCGCCCTTCTCAGGTGGGGCGACCGGGCGCGCTATCTGATGCCGAAGCTCTTCTCGATAGCAGCAAACGAGAGGCTGCCCCTTTCTATTCGCAGAAATGCCCTCAACCTCTTCGTCAGAGGCGGCCTCAGGTCGAGCCACTTTGGTCCTAGCATCAGCGAAAAGGCGAAGCAGGAAAATCTCGCCATTGAGAGCTCGAACCGCTTTTTTCTCGCCCTACATGTTGCCAAAGATGAAAAAGAGGCGGTCATCTCCGAAAAACTGGCCCAGGCACGCACATGGATGGAGGAGCATCCCGACACCTTTGCTCCGCTTTCCTGGGAGAGGCGGGTGGCCGTTTTTATCAAAGAGAGCCGCTTCTACCGCTACTTTTCCCGCCTAATAACTCTCGATTTTGGCACCCTTCGCTCCGATCCCAATCGAGCGGTCACTCAAGAAGTGATTGCTCGACTCAAGTATTCTATTACCCTTGCCATCATCCCTATGGTAATCAGCTTTGCTCTTGCTCAGCTCTTTGGCATGGTGATGGCCTACCATCGAAATCGATGGATCGACGCCTCCTTGAACACCTTCTTTTTGATCCTCTATGCGATTCCTCTCTTCGTGCTCGCTCCTTTTCTGATCGAAACGGTCGCGCTAGGCAAAAAATTGCCCTTCACGGATATCTCTCTGCCCATTTCTGGCTTTCAAAGCGACGTCGAGCTCATGAGCAAAATGACCAGCCTAGAGCGGGTGGGCGATATCCTGCTTCACCTTGCGCTCCCTCTCATCTGCCTTCTCTATATGATGGTGGCCATGCAGGCAAAACTCGCCCGCAGTGCCTACCTGGAAGCGCTTGGCCAGGATTATGTGAAAACAGCGAGAGCCAAGGGGCTCGGCATGAGAAAGATCCTCATCAAACATGTGGGTAAAAATGCAATTTTGACAAGCGTCACAGCTGTGGCCTCCTCTTTTGGAGCCATCCTGGGCGGATCGCTGATTGTGGAGACCGTTTTTAACATTCACGGCTTTGGCCGCTTCTTCTACGAGGCCATTTTAAACCGCGACTACAACGTGATTCTCTTCTCGGCGATCTTCGGCTCGCTTCTCACGCTCGTTGGCTATCTCGCCGCCGATGTGGCCTATATGCTGCTCGATCCAAGGGTTAAAATTCAGGAATGAGATGAAGGAAAAGCTCTTTAAATCCCCCCTCACGCGCTTTGGAGTGCTCCTCCTTGCACTTCTCTTCCTCATCGGACTCTTTGCACCCCTCCTGGCATCGAGCTTACCGCTCGCGCTGTTCTACGAAGGGAAAATCTACTTCCCTCTTTTCCGCTATCTATTCTTTAAAGGTTTCTATACCAAAGAGATAGATCTTTTTTTCAATGCATTAATGGTCGCATCTCCTCTCGTCCTCATCGCGTTTATTTTCAAAAAGCGGATGAAAAAAGGACTCTTTGCTGCTCTTCTGGGGCTCTCCTCTCTTTTAACACTCTCCCTATTCGCTCTTGCCATGGTGGGTGCGGTGAAGGATCCAACCTACAGCCGGGAGCTCATTCTGAAGAGAAATGCATCGAGGAGCGCCTCTGAGGGCAAGATCTACTTTGCCGATTTCAATTTCGAGCTCGAGCTTCTCTCCGATTATGAAAAGGTTAGAGAGCTTGCTAGCTACAAGCTAAAAAAGGCCTCTCAAAAGCGCTTAGAGCCCTACATAAGGGAATTTGAAAAGCGCTACGAGAAGAGGGCGCCCACCCTTTTCTATTTAGAGGAGAGGGAGAGAAGCGAGCTTGCCGGGCGTCTGAAAGAGGAATTAAGCCAGAAGCTTGCACAGCTTGACGGAGTCAAAAAGGGAGGCGATAGCTCTTTGAGACTGATTTCTGACGATTCGGGCTCTGAGAAAGGGGAGCTCAAAAGGGCTCTACAAGAGGTGGAGGCGGCGTCAAGCGCCCTTTCCTACGCAGAGGAGAAGGCTAGGTGGTTAGAGCAAGAGAGCGGGAAAATGCATGCGCTCTACGCTCTTCTTCGGCCTTTCCACTGGCAAGAGGATGCGGGTGGCAGCGAGCTTTTCAATCGCTCTCTTCCTTTCTATGAGGTGACGAGGCCCTCTCGCAAGGACCTGGCTGCGTCGCTGATCTTCGGGATTCGGATTTCGATCGTGGTGGGTTTGCTTGGGGCGGCGCTTGCGCTCATCATCGGGGTGCCCTTTGGACTTATCTCGGGCTATTTGGGAGGCAAAGTCGATCTTGCGCTCTTTCGGATCATCGAGGTGTGGGAGTCGATGCCGAGCTTTTTCATGCTGCTTCTGATCATTGCCATCACTCATGTGAAGTCGATTTTCCTCGTGATTGGGGCGCTTGGCTTTTTTGGCTGGACCACCTTTGCCCGTTTCATCCGAGCAGAGACTCTGAGGGAGCGTTCTAAGGCCTATGTCATGGCGGCCACGAGTATGGGCTTTGGGCCCTCTCGCATTATTTTTTCTGAAGTGATGCCCAATGCGATCTTCCCTGTGCTTGCCCTCTTGCCGTTCACGATGATGGGAGCGATCTCTGCGGAGGCGGCGCTCTCCTTTCTCGGGCTTGGCGAAGAGAACTCCACCTCTATCGGTAGTCTGATGAGCGAAGCTCGTGCATTCTTTCCCGGCGAAAGCTACCTGCTCTGGCCACCTGCCATCATCATCTCGCTTCTGCTCATCGCCTTTGCCCTGATCGGCGACGGCCTACGCACAAGCTTCGACCCCAAATCGGATAACCGATAGCGGGGGGGGCTGCAGCTCGTGCTCACATGATAACTATTTCAGCTAACTCCTTTTGAAAATAAGATCGGGCCCGGGCCCTGCAAACGTTCACGTTCACGAAAAGTGCCCCTCGAGCTATTTTTGAAGAACCAATTCGCGACCTTTTTCGTGAACGTGAACGTTTGCGAGCCCGGGCCCGATTTCCGACAACAAACTTTATCTTCAAGTACTTGTGGAATGACCTTTCTCTAAAGCTCTATTAGCGATGTAAGTGTCGATCTCCCTCTGCTTTCGCCATACCCAAAAGTCCACGCGGGGATATTTTCTGGCAAGGGCCAGGATCTCAGGATCTTTCTCCTTTTCGAAGTTCCAGAGGTAGCAAATGAGGGTCCAGCTGACCCCCTTAGAGCACCCCTCGGGCAGATCGGGAATTGAGCGGTCAAAGCAGAAGATCCTTTTCAGCGCTCTGTAGAGGCAGAGCAGGCGCGGCAACTTCAGATAGATCACTGTGTCGGCCCGCGCAAAGCGCGTTTCAAGCGTGGCTATCGAACAGCCTTCGATAATCCAGCGCTCCTCCTCTACAAGCGCCTGCTGTATCGCTAAAAATTCGAGGCGATCTCTCTTCTTCCAGTTGGCCACAAAGTAGTGTCTATCGAGATGGTAGACAGGCAGATGGTAGAGCTTGCCCAGTTTTGAAGCCAGAGTCGCTTGCCGCTGCCGGGAAGACCAATTATAGCGATCCGCTTCATAGCATGGAGAAGAGCGCCCTAAAGCCGAAGAAAAAGCCGATAGAGAGAATCGCTCCCGCAGGAACTGTCACCACCCAGGAGATGACGATATCGCGGACCGTATCGAGGTTGAGCGCCCCGATACCGCGCGCAAAACCGACGCCTAAAACCGCCCCCACGATGACGTGGGTGGTGGAGATTGGCAGGCCAAGCTTCGAGGCCGACACAATTGTGATCGCTGCAGCAAACCCTGCTGCAAAGCCCCTCGAGGGCGTCAACTCGGTGATCTTTTTCCCCACCGTTTCGATCACCTTCCAGCCAAAAGTGGCAAGGCCGATCACGATGCCAACAGCGCCGAGCAAGAGCAGCCATTCGGGCACGCCGCTCGACAGGATCGGCTTGCCGGCAATCAAGTTAAAGATCGCCGAGATCGGGCCGATCGCATTGGCCACGTCGTTCGAGCCGT
>CAWHBB010000006.1:0-307279 GCA_963827485.1 Chlamydiia bacterium
CTACAGTCCGACGCCACGCACTGTCGTCCGTGGTGGTTACGGTATCTCCAGCTATCTTGAAGGCACCTGCGCCAACCTCCGTCTTACGCAGAATCCACCCTTTCACACGGACTTTGAAGCAAAGGGAGTTGCTCCGAACGGTTCGGGGCCACCTACAGTCCCGGTGTAGTCCTTCACTCGGCCAATGGCTTTCCCACGGATCAGGTCCCAACAACGACCTTCTACGTGTGGCCTAAGAACCTGAAGCCTGCGGTTGTGCAGGAGTTCAGCCTCACGACGGAGTACCAGGTCAGCAAGAGCTCCTCGCTGCAGGTTGGCTACTCGGGGTTATCGGACAACATCTGACCAACCCGTTCTACGGCGACCAGCAGACGTATCCGAATGCGCCTGGACCGTTCGACAGCATCGTCGGTGCAGGCGGTGTCGTGAAGATCACGCAGACGGAGGCGTCGAGCTCCTACAACGGGTTGCAGGCGGTGTACCGTTTGCGTCCGACGGCCGGACTGGAGTTGACTGCCAACTACACCTATTCGAAGTCGCTGTCGAACAACATCGGCTTCTATGGTGTGTCGAACAACAACAGCAACCATTACTATAACCAGAAATCCTACAACCCACATGCTGAATGGTCTCCCGCTGGAACGGATACGCGCCAGAATATTTCTGTAACGGGCGTGTACGCACTTCCTTTCGGACAGGGCAAGCAGTTTGGCTCTCATCGGAATACCGCGGTGAACATCGTGCTGGGCGGCTGGAAGCTGAGCGGCGCACAGGTGTACTACACGGTATCCCGGTAACGATGAACTCTCCGGCTCGCTGCTCAAGTCAGGTGGGTGCCTTCACTGGTCCGGCTCGTCCTTCCCAGTTCCAGGCCTTCCACCCGAAGAACAGGGAAATTAACGCTTACGATGGCAACATCGTTTCACACCGAATGCTGCTGGAGCCGACTTCACGGTCTGCGACGCTGGCTGTACGTTTAGCCAGCAGCCGACTGACGGGTTCGGTAATGTTCGTCCGGGCACACTCCAGCACCAAGCTTCCAGAACATCGACATGCGCTGGCCAAGAGTTTCACTTTCTGGCACGGCAGAGTCTGAATTCCGTGCTGTTTCGTTCAATACCTTCAACATCGCCAGCTATTCGCAGCCTGACTCGAATGTTGCCCATACAACCTCGGACAGATCAGTGGTACGGTGAGCAATAGCCGTAACATTCAGCTGTCGCTGAAGTATGCGTTCTAGGTAGATTCCTTTGTATGCATGCGCTCAGCCAGAGTATCGGCTGCAGCGCTTTTGTGAGCGATGACCTGCGGCTGAGGTGCGTGTTCCCCTACGACAGCCGAATCCCGATCTGCCCGCATCGTAGGCGCACTGGGTTCCATAGGCGAGTAATCCCACGTCAGACGTGAAGCTGTCTGACATGGGGCACCCAAGTTTGTGGCGATTCTTAGGGGTGGACTACGCGGCCTTCGCTGAGGTGGTGCGGATTTGGCCGGGGAGGGTCCAATCGTTGAAGGGGGAGTTTTTGGACTTCGATAGTGAGTGCGCGGCGGCGTAGGTCCAGTGGCGGTGGGGTGGAAGAGGACCAGATCGGCGTGGCCGCCGACAGGGTGCCGCGGTCGGTGAGCTTGAGGAGCTGGGCGGGGTTGGAGGTACATCAGGGCCAGGATGCGCGGGAGCGGCATCTTGTGCTGCTGGTGGAGGACGCGGAGGGCGAGGCCGAGCGCGGTCTCGAGGCCGGTGATGCCGTTGGGGGCGCGCTCGAACTCGACCTCTTTCTCGTGCGCGGCGTGGGGGGCGTGGTCGGTGGCGATGCAGTCGATGGTGCCGTCGAGCAGGGCTTCGATGACCGCGAGACGGTTGTGCTCGTCGCGCAGGGGTGGGTTCATCTTGGCGTTGGTGTTGTAGGCGGATGTTGCGGCAGAAGGTCTCGTCCGCGGCTCGCCGGCGACCGCCTGTCGGTGAGGGTGAAGTGGTGCGGGGCGGCCTCGCAGGTGACGTGCAGGCCCTGCTGCTTGGCGATGCGGATGGCGTGGAGGGCGTTCGGCTGTCGATACGTGCTGGACGTGGAGGTGGGGGCGGAGTGCCTTCGGTCTCTCGATGTCGCGGAGGAGGTGGATGTCGCGCTCGACGATGCTGGACTCGGCCTCGACGGTCATGCCGCGGAGGCCGAGGCGGAAGGCGACGGGGCCGGCGTGCATGCTGCAGCCGCCGGTGAGGCGGGTGTCCTCGGCGTGCTGGGAGATGGGCAGGCCGAGGCGGGCGGCGGCGACCAGCGCGGCGCGCATGATGCGGTCTTCGAGGACGGGCTTGCCGTCGTCGGTGAAGCCGACGGCTCCGGCCGCGGCGAGGGCTTCGTAGTCGGAGAGGGTCTCGCCCAGGCGAGCCGAGGGTGGCGGCGGGCATGGCGAGGATCACCTGCCTGAGAGATCCCATCGAGCGGGTCCGATCGGAATTTCGGTTCAGAAAAAAATGGCACAAGCACAGGCAGATCTCCTATGACGAGATCCCGTGCAACAGCCTCTGCTACTACCTCTGCTCAGATCCTTCCTTAACGGGCGAGGAGCTGGTCCATGACTGCCTGAGAAATCTCCAGCAACTCGACCATCTGATTTTCATGGATGACTACGAAAGAGGAGTGGTCGAGCTTTTCAGAAAGCTCGGCAAAGAGATCGGTGCCATTCCAAAGCACAATGCAACCGAAGATGAACCTATTCCCATTGAAATTTTGGACAATATCATCGAAAGAAACCGGTGGGACATTGAGCTCTATAGACTAGCCAAGAGCCAGTTTGGCAGAGGTTCTTGAAATGAGACCTCTGCATAAGACCCTCCGCCCATGGTATGGGTCAAAACAAAACCACAGAGGCACAGAGAATGGAGAGGAAGCACAGAGGAATTATTTTTCATTTTTTGCGAAGGCAAAAAATGAAAGCAGAGCTCTCAATCTGAATTTTTTCCTTTGACATAAGAGTTCAAATTTGGTTTCCTTTTGGAAAACGCAAAACAAGGATGGATAGGATGAAGAAGCTCATAGCAGGTCTCTCCCTGGTGGTTATGGCGGCCCTCGAGGGGCAAAATGGAGCCGGCTACTGCAATCCCTGCTGCGACCCCTGCGGCTATGGCACCTTCTCTGCAGGAGCCGACTGGCTCTTCTGGAAAACCGAACAATCTCAGATGGTCTTTGCCTTCTCAGACTATGAGGTAGAGACTACGTCAGCAGGCGGCACTAACGTTAGTGACACCACCGAAAACCTCTCTCCCCATTTTAAATACAATAGTGGCTACCGCATCTTCGTAGACCACATTGGCTGTGATTGTCGTTGGAGAGCGAGTATCTCCTATACCCACCTCCCCTCCTCAGCTAGAAGGGATTTTACAGGTTTCGAGAACAGTGGGCTCACCACTCTTACAAGACAGTTCGCTCTTCTCAATCCATTGAATTTCACCCAGTTTCAACTATCCAATCTCGAGCTCGGAGTGATACTCTTTCAACAGCTCTCCACCCGTTGGCGCAGCACCTTCAACTACCTAGATTTTGATCTGGCAAGGGTTTTCAATCCCTGCAACTGTTTGGAAATCGTTCCCAATTTGGGGGTCCGTGCGCTCTGGGTGAGACAGTCGTTTGCCTTGGATGCGCCTGCAGCGCTCCCAATCAATTCCTTAACTGCTGCTTCGCTTTCTAGCCGGATGTCGGGAAAGATCAATTCTGCGGGCCTGGAAGGTGGCTTGAACATTGCTTGGCGCTTCTACAACAACTTCTCGCTTGAGAGCCATATCGGAGCAGCTCTGCTCTATGGCCACCTCCATACAAAAGGTAAATCTGTCGAATCAATCACCTTTGCTAGTACTTTCGTAGAAACCGATACCCTAACCAACCAAGAATCTTTCCATAGAGGCCTTGCGATGTTTGACCTATTCATCGGCGTTGCCTATGACAACTGCCTCTGCGGCTGGCCCTATGAGATCCACTTTGGATGGGAGGAGCATCTCCTTCTGAATTCCAACCTATTTTCCACCAATAGCTTGGGAAGCACCAATCTCCAAGGTTTCACTCTAGGGGGCTCCATTGCTTTCTAGAAGCTTAAAGCTAGCTCAGTTTCCTGCTCACAAAACAGAAGATAAGGAATGAAAGAATGAAAAAACTCCTCGCGGCTCTCTCTCTGATTGTCATGACTGCCCTCGAAGCGCAAAATGGAAACAGCTGCTCTTTCCTCGGCTATAACTGGTGTTGCTGTGAGCCCTTTTATGTAGGGGCCGACTGGCTCTACTGGAAGACCGACCAATCTCAAATGGAATATGCTTTCTCGGACGCCCATACAACCAGCCTCCCCACCCCGGGCGGTACCGCCACCACCGATGGGACACGCAATCTCGCCCCCGATTTTTCCTATGAGAGCGGCTATCGTCTCTTTATCGACCATATGAGCTGCCATAGTCGATGGAGGATGTCGCTTGCTTATACCCATGCTCCCTCCTGTGCTCAAAGCAGCTTTACCGGCTTCACCCAAGGATTCACCACATCGCAGTTTGCAACTCTCAACCCCACAAACTTCACCCTCTTCCAAATCCTCTCAGAAGAGCTGGGGACCACTGAGTTCCAGCTGCTCTCTGCGCGGTGGCGAAGCTCCTTCAACTACCTGGATTTTGACCTTGCCCGGATTTTCACGCCTTGCGACTCGCTTGAGATCGTCCCCAATTTTGGCATACGGGCGCTCTGGATGAGACAATCCTTTGACGTGAATGGCTCCAATGGCCCTACAACATTTCTGGCGCGGATGTCTGGGAAAATCGATTCTGTGGGCTTTGAGGGCGGCTTAAATGTGAACTGGCATTTCTATGAGAATTTCTCTCTTGAGACTCATCTCGGTGCAGCACTTCTTTACGGCCGCTTCCATACAAAAGGCAGCCAAGCGCTCAATACCGCCAAGCTGGCCTTTCTCACCACAACCAACAAAGAGGTCTTTAACAGGTGCCTACCGATGATCGATCTCTTCGTCGGCCTTGCCTACGATGACTGTGCTTGTGGCTGGCCCTACGAGATCCATTTTGGCTGGGAAGATCATCTCCTCCTAAACACCAATCTCTTCTCGACGAAAAGCTTAGGCAGCACCAACCTCCAAGGCCTCACCCTCGGCGGCTCAGTCGCTTTCTAACTACTTGGACTGAAACTAAACCACCGAGAGAAACCCGATGTTTCGCTGCTGTTCCTGCCCCGGCTTGTCACATAGATCGGCAAATTAACCACAATCTTGCTCATCTTGCCGCTCTTAGCGATCCTGCATATCTTGTTCCTTCTTCAAAAAGAAACAAGATGAGCACGATCGCGAAGCAGGCAAGATGAGGAGGATTTAGGTGTCATCTGGTGCCGCAGCCGCTGCTCCCACACCAGCCGCCGCCTTTTGTTTTTCTACGAGAGCTTTGGCTTCCTTTTGTGTCTCTTCTATCATTGTTGTAAAAAGCTCTTTGAGGCGATCCACATCTCCCGCTACTCCGAGCATCATTATTTCATCCCACTGCTTATCATTATCAATCGACTCTTGCGTAGGCTTAGCTCTTCTTCGCAATTCAGCCATCACAATCTCCTCGATAGCCGTCTGTTTAAATGCTGTCGCAACGGAGTAGATAGTTGCCAAATTTGAATGAGTTAGCCAAGGTTCTTGGCTCGCTTTTTGTAGTCTGGCTGCATCGCCCACCGACACCGCCTTCAAAGTTGTCACCATCAAAGTCTTATGTATTAATGCCCTCCGTTCAACATCGAGAGAGGACACAGCTCCCCCATTGCTATTTGAAGCCGCTGCTACTGCTGCCATATCATAATTCTCTTGTAATAAGCCAAAGTTATATATGACAAATTCCGACCATCTAGCGGGCCGTCTTCGCAAGATCGCATCCCGCTCATGTTCGCAAATAGGGGCTTCGATGTGATCCTGCAAATCTGTCACACTATCTGGCCAGACTTTGTGTTCTTATTTTCTCGAGTTTGGTATTAGGTAGCGTCCGCTGCCGCGGCTCCTGCTCCCGCGCTAGCCGCAGCTGCCTTTCTATCCTCTGCAGCAGTTTGGGCCTCCACCTCTTCCATCATTCGTGAGAAGTCAGCTTTGAAGTGAGGACCGCTTATTTTCCTGAAGCCAGTGACGATCTCATCCCAGCCCTTATCATAATCACTCGGCTCTTCCTTAGGCTTACCTCTTCTGACAAGCTCAGCCAGCACACTCTCTGCGATAACTCTCTGGTCAAGTCGATTCGCAACCGTATAGACATTGGTCAAATTTGAATGACTTAAGCGGGCATCGCCGATCAGCTCTCCAACTCTCGCTGCATCGCCCACCGCCACAGCTTTCAAGGTCTCTATCATACAAGCCTTCGATGATAGTGGTTTACTATTACCGCCAGAGGGTACGGAACTGACATTGTTGTTTGAAGCACCTGCTGCTGCTGCCATATAATAATCCTCGTATTTAGAGTTTTAAAGAGGATATTGTAACTGATCCAAATTAAGCAAGTATTAAGAAATTATTTCTTGAGTGCTTGGAAGCGTGGATCTTGGCGTATTTTATCGAATTCGGGTCGAGATAGGACCTGATCGACCTGGCTTAAGCCCTCACGGATGGCGCATTCGAGCCAGCCAATGGAGGCCTCTCTTTCGCCCAATTTGGCAGAGGCGAGAGCGTTATAGAGCGCAGTTTGGGGGGTGGGCGAGATCTGGTAGCACTCTTTGCTAAGCGATTTGACCTTCATATAGTCGCCCGATTTAAAGGCCAGTTCCTGAAGAAGGGGTAGATTCTCCGTTGAGAGCGACTTTTCTAGAGGAGCAAGCAGGCTGTAGGCCTCTCCAAAACGGCCCTCCCCTTTGAGAATCTTCGCCATCTGCTCCGTTGCAAGCGTGTAGAGAATCCCCTCCCCCGTCTTTCGCCTCACCTCTTCGTATTTGGCATAGGCCTCTTTGCTGCGGTTGAGCTTCAGATCGGCTTCAGCCGCCTCGACGGTCGCCTGCACGCTCGAGTCGCGATCCTTTTCGCTAAATAGCTTGTAGTAGCGAAGAGCGCGAAAGCTCTCAAAGGTCAGAAGCAAAAAGAGAGCGCCAGGTAGAAAGGCTCCGATCACGAAGAAAAAGACCGAGATCAATACGGCGATACAGAGACCGGCCACAACCGCTATCTTGATCCCTTTAAAGCCAAAAATCGCCTCCAGAAGGATGCTCAAAAGATGGCCTCCATCGAGCGGCATCACCGGCACGAGGTTGACAAGGGTCCAGAAGAGATTGACAATGGTGGCAAAGCGCAGACCAAAGACCAGATGGGGCTCGCTGAATTTCACCTGATTCAGAAGGTAGGAGGCGACCGCAAAGAGGAAAAGCCCGGCAAGAGGACCATTGAGCACCACTAAAAACTCCTGCCAGAGCTTCAGCCGCTCCCCCTCCCGGTAGGTGAAGCCCCCAAAAGCTGCAAGCTCGATGCGCGCCCTCTGACCAAAAAAAGTGGCGGTCAGCGCATGGCCAAACTCATGGACCAGCACCGAAATCACAATCACCGCAACCGCCACCAAGATATTGGGCAGCCCGCTCGCACTCACCCAAGCGATGAAAAAGGCGAGCAGCCAGAAGAGCGGCTGCACCTTGATAGGAATTGCTTTGCTCGGAGTGGCCTCTGTCATAGCCCTAGAACCTCTTTTACCCTCTGGCCGATCTCAGCAGGAGTTGTGGCCATAGCCACACCTGCTCGAAGCAGCACCTCGATCTTGCCTGCCGCCGATTCACTACCTTGCGTGATGATGGCCCCGGCATGGCCCATGCGGCGGCCGCGCGGCGCGCTAAGCCCAGCAATATAGGCGATCACCGGTTTTGTTGCATGGGCAGATATCCATTCGGCCGCCTCCTGCTCGCTTGCCCCCCCGATCTCCCCGATCATCAGAATGGCCCTTGTCTCTCTATCCTGCTCGAACAGCTCGAGAAGGTCGACAAAGGAGCTTCCCGAGATCGGATCGCCGCCGATGCCCACTGTCGTGCTCTGGCCGATGCCAAGGCGGGTGAGCTGCGAGGCCGCCTCATAGGTGAGGGTGCCCGACCGCGAGATGATGCCGACCGGTCCAGCTGTGTGGATATAGCCGGGCATGATGCCGATTTTGCAAACTCCCGAGGTGATCACGCCGGGACAGTTGGGACCGATCAGGCGGCTCTTGCTGTATCGAAGCGCTCGCTTCACCTCCATCATATCGGCAATCGGGATGCCCTCGGTGATGGCGACGATCAATGGAATCTCTGCCTCGATCGCCTCGATGATCGAGTCGAGAGCAAAAGGGGCTGGCACGTAGATGACAGAGGCATTAGCGCCGGTCGCCTCTTTGGCCTCCAGGACGGTGTCAAAAACCGGAAGACCGAGATGCACCTTTCCCCCTTTACCAGGGGTCACTCCCCCCACATAGCTTGGGCTATAGGCCATCGACTGCTCAGTGTGGAAGGTGCCTGAGCGCCCCGTGATGCCCTGCACGATCACCCGCGTCTTATTATCGACCAGTATTCCCATTCCCCTCCACGCACCTGCAGGCACGCATCGCCGCCGCTCGAAAATCGCTTTCGATGATCAATTTATTCGCACTCGTCTCATTGAACCGCTCCAGAGCCTTGCGCCCAAGCTCTGCCTCTGTGCCCTCGAGGCGCACCACGATAGGTATCTGGACGCCTACCTCTCGGATAGCATCGATGATCGCCTCTGCGAGCAGGCGGCAGTTGACGATCCCGCCGAAAATATTGATCAAGATCGATCGGCACCTCGCATCTTCGAGAATGAGTTTAAAGCCAAAGCCAATGCTCTCTTTGGTGGCGCTACCGCCGATGTCGAGGAAGTTGGCTGGCCTCTGGCCAAAAGACAAAAGAAGATCCATCGTCGCCATTGCAAGACCGGCCCCATTGACAAGACAGCCGATCTGTCCATCTAAAGAGATGTAGGAGAGGCCCGCTTCAAAAGCCTTCACTTCGCTTGTCGACTGCTGTGTGGGGTCGAAAAGAGCGGCGAGCGCTCTCTGTCTATAAAGGGCATTGTCGTCGATCGACATCTTGGCATCGAGGGCCAAAAGTGCCCCCTCAGAGCTCTCTACGAGCGGATTGATCTCGATTAAACGGGCATCCGAGCGAGCAAAGGCGGCCGCAAGACCGCGCAAGATGGCTTCTCCTTTCGCTTTGAGCTCGCCCGACCAACCCAAAAATCTGCACAAACGAACGAGCTCGAAACTGCGGATGCGACCATCTTCGAGGAAGGGAAAGATCGCGAGCTCCTCCTTGGGAACCGATTCGATATCGACTCCTCCCGATTTCGAAACTAAAAGCACAGGCCTTGCTCGCTTGCGATCGATCGCCGCTGCCAGATAATACTCCTTTTTGATCGAAAGCGTAGGTGAAATTAAAAGTTTATTGACAACGAGCCCTTCAGGAGCGGTCTGCGCGGTGACAAGGCGATGAGAGAGTAGCTGACTTGCAAGAGCGCGCGCCTCTTCTCGTGTGGAGGCGATCTTCACGCCGCCTGCTTTGCCCCGCCCTCCTGCATGGATCTGTACCTTTAAAACGAGGCTTTTGCCCTCAAATAGCTCCCAGGCGCGCTCGATTTCGGCTATCTCTGAGACCACGACAAAGGGAGGAGAGGGAATCGCATATTCTCTCAGAATCTCTTTTGCCTGATATTCGTGAAGATCCATTTGGCGCTTCTATTCAAACCTGCTACAATTTCCTTTTCTATCAATTCTATCGATAAAAAGTCATGCTCGGATTCTTGAAGAAATTCTCGATCGGAAAGAAGATCGCCACCCTCTTTTCGAGGAAAATCGATGAGGCCACCCTAGATGCGCTCGAAACCCTTCTCTATGAAGCCGATCTCGGAGCTACCCTAAGCCAAAAGCTGGTCGAAAAATCGAAGAACCTACTTAAAAAAAAGATTGACATAGAGAGCGGAGAATTAACCGAGCTCCTTGAGAATGAGTTACTTGAAAACCTCTCCCTCCCTGCAATCCCCTCTCATTTTTCGCTCAGGGAAAAGCCGACGGTGCTCTTCATCATCGGCATCAATGGGTCGGGCAAGACGACGAGTGTGGCCAAACTGGCCAGCTTTTATAAAAAAGAGGGCAAGAGCGTTCTGATAGCGGCGGCCGACACCTTTCGGGCGGCAGCGATCGACCAGCTCGATATCTGGGCGAAGAGGGCGGGCATCGAGATTATCAAGGGGATGCCTATGGGGGACCCTGCTGCGGTGATCTTCGATGCGATTAAAGCGGGGGTGAACCGAGGCATCGATCTGATCCTGGTCGATACGGCTGGGCGGCAACACAGCCGCACCGACCTTATGGGCGAGCTGGAGAAGATGAAACGAGTGGCAGCCAAATGCCTTCCAGGGGCACCTCACGAGACGCTTCTTGTGCTCGATGCGACGGTGGGACAAAACGCCCTTTCTCAAGCGCTCTCTTTCCACCAGACGCTGCCCCTCACGGGCCTGATCCTGACTAAGCTGGATGGCACAGCCAAAGGGGGCGCGGCGCTTGCCTTGCAGCAGCAGCTCAAACTCCCGATCCGCTTTATCGGCACAGGCGAGGGTCTCGACGATTTAGCCCCCTTCGAGGCCAAATCCTTCATCCACGCCCTCCTGAATTGATAAAAGCGCTCCCTTGTTCGGAAGCGCCGCTTATGATATTTTATAAACGGCGGCTGCGCGCAGGCGCCGCTTATAGATTTTTATAAGTGGCGCGTCAACGCATGAGGCCCTTAAAATCATTTTAGAGGCACTTTGTGTAATATATGAGGCGAAAGCACTCTCAGGAAATCATCGGACGAGAATCTGAAAAAAAATCGCTTAAGCAATTTCTCAATTCTAAAAAGGCCGAATTTCTAGCCGTTTATGGTCGTAGAAGAGTTGGCAAAACCTTTCTAATAAAAAACTTCTTCGAGCAATCCCCTTGCATTCTCTTTCGTGCTACAGGGATTCAAGATGGGATTCTAAAAGACCAATTGCAGGAATTTTCTAAACAAATCGGATCCACGTTTTATTCCGGAGCCCCGATTCAGCCAAGGGCAAGATGGCTGGAAGCTTTTGAAGACCTGACTAGGGCTATTGAAATGGTTCCCAAGTCCAAAAAAATCGTTCTCTTCCTTGATGAATTCCCTTGGATGGCTACAAAACGATCCAAATTGCTTCAGGCATTAGAATATTATTGGAACCATTATTGGGGACATGACCCTAGAATAAAGTTGATCATTTGTGGATCATCGGCATCATGGGTGATCGAGAAGATCATTAATAACAAGGGGGGGCTCTATAATCGCGTTACTCGTGCCATGCGACTCTCTCCATTCACTCTATATGAATCGAAGGCCTTTCTAGAATCACTCGGTTTCAAGCTAAATCAGAAGCAGGTCCTGGACCTCTATATGGTGTTAGGCGGGATCCCCCATTACCTTGCGCTTATGAAGCCAGGCTCCTCCGCTAAGCAATGTATAGATGAGTTATTCTTTCAAAAGGATGGGCCTTTGGTAAACGAGTTTGAGCGCTTATTCGACTCGTTATTTCATGAGTCAGAAGCCTATGTAAATCTCATTTGCATCATTGCAGAGTATCGCTATGGCATTGGACAAGCAGCGCTACTCCTGAAAAGCGGTTTAGGGGAAGGGGGCCGGGCTATTCAAAGATTGAAAGAACTCGAAGAGGCAGGTTTTATTCTGAGTTTTTTGCCCCATGGGAATCGAGAAAAGGGAATCTATTACAAGGTTATTGATGAATACACACTTTTCTACCTTGCATGGATTAAGCCTCATCTTTCATCCATACGTAAGCAGGATAAAGGAAGAGGGTATTGGCTTTCTAAGTCCCAGTCACCAAGTTGGAAAAGTTGGTCGGGCTATGCATTTGAAAGCATCTGCATAAAACATCTAGCTCAAATTCGCTCAGCGCTTGGCATCGAGCCTAGCGCAGAAGCTGGGGCCTGGCGCTATATCTCCAGATCACAAACCGATACAGAGGGAGCTCAGATCGACCTCCTATTTGATCGCCCAGACAGTGTGATCACAATCTGTGAAATCAAATATTCCGATCGACCTTTCATCCTCGATAAAGCAGGTGCTCTCAATATGGTTAAGAAAGTGGAGATCTATCGAAAGCAAACGCGAACACAGAAACAGATCTTTCTCGTAATGATAACCAGCTCTGACCTCAAGCCCTCCAGGTACTCAGAAGAACTTATCTCTGAATACATTGGACTGAGCGATTTATTTAAACCTACCCCTTAAAGGAGCGCTACGCCTCTACCTACGACCTGAGGAGGAAGAGGAGGCGAAGATCTGCAGCAGGTACCAGAAGATCATGATCACATTGAGATACATCTTGAGCGCCATGACCAGGCTAAGCTTAGAGGCCAGCTCGTCGCTTCCCTCGGATTGAAGGCCGTAGCGGCGAATGGTCTGCGCATCATAGGCAGTAAGACCGACGAAGATCCCAAGACCCACATAGCTCAAGATGAGGTTCAAAAAGCCCATCGGCAGGAAGAAAGAGACGATGAAAAAGAGCAGCGTCACAGCCGCAAGGCCGATGAGAGCAAAGTTGAGGATGCGCCCAAAAGCTGTCAGGTCGTTTTTCGTGATCTTGCCGTAGATCATCGCCGTGGTGAAGATCACCGCAGCCGTCGCAAAGGCTGTCCAAATCACCTGTCCTCCAAAGGCAGCCGCAAAAGCGGGAAGAATCGTGCCGAAGAGCACCCCCTCGAGCGCCGAGTAGGCAAGGAAGAGCCCCGCCGCACCGCGCGTCGAGATGCGAGGCAGCGTGTAGTTGAACGCCATCGCAATGCCAAATAGACCGATCGACCAGAGCCACCAGAGCGGCAAGAGCGCAATATAGGCAGAAGTGGCAAAGAGCAGGTAGGCAATCGTCGCCGTCACAGTGAGCCCAATGCCCATCCACCCATAAACACGCGAAGAGAATGAGGCAATAGCAGCCTGCTGGCGCGCCTCTCCACGATCATAGTAACCCATAGGAAAACTCCTTATCTTTTTTCATATCGCACATTATAGCCACCTATCTAAAGAGTTGCAATGGCCGCCACCGCAATGAAGAGAAAGTAGAGCAAGAGCAGGAGAAGAATAGGCCTCCCACCACCGAGAAATTGTTTGCCAGTAAATTTTTTACTATACCTCCCGCTCCAGGCCATGAGAATGGGAAGGAGGCCGAGCAGGAGCGCGCAGCCAAGCCCTCCACCCCAGTTGAGAGCCATGAGGAAGAGGCAGGGATTGATCAGCACGAAGATCAGAGGGGGCAAAAAGACGAGGAGAGCGAGGAGCGCTCGCCGGATCCCCCTCTTTTCTATTTTGAGCCCGTCGCTGAAAAAATCGGTGAGGCCGAGCGTCACCCCCAAAAATGAGGTCACGATGGCAAAGAAGGCAAAGGCCTCACCCACTCCATAGAGCCAGCCCAGTCCAAGATGCTCTTTGAGCGGGTAGACAGCCGACTGGCCGCAGGAGAGCGCATCTTCAAGGCCGGGAAGAGGAATGACGCCGAGGATCATCATCTCCCAAATCAGGTAGATGAGAAGCGGTATCGCGGTGCCGATCCAGATCGCTTTGCGCGTGCGCACCCCGTCGCGTCCGAGGTAGCCGACCAGCGTCGGGACAATGCCTTGGTAGCCGAAGGAGGTGAAAACGACGAGAAGCGCCTTTGAGAGACCTGCAAAGTTGGCATGGGTGAGCTGCTTGAAATCGATCGAGAAAGAGCCGAGGATGAGGAAGATGAAGAAGGAGAGAAAGAGGCCAGCCACAAAGATACGGTTGATCCTGTCGACAGCCGACGCACCGATCACAACAAAGGGAACAAAGAGAGCAAGGAAGATCAAAGGCCCCCAAATGGCGGCAAGCTTCTCCCCTCCGATGAGGCTGGAAAGGTCGCCTACGAGATTGCCGCCACCTGCGATGTAGGCGGTGGTGAGCGAGTAGAAGAGGAAGATATAGAGAATCCAGGCCGCCACTTGACCTACCCGGCCAAGTGTCGTGCCCGCCATAGAGACCAGATTGACCTCACGCTTGTGCCAGAGGTAGACCTCGACGAGAAGTGTGCCGGTCGCAGCCATGAAGAGCCATGAGAGGCAGAGCAGAAGCGAGGCGGGGAAAAAGCCGCCCTGGCAGGTCAGCACCGGAAGCGCAAGCATCCCACCGCCAATCGCCGTTCCTGCAACGAGCAGAACCGCACCGAGTAGACTGCCTTTTTTAATCCCCATATGCTCCGACTCTACTCAATTTTGTCACAAACCGCAACGCCGACAGCAGAGTCAGCGGTGCCGTAGTAGAGAAGCCACTTGCCTTTGAAAGGGACGAGCCCTTCGATGAAGACCGTCCCATTTTCATATTGACCGGTCCTCTCATAAGCTCTTTCGGGTTTAAAGAAGCACTCTTGGCATCGCTTGATGATGCGCACCGGTCTTGTGCTATCGAAGAGCACCTGTCCCGCTGCATAGGCTCCAGGACTGATCGTGGGGTCGCCATCTACCGCCGCATTTTTTCCATTGTAGAGAAGCAAGATCCCCTTGTCGGTGAGGAGAGCTGCAGGGCCTGCCTCCACCAGCACGCTATCGAATTTACCTGCCCGCTTATCGAGGACGGGCAGAGGTCTGCCCTGCATATCGAGGAGCGGCTCCCAGCTGATCAGATCGTCTGAGGTGGCTGCAAAGATGGGGCCCTCTCCCCAATACATCCAGTACTTGCCCTGGACCTTGGTCGCGATGAGTCGATCGCCCTCGCGTCTGCTCACGATGGAGCCCGATTTGGAATGAAAACGACCCAGCTTTGAGCAAGCAAAGGCGTAACCTGCCTTCTTCCAATTGCGCAAGTCGGTTGAGGTGGCAACGCCGAGAAGGGGAATGTTGCCCGACTCTTTGGGAGCTATCTCGCCTCCGCAGGTCCACATCGTGTAGGTCATCACATAGGTGCCATCGCCTTGCTCGACAATCCTCGGATCTTCGCAGCCCCCGGGCCACTCATAGCCATACTGCTCCCCTTTCTCTGGGTAGAGAACCGGCCTGGACTCCCTTTGAAAGTGGATGCCATCGTCACTTGCAGCAAAGCCGAGACGCGAGGTGTGCCGGCCGATTCCCTGGCCAAAATCGTCTTCAGCGCGGTAGAAGAGATAGACCTTGCCCTCGCGCACGACAGCTGCCGGGTTAAAGGTGTGGTCGCACTCCCAATGCACGATCTTCTCTTGAATGGGGCAGAAGAAGGTCGACTCCTTGTTCGGCAAGATAATGGGGTTGGCCTCATCGATGCGCAAAAAAGGTCCCATCTCCCATCTCTCCTCCTCAGCGGATATAAGAGCGGCTTGTGAAACCAACAGGGCTAAAAAGATCGCTTTCATAAAGAGACCTCTGCGTAATCTGCTTTGAGGGCCAAAATCGATGATTTTGCCCGCGGGCGCCCGGAGTCGCAAATTGGCATACTTGGGTGAAAGTAGGCGATCACGCGCTTCGGAGCCCGGGCAAAAGGGCGCTCTTTGGCCCCAAATGAAGTTACGTAGAGGTCTCATAAATTATCCTTCCTGAAATTCTCGAAGTGTTGAAAAGAGCGCTCTTCCCGAGCCATAAGCCGCGTCGACCACCTTCTCTTGCCACTCTTCGGAGAGCTTGAGCTTCGAAAGCTCCTCTTTTGCACTCAGAAGAAGGGAGAACTGGCCTTGGATAAAGTCGCGCCTCGGCTCGAGCGCATCGCTCAAGGTGATTCTCTTGATGCGGCCACGGAGGGTGAAGTTGCCTTCCCGCTCTCCGGCGAGAAGTGCCTCTACATGGGCCTCGTACATTTCGAAAATTGCATCAAAGGCCTGAGCATAGGTCACAGGGTGCAACTTCGAGTAGACATGGGTAAGACCGATCGGATCGAAGGGAGCAAAGACCTTTGTGAGGGCTCCAGAGAGCTTCCCGAAGATGCCACCTCCCTTTTTCACCCCGCTCGGCAGGCCCTCATAGAGGTTGTGAGCCCAATCGAGCGGGTTAAAATGGACCTGCGAGATCTCGCGCAGCCCAACGAGCACCTCTCTTTTCCTCAAATCGGCTGCTTCAAGCGTCGGATACTTTTGACTTGTCGGGGTGGCCATCCGCCCGGGCATCTGAGTCGGTATGCCGGGCGAGGCAAAGACCAGCGATGAGCGGTCGAGAACTTCTGCGCGCGCTCCATTTTCAATCGCCCTTCGCGATTCGAGCACATTGGCCATCTTGCCTTGGGCTGCCATGAAGGAGAGTTTGCTGAGGTTATGCAATATCCCGCGGCCTACAGAAAGAAGGAAGGCAACCCCCGGTTCAGGGAAGTAGGCTCCTCCCCTGATAGCGAGATTCATCGCTATTCTCACCGCCATATCGCAGCTCACAGCAAGCCGAGAGAGAGGTAGAGCATCGTCAGTTAGCTGGTAGCCGAGCGTTAACACGCTGGGCAGATAGCCTTCGTTCACCCTCGTCCTTTGTATCACCTCTTCACAGTAGCTAAAGTAGCCCCTGCCCGCTATGCGCAGGCTTGCAAAGTCGGCATCCATGACTTGGTAGTAGAGAGGGCCTACCTCCCTCCCGCTGAAGTGAGCGGCAAATTCATGCGTGAATGGACTCTCTTTAATCGTCTGGCGAATCCACTGAAAGGGAATTTGCGAGCGCACCTCAAGAGTGAGCCCCTGAGAGTTGCCTTCAAGGGCATGTCGGATGGTTTGCGCTCGGAGGAGATCGAAGCCTTTGACGATGCGGAAGGCGGCATGGCGATCGAAGAGAAGATTGGCCAAAGCTGGCTTTTTTGCAAGGGCCTCCTTGGCCCCTTTCTGAGCTTTCCATGCCACCTTCTCCTTCCACTCGGGCGCCCAGAAAAAGCCCAAAACGCGGTAGGGGGCACCTTCCAAGCGCGGCATCCTCTTGATATAGGCTCTAAAATCTGCATTGATTGCGGCGTCGATCGATGCTATCTGGTTGATGCCGATCACAGCGGCAAGCTTTACGCCCGCCTCTTGGCGCGAGGTCGCTGCCTCTTGGCCGAAGGACTCTTCCGAGAGCCTCTTCACAAGCGACTCTACTTTCCCATAGCCCTGTGAAACGGGTAGACGGGCAAGGGGGATATTGACCAGGAAGGCAGGCTCGCCCCCAGCGCCTTCAGGAAGCGCTGCAGGGGCCTCAGTTGGAGTGAGTCTCTCTTTCACAGCTGTCGCTCTTCCTTTGAGAACCGGTATGTGGGGGAAGTGGAGAGCGCATTTAGAAAGCTCATCGTTTAAAACCTCAGAGAGCCAGAAGCGGTTGATGAGCTTTTGCTGCAGATGTCTTTCCATCTCGCGACCATGCACGTACATGTAGTGCTTACAAAAAGAAGATCTTCCTACAGAATTAGCTGCCATGTTGATATGCCTCCTTAAAAGCCTCTTTCAGGCTAGAGAAAAATAGAGCGAGCGCCCGTTTATCTGCAACCTTCCAAGACCCATTTCCACTCTCTACTAAAAAGAACTGCTCCACCTCTGCATGAGATTGGCCGAGCACCTCTTTGAATCGATCTATATTGGCATCAGAGGGCAGAAAGAGAACTCGGAAAAGATCGGTGAGATAGACCACTGCCTCATAGCCATCTCTTGCCTCCCTGCCTGCGGATTCGACAAATGGCCTCAGAAAATCGATCAGCTCATCGACCTCGCTCTCCTTGAGTTTAGGAATCAGACTCTGAAGTGCAGCAGCGGGCAATCGCCCTTTCAAGGCCTTCCTAAAACTCTGCCAAAATCTTTCCCCAGAGGAGAGCAGGGCAGCCTTGGGCTCAGCAGCTGCCTTGTAGTCCTCTCTCTCTTCAAGCCTCTCTGCTTTCCAAAAGAGCTGATGGCTCACATCAAAGGCTCTCCTCAAAGAAAAGATCAGATGGAGCAGGGAAAAAATGATCGCCTGCTCCTGAGGCTCGCTGAACTGCCAATCACTGCCCGCTAGTCTCTGCAAGATCTTTACTGGGTGATATTCTCTATAAAAGCGATCGGGCTGACTTCGCGAAAGACCCACGGCTTGCAAGGGAATTGAAAATGCCGCAGTCATGCCGCAATCATTAAGCGATCTGTAGATGAAGTCACTCATTTGAGCAGCTCTCTCGAAGGGATCGATGAACTCGGCATAGGCAAGATGGACCTCTTTCTCTTGGCAGGCAGCTAAAAAACCGGGCTTAAGCAGATTCAGCATAGCAGGCAGTCTCCAAGAGAAGATAGCCTGCACCTGATGGAATATGGCTGACATCGAAGAGTGAAGAGTCTGGAGAAAAAGGTTCCAAGCCTCGCTCCCCTCCCTTTCCCGATCGGGGCGAGGGGTCATTGCAGGGAGTGCTACGGGTTCCATCACCCTAAGGGCCCAATCGACTGCCGATTTGACCTGGCGGAAGAAATGGGCTGCACCACTGTCGCGGTGTTGAAAGGCTCTCTCCACCTCACTGCCAGGCTCGGCAAGTGGTCCCTCCATCTCAGCTGTCAATCTAGGCAGAAGTTCGCGGCAATGAGGATAGCTCGTAAACGCAAGGTTTGCCAGCTCCAAAAAGATTCTAAATTCGCCGATAAGAGAGGCATAGGCCTCGCGAGGAGAAGGCCTTAAAAAAGCTCTCATGACAAAGGGCCTTGCGATATCTAAGGCGGCTATTAGATCTTGATTCAAGAGCAGGCCACCCTTTAAATGGTATTTGAAACGCTCCCACGCAATCTCTCTGGTATCGATAATCTGGGTGACTCGCTCTATATCGACCACCCTACTTGCATCCACTCTGGGAACAGCTGCTGCAGCCGGTTCGGCATCCGCTACAGAAGGTCGAAGGCCCATAGCCAGTCTGCGCAGCTGTAACCTCTCTTTCGCGCCTGCGATATTCAAAGCAGTAAAACCTGAAGGAGCCGCCGCCAAGGTAGCCGTGGGAAGATCGTGCAGACGGCTTTTAACAAGATCATGTGCTCGGACCACCCCAGGCCCAAGATTAGGGGAAGCTCTTTTTGAAAAAAAAGGTCTAGAAAATGCGCATAAGGGTTTTGCCGCCTCTGCCATAATTCGCGTATGAAGTTCTCAAAAAAAAGAGATGGTAGAAGGATAGCAATTTAAAGAAAAGAAGATCAGGATCGAGTTCGCAATAAAGAAAATCGGGCGCGGGCTCGCAAACGTTCACGTTCACGAAAAAGCCCCCACAAGCCATTTGTGAGCAAAGCAACTTGCGACCATTTCTTTCGTGAACGTGAACGTTTGCGAGCCCGTTCCCGATCTTGTTTTCAAAGGGGACAGCCCAATAGTTGCATTACTCGACAGTGACCGATTTGGCCAGATTGCGCGGTTTGTCGATCTCACAGCCGCGCTCGAGAGCCACATAGTAGGCGAAGAGCTGAGAGACGATGGTAGAGAGAATGGGCGCGAGTTCATCGCACGTCTCTGGAATGAAGATAGCATCGTCGGCAATCTCGAGGATTTCGGGATTGGAGGCGATGGCAAAGATTTTTCCCGAGCGCGCTTTGACCTCGTGCAGGCTACTCGTCATCTTGGAGTAGGTCACCGAGTCGGCTGTGAAGGCCACGGTGAGGCACTCTTCATCGATAAGCGCGATGGGGCCATGTTTGAGCTCCCCTGCAGGGTAGGCCTGGGAAGGAATATAGGCGATCTCCTTGATCTTGAGAGAGCCCTCGAGCGCTGCAGGGTACATGTAGCGGCGGCCGAGATAGAAGAAATTGGTGAAGCCGGCATAGCGCCTTGCAAGCCCCGCAACCGCATCGGCTTGATCGAGCACCTCTCCGATCTGACTCGGCAGGCGAAGCAAGCCCTCCACCAGAAGCGCTCCTCTCTCTTTGGATAGGTTGCGCATGCGCGCCATCTTCAGCGCAAAGAGCGTAAGAGTGACGAGCTGGCTTGTGAAAGCCTTGGTAGAGGCCACCCCAATCTCAGCTCCGGCACGAAGAAATAGAGTGGCATCGACTTCACGGGTCAGCGTGGAGGAGGGCACATTGCAGATTCCGAGCGTGTAGGCGCCCTTGGCTTTGAGCTCTTGGAGCGCAGCGAGAAGATCGGCAGTCTCCCCCGACTGGGAGATCGCAATGACCAGCGTCTTCTTGGGAATGATCGGGTTGCGAAAGCGCAGCTCAGAGGCGATCTCCACCTGCACCGGAATGCGCGCCATCTCCTCCAGAAGCAGCCCCGCGATAAGCCCCGCATGATAGGAGGTGCCGCAGGCGGTGATGACAATCCTCTCCACCTCTTTGAGCCGCTCGTCGCTGATATTGACCTCGTCGAGGAAGGAGCTATCGGGCAGAAGTCTGCCCGAGAGGGCCGCCTCGACCGTTTTAGTCTGCTCATGGATCTCCTTCAGCGTGTAGTGGGCAAAGCCCTCACGCGACTCTGCGAGTGCAGAAGGAGCTAGATCAATCCACTTTTTCTCGATCTGCGAGGCTCTGGAGTCAAAGACGGTGAGCGAATCGGCCGTGAGCAGCGCCACCTCCGAGGAGCTGAGCGTCACCACGCGGCGGGTTTTGGGCAAAAATGCGTGGGGATCGGAGGCGATGAACATCTCCTTTTCGCCAAGGCCGATGCAGAGCGGCGCACCGCTTGCCGCCGCTAAGATGAGGTCGGGATGATTTTTGTGGATCGCCGCGAGCGCATAGGAGCCTTGAAGATTGCTGACCGCCTCTTGAAACGCCTTGAGGAAATTGCCCTTGTAGAAATAGGCGATGAGCTCTGCGATCACCTCGCTATCGGTCTCGGTGCGAAAGGTGATCCCCTGCTCTTTGAGTCGATTGCGAATGGCCTTATCATTTTCGACGATGCCGTTGTGAACAACCGCCACCTGATCGCCGCCGATGTGGGGGTGGGCGTTGAGAAGCGTCGGCCTACCGTGAGTGGCCCAGCGGGTGTGAGAGATGGCCACCCTCGCCTTCCAGTTCTTCTCTAGGACAGCCGATTCTAAAAGCGAAACCGGCCCCACGCTCTTCTCACAGACGATTTTACCGTCAATGATAGCCGCAAGACCGGCGGAATCGTAGCCGCGATATTCCAGCCGCTTTATACCAGTAACTGCAATGCCGGTTGCATCGCCCTCACCGATATAGCCAAAAAGACCGCACATCTAGTACCCCGCCGTAAAATTTTCCAAAGAATCTGGCCTTATCTTTTCCAGCATGCTTTGCCCTCGATCTCATTAACTTGCTAGTTAACTCCGAGTTCTAAAGCAATCGCATCGGCGATCTCCTGAGCCATCGCTTCGATCGACTCCAAAATCGCCCCCTCCACCATGACACGGCAGAGATTTTCCGTTCCTGAATAGCGCACAAGGACCCTTCCGCGCTCTCCTAGCGCACGCGAGGTGCGCGAGATCAGCTTCTGCACCTTCTCCAGGGTCTCCAGAGGCGGTTTTTTCGAAATCGGCACATTCAAAAGCATCTGCGGCATCCGCTCGACCATCGAAGAGAGCTTGGAAAGCGGTGTCGCTCTTTCGCGCATCACTTTGAGAATCTGCAGCGCCGAGACGAGGCCATCTCCCGTGGTGTTGTGCTCGAGGAAAATGAGATGGCCGCTCTGCTCGCCGCCAACAAGGGCGCCCGACTGGAGCATCTTCTGTATCACATGCCTGTCGCCTACCTTGGAGAAGATCACCTCGATGCCCTGCTTGGTCAAAAAATCGACGATGCCGAGATTGGTCATCACCGTGGCGACCACTCGGTTTCCGATGAGAAGGCCCTGGTCCTTGAGGTCGGAGGCGGCAATCGCAAGCAGGGTATCGCCATCGACCACAGCCCCCTTCTCATCGACCAAGAGCACCCGGTCGCCATCCCCATCGAGAGCAATGCCCACATCGGCGCTCTTTGCCACCACTCCCTTCTGGATCTGGCTCGGATGAAGCGAACCGCAGTGGTCATTGATGTTGAGGCCATTGGGAGTATTGCCGATCAGACTCACCTCAGCATCGAGCTCGGAAAAGACAAGGGGCGCCACCCTGTGGGCTGCCCCATTGGCACAGTCCAGAAAGATCTTCATCCCCTTCAAAGTTTTGCCCTTGGGGAAGGTAGCCTTCACATGCTCGATGTAGCGCCCATCGGCATCGGCAATGCGCTTGTTGCGACCCACATCGCTCTCTTTTGGCAGAAATGGGGTAAAATTGCCCGCCCTCACCAGAGCGTCAAGCTCCTCTTCAAGCTCATCTGCAATCTTAAACCCTTCAGAATCAAAGATTTTTATCCCATTATCGTAGTAGGGGTTGTGAGAGGCGGAGATGACGATGCCGGCGCTTGCGCGGTAGGCGCGGGTGATAAAAGCGACCCCAGGAGTAGGTAGAGGGCCCACCATCAAGGTATCGACGCCCATCGAAGTGAGCCCGGCGATCAGGGCGTTTTCAAACATGTAGCCCGAGAGGCGGGTATCTTTGCCGATCACCACTCGAGGCCGCGAGCTGCGCCTGCGCAGGATGCAGGCGATCGCTTTGCCAAGTGAGAGAGCAAGATCGACAGTCATGGGGTAGATATTGGCGCGGCCCCGGATCCCATCGGTGCCAAAGAGCGTCTCAGTCATCGAAAAATTACCGCATCGCAAAAATTATCGGGGAAAATATATAGAGTGAAGAGTCAAAAGGGAAGACGAAATCAAAGCTTGCCAAGGTGCTGACCAAAACCCTAAACTCTATCCCCAAAACTCACATTAAAGAAGATCGCTTTTTGCGTGACACCAAAAATTTATTTAGCCTCTGACCACCACATCCGCAATGACCAGGTGAGCCCCGGCGCCCTCTGGGTGCTGAAGCGACTGCACGAGGCCGACTACCTCGCCTACCTGGTCGGCGGCTCAGTGCGCGACCTATTGATGCACCGCAGACCGAAAGATTTCGACATTTCGACCTCGGCCAAGCCGGAGGAAGTGAAAAAATTATTTGGCAGACAGTGCATCCTCATCGGCAAGCGCTTCCGATTGGCCCAAGTGCGCCATGGCGAGGAGATCATCGAGGTGGCCACTTTCCGCGCTGGTGAGACCGATGCTTCGCTGATTACCCGCGACAATGTCTTTGGAACGCCTGAAGAGGATGCTCACAGGCGCGATTTCACGATCAACGGCCTCTTCTACGACCCTCTCGACCACAAGATCATCGACTATTTCGGCGGCTTTGAGGACCTCCAGAAGGGGCTTTTGCGCGTCATCGGCGAGCCGACCATGCGTTTTCAGCAAGATCCGGTGCGCATGATTCGACTGCTGAAGTTCCGCGCTCGCTTCGGTCTTTCGGTTGAAAAAAAGGCGGCCGAGGCGCTTCGCGAACATAGATTTGAGATCAAAAAGAGCTCGCCCGCCCGAATTCTGGAAGAGATGCTTCGCATGCTCGAATCCTCAGCTGCCGCTCCCTTCTTCGCGCTGCTCTACGAGTCGGGCTTCCTCGAGATCCTTCTACCCACGCTCGAGCCCTATTTTGAAGGGGCAAGCGGCGAAAAGATCGTAGCCTATCTGAAGGCGGCCGATGCGATGAACGAACGGGGCCACTACCGCCTTCTCGACCGCTCAGTCCTAGTCTCGACGCTGCTCTTCCCCATCTTCGAGGGGCTTATCCAGGGCGAGGTGATCGAGCGGGCGGCCCGAGGTGAGCCTCCTCCCAACTTCGGAGAGATCATCGATAGGGCAACGCTCTTTACCCAAACCCATCTTGAGGGCGGCTTTTTGCAATTCCCTCGCCAGATCAAGCACCTGGTGCGCTATGTTCTCGAGACGCAGTACCGCCTGACGCCGCTCGAAAAGAGGAAGCGGGGCCGCGAGCGCATCGCCAGACAGCGCGACTTCATCTACCCGCTCACCTTCCTCAAAATGCGCGCGCTCATCCACCCGGAGCTTTTCAAAAGCTACGAGTACTGGAAACGGGTGAGAAAAGGGGGCGAGGTCCGCGAGGATGCAGCCGCTCCCTCTTGATCACCCCTTCCCCCTAGAGGCGCTCTACATGGGCCCTCCTCTCGATGAAGGGGCTCTTCCCGCAGCGATCTACTTTGCCCTCTCTGCCCGTGAGAGCTTGCTCGAGCCGCCCTACAACGCTCCTGCAGCCATTCTTTCTGCCCCTCGCATGCGCCTCTTCTCCTACACGCTGCCCTACCACGATGCAAGCGACCCCAAATCCAAATTCAGCGCGATGGGCCGGTGGGCAGAGGCGCTCAAAGCGGGCGATCCCTTCCTGGACCACTTTCTCGATCAGCTTGCACGTGCAGTCGATTGGCTTGCCGAGCAAGGGATTATCGATGATGAGGCAGTGGGTGCGCTCGGCCTCTCTCGCGGGACATGGGTAGCCGGCCAGCTCGCCGCCCGCCTTCCGCTGATCAAGAGGCTGCTCGGCTACGCCCCCCTCGTCGATCTTAAGGCCATCGAGGAGTTTCAAACCGATGACGACCCGCTTTTCGCTCAAAAACTGGAGTCTCTCTCGCTCTTCTCGCAAGTCGACCGCTTGAGCGAGCTCAAAGCGATTCGCTTCTACATCGGCAATCGAGACGAGAGAGTCTCTACCGATAAGGTCTACACCCTTTCGCGCACGCTTGCGGAAGAGGCTTACCAGAGGCGCACCCGCATGCAGCTCGAGCTCAATATCGGCCCCTCGATCGGCCACAAGGGCCACGGCACCGCTCCCCACATCTTCCAAGAGGGGGCTCTCTGGCTTCGGGAGCAGCTGTCTAAAAAATAATTTGCCTCTCCGTCAATGAAGAAAGGTGGTAAACTGCCTCGAGGTTATATGGATATTCACACATCGATTATCATCCCGGTTAAAAACGAGGAGGAGAGCATCGGCCCTCTCATCGAAGAGGTGGAGGCGGTGATGAAGGGTTCGGGATGGGAGCTCATCGTCGTCAACGACGGCTCGACCGATCGGAGCGGCCAAAGGGTTGTCGATCTTTTGAAAGAGAAGCCTTTCTTGCGCCTCATCTCCTTCACCCGAAATTTTGGCCAATCGGCCGCCTTTGCCGCAGGCTTTGCCCGTGCGCGCGGCTCGATAGTGGTGACCCTCGATGGCGATGGACAGAACAACCCTGCCGATATCCCCAAGCTGCTCTCTTTGATAGAGGGGGCCGATCTTGTGGTCGGGTGGCGCAAAGAGAGGCGCGATCCGTGGCAGAAGAGGGTGATCTCCAAATTTTCCAACGGCATTCGCTCGAGGCTCTGCCAAGATGGGGTCCACGACAGCGGCTGCTCTCTCAAAGTCTACCGCAAAAGTGCGCTCGATACCCTTCCCCGCTTCCGCGGTATGCACCGCTTTCTGCCTGCGCTCTTTCTCATAGCTGGCTACCGCATCAAGGAGGTGCCGGTCTCCCACCGGATGCGCCTGAAGGGCAAGACCAAATACCACTTCTTCAACCGGCTGGTCGGCCCTATCTCCGACCTCTTCTTCGTGCTCTGGATGCGCAAAAAATGGCTTGCCTACCAGATCGACGAGGGGCGATCGCAATGAAGATCGCGCTCCTTGCGGGCGAGCAGAGCGGCGATCTGCTCGGCGAGGGTCTGGCAAGGGCTCTTAGAGATGAGAATCCCTCGGTAGAGCTGATCGGCATCGGGGGCCCCAAGATGGCCTCTGCCTCTGTCATCTCTTTCTTTCCGATGGAGAGGCTGCAGACCATGGGCTTCATCGAAGTGCTCTGGGCCTTTCCCCGGCTCCTGAGGGCCTTTTATCAGATTCGAAACCGACTGCTCCGAGAAAAGCCTGAGGCTATCGTCACGATCGATTTCCCCGATTTTCATCTATTTCTGGCACGCTCGCTTCGCAAGAAGGGCTACAGGGGCAAATTGATCCACTACGTCTCTCCGAGCGTCTGGGCCTGGAGAAAGGGGCGCATCCAGACGCTTGAGAGGCACTACGATCTACTCATCACCCTCTTTCCCTTCGAGGAGGCGGTCTACAGGGGCTCTCGGCTCCCTCTCAGCTATGTGGGCCACCCGCTGGCCACCGAGATCGAGGCGCCCCATGAGATGCGCGAAAAGCTCATCGCCCTCTTCCCTGGCTCGAGGGGCTCGGTCATTGAGAGGAACCTACCGCTGCAGCTCGAAGCGGCCGCACTATTTCTCCAAAAGCATCCTGAATATCGCCTGGCGGTCTCGGTGGCGAGAAAAGAGCTCTCTGAGCTAGTCGAGAGGCTGATTTCAACGCATGACCTCCACCTGGAAAAGGAGAGTCCTCGGAATCTGATGAGACGAGCAAGCGCGGCGCTGGCCACCTCGGGCACGGTTACTCTCGAATGCGCCCTTTCGGGCTGTCCCACGGTCGTCACCTACCCGGTGACGGGAGTGAATTATCTTCTGGGGAGGTATCTCTTCAGGATCCTGCTTCCTTACTACTGCATCGTCAACATCATCGCTGAGAAGGGGCTCTTCCCCGAATTCATCGGCCCCAAGCTCGAGGCAAAACCGATTGCGGAGGCGCTTGCCGAGCAGCTGAATAAGAGGGAAAAGATTATCGAGGAATCTAAAGAGCTGCAGAGAGCCCTCACCGGCTCGGGACCTCGCGGTGCCGCTCGCGCCATCCTCCACCTTTTAGCAAGCTCTTAAAATTTCGCTCCGCTGCAACCGCAGGGATCCATACATCTTGCCTATCCTGCTGCTCCGCGATCCTGCACATCCTGTTTCTTTTGAAGAAGGATCAAGATATGGAAGATCGCTAAGATCGGCAAGATGAACAAGATGTATTCGTTACTTCTGGAGGCGGGTTTTAAGCTTTTTCAGGAACTGGATGTGGGCCAGTTTGTGAGCCCCTTTGATGCCGGAGATGAGAGCGGCGACATCGGAGTAGCCGTGGCACTTAATGACAAGACCCTCCACACCGATGAGAAGAGCGCCGGGGTGCTCAGAATAGTTGAATTTGCTCGAGAACTGATCGTAGAGGGAGGTGCCTCCTTGAGCGGCCTTCTCCTTTAGAAAATCGAGAAGGAAGAGCGAAGCGCCCTCAGCGGTCTTCAAAAAGACGTTGCCTGTGAAGCCGTCGGTGACCAGCACATCGACTTTGCCCTGAAAGACCTCGCGTCCCTCCACATTGCCCTCGAAGGCATCTGGATAGCAGGCCATGAGCTGCTGATAGCCCTCCTTCACCCCGCTCGTCCCCTTCTTCTCCTCGGCTCCGATATTGAGAAGACCCACTTTGGGTTTGGAGATCTTGAGGAAGCTTTCGGCAAAGGCCATGCCCATCTTGGCGTGGTTGAGGAGCTGCTCAGGGCTAAAGGTGACGCTCGCGCCCACATCGAGAACCACCACCTGCCCCTTCATCGTCGGTAGGACGACGAGAAGGGCCGCCTTTTCAATGCCCTCGATGAGGGCAAGACCCAGGGTGGCAAAGCCGACGAGGGCGCCTGTATTGCCGGTGGTGAGAAAGACGTCGATTTTATCTTCCTTCAGAAGATCGATGCCGACCGACATCGAAGAGCTGCGCTTTTTGCGAACTGCAAGAAGCGGCGCATCCTCCATGGTCACGCTAGGGCCTGCTTCGACAAAATCCAGAACAAAGTCAAGTGCAGTCGAATCGGCGAGCTCAAGTGAGCGCGCTTGCGCCTCTAAACCGGGGAAGAGCTCCTTCTCTGCAATGACTGAAAGGCGGGTCCCTTTCGCTCGCGTCGCAAGCTCAGGCGCCACCTGTAGAACTGCTTCGAAGACCGCCTGAGGGGGGAGCTCCCCTCCCATCAGATCTATGCCAACTCGCACGCTCAAGCTTTTCGGCCCGCTCTACTGTTTGCTCTCTTCTTCCTTCTTCAGGAAAGGGCGCCCATCGTAGAAGCCGCAAGCGCTACAGGCGTGGTGCTGAATGCGGAAGCTACCGCAGTTGCTGCAGGCGGTCGGATTTTTTGGCTTCTTGGCGTGGTGGGCACGCTTCGAGTTCTTCCTAGCATTGGAAAGACGGTTTCTTGGTACTGCCATAGCATCTCCAGGGGAAAATTTAATTAGATTTCAGGTATTTTGCCAGATTGGCCCGTTCTGGACAACTCTCGCTTCCCTCACCGCATTCGATCGTGGTCGGAAGCTCGAGCAAGAGCGTGTCGCGGACGATATCCCGAATGGAAAAAAGCCGCGTGCCGACCCCACTCACATCCTCCGCATGGTAGAATTTAGGGATATGGATGGGATAGGCAACAGACTCCCCACATATCCGGCAGTCGATCAGCGCCTCCGCCTCGAGCTCGAGCTTCAATACAAGCTCATGATCGACCAGGTAGGCGACGCCCTGAACAACAACGGGGGCCTCAAAACGCACCCCTTCCACATCTAGATCCAAAGACATAGGATCTTCATTCAACTCAATTTTTTCCTGATAACCCTGAACCAACCGGTCCAGATAGATGATGAAAGGGTCGCTCATAATGGAAATAGGATAAAGGATAAGTGATAATCATTAAAAGTGTATAATGTTCATTATGCTTGGAACCCAAATGCAAGAGCCTTGCTGTACCTACTACAAAAATCGGCTGTGCGCCATACCAAATTGGGGTAAATTAGTCCTAACCATAAACCTCGTCATCGGAGTCGCTTTGACCACCATCGGCGCGATCGCGCTGGTTCAACTGGACAGCTCCAGCCTCCTGAGCGGGGTGGGCTACGGAGGAGCTGTGGCCATGATTGTATTAGGCACCCTTTACATGGCATCCACCCTTCAATACCTCCTCTTTGCTCTATATCAAGCATCGCAAAAGAGAGCGATCCAGAAGATTGGCGATCCAAGAAAGCGGTTGAATGAACATTTAAAGTTTTATTTTAACAACCCCCGCAACGTCCTCTTTCAGACCGAGCGCGAGCGAAGGTTTTTATAGCATTCAACGCTCCCTTTAGGATATAATGTTTTGTTAAGCAAATCAGTCAGTTTCAGAGTGCGCCTGCAGATGCGGGCAGCCTCTTACAAAAAAAATTTAAGCGAATTTGGACGAGACCTGCGTGAATTTCAGTGCCCAGGCACCATCAAAAGATTATCTTGCTCTCTCACCTCATTTGGGTGAGCACCCTTTCTTCAGCCCTGAACTTCCACGTCGATACCCTCCCGCACTCGTCCACCCTGTTCGCTTGCAACAGAGAGTGATAGATGCAAAACGACGCTCTACTCAACGTAGAATCCAAAGAGGTCCGCTACGCTCACCTAAAAAATGGGGAGCTAGATGAACTCATTATTGAACGTAAAAAATCGCGAATTTTAGCCGGTAATATTTACCGCGGTCGCGTTACAAATATTTTGCGAAACATACAGTCAGCTTTCATAGACATCAATGAGGGAGAGAGCGGTTTTATCCACCTCTCCGACATCATTGAAAATACCAAGAAGTTCGAACAGCTCTTCGATATGGATTTCGAACTCGATGAAGAGCATGTGGATAGCTCCAAATCGAAGAAGAAAGAGCTCGGCATCGAGGAGCTGCTCAAAATCGATCAGCCGGTGATCGTGCAGATCGTCAAAGAGCCGATCGGCTCAAAGGGGGCAAGGCTCACCTCCAACATCGCCCTCGCCGGTAGATACCTGGTCCTTCTGCCCAACTCCCCCCACAGGGGCGTCTCGCGCAAAATCGAGGACAAAGCGACGCGCGAAAAGCTCAAAAAACATATCCGCTCTTTCGAGATGCCCCACGACATGGGCCTCATCCTGCGCACAGCCGCCGTTCACGCCTCCACCGAGATGCTTGTCGATGAGGCGAGCGAGCTCATCGGCACCTGGAAGGAGACCGTCGATAAGTTCAACCAATCCTCCGAGCCGACCCTACTCTTCGAAGAGTCGGATATCGTCACCCGCACCCTGCTCACCTGCGTGGATAAGAAATTTGATCGGCTCTTGATCGACGACTACAGCGTCTATCAAAAGGCGCGCAGGCTCTACCAGAGATATAGCCACGAGCATCCGCTCAGAATCGAATACTACCGAGATAAAACCCCGATATTCGAGCGCTTCAACGTCGAGCGCGAAATCGATAAGGCGACCCGCAGGAAGATCTGGCTCTCGAGCGGCGGCTACCTCTTCTTCGATCGCACCGAGGCGATGTACACGATCGATGTCAACTCGGGAAGAGGGAGCGGCAGCAATAGCGATATCGAGGAGAGCCTCGTCCGAATCAACCTAGAGGCGGCCGAAGAGATCGCAAGGCAGCTGCGCCTGCGCAACATCGGCGGGCTTGTGATCATCGATTTTATCGACATGCGCCTGCGCAAAAACCAGAGGCGGGTCTTCGAAAAGCTCAAGGAGTGCATGAAGAGCGATTCGGCCAAATGCACCGTGCTCTCGATGAGCGAGTTTGGCCTCGTGGAGCTCACGAGACAAAGAAGCCGCGAGTCGCTCGTCCAGATGCTCTTCACCCAGTGCCCCTACTGCTCCGGCTCAGGGCTTGTGAAGAATTTTGAGACGATGGCCATCGAGATGGAAAGGGCGCTTAAAAAAGCGATCTTCTGCCTCGAGCAGTTTGGACTCTGCTTCGTGATTCACCCCGACCTGGAAAAATATCTCTACCAGGAGGGAGAAAAGGAGTTTCTCCTCGACTATGCCGAGAAAAACAACGCCAATCTGGAATTCAAAACCTCAGATCTCATGCATATCAACGACTTTAAACTCTATTCAACCATTACAGGAGAATCTCTGATCGCTTAAGGTAGTTATGCCATTTATTGCTAAATTAGAAAGTCTCTACAGCGAAGGTAGAATCGATAAGAAGATCTACGACACCTTCTTGACTTTCTGCAATAACTACGAAAGGAGCCTTCTCGATGAAGGCCTTGTCTTCGACGATCGGATCTTCGAAACCTATCTAGACAGGGTTCTCGAGCAGCTCCAGAGCCCCTTTGCCTTTAAGCCCTTCCACAGATATATCCGAAAGCCCTTCGATTACTATCAATTCGGTCTAGAATTCACCCGCCCCCTTCTCGATCTTCCTAACTCCAAGATCCTTCACCTAGAAAATGTGGCCAAGATGAGACGAGCGCTCGCTCAAGGCGAGAATGTGGTGCTATTTGCCAACCATCAAACCGAGCTCGACCCCCAGCTGATCAGCCTCGCTCTCGAAGCGGAGCATGAGGCTTTTGCACGAGATCTCATCTTTGTAGCTGGCGACCGCGTCATCAATGATCCGGTGGCCATCCCGATGAGCATGGGCAGAAACCTGCTCTGCATCTACTCCAAAAGGCACATCGAAAATCCGCCTGAAAAAAAGAGAGAGAAGCTGCTTCATAATCAGAGGACGATGGGCCAGCTGAAAGAGCTCTTTTCAGAGGGGGGCCACGCTATCTACGTCGCGCCAAGTGGAGGTCGTGACCGAATCAACAGCGAAGGAGTGGTCGAAGTGGCCCCTTTCGATTCGAGCAGCGTGGAAATGATGAGACTCATTGCAAGCGATGCGAAGAAAAGGTGCCACTTCTACCCCTTAGCGCTTGCCACCTATGACATCTTGCCCCCGCCAGCATTCATTGAAACCGAAATCGGTGAAGAGCGCGTGACCGGGCGCAGTTCTATACGCCTCTCCTTCTGCAATGAGGTCGACATGGGCCCCTATGAGCAGATGGAGAGAAAAGAGCGACGCGAAAAACTCGCGCTCGATCTTTGGACAATCGTTAAACAAGAATATGAGAGGATAAAAGCATGAGAAAAACAAAATTGAGTCAAAAGTCTTTCTGGCTTTTATCCCTTTTTGCACTCCAACTCTTCCTAGGAGCGCCCGCCTATGCGGCAAACTCCGGGGCAGTAGTTAAAGTAGAAGAACAGTGCGATCTTCAAATCCTAACTCCTTCACTCTCAGAGAGAAAGAGCGCAAAGATCATCCTAGCAAGCGGCCTGAAGGTCTACCTCGTTTCTGATCCTTCGAGTCCGACCTCAGGAGCTGCCCTCGCTGTTGAGGCAGGTAGCTTCAACGATCCGGCCGACTATCCAGGCATGGCCCACTTCGTCGAACACATGCTCTTCATGGGAACGCAAAAATACCCCGAGGAGCACGATTTCCACGCCTTTTTGGCCACCAATGGCGGCAAGCTGAACGCCTTCACGACAGAGAAGCGCACCGTCTTCATCTTCTCCATCGAAAATAATGCCTATGAAGCAGCTCTCGACCGCTTTTCCCAGTTTTTCATCGCTCCCCTCTTCCGTCCCGAATCGATCGAGAGCGAGTGGCATGCGGTCGATGAGGAGTTTTCCAAATACATCACCTCCGATAGCTGGAGGATCCTGCAGGTGAAAAAAGCGCTTGCCAATCCCCTTCACCCCTTCCACCTCTTCTCGATCGGCAACCGGCTCACACTCTCCAAAATGCCCTCAGAGACCATGAGAAGCTGGTATCAATCCCACTACAGCGCCAATCAGATGAATCTGGTCCTCTACTCGCCCAAAAGCCTCGAGGAGATGCAACGAGATGTGCTGACCTTCTTTTCAGAGGTGCCCAACCGATCGGTTAGCCTCGAAAACTACGGCACCTCGCTCTTCCCCGAATCGCTCGGCGGTAAATTGATCGCCGTGACGCCGGAGCAAGCCGTGCAAAGGCTAGAGCTCAGCTGGGAGCTCGATCGCTCGGTGAAAGAGTGCGACGCTGAGGAGTTTGCGAGCCATATGCTGGGCTTTGAGGGCGAAGGCAGCTTGCTATCGCTCTTGAAAAAAGAGAAGCTCGCAACCGGCCTTGGAGCCTCTGTGGACAGGCTAGGAAGAGAGGAGAGAGTCTTCGAGCTCTCGATCGATCTGACCGACAGCGGCCTCAAGAACTATCCAAAGGTCCTCGAGCTTGTTTTCCAAGCGATTTCAACGCTTAAAAATGCCAAAATCGATCCCGCCTTTGCCAAGGAGTATGAGGAGATAAAGAGAGCTGGCTACGCCTATCAGGAAAAGGGCGATCTTTTCGACCTGCTCTCAGGACTTGCCTACCACATGGGCGATGAACCGCTGGCCACCTTCCCACAAAAGATGGTGCTTGGAGGAAGCTTCGACCCTAAAGCCTTCTCGGAGCTGCTTGCCGGCTTTACCCCTGAGCGCTGCAACTACCTCTTGGTGGCTCCGAAGGAGAAGTGCGAGTTCAAAAACGACCGCGTAGAGCAGTGGATGCAGGTTCCCTATAGCGTGCAGCCGATCGATAGTAAAACCTTAGCTCTCTGGAGCGCCTCGCTCTCCCACCCTGCGATTTTCCCACCTAAGCCCAACCGCTTTCTAGCCAAGAACCTCACCTCCCTTTGCACCCTCAAGGCAGAAAGGTCGCTTATCCCCGAGGTGAAGAGCCTTCAGAAGGATAGCTTTGGGGAGATCCTCTTCGCTATGGATGACCGCTATGGAGTCCCTGAAATCAACTGGAACTTCACGCTCAAGAGCCCCCAGATCCGCCCGAGCGATATCACCTCGGCGGTGCTATCCGATCTCTATGTCGAGATTGCCAATCACCACCTCTCAGAGATAGCCTATGAGGCGAAGGTGGCTGAGCTAACCTATAGTTTGGCCCCGACCACAAATGGCCTACACCTACAGGTCGCAGGCTTTTCTGAAAAAGCGGAGCTCTTCTTGAGCGAAGCGCTTGCCAAGATCAAGCAGCTGAAACCGACCCAAGAGGAGTTTGATCTCTACAAGGAGTCGCTTGCCAGAAGCTATGAAAATAGCGCGACCGAGTCGCCGCTTGCGCAGGCAAAAGAGCTTTTCAGAAGCGTGCTCTACAAGGATTACGCCTCACCTGAGCTCAAAGCCAAGTGCATCAAAAAGGTCAGCTTTGGCGACCTAGAGCGCTTCGCCTCCACCCTCTTCCATGAGGGCTATGTCGAGGCTACGCTCTTTGGGAATATGACCGAGCAGCAGGGCCGCATCGTCGCTCAAAAGGTGACCTCTGACCTCTTCAAAAAGGCCTATGCTAAAGAGAAGCAGCCCAAAGTTGAGCTCGCCCTCTTTCCAGATAAGCCCTACTACTTGAAAAAGAAGAGCAACTTGGTGGGCAACAGCTTGATCCTTGCGATCAATGCCACCCCCTACAATCTACAGCGCCAGGTAGTCTCTGAACTGCTCTCACAGGGCCTTTCAGAGCCCTTTTTCTCGGAGATGAGAACGCGTCAGCACACCGCCTACCTGGTGCGCAACAGCGCCCTTGAAACAGAGAAGCACCTCTACCTACTCTTCATGATCCAATCGGGCTCTCACGATCCTAGGGATCTGCTCTCTCGCTTCGAGCTCTTCTTCGAGGACTTCCTAGCCAATTTCTCCGAGGCCTTCCCGCAAGAGAAATTCGAGGCGATCAGAAGGGCGGAGATCCAGGCGATTGCCGATACTGCAAAAACGGCGCGCTCGATGGGCGATCTCGTCCACCGACTGGCCTTTAAAGACGAGGATCTAGGACTTCTGGACAAAAAACAGATGCTCCTGCAAGCCTTGAGCTACGAAGAGTTTGCCAAAGAGGCTTTCGAGCTTCTCGGCAGAGAGAATCAGAAACGGGTCGCCTGTGCCGCTATCGGCAAATCGGCCGATCCTGCTAGTCTCTCCTACCAGATTGCGCTCTCGCTCAATCGGGTCCGCAAGGAGATCGACTATAGCTCGAAAGAGCCGGTTCAAGAAAAGTCAGAAGTTGCCTCAAAGCGTAATTAAGGATGGTTTATGCGGCTTAGCCAATATTTCTTCCACACGACCAAAGAGGCCCCTCACGAAGCTGAGGTGGTCTCTCACCAGCTTTTCGAGCGCGCAGGCTACTTGCGCAAGCTCGGGCGGGGGCTCTACACCTACACACCGCTCCTCTGGCGCGTGCTGGCCAAGCTCCAAACAATCGTGCGCGAAGAGATGGTCAGAGCAGGGGCTCACGAGATTCTCATGCCCCTGCTTCATCCCGCTGAGCTCTGGCAAAAGAGCGGCCGCTACACCGATTTTAAGTCGGCCAACCTGCTCTACACCCTCAACGACCGAAATGGCCATGAGTACTGCCTTGCGCCCACTCACGAAGAGATCGTAGTGGCACTCGCAAGCAACTGGCTCACAAGCTATAAGCAGCTGCCTGTCAACCTTTTCCAAATAGGGACCAAATTTCGCGACGAGATACGTCCCCGTTTTGGTCTGATGCGCTGCAAAGAGTTTTTGATGAAGGATGCCTACTCCTTTGCGAGCTCTCCTGAGGGCATGGAGAAGGCCTACCAAGCGATGCATGCGGCCTATATGCGCATCTTCCGTCGCTGCGGGCTCGACTTTGTGGTGGTGGAGGCGCATGGGGGCAAGATCGGCAAGGGCAAGTCGGAAGAGTTCCAGGTGAAGGCGGCGATCGGCGAGGATCTGATTCTCGTCTGCAAAGATTACGCCTGCAACGTGGAGGCGGCCCAGGCGATACCCAGAAGCTACAGCTATGAAAAGGAGCTCAAAGCCAAGGAGCTGACCTCTACGCCCGATGTGGCTACGATCGAGTCGCTCGCCGCTTTTCTGAAGGTGAGGCCTGAGGAGATTCTCAAAACGATTGTCTACAAGCTGCTCTTTGCCGACCGAACTGAGTTTGTTGCCATTGGCATCCGCGGAGATCGCCAGGTCAATGCGGTGAAGGTGGCGACCTATCTTGGGGCGATGGAGATAGAGCTTGCAAGCGAAGAGGAGATCGAGAAGCTGACCGGTGCAAAGCCTGGCTTCATCGGCCCTATCGACTTAAAGATTCCCTTCTACGCAGATAAAACGGCGGAGCCGATGACCAACTTCGTTGTCGCGCTCAACCGAGATGATTACCACTATATCCACGCCAATTACGATCGCGATTTCCCGAGACCGACCTTTGTCGACTTTCTCACAGCTGAGGCGGGGGATGGCTGCCCGCAGGTTCCAGGGGGCACCTATGAGGCGGTGCGCGGCATCGAGGTGGGCCATGTTTTCAACTTAGGGACGCTCTACAGCGAAAAGCTCGGAGCCGCCTTCCAAGATGAGAAGGGCGAGATGCGGCCCTACTGGATGGGCAGCTATGGCATTGGCATCGGGCGCACGGCAGCGGCCTGTGTGGAGCAGAGCCACGATGAGAAGGGGATTATCTGGCCGATGGCGCTCACCCCCTTCAAAATCTCTATCACTGCATCAGCGACAAACGACCCTCTGCTTGTTGCCAAGGCCGATGAGCTCTACCAGAAACTGGAGGAGGCGGGCTTTGAGCCGCTCTATGACGACCGCGACGAGCGGCTCGGGGTTAAACTGAAAGATAGCGACCTGATAGGGCTTCCCTACAAACTGATCATCGGCAAGAGCTACAAGGAGAAGGGGCTGCTTGAGATCGAATCGCGGCGCGCTGTCAAAGAGCTCATTGCAGAGGAGCAACTTCTCGCATGGGCCAAAGAGAAACTCTCATGAGCTTTGTACACTTATCGAGCTATTCTAGATAAAGATTGTTATCCGTTTTTAACAGGCAACTCACTCCCCTCGCTACGCGCCCTTGGCTTCTTCTTTTCGCAGATTGGCGCGGATCATCTCCTCAGCCGCTGCACGTCTAGCAGGGTGCTCGGCCCGCCATGCGCGGTCGCTCTCAGAGAGCTCGACACTCTCTGCGAGCTCCTTCTCACGCCCTTCATGGACAGATTTTAGATCACCGAGCAGACGCTTGCCGTCAGCCTCTGTCAATTTCACGCGCTGTAAAAGCTGGCCGATCTGCTCCAGATCCAGGTTGGGCAACCTGCAGAGACCTATAAGAAAACTGAAGCAGCCCACATAGGTGCCTGACTGGGTCTGCACCTCATCAATAGCGTTGATCCAAGACTCCTGGACTTCACGCGCATTGTCGATGAACCAGAGGAGCGTCTCACGATGCGCCGTGCGCATGCCATTTTCTGTAGGGATTGGATTCGAAATTATCATTACTTTGTGTTTCTCTGCGGGCGTGAAGGCCTCGCCTCGTACGCAGAGCCACTTAACTAGGCGGGCCACCTGCTCCTTCTCGGCATCAGATCGGCATGGTCTCTGGAAGAGTTCGCTCAGGAGCACGGTGCGGTTGTGGCAATTGGCAAATCTTCCACTATAGCGCAGCTCTGCAACATCTTGCTCGTTGAGCTCCCTTGCAAGATCGTTCAATCTTCCCCTTTGAACTAGGCCCACCAGATGACCATTGTTAGCAGGTTCCCGGCAAAACTCTTCACTGCTATCGAGAAGAAGATGTCTCTCAGCTTTCAGCTTGTCGCTCTCAGGAGGCAGGGCTAGATAAAAACCGGCTATCGTGCGCGCTGCAGGTAGATCAGCTGGGGGGATTTCCTTTTCGCGAAGGTGACCTACGAGTAGAGGCATACCTGCTCCTGCCGCACCCGGTCCGCTACTCTGCGCCTCGACCTTGACGAGCTCGCCGACGCGCGTCGCAAGCGCCTCGGCAGCGCTGCCTGGTCCTGCTCCTGCTGATACAACAGCTGGGGGTGTGTTGGTCAAAGATAGTCGTGTAGCTTCTGCCATATATAACCTCTAAAATGGGGAATTAATATTAAACTCTTGAAGCAAGGGCGTGCGAGATTCGTGCGAGTTCTACGCGCCCTTGGCTTCTTCTTTCCGCAGATTGGCGCGGATCAGCTCCTCAGCCGCTGCACGTCTAGCAGGGTGCTCGGCTCGCCATGCACGGTCGCTCTCAGGGAGGAGGAAGAAACTCTCAGAAAGCTGTTTCTCACGGCTTTCATGGGCAGATCTTAGTTCACCGAGCAGACGCTGGGCGTCAGCCTCTGTCAATTTCACGCGCTGTAATAGCTGGCCGATCTGCTCCAGATCCAGATTAGGCAACCTGCAGAGATCTATAAGAAAACCGAAGCAGCCCACATAGGCGCCCGACTGGGTCTGCACCTCATCAAGAGCGTTGGTCCAAGGCTCCTGCACTTCACGCGCATTGTCGATAAACCAGAGGAGCGTCTCACGATGCGCCGTGCACATGCCATTTTGTGTGGGGAATTCATTCGAAAATATCATTACTTTGTGTTTCTCCGCGGGCGTGAAGGGCTCGCCTCGTACGCAGAGCAGCTTTACCAGCTGCGCCACCTGCTCCTTCTCGGCATCAGATCGGCATGGTCTATTGAAGAGTTCGCCTAGGAGCACGGTGCGGTTGTAGCAATTGGCAAACCTACCACTATAGCGCAGCGCTTCAACATTTTGCTCGCTGAGCTCCCTTCGAAGATCGTTATATCTTCCCCGTTGAACTAGGCCCACCAGACGACCATTGTTAGCAGGTTCCCGGTAACGCCCTTCACCGCTATCGAGAAGCAGATGCCTCTCCGCTTTCAGCTGATCGCTCTCAGGAGGCAGGGCTAAATAAAAACCGGCTATCGTGCGCGCTGCAGGTAGATCAGCTGGGGGGATTTCCTTTTCGCGAAGGTGACCTACGAGTAGAGGCTATCTGCTCCAGCAGCACCCGGTCCGCTGCTCTGCGCCTCGACCTTGACGAGCTCGCCTACGCGCACTGCAAGCGCCTCGGCAGCGCTGCCTGCGCCTGCTCCTGCTGATACAACTGCTGGGGGTGTGGTCAAAGATAGTCGTGCAGCTTCTGCCATATATAACCTCTAAAATGGGGAATTAAGTATTAAACTCTTGAAGCAAGGGCGTGCGTAGAAAAAGCGGGTTCGTTGATACGCAGATGAAAGGCCTGCCTCTGGATAAAATGAAAGAAAGTCTCTGAGTTGCTCCTTCGTGGCCGAGAAGTGCGGCCATGAGCTCTCTAGATAGGTGCACCTTTAGATTCTCTTGCGCCTGATGCTTGGTCGCCTCTTCGAAGGCTCTCCACGCTCGGGATACCACCTTTGCAACCTGGGTATGGCAGAGGGCAGCGGCATAGTCGTAGCGCACAACCGGCCCAGCCTGAAAAGGCTGAGATGAAGATAGATTCACCTTCTTAGATCTTTCGATTGCTTCAACTGCCATAAAAACTGCCTTGATTCTAGCATAACAGAGAAATGAATAAAATTAAATAAAAAATTATCCCTTTTTACAAAACCAGCACTCTTGCATTTTGAGTGCTAAAATTCATTGACCGCAAAGGCTCTTATTTTTAGAATGGAGTCTTATGGCAGAGAAGAAATCAAAAAAAGGCCACAGGGCGAGCCGCGCCCTCTTCGAGCTCATCGAGCTCTATTTAAAGACCGGTAGGCCGGTGGGTTCCGAGGCTTTAAAAGAGAGCGGTTTTGCCGAGATTAGCTCAGCCACCCTGCGCAACTACTTTGCCGATTTTCGAGAAAGAGGGCCTTCTGATCCAGCCCCACATCTCCGGCGGCCGCATCCCCACCCAGAAAGCCTACCGGCTCTATGCTGAGGAGGCGATGAAGCATCCGGAGATCAGCAAAGAAGATGAGAGGCGGCTCGCCCCTCTCTTCAAAGGCGAGCACAAAGATATCACCTCATTTCTCCACCGCTCATCAGAGGTGCTCTCAGAGGTCCTGGGCCTGCCGATCTTCCTCTCATCGGTGAGATTCGATAGCGACTACATCTTGGATATCAAGCTGGTTGCCATCGATTCGGAGCGCATCCTGGCGGTCCTCATCACCCACTTCGGCCAGATCTTCACAGAGACCCTCCACACGCCCAAAAAGCTCACGCCCGCCCTCATGAAGCGGCTCGAGAGCTACTTCAAAGCCAAGCTCTCCTCGGCAAAATATGAAGTGAGCCTTCAGATGAGCGAGGAGGAGAGCGCCCTTGCAGAGCGCTTCTACGCCGAGTTCATGGTGCGCTATCTCGCCTTCTACACCAACTTCAGCGACGAGGATATCTTCCGAACCGGTTTTTCTAAGCTGCTCAACTATCCTGAATTCAACGATCCCCTCTCTTTGAGCTCCGCCCTTTCGCTCTTTGAAAATCTCTCGAAAATGCGGCTCCTTCTCTCCGATAGCTCAACCAGAGCGGGTTTCTCCTTCTGGATGGGCTCTGAGCTCGCCTCCTATGGCCTGGCCACTTCAAATTGCAGCGTGATTGCAATCCCCTACACGCTCAACCGCAATCCGGCAGGGGCCATTGGACTTCTCGGCCCCTTGAGAATCCCCTACAAAAGGCTCTTTGGCGCCCTTACCTACTTCTCGGACCATTTGAGCGAGGTGCTCTCCAAGACCCTCTACCGATACAAACTCTCTTTCAGAACGCCCCGCTCTGCCATCCTTCTCGACAGGAAATGGGGTCAAAATCTACTTGAGGTGAAGCATGAACGATGAAAATCAAAAAGAAGAAGCGAAGCAAAAAGGCTCTGAGGAGCCCTCTCAAACCAGCCAGAGCCTCGAGCTTGAATCTCTCAGAGTCTCTCTGAAAGAGTGCCAGGAAAAATATGTGAGGCTGCTCGCTGAGTCGGAAAATGCACGCAAGAGGCTGATCAAAGAGGGCGATGAGCACATGCAGTTCGCTCTCGAGCGGCTCATCGTCGAATTTCTCCAACCGCTCGACCACTTTGAAAAGGCGCTCAAATTCGCTGAGAACATGTCGGAAGATGTCAAGAACTGGGCCATTGGCTTCGAGATGATCCTGGGCCAGTTCAAGCAGGTGATTGCAGGGTATGGCGTCACACCCTTCGACAGCCTCGGCAAACACTTCGATCCCCATCTACACGAGCCTGTCGAGGTGGTCGAGGAGGCTGAATACCCAGATGGAACCATTATAGAAGAGTATCTCAAGGGCTATCGAAAAGGCGAGCGCATCGTGCGCGTTGCCCGAGTAAAAGTTTCGAAAAAGCCCTCCCCTAAAGGTCCCAACCTTGAGGAAAAAAAATAAAACTAATCACGAGGAAATCTCATGGCTGAACAAAGAAAAAAAAGTAAAAATCATCGGTATCGACCTCGGAACCACCAACTCCTGCGTCGCGATCATGGAGGGCGGACAGCCCAAGGTGATCGCCTCCGCCGAAGGGGCGCGAACCACTCCCTCCGTTGTGGCCTACAAAGGCAGTGAACGCATCGTCGGCATCCCTGCCAAGCGGCAGCGATCACCAACCCCGAAAGCACGATCTACTCCTCCAAGCGCTTCATCGGCCGCAAATATCAGGAGATGCAGAACGAAGACAAAGATGGTGCCCTTCAAAGTAGAGGCAAACAGATAACGGCGACGCCGTCTTCGAAGTGGAAGGCAAGATGCTACACTCCAGAAGAGATTGGCGCGCAAGTCCTGATCAAGATGAAGGAGACCGCTGAGGCCTATCTCGGAGAAAAGGTCACTGAAGCGGTGATCACCGTTCCTGCCTACTTCAACGACTCCCAAAGCGCCAGTCCACACAAAGATGCAGGCCGCATCGCAGGGCTCGATGTCAAACGCATCATCCCTGAGCCAACCGCAGCTGCCCTTGCCTACGGCCTCGACAAGAAAACGCTGAGAAAAAAATCGCGGTCTTCGACCTTGGCGGCGGTACTTTCGATATCTCCATCCTGGAAATCGGCGAGGCGTCTTCGAAGTGCTCGCGACCAACGGTGACACCCACCTTGGCGGCGACGACTTCGATAACGAGATCCTCACACTGGATGCTTGAGGAGTTCAAAAAAGAGACCGGCATTGATCTTAGCAAAGACAAGATGGCCCTGCAGCGGCTGCGCGATGCGGCTGAAAAAGCCAAGATCGAGCTCTCAGGGCACGCAGCAGACCGAAATCAACCAGCCGTTCATCACCATGGATGCATCGGGCCCTAAACACCTGCACTGACCCTCACCCGCTCCAAGCTGGAGAGCCTCACGCCATGATCTGATCGAGACGAACCCGCGAACCCTGCCTGCAAAGCGCTCAAAGATGCCGGCCTCAGCCAAAGAAGACATCGGCGAAGTGATCCTCGTCGGCGGTATGACCCGCATGCCCGCTGTCGAAGAAGATGGTCAAAGAGATCTTCGGCAAAGAGAGCCCCATAAAGGGGTCAACCCCGACGAAGTGGTCGCTATCGGAGCTGCTATCCAGGGCGGCGTGCTCAGCGGCGAGGTTAAAGACGTGCTGCTCCTCGACGTCATCCCCTCACGCTCGGCATCGAGACGCTTGGCGGCGTGTTGACACCTCTCGTCGAGCGCAACACGACGATCCCGACCCAGAAAAAACAGGTCTTCTCCACAGCCGCCGACAACCAGCCCGCTGTGACCATCGTGCGTGCTGCAGGGCGAGCGCAAGATGGCCAAAGACAACAAGGAGATCGGCCGCTTCGACCTCACCGACATCCCTCCCGCACCGCGCGGACATGCCGCAGATCGAGGTGTGCCTTCGACATCGACGCGGACGGCATCCTGCACGTCTCGGCCAAAGACCTCTCTTCCGGCAAAGAGCAGAAGATCCGCATCGAAGCCAAGTCGGGCCTCTCCGAAGAGGAGATCAAGCGCATGGTGCGAGATGCCGAGACGCATGCAGAAGAGGACAAAAAGCGCAAAGAGGGAGTGGAGCTTCGCAACGAAGCTGACTGCCTTGCCTTCCGCGCCGAAAAGGCCCTCAAAGACTACAAAGACAAGATTCCGCAAGGAGATCGCATCCGATATTCAAACCAAGATCGACGCCGTGAAAAAGGCGCTCGAGGCGACAATCTCGAAGCAGATCAGGCCGCGCGATGAACGAACTCAACACCCACATGCAGAAGATCGGCGAGGCGATGAAAGCAGCCCCAGGAGCATCTCAAGGGGCAGCTCCTCCTCATGAGGAGCCCAAAAAGGAGGGCGAAAACAACATCGAGGAGGCTGAAGTCGAAGTCATCGACGACGAAGAGAAGAAAAAGAATCCATAAACCTACTCGGGTGGCCACTCTGGCGGTGGCCGCCCTTTTTTTGTGAAGAAATGTTAAAATAAAATTATAATTTGATATTTTGACCGCCTGTTCTATAATTAAGTTGTAAGTAACTTAATATCAGTCTCTAGGAGGCTATCATGGAAAAGGTAGAAACACTTGAAGATCTATTTCTTACAGTTCTGTCCGATATTTATAATGTAGAAAATCGGCTGGAAAAGGCGGTCGCCGCTCTGAACAAAAAGGCCTATTCAAACGAGGTGAAAGAGGCGATGGCTGTGCGCTTAAGCGAGACCAAACAGCAGATCGCAAAGCTGGACCAGGTCTTTGCGACAATTGGCGAAAAGCCCGAGACAGTCGACTGGATCAGCAGCATGGCCGCGATCTTCGAAAAGTCGAGAAACTTCTTCGAAACAACGGCCCCTTCCCCCCTTCTCGATACCTGCCTCGTCGTCATCGGGCAGAAAATCGAACATTACGAGATGGCCACCTACAACACGCTCATCACCCTAGCCGATGCTCTGGGCTATGACAAGGCAAAAACAGTTCTCAAAAGCTGTCTAAAGACCGAGTGCAAGGCCGACAAACTTCTCGAGTCGATTGCATCGAAGGGCGATCTTGCCAAAGCAGCCAAACGCTAGACTAGAACTGGCAACTCCCAGAATTTTGAGCCGATCAAAATTCTGGGTTTCCTCGAAGAGACCTCTATCGACCGCGCCTTACCAGACCGATGATCAAAGAGACGAGGAAGATGATCACAAAGATCCAGAATAGAAGCTTTGCAATTCCCACCGCGCCAGCCGCAATCCCGCCAAAGCCAAAGATCGCAGCGACAATAGCGATAATGAAGAAAATCAATGCCCAATACAGCATAGGTTACCCCCTTTTTGCTTCATTATAACTGGGCAATGAAAATAGTAAAAATATTTTTAGCTAAAGAAGCGCATGATGTCTTGGAAGGTCAGGAAGATCAACAGGGCGAAGAACATGACGACAAAGGGGATCACAATTCGTTCTAATGTCTTAGCTTTAAGGCGTTTACGAGTAATCAGCTCCCAGAGAGAGAGACAGATATAGCCCCCATCCAAAACCGGGATAGGCAGGAGGTTCAAAAAGGCCAAATTCAAGCTAATTGCCCCGATCCAGAAGAGCGCCTCCCCTATTCCAAGCTGCCAGCTCGATTGAATCACCTGTACGATCCCTACAGGGCCCGAGATAAACTTTAAACTCATTCCGCTTAAGAGACCCTTCAATGTCTGCCAGGTCTCGATCAGCACCTTTTTAAAGAGAACGAGGGGCCCTGGATTGTAGACCACCTGCTTATCCTGAAGGGCGACTCCCAGCACATAGCGATTTTGGGCAGGCTCAATGGGCTCACTGCTTTGAGCAAATTCTGAATAGCGTTTGGGTTCGACAGGATAGAGAAGAGCGTAGTGCTGGCAACACCTTTCGGGTTCAGGTTTGCCGATCTCCTCGGCAACTGCATTGATTGCCTCACTATCCATCGACTTGAAGAACTCTGGGTCCTCGACGGTCCAAGGGGTATTGCCTTTGAGTGCACTCTCGCCTCGCGCCACGATGAGATGGATATGGCGCGCTTGCAACAGGTCGAGCAGCTGGTAGGCGGTCGTCACAGGAACTCCGTCGATTGCAACGATTCGGTCTCCTTTTTCTAGAGGAGCTTCGAGTTCGGTTGAGAGAGGAGGGAACTCGACCGGCTTGGTCATGAAAGGAAGGGGCGCCTCGACAATCGCATCTGAGGTAAGAGAGTAGGGAAGGATGTTGAGCTGCTGCCAGCGCTTGCGGATCCCCGCCTCATAACCCCAATCGGAGAGCTCATGACGCATCTGCGTCGGGACAAGAAGATCCCCAGCAAGCACCCTCTTCTGTCGAGAGAAGAGCGTCTTATCCCCCCGTTTGACCGTGAGGAAGGCGCGATTGTCGTTCAGGATATGGCTCAATTCGTCGAGGGAGAAGATCAGGTTGCCATCTGCCCAGACAATCCGATCCCCATATTCGATGCCCGAATTGATCATCGGCGAATTCTGCGCGATGGGGTTGGGCTTGCCGCCTGGCAGGTGATCGTAGATCAAAAACTGGGCGCCGCTCACCCCTGTCTTTTTAATATTCTTATTCTCGCCTGCGTAGGGCACGATCTCATAGTCGAAGTTGGACTCTTTTCCCCTATCGTAGTCGACATGGGTGCCCTCGAGGCATATCTGCTTTGCTCCGAAGAGGGTCTCGTAGAGAAGATCTTTGGCGCCTTCGTAGGGTTTGCCATTGTATTGGGCGATCACATCTCCCGGTCTGAGACCCTGCTCGTAAAGAGAGGACTTCTGATCGATCCAGCCAACAATTCGCGTGAATTCTGAAAAAGGCTTGTAGCGGCCGCCTGCGAGCCAGAGGCCGGTGAAGGCGAGGAGCGCGAAGATGAAGTTGGCGACAGGACCTGCAAGCGCAACCGCCATGCGAGCAAGGGGGGACTTGGAAAAGAATCCTCCATGGATTGTGTAGAGATCGACATCGCCAGTCGCCTCCTTTTTGGCCACCTCCATGCCGGTGATCTTGACAAAGCCTCCGAAAGGAATCCAACCGAGCTGCCAGTTCACTCCCCTTCTTTGCCATTTCAAAATGGGGTTGCCAAAGCCGATGCTGAAGGTCTCGACCTTCATGCCCACAGCTCGGGCGACAAAGTAGTGGGCAAGTTCGTGGATGAAAACGAGAAAGCCCAAGGCAATCAGAGCGAGGAGGAGATAGACGAACGTCATGAGCTACCAGAACTTATATTTTATATGTGGCGAGCCTCTGTGCGCGCCTCACGATCTACTTCAAGAAGAGAGTCGAGCGAAATCTCTCCCAACTTATTATGTCTCATAATTAAATGCTCAAGTTTTTCTACGATGGCTCGCCAGGAGATCTCTCGTTTGAGAAAGCGGCCGACAAGCTCCTCGTTGGCAGAATTTAAATAGCAGGGCAGGCTCCCCCCCTCTTTGAGCGCCTGATAGGCCAAATTGAGCGCAGGGAAACGGCCCGTGTCGGGGGGGTAGAAATCGAAGCGACCATTTTTGATGAAATCAAAAGGCTCAAGCTGAATGGGCCGCCTCATCGGGTAGGTGATCCCATATTGAATGGAGACCCCCATATCGGGCTTGTGCACCTCGGCGAGCATGGCGCCATCGACAAACTCGACAAAGCTATGGACCAAGCTCTGCGGGTGAATCACCACCTCGATCTTCTCGGGGGGAAGTCCAAACAGATAGCTCGCCTCGATCACCTCGAGCCCCTTGTTGATCAGAGTGGAACAGTCCACAGTGACTTTCGAGCCCATCTTCCAGGTTGGGTGGGCAAGCGCCTGCTCAGGGGTGATGCGATCGAGCAGCTCTTGAGAAACGTTCAAAAAGGGGCCGCCGGAGGCTGTCAAAATCATCCGACGCACCGCTCTGAGGTCATTATTTCCCAGACATTGGAAAAGGCCGCTATGTTCGCTATCGATCGGAATGATCATGCCGCCTGATCGCTTGGCCTCCTGCATGATGAGCGGGCCGGCAGAAACGACGATCTCTTTGTTAGCGATCAAAACCCTCTTCCCTAAGGAGAGAGCGCTCAGCGTGGGCCTGAGGGCAGCGATTCCGGTCGTTGCGACAAGGATGGCGTCGGCACCTGAGTCGCTCGCAAGCTCGATGAGCCCCTCTTCCCCAGTGGAGATTGAAACTCCTAATCCTTTGGATTTCAACGACTTAGCCGCTTCCGCGTCATAGACGCACACCTTGTTTGGCCGCCACTCTCTTATCTGCTCTTCGAGCAAAGAGGTGTTGCTATGGGCAGCTAGAGCCACGATCTCGTAGGGAGGGCCGAGATCGCGCATTACCCTCAGTGTAGTTCTACCGATAGATCCAGTGCTTCCTAGGACAACAAGTCGCATAAAACGAAAAAATAGCAGCTTTTACACCAGCTTTCAACGCCAATCTATCGTCGAATTGATTGGTTGGAGAGCATCTTGCGTTTGGAGAGGAAGAGCGCGACAAGGTAGAGCACGATCAGACAGCAGACGACGATTCCTGAGGTAGAAAGGGCAAGTCCCGCCTCCACCCAGATAGCTCGAACGAGGGCCACCCCCACAAGAGAGACGATGAAGACGATAGCGACAGCAAGCGAGAGCATCGTTTTGAGCCGCTTGGTGAATAGACGTGCGATGAGAGGAGGCGCAATAAAAAAGGCAAGCGTCATCAGCACGCCCACGACGCGGAAGGTAGTCACGAGGCTCAAAGAGGCGAGCGCCATCAGAAAATAGTGGTAGCGCCCACAAGAGATGCCGAGCGCCTTGGCAAAGGGAGGATCAAAGGTTGTGATCGTGAGCTTCCTAAAAAAGAGAGCGATCAGAAGGAGGGCAATCGAGAGTGCGATATAGACCGAGCTAAGGTCAGATGCGCGCATGGCATCGACATTGCCCACGATCAATTCCCCGCCGAGGTGGAGATTCTTAGAGGTGAGGGAGAGCAGCAGTATGCCGAGAGAGAATAGAAAGAAAAAGACAAGGCCGATGCTTGCATCCTGGCTCAGCCGCATTCGCTTATTCAACCACTCAGCAAGCGTGGTGGTCAGAATAGCCGTTGCAAGGGCCGCCCCAAAGAGCAGAGGCAGGCCCACAAGGGTGTATGGGTCTTCATGGCTCCCTAGGCGCACCACCAGAATGAAGGCCGAGACAATGCCGAAGAGCAGCGTGTGCGAGAGCGCACCCGCCACCATGGTCATGCGCCGAAGCAAGAGAAAAGTCCCCACAAGCGTGCCGAGCACGCCGACGCCAAAGAGAGCGAAAAATTGGATTTCGTCGGTTGCCAGGTCGGTCCAAGAGAGCTTGCCGATAAGCAAGTAGCAGAGCCGCTGGAAAAAGAGCGCAAAGAATGAGAAAAAGCCGCTCGTCTGGTAGGGGTTCTGTGCAAGCAAGAGCGTCATCGTCATGAGGGCTGCCTCTCCTTTCCGATCGGGATCGGTCTCTGGTGAGGGTCGGTCTTTGGATGAGCGAGCAGATGGGAAAGCTCCTCCTCGATCTCTGGACTCAAGAGGTGCTCCATCTCCTCTGCGCTTCCATGCACCTTGTCGGCAGATGCGCCGACGCAATCGACCAGGTAGGTCTCCCATAGCCTATGGCGCCGCACCACCGATGCACCTCGTAGCTTGCCGCTTTCTGTGAGAAAGTAGTGACCTGCTTGCTTGTAAACCCACCCTTTTAAGCGAAGGCGCATCAAGGTCCAAGCCAGCATGAGAGGGGGCGCCTTCATCGGATTGAGATCTCTTGCGGCTGGACTCTCCTCTTTTTTCCAGAGCGCCTTGAGCAGGTTTTCCTCAAAACAGCTCGCTTTGAAGGCAAGCTGGCGCATGCGGCAGAAAAAGAGGCCGCGCGAAGGGGCAAAAACGAGCGAGAAGAAGGCAAAGAGCGAGGCGATGACGACGATGAGTGGGGCCGCTGGAAGAGCGCTCGAGCTTGCCTCGAGGGAGGTGAGCGATCTAAACGAGAGATTATAGGAAAGAAGAATGCCGAAGAGCGCCGAAAGCGTACCAAAGAGAGCGCTCAAGATCAGCATCGGCAGGAGCTTTTGTGTGTAGGGGCGCGCCGCAATGGGCGGGATCAGGAGCATCGCAGAGACCAGCACGATGCCAAGCGTTCGTATGCCGAGGACGACGATGAGCGCGACCAAGAAAAAGAGCAGGTTATCTGCCGCTTTGGAGCCTTTGATAAAACGGGAGAAGCATCTGTCGAAGGCGTTCACTTTAAATTCTTTGTAGAAAAGAGCCACCAGCACGAGCGAGAGGAGTGCAAAAATGACGTAGATGACGAGGTGGCGATCCTCGAGCGTCGTCAGCTGGCCAAAGAAAATCGAGCTGCCCTTTCTACAGAGCACCGGATTGATCTGTTGCAAGAGCGACATAAGAGTGAGTCCGATGCCAAAAAAGCCCGCAAGCACTAAGGAAAGGGCTGAATCTTCATTTGAAAAGCGCACCTTTCTCAAAAAGCAGAGAGCAAGGTATCCCAAAAGCGCGAAGGCAAGGGCCCCCAGAAGGGGAACCATCTCGGAGAGAAATCGGCTTGAGCTCCCCACTCCCAAACATGAGGCGATGATCAGGCCCACAATAAGGCCTGGGAAGGCCGCGTGGGAGAGCACTTCGCCTACGAGCGAGGAGCGTCTCAGGAAAACAAAGACACCGACAACTGAGGAGACAAGGACCATCAAAAGCGTGCCGATGAGAGGCGCTCTTAAAATAGGATCGGAAAAAATAGAGATCAAACGAGCCGGCCCTCTCTTTTTTCCTTTGCAATTTTGGCGACGCGATCGAGAAGAAAGGTGCGCGGTCCGTAGGCTCGGGCGATGATCTCTTCAGTGAGCACCTCATGCACCTCACCTGCCGCGATGAGGTGGTTGTTGAAGAGGATGGCATAGTCGAAATGGCTCGCCACCTTCTCTAGGTCATGGTGGACGATGAAGAGCGTGTGGCCTCTCTCTTTGAGCCGCATGAGGATATCGAAGATCACCTCCGTCGAGGCGGCATCGATGCCTGCAAATGGCTCATCCATGAAGTAGATGCTCGCCTCCTGGCAGAGCGCTCGAGCTAGAAAGGCGCGCTGTTTCTGGCCGCCGGAAAGCTCATCGATCTGCCTCTCCTGGAGCTTCTCGAGCCCTACCTGAACGAGGGCCTCCGAGGCTCTCTTCTTCTCTTTTTTGCCCGGCCGCGAAAAGAGACCCAGTTTGCCGTAGCAACCCATCAGGACAAGCTCGTAGAGCGTCATCGGGAAATCCCAATCGACCGATTCGCGCTGCGGCACATAGGCAATCTCTTGCACCATCTCTTCGAGCGGCTTGCCATCGAAGAGAACGGTGCCACTCGTAGGTCGAATCAGCCCCAAGAGTGCCTTGAGAAGGCTGCTTTTGCCAGCTCCGTTGGGGCCGATGATAGCGACCAATTTGGCTCGTGGGACGCTCAGAGAGACATCCCAGAGAACGGGCTCTTTGTCATAGGCTACCGTCAAATGGGAAACTTCGAGGATGGGGTGGGCCTGCTCTTTCATCGTGCGAGCTCTCTCACTAGGGTCTCTACATTGGATTCAATCATGGCAAGGTAGGCGCTCTTGCCCTCTCTCTTTTTCACCATCGCATCGGCGTAAAGGCCTTGGTCTGCGATGCGCACAGCGAGGCCCATCTCCTTTGCGATGCTCGCAATTTTGCAAAGCGAGTCTCGGTTGACATTGCTTTCCGGAAAGAGAACGTTAATCCCTTGCGCCTTCACGTGGGCGAGGATCTTCTCGAGATCGGCAAAGGCAAGCTGAGCATCGGGAGCCATGCCCTCAGGAGCTTTTGCCCGCATCCTCCACGTGCCGCACCTCCGCTCCTCTTCGGTTGCGAGGTAGCGCCTTGCAAAATAGTCGAAGGCCGAGTGGCAGGTGACCAAGTAGCGCTTTTTTTCTTCGATCGCCTGAAGCTTGGCAAAACAGGCCTGGTCGGCCTCCAGAAGCTCTTTTCGCACCAGAAGCGCTCGGCTCTTAAAAGAGGCTTCATGCTCTGGGGCAAGTTGTGAGAGCACCTCAACAACCGGATCGATAATCTCAGCCCAAAGAGAGATGTCCATCCAGATATGGGGGTCGTAAGTTCCATCGGAAACAAGGATGCTTGCCCCCTTTTTGAGGATCTCATCGCCAAGCGGAGTCACCTTGGGATTATTCTCTAAGTTGCGCTTCAAGCTGAGACCGTGCTCGAGCCCAAGACCGCAAGAGAAGATCCAGTCGGCGCGCTCGATTTTTTCCTGATCGCCCTTGACGAGTTCGTAGGAGTGGGGATCAAAATCTCCCTGTATCAGAGTCGCCCCGTCGATATCATCACCACCCACCCTCTCCACGATGTCGTGGATCATGCCGATCGATGAGAGCACCTTGATCTTGCCATTGTCCTGCCAAAAAGAATCTTCATTGGTTTTTTTGCCACAGCCCAGCAGCAAAAAAGGAAGGAGAAAAAAAGAGAGATAGTTCATCTAAGTGCTCCACGTCAAAGACCGCACCCACAATTGTACGTTAATGATCGCATTGACATCAATCAAGAGCCGCTTTCGATAGAAGCCTTAATATCAGAAAAATAGAGATGATTCATATTGCTCGCGCCTCAAAAAAATGTGTGGCGGGATGAAAAACTAATGAAAAAAATCCCGGTTTAAGATAACTAATATTGCCGAAATCTAAATAATCCCATCGAGGTTAGGTATGACGATGACAAAAGAACAAGGCAGACCTGTTGAAAAACTGAGCGAGGCCGAACTGGACAAATTGGTTGAAAAAGCGATTAAGAAAGTGCATGCAGCAAAAGAGAACGATCTCTGTAAATATCTGCCAGGCCCTGCAGGTGGATATATCCATCATTTCACCCTGAAAAAGCTGAGAGCGACCAATCCAGGTAAATTTTTCTCTCTCATTCAAGAATTTATCATCGATTCCGATCGACCCATAACCCTCGATCCAAAACCTCGCGCACCCCGCGGATCGCGCAAGCGCAAAGAGGTGATGACCTTCACTAGAAACGATGTGGAGAAGGTGCTGGAGCTGGCTAGAAAATTTGGAGATAAGGATCTACTGACCAAATTTAGCCCACGCAAGACCCCTTCCTGCCATCAAGCGAGATCTCATCCGAACCATCCGTCGCGACGAGATCAGCGAAGATCTTTGGCACTCCTATATCGACGCACTCAGCAACAAGGATCGAAAAGAGTAGTAAAAATTTTACTACCATTTAATGAGGGCGACCTCTGGCCAAAGCTGGGGGTCGCCTTTATTTTTCTTGCATTCCAATAACTTCTAATTTACAATGTATCTTCTAATTTATGAACTAAAGCCCTGAGGCAAAGCCTATGTCAAAAGATCCCAAACCGTTTGGGAAGTGGCGATCCTTCTTCTGGCCGATCCATTCGTTCGAGCTGAAGAAAGTTCTGCCGATGTTTCTCATGTTTTTCTGCATTAGCTTCAACTACACAATCTTGCGCGATACGAAGGATACCCTGATCGTCACAGCGCCAGGATCGGGAGCTGAGGCGATTCCCTTCATTAAATTCTGGCTCGTTGTTCCCTGCGCGATCGTCTTCATGCTGATCTACGCTAAGTTGAGCAATATGATGAGCAAGACGAAGCTGTTTTATACGGTGATTGCGCCCTTCCTCCTCTTCTTTGCCCTCTTCCCGACGATGATCTACCCCAACCGCGAGGCGCTCCATCCGACTGCCTTTTGCGATATGCTGCAAGAGACCTTGCCAGCTGGGTTTATGGGGCTCATTGCCATCTTGAGAAACTGGACCTTTGCTCTCTTCTATGTGCTCGCCGAGCTCTGGGGTAGCGTGATGCTCTCCCTTATGTTCTGGGGTTTTGCCAACGACAACACCAAGGTAGCAGAGGCCAAGAGATTCTATGCACTCTTCGGCATCGGCGCAAACCTTGCTCTTATGGTTTCTGGACCTGCGATCGTCTTTGTCTCTGACATTCGCCGCATGATTCCTGAGGGAGTCGATGCGTGGGGCGTTTCGCTGAATCTGCTCATGGGCATGACCTTCCTTTCGGGCCTTTTTATCATGGGCACCTACTGGTGGATCAACCGCTATGTGCTCACCGATCCTCGCTTTATCGACACAACTGCTCAAGTCAAGCAGAAGAAGGAGAAGCCCAAGCTTTCTATCAAAGAGAGCTTCATGTACCTCCTTCGTTCCCCCTACATGGGCCTGCTTGCGATCTTGGTGATCTCTTACGGCGTTGCGATCAACATCATCGAAGTGACCTGGAAGAGCCAGCTCAAGCTGCAATATCCGAACCCCAACGATTACAGCACCTTCATGGGTCAGTTCTCGACCTATACCGGCGCGGTGACCGTGTTGATGATGCTCTTTGTGGGCGGTAACGTGATCCGCAAATTTGGCTGGACGCGCGCCGCGCTGATTACCCCCGTGGTGCTTCTCATCACAGGCGTTATCTTCTTCGGCCTTGTGATCTTCCGAGACAATCTTGGCGGCGTCATTGCGATGCTGGGCACGACACCTCTCATGATTGCGGTCGTCGTGGGCATGATGCAGAACATCTTCAGCAAATCGTGCAAATACTCTCTCTTCGATCCAACAAAAGAGATGGCCTACATTCCTCTCGACCAAGAACAGAAGGTCAAAGGAAAGGCTGCTATCGACGTTGTGGGAGCGCGATTTGGTAAGTCGGGCGGCTCGATCATCCAACAGGGCCTCCTGGTTGCCTTCGGCACACTCGGAGCGATTACTCCCTATCTTGCGGTGATCTTGCTAGCCATCATCACCTGCTGGATCATTGCTTCGAAAGCGCTTGGCAAGCAGTTTGTGGCGCTCACCTCCGAGCCCAAAGCTGGCAAAGAACCTGCTCTCGAGCAGGCCAAAGCCACCTAAAGAATTTAGCATCTGCTAAACTTGAAGACCCGAGTTCTCTAAAAACTCGGGTCTTTTTTTTCATCTGCAAATTAACCACAATCTTGCTCATCTTGCCGCTCTTAGCGATCGTGCTCATCCTGTTTCTTTTTGAAGAAAGAACAAGATATACAGGATCGCTAAGAGCGGCAAGATGAGCAAGATGAACTTGCTTTCAAATGGGGTTAGCCGAAATAGTTACCAACCCGTAACTTTTTTTGGTCTATTCAGAGCTCTTGAGGATATCCATGAAGGTGCTCTGCGGAATCTGGACCTTGCCGATCTCTTTCATCCGCTTTTTGCCTTTCTTCTGTTTTTCCCAGAGTTTGCGTTTGCGCGTGATGTCACCGCCGTAGCATTTGGCCGTGACGTTTTTGCCGAGAGCGCCGATCGTCTCTCTCGCGATGATCTTGCCCCCAATCGCTGCCTGGATGGGCACCTTGAAGAGCTGCTTAGGAATCAGCTCCACAAGCCTGCTACAGAGCGCTCTTCCCTTGCCTTCCGCCTTAGATCTATGGATCAGCATGGAAAAAGCATCGACCGGCTCTTCGTTGACCCGAATCTCCAGCTTGATGATATCCCCCTCCTTATAGCTCTCAAACTCATATTCGAAAGAGCCGTAGCCAGAGGTGATCGATTTGAGGCGGTCATTGAAGTCGGTGATGATCTCCGCAAGTGGCAGAAGGTAGGTCAGCACCAGCCTTCTTGAATCAAGCGTGTCAGTCTTAAGGCACTCCCCTCGCTTTTCCATCGCAAGCGCCATCGCCGCCCCAAGATAGTCGGAAGGAATAAAAATGCGCGCCTTCACCCACGGCTCTTCGATGCGGTCGATGATCGAAGGATCGGGGTAGTGGGCCGGGTTATCGACATCGAGCCTTGCCCCATCGTTGAGGTAGACATGGTAGACGACGCTTGGCGCCGTCGTGATGATATCGATGTCAAATTCGCGCTGGATCCGTTCAAAGATGATCTCAAGGTGGAGAAGCCCAAGAAAGCCGCAGCGAAATCCAAAACCGAGCGCCGTGCTGCTCTCCTGCTCCACATGCAAGGCCGAATCGTTCAGTCTGAGCTTTGCCAGGGCATCGCGCAGATTTTCAAACTCGTCGGAGTCGACCGGGTAGATGCCAGCAAAGACCACCGGGCTAATCTCGCGAAAGCCTGGCAGCGGCCTCGCCGTCTTTCTTTTCGCCTCGGTGATCGTATCGCCAATCTTGACATCGCTGCTGTTTTTGATATTGGCCGCTATATAGCCCACCTCTCCTGGACGCAGCACATCGACCACCGTCGCCTTCGGACGAAAGATCCCCACCTCGAGCACCTCGAAGCGCTTGCCGAGCACCATCAATTCGATCTCGCTGCCCTTGCGAATCTCCCCAGAGATTACCCGGACATAGACCATCACACCCTTGTAGGAGTCGTAGTGAGAATCAAAGACCAGCGCCTGCAGAAGGTCGTTTTCAGGCTCTTTCGGGGGCGGAATACAGGTTAAAATTTTATCCACAATGGCGTCGATTCCAATCCCCGCTTTGGCCGAGCAGGCGACAAAGTTGGAGGTATCGAGACCGATGAAATCCTCGATCTGGCGGCGCACCTCATCGACATCGGCGGCAGGAAGATCGATCTTATTGATCACAGGAACGATTTCGAGCCCCCTCTCCAGAGCCAAGTAGACGTTGGCCAAGCTCTGCGCCTGCACCCCCTGCACCGCATCGACAACCAGAAGCGCCCCCTCGCAAGCCGCGAGCGACCTGGAAACCTCGTAGGTGAAGTCCACATGGCCCGGCGTGTCGATTAAGTTGAACTCATAGACCTCCCCTCCATGCTCGTAGTACATGGTGACCGGGTGGGCCTTGATCGTGATCCCCTTCTCTCGCTCCAAATCCATCGCATCGAGCACCTGCGCCTGCATCTCGCGCGCGGTCATGGTCTTGGTGAGCTCCAAAAGCCGGTCTGCAATCGTCGATTTGCCATGGTCGATATGGGCAATGATAGAGAAGTTGCGGATGCGCTTGCGGCTATAGGAAAACATGGGCTAATCATAGCTACATCAAGCCCATCTTGGCAAGAATGGCCTAGTGACAAGTAAATTTTTTATTAGACCTCTTACGCAAGAGGTCTATTATATGGAGTAGGAGCTTGCGCTCACTTTGCCGCCGGTGCCGGTCCAGTTGGTATGGAAGAATTCCCCGCGCGGCTTGTCGACCCGCTCATAGGTGTGCGCGCCGAAGTAGTCCCGCTGCGCCTGCAGCAGGTTAGCAGGCAGCTTTTCGGTGCGGTAGCCATCGTAAAAGGCAAGGGCCGTAGACATCGAAGGGGCAGCGCACTCCGTGAATCAGCTGAGAAGGAGACGATATTGCGCCACCCCTCGCTCGAGCGGCTCATCTCTTTTCTGAAGAAGTCATCGAGGAGCAGGTTAGAGAGATTGGGATTTTTGTCGTAGGCCTCTTTGATCTTGCCCAGAAACTGGCTGCGGATGATGCAGCCGCCGCGCCACATGAGCGCGATTCCCCCGTAGTTGAGCTTCCAGGAGTAGTCCTTAGAGGCCTCTTTCATCAGCATGTAGCCTTGGGCGTAGCTGGTGATCTTAGCGGCATAAAGAGCGTGGAAGAGATCCTCGGCAAAGGCCTTTTTATCGCCCTGGAAGGCCCTCTTGGGGCCGCCAAGTAGCTTACTAGCTGCCACCCTTTCATCTTTCAAAGCGGAGATGCAGCGAGCAAAAACCGCCTCTGCGATGAGCGTTGCGGGCACATTGGTCTCGATGGCATTATGCACCGTCCACTTGCCTGTCCCTTTCTGGCCAGCTGTGTCTAGGATCTTATCCAGGAGCGGCGTCCCGTCGGTATCATAGGTGCGCATGATGTGGCTTGTGATCTCGATGAGGTAGCTGGAGAGCTCGCGCTTGTTCCAGTCGGTGAAGATATCGGCAATCTCTTCGGGAGAATAGCCAACCAGGTAGTTCGAAGCAGGATAATAGGCTTCGCAGATCAGCTGCATATCGCCATACTCGATGCCATTGTGGACCATCTTGACATAGTGGCCTGCCCCCTCATCGCCCACCCAATCGCAGCAGGGCTCGCCGCTCTCCACTTTGGCAGCGATCGATTGAAAGATATCTTTCACGTAGGGCCACGCCTCGGGATGGCCTCCAGGCATGATGGAGGGGCCATGTCTTGCGCCCTCTTCTCCTCCGGAAATTCCGGTTCCGATGAAGTAGATCCCCTTGCTTTTGAGATACTGGCATCGCCTGGTCGTGTCGGGGAAAAAGCTATTGCCGCCATCGATGATGATATCGCCGCGCTCGAGCATAGGCAGCAAGATATTGATGAACTCGTCCACAGGATCGCCCGCTTTCACCATCAGCATGATCTTTCTTGGCCGCTTGAGCTTGGCGATGAATTCGCTGAGAGTGTGGGCGCCGATGATCTGGGTTCCTTTTGCAGGGCCTTTCAAAAACTCGTCGACCTTGCTCACTGTGCGGTTGTAGACCACCACGGTGTAACCATGGTCGTTCATGTTCAAAGCAAGGTTTTGCCCCATCACTGCAAGACCAATCAATCCAATATCTGCCTGTGTCATCGCCCTTCCTACTCTCTATTTTAACCCACAATATCTCTTGCAATCGATGCAAGCATCACTCAGAATTCCATCCTACATTGGATATATATCAGCCGAACGCTTTTTCAAAACCAATTTCTATGCAAAGGCTTAACTGCGAGATCAAACGCCCCTCCCTCCACCTGTCGATCTTACTGGGAGATGATGTTTATAACTCATTGGATACGAGCATATTACGACAAGCTGAAAAGTGGATCATTCTCGTCGATCGAAGGATTGAAAGGAGCGCTCTTGACCCTCTCGTCCGGGCGCTCGAAAGAGGCGGGCTTTCCCACTCGCAAGTCCAGCTCTCATCGGGTGAAAAAGTAAAATCGCGAAGGCGCAAAGAGGAGCTCGAAAACAGGCTCTTTATGGAGAGTGGGGGGAAGCGAGTGGGTCTTATTGCAGTTGGGGGCGGCACGCTTCTAGATCTTGCCGGATTCCTTGCGGCCACCTTTGCCCGCGGCATTCCCTTCATTTCGATTCCGACCACTCTGCTTGCGATGACCGACGCCTGCCTTGGAGGCAAATGCGCCGTCAACACCCGTTTTGCGAAAAATAGCATCGGCGCCTTTCATTTCCCAAGCGCCATCCTCATCGATTTTTCCCACCTCAGGAGCCTGCCTCAAGCCGAAATTCGATCAGGGCTCATCGAATCGGTCAAGCATGGACTCATCTACGATGAAAAGCTCTTTGAATTCATCCAGAGCCATCTGACGGCCATTTTCGCCAAAAAAGAGGATCTTCTTCAGGAGCTCATCATGAGAAGCCTCTCTATCAAGAAAGAGATCGTCGAAAAAGATCCTTTTGAGAAGGGCGAGAGGAGGCTTTTGAACTTTGGCCACACCTTTGGCCACGCTCTAGAACAGGCCTCTGATTTTAAATTGAGTCATGGGGCAGCTGTGGGGGTGGGACTGCTTGCCGAAAGCTACGCCTCGTGGCGGCTAAAAAGCCTTGACAAATCGGCCCTGAAGCGCATCGAGGGGCTGCTTCTTGCGATCGATCTCGAAGTGAAAAACGGCCTCTCACTTGAGTCTATCCTCTCAGCGATGCGCTACGACAAAAAGCGATCTGGCCAAAGCACGCAGATCTCACTTTTGGAAAAAATAGGACGATGCGCCTACCTGGAGGGAAGTTATATCGCCCCTCTCACCGATGAGCTAACAAGAGAATCTCTAGACTATGCCCTCAGCAGGTTCCAACTCCTTATTGCAAGTCCGCCATAAGTTCAGCTACGAAAGCTGCCTCCGCTCTGTTCATCGCTCTAATAGATGGATCGCTGCGCCCTCGCTTCATAGCCTCTACAGAAGCCTCTAGGCGAGGTAGTGGAGGGAGTAGACTGGCAGCTGCTTCACCGGCAGCCCTGCTCTGCATAGGGCCGGCGCCCACTTTTTGATCATCTCTATGAGAAAGCGGGCGAGCTACAAATCCTTTTCCGCGCTCCTGGGGCTTCGATTGAGTCGGAGCGGGTGGCCCTGCGCCAGGACCTGCCGATTCCTTGACCTCGAGGCTATTGTCTCCACTTGGCGCCTCTAGATCGCAGATATAGAGCTTATCACCCACTGTTGCGTAGATGATCGATCGATGCATAAAGAGATCGCGCACCTCATTTTTGGATTTAAAGGTGAAGGTGGCCAGGTGAGCGGCACGTTTGTGGTTGAAGACAAGAATTTGCCCAGCACTGGTTCCAACAAGCAGGAAGGGGCTGTCTCGCCTTGCATGGAAACTGGAAAAAGTGGTTCCTGGGGAAGGGGCACAATCTCCATTGATCTGCTTATGACTATGCAACACTCTGAACTGGAGCCTTTCAGAGCTTGCCACAAAGAGGGTGCTATCATCGGCATCCAGATGTATGAAGCGGAGCTGTTGAGCAAGATCGTGAAAGGTCCATAAAGGATGGCTCTCCATGTGAAGCCCCTGCCCATGTTGCAGCAAAGTGAGCGAGCCGCTGTTATTGATATTGACGACAGAGTGGGTGTCGTAGGCGAGGCAGAGCGGAGGGGAGCTATAGGCATAATCATCATCCCCGTCATCTACACAGTGATTGAAATTGAGCGCAAGCTCGACTGAGCTCCGAGAGTGGACATGATCGATTTTGCAGAGCCATCTCTTGATGATGCCCGATTGAGTTGAGGCTGCGACCGATAGTTTCTCAAGACGGGTATGGGCCTCTGAAGGATTAAAATCGCCCGCATAGAGCTGACCTCGCCGCGCTCCTAAAAGAGTGATTTGCGTGACCGGGTCACCTGGCTTAAAGCCATGCTTGAAGCGGTATAGGGGAGCAAGCCCTCTTCCTCTACCCTCTCCTGTAATAGGTGCAGCTGTGTTCCAGAGCCAGATCTCATCCTTCATCACGCCTGCAAAAAGCGTAGCAAAGCTGGTTCTCACTGAACAATCCTCCCGCGTCAGCCGCACAGGATCTCCAAATTGAGGATAGAAAAGGATAGATCCAGCCACCCGAACCACAGGACCCCCTGCAGTCCCACACGACCACTCCACTTTATGATGACCAAATTTCTTCACATTGAAGGTGCCTCCCCGCCGCAAGGCAGCTTCTTCCTGAGGCTCAAGCTCTTCTCTCACTCGATCCACACGAGTCGCACATTTCAGCAATATATCAAGATAAGGAATCGTTATCATTTCATCTCCCCACTCAAAGCTTGATATGTAGGAGAGAGTTACAAGAGTCGGGTTATAGTTATGGATTCCTCGAGACATAGCACTCCTTTTTATAAAGATTTGTTTAAGACGATACAACAGATTCTGTTTCTTTTCAATAAGAAGAGAGCTAGACTCAAGCAAATTATTGATCCCTTTTAATCCCTCTCTATTTCTATACTGGTGGCCCATCATCCTTCTAACCGATGAGCTAACAAGAGAGTCTCTAGACTATGCCCTCAGCACTCTCTGCCGTCATCACCCGTGAAAAGCGGGAGCTTCTTGGGCGCGCCCTTCAAGCCGACCTCATCGAGCTGCGCCACGATCTTTTCCAAGACAAGAGCGCTAAAACCCTTGCTGCCCTAAGGAGAGAGGCAAAAAAACCGCTCATCTTCACACTCAGAGAGCCGAAGCTCGAGCCCTTTCTCAAGCTTCGACCCGACTATGTCGATCTCGATGTCAAAACGCAAAAAAACCAGTTCAAGCTGGTGCGTAGGCTTGATCCCAGGATCAAGATCATCGCATCGCTACACAACTTTGAAAAACGAGAATCTCTCGATGAGCTGCTCTCCGTCGATGCCGATATCTACAAAATCGCCTGCCGCACACATAATGCTCTAGAAAGCATCGAGCTGCTCCTGGAGGCGCATAAAGTAAGAAAGCCGCTCACCGCCTTCGCTTTGGGCCTGCAAGGACGCTTCACTCGCGTTCTCGCTGCTAAAATGGGCGCCCCCATTCTCTACGCTCCCCTTGAACCTGAGGATCGCGTCGATGAGGGCCAATACCTCTTGAGCGAACTCATCGATGGATTGAGAATCAAACAGATCTCGAGTAAAACCGCCTTCTACGCACTTCTCGGCAGTCCTGTGGTTCAAAGCCCAGGGGAAAAGATCCACAACGCCGCATTCTCGAGACTCGATCTCGATGCGCGCTACCTCAAAATCGAGCTTGGCCAAGAGGAGCTGGCCACCTTTCTAGAAAAGTCGCATCTTCTTGGCTTTCAAGGGTTTAGCATCACATCTCCGCTAAAAGAGCGGGCTGCATTTGTAATGAAGAGCAATCTAGGTGCGATCAATACGCTCACGAGGGCAGAAGGAGGCTTTCATGCGGCCAATACCGATGCGAGCGGCTGCATCCGGCTTCTCGAGAAAAAGATAGCACTGAAGGGCAAGCGCATTGTCATTCTGGGTGCGGGGGGAGCTGCTCGGGGCCTTGCGCCTCTTTTGAAAGAGCGGCTTGCCCACCTCTTCATCTTTAACCGAACTCTAGAGAGGGCCCAAAAGCTAGCTCTTGAGATTGGGGCGGCTGCCTTTCCGCTCGAGGCGCTCCCCGCTTTTGTTCGCAAAGAAGGCTACGATGTCATCATCCAGACCACCTCTTCCAAGCTCCAGCTTGAATCCAGCCTCTTCTTAAAGGAGGCGATCGCGGTCGAGCTGCTCTACGGCTCAACCCCCTTTCTAAAGTGCGCCAAAAAGGGGTGCGCCCACACTTTCGACGGCACCGATTTCTTCCTCGCCCAAGCCCTCGACCAATACTGCCACTGGTTTAATCTACCTTGAACGGCTTTGCTCGCAAATTTAACCACCGAGCACACCGAGAAGCACCGAGAGAAAACTGGCGCTTCGCGGCTGTTCCAGCTATGTGACCCATTCCCAGTTTTGCCAAGGCATATGTCATCGTTGTGTTATTCTTCCCCTCGGTGCTTCTCGGTGTGCTCGGTGGTTAAATTCTTATGCAGACGGTCTCATCATTGTATAACGTTTCCTTCTCTCGTGTTCGGTGAGTGCTTCCCGTTTAATCTATACACGCTATATCCTTCTAGACATGAAAGTGATTATTCGTCCTTCGAAGATTAAGGGAGGATCTGTTCGGGTGCCCCCCTCCAAGTCGCAGTCGATGCGAGCGCTCCTCTTTGCAAGCATCGCCTCAGGCAGCTCTCGCCTGACCAATCTACTCTCAAGCCCCGATGTGGAGGCGATGAAGCAGGCGCTTGGCCTGCTTGGCGCATCGATCCGACAAGAGGGCTCTGAGCACATTGTGGAGGGCCTAGGAGGCGCATTGAACGGCGCAAGCGATGTGATCTGTGCAGGCAATTCCGGTCTCGTCTATAGATTCATCGCATCTCTTGCCGCCCTTTCTGAAGAGCCAGTCATCATCACAGGAGATGAATCGATACGGATGCGACGCCCCATACGTCCGCTGCTCGAGGCCCTTTGTGAGCTAGGTGTCGAGGCCTTCTCCACTCGCTCAGAGGGAGGCGCTCCCATATTTGTGCGCGGCCCTTTCAAACGCTCTAAAGCCACCCTAGAGGGATCCGATTCCCAGCCGGTTTCGGGGTTGATAATCGCTTCCTGCTTTGCCGATTTTCCCATCGAACTAACGGTGAAAAATCCCGGAGAGAGGCCGTGGGTCGATCTAACCCTTTCATGGCTGAAGCGGCTCAATATTGCCTTCGAGCGAAAGGGCTATGAGTTCTATCGACTCGAGGGCAATGCTCGCCTGAGCTCTTTTGACTACACCGTGCCCGCAGATTATAGCAGCGCCCTTTTTCCACTAGCCCTTGGCCTCATCACAAAAAGTCCCATCCAGCTCGAAAATGTGGATCTAGCCGATCCTCAGGGCGATAAAGAGGCGATTCTCCTTTTGCAGAAGCTTGGAGCCTCCCTCGAGCTCGAAAAGGGGAAGATCGTCCACCACCCAGGAGCTGCTCTCGCCGGCGGCGTGATCGATGTGAATCCCTTTATCGATGCCCTGCCCATGCTCGCCACTTTGAGCCTCTTTTCAAAAGAGAAGACCCTTCTTTGTGGCGCCTCTATAGCCCGCCTCAAAGAGTGCAATCGGCTCGAGGCGCTCTCAACCGAGCTTGGAAAGATGGGCGGCTCGGTGAGCGAAAGAGAAGATGGACTCATGATCGAGCCCACAAAGAAGCTCAAGAGAGCCGACCTTCACTGCCACGGCGACCACCGCATTGCCATGGCCTTGACCATCGCTGCCCTCATGGCTGAGGGCGAGAGCACCCTCACAGGAGCTGAATGTGTCGAAAAGAGCTATCCCCGCTTCTTCGACACCCTGAGATCGCTTGGAGCCGATGTGAGCGTTGTGTCATGAATAGAGGATCGATCATATTTATCGGCCTTTTCTCAAGCGGCAAAAGCTCGGTAGGGAAGAGAGTCTCTGAAGCGCTCAAACTTACCCATAGAGACACCGACCGAGAGATCGAACAGCACTACTTTGCAAGAGAGGGAAAAGCGCTCACCGTCTTTGAAATCTTCCATGAGCTCGGCGATCCTGCTTTCAGAGCTCTTGAATCTAAGGTGCTTATGGGCCTACCGAACGACCCCTCTGTCATCTCGTGTGGAGGAGGCACTATTCTTCTGGAGGAGAACCGAATGGAGCTCAAGAGGCGCGGCTTCATCATCTACCTCAAAGCATGCCTTCAGACGCTCGAGGCGCGCATGAGGAAATGCCGCTTCCCTCTCTACCTCGACCGCGAGGGGGAGCTAGAGAGAGTGGCCGGGGCGCGCTTCCCCATCTACGAGGCGCTTGCCGATCATGCGATTGAAACCGACGAGCGCACGATTGAAGAGTGTGCCGCCATCAGCCTGGAGGTCTATGCCAAGCAATAGCTTTGGAAACTACTTTCGATTCACCACCTTCGGTGAATCCCATGGCAAAGCGATCGGAGTGGTGATCGACGGCTGCCCTGCCGGCATCGAGCTTGCTGAAGAGGATATCGACAAGGATCTTGCAAGGCGGGCGCCTGGAAGCGGGCCCTATAGCTCGAAGAGGAAGGAGCCGGACCGCGTGCAGATCCTCGCCGGGCTTTTCGAGGGGAAGACGACAGGGGCACCGCTTGCTCTTTTGATCGAAAACAGGGATGTGCGCTCCGACCACTACGCTCCGATCAAAGATCTTTTGCGCCCTGGCCACGCCAACTTCACCTACCTCGAGAAGTATGGCATCTTCGACTACCGAGGAGGAGGGAGAGCCTCGGCGCGCGAAACAGCGGCTCGGGTCGCAGCGGGAGCTGTCGCCAAGAAGCTTCTCGAGCCTCTCTCGATCACCTGCCATGCCAAGGTGGCAGAAATCGGCGGCAAGAAGGAGCCAAATGAAATAGAAAAGCTGCTCGAGGAGGTGGTAGAGGCGGGCGACTCGGTAGGGGGTGTGATTGAGGCTGAGATCAGCTCGCTGCCCACAGGGCTTGGCGATCCGCTCTTTGAAAAGATCGAAGCGCGCCTCGCCTATGCGATGCTCGGGCTACCTGCAGCCAAAGGCTTTGAGATGGGAGAGGGCTTTGTTCTTGCTCGGATGAGGGCAAGCGAGGCAAACGATCTCTTCATCCGTGAGGGGGATCAAATCAAAATGGCGAGCAACCGCTCTGGAGGCACGCTTGGGGGCATTACGACCGGCATGCCGCTTCGCTTTCGCGTGGCCTTCAAAGCGGCCTCATCGATCCGAAAAAAGCAGCCCACGCTGACGCTTGAGGGCTTCGATGCGACCTTAGAACTTCCTGAGGGATCTAGACACGATCCTTGCCTTGTCTTCCGAGCGCTTCCGGTTGTGGAGGCGATGAGCGCGCTCGTCATCGCAGACGCCCTCCTCGCCCACCGCCTCTCCCGAACTTAACTCAGGAGACCTCAGGATCCATTAGAGGCTGCGGCGGCCGCAGGCCGCACCGCACCTGTCGAGCCTTTCCCGTGTACTTCCGCATGTGCGAGCAGGAAGCCCTCTCTCATGTAAGAAAGAGGAGCAATCGGCAGTGATGCAGAGTTCTTGAAGCGTGGAAGGGTGTTTGTTTTGGCAGCCTCTATCAGTTTCTCCAGTGGATCATCGCTCTCTACGTTCGCAAAGAGTGCCAAGTATTTGGGCGCGCAGCCGGCGAAGAAGATTGTCAGAGCTCGCTGGAGATCCCACTCCTCAAGAGCTTTGATAACAATCTCTTTTGTTACCAATCTTGTAGGATCAGGACAATCTAGGGATCCTAGATAAATGTCACCTTTAAATCGCACCAAATAGGCCTTTGGAAGCTTCCCGCATATAATCTCCCATCCTCTCTCGATAGGGGAGTCTACATTCTTAAGTTTGCCTGCTAACTGAGATGCTCTGAGCAGCGCATCCTGCCTCTCCGCTTCGCTTAATACCGCTAACATGTTGAACACTCCCACAGCACCTTGCGCACTCACATTGACTGCCATGCAGGGGCCATCTTTTGCTCCCCTTTCCAGCGCTTCTCTAGTAGCCAGCCGCACGCTCTCATTATTGGCCCGCAAGAGGCTCTCATCCTCGGCCTCGGCATATCGGGTGCTCTCGCCTCCTGCTCCCGCTGCAGCAGACGGGGCCGCGGCGGCTCTTTGCACCGCTGCGTGGAGAGCTCCCGTGCTCTCTATGGGCGCTGCCGCGACTGTTGCGGCATCTCCCTTCCGCTCGTTTTCCGGAGATGGGGCTGCTGCGGGTGCCGCTGGAGGTGTGAGTGCAACGACTCTATTTAATTCAATAGCTGCCATAAATAACCTACTCATTAGCTTAAGTAAATTAGGAGCAGCATGAAGAGAAAATGAAATATTTACAATTACTATTCCCCTAGAGTGGGCGCTTTCGTAATCAGATACTCTTTCTTGTAGATGCCGACGCTCTGCTCATGGACCTGCGATAGGCCAATCATCCTGAGCAGGGGTGCTTTAACCCCATGGATAGGGACAAAGGCGTCGTAGATCGAGTTGGTCTCTTTGGCCCCCGTCCATGTGAAGTGATAGCGCGGCTGCTTGCCGATGATACTAGCATAAGAGTTGAAGTTAAAATCGGGTTTTACCTCCTTCAGCACCTTCACAAGCTCCTTCACTTCGTTTTCAAATTCGAAAATATTGTCGGTGTGCACATCGAGCACAAGTGCATATTCGAGCGAATAGAAATTGCCCCCATCATAGTTAAATTCGGGACCCATCACCTGCAGAGCATAGTCATCAAATTCATTTGCAACGAGACCTGGATGCTTTTTTTTAATCTCCACCCAGTTGAGATGAACATGGCTGCGGTCGGTATAATTTTTATAGGGAATAGCAAATGAAACCTGGCTCTGATCCGGCTCCAGACGCACCCAGGTGTAGAGCTCAGGCAGAGAACCTTCGCTCCTAATGGCAGCAATTTCATCTTTCAAGGTCTCAAGGTAGCTATAGATATCTCTTGGATCGAGCTTCACATCCTCGACAAACCAATATCCCTTCTCAGTAAAAGCGGGTAGAATCTCCCCTTCACTCACCGGCGGCCGACTTCGCTTAGGCGGGTTCTCGCTCTTTCCCAATTGGGCGTAGCAGATCGAGATAGCACTGACCAAAATTAGAGATGCGATTATGATGATCCGCGCACGCGTTAACCTTTGCTTTGGCATAGCTTGAGCCCTTGAAAAATTTACCCTCTACTACTACTCCATACTAAAGAGAGAAGTAAATGACAATTCATATCCCCGTCCTCTTAAATGAGCTGCTCAACCTCTTCTCAGAAAAGAGGCTATCGACCTTTGTCGACGCCACTTTGGGAGGGGCCGGCCACGCCCTCGCCCTCCTACAGGCCCACCCCGAAATCGACCGTTTCATCGCCATCGATCAAGATAAAGCCTCCTTAGAGGCAGCGGCGATGCGCCTTGCCCCTTTCAAGGAAAAAGTCACCCTCGTCCACTCCGATTTCAGAGATCTAAACAAGATAGAGGCCTTTGACAAGGCCGATGGGATGCTCTTCGATCTAGGCCTCTCCCAGATGCAGCTACAAGACTCCGACCGAGGATTTAGCTTCATGCAATCAGCCCCCCTCGACATGCGAAAAGATCTCGACAGCCCCCTGACCGCAGCCGAAGTGATCAATAGCTATCCCGAAAAGGAGCTCGCACGCATCTTTTGGGAATATGGCGAGGAACACCGCTCAAGACGCGCTGCAAAGGCCATCATCGAGGCAAGAAGAAAAAGGCCTTTCCACACCACAAGCGACCTCATCGAGGTATTGAAGCCGGTCCTCACATGGGGAGGAAGAAGAAATCGAGGCATCCACCCGATGACTTTAGTCTTCCAGGCACTTCGAATCGAGGTCAACGATGAGCTACAAGGCCTCCAAGAGGTCCTTCCTCAAGCCTTTGAGAGGCTTGAAATCCAGGGGCGGATGGCCTTCATCTCCTTTCACAGCCTTGAAGATAGAATCGTGAAGCGCTATTTTAAAGAGTGCGAAAAACAGGGACTCGCTCACCTGATGACAAAAAAACCGATTCAGCCCTCTGATGAAGAGTGCAAAGCCAACCCGGCATCGAGAAGCGCTAAAATGAGGGCACTTGAAAAATGCGAACCTTGAAAGGGATAGCTCCCGCCTCAAAAGGCTCTTCTGCCCTCTGGATCAGACTCTTTCTTTCCATTGCGATGCTCGCCTTCTTCCTCTATCAGACCATCGCCAAGCAAAATAGCATCGCCAAACTCAGGCTCGAAATTCCAAAGCTTGAAAAAGAGCTCGGCGAGCTCGAAGATGAAAATACCCGCCTCAGCTACGAGATCGAAAAAAATGAAAACCCACTCAATCTCATGGAGTATGCAAGGAAGCCTGAATATCGATCTTTGAAGCATCCACTTGAATCTCAGATAGTTACAATAGAAGAGGAGCGATGAAGCTATCCTCTTCCCATTTTCGACTCCTCGCTGTTGCAAGCTTCATCTTTGTGCTCTTTTCTCTTCTGATCATGCAATACTTCAGGATTCAGGTTTTAGAGGGCGATGAGTGGGCCCTCAAAGCCGCAAGGCAGCACGAGTACATCGTCACAGAGCCTGCCGAAAGAGGCACCTTCTACTCCAATAACTCATTGAAGAGCGGCCACTACGAGGAGCCCCAAGCCTTGGCTATCGATATTGCCAAGTTCCACCTCTATATCGATTCTCTCGCCATCAAGGAGCATCGCAAGGAGATCCAGGCCCATCTTGTGCAGCTGCTCAAGATTCCGAAGGAGAGACAGCTCGCCTTTTTGAACGAATTTAAAAAGAAGAGCCGCTCCAGAAGAGTGGCCATGTGGATCGACCCGAAGACAAAGTGTGAAATACTCAGCTGGTGGCAGGGATTTGCCAAGAAGCGAAAGATCGCCTCTAACGCCATTTTCTTCATCGCCGATTACAAGCGCTCCTACCCTTGTGGCAAGCTTCTCGGCCAGGTTCTCCACACCATACGAGAGCTCAAAGATGAAACGACTCACGAGGGTATCCCCACAGGGGGGCTTGAAGCCTATTTCAACGATCTCCTCAAAGGAAAAAGCGGCAAGCGCAAATTCCTGCGCTCCCCTCTCAATCCCCTCGAGACCGATGAGATCATCACACCTGCTCGAAAGGGGGCTGACATCTACCTCACGATCAACCACTATATCCAAACAATCGTGGAAGAGGAGCTAGAGAAGGCGGCTCAAAAAGCAAATGCCAAAGGGGCATGGGCAGTGATGATGGACCCCTTCACAGGCGAGATTCTCGCCCTGGGTCAATACCCCTTCTTCGACCCATCCAACTACAAAGCCTTTTTCAATGACCCGGAGCTTCTCGAAAACACCAAAGTCAAGGCCATCACTGATGCCTATGAGCTCGGCTCCATCATGAAACCGATCACCATGGCAATTGCCATGCGGGCAAATGAAGAGCTTGCACGAAGAGGTCAGGGGCCCCTTTTCAATCCCCCTGAGATGATAAAAACCACCCGATCGATCTTCCCGGGAAGGGCGAGCAAACCCCTTCGAGATAACCCTGTGCACGGCCATCTCAACCTCTACCTCGCGCTCCAGAAGTCCTCCAACGTCTACATGGCCGAGATTGTCGACCGCATCGTAGGCAAACTCGGAAACAGCTGGTATCGCAGCGAGCTTGTCAACACCTTTGGCTTTGGCTCCAAAACAGCCATTGAGCTACCTGGTGAGGCCTCGGGCCACGTTCCCGAGCCTGGGAAATGCTTTGCAAATGGAGCGCTCGAATGGTCGCAGCCGACCCCCTATTCGCTTGCGATGGGCCACAGCCTGCTTGCCACAAGCCTGCAGATGATGCGCGCCTATGCGATGCTGATCAACGGGGGCAATCGAGTCACTCCCACCCTTGTGAGAAAAATCGTCGATCGCGAAGCCTCCGAGACCGTGCTCGATAACAGCTCTGAAAAGAGAGTGAAAAAATTCCCCAAAATCCTCTCCGATGCCACGGTCAGCGAGATTTTCAAAGGCATGAAATACACGACAAAGAGTGGAGGAACCGCTGTGCTTGCAGAAATTCCCGGCTACAGCGAGGGAGGGAAGACAGGAACGGCGGAAAAAATCATCAATGGCACCTACTCCAAAAACCGCCACGTCTCCTCCTTCATCGGATTTGTGCCAGCAAGCGAGAAGACAAGACCTCGCTTCCTCCTGCTCGTCTCCATTGATGATCCCGAATTTCGGGTCACACCCGACGGGGTCCGCCACCACATGGGCGGCAGGTGTGCCGCGCCCGTCTTTCGCGAAATCGCAAGAAGAACCCTAGAATATTTGGGCGTCGAACCGGACGATCCTCACGGATACCCTCAGGGCGATCCGCGCTTTGATCCTGAAAAAGCTGATTGGATAAAAGAGGTAAAAGAGTTAAAAGCACTCTACGAAAGCTATAATTCTAAGAAGAAATGAAGTTAAAAAATCTTTTAAAAAAAGTTCCTCTTAAGCTCTATCGCGGCAAGCAGGAGGTCGAGATCACCGGTCTCTCCTCCCATTCCAAAACGGTGGCACCGGGCAACCTCTTCATCGCAAAGAAGGGCCATGTCGATGATGGCTCCAAATATATCGACGAGGCGATCGCTGCGGGAGCGGTGGCCATTCTCTCCGATATGGGCAACCCCTTTCTCAAAGAGGTGGTGCAGCTCGTTCACCCAGCGATCGAGGAGGTCGAGGGTCAGCTCGCCGCCGCCTTCTACGGTCGACCTGCCGACGAGCTCCTCACCCTGGGCGTGACTGGAACCAATGGCAAGACAACGATCACTTATATACTAAAAAATTTATTTGACGCTCTCGACTTCCCTCTCGGCCTGATCGGTACGATCGAGTATATCCGGGGCGAAAAGCGAACCCCTGCTGACCGCACCACTCCAGATGTGATCACCAACCACAAATTCCTGCGCGAGATGGTCTCCTGTGGCTGCAAAGGGGTGGCCTTTGAGGTGACCTCTCACGCCCTTGAGCAAGGGAGAGTGGATGAGATCGATTTCAACGTGGCGCTCTTCACCAACCTGACCCACGACCATCTAGACTACCACCAGACGATGGAAAACTATGCCAGTGCGAAGGCTCAACTCTTCGAAAGGCTCAAACCCACAAGCTTTGCCATCGTCAATGGGGAGAGCCCCTGGACGGCGCGCATGGTGCAAAACTGCAAGGCCCAGGTGCTCCGATACGGCTTTTCGCCAGATGACGCCATCAGCGCAAGCGATCTTCGCTTGAGTGCTTCTGGCTCCGACTTTATCCTGAACTATCAAGGTCAAAAAATTCCTATCTCCTCCCCCTTTATCGGCAGACACAACGTACTCAATCTTCTGGCGGCAATCGGGGCGCTTCTCACCCAGAAGATCCCTCTCGACAAGATCGCCTCGCTCATCGAAAAGGCGCCGCTTGTGCGAGGAAGGCTCGAGCGAGTGGGCCACTCCAACATCTTCGTCGACTATGCTCACAGCCCCGATGCCCTGGAAAAGGTGCTCACAGCGCTGCTTGAGCTCAAGAGGGAGGGCAGGCTGATCGTGGTCTTCGGTTGCGGAGGCGACCGCGACAGGGCCAAGCGGCCCATCATGGCCGAGATCGCTGAGCGCTACAGCGACCTTTCTATCGTGACAAGCGATAATCCGCGCAGCGAAAATCCCCTCTCTATCATCGATGCGATCGTAAAGGGCTTTAAAGGGAAGCGCTACCGCATCGAGCCCGATCGGGCAAACGCTATCGAGAGCGCTATCCGGACTGCAGACGAGAAAGACTTGATCTTAATTGCGGGTAAAGGGCATGAAACTCTGCAGTGCTTTGCCCACCAGACGATCCATTTCGATGATCGCAAGGTGGCAGAGCAGGCTCTGAAAACGAAAGGCAAATAGGCTGGGGCACCGCTTTATGTTTTTACTTAAGCCGTTGAGGCTTAGCTACTTAAGCATCATTCTTCTCCTGCTTGCCTCTGGTTGCTCAACGACTCGGCGCTCCTCTTCCGTTGCAAATGGCCCGCCGGTGCGTCGAGTCTTTCCTCAAGGGCCCAAGGCAGAGGGTCCTGGGCCTTGCAGCACCCCTGTGATTGCTGCAGAGCCGAAGCCGGCCGAAACGGTGAAGAAAGGGAGTATCAAGCCCTCCCACTTCGCATCAAAAAAAGGCGGGAGAAGGGCAAAGTCGTCGAGCTCGCACGAGAAGGGAGTTGCTGAGAAAAAAAACCGCTCCCAGCCACCTAAGCCGACAGCGGCAAGAGAGGTGCCGAAGAAAAGAGAGATCATCGTCATCGATGCGGGCCATGGGGGCAAAGATGCGGGGACCGAATCGGCCAAAAATAGCTATAGGGAAAAGGAGCTGACGCTGCTCACGGCAGAGCTTGTTAAGGGCTATCTCGAATCGCTGGGCTACCCGATTATCATGACACGCACGAGCGATGTCTTCATCAAACTGGAAGATCGGGCAGAACTTGCCAATACGACGCTTGCGACGCTTTTCGTCAGCATCCACTACAACCATTCGCCCAATCCCGAGGCTGAGGGGATCGAGATCTTCTATTACAAAGATGAGAAGAGTCCCAAAGCCAAGCGGATCCTCGAATCCAGACATCTAGGCGAGGAGGTGCTTTCGACTCTTGTTAAACATACGGGGGCGAATGCGCGTGGGGTGAAGCAGGCCAACTTCGCGGTGATTCGCGAAACTGAGATGCCTGCGATTTTGATCGAGGCGGGCTTCCTCTCCAATGCTCTCGAGCGCGATCGCATCAAAGATCCCGAGTACATGCGTTTCCTCGCCTGGGGCATCGCCAGGGGGATCGATTCCTACCTATCCAAAGGTCTCTCCAAGAAAAAAGATCGCCAGCTGTTCCCTAAACAATGAACAGTTAAAGTTCATATTCAGGATGAGCCCGCTCGTCATGGAGAAGATCGGCTCGCAAATACAAAAGGAATCGGGCGCGGGCTCGCAAACGTTCACGTTCACGAAAGAGCTCCCCCCAAGCCATTTAGGGAATAAGCGTAGAAATAACTCGCGACCTTTTCTTTCGTGAACGTGAACGTTTGCGAGCCCGCGCCCGATCTTATTTTCAAAAGGGAGTAGCTAAAATAGTTACCAGCCCCCTGAACAGTAAACACGAACAGTTAAAAAGGGGCGAATTGGGGGTCGAGGCTGAGATCGCCGCGGACCCACTGAGCAAATTGCTGAGGGAGCGCTTCCCCACTGAGTGCACGGGAGACGCGTGTGCAATAATCGTTGTAGAGCTCTCTCCAGGTGGCTTGAGGCGTATCCTTCGTGTGAAAGAGCAGCCGCTCTTTTCTGGTCGGCGCCTTTTTAATATCGATTTTCCCAAGAGCGGAGCTCCAGTGAGCTACCTGGCGAGCCAGTCGGTAGGCCTTCGGACAGGCGAAAAAGGTCTCTGAGCAGTAGCAGGAGGGGTGGGTGAGGATGGAAGCAGGGGTGGCATCGAGCATACCCAGCCCATCGAGGTCGTCGGCCTGCTTCACAAGTTCGGGCAGCTCTTCCAATGTGAGTACTCCCAGAGCGTAAGCCGCGTGGATCAGACGATCCGCTACTCGGATGACCGCCTCTTGGGACCATGGACTCTCAGTATGCTGTTTAAGTAGATCGATCAACTCCGCTTCTAAGCTATCGCAGAGAGCGGCAGACTCCCCAATCCGGCTGTTTTTGGGCTGAATGGAGACATCCCCCCGAGTTGTGAACTGCTTCGCACTCGAACGCCTCGTCAAGGCCGTGTGATGGGTCCAGTCGGTTGCCGAACTTTTAAGATAGGGTTGAGCGATTTTAGGCAGCGCGGGAGGCTTGGGTTTTCGAAGGTTATATAAGCGCTCGCGTTCTTCTTTGGATTCGCGCTTCTGAGGGCGAGCTGATGGTTTGCCCTCTCCTCCCTTGAGCCCTTTCTTCTCCGGCTTGCCCCCTTTTTTCTCAGGATTTTTGGACTCAGGAGCTTCGATAGGTGAGCGAGACTCTCTTTCTTGGATAGCTTGGCGAGGGGAATCTCCCGAGCAGCTACGAGCGATCTGCCAGATCAGCCCGCCCACGCTGAGCGTTGTCATCAGCGTGCCTGTGATGAGAGTCACGATGAAGGGCTTAGAGCCCACAGGGCCAATCATCGAGGTCGCGAGCAGGGCCAAGATCGAAATGCCGACGAGTGCGCCCACCGCAAACGCAAGAGCGGTACAGGGAGAGAGTGGCTGAAGGGGAATCGCTCTCCCAGATCTCGGCAATTCTACGCGGCTGCCGCTTGGAAGAGCTCTACTCGCCATTTCTTGCCGGGAGTTCAATCCATTTCACAAAAGATTGCCCAGGAACATCCCCTCCGATGTGAGCTCGGAAAGCCTCTGGGAGAGATTCATACCCTCCATCTTTTGCTTCGAACTTTCTTCTGGCATAGGTGCAGAATTGATTGTACAGTCCGCGCCATAGAGGAGGCCCTTGATCTCCCTCAACATAGAACTTAGCTATGTGTTCTTCTGGAGTGGTTTTTGGGAACTTTACTGAAAGAGCTCCCTCTCTAGGGACAAGAATAGCCATTCTCAAATAGCGGTAGACACTTGAAACATACCAGACGGTATTGGAGCTATAATACTTGCGATCGAAAAGCATGCTCTCCACTACTTGACCCATCTCTGCCTTTCCTATCTCTTGCAGCGTCAACCGGCTGATCACATAGGAGACTACCATGAAATCAGTGGCCGCCTCTACCACTTCAAGATGAGACCAACAGGCTTGCCCAGAGTTGTTTCCGGTTGTATTGCCATGAGCTCTTAATCTCTCTGCCAGTCTAGTAAACAGTTTCATGTGAATAGCGCCGTAGCGTGCGATACGAGGGTCGGTCGGCTGAATCTCGCCTTTAAATTTCTTGACTGCCCCTTTTCCAAACTGATCATAGAGCGAGTCGCAATGGTTGACCAGCCCCTCGAAATCGAACTTTGAGAAGCCCCTACCGGCAGCTTCTGCACTCCCAGCACTTTTCAATTCTTGCTTAGGCGTTCCCCTAAGGGTCGCAGTGTCGCCTCTTCTTCTGACTCGACGTGCTTTAGACCCTTCATCAGCCTTTGGGCTGTCAACAACAGCTTCGGCGCCCCCGGCTGAACCAGCGCCATCGGAGGCCACTCCGGCATCTCTATGAGCTGGAGTGGCTCCAGCGCCAGCTTCTGCCGTGTCAGCTCTACCAGCCTCAACCTCACTGCCAGCACTATGAGCGGGAGTGGCTCCAGCGGCCGTGTCAGCACTATCCATCCCGACCTCTCTATCAGCCCTATGAGCGGGAGTGGCTCCAGCGCCAGCTTCTGCCGTGTCAGCTCTACCAGCCTCAACCTCACTGCCAGCACTATGAGCGGGAGTGGCTCCAGCGGTAGCATCTGCCTTATCAGTCTCAACCTCTCTGTCAGCCCTATGAGCGGGGGTGGCTGCAGCGGCCGTGGCTGCACTATCCGTCTCAACCTCTCTGACAGCTTCTTCTGCGAGAGCGGCTCCCGCAGCTTGGACGCTTGCGGCAGCATCATCTGCCTTATCGGCTCTGCCGGCCTCAACATCACTGCCAGCTCCCTGGACATGACCCGCTAGATGAACCGGAAGAGCTCCAGCAGCTGCGGCAGGAAAAGTCTCTTCTACAAGCGAACTCGCGCGATCTCGTGCTAGCCTCTGCACCGCGCCATCGCGAGCCACACAGCATGTCAAAAAGGCTGTCGAAAGTACCGTTAGAGTAGCTCCAGAGACAACCGTCGCAAGGAAGTAGTCACTCCCAATGGGAAAAAGGGCGAGACCTGCTCCAAAAGCAGCTCCTCCGACCACACTTGCCACAGCAAGAGCCAACTCTACGCATGAACTTCCTCCCGGCTCCACCTTAGAATAAACAATTTGCTCACTGCGAGAGGGCGCCTCAGCTGCTGTAGCCATATATTAAAACCTCCAACTAACCGGGAACAAACTAATATAAAGGGAAATTAAAGAAAACTCTTTTCTTATTCCGCCGGTTTGACCCAGCGAATAAATGAACCTGAATCTCTATCAAAAGAGGCCGAATCTCGAAAAGCACTTGGTAGGGTTCTCACCTCTTCTCCCAGGCTATCGACCAATCGAGCACAGAAGTCATTAAAGAGCTTGTGCCAGATAGCGGGCTTGCCTTCTTGTCGATAAAATTGGCTGACGTGGGCCTCTGGGGTGATTTTCGGCAGCACAAACGACGATTCACCCATGGTGGCCGCACCATGGAGGTAGCGGTAGGCAAGGGGCAGATAGAAGAAGGTCCTATAGCAATAACAGGAAGGATGGCTTAAAACGGCTGCAAGAGTGATTCCAGGACTCTCTTTTTCAAGCTTGGCTTTCAAAGCGACGAGATCTTCGAGGGTGAGAGAGCTGACGACATAGGCTGCGTGGATATAGTGATCAGCTGCAGTTACTACCTCTTCATGTGACCAGGGGTTAACTGAATGGCTCCTCAGAGCTTCCTCAAATGCTTCTAAAAGCCTGGAGTGAATAGTTGCCATGCGAGGAAGCAAGAAATTTTCCGGTTGATGAGAGGGCCTTCCAGCTCCCATATCAAACACTTTAGCAACAAACGACCCTACCAGATGGCCATTGGTCAAACCGAGAGCTCTCATGAAAAGCGCGCGATCGAGCTCCAGTTTTGGAAAAGCGGGCTCCTCAGCTGGACGAGAAGCCGCAGCGGAATCGCCTGCAGATGAGGCTGCTGGCGGCTCGCCACTAGCGGCAGGAGTCTTAGGAGCACTCCTTCGACCGCTTGTTGGAGTAGCACCTGCATCGGCATCGCTAGCCTCAGCTGCAACCTGTTCGCCACTAGCGGCAGGAGTCTTAGGAGCACTCCTTCGACCGCTTTTTGGTCTCGCCTCGGCATCGGCATCGCGAGTCTCAGATGCAACTTGCTCGCCACTCCCTGACGCATCGTCAGGCTCTTGTTCGCTTTCTGGGGAGAGGTCAGCAGCCTGAGGGTCGGGCTGAGCGTTTGATTTCGAGCAGTTTTTTACAGCAAGAGTGATCAGGGTGATGAGGGCAAAATTCATAACCACCGCCCCGCTGATCACCGAAGCGTAGAACTCCATGTCGCTTGCGGCAAAGAAAGCGATCCCCGCTCCAACGGCCGCTCCCCCAGCAAGAGCTGCAATGATGAGAGCGACATAGAGACACCTCGAAGGGGGCTCCACCCTCTGATCTGGGATTGGATTTAATTCGATGGGGGAGCAGCGACTTGCCATATAATAACCTACAGATAAAGCCGTTAGGATTATATGATAAAGGAATTATAAAGAATAGCCGCACTTATTATTTTAAACGATCACGTCGGGGAAAGGCCTAAAGCTTGCTTTAGTGCGATCGGGCTGGGTCCAGTTGATGTAGCGCATGCCACCGGCCTCATGCTCTATACGGTCTCGTGGAATCGCATTTGCGACGCGAGCACAATAGTCGTTGTAGAGCGCTCTGTAGCGAGCTAATCTCCCTTCTCGCTCGTAAAAACGATCAGCATGGCTATCTGTCACTTCTTGTGTCGCTGTTCTCGAATCCATGCGTCCTCGATGGTAGAGATAGGGCAGTTTGAAAAAAGTGGTGGAAAGATAGCAGGTGTCATCAAAGAGAGCGTCATACTGATCGACGAACTCATCACCACCTTGCTGAAGCTTAGGCAGATCCATTAAAGAGAGATAACCCATCGCATAACTCACTACGATAAGCTGATCCAATTGCTGTAAAAAGCTCTCATTGCTCCAACAACCGTCCTTGCCCAACTGCGATCCAACCTTGGTAGATAGAGCTGTACGAACTTTTTCAAGCTCAGCGATGCGATGATCGGTGGGCTGCTGGTGCCCATCGAGCCCAAATTGCCACGCCTCGAAATCGGGAGATTTCCTAGCTTCATCGAGAAGCTTGAAAGCCTCTTGGAGAGCAGCCCGACAGAGGGCATTATCGACCGGTTTCTGACTCTCCGTGGCATCGACCTCTTCTATATCTGACTCATGAAGTTCAACCGGGGGTCGTGGGGCAGCGCTTCTTCTCTCTCGAACAGGCGCTGCACCCCTCTCCACCGCTTTTTGACGGGTGGCAGGCCTCGACTCTCGCCTCTGACTCCCGCTTACCTTTTGATCAACCCCTTGGCTGGATTTGGCTCGATGGACCGTTTTCTCAGGGCTCGGGCTTGCCTGGCAGGCAAGGGCAATCATGGCCCCGATGGAGATGAGCGAAAGAGCTCCTCCTCCTAGGGCAGCTGCCCAGAATTCATCCCTTCCCTCTAGCAGCCCAAAACCGAGAGCCACCCCTGCAGCTCCGATTAGGGCGGCAATGGAGAGCGCCACCCAGACATATTTCGGGGTGGTTTCGGAAGGAGAGGCTGGTAATTGGGCCTCAGAGCCAATAGGACAACAGGGCATAGAAAACCTTTACTTTATAGCAAAGATAATAATGTAAAGAATATTTAAAGGAAAGAAAAAAAAGCGTCCTCGGCGCGAATCGAACGCGCGGCCTGCTGCTTAGGAGGCAACCGCTCTATCCTTCTGAGCTACGAGGACACCGGCAGGCAAGTGTAACAAAAGATGAATTTCCTACCAGCTGTCTCTTGCAACCAATCCCCTCCCTACATAGAATGTGGTTTATGAGCAGTCCTGGCCGCATCGATTTCGTCGCCGTAAGCGAAAATTACGCCATAAGGGAAAGAGACCTTGGCAGCATCAGAGACCGTTTTATCAAGCCGACAACCGAGAGAGGCGTCGCTGCGCAAACCGCCGTTCTCGCCCTCGCTCCGGAATTCTCAGCGGTCTCCATCACCATGGGCACCGCCTACCGAAAGGACTTCGTCACCTTCTTCGAACCCGAGAACTGGCTTTCCCAAAGAACCTTCTCACACTACCCAGCGCCAAGTCTTGGATCGCAAGAGGAGCTAGGAGCTAATATGCGCAGCGTCTCCGGATTTATCGCACAAAACGAAGCCCGCTTCTCCGCTGTCACCGCTGTGGAGCTGAAAAGAGAGGGGGCAAGCATCGAGAAGGGCATCCAAGAGCTCATTAATACAAATCAACTCAGCGATCAGCTCACTGCGATGCTGCTCTCTTTCCTTCAGAGCTGATCATGGCAGTGGTAGATTGGAAATCGATTTTGGGCTGGTCGGACGAAAGCATCGCAGAGGTACGCTTCAGCGCCTTTTCCCTCTTGCGCGAGGGCCAGTACACCAAAGCGCGCACCTTCTTCGAGATGCTCGTCACGGTCGATGAGACAAGCATCTACGACAAGCAGATCCTCGGCGCCATCCTCCTTAAGCTCGGCGAACAAGAGAGTGCGCTCGAATGGCTCGAACGCGCTCTCGAACTCGATCCCTTCCACGAGCCCACCTTGCTGAACAAAATCAAAGTGCTGCTCTTGCTCGGAAGAAAGAGCGACGCCTTTGCCCTTCTCTTTCGCCTAGAAAGAAGCAGCGATCCCTACATCGCAAACGATGCCGCCGCTCTCAGACTGGCCTACTCTTAAAGAGAGCTCTGCATAATTTGCTTTGAGGGCCAAAATCGATGATTTTGCCCGAGGGCGCACGAAGCCCGCAAATTGACATACTTGGCTGAAAGTAGGCGATTTGCGATTCGAGACGCCCGCGGGCAAAAGGGCGATCTTTGGCCCTCAAAGCAAATTATGCAGAGCTCTCTTAAAACAGGTCTTGCGACCAATCTGGCCCCTTGTTACATTGTCGAAATCGAAAAACGACCTCACAAACGGCTGTGGAAACTCTTGTTCATAACTTCCTATCTTCGAGGAGATGTGGCCTATGCTGACCTGTGATGCGCGCGCGATGTGGGAGCAGTTCCTTCTCTTCGTGAAACAGCGCTGCTCGCTCACCGCCTATGAAAACTGGCTTGCTCCGATCAAAGTCGTTGATAGAGAGGGAGATAGAATCTGCCTCGAAGTGCCTAATATCTTTGTGAAAGCCTATCTTCTCGATAACTACAAGCAGGACCTGGCCGCCTTTCTCCCGGTCGATAGCAGAGGGGAGCCGAGCATCGATTTTCTCATCGCCGAGCACAAAGAGAAAAAACAGAGCGCCGCCCCTGTTCAAAAAGTGTCGGGCGATGCCGAATTTGAGCCCAAACTCAATTCAGGCTACCTCTTCGAGAGCTTCATCGAGGGCCCATCCAATCAGTTTGTCAAATCAGCAGCGCTCGGTGTCGCAAGCCGCCCAGGGCGCTCCTACAACCCACTTTTTATCCATGGCGGCGTCGGCCTCGGCAAGACCCACCTCTTGCACGCCATCGGCCACTACGCGCGGCAAAATAACAAGCGGCTCAAGGTGCAGTGTATCACCACAGAGGCTTTCATCAACGACCTGGTCGACAATCTGAAGAACAAATCGGTCGAGCAGATGAAGCGCTTCTACCGCACCCTCGACGTGCTTCTCGTCGACGATATCCAGTTTCTGCAGAACCGGTTGAACTTCGAGGAGGAGTTCTGCAACACCTTTGAGAGCTTGATCAATCAGAATAAACAGATCGTCGTGACGAGCGACAAGCCGCCCGGCCAGCTCAAGCTATCGGAGCGCATGGTGGCGCGCATGGAGTGGGGACTTGTCGCCCACGTGGGGATGCCCGACCTCGAAACGCGCGTCGCCATTTTGCAGCACAAGGCGGAGCAGAAAGGCCTTGAGCTTCCCCACAAAATCGCCTTCTTCATCGCCGAGCGCATCTTCAGCAACGTGCGCCAGCTGGAAGGAGCGATCAACCGCCTCTCGGCTCAAATTCGACTCCTCAATCAGGAGATTTCAGAAGAGCTGGTGGAAAACACCCTCCAGGAGCTCTTCCAGGCCCCTCCCAAGCAGAGAATCTCGGTCGAGAGCATCTTCAAAAGTGTTGCGACCGTCTTTGAGGTACAAGTGCGCGATCTCAAGGGCACTTCGCGCACCAAAGAGATCGCACTGGCACGCCAGGTGGCTATGTACCTTGCCAAAGAGATGATGCAGGAGTCGCTGATGATGATCGGAGCCTCCTTTGGCAAAACCCACTCGACCATTCTCCACGCCTGCAAAACGATCGAAACCAAGATCAAAAAAGAAGAATCTCTAAGGAAGCAGATCGCTCTCTGCCGTCGCCATATCTCCTCCTAAATTGGCAAAACCCTTTTTATAAATTCTTTAAAATGCATCTGCAAGTTGTTGATCTTAACATACTTATGTTATCATCTATGCAAAACAACCCAGGCAGAAGCTATGCAACCTCTTCAAAATCAACCTCCTATACGCAACCTTTTCGCATCTCCTTCCCCCCAATCTCGCCCTGAGAGTCCCCCTCCGGTGGTAACAGAGCTTGCTCTTCCTCCAGCCGGTTTTGCCGCTGATGCAGCCAGCCGGGTTCGCGCAGTCACGCCCGAGCGCAGGGGAGCTGGCCCAGCTTCTCCCCTACCCACTAGCCCAGCATCCCCTATGGGCCCGCCCGCTCTTCAACGCCCCTCAGCTTATCCTTCATTTGCTGCCTATTTAGACAGCAGATCGGGATCTGGCCTAGGTTTTGCCTCGCCGACCCTTCCAGCTTCCCCTGGTGGCACACCCGCCCTTCAACGCCTCTCAGCCCCTCACTCACTTGCTGCTTATTTAGGCAGCGGTTGGGGATCGGGAGCCGGTCTTACCTCACCGACCAGACTCGCTTCCCCTGCGAGCCCCTACCTTCAACCCCCAGTTCATTCTTCACCCACTACCTTAGGCAGCGGTTCGGGATCGGGGTCTGGAGCGGGTTATTCCAGCCCAGCTTCCCCTGGTGGCCCACCCGCCCTTCAACGCCTCTCAGCCCCTCTCTCACTTGCTGCTTATTTAGGCAGCGGATCGGGAGCCGGTCTTACCTCACCGACCAGACTCGCTTCCCCTGCGAGCCCCTACCTTCAACCCCCAGTTCATTCTTCACCCACTACCTTAGGCAGCGGTTCGGGATCGGGGTCTGGAGCGGGTTATTCCAGCCCAGCTTCCCCTGGTGGCCCACCCGCCCTTCAACGCCTCTCAGCCCATCCCTCACTTGCTGCTTATTTAGGCAGCGGTTCGGGATCGGGAGCCGATTTTACCTCACCGACCAGCCCAGCTTCTCCCGTTCGCTCCCCCATCCAAGTCAGGCGTGTTCGTGCAGTCACACCCCTGCAGAGTACGCCTGCTTTAGGTAGCGGGGCAGGAGCTGGAGCAGGTTTTACCCTACCCATTAGCCCCTATCGCACCTCAGCTCTTTCGCTTACTGCCCATTTAGGGAGCGGATCAGGAGCAGGTTTTGCCCTATCTAGTCCACGCAGACCCCTATCTCAATTAAGCTCGGGCGCCTCGAATCCTAGCCATTCTGGCCCTACAGGCGTTGCTGAACTCCCTTCGCTTGCCCCTCATCAAGGGACAGACGGGATGGCCCAGCAAGAGCTGTTTCCATCGAATTCAGGTGATCAGAACAGCGCGGAGGCGGTCGCTCATGAGCTTCCTCCCCCTGCTGCTCTCAAAGTTCCCCCAACTCCGACGAAGATGCGAATGCCCTCACGTCTCCCCCACTTACCGGGAGCTCCACAGCTCTCAAATGCACATAAGAGAAAATTAGGAGAGGGCAGTGAGGAGTCTCAGGCCAAGAGAGCCAAGATTGGAAGCACCTTTGCTGATAGGAGGCTCACTCCATTTTCGAGCGCAGGCGCAATGAAGGAGGTCTTCACCTTCGCAGAGGGCGAAAAGCCTCTCTTCGATGGAAGAAGAAATGAGGAGCTAGTTGTCAAAATCAACATCAACAAAGAGAGAGAAGATAAGCAGCTTGCATGGGAGTGCCACCAGTATGCTCAACTGAGAGGCAGAGTGCCCCTTGCAGCCATTCTCAATGACCCTGTCCGAGACAAGGCAATTGTTCAGGAGAAAATCATCGCCCACCCCACGCTTCGTCTCAATGAGATGGTGAATCGATGGTCTCAAATCAGGAGCGAAGATGAAATCGCATCGCTTCCTCCCGAAGACCTGAAGATGCTTGCCCAGCTGCAGCACTTTTTCAGAGTGGGTGTTGAGATGCAGACGCCGATCGACCTCTCCAACACAGGCAATCTGATCATCAATCTCGCTGGAGTGGCTGTCTTGCACGACTTTCACCCCGAAGAAGAGGACTATACCGACGACTACCTCCCCGTGCTATTCAAAGGATTGGAATGCTTCTCGGGTGGAAATATCCCTCGTTCGCACAACCCTTTCGCTCCTCGGGGCAATCCTGTTATGCAGCGCTATCTCTTCAGAGCAGTTCTTGCCGAGGCAAATAATAGCCAAAATCCGAGCCGCCACCTCTTCCATGTGGCAAGTGCACGGTTTGAATCTTACCTCGTAGAAAAGTATGGAGGCAATGGGCCAGGAGCTCGAGCAGCTGGAGCGGGTTCTGGGTCAGGATCTGGGTCGGGAGCGGGAGCTGGGTTTGCCGTGCCCTCATGAACTATCCAAATATCGAGAGGAAATAGCGACGCTTGCAAGGCAGATTCTCGATGTGCCTCCGGTAGCGCTTGAGATCGCTTAGCGAGAGCGCAACGAAGAGAAGAGGCCTATTTTCTGTCCCAATCCTCTTGAGATAACTGAAGAGCGTGAGCCTCGGAACTTTTAGGCGCCTCGCAAGCTCTTTGGCAAGGAGTATGCTCGGATCGGGTCCTGAGAAAATGCGCCTCCAGAGCGGCCTCGGGCAGGCAACGATGAGATCGGGTGGCTCCCAATTGAGCCTGCCCCATTGGAGGATCATGAACGAAGCTGCCCCTTTGAGAAGGTAGCTCGCCCCCGCCCTCTCCACATAGCCTCGATAGGTAGCCACCGGAGGCTCCCTACCCAGCACCGCTCCCACCTTGATCTTCCAATTCTTTCTTGCAATGCAGAGTGGACAGGGTCCCTTCTTCTCTTGATATGAAAAGCAGTGGGGGCAGTGTTCAGCAGGATCGAGCAGCTCAAATGAGGAGACGCAGCTTGCGCAAAAGAGAAGCTTTGCCTCGAGGCGATGGGTGCAGTGCAGGCAGAGCTTGGGATAGAAGAGATGGGAGAGCAGCTCACCTACCCTTAGCATCTACTCCGCATGCTCAGGTGCTGGATCGGTTGCTGCATTCGGCTCTACAGCGGGATCTGGCCCACCAGGAGGCCCAGATCCTAACGGCTCGGCCTCTTGACCTCCTAGCTCCTCACTCTCCTCAACAACCGCTCTTTTCAAAACACCTTTTGAATGAAGATGGTGAGCCGCCACGCCCAGCGCTAATACAGAGGCGGCGATGGCAAAGCCCGCTCCTGTCGTGCCTCCAGCGAGGCAGGCCGAGACCATGAGTATGGTCGCCACCGCGAGAGCCGCCACTTTGGCAATCAATTTTTTATTATAACTACCGGCAAAGTGGGCAGCTCCTCCTGCGACGCAGATGAAAGCGCCTGTTAAACCGATGGCAGCTCCCGACACGACATCGGGCGACTTGCATCCAATGAGCACCAGATTCAGGCCCAAGATAAAGGCAAGCGCAACGATCGAGACCTTGGTTGCCTTTTCCCGCTTGGCTCCTTCTAAAAAGGGAGAGACTAGCCCCTCGACAAGGAGAAGACCCCCTCCCAGACCGAGCGCGCCGGTCCACTCAGAGAGCGGCGCAAGGCCCGCTGCAAGGAGCAGAAAAAAGCCGAGCGCCACTTGGGTGACTGCCACGGCAAGCCGCATATCATGATCCTGGATGGCACTTCGAAGGAGAGAGGGGTCTGAAGCGGATCCCGAAAGAGGTGGAGTTTTCATAGCGATATTCCCAAAATAGAGTTTTCATTTTATGGATTCTTGATCTTTTCATCCAGCCCAAGTTGGTCTATACTCTTTTCCCCATGAAGCAGCAGCGCATCTCATTAAAAAAAGTCCGCGTCCACAATTTGAAGGGAGTCGATCTCGAACTCGAAGGGGGCGAGCTCATCGTCTTCACAGGCGTGTCGGGATCGGGCAAGAGCTCCCTCGCCTTCGATACGATCTATGTAGAGGGCCAGAGGCGCTACATCGAATCGCTCTCCAGCTTCGCGCGCCGCTATCTAGGCGATATGGCAAAGCCCGACGTGGAGCATGTCTCGGGGCTCTCACCCACCATCTCCATCGAACAGAAGAGCGCAGGACGCAATCCCCGCTCGCTAATCGCCACGATGACCGAAATCTACGACTACCTGCGCGTGCTCTTTGCCCGCATCGGCATCCCCCACTGCCCCGTCAGCGGCGAGCGCGTTCTGCCCCAAAGCAAGGAGCAGATCATCCAAGCGGTCCAGAGCCTACCCAGCAAGAGTAAGATCGCCCTACTCGCACCCTACGCACGAGGCAAAAAGGGGGAATTCAAAGAGGATCTGGCCGATCTTTTGCGCAAAGGCTACACCCGCATGCGCATCGATGGCGCATTCGTCGACCTCAGCGAGGAGATCAGCCTCGATAAGCGACTCGCCCACGACCTCGACCTCGTCATCGATCGGCTAACTGTTGAGAAGGCCAATTTTTCAAGGATTGCAGAGGCGGTCATAGCTGCTCTCACCATGAGGCCAGGGCTCGCTCATCGCCCTCGATCTCCAATCGGGAGAGGAGACCCTCTTTTCAACAGGTGCCTACTCCCCCAAATCGGGCCTCTCCTACCCCCCGCTTGAACCGCACGATTTCTCCTTCAACAGCCCCTGCAGGCATGTGCCCCACCTGCCACGGACTTGCTTATGTACAAGAGTTTGACCTCGACAAGATCATCGACGAGGACAAGAGCATCGCAGAGGATTGCTGCGCTGGTCGCAAGTTCCTTTAACACAGTTCGTTACGGCAACATCTACCAGAATCTAGCCCGCCTCTACAAATTCAACATCCACACTCCGTGGAAAAAGCTTCCTGAGCAGGCCAAGAAGGTCTTTCTCTATGGCATCGAAAAGAAGTGGGTTGCCATGGACTTCAGCCACCCCACCCGTCCTGTGTCGTGGAGGGAGTATGTGGCCTGGAGAGGGGTTCTGCACGAGGCAAGGGAGCGCTACACCAGTGCGAAGAGCGACCTCTACAAGAAGAGGATGGAAAGGTTCATGCGCCTCGGTCTCTGCACCGAGTGCAAGGGCGCGCGGCTCAAGCCCTACCCCGCTGCCTGCGAGCTTGCCGGCAAGAAAATCCACGAGATCATCGCGATGACGATCGAGGAGTCGAAACAGTTTTTTCAGACCCTGGAGCTTTCGGAAAGTGAAAAGCCGATCGCAAGTGAGCTCGTCCAAAAGAGATAAGGCGCCGCCTCGATTTTCTCGTCGATGTGGGCCTCGGCTACCTCTCCCTTGATAGAAGCGCCCCGACGCTTTCAGGCGGTGAATCCCAAAGGGTGCGGCTCGCCTCTCAGGTGGGAGCGGGCCTTGTAGGCATCACTTACGTCCTCGACGAGCCCTCGATCGGCCTCCACCCGCGCGACAATGAGAAGCTGATCCTCACCCTGAAGCGGCTACGCGACCGCGGCAACACGGTGATTGTAGTCGAACATGACGAGGAGACCATTTTAGCTGCCGACCATATTGTCGACTTCGGTCCAGGCGCGGGAAGCGAAGGGGGCAAAATCCTCTACAGCGGCCCTCTCAAGGGCCTCTTCAAAATCCAAGGAGTCGATCACCGCTCGCTACTTGAGCGGCAAAGAGAAGATCGCCATTCCAAAAAAGAGGAGAAAGCCCTCGGGCGAGATCCTTTCTATAAAAAAAGCAGCCCACAACAACCTCAAGAAGATCGATGTCGATTTCCCGCTCGGGCTTTTCACTGCCGTCACAGGCGTCTCGGGATCGGGAAAATCCTCTCTCATCACCGACATTCTCCATCCAGCGCTGGCAAGCAAGCTTCAGGGCTCAGAGCAGCCGATCGGCGCTCACGAAAAGATCACCGGCATCGAGCATATCGACAAGGTGATCGCAATCGATCAGTCACCGATCGGAAGAAACCCTCGATCCAACCCTGCAACCTACATCAAAGCCTTCGATGAGATTCGCAGGCTCTTCTCTGAGCTTCCCGAAAGTCGGGCCCGAGGCTATCTGCCAGGCCGATTCAGCTTCAACGCCAAAGAGGGCGCCTGCACAGAGTGTGCAGGACGAGGCGTTGTGCGTGTCGATATGGATTTCATGGAGGATCTCTTCGTCGACTGCCCACTCTGCAGCAACCAGCGCTTCGATCCCGAGACCCTCTCGATCTACTACAAGGGCAAAAACATCCACGATGTCCTGAACATGACAGTGAGCGAGGCGCTTGCCTTTTTCGAGCCCATTCCCCTTCTCAAGCAGAAGCTCGGCGTGCTCGAAAATGTGGGGATGGGCTACATCACGCTAGGCCAGAGCTCGACCACCCTTTCCGGGGGCGAGGCGCAGCGGGTGAAGCTGGCCAAGGAGCTATCTAAAACCGGTTCGGGCAGGACTCTCTACATCCTCGACGAGCCCACCACAGGGCTCCATTTCCAAGATGTGAGGGCTCTTCTCGAGCTTTTGCATAAGCTTGTCGACAGAGGCAATAGCGTCATCGTGATCGAGCACAACATGGAGGTGGTGAAAACCGCTGATTGGATCATCGACCTCGGCCCCGAGGGGGGCGCTCTAGGCGGCAAACTGGTAGGCTCAGGCGCGCCCGAAGAGATCGCAAGACAGAAGACGCCCACAGGGCGCGCGCTAAAGGCAGCGCTCTCTAAAGCACCGCTCCTCTTTGAGGAGAAGAAAAGAGCTCAAGCACCCCCGATCACCACGATCGACATTGTAGGCGCCTCGGAGAACAACTTGAAGGGGCTCAACTTAAGCCTGCCCCGCGGCCAGATCACCATCTGCACAGGGCCCTCAGGCTCAGGTAAAAGCTCGCTTGCCCTCGATACGGTCTATGCGGAGGGGCAGAGGCGCTACATCGAGTCGCTCTCCCCTTACGCAAGGCAGTTTGTCCAGCAGAGCCCCAAGCCCAAATTGACCTCGATTGAGGGGCTCTCGCCCGCAGTTGCGATCGAGCAGAAGGTGCAGGCGGGCAATCCGAGGAGCACGGTCGGCACGATGACCGAGATCTACGACTACCTGAGGATTCTCTACGCGCACAAAGGCCAGGCCTTCGATCCTGAGACAGGTGAAAAGATCGAGAGCATCACGCGGGAGAGCGTGATCGACCACATCAACGCCTTGCCAAGTGGAGAGAAGATCCTCCTTCTAGCCCCGCTCGAAATGAGCCGTGCCGACCGCTTCGAAGATCTCGTTTTGAAATTGAGAGGGCAGGGCTACTTGCGCCTGAGGCTCAATGGGGAAATTTTCGAGCTCGACAGCGAGATCCCCTTCGATCGAAAGCGCAAGAATGAGATCGCTGTCGTCATCGACCGATTCAAGGTCAGCAAGGAGAATAGAAAACGGATCTCAGAGGCGGTTGAGCAGGCCCTTCGGCTCTCTAAAAACCTTGTCCTCCTGGTCAGAGAAGATGGCTCAGAGCAGCTCTTTAACCTTGCCTTCGCGGTGAAGAGCAGTGGAAAATCCTATCAGCCCTTGACGCCCCACACCTTCTCCTTCAACAGCCCGGAGGGCATGTGTCCGGAGTGCCAAGGGCTTGGCTTTCAATATGGAGCCAACTTCAAAGCCAAGAGCGAATTGATGGAGCTCTCTACCTTTGAGCTCTTCTCGATCTTTTTCTCTCGCTCTATCCCAAAACCGCTCTCTCGACTCTTCAAAGAAGAAAAAATCGACCCCTCGCTGCCGCTAGAGGAGCTTTCACCTGCCAAATTGGCTTTTATCTTCAATGGAAGCGACAAATGGTTTGAAGGGCCCGGCTATCGATTCTCCTGGCTCGGGCTGCAAAATGTTCTGGCAAGAGCGGCAAGGATCGCTCGTCCCGCTATTCGCCTTCCCCTCACCCAGCTCATGGATGAGGTCGAGTGTCCCTCATGCCGTGGCAGCAGGCTGAAACCGCTTTCGAGCGCGGTGATACTTGCAGATCTGTCGATTGGCGCGCTCACTCGCCTTTCGCTTGAAGAGGTCAAGAGCTTCATCGAAAAAGTGGAGCTCATCGGAGAGGATGAGAAGGTGCTGGCAGAGGTGATTGCAGAGATCAAAGCGCGGCTAGAATTCCTCATCGAAATCGGCCTTCACTACATCAGCTTGGACAGGCGGGCGAGCACGCTCAGCAATGGTGAGGCGCAGCGCATACGGCTGGCAAAACAGCTCGGCAGCCATCTGACAGGGGTGCTCTATGTTCTCGATGAGCCTACGGTGGGCCTGCATCCCAAAGACAACGACAAGCTCAACAGTGCGCTAAAAAGGCTTAAGGAGCTTGGCAACACCCTGCTTCTCGTCGAGCATGACCCGCTCACGGTAAAAAATGGCGACTACATCCTCGATTTTGGCCCAGGAGCGGGCATCCACGGGGGCTACCTGATGGCGCAGGGCAGCTACAGCGAGATCCTAAAAGATCCCCACTCGCTGACCGGCCAATACCTATCGGGACGCAAAAAGATAGAGATGCCCAAGGCGAGACGCCGGGCGAAAGAGTTCTTCCACATCGAAGGGGCCGCGAGCAACAACCTGAAGAACCTTTCGCTTGCCCTTCCTCTCGGGATTTTCACCTGCTTGACCGGGGTCTCGGGCTCGGGGAAATCGACGCTCATGCATGAGGTGATCTTGCCTCGTGCAGAGGCGCTCCTTAAGACGCGAGAGCCCTTCGATAAGATCATCGCCATCGATCAAAATCCGATCGGCCACACGGTGCGCGCCGATGTGGGCACCTACACCGACCTTGCAGGCGCGCTTCGATCTTTCTACGCCTCGCTCGGGCGAGCCAAAACGGCAGGGCTCCAGCCCAAGCATTTCAGCTATAACCACCGTGCGGGCATGTGCAGCCACTGCTATGGCCTCGGCTACAAAAAGGTCGACCTGCTCTTTTTGCCCTCGGTGCGCCTCCTCTGTCCTGTCTGCGGTGGATTGCGATTAAATCCGGTCAGCCTCGAGGTGAACTACCAGGGCAAAAACTTTGGCCAGCTTCTCGACATGACGCTAGATGAGCTCCTCGCCCTTTTCCATTTTCTGCCCAAGGCAAAGCGGATCCTCGAAACGCTGATCTCGGTCGGCCTTGGCTACCTCAAATGCGGCCAGGAGATCCCCTCGCTCTCAAGCGGGGAGGCGCAGCGGTTGAAGCTCTCTCGAGAGCTGGCCAAACGGGGAACTGGCAAAACCCTCTATCTGATCGATGAGCCAACAAGCGGACTGCACCCGGACGATATCAATAAGCTGCTCTCAGTGCTCCACCGGCTCGTCGATCGAGGAAATACCCTCATCGCGATCGAACACAACACAGAATTCATCAAAAACGCCGATTACCTCTTTGACCTGGGTCCCGATGCCGGAATCCATGGCGGCTATCTCGTCGCCTCAGGCACCCCCGAAGAGGTGGCCAAAACCCCTGGCTCCTACACCGGCAAATACTTAAAATTTTAAGTGCATTTTTTTGCTAACTTATTTATAATTAGATACTTATGAAGACGAAGCTGCTCTATTTCTACGAGAAGTATATGCTGGCGATGGGGCTTATTGGCCAGCTTCTCTTCTATACCCAAGCCTTCAAGATCTTTCACAACCATTCGGCCCATGATGTCTCTGTCTATGGATTCCTGCTGGGTCTCGTTTCTGTTGCGAGCTGGCTTATCTATGGCATTCTGATTAAAAACCGAGTCCTCCTCCTCTCTAATATCTTCGCCTTCATTGGCGCCCTCCTAGTTATCCTTGGAATTTGGATCTACGCCTAAGAAATCTTGCTTTTTCTTTATTATTTCTTTATACTCCTATAAGTAACTTTTTGAGGTTCTATGGGGAGCATTTCGGGCGTCTCATTTCTATCGCTACTCTGCACAAATGCATTAGAAAAGCCTGAAGCATCTAAGCCTGCCTTTCGCGAGGCGAGGAGATTGAGGGATGCGGCGACGATTCCCTGGGTCATAGCGATGCTTGCCTGGGTGGTTGTGTTGGTATCGCATATGAACTGCGACTGGAATATTGCTGAGGTGAAAGAGGCATCGATTGCGGTGGCGTGCGTCAGCACCATCATCTCGCTCGCCCTCGTCTGTCTCTTCTACAGCAAGGTTAGAGCGCTACGCCAGAGCGAGCGCCTGACCCATTTCGAATAGCTCTTTGCTATCAACTGATGTAATGGATGTTAGCAAACAGCAATGCAGCCCTTATGCCGAAAAATGCCTATGCGAGACCGTGGTTGTTTTACTCGAATTTCAACCTCGCAGCCGAGAATCGAAAGATAGTGGAGTAGCGAGTCGGTACTGAATTCGGACAAAAAGCCGTTAACGAGCATAGACACCTTTGGCTGAGTAATCCCAAGCCTTTTAGCTACTTCTTTCTGTGAGAGCCCGCTATTTTTAATAAGTGCACCTACGCGAAATAGCAGTTTTGCTCTAGCCAATAGTTCTTCAGGTTGATCAAGTTCCAAAGCAGCAAAAACATTGCCTTCGGTGACTTCATATTCTGCTTCTTCTATTTTTCTCTTAGGCATTTTTGCCTCTCTTTGTTTTCCACTCTTCATACATCTCTTCAGCAAGCTTTAGCCTAGATTGAATTAATTCTATGTCTTGTCTAGGGGTTTTTATGCCTTTTTTGCTCTTCTTCTGAAAGGCATGCAGAACAACCACTATTTCCTTAAATCTGGCTGTGTAAACTGCTCTGAATGTATCCCCCATATGATCGACTACAAGCTCTATGACGCTTGTTCCGCCGAATCCTTTCAATACCTTTCCTATGCTTGGGTGTTCTCCAATTTGGGCTTCATATAAGCCATAGCCAAAAGCAGTAATCACTTTTTTTGGCATATCGAGTAAGTCCCGTTTTGATGAAGCCACCCAGAGGAGTGGTCTTTCTGATGGAGCATCACCCATATCCTTTCCTTATTATACTGATTTCGGCATAAATATATCTAGCAAATTTTGTTCATTAAGAGCAAGTTAATAAATCACCATAACATCAAATAATGCCAACCGAGGGTCTTCATGGAGACAAGAAAACTCCTTGTCCTCGATCGAGACAAAAGTCTCAGCAGCTACCGCGGGCAGCGAAAGCGACTGCCCCACCCCATATTCTTTTGTACAAAAATTGTGAAAAAGCGTACGAAAGATGGGTGCATAACAGCTACAGGTGACTATGAAGCGTTTAGTGATGACAGCTCTAGCAAGCGTGGGGCTTATCGCTCTCGCTGGACAGGTAGAGGCTTTTTGGAATAGCGGCTGTGGAGTCCCGCAAATCGATTGCGCCTGCCCCTATTTTGACGGTCTCTATGTGGGCGGCAATCTGGGCTGGGTAGCTGAAAATAGAACCTGGACCGATCGCGATGGTTGGGTGGGTACAGACCTAAGTGGACTTCCTCTCACCACGCTCCACCGCATTAATAACGGGGTGATTGGAGGACTGCAGGCCGGATACAACTGGCAGTGCGGCTCGGGCCTACTCGGCGTTGAAGGTGATTGGAACTGGGGGTCGCTAAAGCGAAGCTATGATTATCTAACCACTGAAGTAGTTCCCTTTACCTTCGAAGATCGCACAGAGTGGTTTGGCACGATCCGCGGGCGTGCTGGCATCGCTTGCAGCAGGTTGCTCTTCTATGCAACGATCGGAGCAGCCTTTGCCCAATTTCGATCTGCATGGACAGGAAGCAATACAGCTTTAATTATCTCGGAGAGCTTTTCAACTCGCTACAACCTCTGGGGCCTTGCAACAGGCGCAGGTGCAGAGTGGGCCCTTTCTGATTTGATCAGCATCAAAGCAGAGGCGCTCTACTTGCAGTTTCCCGAGAAGACGAGGCAGCTTGTAAGCCCAAGTGGTACCCCCTTCCGCTTCTCCTTCGATGAGACGATGTGGCTCGCACGCGTCGGCGTGAACTTCCGCATCGCACGCTTTTTCTGCTGGTAGGAGAAGGTGAGAGAGATTTGCTTTTTCAGTTGACTCAAGGCCCCATCTTTTTTATGTTGGGCAGGTATTAAAATAAACCCAAAGACTAAAAGATGAAGAAGCTTTTGACTCTACTTTTTGCACTCGCACTCTCCTCCCTCCTAGCACCTCTCGGTGCAGCCCCTGTCTCCGTCACCACACCCCAGAGCCCAACTGGACCCACAAGTCCCACCGGGCCTACTAGCCCCACAGGGCCGAAGAAGGAAGAGTGGCTCAAAGACCAGCACGACCAGAGCGATACCTACACCATCCCTCTCGATTCAAGCGAAGAGGAAGAAGATGAAGAGATGCAGGCGCTAGAAAAAAAGCAGACGAAATAGATCGAAACAGGGTGCTATAGCCCTGAACTTTCAGTGAAAATCGGTCGCTACACCATTCTTCGCCAGATCGCCAAAGGGGGCATGGGAGAGGTTCTCCTCGTCTTCGATCCCATCTCCGAGCGAAGCCTCGCCCTCAAGCGCATCCGCGATGACCTCAAGAGCAAGGGGTCGATGAAAGCCCGCTTCCTGCGCGAAGCCCGCCTCACCGCCCAGCTCACCCATCCCGGCATCATCTCGATCTACGAGATCCACGTCGAAGAGGATGACCTCTACTACACCATGCCCTACGTCGAGGGCAAGAGCCTAAAGCAGCTCCTAAAAGATAGGAGCTCCTCCATCCCCTCCCTCATCTCCATCTTCAAAAGCATCTGCCAAACCGTCTCCTACACCTACACAAAGGGAATCCTGCACCGCGATCTGAAGCCGGAAAATGTCCTAATCGGTAACTTCGGCGAAGTCATCGTCCTCGATTGGGGCCTCTCAGAACCCATCGGTGAGCACCATCCAGAGATCGAAGGCGAGGAAGAGAGTGAGGAAGCGGTCGATCTCACCAGGCCCGGCAAGATCGTCGGCACCCTTGCCTTCCTTTCGCCCGAAAGAGCCCTTGGAGCCCCCTCCAGTGTCCAATCGGAGATCTACGCCCTCGGCGTCATCCTCTATCTCATCTTAACCCTCCGATTGCCCTTCGAACGCCACTCTCTGAAAGAGTTTCGCGAAAATTGGCGCCTGGAAACTCTCACCCCTCCTGAAGAGATCGCCCCTTATAGAGATGTACCTCCCCGCCTCTCCCATATTGCAAAAAAATGCCTCTCAAAAGATCCTGCCGATCGCTACGACTCCTTCGAAGCGCTTCTCAGCGACCTTTCAGCCCACATGGAGGGCCGCTCCGAATGGTACAAAATCGGCCTACTCACCCTCGAAAGCAAAAGCGATTGGGAATTCCAAGAGAACCTGCTCTTGACCCAGCACAGCGCGATTGCTCAAGAGGGCGAGTGGGTCGGTCTCTCGCTATCTAAGATGCCCTTCGAAGAGCCCCTGCGCTTGAAAACAGCCATCGAGCTCGGAGCCAAATCGCGTGGAATTGGCTTTCTTCTCAATGTTCCAGAAACCAGCATGCGAGCAAGCCCCTTCGATGGCTACTGCCTCTGGATCGCAAGAGAGGGCGACGGAAGCTCCACCCTTTTTCGCAACGGCATCAAGGTGATGCAGATCCCCGACCTCTTCTTAAAACCGGGGATGCGCCACCAGCTGATTCTAGAAAAGGGAGAGAAGAGAATCCGCTTTTTCCTCGACGGAAGCGCCCGTTTCACCTACATGAGCTATCTACCCCTTTTTGGAGACCATGTGGGGGTCATTTCGCGCGACGCCGACTTCACCCTCTCTCCCATCGCTGTCTTCTCAGCCAGCCGAGAGGTCCAGGTGAGCTGCCTCGCCGTCCCCGAGGCCCTCCTCGCCAACCGCGACTATAAGAGGGCGCTCATCGAATACCGGCGCATCGCCGCAAGCTTTCCAGGCCAGCTCGAGGGTCGATCTGCTCTCTTCCGAGCCGGCATCACCCTGCTCGAAGAGGCAAAAGCCACAAGGCACAAAAAAAGAGCAAAAGAGAGCTTTGGAGATGCCCTGGAGGAATTTTCTAAACTGCACAACACCCCCGGCGCCCCCCTCGAATATCTCGGCAAATCGCTCGTCTATGCCGCCCTCTCCGATCGCGAAGAAGAGGTTAAATGCCTGGAGCTCGCCTTGAGGCGCTACCCAAAACACCCCTTGATTGCACCGATCAAAGAGCAGATCCTCTACCGCATGCATGAGAGCGCAAGCCGCGACCGCTACGGCGCCTACAAGCTCATCCTGGTCGCCCTCAGACATATTCCCGATGTCATCGAGAGCTCAGAGGCGCTCCACCTCTTCAAGCACATCCTAAAACACGCTGAGAGACCATTTTTCCTAGAAAACCCGACTCAAGCAGAAGATCTTGCAAAGTCGCAGCAGGCCAGAATTGCCTTTGAAATCGAACTTGCCTTCTGGGCAGCTCTGCCCCTTGTGCTCGTAGAGCTCTTCGATCTTCTAATCATTGAGGAGAGGCCCGCCCCCGACCTCATCGGTAACATCATCTACGCCCTCTTCGAGCTTGGCGCCCCCGAGATCGCCTCAGGACTTCTCAGCCGGATCGAAGAGAGAGCGGCCCTTCTCATCGATGAAAGCAAACAGGCCTTCCAGGAGCTTTCGCGCTGCTTCAAGCCGCTCCTCCTTGCGAAGCACTCCCCCCTCAAGCGCGCTGTGAAGGCCTTTCTCGACGAGCCATGTAAAAACCACTTGCACTGCTTGAGAACAGGGGTCTACCTGATGCAGAGGGCCATCTTCGAGGGCGAAGAGAAGCTCACCGAAGCGATCGCCGCCCCCTGCCTGCAGAAAGAGTGGAGCCGACCAGAGAAGAAGCTCCTCGATAGCTGGCGCATCTGGTCGCTCTTGAAAAGCCGAAAGCCCATGGCCGCCCTCGCCCTCTTTGAAGCCTATAGCGAAGAGGAGCTCCTCGATGAGCGCTCCCTCCTCTTCCCCCTCTATGGCTGCTTCCTCTATCTGACCGAAAACGACGCCATTTTCGATGTCTTCTTCACCGGGATCACCGATACCCCCTTCCCCGGGACCCCCTCCCTTTTAGCCCATGAGCTGATCTACCAGATCTCCAAAAACCCCGCCTGGTATGAGACCGCCTTCCTCTTTGAAAAGCGGATGCTCTACCGAGAGCTCTTGCTCCTCTCAGAATGCCAGGAGAGCGAGGCGGCCATCCATCGATTCGACCTTCTTCAAAAAGAACAAAATTTAAATTTATAGCCCAAATATAATAATTTAATATTATCTTAATAATTTTATTCTATAATTAATTATAGATTATTAATTACTTAATATTATGAGGTAATATTATGGATCCAGGAGCAATGATAAGATCTGGCGAGTCCAGAATCGATCCCTTCGCCAATGGGGTGAGAAAGATTTGGGATAAATGCGATAAGGCGGTCGAAACGGCCAGATTTGGGTCGGAGAGCTACGGTGTCCCTCTCGCCATGCTGGCCGCCCTTGCCAGCATGATCGTCATGGTCTATTTCACACAGGACCTCTGTGCGACAGCGGGCAGCAGCCACTTGGCCAACTTTGAGAAATTCTTGATGGGCACAAGCTGTGCAGTCGTTGTGGGGCTTTCTCTCATCTTTATCGCAAACTGCCTCGATAGCCTCCTCAATAGGGACAAAAAAGTCGATGAGGAGGGAGAACCCGACGGCGCTCTCTCACGACCTGCCAAACTGATGAGAACGGTCCAAAAGGGTATCATCAAGGCCTCGGAAATCACCGATAAGGTGCTCGATCGAGTTGAAGGTCGCGCACCTAACTGGGGAGTGCCCCTTCTTCTCGTAGCCGCCCTGACATGTGCGATGGTCGTCATCCATCTCACCCACCTCCACAATGTAGCGGCCCATACGGGAGCTGAGAAATTTGGAGTCGGATTGGGCTGCACCCTCTACGTGGGCCTCTCCCTCCTCTTCGTCTCGCGCTGCCTAGCTAAGCTTGTGAACCAAGCCCAGAGGCAGATGATCGATGACCTAGAGGCAAACGGGGGCTACGGCAAAAAGGATTTTTGATTGGTGTTCTTGCTAGAGGTGGGCTATAGTGGTCCGCCTCTATGCAAGACGAAAATAATCCCCTCCATCTCTCGGCCGCCTACGACCCGAAGATCACCGATGCCACCTGGTATCGCTTCTGGGAGGAGGGCGGCTTTTTCCGTGCCGATCCCGATTCAGGAAAGCCCCCCTACACCATCGTGATGCCCCCGCCCAACGTGACCGGGGTGCTCCATATGGGCCACGCCCTCGTCTCGACCCTCCAGGATATCCTGATCCGCCATAAGCGGATGCTCGGCTTTGAGGTGCTCTGGGTCCCCGGCACCGACCACGCCGGCATCTCCACGCAGCTTGCGGTCGAGCGCTACCTCAAACAGAGTGAGGGCAAGAGGAGGACCGACTACAGCCGCGAGGAGTTTCTCGAGAGAGTGTGGAGCTGGAAAGAGCGCCATGAGAGCCGCATCCTCGACCAGCTCAAGAAAATGGGCGCCTCAGCCGATTGGAGCCGTCTCCGATTCACCCTGGACGACGGCTGTTCGAAGGCGGTGAGGAGTATTTTCAAAAAACTCTTTGACGACGGACTCATCTACCGAGGCGACTATCTGGTCAACTGGGACCCGGTCACTCAGACCGCTCTTGCCGACGATGAGGTGGAGTACGAGGAGCAGGAGGGCTTTCTCTGGTATTTTCGCTTCCCCCTTCACAGCGGCAAAGGCTTTATCACCATCGCCACAACGAGGCCTGAGACGGTGCTGGGCGATGTGGCGGTGGCTGTCTCGCCCAAGGATGAGCGCTACCTGAAGCTGCATGGCCAGTCGGTGCGCCATCCGATCACCGAGCGCATCCTGCCCATCATCGTCGACAACTTTGTCAATCCCGAGTTTGGGACTGGCGCAGTCAAAATAACCCCTGCACATGATCCTGAGGACTACCGCGTCAGCTTTCACCACAAACTCGAGCTCGTCAACATCCTCACACCTGACGGTCGCATCAATGAAAAGGGGGGCCGCTTTGCCGGTTTGAGCCGCGAGGAGGCGCGAGAGCAGATTGTCGCCGCGATGAAAGAGAAGGGGCTTTTGGAGAAGGTAGAGCCTCATAAGCTGCGTGTCGGCCTCTCCTACCGCTCGAAGGCGATCATCGAGCCCTACCTCTCCAAGCAGTGGTTTGTCCGCATGGGCCCCTTCGTGGAGAATCTCAAGCGGATGGTGGATGAGGGTAAGGTGAAAATTATCCCCAAACAGTGGGAGCAGACCTATTTTCACTGGGTGAACCATCTCAGGGATTGGTGCATCAGCCGTCAGCTCTGGTGGGGCCACCGCATCCCGGTCTGGCACTCCAAGGATGAGCCTGGGCGCATGATCGCCTATGCAGGCAGCGATCTTCCCCCTGAAGTGGCCGCCGAGCCCGATCGATGGGAGCAGGACGCAGATGTGCTCGACACCTGGTTCTCCTCAGCTCTTTGGCCCTTCAGCACCCTCGGCTGGCCGGAAAAAACGGCCGATCTAGAGCGCTTCTATCCCAATTCGGTCCTCGTCACGGGCCACGATATCCTCTTCTTCTGGGTGGCGCGCATGATGGCGATGGGCAACTATGCGATGAAAGAGCCGCCCTTCCCCGAGACCTTCCTCCACGGACTGATCTACGGTAGATCCTACTTCCGCAAAAATCCGGGCGGTGGAGTCACCTACCTCATGGGCGAGGAGAAAGCGGCCTACGACCTCGGCAAGCCGCTGCCTGAAGGGGTTCTCTCCAAATGGGAGAAGCTCTCCAAGAGCAAGGGCAACGTGATCGATCCCCTCGACCTCATCGAGACCTACGGCACCGATGCGGTGCGCATCGCGCTCTGCTCCTGCGCCAACCAGACGCCCCAGATCGACCTGGATCGCAGACGATTTGAGGAGTTCAAACACTTCGCCAACAAGGTCTGGAACGGAGCGCGCTTCGTCTTCATGAATCTCGAAGATCTGGAGCGAGCTGAGCTGGAGAAGGGGCTCGACGAGAATGAATTCGAGCTCGAAGATCGATGGATCCTCCTGAAAGTGGGCAAGGCGGTCGATACAGTCAATGAGTCGCTTGCTCGCTATAGCTTCGATCAGGCAGCCGCCACCGCCTACGATTTCTTCTGGAAGGATCTCTGCGCTAGCTACTTAGAAATTGCCAAACCGCCCCTTGCGGGCAAGGTCTCTCCGGAGAGGCGGCGCGTCAAACAGAAGCTGCTCGCCATTCTCCTTCTTCAGGCCATCCGTCTGCTCCATCCCATCGCCCCTTTCATTACCGAAGAGCTCTTCCAGCGGATGAAGAAGCGTTTTGGCGGCCTAGAGAGCGGCAAAGCGCGCGACTCGCTCACGCAGGAGATGATCGGGGCTCTGAATAGCCCCGCCTGTATCCAGGCGCCCTATCCGCAAGGACTCCAACAGGGCCCACACCTAGAGGTAGAGGCTGAATTTGGTCTCTTTGAAAGGATTGTCCATGCGGTGAGAGCGATCAGAGGAGAGATGAAGATTCCCCCGCAGACGGCAACCGAGCTCTACCTGATCGGCGATCGGGAGAGGCTCTCGAAGGGGATGCACATCCTGAGCGCTCTTGTGAAGCTGGAAAAGATCCATCTTCTCAGCCAAGCTCCCCCCTTAAGCGGCCTTGTAGCCAAGGGTCAAGTCGAAGAGATCTTGCTCATTGTTCCTCTGCCCTCAGAGCTTGCTCACAAAGAGCAGGAGCGGTTGAAGAAGGAAAAAGAGAAGATTGAAAAGCGCATCGAGCAGCTGAAGGCGACTTTGAATCCCGACTTCCTTGCAAAGGCGGCTCCTGAGGTGATCGAGAAGCAGAAGCAGTCGCTCAGCGAGCTCCAAAAATCGCTCACCCTCATCGACGAGAAGCTAAAAGGCTAAAGGATGATTTTACCATCCTCGAGGCGGTCGATTTTGTCTGCAAACTGAACGATGCGCGGATCATGGGTGACGACGATGATCGTCACACCCAAACTGCGCGTGATCTCTTTGAGCAGCTCCACGATTTTTTCACCTGTGATATGGTCTAGAAAGCTGGTCGGCTCGTCGCAGACCACAAGAGAAGGGGCGTGGACAATTCCCCTCGCTATAGCCACGCGCTGCTGCTGACCACCCGAGAGCTCTCTGGGGTATTTGCCGATCTTATCGGCAAGCCCGACCCGATCGAGTAGCTCTTTTGCCTTAGCAATCGCCTCGCCACGGCGCTCTCCTGTGAGTATGAGAGGGATGGTGACATTCTCCTCGATGGTCAGGGTGGGAATGAGGTTGAAGCTCTGGAAGACAAAGCCCAGATTCTTGCCCCTAAAATGGGCCCTCTGGCCGTTGGAGAGCTCTTTCAGATTGGTCCCCAAGACCCAGCAGTCGCCCGAATCTTGGGTCAGGATGCCGGCGATGACCGATATCAGCGTGGTTTTCCCCGACCCCGAGGGCCCCATCAAGAGGTGGAGCACTCCCTTTTCAACCACCAGGTCGACCCCATCGAGGGCGTGCACCTCGTTCGGCGCCTTGCCGAAGCTCTTATAAATGCCCCTGCAGATAACCTCAGCTTCCTTTTTCTCCACCATCGGCTACCTCTGGAAGACCACAGCAGGATCGAGCTTCATCACTTTGCGAATAGAGAATACCGCTCCGATGAGGCTAATAGAGAGAATAGAGAGAAAGCTGAAGAGGTAGAGATAGAAGGGCATGCTGAAGGAAAGCTCGGTCTTGTGAAGCGCATAGCCCAGAAGGGCGGCCGCCCCGATTCCGATTCCCCAACCGATCGCTGAGACGATGACTGCTTGTAGGAGCACCATGCGCCTGAGGAGCGCGTTATCGGCCCCCATCGCCTTGAAGATGCCAAAGTAGGGCAGGCTGTCGACTGTGAAGTTGTAAAGAGTTTGGCCTGCGATGGCTGTCCCTATGATAAAGCCGAGAAGGATCGCAATGCCGAAGTTGATCGCAATCCCAGTCTGGCGAATGTAGTAGCTCACAGTGAGTTTGGAAATGCCCCAAGAGGTGTAGGCTTTCAGGCCGGTCTGAGCCATAATCCTCTGACACACCTCCTCAGGATCAAAGCCAGGAGCCGAATGGGCCAGGACAAAGGAGAGCAGCTTTCTCTGGGGAGGAGTGAAGAGCGTCGCGCGATCATAGGTGGTGTAGATGACCGGCTGGGATTGAAAGGTGCGGTAGGCGTTGCAAAAGCCGACCACGATGGCGCGGTTGTCGTTGAGCTCCATCGTGTCGCCCATCTTGAGCGGGATCAGCTCGCCGTTTTTTTTCGTCGCAAGCTTATTCCCCACTGAGACGGTGCTCACAATCACTCCCCCATCGATCCTGAGATTCTCCGCGCTCCCCTGAACGAGCGGTGGGATTCCAATGAAGGTGCCCCCGTCGATGCCGATCAGAATGCAGGTTTGGTAGATTCCATTGGGGAGGCGAGCGATGATGAGCCCCTTGTAGAGAGGGACGGCCCACTCAACTCCTGAGACGCTGCGCACGCGGTAGAGATCGGTATCTTTGAGCGGCTTGATATCGTCGATGTACTGCATCGTGGGATCGGCGACCCAGATATTGGCCTGAGAGGTATCTGTGACAAAGCCGTAGGTTCTCTTCATGATACCGACCAAGATCGCCCCTTGTTGAGAGATGATGAAGGAGGCAAAGCTGAGAGCGAGAACGAGGCCGATGTATTTAGCGCGGTCCCCAAAGAGCATTTTTATCGCATAGAGTAGCATATCCAATCCCCTCCAAGCGCCTTGTAGACTGCAATGAGATCCTCAGCCAGCAGCCTCTGGCTATCGACAAGCTGGGTTTGAGAGGTCAGATAGAGATCTTGAGCTGCCAAAAAATCGGAATAGCTTGCCAGCCCTGCCTGGAACAGATCTTTGAGCAAGATTGCATTCCTGCCATAAGCCTCTGTAGCGCGGCCCAGATCCTGCTGTCTAATCTCTTCGTTGAAGTAGGCAGCGAGCGCATCCTCGACCTCCTGAAGCGCTCCCATCACCGTCTTCTCATAGGCGAGGAAGGCCCCGCACTGCAAAAAGCGCTGCACTCTGATCTGTGCGCGCCTTTTGCCAAAGTCGAAGAAGGTCCAGTTGCTGAGTAGGCCAATCCCCCAGATTCTGCTCGCCGAGTCGAAGAGCTTGCTCAAAGCGCTGCTTGCCCAGCCGTAGTTGGCTCCCTGAAGGGGGTTGGCGCTAAAAGAGCTGCTCGAACCTGTCAGGGAAAACGTTGGGAAGAGGTCGGCGACTGCGACGCCAATTTCAGCGGTCGCAGCAGCCAGCCTTCGCTCGGCGGCCCGAATATCGGGCCGGCGCCTCAAAAGCTCTGAGGGTAGCCCTGCAGGGGGGATGCGACCGAAGACTGCCGGTATCGGCCGCGCCATCTCAAACTCCGAGCTCAAGCTTTCAGGGGGCCTGCCGACCAGCGTGCTCAGAGAATAGATGCTCTGCTTGAGCACAATGGTTGTGCTAGCGAGAAGTGCTTTTTCCGCTTCCAGGTCGGCGAGCGTCGACTGGACCTCTTGCTCATTTGCGATTCCTGCTGAAAAGCGGCTCATGGCGAGGTCGAGCTGCTCTCCCCTCTCTTCGATCGTGCTTCCCAAAAGGGCAATTTGCGCCTGGCTTGCGGTAATATCGGCATAGATGCGAGCCACCTCTGAAAGCGTGATCAGGAGCGCCCCTCGAGCATCCTCCTCGCTTGCTTCGAGATTATCTACGGCCGCCTCGATCGATCTTCTTGTCTTCCCAAAGAGATCGAGCTCCCAGACCGCATCGAAGTTGAAGAGAAAGAAGTCTTGGATGGGTGGTAGGCCTAAGACGCGGGTATTGGGAAAGCTCTGGCTGACCCGCGTGCGCGTTGCGGAGGTTGTAAGGTCAAATTCGGGCAAGAGCCCTGTGACCTGGATCCACCAGCTCGCTCTAGCTTGATAGACCCTCTCGAGGGCGATTCTCCAGTCGTAGTTATAGCAATAGGCCTCCTGGAGCAGCTGGTCGAGATGGGGGTCGCCCCATGAACGCCACCAGCCGAGGAAATCCTCATCTTGTATTTCAAAGGTCTCGCCCGATCCCATTTCAGCATATTCTACAGGCATCACCGGCTCAGGAGGGATGTAGTTGGGCCCCACAAGGCAGCCAGAGAGGATCAGTGAAAGAAAAAAGAGCCGCTTCATTTTCTCACAAAGTTCTCGATCGGCTCCGACTCGATAAAGATATCGAGCACCTGACCTGCATAGACCGGAAGATCGCATTTATCGAATTGATAGATCACCTGGAGCACCCTCGTATCGACCCGTTCGACAGTCTCCCCTGTGAAGGAGCTTTTGGGAACCACATAGGGCTCAACTCTTACAAACTGGAGGGGAAAATGGATGGTGCTGTTGCCTCTGACAAAAGCGACGGAGGCTGCCCCCTCTCGGAAGCGCCAGCAATCATCCTCATCGATATCGATTCGCACCTGCAGAGGGCTCGTGCAGCCCATCAACATGATCGTGCCCTGAGTGGCCAGTCTCGTGGAGGTTTGGAAGATGAAGTTGGTGATGACAGGGGCAAGCTCCCCTGGGCGCACATTGACCTGGAGGATCTGACCGGCGGATGGGGCTCGAATCAATGAGCGCTCGATATTGGCCTCTGCCTCCTCGAGCTGCCCTAGACTCACGGCAACGGCTTCAGCGGCCTCTAAAACTGCATAGCGCGCCTGCTGGTAGGCCTGCTCGCTGACGGCGCGCTTGTCGACGAGCCTCTCATAGAAGGAGAATTGCGTCTCTCGGTCTTCGAGCTGCACCCGGCTGAGTTTGAGACCGGCTTCAGCGGTATCTTTCGCGGCCTCGAAGAGGCGCGTGTCGAGTTTAAAGAGCGGATCGCCCTTTTTGACATATTGGCCTACGGTGACAAAAATGTCGGTCACAATCTCATTGAAAGGGGTTCCAATGCCGATGTTCTGAGGACCGGCCTCGATGATGCCGGCGCCTGCAATGGAATTGGCAAATGGAGAGGTGGGGGGAGGAAAGAGAATGGGTTGAACCGGCTTTTCCCTTTGACTCCAAAAAACGATCACAAGAGCGAAGAGCGCCCCTACGAGAGCAAGTATGGGAAAGATTAGCCGCCGGCCCATCTTATACTATTAAATTAAATTTTTTTCTTTATACCTCATTGCTCTATTTTAAAAATAAAAAAGAGACTCTCATACGAGAGTCTCTTATGCACTAAACGAATGCAGTGGCAAGCGCTGCAGCGCATGTGGATAGAGAGCCTGTCGCGCAGGCGGTGTAGGCGGGTCCTACCTTCTGTGCCGTCTGAGCGACGGTCTTTCCCACTGCAACTGCGCAATCAACCACTTTTTTCTCCTTCAAGCATTTCTCCCTCACCTGGTTCTTCTTCCCATTCTCGACTAAGTAATAGATAGTTAGTCCAATAAGAATGGCAAAGAGGGCGCCGATTGCAATCTTGGCTAGATTGCTCTCTTTCCCTCCACTTGCGGGTATGCTGAATCCACTTGATATACCTGAAATAGGTGTTGGCATAGCTTCCTCCATGGGTTAGCTACTCAAAACTACGATCCGCCTCCCGTTAGATTTTCGTGAAGGAGAATTGGAGGTGATTGTTAAGAAAGAGCTCCCATCACTAAGAGTAGTTTATAGTTCACCACAGAGGCACAGAGATCATAGAGGGAGCACAGAGGAGCTGATTTTCATTTTTTGCGAGAGCAAAAACGAGGAGCTCCAATTTTTTCGCTTCCCGCGAAAAAATTAGATTTCTCTCTGTGCATCCTCTCTGATCTCTGTGTCTCTGTGGTGAACTAAACGGCTCTAGAACGTGACATAGGCGGTAGCACCGCCGCCGGCAAAGGCGTAGGTGCCTCGGCCGCAAACGGAGAACCAGGGGCCGAGGGTTAGGCTGGCACTCTCGCTGAAGTTGTATTCAAGGCAGGGAGCGATGCTGAATCGGTCGACCGAGCCCAGCAGAAGATCGGGATCGGGGCGACTCGAACGCAATCGGTCCCGCATCTGGTATTCATAGCGCAAGTCGACTCCCATCCCCCAGTGGCGGTCAAGATCGTACTCAAAGCCGAGGTTGAAGATGATGCGATCTCCTGGCCGAATGGTGGCTGAGCTCTTCGGAGAGCCGCCAAAGACGCTGAAGCCCTGCACATGGGCATCACTCGAAAAGGTATAGTACAAGTTGATCGCAAAATTGTAGGGATGGGAGGGGATATTATAGAAGATCTTGCGCACGATCAGGATCACAGTGGAATCGAAGCTCCCCGTTCCATAGGCATCGGCTCCATTTTCTAGCGGATCGAGTCCCTTGTAGTGGCCTGTGGGGAAACTCTCGGTCAGCAAGATGCGCACATCGGGAATCCAGTTCCCCTTCTTGTCTTCAGAGGCCATGATGCCGAAGTAGAGTACCGTATCCCCATAGAGCGCGCGGCTGAGATGGTGGCTGTGCACATAGCTTCCTTTTAGAAAAACGCCGATGTCGAGCCATTTCGTGAGTCCCGATTCCACAGCGAGCCACGCTTCGTACTGGTGGAAGTTGATCTTTTTGGCAAGGGAGCTACCTGAGCTGTAGATTCCATATTTTCGCGTGATGAAGACAAAAGGCTCGACCGCTACATGATTGGGAGCGGCATTGGCCGGATAGACTCCGAGAAGAGTGCCGGCGAAAAGCGGCTTCTCCTCCTCTTTTTTCTCCTCTTTCTTTTTATCGCTCTCCTTCTCGCTTTTCTTATCTGTCTTCTGCTCTCTCTGTTTGTCTGTCACCTTCTCGGTTTTTTTGTCGGTGACAGGTTCGGTTTTCTTCTGAGCAGCTTGTTCGACTTTTTTAGCGGGAGGTTGTTTCTTTTCCTCAGCACTCCATAGAGGAGTGGCTAAGAGACTCAGCAGCAGGCTACAATGTAAAATTTCTTTTACTTTATTCACCCCTGTAATATAATCTGTGCAGGCTTTTTTATGATCGATTTCTTTTCTCAAAATCCGATGCGGGAAATAACAGAGGGCGACCTTCCCCTAGAAGCCTTACCAAAAGCTCTCGAGGAATACAAAAGGGCCATCGAACCCTACCTCGATGCACTCATCATCAGGATGTGTGGCAACATAAGGCCCTGAATTATTCAGCCAGCCTCTTGAAAACAGGTTCATCTTGCTCATCTTGCAGCGCTTCGCGATCCTGTATATCTTGTTCTTTCTTCAAAAAGAACAGGATGAGCACGATCGCGGGGCGAGGGCAAGATGAGCAAGATTGTGATTTAAGCAATTGAACCTTCGAGCTTCTCTTCGGCCACTTTGGCCATGAAGCTCTGGGTTTGCACGGTGACAACAGACGCAAGTGCCACAATGCCAATGAGATTGGGAAGCGCCATGAAGGCGTTGGCAATGTCGGCCAGCGTCCATACCATTTCGAGAGGGATCGCCACACCCAGCAGGGTGAGGAAGGTGAAGATCACCCGGTAGATCACCATGGTCCTCTCCCCAAAGATATAGCTCCAGCACTTCTCCCCATAGTAGGCCCATCCAACAATCGTCGAATAACCGAAGAGAATGCTGCCCACCACCACGATCAAGCTGCCGAATGGCAAGACCGCATCAAAGGCAGCCATCGTCAGAGGAACCCCGTTGAGAAGCTGACCTGTCTCGGTTCTCTGGCCAAGCACCCCTGTCACCGCGATGGCAAGCCCTGTGAAGGTGCAGACCACCGTGGAGAGAAAAGCGCCCGTCATCGAGATCAACGCCTGACGGCCTGGCATATCGGTTTTGGCCGCCGCCGCCGCAATAGGAGCAGTGCCGAGCCCCGATTCGTTGGAAAAAACACCGCGGGCAACCCCCATCTGCATCGCAATCATCATCGTCGAGCCGACAAAGCCGCCCGTCGCCGCCTGGCCCGTAAAGGCAGAGGTAAATATAAGCCCCAGCGCCTCAGGAATGACCGAATAGCGCAGGACCAAAATCACAAGCGCCCCCGCAATGTAGAAGAGCGCCATGATCGGCACGAGGTAGGAGGTCACCTTGCCGATCGATTGGATGCCCCCAATCAGCACGAGGCCGGTGCAAAGAGAGAGCACAAGTCCAGTAATCCAAGGATCGAGATGCATCGATGAGCTAAGCGCAGAGGCAATCGATTGCGACTGGACGATATTGCCGGTAAAAAGCGTCGCGATCACCCCGAAGAAGGCAAAGAGAAGCGCCAGTGTGCGCATCTTAAGCCCCCTCTCGATGTAATACATCGGCCCGCCCGCCATCTCGCCGCGCTTGTCCAGAAGCCGGTACTTGATCGCAAGGATCCCCTCGCTATATTTGGTCGCCATGCCGATCATCGCCGTGAGCCAGAGCCAGAAAAGCGAGCCGAGGCCGCCGATCGCAACCGCTGTCGCCACCCCAGCGATGTTGCCGATGCCGATCGTCGCAGCAAGCGCTGTCATCAGAGCCTGAAAGTGGGAGATGTCCCCTTCCGATCCCTCGTCGTTATGGGTGAAAGCAAGCTTCAGCGAATAACCGAGCTTGCGAAACTGAATCCCGCGCAGCCGGATCGTCAGATAGAGCCCAACACCCATCAGCAGAACAAAGAGCGGCTGCCAGATAAAACGGTCGATCTGATCGAGAAAGTGAATAATTTCTTGCATAAACGGAGAAAAGATTAAGAGATTTTCTCTATCTTTTCAACCGCCTTTTCTAGAAGGCGCTCCGTCATCTCCCACCCCAAACAGGGGTCGGTAATCGAGAGGCCGCGTGCCGAATTGCCCAGAGAGTCGTGGCCATGTTCTAAGAAACTCTCGACCATCAGGCCGGCGATCCGTCCATTTTCCAGCCGCTGCTCGCAGACATTTTCAAACACTTCAGCTTGCCTCAGCGGATCCTTCTGGCAGTTGCCATGAGAGCAATCGACGATGAGCGAATGGCTCAGCCCCGCGCTATCCAAAAGGCGAAGGGCCCCATCGATCGAGCCTGCATCATAGTTGGGCTTCTTCTCCCCGCCCCGGAGCACCAGATGGCAGGCAGGGTTGCCCTCGCTCACAATCTGGGCCAGCCGTCCCTCTCTATCGATTCCCATGAAACTATGCGGCTTTCGCGCCGAAAGAATGCCGTAAACCGCAGGATGGAGATTGCCATCCACCCCATTTTTAAAACCGACCGGAAAGGCAAAGGAAGAGGCAATTTCCCGGTGGGGCTGAGAGCTTGCGGTGCGCGCCCCAATACAGCCCCAGCTCAAAAGATCGACAAAGTAGGGAAAGGTGGTCAGACCCAAAATCTCAGAGGCCGCTGGAAGCTTGAGAGCGGCAAGGCTTGTCAAAAATTCTCTTGTCAGGGTTAAGCCGTAACCCATGTCGTTGCTCGAATCGAGGTGGGGATCGTAGAGCAGCCCCTTCCACCCATCTGCCGTGCGCGCCTTCTCAAAATAGGTGCGCATCACGATAAAAATTCGACCGCTCACCTTGCGCGATAAGGAGGCAAGCCGCATCGCATATTCGTAGGCAGCATTCACATCGTGGATCGAGCAGGGCCCGACAATCGCAAGAAGCCTCTTATCTTCGCCGCGCAAGATCTTGTCGATCGCCCCGCGCGACCTTTCGATGAAGAGCGCCTCCTCCTGCTTGAGGGGAAGAGCGTCTGCAAGTGACTGAGGGCTAGGGATTTGTAGTGGAGCAAGGTCAACGGATGAGAGAGCCATGAGTGATTTAAGTACCGCACGCAATCGGATCTGCCCAGAGCGGATCGCAGTAGGTTTCGAGAATCTGGCCATCTTGCATGAGCACCGCTTTAAAGGAGACGATTCCCCCTTTTTGCTCGTAGGCATCATTGAGCAGGCGGTAGCGGCTGATGCCCGCTCGGCCCGAAAGGGAAAAATCCATCTCTCCCCTCTCGTGGTTATTGAAGATGAGAGAGAGATGCAAGTTGCCTCGGCAGGCGGGCAATCTCCAGAAGAGCAGCAGCTCCTCGCCAAAAAAAGCGGCTCGGTTTGGATCGGGGGTGCCGATCCTCTCGGAGGCTAAAAAGGCGGGCGTGAGATACTCCCTGCGCGCCTTCAGAAGCGCGCCCTCGAGGCATGGGGATGAAAGCGATATCGCACAGCCCCAGACGAGAAGCGCCGACTTAGATAAGAAGCAGCGAAAAGACAAAGGCAAAGAGGGCAAAAGATTCAACGATACCTACTGCTGCAAAGCATTTACCATAAATACTGGGCTTTTTGCCCGAAGCTTGAATACCTGTCGCGCAGCACTTGCCCTGCATCACCGAGGACATCAAGAAGGCAAGGCCCATCATCGTTCCGATGGCTATCCCCCCGACAGCTGTGACTGAGCCCTCTTTGATTGCGCCGTGCAAAAGAAGCATCAGGATAAAGCCGTAGATCATCTGCGATGAGGGCATCGCCGACATACCGATCAGCTTTCCATGACCCTCGTCCACTCGAGCCATCACCGCGTGGGATGCCATACCTGCAATTGCGCAGCCAATCGAGCTACCTGCGCTCGACAAGCCGAGCACGATTGCGGGGCCAACTACACTGAGAATACTTGCTTCTGCCATGTTATCATCCTTAAATTAATCCAACTCTAGACGCGCCAAGGGCTGGAAGGGTTTTCCACCACCTTCAAAACTATAGTGATACCACTCAATAAAGTTAAGTCGCAAGCCATGAATGATACCGCCGATAATCGCAAGGACAAAATTGATCGTATGGCCGGCTAAAATCACCCAGATACCGAGATAGAAGGGAGCCTTGGCTGCAATTCCATTGAAGGTCGAGGCCATGATGATGCCGGCAAGCGCAAGAGCGTAGATACGCAGGTAGGACATGATATCGGCAAAGATCTGCACCACATTCATCGGCTCCGCAATGCCGGCCAGCTTCTTCTGCATGAGGGCAAGCAGCGTCGCAAGGCCTATGCCTCCAAAGAGCAGGTATAGGCCCACCTGAGCACCCCCCTCAGGAGGCACGTGGAAGAGATAGTAGATGATGGAGGTGGCGTGGATGAAGTGAGGGAAGTAGAGGTAGCCGCCGACGATGGCCACCATCCAGCCGATATTGGCCCAGTTTTTATCTGCATAGCGCAAGAGGCCGAGGAAGATGTGGATCGCGCCGAGAAAGAGGACAAACTCCAGCATCACATCTTTGAAAAACATCTCGTAGATCGCATAGCCGCCCGTCTCCTTTTGAGCGCCTATCAGAAATTTCATCGGATCATTTGCTTCTGTGAGCGCTGGGTACTCCTCGAGCAGATGGTGATAATAGGGTGTCTTTTCGGTAATCAGGTATTCAGCTTTTTTGCGTATGAGAAAATCGATCAGCGAGAACTTTCGAAAGCGACTGTCAGGCTCGAACGCTAGGCCGAAAAACGAGGCTGAAAGAATGCCCCATACGATGCAGCCGCAGGAGAGAAAGAGCGAGAGGCGCAGGATGCGCTTGGCAAGCCCCTTCTTGCTTGCAAAACGGTGTTTGAGATAGAGCGTGATGGCGAGCAAGAGAAGGCCGTAGCCAGCATCTCCGATGATCATCGAAAAGAAGAGGGCAAAGGAATAAAAAACCCAATTGGAAGGGTCGCGGTCGGTCGCTCCCGGTGTGTCGTAGATGTTGATCAGATCCTCGCCCGAGCGGGAGAGACCGCTGTTTTCCAGATAGGTCGGAACCTGGTCGCCCTCCTCTTCGGCCACCCGGCTCATATAGCAGGGCACCTCGTCGCACAATTTCTCCAACTGATCGATCTTGCTGACAGGAACCCACCCTTCAGCTGAAAAGAGCGTCCCCTCGAGCTCTGAGCTCGCTTTGCTCCCCGCCTCCACCAGATGGAACTGGTTGAGCGCATCGACAAGCCCTTTGCGCAAGAAGGGAAGAGCGGGCGCAAGCGCTTGCCGCTCCGCATCGAGGTTATCGGCGATGCGCATGCTCTGAGCAAGCTCTGAGTAGAGTTCGGCGAGCGGGCGATCGATCTTCATCTCGATCAGATGGGGGTAGACCGGCTTTTCTTTGGAAAGGGAGATAAAGTAGTCGAGACCGTAGCGCCGGTCGATGTAGATGAGATCGGGGGCATCGAAGAGAGGGGCGCTCTCCTCGTGTTTGCTAAAGAAGAAATGGACCTTGCGCCCCGTCTCTTCTTCGATAGAGCCAAGCTCGCGGGGAGAGAAGTCCCCAAAGACCTCCACGCGGGCGATCTCTTTTTCCAAATAGCGAACCTTCTCGCTTTCTTTCTCCAATTTCTCGCTCGTGTCGACCACATGGGCTGCCAGGAAGGTCGCATCTCCAGAGTCAAAAGATTTTTTTATTTTGACAGGAGGGAGTCTCCTCAAGATGTGGATGGCCTCCATCAGCATCTTGATTTCACCCGGCTTCTCGATGCCGGCGCCATCTGTTGATATAAACTCGACAAAACCGGCCTCTTGCGCCTTTTCAAAGAAGAGATCGCGGCTCTGCTCTGGACCGACGATCAAGACTTTCTGGACATCAAGACGCATCGGCTAACTTCCTATGGGCCCGCTTTTTCTCCTCGATCTTGCCCTTCGCCACCTTGGCCTGAGCAATCGCAGATAGCTCTTGGTCGCCGAGGAAGACCCGGATCTGGCGGATGTTGCGCTCCGCTTTTGGGATCAAATTCTTCTCGAAGAGATTGACGCGGATCGTCACTTCACGCAGTTCGCTTTCAAGCGCTCTTTTCTTCTCTTGAGCCACGACGATTTTGGCCTTGGCGGTGGCAAGCGAGCGGAGCTCCTCGACGAGCGAGTCGAGCCAGGGCGGAGTCGAAAGGAGGGGATATTCGAAGGGGAAGAACTCCATGGCTTGGAAAAAGGGAATATCGACACCGGCCACATTCTCTTGTGTGGTGACGATCCGCTTCACCTTCGCAGAGTCGGCGATGTCAAAGCCAAAGTGCTCTCCGGCAAGCGAGGCAGCTCGAGAAACGAGAAGCCTCTTCTCGTGGTACTCCACCTCGAGGCGAACGATCTCAGCGCGCACCTCTCCCACCATCAGCTGAAGCTGCGCTTTCTTCAGCTGAAGGGTCGGCAGGTAGCGGCGCAGCTGGGTGAGCCTCACCCGCTGGCCTCTGAGCTCGCTTTTGGTGTATTTGATCTCTGCCATGAGCTCAAGCCGGCCAATATTTTTCGAGGAGACTCTGCTTGAGGCCGGTCTCTTGGCGGGTAAAGACCTCTGCCAGGATCTTCCAGCCCATATCGAGCGCCTCTTCCAACGGGTAGTTGACGTTGAGATCCATCATCTTCGCCTCGAAGAGCGTGCCGAAGTTCAACAGCTTCTCATCCCAATAGGAGAGTTTAAAGCCCATGGCCAGACGCTCTTTGGCCTTCTTGGATTCGGCGTAGAGGCGGATCATCGCATTGGCAAGGTCGCCATGATCTTCGCGCGTCACTTTCCCGATCACCAGCTGCTTGAGGCGAGAGAGCGAGCCAAAGGGATCGATGTGCCCCCATCGGAGGTAAAACTGCCCTTCGGTGATATAGCCGGTGTTATCGGGAATGGGATGGGTGACATCATCGCCCGGCATGGTGGTGACGGTGATCATCGTGATGGAGCCGCTGCCCTCGATGTCGACCGCTTTTTCGTAGCGAGAGGCAAGATCGGAGTAGAGAGAGCCGGGATAACCGCGGTTAGAGGGGATCTGGTCCATCGTGATGGCAATTTCTTTGATCGCATCGGCAAAAGCGGTCATGTCGGTCAAAAGCACGAGCACATCCTTGCCTTCGATCGCAAATTTCTCTGCACAGGCGAGGGCCATATCGGGGCACCAGAGCACTCCACAGCCGGGTCGATGGCGCTATGGATGAACATCACCGTTTTATCTCAGATCCCGCCTTCTCAGCGTTATCGATAAAGGCTTGGTAGTCGTGAAAGGTGAGCCCCATGCCTCCGATGATCACGACATCGGCATCGGTCTGGTTGGCGATGCGCATCAAAAGGTCGTTGTAGGGCTCTCCAGGAACGGAAAAGATGGGGATTTTCTGCGACTTGACGAGGCAGTTGAAGACATCGATCATCGGGATGTTGGTGCGCACCATCTCTCCTTGGGATGATCCGGCGCACCGGATTGAAGGAGGGGGTTCCGATAGGGATCTTCTCGCCGAAAATCTCAGGTCCCCCATCGATCGGGGTGCCGCTTCCATTGAAGCGTCTTCCGAGCAGTGCAGGTCCATAGGTCACCTGCATCGCCCTATCTAGGAAGATCACTTTGTCGTCCGTCGAAATACCGCGAGTGCCTTGAAACACCTGCAAGGTGACCTGGTCGCCCTCGATGCGCAGCACCGAGGCGTAGGCGCTCGTACCATCAGCTTTTTCGACCCGCGCCAGTTCTCCGAGGCTACCTCCTCGGCGGTAACGGTGATCAGGTTGCCCCGCATATCGTTAATTCTTTCGTAAATCTTTTTCATCCTGAACCTTGCGCTATAAGATCTCGAAACTCTCTTGAATAGGCGCTGTTGTAGGCCTCGCTATTCAAAAGACAAGGGAAGTTCATGTTTTTTATCTTATTCTGCAGAGATAAGAAAATTCCCGAGCGCCATCCTGTTGTCGGAAAATCAAAGGAGGTCTCAAAGATTTTATTGATCAGCTGAAAAAGAGGAATCTGCCTTCGACAGGGGGCAATAGGCATCTTCTTTATCAAAGGCGTTTTGCTGCAGATAGCAGAAGTCGTAGAGCTCGGCTTTGAGATAGATGATCATATCCTCGATGGCGGTGCCCTCTTCGCCCACAACCTCCATCCGCTTGCCGATCTCATCTCCTTTCCGTAGGAATTCGGCCGCTCGTCGACCATCTCGCCCCAGCCCTGGCATCTCTGCTTCGAGCTCCTTGGCCACATCATCGATATATTTAGACCAGGAGATCAGAGGATCGATCGCAGGATAGCGCCGCGCATCTGAGCGCGCTCTGGAAAGGCCCAAGAAGGCTCCCACGACAGCAAGCGTCGCCTGGGTCACCGGCTCTTCAAAGTTACCGCCTGCAGGAGAAACGGCTCCTCCGATAGTCACAGAACCCTGCTTGCCACTCTTTAAGCGCACGACACCCGCCTCTTTCATAAAAAGCGGCGATGCGGGAGGCAAGATAGGCAGGAAAGGCCTCTTCGCCCGGAATCTCTTCCAGGCGTCCCGACATCTCGCGCATAGCCTGCGCCCAACGCGAGGTGGAGTCGGCAAGCAGAAGCACATCGAGTCCCATCTGCCGATAGTACTCGGCAATGGTCATGCCCATGTAGATGGAGGATTCCCGCGCGGCGACAGGCATCGAGGAGGTATTGCAGATGATGACGGTACGCTTCATCAGAGTCTCATTTGTGTATGGGGATCGATCAGGTGAGGAAACTCGCGCAGCACCTCGACGACCTCGCCTGCCCGCTCTCCGCAGGCGCACGACCACCACGATATCGACAGAAGAGTATTTGGAAAGGTGGTGCTGCAAGCACCGTTTTGCCTGCTCCAAAGGGACCTGGAGTGCAAAAAGTGCCCCCTTTCATGATCGGAAACTGCGTGTCGATGATGCGAAGGCCTGTGTCCATCATCTTGGTCGGCTTGATCTTCTCTCCTTCGAGAAGGCGCATCTTGATCGGCCACTTTTGCACCATTGTGAAGCTATATTCTTTGCCTTTCTCATCTACGTCCTCGGGCTATCGTCGTGTCGATATCATAGCTTCCAGGCTGAGATCGTCCAGGTCAGAGTCACCTTCGATCGGATCGAGAAGGGGAGCATGATGAGATGGGGGAAGCGCCCCTCTTTGGTCTCACCGATGGGATCGCCTCTCACCAGTTCATCGCCCACTTTAGCAAGGGGCGTATAGGGCCATTTCACCGAGCGGTCGAGGGAGGGCACATAGAGTCCACGAGGAAGGAAATAGCCCGATTTTTCTGCTACCGTCTCCAAACGGTTCTGGAGGCCATCGAAGATCGATGTCAAAAGGCCGGGGCCGAGCTCCGCTTCGAGAAGATCTTTGGTGAAGCGCACCTTTGTGCCGAGGCGAATGCCTTGGGTATCTTCATAGACCTGAACTTTGGCCGCATCGCCCGCAATCTCGATCACCTCGGCTTTGAGCTCAGACCCGTTGACCGTCACATAGGCCACCTCACCCTGCCTGATGTCGCCTGTGAATTTCACGTGCAGAAGATTGCCGTAGGCAGCCTCCACGCGGCCGCTTGCAGGCTTGCGCTCATCGGCCTGAGTTAGGGTCTGGCTATTCATGAGATATTGCCCTCTATCGTATGAATTACTTTCATACCATGTTCCAAATTAAGTTCAAGCCAACGCTCAACCAGAGTGAGCCTGGCGATATAGCCCAAAATGCGATCGATGCCAAAATAATCGGTCTCAAAGAACTCCTCGATTCTGTTGAAGCGATATTCGGTTAGCGCTTTGTGCAGCTCCATCGGCGCATCTCCATTTTCCTCCAGTATAGCCTTCAGATCGTTGAATTCGTAGGGAGGTTCAAAATGGGCGGCATCTTTTTGCGCTAGGATCTCGGCGATGAGCGGCTCCTCGGGATCTTCATAGGTTAGCTCCTGAGCGACATCTTTGCCCATCATCTTCGATCGGAAACCGACGAGCACGAGGCGAAGTGCGCGCTCGAAAGAAAAGTAGTCTTTCAAAAAGCCCTCCTGCTTGAGGCTCTCTTGGAGAAGAAAGCTAGAGAGAAGCTCATCGAATTTCCTAATGCGCTCTTTTGGGGTCTTGTACCTTTCGAGAAAATCTATCAGATAATCGGGAAAATCGACTTCGCTGTCGGGCCATCTCTCCTCATGGAGAGCCATTTCGAGCCCTTCGCGGTTGAGATTGCCTCGCGGCTCGATCGGTTCGTGAGCAAAATAGGCTCTTAGATTCTCGATATCGATGAGGCGCAAAAGCTCCCTGACTTTCTTGAGATCGTCAGCGGTGAGATTGGCCGCAAGCAGCTCTCTGAGTTCGGAAAATCCAATGGCAGGGATGTGGCCTATTTCCAAGCGAGGTAATAGACTAGCAAGAAAGTAATATTTAGCCATTTTTCTGCTGATTCAGGGCAAAAAGATGCCGCTGGAAATCCTTGCGCACATATTTAGCAAGAAGCTCTTGCACAGCCTCGCTGCTCAAATCCAAGGTGAGGTGGTGGTCGTGCAGTCTCAGCCTAACTCCTCCCCCTTGAAATTGACCTATCACCACCTGCTTTTCAGCAAGTGCGCTGAGAACATGGGCAGCCAGGGCCTTGTTGACGCTTTCCACATCGACTTTGCTTCCCACTGCGGCGGAAAAGTTGGTAGAGCTGCCCTCTTTTTTTACCGCCTCGACCAGTGCTTCGATGAGCTTTGCGGCAAGCTTGGGATCCTCGGTCGCAGTAGCAAGCCAGCTTGCGAGTCCCTCATCGAACAGCCTCTTCTCGATCTCTTGCTGAAGATAGGTCACCGCTTGGGCGCCAGCAGCTGCAAGGGAATTCTCGAAGAGCTTTCTCTCTTTGACCATCTCCTGCCGAGCGCGTGCTTTAAAATCGTCCGCCTCTTTCTTTCCCTCTTCGACAAGGCGACTTGCCTCCTCGCGAGCATTTTTGAGAATGAGCTCTGCCTCTTCCTTGACAGGATCGAGCGTCTCAGTGCGGATTATATCGCAGATCTTTCTGAGTTTATCCCTGCTCTGCTGGTTATTCTGTTCTAGCTCTTTCGAATCTAACTTGCTCATGATTTATGAAGATTGCAAAAATCAACCCAGTTGGATACAACTTACAAGTTCAGGTTTGCATTGTCTGTATAATTTTGCAAGGGGGTTTTATGAAACCGTACATTTTTTTCCTATCTATTCCTGTAATGCTTGCTCTCGCTTTTGAATCCCCCTGTAGTGAGTCCCGCAGTGAGTCTAGTGCGAAAGGGTCGCGCGGCAGGCTTAAAGTCTCTTCATCGACCGCTCCCAAATCCTGCGAGAAAAATGTAAGCGCGCCATCGGAAGAGAGATCGGAAATTGCCCTCAAGAGCCCTCTGAAGGTCTCCTCTTCAACAGCTCCCAATGATTCGATTCAAGAGAGTGGTGTAAAGCCTGAACAAAAAGAGGCTAGCACAAATTCCGAGATCGCACTCAAGAGCCCTCTGAAGGTCTCCTCTTCAACAGCTCCCAATGGTTCGATTCAAGAGAGCGGTGTAAAGCCTGAAGAAAAAGAGGCTAGCGCAAATTCCGAGATCGCACTCAAGAGCCCTCTGAAAGTCTCCTCCTCAACAGCTCCCAATGGTTCGATTCAAGAGAGCGGTGTAAAGCCTGAAGAAAAAGAGGCCAGCGCAAATTCCGAGATCGCACTCAAGAGCCCTCTGAAGGTCTCCTCCTCAACAGCACCGCTTGGTTCAAATCAAGAGAGCGGCGCAAAGTCTGAAGAAAAAGAGGCCAGCGCAAATTCCGAAGTCGCCCTCAAGAGCCCTCTGAAGATCTCCTCCTCCTCAACAACTCCGAATAGTTCGATTCAAGAGAGCGGTGTAAAGCCTGAAGAAAAAGAGGCCAGCACAAATTCCGAAGTCGCCCTCAAGACTATGACAGTCTCCTCCTCAACAGCTCCGATCTCCCCTTCTCAAGAAAATAGGAGTCCATCTGAGCTGCCTTTACAGAGCCCGCCCCCTCCCCCATCGCCCATTTTCACACTCGCGGGGCCCAAGGGTTGGGAGTGTTTGAATAACAAATCTGAGCTGCCCTCTAAGGTAGAGGTGGTCTATGTGGGCAAGAGCAATCAAGGATTCACCCCGTCGCTCAATCTCACAACCGAAGATACTGAGCTTGCTCTGAGAGAATATGCCGACCTCGCTAAAAACTACCACGAGAGCCATAAGGAGACCCATTGCCAGTTCCTCGGAGAGGTTGCAAGTGTTGCGGGCCCCATGAAGCTTTTGCAGATCGACCGCAAAACCCAGTGGGGCGATGTGCGCTTTCTGCAAAGCATGATCATCGTTAATAAAAAGGCCTATGTGATTACGGCCACCTGCCTCACCGAAGATTTTGCCACCCTCGGCCCTCTCTTTTTTCAGTCGATGAAAAGCTTGGCGCTTGATTTTCAAAAAAAGGGTTGACATTACTTTTTAGAAAATCGCATAACCAGCATTAATGAAACGATGCGGGTTATTAGCCACTCTCATACTAACGCTGCACTCTCTCTGCGGTGAGCAGGCGAGAAATAGCTATCGTTTGGCTAGGCAGTGCGATGAGGAGGAGCTATCGCTTGCCCCTGGCGCTACCGAGACTCAAGTTATCGGCCCAACCGACGGATCGCTTCGAAGAGAGGGCTCTAAAGAGGGGCCTCTCTACTCGCCCGTTGAGCTCCCATCGACAACGCGATCCTCCTGCACTCCTTGTCAGCCCTGTGGACCGATGACGAGTCCTGGGCCCTGTTCACCTCAAGGCTGCCCGATGACATGTGTTCCTTCAGGATCTTGCTCACAACCCTGTCCTATGCCCTGTCAGCCCTGCGGACCGATGACGAGTCCTGGGCCCTGTTCACCTCAAGGCTACCCGATGTCTTGCGAATCTTCGGGATCTTGCTCACAACCCTGTCCTATGCCCTGTCAGCCCTGCGGACCGATGATGAATCCCGGGCCCTGTTCGCCTCAAAGCTACCCGATGTCTTGCGAATCTTCAGGATCTTGCTCACAACCCTGTCCTATGCCCTGTCAGCCCTGCGGACCGATGACGAGTCCTGGGCCCTGTTCACCTCAAGGCTACCCGATGTCTTGCGAATCTTCAGGATCTTGCTCACAACCCTGTCCTATGCCCTGTCAGCCCTGCGGACCGATGACGAGTCCTGGGCCCTGTTCACCTCAAGGCTACCCGATGTCTTGCGAATCTTCAGGATCTTGCTCACAACCCTGTCCTATGCCCTGTCAGCCCTGCGGACCGATGACGAGTCCTGGGCCCTGTTCACCTCAAGGCTACCCGATGTCTTGCGAATCTTCAGGATCTTGCTCACAACCCTGCCCCACGCCCTGTCAGCCCTGCGGACCGATGATGAATCCCGGACCCTATTCACCTCAAGGCTACCCGATGACATGTGTTCCTTCAGGACCCTGTCCACAGCCATGCCCCATGCCTTGTCAGCCATATGGACCGATCTATCCCTCATATGGACAGGTGAACCCCTATCCCGTCATGAATAGTGCAGGGCCCTACTATCCGCAAGGCTCCTATGGCAGCTACGAGGGCTATGGACCATCCCCTGCAAATGCCTCCTGGTCCTATCCTGCCGGCAATTCCTACCCTCCTGTGCCCAATCCCTCTTACCCAGGTTCTAACTACCCCAACCCACCTGCTGACTACGATGGCGTGACCGCGCCCTCCCCTCCTCCTCGGCCCCCCAGATCTCAAGCTTCCTCTCCTGTAACCTCCAGATCTAACGCTTCTGCTTCTGAAGATAACGAAAGTGATGAGGAAGAGGAGGCGATCTGCGACTGCACTCCTGAATGTGTCTATCCATGCAATCCCTACGGTCCCCCTCTCTGTCTGCCGCCCCCGCCTCCCTGCGTCAGAGGTGGTTATCCCCCTCCTTGCGTCACCAACGCCTATCCCCGCTGCGCCCCCTGCGGAACACCGCCCCCTCGTCCCTTTGATCCAAACGACCCATGCGCCCCCTGTTTTCCCGTAGCACCTGCTCGAGGTGTCGACTGCTCCCTCACCGTCTGCACGATGGTCATTCCTATCCTTCTCGTCGCAGGGCTCGCCGCCATCATCCTCGGCACCGGGGAGCACCCACGCCATCACCACCACCACCATTGATCATTACGCAACAATTCAGCTACCCCCTCCTTGAAGTCCATAAAGAGACGAGCAAACCCTTTCGTGAAGATGAGCACATTTCTCTCTCCATTAAAAAATTTGCAGAAAATTCCGCTGCTTTGATACTGTGCGTCGACATCGGAACGAACCCAATTTTTAAATAATACGAGAAGTCAAATGAAAAAAATCATCCTCATCCTACATCTTCTCCTCGCTTTCTCCATCCCTGTGCGAGCCGATTTTTTTGACTACCAAAACTATAACCATGGCTACTGCCCGATCTGCCGCTGCGCACCTTGCCAATGCGCAAATGGCAAGTGCAATGCACCCGAACCCGGTCCAGGTCCAGGCCCTGCTCTGCCCCCTCCGCCCCCCCAAGCAGCCGCTCCCGTGCCAATGCCGGTAGCGCCTGCCTCCGATCCGCCCTGCGCCACCTGCGGTACACCTGCCAGCCCAACTCCTACTCAAGTTAACAGCTCGACACCCTCACCATGCGCTACACAGACATGCGGAGCTGCGACCCCGAGCTGCCCCGCTCCCCCCTCCCTGGAGGGCGAACTGCCCAATCCACCTCCGCCCCCCGAGCCTGAATCGGACGACTGCTGCATCCCCTGCGCTCCCTTTGCAGGCTCTCAGTGCGGAGTCTCCATCTGTGCTGTGGCAATTGTGCTCGTAGCGATTGGAGCTGCAGCTGCCATCATCGTCTCTTCTGGGAATGGAACAAGGCATCACCATTGATGAGAAATAAACTGAATAAAAAAGTTTGCAAGACAGTTATCATTTTGTTATAGAAAGGTAAAATCAACCTCGTAGAAATTGAGAGAATTTATGAAAAATGCATTCACAGTTATGGCTCTTGCGATTGCCATGCTGGCCACCGTCATGAAACCTTCAGCCTTTGCTGATAATGGTTATTGCTGTCCCACTCCTGAGTGTGCAGCTCCCTGCGCTCCAGCTGTCGGCACCTGCTGCTGCACCGACCTTGCCTTTTTGGGAGCGGGTGTGGTGGTTGTCGCGGGCGTTGCGGCTGCGCTCATTGCAACGAGTGGCCAGAGTGACCCACACGCCTTTAGCCATTAGATCTCTTGCGATGCGCTCTATTTAAAAGAGGAGGTTGGCCTCTCCTCCTGTTTTTTCTATCGGCTTGCGCGCCTAAAAGCAACTGGAGCTACTGCGAACTGAGCCCAAGCTATCCGAGTGAAAAGATCACCTATCTTTCCTACCTGCCACTTGAGAATTTTTCAGGTATCCGCCTCGATCTTTACCTTGGCCATGAAGAGCCGACCTGCCTGCTCGGCGTCCTCTCTCGCAAAATTCCCTCTTCGAAGGAGAATCCGCTTCTCTCCTATGTGACCCTACGCATAGGTGAGGAGCCATCCAGGTATTTCCTAGCTAAAAGATTGGAGGGCGATGAACAGATCCTCTTGCCTCTCGAGGCGACCCATCTCATCATCGATGCATTGAGCAGTGAGAAGAGCCTCTCGATCAAGATCCAGGGCGGCTTTCACACCGAATGCCTTGCTGAGAATTTCTACGGATTTAAGAAGGGCTCTGCGATCGGCTACAAGAGACCTCTGGGAAGTCTCTTAAAGGCTCAACGCGAAACGCAATCGTGCATTTCTTGCCATTGATGATGAGATCGAGCACCGAGCTGAGGCGCGTCAGAAGGAGATTGAAGGGAAGCGTCACCCGCTTGCCATCCATATCAATCGCAATCGCCGCCTTGCCCAAAATCGACGATGAGGCGTGGATCTGATGGCAGAGCGCTTCGAACTGCTGGAGCTGCTCGGTCACCGATGGGTCAAAGCGATACTTCTTCGCGCAAGTGTCGCAGGCAATCTCAGAGAAATCTTTACTCTCTAGAACCGAAAAAACGATCGCCTGCTGGCAACTGTCACAGCAAAATTGCAATCTATGGCCCGTCTGCATGGCCAAAAGGCTACCACATGTCGCCTTTTTCTGCGTTTGGTATTACGCAAGAGCTCTATTTTTCCTCTTTGACCGAGATTCTCTTCGCTTCGGTGGTCTCCTCACGACGCTTGGCAAAGGTGATTTTCATCACCCCATTTTTGCAAACCGCCTGAGGCTCGATAGAAATATCGATTTCATCCCAAAGAGGCAGAGCGTAGGAGAAAGATTGGTGCGATTTCTTGTAGTACTGTCTCTCCTTCTCCTCTACCTGCTTGACCCCCTTGACCCAGAGAACGCCCTGGCTGTCGATAGAGACATCGACCTCTTTAGCTGTAAGCCCAGGCACGTCAGCCTCGATATAGACATTCTTATCATCGCTGCTCACGCTGATCCCAGCAGGCAGTCCATACTCATCTTCAAAGAGTTTGCTCAGACCAAAGAGATCTGAAAAATCGGAAGGTTTGGCAAAACGGGATGGCAAACGGTTTTTCCAACGGGGAATGAGACTCATATTATACCTCTAATTTCTTTCCTTTATTATAATAAAAATTACTATATTGTCAAAAAATTATATTACCTATTAAATTGATATAAAAGAGGGAATATGGCCAATAAGCTTGAATCGTTGAAAAAAGTCACCACCGTGGTCTCGGATACGGGCGATATCCATGCCATTCAGCAATTTGCGCCCCAAGATGCCACCACAAACCCCTCGCTTATCCTAGCGGCCTCTCAGGAGGAGGCCTATCAATTCCTCATCGACGAGGCGGTCCGATTTGGGCTCTCCAAGCACGCTGATGAAAAGCTGACCCTCACCCACATTATGGACAAGCTCTTTGTCAACTTTGGCTGCGAGATCCTCAAGATTGTGCCGGGCCGCGTCTCGACCGAGGTCGATGCGAGGCTCTCCTTTGATGTGGAAGGGAGCATCCACAAAGCGATCCACCTGATCGATCTCTATGAGAGCATGGGCATTGAGCGCAACCGGGTACTCATCAAGCTGGCCTCCACCTGGGAGGGAGCCAAAGCGGCCCACCATCTGGAGAAGGAGGGCATCCACTGCAACATGACGCTGATGTTCGATCTCTCTCAGGCCATCATCTGCGCCGAGGCGGGTGCAACGCTCATCTCCCCCTTTGTCGGTCGTATCCTGGACTGGTACAAAGCCGCAGAGAAAAAAGAGAGCTACCCCCCTGCACAGGATCCTGGGGTCATTTCGGTCGGAGCCATCTATAACTATTACAAAAAATTTAACTACAAAACCCAGGTCATGGGAGCCAGCTTCCGCAATGCGGGCGAGATTCTAGAGCTTGCTGGCTGCGATCTGCTCACCATCTCTCCCCAATTTCTCGACGAGCTCCAAAAGATGCCAGGGAGTGTCGATCGCAAACTCGATCCTGCTTCTTCCAAGAAGATGGATATTGCTAAGATAGAAATGGATGAAAAGCACTTCCGCTGGATGCTGAACGAGAACGCCATGGCGACTGAGAAGCTCTCTGAGGGCATCCGCAAGTTTACTCAGGACCAGCGCAAACTTGAAAAATATGTCCTTGACAAGGTATCCTCTCTTCACAAGATCTAAATAATCGAAAAGAATATGCCTTGCGTCAACTGCATCTCCTCGGGAATCACCAGTCCTGATCTATTTCGCTCTGCGAGAGCGGCCTCAACTCTTGCGTGGCTCGGGCTCGCTCTCATCATCATCGGCTCACTTGCCATACAAGGTCTCTCTTCATCCCCTGGCGGCCTTGCTCCTCTTGGAGAGGGGCTCACAAGTGTCGGGGCCGGCTTTTTCCTAGCTATTGGAATCGTGCTATTTATCTTGGCGCGAGCCAAGGCCAAAAATCTCGAGAAGCTCGAAAGCCTCCGCTCTCTAACGGCCCAAGCCTAGTCGCCTCTGCTCCGATTCCCAAGGAAAATCCAGCTTGCTGGGTTTGCAAAGGGTCCTCCCTTTGCCGAGAGAGGGGTTCGGGGAGAGAGGCGAGAAGCCTCTTTCCCCGCTCCCTCGCTTTGGGCGAGGCCGCCAAGCGCAAAGCGATGATGCCATTCGTAGCCAGATGTGATCTGTGAGGACTTTTCGCAAATCCTGCCGTCGAAGGCGATCTCGTTCTATCGTTCCAATCGTTACCCTGGACTTCAAGGCTTAGGGCAAGGTCAACGATAAGAACGATAGAACGATGAAAGAAGAAAGAAAATCCTTATCTTGCCTATCTTGCCGCCTGGCGATCCTCCATATCTTGTTCTTTCTTCAAAGAGAAACAGGATGTGCATGTGACCCGCGAGACGGCAGGATTTGCATAAAGACCACTATAGGCTCTCCTGCAAGGCCTTCATGAGTTGCTCATAGGTCTGGGTGTGGGCCCTTTCTCTATCAGGGATGGCGGGAAGGATATGACGTCTTCCAGAAAGTGGCAAAGTCGGGCCAGTGACGCATCCTCTCGAGCAGTCGCTCGCGATCGAAGATCCTGCCCCTGAGAAGCTGGATATCGATCAAGACATCTCTCAGCCAACCAGCGGGGATTAGCTCGGGGAGTCAGAGATAGACTCCATGATTCTCTTCACGAGCTCCGGATCGGGTTTGAGAGCCCCCTGTCCCATTTGACCAGTGTGCCCTGAGCGGTAATGACAAAGGCCTGGTGGGAAAGGGCGCGCGCTGAGGGGCAGGTGGCAAGCTCTTCTACATAGCGCGAGACGATATCGTTTGAGATCGCCTCGGCCCAGATATGCTCTCGGCCAGCCCCATCCTTGTGGATGACGATGAGAAGAAAATCGATCTGCTTCAAAAAGCTCTTCCCGAGGGGCCGACCCCCTCTCATCGCTGTTTGAAGTTGGTTAGGTTCGATATAGAGACGGACTGTGAGCCCCTCTGAAAATTCCTCTCGCGCCAGAAGCTTGCCCGATCGCTCGGGATAACGTGGATTCCAAAGAGAAATAGCCCCGCCAAGCGCCATAGGGGTCAGATTGCTAAAATTATCGCTTGTGTGTTTTGTGGTCTTCGCCACGCTCTTCATCTGTCTCTGAACACGGCTCTGCCTCTGCACGTTCTGCGTCAAGCGCGAGTGATCGTGGCTGGCTGTCTCAGGAACCCTGGAGGCAGCCTGTGCACTGATTGCTTCTATAGTCTTGACCATGGACGCCTGCTTTTTCAGAGGAGTCCGGAAAGCAAAGCGAGCGTAGGTGCTCTCTGCATAAGCAAGCAGCCCCTTTTGAGTGGGCAAGGGCCGTTCATGATCTGGCAAAAGCGAGAGGGTGGCCTGATCGACCAAGCCCGCCCGGTGGCTCTCCAAATAGGCCATAGCGCGCGCACCCTCTGCGATATCGAGTGACCATCGGACCACCGGCCCCCTGATCAAAAAGATCACCTCATGATAGGCGTTCAAAATAATGTGCTGATGGGTGTCTCTGACCTCATTTCCCGATAGCCAGGCAAAGATCTGATCAGCTGTCAACCTCATTGTAGGAGCTCCTGGGCGTTCAGGGAGTGCAGCCGCTGCTGCAGAGCCAGGTCCCGAAGTGGGTGCAACGCTCGCGGGATGAGGAGAAACCGCTGCCATCGCCCCAGATCCGAGGGCTGAGAGAGCTGTACGATCAGGAGCTGCAGCTGATACTGCGATGCCGGGTCTTGGAGTAGGAGCAGCGCCCTCCCGACGAGGAAGAACCGCCTCCGCTGCTGGTCCAGATCCCAAGGTTGAAGGAGCTCTTGGGCGGTCAGGGGCTGCAGCCGATGCTGCAGAGCCAGGTCCCGAAGTGGGTGCAGCGCTAGCTGGACGCGGAGAAGCCGCTGCCATCGCCCCAGATCCGAGGGCTGAGAGAGCTGTACGATCAGGAGCTGCAGCTGATACTGCGATGCCGAGTCTTGGAGTAGGTGCAGTGCTGTCAGGACGAAGAGAAGCCGCTGCCATCGCCGCAGATCCCAAGGTTGAAGGAGCTCTTGGGCGGTCAGGGGCTGCAGCCGATGCTGCGATGCCAGCTTTTGGAGTGAGAGCAGCGCCCTCTCGGCGTCCAGGAGCCGCAGCTCTTAGGGCTACAGGGCCAGCGGCGACCTCTCTAGAAGGAGGCTGCCCTTTGTGCTCTAGATCGCTTCGATCTCTGTAAACAGGTCTCTCATCATATCTAGAAGCCATTTCTGGAGCTTCGATCGCCCCCGCCCGGGGCGCCTCTGATGCTTTAGGCGGGCTGTGGCCGGCAATTTTTTCAGCAAGCGCTCTTTCGAAGGCCCAGACGATAGTTTGCGCCCTCAGGCGATCGAGAAAGCCGCGTAGTCGCATGATCGCTTGAGCCGCCTGCGACAGCGCAACCCGGTCGCCCATAAAGACGATCGCCTGGATCCCCTCGCCTTGGAAGATGTCGGCAGACTCGGTGTGGGCAGCGTCGTAGTAAGAGGCAATCTTCAAATTCTCGAGGTGATTCGCTTTGAGTGTCTCCTGGATTTTGCCACCGACGCATTCAAACTCTCGCCCATCTCTGAGAAGCAGCACCACCCTCTCTTTGCCGCTCTCGCCCTCATCAAAGAAGAGAACTCCATCGTGGTGGGTGTGCGAGAGCCACCTGGTGGCAAACTCTCTATTGGTGAGATCTGAGAATAGGCCGCAATCGATATAGACCGTCGCCCTCTCCAGAAGCTCCGGATCAAAGCGCTTCATGTGCTCGAAGAAGGTGGAGGCGCTCTCAGGGAAGATCTGCCGCTGGTTTTCCGGACGGCTGAAATTGGCAACCACCTCGGCCACAAAGCGAGGATCCTCGTGGAAGTGCTCGATCGATCTCGGGCAGGCCAGGCGGTGAAGAGGGGTCGCCGAGAAGCTGATGGAGCCCTTAAAGCCGCCTACAAACTCCTGAACGGTGACCGTCAGCTGTTCTTGGGTAAGACCTATCTGAGGCAATATCCGGCCCTTCAAGCAGATCTCGACCGGCCCAGGATGGTATTGGAGATGGGTGAGGAGCTCGGCCATCTGTTCACGGCTATCGAGAGCCACATCCTTAAGGGAAAGCCCCTCGAGCGGACCCCCCGATAGCCAGCTTCTAAAACGCTGGTTAGAGGGAGTCAATTGACCTGGAGCCACGGAGGGCTGTTCGAGCTTGTCCTCCTCCTTCAACTGGGTGAGGACAAAGTCGAGCTGTTTAGCCTTGAGGCCGCGGAAGAAGGTGCCGCGGATCGAAAGAATAGCCGAAAGGCGCGCCGAGAAGAAATGGGCAAAGCTCGGAATGCCTCGGTGGAAGGGGGTCTCAAACTCCTCACCCTCTTTTGGAGAGGGCGCATGGTCGAGCTCAGGCTGCATCTTGAACATCTGCGGCATGAGATCGTGAAGGAAATGGCCCACCCCAATCAGCAGCTGGGCCTCTTCGGCAGGAAGACGGCTGAAGAGAGCAGGTGTCTGACTTCTTCGATCGCTCCAGTAGCGGATGAAATCGGCCTGGTCGCCTTTATAGCCCGCAAGCAGCTTCTTAGCATAGTGGCGCGCAAGCGCTTCGTGAGCTAGCCTCACCTCCTCCTCTGTCGGCTCCAAAGAGGGGTTTGAGCGCCACTTTGCAAAGAACCGCATCGCAGCTGCCTCTTCTTTCCCGAGGCTCTCGAGGCCGAGGAGCGGTTTCATCAGATCGAAGAGAAGATCTCTCTCCTTTTCATCGATCTGGTTGAGCGCTCCGACGCCCAAGATAGCCGAGGTGAGAGGGCTCAAATTGCGATGGGACTCATCGACGATCTGCAGACACTCTTTGCGGAAGAAATTGAGAATAGTGGCGAGCGCTTGGACCTTCACTGGATTTTTCTCATAGAGCGCGGACGAGAGGTACATGAGATAGAGCGCATAGTACATGGGAGGGGTCATGATGAGGCTGCGGCCTTCTTTCTTGTAGCGCACAAGCTCGCTTGAGATGAATTGGAGCTGCTCCACGGTGAGCTCTGTATGCATCTGCACTTCGAGAAGGCTAAGTATTCCTTCGAGGCTGCCGAGCGAGCGGGAGAGGTTCTGCTTATCGACGGAGTAGATGGCGGTCGTGGAAAAATAGATCGGCATCAGGCCGAACCGCTTTGCTAAGAGAGAGAATAGCGGCTCCATCACCGAGGTTTTGCCGCCGCCAGCAGGGAGCACAAAATGGAAATTCTGCCCCCTGGACAGAGCCTGGTGGGCCTCGATATAGATCTTGATCTGCTCCTCTCGCGGCATCATGCCTGTGGTGACATAGAAATAGTAGAGCTCCGGGTAGAGCAGAGGATCTGCGGTAAAGTGGATTTCTAAGAGATGCGCAAGGTTTCTTTGGGAGAGTCTATCGCTCTCTTTTAACGCATCATACTCCTTTATTGCCTGCCTCACTTTTAGAAGCTCTGCAAGCGCAGAGTAGTAGCGGCAGGTGGCCTTGATGATCTTGCGGCATCGGATGATTCCTTGCTCTTCGCCCTCGAAAAAGAGAAGAGGGGCATTTTCTCTGAAAAAGGCGATATCGTTATTCTTGAGAAGGACCTCCTTCATGATATTCTCAGGAGTAATGGTCAGCTTCTGACCTGCATCGCGTCGATGCTCGTCATGGAGCTCTGCATCGATCTCTCTCTGCACAAGGCAGCCTTCCCGCAAGCTATAGGGAGCGTTTGCTACCTCGATCTCTCCCTGCAATTCGGCTACCCTCTTCTTGAGCTGATCGCGCCTCATTAAGAGCATCACTCTCTCTTCGGGATGGCGATTATTTTCCCCACTCTTTGCCCTCGCATCTTCGGAGTCGTGGTATTCGACAAGATTATAAGGGCCCCAATTTTTGACCCGGTAGTGGGTCGTGCGAGCCTCTTCGAGCTCTTTTTGTCCTGTGCGAATAGCTTCGAAGAGATCGTCCTGGATGGCGCTCACCTTCGATGCAGCGAGGGCGATGAGGGGTCCCGCATCGAGGGGCTCTTCTCGATATTCCAAAAGAGCGGCCGTCATATCAGAGAGAGGCCTCAAGGGGCGAAAATCGGAGGGCCCCATGGAGATCGGGATAGGCGCATATGAGGGAATCCTGAGGACGACGTTGAACTGCGCACTGTAGTTGAAGGTTTGAGTCTTAACGAGGAAAGTCTGCCGAAACTCCCGGTATTCCCGGCTTCCTTCAAGGGCCATCACTCTCTTCACCACTTCGCGGTAATTGGCCAGCTGCGTTATGCGCGGCTCCACCCCCTCGAGCGGCAGATCTTTAAAGTGGTGGGGGAAATGGCGCACATAGAAAAGAAGGTAGCTCAGACTCTTTCCGAGAGAGGGGTGGCTATCGCGGTCGTAGCCCAAAACAGCGATGAGCACGAAATCGAAAGGATGGGGCTTGCCTCTGCTCGCACTCCGAGCCTGTTCGTAGAGCTTCACAAAATTGAGAGAGACTCCCTGGGGAGTCATCTCGATTGGGTAATCGAGAGAAATAGCACGCACTCTATCGCCTAGATGCATCCCCTCTACAGGAAGTTCATTAGCATCTGCAGGTAGCGTAAGGAGACCCTCATCGTTGAGGGCGCCTGGAGAGGGGAGAGACTGGTAGCAGAGAGGCCTTGGAGAGACCTCTCGAGGACGGATGGTCATCTCGAGGGTGTGATCCGCTTTTGTGAGGATAGAGTGGCGCGCCCTTAGAAGCATCGGTACTTCGAAATTCCCTTTTTTGAGCCAGTCTACCAAGAGAGTACAGATGCGAATCTCTTCGGAGCCATCGGGGGAGAGTTGAAGGTCCCTTGTGATACGGGAGTAGCGCTCATCATCTGTGTTTCTCAAATAATTAATATACACTCCCCATAGCCACCTCCCAATTTCACGATGCACCTCCTCCAAATGGATGGGCTTCAGATTCCCCTCTTCCATCAGATAGAATTTATCGAGAAAGAAGAGGGAGAGTTTGAGGTTAAAAACGATCGATTCGGGAGAGGAGTCTTTGAGCTTCGTGAATCTCAAGAATGTCTCCATAGCGCCTTGATCCATAGGGATCGAGCGATCGAGCCGTCTGAGATAGCGGTAAGCCTTTTCATACTCTCTCTGGAGTTTGAAGAGATAGATCAGGTGCCAGAGGGCGTTTTGCGCCATCCCATCGGCGAGCTCGAGATCCCCTGTACGCCAGTTTTCTCTGTAGATGAACAGTTTCACAGCACTTTCAACTGGCCGTTGATAGACCTCTCTCGAAAAGTCTTCAGGAGAGAGATGGAGCTCTTTGTCTTGCACCACCACCACTCGCTCATTTTTGGGCGACCGCATGACCATAGCAGGAGCAAAGTTGTTTAGACTGTGGGCAAACTCGCCCACAAGCAGTTGATGGTCTATGAGCTGCCCTGAGAGGCAGATAAGCCGACCGCTTTCATCTTTTTTGAAGATGAGGTTGCACCAGGGGAGATGGAGCTCTTCGAGCTCATTTGTCCTCATATTGACGAAAGAGAGCATCTCGCTTGCAGAGCCATATCTCAAGGAGGAGCTCTCAATGGCTGAAAGATCGACGAGAACATGATCAGTCGGAGCTCCTTGTGCATCGAGCCTTCGCACGCGCACCGATTTCTCCTGAAGCTCAAAAAGGACAAAGGGAGTATCGCTCTCTTTTAGGAAGGAGTAGATGCAGTTGGGATTGTGCACTGGAATGTAGTGAATCAGGGAAAGTGGGGAGGGCCCAGTGAGGAAGGGAATCTGAGGCAGATTCAGCTCTTGAGGAAGTGCGCTATAGACCCGCATGAGCACCGTTTGGCCCTCTATGGAGAGGTTTCGAAGAGCGTCTCTCTTTCCACCATATCCCGGCACAAAAACCATCCCTTTGGCAAGAGCGGTCAAGACGCCATTATCGGCTCGCCAGATCCTATCGTGATCGAGCATGCCCCGTGTCTCGTAATGCAGAGCAGGATCTATCGAGACCAGTTTGCCCAGCTTGAGGTGAAAGAGAGTGCCGTGGGCAAAGTCTAGAACGTAGCTTCCCGAGCGAAAGAGGGGGAAGCTGCCCTCCCAATGGGCCTCGAGCTCTTTGGGGTCAAACTGCTTTCCAAGAAGCCCCGAGAGAACCGAGGTGCAGAGGCGATCTCGCACGAGAGGATCCTCAAAGTGGCGCTCGATACGAAAGAGGGCGAGAGGAGCGAGCCGCGCAAGCTTCCTTGCAAGCCTCGTCTTTCTCCAGAAATATGAGTCGTCAATTTTTAAAAATGGCTGCGAGAACCATCTCAGAGCGAACTCCTCGATCTCAGCGCTGCTTCTATCTTGAGAAAGGATGTCGATGAAAAAGAGCAGCCGCTCGATGTCGCCCACATCTTCTGGACGAGGAGGGCTCTCTAAAAAGTCTCTGAGCTCCATTCTATAAAAAGAGAGCCTCTCCTCGGAGGCTTTGCCGAGGTTTGCCTCAAGATGGGTCTCGAAGAAGAGAGCCAGTTCGACGAGGAAGAGCAGGTTGTATAGATGGTCGGGATGGGTTTTGCTATAGAAAGCAAGCGCTTGCTGAAACGGTACTCGGAGAAGCTGCAGCTGTCTCCACAGGGGCAGCTCGGATTCTTCTCTCGATCGCGCCGGAGGAGAAAAAGGCTCTTGCAAGCTCCTCACGAATTGAGCCCTCTCTGATCTGAAGGGCGTTCTCAGCAGAGCCACTCTAGAGCAAGTGGCAGGGCGAGGTTGGGATTGGAAAAGATGCGCACAAAGTCCCTGACGATCGACTGGTCCGCTTCTCTTTCTCCGCGTGCAGCGGAGGCAGACAGCTTGGTTGGTTCTAAGCCCTCGCTCCTCACCTTTCAAAAGATGGAGCATCTCTTGCTCGCATTTCATCAAGAGAGGGGTGGAGGCGCGTTAGGTTCATTTGCGCAGTACTCCGATTTGAGCTTGAGAACAGATTTGGAAAAGTAGAGGAGATCGGCGAAGTTGGGTTCTCCATTGAGAGGCGTCCACCGCAGTCGATGGTAGAGACTTTCTTCCAGCTGATCCCCATCACGATTTCCCCATGTTGAAATCAGAAGGGAAGGACCCTCGGTTGTGAAAAGGGTGTGGCAGAGAAAGGAAAGTAGTAGAGCTGGTGGTAGGCTGGAGGAAGGGCGCTTAGGGGTTTGCATGAGTTCAATGATAGGCATCTTCTGCCGTTGCATATGGAGCCAGCGAGAAAAGGTTCCAGATAGCGAATATGGCACTGGCCTTGCCCTTGTAGATCCTCGTGAGGGTTTGTCTCGCGCCTCTCGCACAAATCTTTCCACATCGAACTCCGAAGCGAAGGGGCAGATGACTCTCCCGCCTGCCGCTTAACGTCTTTCTCTAAAATAGCGGCTGATCGCGACAAATCTTCGGTTATCCCAGCCGAAGGGAATGCTCGGGACCCGCATTTGAGCGGAAGTAGATAGAGATCAAGCACAAAGGGCATGGCAAAGCCTTCCAGACGGGCCTCGGGGCATCTCGTGGCCAGTTTATCGGCGATGGCGTAGAAGGTATGGAGCATGAGGAAGAGTTCAAAGGTAGCATGGAGAGTCGGGCCTTTGGTTGCCTCTGCCTCGTGTAGGGTACGGGAGAGACCGTAGTAGACGAGGCGGCGCAGACTCACTATGGCCTCAAGAGCCTCTTTGGGCTCCAAGCTGTCCCAGAGGTCCCGCTCTCCAACTGTGGGGATCGGAAGGGCATAGGAGCAGTCGAGGAGGAAGCTATATCCAAAGTCGAGCTCTTCCTCTGTAACCGGTGGAGGGTATCCGCCCACTCGTTCAGCGTGGCCATAATCCGACTCGGGTCGAACAGGAGGCTTGTAGCAGGAGAGCTGGGGTGGCATGGGGGCAGTGAGGGGGTTCAGGCAGCGCTTTGGATGGGCCCGACTGCCAATACGAGAGGAACAGCATGAGCTGCTAGGGTAGCAGAGTCGAAGCATCGCTCTCTAGTGGCCGCCAGCTTTGGCCTTGTCTCCTCTAAGATTCGGCGCATGACGCTTGCACCGGCCACCACCTCTTCCGGACTCAAAACAGTTGGACCGGCCACCAGCACTTCGGGACTCAAGGCGCTTGCGCCTTCCGCCACCTGTTCGGGGTTCAAGCTGGCTTAATCGTAGAAGGGTCAGATCCAATTCCTTGGCCCCATGGTGCACGAGTTCACTATGGGCTGCTTCGGCTTTTTTCTCACCGTCATCAGGGCCTGAATGATTGCAAGGAAGTTGGTATTGCAGAGAAAGCGCTCCACATCGTTTGGAGAGAGATCCTCTTCGATGAGTTCATTCAAGACCACGTTCAAGACAGCCATTTCCGAGCAGTTCATGGCGCGCTGGCCGAGCCGTGCAAGCCTCACCGGATCGACTCCAAAATCGGTTCTGAGGGTGCCCACCAGGCGAAAAATATCGTAGATTTTCTCAGCTTTGGAGGAATCCTTTTCGAAGCCGGGGTCGCTCGAATGAATCGCATCAGAGTGCAGAAAGGCAGCCTGTCCCATCCCTCCGCGAAAGATATCATCGGGAATATCGAAAGCGAAGTAGCGAAAGGGGATCTTTTCCTGTGAGGTGGTCTGCATAATGAAGGGGTGGTCGCTCGCTCCTGCTCCTAGGTTGAGGAAAATGGCTCTCACAAAGCCCTTTTTTTGCACGAACCAAATAGGCATGGAGTGGCCGTAATCCCAAGTCGTTGTCCGATAGCCGCCCGGGTAATAGAGCTCGCCTTTCTCCCGAGCATAGCGAGGACCTTCCCATGCATGGCGTCACCGATTCTCTCCACCTCGCTCGTTTCGAGAGCTTTATTATGCTGGCAGGGCCGAAGGAGGGTCAGCGTGAGAAAGCCTCAAGAGCATCGATGATGCGGCCGATCGCCTCGCGGGAGATCGCGACCTTGAAAAAGGGAGCTTCGAGCCCCTGCAAATGCTTCAGGTAAGAGATCCATGCGCGGATGCTTGACTCCGTACTGTAGCCCTCAAAGCTGGGTCTCTCTTACCCAGTCAGGAGCCAGCATGAGAGCCACCTGTCGAAAGTCGCTATCGGGCAGCCCCTCAGCTTGCTTGAGGATGGAGTCTGCAAGCGCTTGGAGGTGGCCCAATCTTTGAAGGCGGGTTTCGCTTGCCGCAAGCTGCATCAAAAATGGGCCTTGCTACACGGGTGAGAGAGGAGTCGCCTGTCGTGAGCGGTTTTTCATTTTTGTTACTTCGAATCCGAAGCTCAGGGGAAGATCGGGGCCCGCCGCCGCCGCAGCAGCTGCGCCTACAGCAACACCGGCAGAGCCAGGAGCTGCGCCTGCACCGGTACCGATAGAGGGCTGAGCAGCAGCTTGCGTGCGTGCGCGAGGGCGCTCTCGATATTGTGCAGAGTAGACCTGTTCGCTCTCTCTGACCCGCTCTTTTCGCTCCTTCCTTTCAGGTTTAGGAGCTCTCGGAGGTGGATCCCTAGCAGGCGCAGGCGGCGCTGATCGAAATAAATCGATTAAAAAATTCATCGGTTATTACATTAAAATGATTTCTAAAATTATAACAAAAAACTGTTAGATTTGAATAAATGTAAAGATTTAATAAAGACCTCGAGAAGAAGGTTGCGGAAAATTGGAAATTTCCCTCTAATCAGCTTTCTTTTGAAAATAGGAGGCATAGGATGCGCTTAAAGAGATCTCTGACCCTAGGGCTACTTCTACTAGCGGGGGCTATGCAGGCTCAAGAAGGGTGTGGGCAAGAAGAGAATTGCTGTATCGACTACGATAATTGGTATGTGGTTGTGGGGTCAGGCTACGCTTTCACCCACAATTCCAATGTCACGGTCAACGACCCGACCTTCAGTTTCTGGGCCGATGTCGTTCAAGGGTACCAATCCAATCTGGGGCATAGCCCCTTCTTCTTCGCCGGCTTTGGACGCACCCTCTGGAACTGGTTTGAGCTCGATGTGACCTATTCCTACTATCTGCCCTTCCACTACCAAAAGTACCAGACCAATGTGGGTAATCCAGCGATCCATCGAACCCGCTTCTTCGATATCGAACACCAGAATCTGATGTTTGATTTCACCTTCGATCCCGATTGCTATCTCACATGGAATTGGGGCTGTCTGGATATCCGGCCCATCGCAGGCGCTGGCATTGGGGTGGCAATCAGCCAGATGAGCAACTTCCATACCGTGCATTTTAATTCGACGGTCGCCGCTGTGGGATCGGTTGACACCATTGGTGTTCCCTTGCCGAAGACGACCGATTTTGCTTGGCAGTTTTTGGCAGCTCTCAGATTTGGCATCAACGCCTTCTGCCCTTTTATCCTCGATATCGGCTACCGCTACTACGATGGGGGACGCTTCTGCGGGCCAGAGAAAATTGTGCAAAACCAGACTACAGGCGCTCTTGAAACAGTTTCCCATCGCTGGTCGGGAAGGATCAGAGCCAATGAGGTCTACGCCACTCTCAACACAGGTTTCTGAAAGCTATGAAAAAAATTTGCTCGCTAAAAAAAAAGAAATCGTTTTCAATCCACCTTTTTAACTCAACACAAAGAGGAGATACGCCTATGCGTTCATCGAAGATGCTAGCTCTAGTGTTGCTACCGCTTGTGCTCTTTGCAGGCCGTGGTAATGCTTACAACATGGGTTTTGCGGGGCAGGATGGCTGCTTTCAAACCTGTGACAACTGGTACGGCCTTGTGGGCGCAGGCTACGCCTTCTCCCGCAAAGCAGGGATCGACGTCGGTTCCGATTGGGATCCATCCGATCAAGGTTATGATGCGAAATTCACCAACTCCCCCTTCTTCTTCATCGGCTTCGGAAGAACCTTCTGCAGCTGGATCGATTTCGATGTGACCTACTCCTACTACCAACCTCTGCACTACCAGAAGTACCAGACGACTACGGCTCCAGCGACTCCACCCCCTGGCTTCGCAGGGCCTGCACGCACGCGCTTCTTCGACCTCGACCACCAGAACTTGATGTTTGATCTCACGCTAGATACCACTAGCTGGTTCTGCTTCGGCGACTGCTGGGGTCTCAACATCCGTCCCATCGTGGGTGGCGGGATCGGTGTAGGTATCAACACGGTAAGCAACTTCCACACTGTTGGCTTTGAAGGTGATGGCGGCACTACCGTCGGTTCAACCACATCGATTGGGGATCCAAGAAGAACCACCGCCTTTGCTTGGCAGGTGCTGGCAGCGCTGCGCTTTGGCGTCTGCAACTGCTGCCCCTTCAGCTTTGATATCGGCTATCGCTACTACAATGGTGGACGCTTCAACGGTCCTACCTCGGTAGTCAGCAATACCGCGACTTTTGCAGGGTCTCAGATACCTGTCTCCGCTTGGAAAGGCAAGTTTAAGGCTAACGAAGTTTATTTCGCCCTTAACTACGGCTTCTAATAAACTTCGCAGAGCTTTTCTCTGAAGGCAAGGGCCACCATTCGGTGGCCCTTTTTCTTTAACTATTCAGCTACTCCCTCTTGAAAACAAGATCGGCAAGATGAGCAAGGTAAACATGTACTGAGGCACAGGGCTGACCCTCTAACAATTACCTTTTTCTTTCTGGCAAAAAAAATTGAAATCGATTTCAATTGGAGCCCCTAAACCTAGGAGCTCTATGCGCCTTTCGAAAATAGTGGCTGCGCTACTTATTCCCTTCTGTTCTTTGCAGGCTGCAGTCGATCCTGAGGAGGGGTGCTGTGAAGAAGAGGTGTGCACGAATAACGATAAATTGGTCTGCCACCACTGGTATCTGGTTTTGGGTTCCGGCTACGCCTTCTCACGAAGAGGAGTGATCGAGGTGAATCACGATTTCTGGGATCCCTCTGATGAGGGCTATGATAGGAGCATGGGTAGCTCCCCCTTTTTCACCGTCGGCTTTGGCAAAATCTTGGGCTGCTGGTTCGATGTCGATGTGACCTATACCTACTATCTGCCCTTTCACTTCCAGAAATATCAGACGAGTGCGGTGGAGGCGACACCCGGCTTCACAGGACCAAGAAGGAGCCGCTTCTTCGATCTCGAGCATCAGAATATCATGTTTAACTTCACCCTCGATCCCTTCACCGCCTTCTGCTTTGCAGACGATTGGAAATTGCACATCCGCCCTGTTGTGGGCGCAGGGATGGGCGCAGGAATCAACCGGGTGACCAATTTCCATACCATTGGCTTTGAGGGAACGGGGGCAACTCTGATCCCTGTCGGCTCAGCCACCTCTATCTGGGTGCCGAGAACCCACTCAAGCTTTGCTTGGCAGGTCTATGCCGCCTTGCGCTTTGGCCACTGCAGGCTCTGCCCGTTTAGCTTCGATATCGGCTATCGCTACTACAACGGGGGACGCTTCCTCGGACCTCAGCACATCGTGAGAAATACGGGAGACGGTCTCGGCTTCCCAATAGATGCCCCTTCATGGAAGGGTAAGTTGAGAGCTGATGAGCTCTATCTCACCATCAACTACGGCTTCTAATCGATGAGAAGAGCGCTTCACTGCATTTTAACAATTCTGGGACTGGCCTGTTTGCCTCTGAGCGCAGCTGCCCCTCCCTTCGCCCTTCGCACCGATTTTCTCTATATGGCCCCCTCCTATGACGAGACCTACTTTGTCGTCAAAGGAAACAGAGATGGAGTACCGAATGGGCTGAGATGCAACAACCAGGTGGGCTACAATTTCGGTTTTCGTCTCGAAGGGATCTTCCCCATCTGCCAGAGCTGTTTCGACTTTAGAATCAGATGGACCCACCTCTACGCCACGAGTCGTAGGAGCGTGACAGACAATGCACTTCCAGCTCAGCTCTGGCCGGTCGAAATCGTGCCGAGCGCCAACAATGTCTCTCAGCCCTTCGCAGGGAGCGCCTCCTCTGATATTGGCGTCATGCACCAGAGACTCGAATGCCTACTCAACGAACAGATATGGCAGCCCAGCTGTTTTCGCCTCTTCCTTCGTGAAGGGATCGGATGGCACTACATCCGCTATCACGAAGTCATTGAGTATAAGGAATTTGCTGGTCAAAGCGAAAAGATCCAATTCCATGCCCACACGAAGGGGATTGGCCCTGAACTTGCCCTTACAGCTTTTTGTGAGCCGTGGCGCGCTCTCTCGCTGTGGCCAGAGGATCTGGCATTGAAATTAATGGGTGAGGCCTGTTTGATTGCGGCCAACTCGAAGGCAAAGATTGCTATCTTAGATACGACAGCTCTCGTTTCTCACGTCACCCAATCCAGTTTCTGGAAGGTGGTGCCGGAGTTTACGATTGGCGTTGGGATCAAATACTTCAGCCAGATCTGGCGCTGTCCGACCCACTTTGAATTGGGCTATGAGCTGACGAGCTATCCACGGGGTACCTCCAAGCTTCTCTTTATCAGTGGGGGGAACCCGGGCCTCTCCTTCAACCAATACAGCGACTTTTTCATCCGAGGCTTCTACTTCGGCCTCACCTGCTTTTTCTAAGATTAATTTAGCAACTGTTCAGCTGTCCCTTTAAAAACAAAATCGGGCGCGGGCTCGCAAACGTTCACGTTCACGAAAAAGCTCCCCGAGCTTTTGTAAGCATCCACTTACATCTTTTTCTTTCGTGAACGTTCCCTAATTGCGCCGATTAAGTCAACATTTTCTCTTTTCCTCATTCTCAAGAGCTTCTTGGGAGTAGACCAACACAAGACTTCATCCACGGTTCCCTACGGGATCTATTTAAGAGGACTTTTTTCTTGCCCTCGTCCCATTATGCTGTGCGAATGGCTCAAGCCTGACAATGTGAACGACGGCTCTCTAGATAAACTAGGGCCAACGGTTATGACGTCTATGGCTTGGACATTCGGTCTGTCTTGTGAGGTTGACTCTTTCGCTCCTATTGTTTTTTTGCAAAAAAATGGAATCAAAGTTTTAGGGGGCGCCCCGCAGAATGGCCTTTAGGCCATTCCAAGAGCCTGTTCAGGCTCTCGCCGGCGAAGCCGGCGGCGGGGCGCCAGGGCAGGCCCTTTAGCCTTTGACACCACAGCTTCTTTGGAAGCGCCCTCTGGCGTACCCTCAGAAGGCCTTTCTTCTCCTGTCATAAAAGGCGTTTCCGTCACAAGCATCCTATGTAGAATCACTGCAAGCTTGCGGGCAACTGCAACCGCTGCTTTCTTATGACCCTTCTTCTTGGCCAGCTTTAGACCCCAGCTTTTTAATTTGCTAGAGCCCTTTGTACGCGTTAGATGGACCACGGCTGCTTCTACAAGAAGAGACCTCGTGTTCGTATCCCCACACTTTGAAATCTTGCCTGTTCTCGAAGTCTCGCCAGATTCATATAGCCGGGGGGTGAGACCAAGGTAGGCGGCAACGCTTTTAGAATTTTTGAATCTAGATGGATCTCCAATGGCTGTTTTGAAGCTGAGGGCTGTCTGCACACCTACTCCAGGTACTGTCATCAGTACTTTGACCACCTCATCCTCTTTAGCTAGCCCTTTAAGATAGCACTCTAGTTCCTCTACCTTTGCATTAACTGACTTGATGCTGCTCAAAAGCGCCTCCACAGATATGCTAAGGGCAATATCGTTCTTATCTATCGAGCTCATCACCTTGGCCTCAAACTCTTTCCTAGAGGCCTTGATGCGTATGCCGTAGGACTTGAGAAGTCCACGTAGGGTATTTTTGAGCTTTACCGCTCCTCTTATTAGGGCCTTTCTGGCTGTCACCGCCGTGCGTATGGCTACATCCGCCTCGCTTTTGATGGTGACCTCCTTACAGTAGCTGCCCCTGAGGGCTTGGGCTATCCCTCTGGCATCATTCTTATCATTTTTGTTGATCTGAGTGGAAAGTAAAGCGGCCATTTGCCGTGCATCAATGCAGACAGCCGGTAGGGCAAGCTTTTGAAGCTCTCGAGTAAGCCAATTGCTCAGAGAGCCGCTTTCAAGGCCTACCTTTTCAATAAGCAGCCCCTTACTTTGGAGATAAGCGGCTATCTGCTCAGGACCAGAATAAACCACAGTCTCGTGGATAACCTTGCCTCTCTCATCGATTACACAGATAGATGTTTCTTCCATAGAAACGTCGAGTCCAACATAATGTCTCACGGGTTGCTTCTCCTTTTGTAATAGTTAACGATTGTTAACTTAATTCATGGAGAGCCTAGGCTACTCCGAGGCTTTTTAGCCAGAGAGCAACCCGCCTTTCCATTCCAACGCGCAATTACAGCATGTGAACGTTTGCGAGCCCGCGCCCGATCTTTTCTATAAAGGAGAGTGATCGGAAGATCACTCTCCGAGAAGCTATAGAGAAGCGAAGTCGTAGCTCAGCTCTTCTTCGACCTGCAGGTCGAGGAAGCGTTTGACGTGGGAGTGTTTGTCGTAGCCCGTTCCGCCAGGAATCATGTGGCCCATGATCACGTTCTCCTTAAAGCCGAGCAAGAAGTCGGTCTTGCCCGCACAGGCCGCATCGGTGAGGATGCGGGTCGTGTCTTGGAAGGAGGCAGCCGAAATAAAGGACTCCGTACCGAGCGAAGCTTTGGTGATACCCAGAAGCAGCGGCGCCGCCTGCGCAGGCTTGCCCCCCTCTTCGATCACCTTGCGGTTCTCCTCGTAAAACTCCTTCTTGTGCACCTCTTCGCCAAAGAGGAAGACCGTATCGCCCGGATCGACGATGCGCACCTTGCGCAGCATCTGCCGCACGATGATCTCCACGTGCTTATCATTGATATCCACGCCCTGGAGCCGGTAGACCTCTTGCACCTGGTTGACCAGGTACTTCTGAAGCTCGCGCACCCCGCAGATCTCTAAGATCTCATGCGGCACCACAAGCCCCTCTGTCAGCTGCTGCCCTTTGATCACATGGTCGCCACGCTGCACAATCAAGTGTTTGGTGAGAGGAATCAGATGCTCCTCTTCCATACCTGTCGTCTCATCGCTCACCACCACAATGCGGCGGCTCTTCTGCACGCCACGGAAATCCACCACACCATCGATTTTGGCAATCTCTGCCGCATCTTTGGGTCTGCGCGCCTCCACAAGCTCCGCCACCCGTGGAAGACCGCCCGTAATATCCTTCGTGCGGATAGCCCCTCGAGGCAGACGAGCCAGGATCATACCCGCCGCCACCTTCTGCCCCTCCTGCACCGAGATCATCGCTCCCGATGGGATAGCATAGGTGCCAACCAGCTCCTGAAACTCTTTGTCAGCATAGATGACGATCTGCGGGTGCAGCTCGCCGCGGTGCTGCTTCACGATCAGCTCCACAAGCCCCGATTGCTTATTCACCTCGCGCTCTGTCGAAATCCCCTCGACCAGATCCTCGTATTTCACATAGCCTGGACGGTCGCAGATAATCGGGATGTTGTGCACCTCCGACTCCGCAAACTTCTGCCCCTTCTTGATCTTGGTGCCCTCAGGGAAGTAGATCTTGGTTCCAAGCTCGACCGCAAAGCCCTGCAGCGATTCGATCGACTTGGTGCTGAGAAGCCGCTTGTACTCCTCGAGTGAGCGACCCTCATCGCGCACCAGGTGGACCATCCCATTCTTATTCAGAACAAGGAAATTGCCCTCCTGATCCTGAACGGTGCGCAGATCCTTGTAGATCAAAATCCCCGCCTCATCCGCCACAATCTCGGGAGAGAACGCCGTCGCCGCAATACCGCCCAAGTGGAAGGTTCTCATGGTGAGCTGGGTACCCGGTTCACCGATCGACTGAGCCGCGATGATGCCGACAGCCTCGCCCATACCGACGATGCGGCCGTTGGCCAGGTTGACCCCATAGCATTTGGCGCAGACTCCCCGCTTGCTCTCGCAGGTCAGCGCCGAGCGGATGCGCAAGAGCTCGATGCCCGAATCGTCGATCGCCTCAGACTGGATCATCGTTAAGAGATCGCCGCTTCTAGCAATCACCTGGTTCTTATTACCAGGCATGGTGATATCTTCAGTGATCACTCGTCCAAAGATGCGATCCTTGAGAGAGAGAAGCTCCTCTTGGCCCTGCTTGATCGCAGAGACCTCGATTCCGTTGAGCGTGCCGCAATCCATCTCAGTGATAATCACATCCTGAGCCACGTCGACGAGACGACGTGTCAGATAGCCGGAGTCGGCCGTTTTCAGAGCGGTGTCGGCAAGACCTTTACGGGCACCGTGAGAGGAGATCGAATACTCGAGAACCGATAGACCCTCGCGGAAGTTGGCCGTAATGGGAGATTCGATAATTTCGCCTGTCGGCTTGGCCATCAGACCGCGCAGAGCGCCGAGCTGTTTGAGCTGCGGCTTGTTACCGCGTGCACCCGAATCGATCATCAAGTAGAGCGGGTTGAAGCGTCCCTCTTTGGGCTCGGAGATCTGCCTGTAGAGCTCCTCTGAAAGGGTGTCGGAGACCTCAGTCCAGATGCTGATCACCTTGGAGCGTCTCTCGCCCTCAGTGATGATGCCATCCTCATACTGCTTCATGACCACCGCTACGCGGTTCCTTGCATCCTCGATAACCTTGATCTTATGAGGAGGCACGAGCACATCGCAAATTCCAAGCGAGGTGGCTGCTTTAGTCGATTGGAGAAAACCGAGATCCTTGAGTTGATCCAGGAAGCGCACCGTCTCTTCGAGACCGAGCTTCTTGTAGCACTCCATGACCAGATCGCTCATCTTCTTCTTGGGCAGGCTGTAGTTTTGGAAACCGAGCTCTTTCGGGACGATCGTATTGAAGAGAACCCTGCCTGGGGTCGTTTCGATGATGCTTCCAGCCACCTGCACACGGATGCGCTCGTGTGTACGAAGGCCGCGCCCTGTCTGGTCGCGACGCGCTCCGCTCGCCTTCTGCCTCGAGCCCTTGGTGTGGTCGAGGAAGGTGTCGCCAGCGTTCAATGCAAGCAGCACCTCGTCGGTGCTCGCAAATACGGGGATCTTCTTCTCATCCTGCTTAGGATCGACAATCGGATCGGCCATCAGATAGAAAAGACCGAGGATCATCTCGTGGGTCGGCACAGCGACCGGTTTTCCCGAAGAGGGCTGGAAGATATTATCAGGAGCCATCATCAAGACCTTGGCCTCGAGCTGCGCCTCGACCGAGAGAGGCACGTGGACCGCCATCTGGTCACCGTCAAAGTCGGCGTTGAAGGCGGAGCAGACGAGCGGATGGATGCGAATCGCCTTACCTTCGATGAGAACCGGCTCAAAGGCCTGGATACCGAGGCGGTGAAGCGTAGGCGCACGGTTGAGCAGGACCGGATGGCCTTTGATGATCTCTTCGAGCACATCCCATACCTCAGGAGCGCCGCGCTGGATCATCTTCTTGGCCGAGCGGATGGTGTAGACATAGCCGAGATCTTTGAGCCGCTTCACGATGAAAGGCTCAAAGAGCTCGAGCGCCATCTCTTTGGGCAGACCGCACTGGTGAAACTTGAGCTCGGGGCCCACCATGATGACCGAACGACCCGAGTAGTCGACACGTTTTCCGAGCAGGTTCTGGCGGAAGCGCCCCTGCTTGCCCTTCAGCATCTCAGCGAGCGACTTGAGCGGGCGATTGCCTGCTCCCATGACCGGATGGCCGTGGCGACCGTTGTCGAAAAGAGCGTCGACCGCCTCTTGGAGCATGCGCTTTTCGTTGCGCACGATCACCTCAGGGGTCTTCAAACGCAAAATCGCCTTCAGGCGGTTGTTGCGGTTGATCACGCGGCGGTAGAGGTCGTTGAGATCGGAAGTGGCAAAGCGGCCACCGTCGAGGGGAACGAGCGGGCGTAGGTCGGGCGGGATGACCGGAATGCTCTTCATCACCATCGATTCGGGGCGATTGGTCGAATTGAGGAAGCCCTCGACGATCTTGAGCCGTTTGGCCAGCTTCATGCGCGCCTGCTGCGACTTGGTGCGGCGCAGCTTCTCTTTCAGATCGACCAGAAGGGCGGAGAGATCCTCGGTGCGCAAGAGGTCGGCAATCGCCTCCCCTCCCATCTTGGCCACAAAGGCGTCTCGGCCCCATTTCTCCTGCGCTTCGCGATACTCGGCATCGCTCAAAAGCTGCTTCTTCTCGAGCTCGGTCTGACCAGAATCGACCACCACATACTCTTCGTAATAGATGATGCGCTCGAGATCAGCAGTGGTCATCCCCAAGATGTTGCCGATGCGCGAGGGCATCGTCTTGAAAAACCAGATGTGGACGATAGGAACAGCAAGCTCGATGTGGGCCATGCGCTCACGCCGCACCTTGGAGAGGGTGACCTCGACGCCGCAGCGGTCGCAGACAATGCCTTTATGCTTGATCTTCTTATACTTACCACAAGCGCACTCCCAGTCCTTGGTCGGGCCGAAGATCTTTTCGCAGAAAAGCCCGCCTTTTTCGGGCTTAAAGGTGCGATAGTTGATCGTCTCAGGCTTCTTGATCTCTCCATTGGACCACTTCTCTCGAATAGTCTCATCAGAGGCGATGCCTATTTTGAGCTTGTCGAAGTGCAGAGCTTGTGTTTCCTCTTCCAACATCGGTTTTATCCTACAAGTTGAGGGTTCCTGATCTTTTATTATTTAATTCTCATCTACAGCGAGGGCGCGCACATCGAGTCCAAGGCCTTGCATCTCTTTGATCAAGACATTGAAAGACTCCGGAGTGCCAGCGTGGAGGAAGTTCTCTCCCTTCACTATCGACTCATAGATGCGCGTGCGGCCTCCCACATCATCCGACTTCACAGTCAGAATCTCCTGGAGCAGGTGAGCGGCACCGTAAGCCTCAAGAGCCCACACCTCCATCTCACCGAAGCGCTGACCGCCCATCTGCGCCTTACCGCCGAGCGGCTGCTGCGTGACGAGCGAGTAGGGCCCGATCGAGCGGGCGTGGATCTTATCTGCCACCAGGTGGCTCAGCTTGAGCATGTAGATGTAGCCCACCGTCACAGGGGCATCGAAACGCTCGCCGCTGCGGCCGTCGTAGAGGTAGGTCTTCCCATCGTCTGGAAGACCGCATTCGCGCATCATCTCCCAGATCTTGGCCTCAGGGAAGCCCTCGAAGATGGGGCTCTTGACAGAGATGCCCTTCTTTCTGGCAGCAAGGCCGAGGTGGGTCTCCAGAAGCTGCCCGATGTTCATACGAGCGTGCACCCCGAGAGGGTTGAGGATAATCTCGATCACCTCGCCGTTCGGAAGATAGGGCATATCCTCCATCGGCACGATCTTGGAAACCACCCCTTTGTTACCGTGGCGTCCGGCCATCTTATCGCCCACCTGCAGCTTGCGCTTGGTGGCGACGTAGACTTTGACCTGGCGGATCACGCCCGGCTCGAGGTCGCTATCGCCCTTGCTCAGGTGCTCCAGCTCTGTCTTATATTGCATGTCGAGCTTTTCGACAGAGAGCTCATGGTCTCTCATGATCTCTCTCAGGAGGTCGTAGAGCTCCACTTTATCCATGATCAGGTCGCGGAAATCCTCTCTCTCGATCCTCTCGACGATCTCTTCGTTGAACGGCTCATCCTTGCGCACGATCTCATCGGCGCTCTTGCGATGGATGACGGCGGCGGGCGCCTTCTCGTTGAGAAGAAGAGCCCCGAGCTTCTCGTGCAGCTCCATTTTGAGATGGGCCTGCTTGTAGCGGTACTCTTTCTGTAGATCCTTGAGATGGGTCGCCTCTTCGACGAGCTCATCCTCTGTCTTGGAAAGGCGATCTCTTCTGGAGAAGACCTTCACATCCATGACAACCCCTTCGGTGCCTGGAGGAGCTGTGAGAGAGGCATCTTTCACATCGGCCGCCTTCTCGCCGAAAATGGCGCGCAGTAGGCGCTCCTCAGGAGCGAGCTCAGTCTCTGACTTGGGCGTGATCTTGCCGACCAAGATGTCGCCCGGTTTCACCTCAGCGCCGATTCGGATGATGCCATCCTCGCCGAGATTGACAAGCGCCTCCTCGGAGACGTTGGGAATATCGCGGGTGATCTCTTCCTTGCCGAGCTTGGTCTCGCGAGCGGTGACCTCAAACTCCTCGATGTAGATCGAGGTGTAGTAATCCTCATGGAGGAGCCGCTCGGATATGATGATCGCATCTTCGTAGTTGTAGCCAAACCAGGGCATGAAGGCGACCAGCACATCCTTGCCAAGGGCGATCTCACCCTTGTCGGTGGCAGGGCCGTCGGCAATCACATCGCCTGCGCGCACCTCATCTTTGCAATCGACGAGCGGTCTCTGGTTGATGCAGGTGCCTGCGTTGGAGCGCATGAACTTCTTCAGCTCGTAGGTGCGCTTTTCCATCGGGTTTTTCTTCGGAGCGACCACGATCCTGTGGCCGTCCACATACTCTACAACCCCATCTTCCAGAGCCACCACCACAGCGCCTGAGTCGCGCGCTGAGCGGGCCTCAAGGCCGGTGCCCACGACGGGAGCTTGGGCTCTGAGAAGAGGAACGGCCTGACGCTGCATGTTGGAGCCCATCAGAGCGCGGTTGGCGTCATCGTGCTCGAGGAAGGGAATCAAACCGGTAACGATAGAGACCAGCTGCTTGGGCGAGACATCCATGTGGGTGATCTCGCGCACATCGACCTCCATCGGCTCTCCGCGATAGCGCGCCCAGACACGCTCCTGGGTGAACATGTGGTGCTTGTCGAGGAGCGCAGAGGCCTGCGCAATCACCGTGTTCTCTTCCTGGTCGGCGGTCATGTATTCGATCTCCTCTGTGACGACGCCGTCGCGCACGATGCGGTAGGGGGTCTCGAGGAAGCCAAAATCGTTGATCTTAGCATAGGCAGAGAGCGAGGTGATCAAGCCGATGTTGGGACCCTCTGGGGTCTCGATGGGACAGATGCGGCCGTAGTGGCTCGGATGCACGTCGCGCACCTCGAAACCGGCTCTCTCTCGGTTTAGACCACCAGGTCCAAGCGAGGAGAGTCTGCGCTTGTGCGTAAGCTCTGCCAAGGGGTTAGCCTGATCCATGAACTGAGAGAGCTGAGAGCGACCAAAGAAGTCTTTGAGCACCCCTGAGAGCCCTTTTGCTGAGATGATCTTGCCAGGAGTCAGCGTATCGGAAGAGAAATCGAACAGGTTCATCCGCTCGCGGATGATCTTCTCCATGCGGGCAAGACCTGCTCGGCACTGGTTCTGGACCAGCTCTCCGACCGAGCGCACGCGCCGGTTAGCCAGGTGGTCGATATCGTCGACATTGGCGCGCTCATCGCCCATTTTCAAGCGGATGAGGTACTTCAGAGCGCCCACCACATCCTCTTTCTTCAGAGTGACATTGGCAAGCTCTTCGTCATTGATCGGAAGGCCTAGCTTGCGGTTGATCTTATAACGACCTACCCGGCCCAAGTTATAGCGCTTCGGATCGAAGAATAGCCTCATCATGGCCGATCGCGCGTTGGAGAGGGTGGCAGGCTCGCCTGGACGCACCTTTCGATAAAAATCTTTGAGCGCCGACTCGTAGGAGTCGGTGGCGTCCTTGATGAGCATCTTGATGATCGGATGGTTCTCATCTGCCTCTTGGGCGATGCGCACCTTGCGAATCTTTGCATCCAGAATCTTCTTCAACATCGCTGTCGATAGCTTCTCAGCCGCCTTTCCATAGACGATGCCGGTCCCCTCATCGAGGATGTCGGCAGCCAAAATCTTACCTACGAGATTGTTGAAATCCTTTTCGCTTTCGACCTTGTACTCTTTAATGGTAAAAAATTCTTCCAAAATATCGGCATCTGTCGAGTAGCCAAGTGCGCGTATAAAGGTGGTGGCCAGGATCTTGCGACGTCTTTTCTTGCGATCGATGTAGATGTAGATCTGGTCGTTGATATCGAGGGCGGCCTCTAGCCAGCTTCCTCGGTAGGGAATCATGCGGAAGGAGTAGAGGATGGTTCCCTTGGGATGGCGCTCCTGCTCGAAGCTGATGCCAGGAGAGCGGTGCAGCTGGGAGACCACCACACGCTCGGCGCCATTGATGATGAAGGTGCCAGCTTCGGTCATGATGGGGATGGTGCCCATGTAGACCTCTTCCTCCTTGATCCCGGTCTCGTCGATCAGGCGAAAGCGAACCTTGAGAACGACGCTGTAGGTCAAGCCTCGGCGGATGCAATCTTCAGGGGAATATTTGGGCACGCCCAGGTTGTAGGAGAGAAATTCAAGCGCGGTTCTCTCATCGTAGGATTTGATAGGAAAAATTTCATTGAACACTTCCTGAAGGCCTTCACTTGCACGCTCTTCAGGGAATTTATCGGCCTGCAGAAACTGGTTGTAGGATTTGATCTGAACCTCGATCAGGTTCGGTAGATCGATGATCTCCTCTCTTTCAGCAAAACTGACCCTCTCTGGCCTCCTCTTCAACATAGCATCTCCCCGCTCAAGCCATTAAAAATGAAAACGCTCTTCCCCGCCTCTCCCCTGCATCGAAGAAAAAAGTGAGAAAAAGTCCAAATGCAACTCTTTATTTTTATGAAAAAAAATTTAAAAACAAAAAAGCGCACAAGTTCTCAAGAGAAAACTTGTGGCTTATTTTAAGTCAGTTATGCTGGCTTTAGCGTTGCCTTTCCGCCTGCATCTTGAATCTTCTTAACGATCGATTCTGCCTCAGCTTTAGGAGCTCCCTCCTTCAGAGCTTTAGGCAGAGCGCCGACCAGATCCATCGCCTCTTTCAGGCCAAGACCGGTCACTTCGCGCACGACCTTGATGATGCCAATCTTTTTATCAGCAGGCACTTCAGTGAGCATCACATGAAACTCAGTAGCCTCAGCCTTAGGAGCTTCAGCCGCTGCGCCGCCCCCACCGCCGCCGCCGACCATCATAGCAACAGGTGCACTTGCCTTAACGCCCCACTTCTCTTCGAGAAGGGTTTTCAGCTTTGCCAGATCAACAACCTTGAGGTTGCTCAATTTGTCTACTAGTTCTTCCAATTGTTGTTCAGCCACGTTCTACCTCTACTTTTCGCTTAATTTAAAAACTCTATGCTTTTTCAAGCTCTTGACTTCTTGCTTCGATCCCATGAATGACAGAGGTGAGAAGCGAGTCAAAGATCGAAACGATATCTTGCAGCGGGCATGCGATGGTTCCGACAAACTGGGATCGCAGCTCCTGAATGCCTGGCAATTTAGCAAATGCGGTGATCTCTTCTCCGTTGAGTAGGCTGCCGTCGATCACCCCACCCACAAGCTCGAGAGCCCCATCGTTCTCTTCGCCATATTTGAGGGCCACTTTAGAGAGGGCGTTGACATCTTCGCGAGCAAAGAGAACGGCGATATCCCCCTCGTACGCTTCAGGCTTGCACTGGAAGCGGGATTGCTCGAGCGCCTTGGCAAAGATCCTTTTCTTTACCACCTCGAATTCGCCCTGGGATTTTTCAACCAGGTCACGGAAGCTCCGCGATCTCGAGGCGGAAAAATTCTTGTAGCGCGTGATCAAAAGTCCCTTTGAGCTCTCGATTTTATCCTTGATCTCGTCGAGGAGAAGTTGCTTTTCAGGTCGCATGGTTAAATCTCCTTAGGCCTATATTGTGGGTATTTCTCTTGAATCGATCTTCAATCCGGGACCCATGGTCGAAGAGAGGACGAAGGATTGGACGTAGACGCCCTTTGCCGATGAGGGTTTCGCCCTCACGATGGCCATGAGCAGGGTGCGGATGTTCTCTACGATTGAATCGGCAGCAAAAGAGAGTTTGCCCACTGCATTGGCTATGACGCCGAACTTGTCGACTTTAAACTCGATCTTGCCCCCTTTGATCTCTTTAACAGCTTTGCCAACTTCCATCGTCACGGTACCTGCTTTTGGAGTCGGCATGAGCCCTTTGGGTCCAAGCACTTTGCCAAGCTTGCCCACCTCGCGCATGAGGTCAGGGGTCGATACAATGGCATCGAAGTCGGTCCAGCCGCCCTTCACCTTTTCGAGAAGCTCGGTGCTGCCGGCGTAGTCGGCACCTGCATCGAGCGCCTCTTTCACCTTGTCGCCTTGAGCAAAGACTAAAACGCTCTTGGTCTTCCCTGTTCCAAAGGGAAGAGAGACGGTGCCGCGCACCTGCTGATCCGATTTGCGGGGATCGATGCCGAGCACGATTGCCAAGTCGACCGTCTGATCGAATTTGGGAGGAGGACACTCTTGCAAGAGCTTCACAGCCTCTTCAAGGGTGTACTGCTTCGTGCTATCCACCTTCTTCTCGATCTCCTGCATCCGCTTGCTTCGCTTAGCCATAGATTACTTCTCCTCCACGTCGACGCCCATGCTACGGGCCGTTCCCATCACCATGTTCATCGCCGCCTGTTTCGATCTGACCTTCATATCGGGGTACTTGATCTCAGCGATCTCAGCGACCTGCGCTTGAGTGAGCTTGCCCACCTTGGATTTGTTGGGCTCTTTGGAGCCCTTTTCGATTCCCAAAGCCTTCTGAATCAGCTTTGAAACCGGGGGCTTCATCGTGACAAAGGTGAAGCTCTTATCGACGTAGACGGTGATGACCACAGGGAGGATATCGCCGCCCTGGTCTTGGGTCTTTGCATTGAACTCCTTGCAGAAGGCCATGATGTTCACGCCGGCACTGCCCAAGGCGGGGCCAATTGGGGGCGCGGGGTTAGCCTTCCCGGCAGGGATTTCGAGTTTGATGATCTTTAGGACTTTCTTTCCTGATGGGGATGACACTTTTTTCACTCCTAATGTGAAGACCCGCGCTATTATACGGATCTTGCTATTTCAGTTGTACTCTTTTTTGATCAGGGCAAGCTCTTATAGCCCTTCGCCTTCGGGGGCCGCCTCGACCTGCCAGAATTCCAGGTCATCGACGCGGGTATCTCGACCAAAGATCGAGACAAGCACGCTGAGACGCCCTTTATCGTGAAAGACCTCAGAGATCTGGCCGACAAAGTTGACAAAGACCCCGTCGGTGATCTTGACCCGATCGCCCACCTCGAAGGTGTGCTTCTGGGTGACCTTTCTTCGCTTATCCTCGAGATCGGCAAGCAGCTCCTGAACCTCAGCATCGTTGAGAGAAGTAGGCCTCTCCCCCCCGAGAAAATCGATGACGCCGGTCGTATTCTTGACATATTGCCACGCCTCGTCGGTCATCTGCATCTTGATGAGCACATAGCCGGGCCAAATGCGCCGCTCTAGGATCTTCTGCTCGCCCTTTTTCACCTCCATCACATTCTCGGTCGGAAGCAAAATCTCGAGCACCTGATCGGTGACCCCTGCGCTCTCTCGGAACTCCTCCAGCGCCTTTTTGACCTTCTTCTCCTGAGACGAGAAGACCTGGACCACATACCAATTTAGCTTTTCAGTCATAGTTTCCAAAGCAGTTATAAATATAAAAATTTAGTTAACAATCATCCGCAGAAGGCCCGCAATTCCCGAAAGGAGGCTCTGTATCGATAGGTCGACCAGATAAACGAGCATGCCGAAGAGGAAGATGCTGGCGAGCACCACCTTGGTGTAGGTGATGAGCTCATCTTTGCTCGTCCATTCGACCCGTTTGAATTCCGTCTTGAGCTCGGCAAAGCCGGCTCCCCTCTTTTTGATCTCGCGCATAGAGACTTGAGATGCACTGCCGCCGCCTAGAGACTCTTTTTCCATGACCTTCATCTTCTTCCCCTATGAGGAGTTAAACTAAAACGAGTGCGGAGGGACTCGAACCCCCGACCGTCGACTTTGGAGATCGCTGCTCTACCAACTGAGCTACACACCCTGAGCTTGCAACGAGTGAGCATTTGCTGCCCACTCGCCCGCTCGAATTTACTCGATGATTTTGGTGACCGTTCCGGCGCCGATCGTACGACCGCCTTCACGGATAGCAAAACGCATCCCCTCTTCCATTGCAATCGGCTGGATGAGCTCGACGAGAAGTTCGACGTTATCGCCAGGCATCACCATCTCAACGCCCTCTGGGAGGGTCGCTGTGCCGGTCACGTCGGTAGTTCTGAAATAGAACTGAGGACGGTAGCCGCTGAAGAAGGGCTTATGTCTACCCCCCTCTTCTTTGGTCAGCACGTAGATGGTTCCTTTGAACTTCTTATGCGGAGTCACCGAGCCGGGGGCGCAGAGCACCATGCCGCGTTCGATGTCATCCTTTTCAAGACCTCTCAGAAGGATACCGACGTTTTCGCCAGCTTGAGCTTCGTTGAGAATCTTGTTGAACATCTCAAGACCGGTTGCAACCGTCTCTCTAGTCTCGTTTGAGACCGACGAGCTGCATCTTGTCGTTGATCTTGACCGCTCCGCGCTCGACGCGTCCGGTTGCAACCGTTCCACGACCCGAGATCGAGAAGACGTCCTCGACAGGCATGAGGAAGGGTTTGTCGACTTCGCGCACTGGGGTTGGGATCTTCTCATCCACCGTCTTCATCAGCAGCTTGATGCTCTCTGACATATTTAGGATCGCCTTCGAGGGCTTTCAGAGCAGAACCGCGGATGATAGGTACATCTTTGTATCCTTTCGCTTCGAGAAGCTCGTGCAGCTCCATTTCGACCAGCTCGATGAGCTCCTCGTCGCCCTCTCCGATCATATCGATCTTATTCAGGAAGACGACGATCGAAGGCACGCCCACTTGGTGAGCGAGCAGGATGTGCTCTTTGGTTTGAGGCATCGCGCCATCGGTTGCAGCGACGACGAGGATAGCTCCGTCCATCTGAGCGGCGCCGGTGATCATGTTCTTGACATAGTCGGCGTGGCCTGGGCAGTCCACGTGAGCATAGTGTCGATTGGCAGTTTCGTACTCGACGTGGGTCGAGTTGATCGTGATCCCGCGCGGCTTTTTCCTCAGGGGTATTGTCGATCGAATTGTAGTCGCGATACTTGGCTTTGCCCTTTTCAGCGAGCACCTTAGTGATCGCTGCGGTTAGAGTGGTTTTGCCGTGGTCAACGTGACCAATTGTCCCAATATTGACGTGGGGTTTGGTCCTCTGAAATGTTTCCTTTGCCATTTTCCTCCAGAACAAATTTTAAATCCTTGTGCTTTGCCCAAGAATAGGAATCGAACCTACGACCACTTGCTTACCATGCAAGTGCTCTACCACTGAGCTATCTGGGCAAGATGAGAGCGCTCAGGCTACTGATGGGATTAAAAAAACGCCAGTTATTTGTGTCGATAAACGATGCGCGCTTTGCTCAGGTCATAGGGCGACATTTCAACGGCGACTCGATCCCCGACAAAGACGCGGATATTGCGCATGCGCATCTTCCCTGAAAGGTGGGCGATGACCTCCATCCCATTTTCGAGCATCACACGGAAGTGCATGTTGGGCAGTAGCTCTTGGACAGTGCCATCTAGCTTTAATGTGTCTTCTTTTGTCATAAAATAAAAAATTAGTCCTAAATCAAAAAAAATTACAAATCAGGCTTGTATGGCAATCTGTGACAAAATATAATGCTGACTATGTGCTTCGGCAGCTGCACCCAAAATTTCGCTCTCCAAACCGTTGAATGCGCCGAAAACGCATCCCAAATAAGTCTAGACAGTCTATCCAACGGCTGTGAGAATGTCAAGAAAGCTGCGGCCAGGTCCTGGAGATGGCTCGGTCTCCATGTGGCTCACCCGGTCAATCATTATGTGATCGTCCCGATGGTCGATGGAGCGCGCAAAACGGCTGAGTTCGTCGCTTATCATTGGTGGCCCACGATAGTGCTTTTTGTGCTGGCCTGGGCGGTGGTGGTGGTGGGCATAGGCATTACGGGCATGGGCACCTATTCTTTTTCGGCGACCACCCTATCGCTCACGATCGGCCTGGGCTGCGGCTGTGGGGCTGGGGTATTAGCGGGGATCTTCACCCATCGATTTCTTCTGCATAAGGAGCCCTACGAGACTGATGACCAGAGCTGGCACTCGCTCTGGGGGGTGATTAGCGAGGGTATCTGGAAACTGGATCCAATCTCGGTTCGTCCTCTCGTGATTGCCGTCGCGGTTTCGGTTATCTTGGGGGTTGCGCTGCCCTTTCCCACTGCGGTGGGCGTGGTCTGCGGCCTTCTGATCGGCAACCACCTGGCTATTTGCATCGGCCACTGGAATGGAAAGCCCAAGCCCACTCTCGATGTTCGTCCGGAGGGCAGAGCCCCCGCTGCCCCCTCCAGAGCCATGCGTGCGCTCGACCTGGCGAGTCCTCCCCCAAGAGCCCGCCCAGCAAGAGTTGCCCCTCAAGCCCTTCAAGGCCCCCAAGCTCACCTACAACCCGACGGCTGATGGAAACTCTTTTTTCAGATCGGGTCTTGAAACTCAAAGAAACCTTCTCCTCACCTAATAAGGAGATTCTCTATGCTGAGATCATGGATTGGGGCAAAAGGCTGCCTGCCTTCGACCCTCAGGATCGCACTGAGGCCAATAGGGTGACGGGCTGTCAGAGCTTGATGTATCTCAAATCGGAGGAGAGCGGGGGCTACTTGCGCTTTCGCGCCGATTCCGATGCGCTGATCTCGAAGGGGCTTGCCTCTATCCTGATCTATCTCTATAGCGACCTCGAACCGCTCATCTTGCTGCAAAACCCCCCCACCTTCCTCGAAGAGCTCGGCCTTCTCAGCTCTCTGACACCTGGGCGGGCCAGCGGCTTTGCAAGCCTCTACCTCAAGATGAAAAAGCATGCGCTCGATGCGCTCGTGAAGCAACACAGCGACAGATCTTGCTGACAAGTGACTGTATATTCAGATCGGGCGCGGACTCGCAAACTTCACGTTCACGAAAAAAAGGTCGCAGATCCTTCTTCAAAATGGCTCGATGGGTTCTTTCGTGAACGTGAACGTTTGCAGGGCCCGCGCCCGATTTTGTTTTCAAAGCTGGAAGGCGATGCCCAGTTTGCCGAGGACCTCGATCGTGAAGACCCCAAGGGCGTAGAGCATCACAAGGATGATCAGCGGACGGCCTCCCCAGATGCGCGACTCGGAAAAGTAATGTTTCCGGTAGCGGCCCACCCAGAGCATCAGAGCAGGTAGAAAGCCGTTGAGGACCGTGTCTCCAAGCCCTCCCGACATATCGAGGGCAAGCAAGAATATCCGCTCGAGCGTCAATGCAAAGAGAAGCGGCGGAACGAATCACGAGGAGCGCAAGCCCAATCTTGCTTGTACCCCGAGGCTTCATCTTCAGGCCATCGGCTAGGAAGTCGAAAAGGCCAAGACCGATGCCGAGAAAGGAGGTCACAAGCGCGAAAAAGGCGAAGAAATCGGCCCGCAAGCGATACCCAGGCAGAGTTCACCGCAATAGCTAGAAATTCAGTTGCAGGTTTACCCAGAATAAGCGCCTGGCCCAAGCCATACTCCCCCTCGAGAGAACGCTTCCAAGCACCAAGAGCTGCCAGAACAGATAGACGATGAGAGCAAGCGTCGTTCCCAAGATGCAAGCCAGTCTCAATCTCTTCGCATCGCGCTCGAGGTAGATCGTCAAGCTCGGCACGATCGTCTGGAAGCTAAAAATCGTCAGCAAGAGAGGGGCCGCAATCAGACTATCGCCCCACGCCCCCCTCATCAGGTTTTTCCACTCGATGCCCCCAAGACCCCCACCGACGAGGGCAACATAGGAGATCACTAGCGCGCACATGAGCATCGTGTTGATGCGCCCCGTCATCACATTGCCCAGGTAGATGACAAAGCCGAAGAGCAGCACGAAAATGCCAGCGGCCACCCACTGAGGGAGCACAAAACCCAAGGAGTTTGCCACAGCGCTTTGCACAAGATCGGCACACCCGGCGGTGTAGGCAGTGAGCGAGGCGTAGCAGATGAAGAGATAGAATATCCAAGCCACCGCCTTGCCGATAGGTCCAAGCAGCGTCGAGGCCATCGTGATGATGTGGGCATCCTTTTTCATCCAGAGGTTCACCTCTGTCAGAAAAAGAGCGGTGAGCGTCATAAATGCCCACCCAAGAAGCATCAAGAAGCTCGAAGGAAAAAAAACCGGCCTTGCCTGTCACGACAGGCAGCGCCAAAATACCCCCTCCAATTGCTGTGCCAGCCACAAGCATGGTGGCACCTAAAAGCGATCCCTTCTGCGTACTCATGGGGCAAATTCTAGAGAGAGTCTGTGTAAATGTCTATAATAGTGTGTGAAGAGCCCTCTGGCGGCCCCCAGTGACCTCGAGCTTCAGATCAGGGGTAATCAGCGCGTTGGTCTCTAGGCGAATCCCCATCTCCCGAGGAAGATAGATTCCAGGTTCAATAGAAAAACAGGTGGAGGGCATCAGGTGGCGCTCGTCGATCGACTCGTAGCTGTCGAGATGGGTCCCCCCTCCATGCACCTCGGTGTCGATGCTATGACCGGTGCGATGCAAAAAGTAGGGGCCAAACCCAGCACCCACAAGAGAGGCGCGCGCACATGCGTCCACCTCAGAGCCTTTGGGCAGATTCCCCTCTTTCAACCTCTCCTCGATAAAGGCGATAGCACGCCCTTGAGCCTCCTTAACTACCTCAAACAGAGTAACTTGCCTATCCGTTGCCCTCGCATCCACAACCGCCATTTCGGTGATATCTGCGTAGACGGAGCCTGCGGCCTCTTCTCTGCACCAGAGGTCGATCAGAACTAGCTCCCCCTTTTGGATGCGCCCTCCTTTGGGCGAAGGGCTGTAGTGGGCAAGTGAGGTATGAACCCCAGAGGCACATATGGGCCTCGACACGGTAACACAACCTGCTTCTTGAAAGCCCTTCAGGATATACTCCTGGACCTCATATTCGGTCACGCTCTCGCCGGAGCTGATACGTCTTGCGATGAACTGCCAGCATCGCTCTAGAGTCGCTTTCAAGGCTTTCATCGCCCGAAGGTGGGACTGGACTGCCTGCTCGTCCAGAATGGCCATTATCTCCTCTAAAAGAGGGGCTGAGCTGACTGGCTGCAGATTCAACTCTCTGACAAGCTCGACCGTACCCGGATCGACCCAGGAGATAGCCGGATTGAGCTGTGAGGGGGAAAAATCGAGAGCGATTCGCTTGCAACCCCTCAGCACATCGGCAAGCCTCTCTTTGAATTCATAGTAGTGGTGGTAGATGTTCTCCTTGCCTGGAAGAGCATGCAACCCCTCTCTCTCGATCACCTGGACGATTTTCTCAGGCGATCCCCTCTCCGGGATCCAGTAGTAGAAACGGCGCGAGGAGTGCACCTGAAAGGGAGCGAGGAAGAGCCGTTTAAGCGGTCGATTGCTTCCCCGGTAGTCGTAGAGCAGCCAGCCATCGATCTTCTCTTTTCTAAGCCGGCTCTGAATCAATCGGATTTTTGCTTCAAATTCCATTCTTAGTTCCTGAGCAATCTGACAAGCATAGCCGCAGCCCCTATGCGCAAGGTTTGAGAGGGATTTTTCAGCTCTTCGACGAAAAAGGGAATCTCGGAACGCCCCCCTTGCGATCCAATCGCCTCCAGCAGCATGAGCTTCTCTCTCGATGAGCGGCTATGGTAGAGCTCGATCAGAGCGGGAATCGCTTCCTCTTCATCGAGAGCACTCAATAGGAGCGCCGCCTCCTCCTTTAACTTCCGATCCTTTTCATTCAAAAACCCCTTCAGGATATCGACGATGGTCTCATCCCCTTCGCTGAGCAGAATCTCGGCAGCGAGGCCCACCACCTGCCAGCGCCTCTCCATGAGGAAGTTCTTGATCGCCTCGCTCGCTTTCGGATGCTCCACGATGGCCAGAAGGTTCAGGAGTTTAAAGCGAACAGCCTGGTCGACCGAGGTCCGATAGCTCGCGATGAGCGGATGGCCCTTCAGCGTGCTTCTAGCAAGGGTGAAGAAGGAGCCATCCCCCTCCATCAATGGCTCGCTATTCTCCGAAAGAAAGGCAAAGAGGAGATCTCCCCCCTTATCCACGCGGTAGCGGTTTTCCAGAAAGGCGATGGCGATCGAGGCGAGGATGTAGGGATCTTTCTCGCACTCCATGCGCTCTTCGAGAAGGGGAAGCGCCCTTCTTCCCGAGCTTGCAAGGGCAAAGCCGGCCAGCCTTCTGATCTCGATCGAGGGGTTATTTAAAAGCGGCTCAAAAGCGGCCCTACCTGCCTCCTCATCGATCAGGAAGAGCGCTTTTGCAGCAAGCGTTGCAATTTCAGGATGATCGAGGGCAGCAAGCTCCTTGAATTTTTCCTTGGGGCCCTTCTGAAAGCCGGCAAGGCAGGCGAGCGCCGCCTTTTTCACTTCCGGGTGATAGTCGTCGAGCATCGCCACAAGAAGGTCGATCTTGTCAGGGTAATTGAGCTCCCAAATCGCGTGGGCGGAGAGGATTCTCAAGCTGGTGGAGCGGTTTTTTGCCAGCCACTCCAGTTCGCTATCCTGCAGATTCTCGGTGATGATTGCGATCGCTGTGAGCAGCTTCTTCTTCTCGCGGCTGCTCACCCTCTCATCGCCCAACCGCTTCACAAGATTTGGCGTGAGATCGCGGATCTTGAGCTTTGCGATAGCCTCGTAGAGCACCTCGAGCACCTCGACCGACTTTTCCCGCTCGAGCAAACTTGCAAGCTCAGCTCTCAAAGAGCGATCTCCATAGTGACCTGAGAGGGAGACCGCAAGCGCGCGGATCGCCTTGTTCTTCTCCTGCATCGCCGCCGTCAAGGCGAGCGTACCTTCAATATCTTGAGTGATAGCGAGCGCAAGTAGCGAGAGCTCCTTGATCGCGAGATTAGAAGAGTTAAAGCCCTTCTTCATGATCGAGAAGGAAATCTTCTCTAAAAGGCCGTCCAGATCGCCTTCTGGATAGCTCTCTTCATATTCTGAAAAAAGGCGAAAAGCATCCTCTTCGCGCCCCTCAGCGCAGGCCACCTCGATCTCGTAGCGAAGCGGCTCCTCCTCTTCCGGATTCTCCTCTCGCCAAAGCTTTACGATCTCCTCTGCCCTCTTGAGATCCCCTATGAGGAGTGCCGATTCGATCTTATAGCTCTCATCGCTTGAGGCTAAAAGAGCGGTGGCCAGGGCAAAAAAAAGAGCCAAAAAAAGCGCTATTGATCTCCAGCTCATAGAGGAGGCTCCTGGCTCTTTACAAGGGAGAGAATTTTGCCAAATTGGGGATGGCGAGCATCCCCTGTAAGCTCATAGAGAAGGCTCTCAAGGCTTGTTACGCGCACCCCCGCCTGAGCGAGTTCTTGCAGCGCTCTTTCAGAGCATCTCCTGTTTCGCGAAGAGGTTGCCTCGGCTATGACCACGACCTCATAGCCCTCTCTCATCAGATCAAATGCAGTGAGAAGAAGGCAGATGTGGGTCTCTATCCCCGCAAGGATCCACTGAGGGCGATTCAGCCGCTCAACCGCCTGTTTCAATTCCGCGCTCCTCATGCCGGAAAAAGTGGTTTTGGAGTAGCACAGAGCGCTCTTCGCAAGGTGCGCATCGACGGCCCGATCGGTTTTGCCGAGCTTTTCGGGCAGCTGCTCGCTCACAAGGCAGGGTAGGTCGAGAAGGGAGGATGCTTCGATGAGAAGCGAAAGGGCTGAGAGCAGCTCTTGAGGGCGATCGACCTTGGGAAGGAGCCTCTCTTGGACATCGATGATCCAGAGCGCCGCCTTGCTTGCTTCTAGTCCCTTCATCCCATATCACCCAGAGGCGCCCCTCCAAGCAGATGGAAGTGGATGTGGAAGATGGTCTGGCCCGCATCGGCGCCCTGATTCACGAGAAGTCGGTAGCCCGACTCGACGAGATGGAATTTGCGGGCGATCTCTTGAGCCGCCTTGGCTACATCGATGAGGTAGCCCATCTCCTCCTCCTTCATCTCCTGAAGACTCGGTATCGCCTTCTTGGGGATGATCAGGATATGCACAGGCGCTTTTGGAGCGATATCTTTGATTGCGAGCACCCGATCGGTCTCATAGACCTTCTCCGAAGCAATTTCGCCATCGATAATCTTTTCAAATATTGACTTCTTCTGCGATTCCATAGCGCTCAAACACCTTTTTCAACGCCTTCACGGCATCCTCTTTTGTCTCCCAAACCGATGTGAAGCGGCCTTTGTGGCAGAAAATGGCCCCAGGGATAGCTGTCACCTTCTTCAGATCCTCGCCGAGCAGACCTGCCCAATCGGCAGGCAGGCCCAGTCTGAGCTCCATGCGATGGGCGTAGTCGGGGGGGATAGCGCGCACCTTCCAATGCTCGCCCGCCGGCATCACGACAAAGAGCGCCGGATGCTCCCGCCCTCCCAGCGCAAAGAAGCCTTCGAGCCAGGGCAACGCATGGTCGAAATAGAGAAAGCGCCTTCGTTTTTTCATCTCCTCAGCGATCTCATTTCTGCACGCCAGGTTGTAGAGATAGCGCTCGTGGAGCCTTTTGAGATGGCCGAGCGCGAAGTCGAGCGCTTTGAAAAAGGCGCCATTCTGCTCGGCCTCTTTGGATTCGTAAGAGATGGGGGCAAAGTTGGCCACGATGTGGGAGAAAGAGGCGTAGCCGCTCTCCTGGGGCGCCCTGCCATTATCGTGGGCATCGACCCCCTTCACAAGGGAGTTGTTGAAGAAGTCAAACTCTTCAGAGGTGATGTCGCCGCTCTCTCTGAGGAAGGAGAGCACCATTCCAGCGCTGCTCAAGCTGCCCTGATATTCGCTCTGGTGGTGGTCGAAGAGCTTTTTTGAGATGTCATAGATGCCGCCCACATCGCACACATACTCGCACTCGGCCAGCTTTGCAGGATCGCGCGTGCGCACGACCCGGTTTAGGTCGACTCGATTGAAAAGAATGAGAAGAGCGCATGCGGTCACCTCATCGGCATGAAAGGCGCCATTATGCGTCCCCACGCTCCTCGGCTCTCTTTGACCCATCTTCTTTCCTATACACTCAGAGAGTAACCGGAGAATTTTAGATAGCGTTCTCTAAAGAATCAAGGCAAAAAAAAAGCGTGCGCACCCGGTGAGGGATGCACACGCCCTTGCGAAAAAATCGCGGGGTGCCTTTAGCGTCTTGCTCCGGTCGTCTGGATACCGGCAACAACTGCAAAAGGAATCGCAATAATAGGTGCAAAGATAGTTCCCACCACCTGCTTGCGCAGATCGATGTTGCACTGATCTAGGAAGCCTCCTTTCGTATTGCAGCCTCCGGTTGCACGGCAGTAGGCGAAGACGATGTTGGCAACCGATGCAGCGGTGAAGACGGTGCCTAAATAGAGCAGAGCGCCGCCCTTGAACAGATCCCAGCTCTTCACTGCGACGTCGTAGAGCTCAAAGCCGTGCGATAGGCAGTAGTAAGCGGCGACCGCGGTGATCGCTGCGAGCACAAGGCTCACAATAACGCCTTTATACATCTCCTTGGTGCTGTCCGGAGTCGCCGGAGCGCGGAGAGGAGGGGTGCGAGTGGCTGGAGGGGTTCCTGATGCCATAAATAGACCTCAAATTGGGTTAAAAGATAGTATAAGTATAAAATAATATTAAGAATTAGTAAAGTAAAGACATTATTTTAGCCTTTTGATTGCTTAAGGTTCTTCATCCGGTTCGGGAGGGGTGGGAGGAATCTTAGAGGCGGGGCGACTAGCGGTCTGACAGCAGGGATTGCATGTGTTTTCGCAACAACGCAGATCGGCTGGAGTGCAGTTGCAGTTGCAATTAGCTCCCTTGCAATCGCCTTTGCTTCCCGCAATAATGACGACGAGGCAGCCCACAGCCACCGCTACAGGAATCGCCAGAATGGGACCGCCGATGGAGATCAGTATCTGATTTTTTAAACTAAAATTTTCACTTGTCGCTCTGAGGTAGCTCGCCACCAAATTGCCCACCGCATCGATCGCAAAGACCACTCCCATGAAGATGAGCGCACCTCCCTGGAAGAGCTCGACGCTCGTAATCGCCGTATCATAGAGCTCGAAGCCCACCGAAAGGGAGAAGTAGGCGACCACCGCCGCGATCGCTGTGAGGGCCAAACTGGTCGCGATGCCGAGGTAAAACTCCCGCACTGCCGATTGCTCTGAACGCTGCCGGGTGGATGGCCTCCAGGAAGAGGTGCAGCAGTAAGAGCTCTGAGTTTGGGATGAGACTCGGTTCATGGCTAGAATTATATAATTGCTGATGCTTTAATACAATATTTAAGTTATGAAGAAACTATGTTCGATTCGGAGCATCTCGATTTAATTACGAAAGATGGAGCGCTCTCAAAATTTGAGCTGATCGATAGCAATCGAGCTCTAGGCGAGATCGCGATTCAAAATATTCCTGACAATTTTGTCGGATTCGATCTTCCTCCCGAGCAGGTGATTTTCAACATCAAGAGCACCCTTGCGCAGCTTGGAGTCAATGCAATCGCAACGGAGGTGGCCCTAGACCGCCATCGAGGGCTTGCTGAGATCAAGATCGAGCTTCGTGCGATCGGACCCCTTGCGCGCGAGATGTTATCGCTGCTTGGCCCTGGAGACTATGTGGGCAAGCTCTTTGCCAAAGATGAAAGGCGTCGTGTGAGAGAGCCCTACTACCTTGAGCGCATGTTTGGGCGGTTCGATAGAGATGGCAAGCCGCTGCTCTCTTTTGGAGGGGCTGAAAAAGGCGAGAGTCTGGTGCTGAAAAATGTGGGAGGGCACATGGTGGCTTTCCTGCAGCTAAAAAAGGGAAGGCTTGAGTATGACTCTTCGATTTTCGGCTTCCTACCGACCCTTGCGATGGGTTTAAATAGAAACTACCCGATGCGCGACATGCTGAGATTCCACCAGGAGTGGAAGAAGATGGCGCCCAAAATAGTGACCCCTGATCGCCTGCTTCTGGTGATGACGGAGCCGCTCCACATACGCACCGTCTTTGCCCGCGTGGTCGACGAGCTGCTCCCAAACGGCTTTTTGCACACCTCTGCGAGCGTGCTGGAGCCCAAAACAGATGCCTCAGGCGATATCTACGAGCTTTTTGGGGAGTCGGATGAGGAGATCGAGGAGCTTCCTCTTGAATTCTATACCTTAGAGCCCCATCGGGAGCATGTCTACTTCTCCGATCGCGATCAGCTAAAACAGCTTCTCGAGGATCCCAAAAACATCTTCAACACCTTCAACAAAGCGCCCGACCCCAAGAATCTGCCTTGCGCAACCTTCGTCATGAAAGGCTCGCAGATGGAGCGACTCAAAGCTGACGATTGGGTGATAGCCGACCCTATTCTCTTCACCTTCCCGAGAGATTTGGATCCAAGCAAACAGGCGGAGCTCGCCCAGGAGTACATCAAAAAGCAGCCTGCCTATCCCCTTCTTGCGGCTATGGAGAAGGGGGATATCACCAGTCAGGGGGTGCTCTTTTCGAGATTCCTCCCCTCACCGCTTCTCAAACGGCTTTTGATCTCTTACTACGTCCAGAAGCTCATTCACGGAATCTACTTCGAGACCCCCTCTAGAAGCGGTGGAGAGTACTTCTCTCCTGAGGATCGCACCATGCTGCTCGACCTCACAACCTACGGCATCCCGGTCTACTGGGCTGACCATACCTCTAGGGAGGTCTTGCAATTTGTTTTAAGACCGGGCAAGAATTCGGGCATGTTTGTTCCTCTCGAGCGCATCGACACCTTCCGCAAAGCCACATTTTTTGGAATCTACGGCTCCAATCTACTCGCAGGCAATTTCGAAGATGAGCTCAAACACCTTCTGGATGGCATTTTGAAAATGCGCGCCGAGGTCGACCATCCGCTCTTGCACAAAGAGACTCCTCTTGCGCTTGTGACGGGTGGAGGTCCTGGGGCGATGGAGGTGGGCAACCGCATGGCCAAAGAGCTCGAGATCCTCTCCTGCGCCCACGTGGTCGACTTCAGACCGGCTCCCGGATTTTTCGTGAAGGAGCAGGAGCAGAACCCCTACATCGAGGCGAAGATGACCTACCGGCTGACACAGCTTTTGGAGCGGCAGGCGGAATTCTATCTCGACTTTCCTATCTTCGTGATGGGAGGTATTGGAACCGACTTCGAGCAGAGCCTCGAGGAGCTCAGGCTAAAATTCACCTATGGAAATTATGCCCCCACGATGCTGTTTGGAGAGGTCGACTACTGGAAAGAGAAGATCACCTCACGCTTTCGCCTCAATGTAGCGTCGGGTACGATCAAGGGTTCAGAATGGGTCAGCAACTGTTTCTTTGTGATCCAAAACCATGAACAGGGGCTGAGGGTCTATCGCGACTTTTTCAACAATGTCCTTCCGATCGGCCGCGACCATCCCCCTGCCCTAGAGTATGGCTTCGTTGTTGTAGATTAGTAGCTGTAGGTGCCTTTGATTGCGAAGTAGTCGCAGCGGTGGCGCACGAACTGTCCTTCTTTGGAGTAGCCGTTGTGGTATTCGAAGAAGATGCGCGCCCGTTTGCCGACGCCTTGGAGTTTGCTCCACTCCAGGCCGAGGGCGTAGGTCTGATCGATGTTGAAATTGTGCTCCTGCCAGCTACGGAAGTGCATGGCGAGGAAGGGCTGTGTGTAGAGTTTTGTGAAGCGATCGCGCCAGCCGAAGACGCGGATTTCGGTTCCTGCTTCGAGGTAGATTGGCTTTTCTGGGAAGGACTTATCTCTATCGAAGATGTCTCCGATGCCGGCGTAGAGGCGTATGAAGCGGCCGAGCTGATAGGAGGCGAAGAGATCGACGCCCTCGTCGCTCAAGTTTCTGCGGTCGAAGCCGGGATGTTCGAGGAGGAATTCATCGCCGAGGTGGGAGGATAGATGCCAGAGGCGAAAGCGAAAACTCCAGCGATCGAAGGCGTAGGTGAGGTAGCCGGAGACAAAGTAGTCGGTGTTGACCAGGTTGGCGCAAGGGTGGTCGAGATCGAAGACGGCGAAGATGCCCGCTTCGATTCCAAACTCGAGGTCGCCGAGGAAATAGCCGATATTTTTCCAGCGGTAGATGGGGAACTCATCGCCGAAGGAGACTGCCCCGACGCGCCTGCCTATGACTCTATCGTTGAAGCGTAAGGAGGCGCCGTTGAGCACCTGCCTTGGATCGGCAATAAGGGGCTGGAAGAGCACTGTGGACTGGGGTAGCCAGATGCCGGAGATCTGTGAGCAGGGACCGCAGGGGGGTGGATAGTAGTAGGGATCGAATCCTTTGACGATCTCCTCGATGGGTCCCATGCAGTAGGGATTCACATCGAGACTCATGCATTGGACCGAGCAGATGCCGGGCACATCTCTTATGAAGGAGACGATGCTGATTGAGAGGAGTTCGTTGTTGGGCAGATTGTAGAGGTAGGCGCAGCCCTGCTGTACGACTACGAGGACTTGGAATTCGTAGTAGTGCATATCGATGAGCGACTGGATGTAGCCGGTGAGATACTCATCACTTGCGCAGGCGACGCGCTCCACAGGTAGGTTGTCGACGCGATTCAGCGGCCCTTGTTGCGCGCCCAAAAAAGCGGGCAGAAGGCCCAAACTCAACAAGATTTTCCTATACATAACGCCACCCATAAAGGATCGTGCATATGGCTGTAAAGAATTTCTTTCCGCTCATCCAATTCTGGTTAGAAACAGGGGTACTAGAGTGGGGTTGCAAAGAGTGGTTTTGATCTTTTTCGCCGATAGGGTACATTGGTGGTGCTGTGGGGCAATAGCTCAGCGGTTAGAGCAGCGGACTCATAATCCGTCGGTCTCTGGTTCAAATCCAGGTTGCCCCACATTTCTTTCCGAGTTTATCGCACTAAAAATCAGTAATTTGTGCAATACCAGCCAAATTGCCTAAAAGTGCGATTTCTCTCCGTGGACCATTTGTGGACCACTCGCCTACAACAATTGGCGATAGCCCAGCAGCTAACCTTTGAAAACTAAACCCAAAGGTAGCTCGTGAAAGGCATCGACAAACGCACCCATAAAGACGGGACGGTTTCTTATCGCGCCCGTGTTCGCATCAAAGGACATCCAGTCCTCATCCAATCATTCGCCTCCAAAACCCTCGCCATGAAATGGAAACGCGACACTGAATCAGCCGTTGAACAAGGCAAGTATGAGTATGCCAAACCTGGCAGCAAAAATACTTTAGCCGAACTGATCGATCGCTATATTGAAAGAGTTTTACCCAACAAACCAAAGAATGCCCGCAATGTGCGCCAGCACCTTATCTGGTGGAAACAAGAGCTCGGAAGCTATCTACTTTCAGATATCAAGCCCAATCTAATCTCACAAAAACGCGATGACCTTCTTTTAAGTCTCACATGTAAAAATAGACCTCGTTCTCCTACGACTGTCGTTCGGTACCTGGCGAGTCTGTCTCATGCCTTGTCTGTTGCTGTGAGAGATTGGGAATGGATGCAAGAAAATCCCGTCCTCAAGATCTCTAAACCCAAAATTTCAAATGAACGAACTCGTTTCCTAAGTGATGAGGAAAGGATGAGGCTCGTTAAAGCTTGCCAAGAGAGTGAGTCAAAAGGACTCTACCCTGTTGTTATACTAGCTCTTTTAACGGGAATGAGACGAGGAGAAATCCTCAATCTCAGGTGGAGTGATGTCGATTTAGATCGAGGAGCAATTCTTTTGCAGACCACCAAAAATGGAGAACGCCGTTTTATCCCCCTTGTTGGGATAGCTCTAGAGCTGCTCAAATCCCGACATACCAACCAGCCTACAAATTCACTTGTATTCCTTGCACCACATTCTCCATCAAAGCCGATCGATATTCGCTCAGCCTGGGAAACTGCGCTCGAAAAAGCAGCTATTTCTAACTTTCGATTCCACGACCTCCGCCATACAGCAGCTTCCTATTTGGCCATGAGCCAAGCCAGCTTGCTCGAGATTGGAGCTCTCCTCGGCCATAAAACCGTCCAAATGACCAAGAGATATGCCCATCTTTCGAATAAACATCTTACACTCCTTTCCAATGCACTTGAAAAAATAATCAACAAATAAAAACTTAACCATCAAAACAAAACTAACTGAAAAAATTGCAATTTGTATTTCGTTTCTATAATTGAGAAGATTCAGTAGATAAACCTCTGTTTTTGGGGAAATTTCGTAACCCATGCCAATCGTCTTTTGGGATTTTAGAGTAAGCCTCTAAATCTACCATGGTAAACCCTTGTTTTATCAATCGCCTGATTACTTCACGATTGAGTCCAAGTTTTGATGAAAGATCATGGCAACTCACTTGAACTCCATCTACCTGCAGAGTCAGTCTACGGTTATTGGTCTGCTCTTTTGCGGTAGCCCAGCGAAGGTTTCCTGGCTCATAACCTTTAGAGTTGATTATTCGATCTATGCTATGATGCGGAGAAGGGCGAGACCCCACCTCTTTGAGAAAAGCTTCAAAGTCATGGCGATATCCCTCCCAAATAGTGATCCCGCGTCCACCATAATTATGATATTCCGGGTCGTTTGGGTTGGCGCAACGTTGGATTATTTTAAGCCAAGCCTTATATTCCGGAGTCTTGTACATTCCGTGCTTCACTATAGTGCATTCGAGACATTTATGAGACCTGCCCTGAAGGAGGTAACTTCCTGTAATTTCCTTCTCATTCCCACAATCACAACGACATAGCCAATATTGATGCCCTTGTCTTCCCTGCCTTGTTTTTGCAATGACTGTTCTCGACCCAAACCTTTTCCCTAAAAGATTACCATTTAGATCCTGCTTTTGCTGGATTTTTTCCCATATCGTTTTGATCACTGGATTTCTATCAATTCTTGAATAGATCGTTTGAGAGCTCTTTACTCCCAGTGCTTTCTTGCATTCTTGGATGTTCCCATCAAACTGAATGAGTAAATCGATGAGAGTTCGGTCTTCAAAGGTCGGTTTTGCTGGCATCCGGGACTCCGCATTTGTATAATGCCATCAAATATAAGTTCTTGGAGGATAATTTTGGAAAATAAAGATGATAAAAAGGACATCAAATTAAATATTAACTTTCCGAAAGAAGAAGCGGAATATCTAGAATTATGCGCCAAGAAAAAGGGAATCACTCTAAATCAGATGGCTGTCTATTTTATCATCAAGGGTATTCATGCTTTTGAAGATGAATTGATAGACAAACGAGAGGGCGGTCTCTCAACGGATGAGAAAATTCCGTGGGAAGAAATGTGTAAAGAACTGGGATGGGAGAATCTTGAAGCCTAGAGCAGCTAAACTCCTTCGAAAATGAGAAAATACGCGACTGCTAATACGATAAGTCCCAAAACGATGAGGCGAGATTTGCGATTGCTGTTGTACGATCGGGTCTTTTTTCCTTCACTATCATGAAACTTCTGATGGCAATAATTGCAAAGCACGATCAGATCGTACATATGGGCATGCTCTCGTCCGTGGATGCCATAATCCCTATGGTGAGTGACTAAACCCATGCGACTGTTACAGAGCTGACATCGATACCCAGCCCTATATTTGGTGTGTGCAGCTATGGCTTTCCAATAAGGCGTTCCTAAAAAATCCTGATAATCCATGTCCCTGATGTGGTCCGATATAGAGATCCAGTTCACATCTGCGTTTCTTAGTAAATCGATCCTCTGTTTTGGAGAAGATGCAATGCTCCATTTTCCGTATGGATTGAGATAGGTTTTAATGTAGTAAGCAGTGTTTTCCGAGAGCGTTGTTTGCCTAGCTTCTTTATCCTGCTTCTGTTGAATTTCTAGTGGTAAATCAAAACTCATAATAAAAAACAAAATTACATTAATTTAACTAAGTTATTTTCTCATGCGAGTTATTTTCCGTTAAATAGAAAACGATAAAAGATTAGTAAATAAATATTTTAACTGACAGTTAAGTTTTGTTTCGATTCTGTTTTAATCTTATTTCGGGTATAATTTCTTCGGATACAACTAATTATTTTAGGTTTTAAGAATGAATCGCGGTGGTTTTTCTTGGAGACGATTTCTTGGCATTTCTGCTTTTAAGGCAAGGATTTCAAGACAAATCGGCATTCCACTTACCAGATCTGGTAGACAAAGAAAGATAGGGGCTTTCATAGAAAGGCTTTTTCTTTCTTTTTTCTCACGATGATGCTCGTTTTAGTCGTGCATCTTTTTCAGGTTAGACTCTTTTGACCTTCTCGAACGTTCGCTTGCAGCAGACGGTTCTTGAACCTGCTTCAAAGGTTTGGCGCCGACTGGCAGCGCTTTTTCAATATGCAAAGATGTCCCGGACTTTTCCAGCAGAGACTGAAGACGGGAAAACTCTGAACACCAAATAGTTTCCCTATCACGATCTTGAGAAGCTTTAGAGGTATCGGAAGACTGTTCGAAGGCAACAAGCTGAACTTGCACTCTTTCGGCATCCTCAACAGCTCCTAGCTCGACGCCGTACCCTTTCTCATTAGGTTTTCTAACAACTATGCGACCGTTTTCTGCCCAGGCCGTAGCCATATTTTCTCGAACCTCATACCCTAGTTCAGATAGTCCTTTTAGGATCGCGGTTCTTCTAGACTCCCCTGCCATAGCCTTCGTTTCTTCTTTAATCAACGCAATACCCTTGTCGTGAAGCAGTTTGCTTGAAGAGGGGTCTTCAGCATCAATAGCCCTAGTGAGTAAGGCTTCAAGGTCTTTAGCTTGCTTGGATTTGAGTCTGTGTAGCTCGCTACGGATTTCTCGCATGGATGCGATTGCTTTATCTTTGGCTTTTCTTGCATTGGAGTGAGCAACCAAATCTAAAATCAGAGAGTCGGTAAGAAGCGAGCGCCTATTAGCCGATGATTCTTGGGAGATTGAAGCGATACGATCCAGGAAGGGTTTGACCGACGATTTATCTTCAGTTGCTTCTAGCTCTGCTATAAGCCTATCCAATCGATGATCTTTTTCTAAAGATTTGGCATCCTCATGGTGAACTTTCCAATCTGCAAGAGTTTGGAGCTTCTCCCCTTCTGCCAGTTTCTTAGAGAGCTCTTTTTGCAAGGGAGTCATGCTCTTTTGATCGGTGGAGCTCATAGTGTACTCGGTCAATATTCGGCTCAAAGTCGAGTTCATCGTAGCCAATTCTGTCTCATTTGCTATGAGCGATGATGATGCGATATTCAAGAGCTCTTCAGGAATCTGTCGCTGTATAGATTTAAATGTCGAGATGAGAGTTGCTGCAGAATATTGCAGACGCCTTCTCATGGTACGTTCTTGCTCTGCCTTAGCAATAGCCTCGTCTCGGATTCGATTCATGTCAGATTGTAGGGATGCGATCTCGACAGAACATTGCTTTTGTACGTCAAGAAACTGCTCTCGCTCGAACATTTTGATGACGGCAAAAAGCTTTTTTTCTACGGCTTTCTCTTCTGCTGCTGTTAGGGCATCATGTCGAGCTGCATACTTACGCCATTGTTCGATTGCATCTTGAAGGGCATCGATTCGGCCTCGGCAAATGGACATTACTTCTTGTTTGGTAACAACGCGTACTACTTTAGGGCCGCTCATGCTCTTTTATCCTCCCGAACCAGATTGAATGGGCTCTCCTGATAGCATAACTCCTAAGGCTTCTTCGAGCACCTGTTTTAAACGTTCCATTTCTTCTTTTCTTTGGTGATACCAAGCATAGCTAGTTACTCTATGGACATGCGGTATCTCCATGCGCAGGACTTTAGGGCGCCAAACCTCACGGGCTCTTGCCGTCTCTAATACCGGGTGACAGTGAGCGTCGCATTCAATGCCGATTCCAAATCGCTTTTTGTCTGGGTCTTCTATCACAAAATCTAATCCAAAAGCATCATTTTCTTTGATTGCAAATGGCTTTAGTCCAAGACCTTTGATAAAGGCAGCAACGGACCGGGTAAAACCATCCTTATCAAAATTCGAGCTTGTCTGAGAGGAAGAATTTTCAGAAGCCATGCTCTCAAGAGATTTCCGGGCAGCTTCTAAAGAACCATCACTGAGTTTAGACGCGTAGTCAAAGTAGGCTTGGAGATAATCTCTTGCATTTTTAGGGCCCTGGTTTTTGGATAACGCATCGGAGATTTCGTTAATGGGTAGAGAAGTGATCAAAATGATTTTCGTTCTCGCTCTCGTGATCGCTACATTCAGTCGGCGCTCTCCACCAGTTTGACTGAGCAGACCAAATTGTCTTCGGAAAGTCCCCTCTTCATCTCTTCCAAAGGTCGAGCTGAAAATGATCACATCTCTTTCATCGCCTTGAACGTTTTCAACGTTCTTAACAAAAAAGCTCATATCTTCTCCGCCTTGCTGGCGTTCTCGTTCCTGGCCCAAGGCTTGTCGGAAAGAGGCATCTTGATCGGCTCGTTCGGCTAGAACGTCTTCTATCAGGTCTGCTTGTTTAGCATTGAAGGTTACGACGCCAATACTGGGCCTTTCTGGTGAAGACCAGCGTTCAGCTAATAAATCGACGACCCTTTCGGCTTCTTCTCTATTGGTTTGGTTTGCATAGACTCCGTCGACCCTTATCACTTCAATAGGACGAATGTTCTGAATTACATTCTCTGGGTGTCTGACTGGGACGCTTAGTTTATTTCCATAGAAGGCTGCGTTTGAAAAGGCGATGAGTTCGCGATATTTTGATCGATAGTGGATTTGTAGCATGGATCTTGGTAAAACGGTTTTTCCAAGGGTTAGCAAATCCGAACAATCTTTAATTTCTCTTCTGTTCCAGGTGTCTTCTAAAGCGTCTCTTTCTGCATCGCTGATCATTTCGTCCAAATCTTCATCTACGGAAGAGGACTCCTCGTCGTCGCCGATTCGCTTCATGAAAACGCTTGTAGGAGGCATCTGCTTCTCATCCCCGCTGATGACAGTCCGTTTTGCCCGGTAGAGAGTGGGAAGAGCATTTTCTATAGGAATTTGGCTTGCCTCGTCGAAAATGATCACGTCAAACATACCTGCTCTTAAGGGAAGCAGTTGGCTGGCTGTATCTGGGTTCATTAGCCAAACCGGACGCAGACGTCCAAGCCCCATATCCCAGCCACGTTCAATGACCTCTCGGAGACGGCGAGCTCTCGGACCCCTTAGACGAGTGACATCCTCCCAATCATCGGGAACCCTGACTCTCTCTATATCCATATTGAAAGCTAAGAACTTCTGATTCAACGTCCTCATTTTTGTGTTCGATTCAGCTAGGGTTTGGATTTTTCGCGAAAGCTCTTTTTGAGCCAGGCGCAAAATCGGAAAGCTCAGCTCTATTCGGTCTTTCCAGGCAAGACGCGCTTCACGAGCGATAATCCGTTGGATCACTTTTTCTAGTTCTTCTGAAGGGTATTCTTTCAATTCTTTGTCTTTTTCTCTGAGAGTGGCAAAGATTTTTAAAACCTCTGAGGAAAGATTAGGCGCTTGCAGGCGGAATTCTTGATAAGCAGGCAGAGAGTGTAATGCTTCAACCAAGAGTTGTAGATCGTAGAGATTGGATCGATTGTTCCGAATATTAGATTGGCAAAGTTCAAACAACTCTTCAGAGAAAAATGGAGAGAGTCTATCTAAGCCATCGACACTCTGGGACCTAGCCTGATGACGTTCAAAGGCTTTTCCGTATCGAGAAATGAGATCTTCGTAGGCGGATCCGCCTGTTTTTGCTATTGGCTCGACTTCTTCTTGTCGAGGGCATGCATGAAGGGCTTGGATACCTTTTTGTGCTAAGTATAGCTCCCCTATCATACGATCAGCCATCAAACGCAACTCTTTCAAAAATAATGGCGTTGAGGCTTGTCTTTCATAGTAGAGTAACTCAGAAAGTTCTAAGGCTGTTTCTCGGAGAGGCCGCTGCTGTAGTTCCAGAGTAGCTGCGCTCTGAAGGTGTTCTATTCTTTCGTGGGTGGGTTTTTCCTCGAGATCAGTCAGGACTTTTTGAATCCATTTGCAATGCAGATAACGCACAGGATTAAGACGGCTTAGAAAAGAGGCGGGAGCGGTTGCGTTCTTTGCCCATGAGAGCCATTTTCTTATAGTCGAGATAGGCAATTGGATAATATGAGCAGACAGCTCGGAATCGTGATCTTTTAAGTTTAAAGCATTTAAAGATGCTTTGAGCTCTTCGAGTCGCTGGATGAGATCGGTTCCTTTGGACTGTCCCTTTGGGGGGAATAATTGGAACCAAGATGAAATATTCTTCCAATCTACTTTGCTAAAGAGAGACTCGTGTGATTTGATCCACTCTTGGTGAGGAGATGGGTCTTCTACGTCGAAGGTGGTTGTCGATTGTCGGACCGATTCGTCTCTCTTTTTCTCTTTATCAATGAAGGCAAAAAGAGAGCTGATGAATTCGTTGACTAAAGCAGAATCTGGAGAGAAAACCTTGAGCTTTTCTAATGGATTCCCTTCAAAAGAGGACTCGAGCCATATCCCGGAGATCGGAGAGCAAATTTCTTCGATAACTGTAAGCTGTTTTTGATCGAGCTCTTTTAAAAGCCTTCTTAGGGCAGGAACGTCAATCAGTTTGATGTCTTGATCTTCTAGATCGATTAATTGGCCTAGGAGGATTCGATAGCTTAGCCCCGTTGCTTCGTCAGTTGTGTGGATCGCTGCATGATGCTTGTCGATTTCCTTTTCCAATTTCTCGATTTTCTCAGCGAGCTCTTCGCGCTCCCGTTCTACGTTTTCCGCGCGGTAAGCTCTCGTAGCTTGCACGATTCCTTCGACCTGAGTCCGGAGATTTTGGATGACAGAGGTTCGATCTTTATTCACATGTGTGATGTAGAAGTAACGGTCTTTAAGCCCTTCTGCATCGAGCCTTTTTGCGAGAACTTCTAGGGCTGCAGACTTTTGGCAGACAACGAGCACTGTTTGATTGCGTCCGATGCAATCCCCAATGATATTCACGATCGTTTGACTTTTCCCTGTGCCTGGAGGCCCTTCAATGAGCAAGCCAGGTGCTTGTCGTGCGCGGAAAACAGCCTTTTCTTGAGACGGATCACTTTCCATCGTGAAAAAACGATCTTTTTCTGGAATCGAAGACAGAGGGGGTGTGGTAATAGGATCTTTATTCACTCGCAGCGCTGTTTCTAATCCCGTTCCCACCGGAGACTCTTTCCTCATTTGACGCAAGTCTTCCCCTATGGCTTGTCCCATAAATTCAGCGTGGAAGAGGACGGCCGAGCAAACCACTTGTCTAGTGCCTGCTTTCGCTTTGTAGCTACTATCCGGCAGAGCGCATAAAGATCGTTCTCTTGGATCTGCTAGTGATCCGAAGGCATCGATCACATCTCCAATACGGATTGCTGATCTTCCTAATAGCTCTTTGGCGGTTTCTGCCCATCTCTTTGCCTCTTCAGGACCGATTAGCCCCGTAAGAGCCGGATTTACACGCACCTCTTCTCTATCGCGGTCAAAAAGAATGGAGATTCGATCTCTATTCTCTATATCAATTTTTATGGGCCAGAGCAAAATCGGGGCAATTCTTGGCTTCTTTTCTGTGATCTCCGCCCGACTATCTTTCATGACAAGGAATGGGAATCCAAGGTAGAGGCTATCGATGCCTGTATCTCTCTTGTAGGTTCTTGCATGGCTGACTAAATGGCGTAGCTTTCTCTCAAGGTCAGAGTCGTCCTCGAATGCTGCTCGATCGATTCCTACAGGAGCTTCTACTCTGCTGATCAGGTGTTCTAAAATAGAGGTGGCTGTTGGTTTTTTCCCGGCAACTTCTGCTAGATCGACTCGCGAGCTGGATTTCCCAATCAGCATTCTGACAAGAGGGCCTCTTTGTGCCAGACTTGCCGTTCGCTTTTCAAAAAACTCAAGAATCGTGGAGACATATTGCTGCCGAGGAGGCTCTTGCCAAGATTCTTTGGGGATCGATAGAAGCACTAAGGCGCGAGGCAATGAAATTCTGCGCTCAATTCTAAAATCGTTGGCCCATTCATCTACACGAGCGATTCTGCATTGAGAGTAGTTCGCTGTCCTCTCTTCGATTTCTCGATAAAGATCTCTTCTTGAAATCTCAAACCATTCTCTAGCAGCCGCGTCCTCATAACTAGAGACTTCCGCTTGAGCGGCAACCTCTTTTGCCTGATTTAGGATTTGCTCGAGTGGTTGATATTGCTGAATCGCTGCCCCTAAAAGAACCATCAGTTCTTCGTCGGTGATCTTCTGACGATCCATCAATGAGTTTAGTCCCCCATGATCCGATCCTGGATAGAGGCGGCGATGCATGCCCCATTGTCTCTCTAGGTTTGGACGTGAAGAGGCGAGAGCGAGTAGCCTGAAGCTTTCCTCATTAAGTTCAATTTCGAGAGCTTTAGCTCTGTCCCGCGCTTTTGTCTCGCGCTCATGAAGATCGCAAAGATGCCTCTCCCTATTCATTTGACGGAGATGCCCCATCAGAGGACCAATGATGAGCTCGTAGCCTTGAACGGGGTTTTGTAGCATCCACGATGAGGTAACGATCTCCCCTTGGTAGATCAGCGGTAAACTCGGATTCATCCACATCAAGGCTAAAGCATGCCTGAAGTCTTCATGAAGCGAGTCTATGGAAGTAGCAAGACGAACTCCAGCTATGATCTTGCGCTCCGCTTTCCTGTCTTCTAACCAAGTAGCTATGACACCTCGCAAGAGAAGCTCTTTTGCTTGTTCCCAGTTCGAAGCTTCGGCTGCTATTAAGGCATATGCTTTAGGGCAGGTGTAGGACAAATCTTTGAATTCTAAAGCAGGCCCGCTTTTAGTCTCTTCGTTCTTTGTATCAGAAGGGGCCTCTACCGACTCTCCTGCTAACCAACTTTGTACCTGAGCCCACTGCCAGCGCTGATCGGGATCTCTAGCTAGTAAACCTCGCAGCAAAAGATGAATGGATGGATCTATCCCTTTAGGGAGAGAAATTCCTCTGGTTACTATATGGATCCGGAATGCTTTTTCATTAATGCCTTCAAAACACGAACCATTTGTGAGGAGCTGCAGAATGATCATACCTAAGCTCCACCAATCAGAAGCCACACTAATGCCTCCGGCAATCACTTCTGGCGCAGTGTAACGAGCTGAAATCGGCTGTTTGACTGTATCAAGATCAAAAGTAGAAAGACGACTATAGTGAAAGCCGCTCAGCATCAAGTTCAGATTCTCTCGATTTGAGATGAAGATATTTTCAGGGCGAAGATTTCCATGTCGTAAACCGTTTTCGGATAGAGAAGACAAAATTCTTCCCATCGATTTTGCAATTTGTTGAATGATCGGTAGATCTATAGAGGCAGACTGAAGATCAAGGATAGGGGGATGGGAGATAAGATCTGTAACTTCATATCGTCTGCATTCCCATATTCCATGTGCTAAAAGCTCTGGAACGTAGTCTTTTGGCAAACGTTTTAAAATTTCATAAATACCAGGCTCAGGATGGGCATAAGGAAGATACAAAGTCAGGGTTGCTCTATGCCCGTGTCTTTCAACGAGGAACCTTTCAAAAGGTTCATTAGTAGTTTCCAGTCGATCAATGACAGTCCATCCATCGATGACTGTTTCCTTGTCTTGGGGTGATGGTTCTTGATTGATGGGGGTGGGTTCTGTCGCGACAGTGGCCCCACATTTAAAGCACATCTCATCATCGGGGTCTAAAGGATGGCCATTAGAGCAAAGGCGTGTATGTGGTGTTAAATTTGGGGTTTCAAGGGTTGGGTCAGATTGACCTGGAAATCTCAGGGGTTCTTGTGTGAGATCCCAAGAACAGTTTCCGCAGAGCACCTCTTCAGCAGAGCGCTCTTCTCTACATCCTGGGCACTTACGGACATGGAGTGTCATAGGTCTTCCCCCTGGTAGAGCGTTCGTCCTGTGTGGTTACTGCCAGATGGCCCTCTTTTGCTAAGATAGTCTTTAGGCGCCGCATATCATCGCGCCTAGGAACTCCTGCAAGCCAGATGGTTCCGGCTTCATCAAACATGATATCAAAAGTCTTATCAGATGATTTAAGGGCTCGGTTGAAAGGACGGAATCGCGTTTCTCCTAGAGGAGTAAGAAAATGAAGTCGTTGGTTATCGCTCCCGCGCAAAGCAAGAGTTTGGGAGGCATTTTCATCGTATGGATCTGAGATCAAGGCATCGATTGTCCCCTGACATTTTTCAACGGTGAGGGCAATCTTTTCAAAAGGGTGTCCGCTATAGACGAGAATGTCGATACTCGTTGTGGAACGGATTTGGGCCAGGAGATGAATAAGAGCTTCTGGTTGATCGAAGGGTTCCCCTCCAGAAATCGTGATTCCTTCTGCTTCCTGTAGCCAAGGGGAGATTACATCCATAATTTCATCGACAGATACCCCGCCTTTTCCAGTTCCCCATGTGTCGGCTGAGACACATCCCTTACAACGAATGGAGCATCCTTGAAACCAGATTCCAATACGGCGACCTGGCCCCAATGTTGTCACTGGGAAGTGGATTCTGGAAAGGTAGAGCATCATAATGTCGCACTCTCCGTGGCTAGCCTAAGCTTCGTGATCTTCCCAGTTTCAACGGAACGAATAGAAAGTCGACTGCCCGCTTCAATATTCTCATCGAAAAGGGCTCGAGAAAGAGGATTGACCAGATGGGTTTCAATTTTATTTCGGATTCCCCTTCCTCCGTTCGATAAATCTTTTAAGCAGAGATCTCTCAATGTTTGCAGGGCCAATGGATCAATCGAGATATCAATGTTTTGAGATCCTTTCAGATCTGATAGTACGCTATCTACCATGCTATTGAAGATTTGTTCAGCTATGTTTTCTCGGATGAAGTCGAACACAATGATGTTGTCTCCGATTCGGTTGAGAATTTCAGGACGGTTGAGGGCCAACTTAAAGTGTTTCTCAATCTCCTCGCGGATCCGTTTCTGGATGGTTTCAAATTGATCCTCTGTAGAAACAGTCGCTTTTCTCTCTCCTGTGATATCGGTTTGATAGATTCCTAGGTTTGAGGTGAAGACGATGAACGCCTCTGTAAAATAGACCCGCTCTCCCCTGCCTGATGTCAATACGCCGTCATCTAAAATCTGGAGGAATTTATCGAGGATTCTTGGGTGGGCTTTCTCAATCTCGTCAAAGAGAACTACGCTAAAAGGTTTCTCTCGGATGGCATTCGTTAATTCGCCTCCCATATCATAGCCTACATATCCTGGAGGCGCTCCGATCAACCGTTGGTCTGAATGCTCGGCGCTGAATTCCGACATGTCAAAGCGGATGTAAGCGCTTTCATCGCCAAACAGAAGGCTCGTAATCGACTTAGCTAGCTCTGTCTTCCCGACGCCGGTTGGTCCTGCCAAGAATGCGACGCCTCGAGGGCGACCACCACGGCGAGGAGCCCCCACTCCCGTTACTGCGCGCTTAATGATATCAAGCATGTGAGCAACCGCATGATCTTGACCCTTGACCCTTTCCATAATGAAATTCTGTCCGTCGCGGATCTTTCTTCGGTCGAGCTTTTGCCAGGGATCTTCAGAAACCCCCACTTTATAGCGACGCACAGCTTCTCCAATCTTGGCATATCCTAATTTCTCTTCGCGGCAAAGTTGGGCAATTAACATGAGATCGACGAGAAGGAGTCCTTCGGTATTGTCTACAAAGCTCTGAACGGCAGTATCTTTTAGCTGAGTAGAAGCTTCCTTTGCTCCATCAAGGGATTGAATTAAGGAAGTCGCAAGAACTCGGCGCATCTGATGATCAGGATTTGGAATGGATATATGGCGAACTTTAGAGTTATCGAGAGTAAACCAGGCTGGCATGTCCCCTTCTTTTTCTACGATCCATAGGACGGTGTTGAAAAAAGGTTTGGACGGTGTCCCGTAAGCGCGAACACGCGCTTCATGGGAACGAATAAGTGCCCGCGTGAACAGACGATGCTCGGTATCGTTGAGATCATTTTGGTGAATGATAAGCCGGGATGCGAAATCGACGATCAAAGCTATAGGCTCCCCTTTCCATGCAATCACTTGTTCTAAGACTTGCTCGAAAAGATCTAAACCCGCTGGAGCACATCCATTGACCGGCTGAAGACCCAATTGTTTCATGATGTTCTCAGCAGACTCGTGGCTTGAATGAGTGGACATTGGATCGATTATTTTAAATCCATTGATGAAGTCATAACTCAGAACGTGAGAATAACCATATTGTCGAAGCTCGGTGTTTAAGCAGGAAGTGAGAGAACGAATAACAGCGCCGTTCGACTTATCTTCTGTTTGGAGGTCACGCACATTCCCTGAAAGAACGAACTGACTTTTCAATGGCAAAAAGCGAAGAAGATCACGTAGCCATTTTGATTTTCTAACTTCCAAGTCTTTAATCATTCACAATTTCCATTCAAATAAATTAATTAAATAGTTTACTTAACTTTCTTTTTTAATTCCATAAATATACCTGTTTATTCAATAATATTCCAGATTTAACCGTTTTTAATAACTTTGTTATCAACTTTTGTATTTAAATGGTACTCATGAGTAAACAATTCATTATCACTCCATCTCACTTTTTTAAGTTGGATAAAAATCCCTTATGGATATGGCATGATACCTTTGGAGACATAACTAAAAAAGAGCCTCTTTCAGAATTTACATTGAAAATTATGGAGGATGGTAACCTTCATGAAAAAGACTATGTCTCAACTCTGACCGTCACAGAAGTAACAGAAATGGATCCTGAGAAAGGCGTTGAGGAAACTTTGCGCCTCATGAAAGAAGGAAAGCCTCTTATCTATCAAGGTTGGCTAGAAAAAAGAATTGATAACGTGATCTACCGAGGAAGGCCAGATCTCTTAGAAAAACAGCCAGGAACCTCCAATTTCGGGGACTGGATATATGTCCCTATCGATGTAAAATCATCCTCTGAACCAAAACTCCTTCACAAGCAGCAGCTCGCTTTTTACTCTATGATGCTCTCTGCATCCCAAGGGTACTCCCCTGATGTCGCCTCTATCGTAAACAGAAATTTTGAGAAGTTAGAGATCAATTTAGATGAGAAAATCTTACTGCAGACCCAGGCGGATATAGATGAGATTTTAGCAATTTTTAAGGGAAAGAGACATGCGGTCCATATCTCAAGCGCTACAAAGGAGACCCCTTGGTACAAAGAGTGCTTGCGAGAGGCTGAAGAGCTGCAAGACATTTCTTTAATCTACAAGCTCAGAAAAGACACAGCAGAAGCCCTAAGGAAGTTGGGCATCAATACGATCGAAAAACTAGCAGTCCAGGACATCGATGCTCTTCCAAAAATCCCCGGCGCCTCTGTGGACACCCTCCATAAAGCTAAAATCCAGGCCCAGTCCCTGGTTGAGAAAAGACCCATTTTCATTGCCGATCCTGAGTTAATCGAGGAAACCGATCTCAAACTCTATTTCGATATTGAAGGAGATCCGTGGCTTGGAGCGGAATATCTCTTTGGATTTTGGGTAGTAGGAGATGCCGAGGGGAAATATGCGAGGATTGGCAACGTGGTTTGGTCGGAAGAAGATCCTGGGAAATACTTTCTATATTTTTTGGCCGAGACTCCTGAATTGGAACAGGCCATGTGGATTGATTTTCTGAGTTGGCTGCGCTATCTACCTGCAGAGTACAAAGTCTATCACTATGCGCACTACGAGAAAACGGCTCTAAAAAAGCTCTCTGAAAAATACAAAAATTCGGATGAGCTACACAGCTTCCAAGAGCTCCTAATTGACTTGAAGAAGAGTGTGGACAAATCAGTGATTTTCCCTCTCTATTTCTATTCGATCAAAGATATTGCGAAGTCCTCTTTTGTGAATTTCAAGTGGCGCCATGCAAAAGCTGGCGGAGGGCAGAGTATCTTCTGGTATGAGCAATGGCTCGAAACTAAGGATCGACAAACTTTGCAAGACATCATTGATTACAATGAAGATGACGTAAGAGCTACAGAACACCTCCATTTATGGATTAATCAGGAAGTACAAAAGACAATTTGCAAATAACCTCCTTCTCTCGGGAAAATTATTTTTGCCTTTCCGGACTTATGCATTGGCAGAATCTGCACATGCTGCCTTCATAAAGAATAGGCTCATTACCGTTTTTATTCTGCGCCGAGCATTTCACACGATCGGATTTTGCGTTGTTTCTTCCTTCAATGAGTCTTCTGTTAGCCAAGACAAACCAGCTGATTTACAGGTGTTTTTCTCCTGTTTCTTTGATTCAAACTGGTATGGGTTTTCTTGAATAAATCCTCCTTTTTATTAGCTCCGCAAAACCCCTCCCTAAAGTCTCCCCCATTGTGCCTTGTTCGACCCTTATAATTTGTCACCTTGTAGCTCTCGAACTATCCTCTGGCTTTTCAAAATTTCCTCTTTGGACTTTCGAAAATCTTCCTGCAGGATCTGAAGGGGATGGTTTAGCGTAATTGGCATGAGTTGTCCCTGTTCTAAAATCACCATTCTGTCATTGGGGATCTTTTCCTCATTCTGCTTTGCTTGAGCAGTATAGCCATTGCTGCTAAGAAATTGGTTGTACTCCCAAGCAAGCTTTTGCTGGGGAGTACTATTTTTTTGACTTTCTCGAGGAAGTTCAGGGAGGGAGGGCTGCTGACAAACCCACGTAAGGAGCCCGATGGGACTGTCGACGTTTTTCTTTTTTTTCACGAATTCTACAGCATGAGCCACACGATATTCGCTATAGAACATTAGGGATCTTTTCTCCTGATCGCTCAAATCCAATCCATCCAAGCATTTGTAAAAAGTGCGTGAATAGGCTGCTGCAGCTCTTTTTTCTTCTTCTTTTTCTTCCTTCTTTGTTAGTGGCGACTTGCTGGCGACGGGTTGGCTATCTCTTGGCGGCCTGAAGGCGATTTGATGGCGATCCGTTGGTTTTTCTGATGGTTGACTGTCTTGATTTTCCATAGACAATTTTGATGGCTTTTCTGATGGCGATAAGGTGGCGATTGCTTGGTCAACCGTTGGCTGTGCGATGGCGACTAGATGGCTATCTGATGGCGCTCTACCATCTGTTTCATCTGACTCCGCATTGATATCCAAGAGAGATCTACTGATAAGAGTTGCTATCGTTCCTCTAGTGGTTGTTTGAAATTTCACAAGTCCATCTTTCTCAAGTTTCTCCATAGCAGTTCTATACTCAGACCTAGTCAAGCCAATGGTGTCATAATCTCCGAGGAAAGCTTCGTTAGCTTTGAGCTTATGGACTGAATAGGTCGGGTCTATTCGCTTTGCACGAAAACCTATTAAAAGAAGCAGCAAAAAAGCTGGACGACTATCTTTAAGCAGATCAAATGCTTCTCGATAGAGTTTTACAAATCCTTCGGACGTTTTCATGGCTGTGCTGCGATTTTGGCGTTTTCCTGGACTTCGGTCTCCTTTTTGCGGGGTCTATACTTTTTCTCCGACACCCATTTAAAAAAAGCCTTCTCATCAATGAGCCAAGTACGATTAGGGCGCTTTAAGACCTTGGCAAACCCATTTTCATTTCGAAAAAAGATCAAATGACGCATTCCACCAACTGGAGGCCATTCGTGAAACTCATTCCATTTAGAGACAGGAATAAACCGTGTCTGCTTTGAGTCCTCCGCTATTCCCTCAACGCTTTTTTTCGAATCTTGTCTGTCGTTTCTCATCTCATACTCCTCTGCTATTGCAGTTTGAATTAAATAACCGCATTTTATGGCAACTTGCCGTGGTTAAAAAATGTCTTCGGTGGAAAACATCCAAAATTCATTGAGTATAAGTGGATTAGAGATCGTCGAAATACGAAGTAAAGTCGAAAACGAGCTTTGTATAACTGCCTTTTTTGGGCCGGCCATTTTTATCCCGTCTCTTCTGCTGAGGAACTTCATTCATGGGAGTTGCGGAGTCAATTACCCAGCCATATACGGTTTTGAAGGGGTATTTCTGAAGCTTAGAACAGTGCTTGTAGATAATTTGTGCCATCTGACGGGTTGGAAGCTGGGAAAAATTCTTTCTCAGCTTTCTTGCTGCACTCCAAGTAAAAAGCATGTCTTCTCGTTCTTGAGCAGGCCGTCTCTTTGAAAAAACGGCTTTACCTTGTATTAGAAGCCATGCTGCGGTAAGTGCTGGAGCCACATAAAGCCCATCCCTTTTAACGTCGCTATCTTCAATCGCATCATCCTTCAGCCTACCTTTATGAACGAGTTTCAACCAGTCGACCGGAAGGGCTGTGCAAACTGTTTTCCCATATTCCAAGCAGTGGGAGTGAACTGTTATTTTCCCCTTTTTAAAGCATTCCTCGAAGAGGTCATGATATTTTTCGAAGTCAGGGCAGAGTTTCTTTTCCGCTTGAAGGCTTTCCAAATCAGGAGCTTTTAGACCTAAAATGTAGTAGGCTGCTGTCCTGGCGGTCCAATAATCATCTTTCAAACTCTTATAGATCTCTTCTTCAGTCAAAAGCTCAGATCTCCAAAACTCTCGAGTCGGGAGTAGTTTACTTTCTGGGTTGCTCATTTTTGACCTCCCGATAATTCTGAAAAACTTTGGTTTGAAGAGCCTCTACCATTGCATGCATGTGCACGCTAGGAAGATGAACATAGTGCCTTGTCATTTGAAGCGTTTCATGACCGAGCAGTTCTCCAATGACCAGTGGGTTATTTTCGATAGTGGCTGCACAGGAAGCAGCCTGATGGCGCAACCCATGAAAAACAAATCCCTCTATGCCAGCCTTATCCAAAGCCTTTTCCCAAGCGGATCTAATATCAATAGGGCGACTTGGACAATTGGGGGAAGGAAAGAGAAGACTATCACCTCGCTGATTTGCTCGGAGATTCTGTAAAAGGTTCAATAACAGTCCTGTGATAAGAATCGATCGCGGCCTCCCATTTTTGGTCTTCTCCAAGAAGATAATCGCCTTCTCATCGCTAAAGTTGATGTCCTTCCATCGAAGGCTCATAATTTCTCCTTTGCGCATTCCTGTACCAAGTGCAAGAGCGACAACCAAAAACAAGTCCTTTGAACCACTCTCTTCGCATGCCTGTAGAAGCTTCTTTTGCTCTACTTCATCTAAAACCCGCTTGCGTCCCTGTGCTTGCTTCGGCTTTTCAATCTTGAAAACGGGGTTTTCTCTCAGCCATTCCCATTCTTTGACAGCCTTTGAAAAGACATGCGAGAGGCTGCTCAAATAGCGCACAACAGTAGAGGGAGAGCGCAGCTTGCTATCCCTGACAAAACCTGCAAGCAATTCATCCCGCTTTTCAGCGATCAGGCTCGGTCTTATCTGAGCCAACAAGAGATGGCCAAGCTCTTGCTTCCACCAAAGCAAATGTCTAAGAGTATTTTTTGCATTCTTTGGTTTGGAAGGAAGAACCCTTTCTATGTACAGGTCGATTAATTCTGCAAGAGTGTGCTTCGTTGCAGGGTTGGTGAATTCGTACCTGTCATGCTCAATAGCTGATTCCATATCTCTTTTCCACTTTTTAGCCAGCGTCTTCGATTTGAATGACCTATCGAAATACTGCCCACCCTTCATCCGAATACGTACCCGATAAGATTGACAATGCTTGTGTGTCCGCATCGTAATTCCTTTCAGGTCATTGTCAGCTCTATTCAAGCTTCCTCTCTGTTCCATGTTTGCTCCTATTGTTATAGCACGAGTTTAGTTGTAAATGTTTGAATTCTATCGCAAACTGTTGGAACGAAAAATGGCGTCAGTGGAAAAATTTAGAGAATCGTGTTGCATTCTAAACGCAGAAACAACACAAGTTTCTGATTCTTAAATATTTTTGACTTTTATCTGTTCACTGAAACGGACTGTTCACTATATATTGAACAGTTTTGCTCAATGAACAGCTAAAACTAACAAGGGGTTAGGGAGTTGTGATTTTTTGATCAAAAAGGCTGCTGTTTATTGCTATTCTTGCCAGTTCCTCGACAAGGTGCACATCTTTTGAAATGCGTGTATTATCTTCAAGATTATCGGGATCGATATAAGGCTTACGAAAGACATGGGCTATTGCACTCCTACAGCTATAATCCAAATATGTAGCAATGTCTTCTTCCCGAGCCATTATTTCTGCAACGCGCTGTTTTCCCATTCGAACCTGTAAACAAGTACTTCGGATCCAGTTGTCTCTCGATTTTTTCTCTTTAATCGCGACCTCGATTATTTTCCAAAAATTGAAAAATTTATAAAAGACACTCTCTGAATTTAGCCCTTCTTTATAAAAAGACAAAGCCAGCTCTTTTCTTGAAGAGTTAGGTTTTTCATATCTAGAAAGAAGGTATTGAGTATCTATTTTCAAACCACCAACCATCCTTGGGCCCCAAGTAAAGGGAATACTTCTTCGAGGACCACGTGCCCCATAAGTCTTTCTTATCGGGACTTGATGCTGCCATACGAGAAAGCTCAGCAATTTATTTACAACTGTTTCCACATCTTTAGAGTTGTTCATCTCTTTAAAACCAACGCTAAGAATGGGCCTGCTTTCTGGAGTGCCGTTGATCCACCGAAAAGTTTTCCCTTCAAAAGAAAAATAAATTTCTTCCTCATCTCCAATTACAAGGCTCGTATCTAAAACATAATCGATTTGAAATAAGCAATCTGCATCTAGGGCATTTTGTTTTTCTGCGTACCGTTCAATATGTTCACTCCAAGGATCTTGCACCAATCCATCAGTGAGTTTTGCTACTAATTGTTCAGCTAACCATGTTGGATCACAAAGGTTATTATTGGGACGCCATCTTGTGCTTTTTGTTTGATGAAATTGACTTCGGTGCCAATGAAACATCAACGTTCCAGACTGAAGTTCAGGGATACAAAGCCGAAGAGAGGGCGGGTAAGTTTCTGGATTACGAGCAAAATCCTCAGAGATAGCAAACAATGAAAATGTATTTAAGATTCTCTTTATTAACCCAAAGGAATGGAAAATCGTTCCGACAATAAAATCAAGATGAGTTTCAGGCAGTGTCTTCATCCCTTCAATTTGCACCAAAATACCGTCATCTAAATCATGAAAATAATAATTTCCATCTTCCTTTCTAAATACTTTTCGATTTTCACCATCTTCTTTCTGCCAACATTTGTCCCAACCACTTAACTGATCAATATGATCTAGCAGAAATTGTTCAACTTCCTTCCAAGCTGTTTCCAATGGGCTTTTGCTCATTAATCTCAAAAGCTTGATTAACAATGCTTGAATATGTTCTGAATGAGAGAATTCTCGAGCATAGCAATTTAGAAAGTCTTGAAATATTGCATACCAAGTAGCTTCAGGAAGAACAGTCCGCTGTCCGGAAATATTTCCTCTAAGGATAGTCTTTCGAAAAGCTTCTTCAAGTGAACAATTTTCTAAATCCTTTAATAAGTTTGAAGCGACCGCATGAATATCATTCGGCGGATATAACGGTGTTCCATGCGAAAACCTAACAAAGGGAGTGTTAATAAGACCTGTATCAGTTGACAATGGATTAATCCTTATTTGCCCAAAATGTACATACCTGGCACGTAGTATCCTCTGGATAGTCAATTCCTGCTTCATGAGGACAGCCAAGCACCCTTTCTATCCTAGCGACTGAATCGACTTTGCTAAGGTTTAGATAGGCAGAAATCTCTCCTAAAATTTGGTTGTCGTTTTTTATGTCCTTTGATTCAGAAGTCCACTTTTTTGTATCGATGAAGTTTTCTCCGGCACCTACGGTAATGCCAACAATAACTTTTGTAACAGTCTTATCATCAGGACCGTAGTAAGCGATCGTTCCTGTACGAAAATCTGCTCCAACCCTCTTAACTTTAGTTTCCATAGACTCCTCTTCTCACTTATGATCCATGATTTTTTCTACCAGCTTATAGACAGTTGTGCTCCACCTTTGTGGAAGGTCACTGGATTGATTGGTATCTCGTTGCTTTGCCCTGGAAATTGCCTTGGCAATGAGCTCCAGCGTAATTTTTTTGCCGTCGATATCTTTTTTGTAATTGGGCAAATGCCTCTTTAGGCGAGTCAGGCATTCTTGAGAGTTTGCAATCCCTTTTCCATCTTCAAAATGGAGCAAAAGCCAATACTCGAAGTTGGGATTGCTAAGAGCAAAACCGTGGTTTTCGCTTTTCTCTGCCCACTGCAAGAGCTCTCTGAGCTGATCCTCTGTCCAATCATCCTTGTCTACAACAATCCATGCCTCATCTGTCTTTCGTAAAGACTCCTTCCGCAAATAACCCTGCATCTTCTTGAGCACTTGAATCGGTGAGCTTTCTGTTGATGGCCTCTTCAGGCACTTTACTAGGACAATCGATTGCGGCTGGTTAAAAATGGCAAAATATTGGGGCTCAGTTTTGGAACCTTCTACTGAGACTACAAATAGCTTTTTGTATCGACGCTCTCCTAGAGGTCTTTGAAAAGTGCGCGGCTTTTTCGGCATTAGTCGCTTCCTTCGATGGGAGATTGTAGAAGAATGCGAGGAATACCTCCTAAGCGTCCTTGCAGATAGCTTTTTCGAATGTCTTTGTCATAGCGCACATCTTTGTATTCGCTGAAAGATAGCAAGCTGGAAATCCCTTCCGCATTTCGTTCTGCAATCCACATTTCGTCCCTTCTGAGCAAATCTTGATCCATCAATAACACATTGTGAGTGGTAAATAGTAACTGAGAGCGACTATTCTGAGAACATTTTGCCAGATAACCTTCTAGAAGACGCCTGATCAGCAGTGTATGTAAACTCCTATCTACTTCATCGATGACATAGACTTTTTTGGATTGAGCCGCAGATAACTCTAAAAAAGCGGGAAGAAGATCGATAACACGTTGAGAACCATCCGATTCTTGTCTCATATCGAACTTTGTCTCTGAACCATCAGAATTTAAATGATAGGTGACCAGTTTTTTTGAGATTAGCTCGCCATTCTTTCGAGTAACGACAAAACGCTCATTCCCAGGTTCGGGTAATAATCTGACAGTCGTATCCTCCGCTAATTCTTCTCTCAACTTCATCTTTATTGGTTCTGGCAAAGGTAGGTTTTCAAAGGGGATCTCTTCACCGCCAAGATGAGCTATCCCGGTATCTAATTGGGACAACATCTTATTCATCGTTGCGTACAAAGGATGTCCTTCATCCAAAAATTGCTCAAAAAGTTCAAATCTTGAATCAGGCGCGATCAGTTCCAAAGTATCTTTAAACCAGTCGTACACTGGCTTGAAGGCATCTATTTTTTGAGAAACTGAATTAGTGAGGAAGAGCTGATTATCGCGAGTGCCTTTGAAAGCGAACTGGAGCGATTGGTTACCCTTTAAAGAGGAATCAAAATTAGGTTCCCCTGATACTCGATGGTAGAGCGTCTTTTCGCTATTACCAGAGATGTGAACCAATTTTTCCTCTATTATGGTTTTGCGGTTAACAGAGAAACTAAATGCATAAACCGTCTCGTCGATTAGCAGTTCAAACTCAAACTGGGCTGGCTGTTCGACCTTTTGTGCATTTCCAAGCCTAAAACTATCTACAGCAATCAGGCTGTAGGGTTGGGTCCCCTTAACGATGAGTCCTTTTGCAAAATGCAGGGCCTTAAAAAGGTTGGTTTTCCCAGATGCATTCCCCCCATATACAGCCGCAACAGGCAGAACCCCTAGTTTGAGTTTGCCTATTTTAGGGATGCGCTCCCCGTGTTGACGCTCACGGCTTGCTATTAGCGAGAAAGTGGCTTTGGCTTGGAAGGACATCCAATTTTCAATTGAAAATCGAATCAGCATAAGGAGGCTCCTTTATGAGATAATTTCTCTCGATATAACCTTATATTAGCCGATTTCCGACCAAATAGCAACGCTTAAAGAGAAAAAATCTCATAAATAGAGCGCCTGAGGATTTAAAAAATGTCTACATATATTCGATTCTGCATGCAATATTATCATATTTAAGGGCTTGTAAAGACAGGTCAACCCAGAAATCTAACCCTGAAGAACCCCGAAGATCGAATCTTCAGGGTTAGTGCCATTTTGCCTCCCCCGCACAAGAAGGTGCTACAAGCAATCCGCTTTTTTCGTGGACCATTTGTGGACCACTGGCATACAAAAAAGTGCGATAAATGACGACAGTTCACAGTAGCTCGAAAGACTGGCTTTCCGCTATGATTTTGGGGAGTTAGCTGCTGGAAAGTAGCGTGAGTGCTGCGGACTCATAATCCGTTGGTCCCAGGTTCGAATCCTGGCTGCCCCAAAGATTTCACTAGCAGAGCTAGAGTCCGCTGCGGAGAGCAGCGGCCACTCATCGCCTTGAGACGAGAAGCTGCCGGTGGCAGGTTCGAGTAAGGCGACCGTTGGTCGTAGGTTCGAATCCTACTCGCCCCAAAACTTGGTTCTTCCCAAGCGAGAGTCCGCTGCGGAGAGCAGCGGCCACTCATCGCCTTGAAACGAGGACCTGCCGGTGGCAGGTTCAAGTAAGGCGACCGTTGGTCCCAGGTTCGAATCCTGGCTGCCCCAAAGATTTCACTAGCAGAGCTAGAGTCCGCTGCGGAGAGCAGCGGCCACTCATCGCCTTGAAACGATCGGGTTGAAATGAGCAGCTGCCGGTGGCAGGTGCGAATAACCCGACTGCCGGTGGCAGGTTCAAGTAAGGCGACCGTTGGTCCCAGGTTCGAATCCTGGCTGCCCCAAAGATTTCACTAGCAGAGCTAGAGTCCGCTGCGGAGAGCAGCGGCCACTCATCGCCTTGAAACGATCGGGTTGAAATGAGCAGCTGCCGGTGGCAGGTGCGAATAACCCGACTGCCGGTGGCAGGTTCAAGTAAGGCGACCGTTGGTCCCAGGTTCGAATCCTTGCTGCCCCAAAGATTTCACTAGCAGAGCTAGAGTCCGCTGCGGAGAGCAGCGGCCACTCATCGCCTTGAGACGATCGGGTTGAAATGAGCAGCTGCCGGTGGCAGGTGCGAATAACCCGACTGCCGGTGGCAGGTTCGAGTAAGGCGACCGTTGGTCCCAGGTTCGAATCCTGGCTGCCCCACATTTCTTTTTGGCTTCATAAGGCTGAAACTGAGGCGCTTGTGTAATCACAAGCAAATCAGCCCAAAGCGAGGTCGCATCCGTGGACCATTTGTGGACCACTCGCCTACAACAATTGGCGGTAGCCCAGCAGCTAACCTTTGAAAACTAAAACAAAGGTAGCATCATGAAAGGCATCGACACTGGATTCATCTGTTCAATATATATTGAACAGTCACCAATAGTGAACAGTTAGGAAATATCGGAAGAAGCTACTGCGGGAAACGAAGCAGCTTGATCCAAAAGAGCCACGATAGTCTTTTCAGAAACAGGTTTATAATCCCAGACTTCCACGGAAAGATTAAGCTGCCGATCGATCAGTTTATTCGGCCGCTTCTCGTGAACATGACCATGGAGTTGAAAATGAGGAGGCGCTGGGTAACCGGGAATGTGAACGAGTTCAACCTGATGACGGCCAATCTTAATAAAAGCAGATTCTAGGACGATGGAAAATCCAATTTTATGCATTTTTGCAGGGGTGCCATCATGATTTCCTCGAATGCAAATCTTTTGGCCATGCAGTTGTGAACAAAGGTCAAAAAGAAAATCGGATGTACCCAACCCGAAATCACCCAAGAAAAAGACCGTATCCTGCGGCTCAACAAGAGCATTCCAATTCGCCATAAGTTTCTTATTCATTTCGCTGACGGATTGGAAAGGGCGTCCAGTATAGCCGATGATATTGGCATGGGAGAAGTGAGTATCGGATATGAACCATCTATTCATTTCTAGCTCCAGCAATCATGAATTGATGCCTGCAATTTGGGCCCCATTTTCATGCAAAATTGGGAGAAAAAAATCCCTAATTTCGAATATCACTTTTTCAAGGGGCACCGGATCATGTCCAATCCCTTTAAGAAAGGCATCCCATCGTTCCAATGTTTTTGGCATATTATAGAAAGTCTCAGAAAACGCCTTTGGGATTTCCCGCACAACAGTTTTCCTATTTTGAAAGACATCCTTAATCACAGGAGCTATCTTCTCTGGTTTGATCTGAAACTGATTGACAATCGTCCATATGTCATAAAAATCCTTCATCCTGCTATTTGCAAGGCCCAGTTTCACCATTGCATCTAATTTTTCGGCAATCATTGTCTCCGGTGTATATCCTTGAAGCTCAGGAGAGGGAAAATCTAATAATGCAGGGTAATCCACAGTGGCTGGCTTAGGAAAAATCTTGTCGCTGAACCCAATATCAATTCTCAACGGTAGTTTAGCAGTATGCAAATGTGCTGAAAAACGGGCTGACAGGCCAGTGTATTCTGTTTCAACTTGGGATTCGGCAAGAATCAGGTCTGTAGAATTGAATTCGATACCGTCTTGTAGAACAGGCTGAGAGCAGATTTCTTTGAGAATTCGTGAAATTTTTTCGATAGAGTTGTTAGCCTTTGCAAGCAGGTCTATATCAACAGTTGCACGGTGTGTCGCAGGATCCCAAACCATTAACATTAAACCTCCTTTCAGAAAAAAGGACCTTTTATGCCGGGAAACACTCAAGCGATATAAAAATCTCTCCATCGCATAATATCTAAGAACTTCCTGAGTGGGGCGATTTTTTGCTAAAGCAATGTTTTTTAATCTGCTGTAAACAGACTCAGGTAGATTTTTCTTTTCAATATTCATGGCTATTGACTCACAATTGTTTCAATGATGGGTTGAAGAATTTTTTCAACACGACATATCTTTGCATAATCGTAAAGCTTATCTAGGTCTGTTCGCCCTTTTCTCCAATACTCTTTCAATGCTTCTAGAACGACATCCATTCCGATTTTTTGCCGAAATTTTAGACAGTCAGCTAAAGTTTTTTCGATGCTATAAATTTTAACAGGAAATCCACTAACTGAAATTGTTTCAACGCCCGCCTCATAAGCACCCTTAGAATACCAAAAACAACGTAAGGGAGGATAGCCGGCTTGAGGTAGTCTTGAAGTTCTAGGCAGGGCTATGTAGACAAAATGAGGGATTTGAGTTGTTAGCTCATAGTAGGATAATGCAGAAATTAGGCAGATAACTCCTTGAGGAATTCTTTTAGCAGCCAAGACTAGATCAGGTTCTGAAAAGTCTGGCATAGAAGCTAATCGGAAAACACCTCGACCTAATGATTCAAGAATTCCTTCATCGCGAAGCTTGTACAAATAGGTGGGGTGTATCCCCAGTTTTATAGCTTCAGCGGTACGTAAGATACCGTTGTGTTGACGAAAAACCTCTATGGGATCAACTTTTTTTGGCTTCATATGATAGAAATGTTTGCACTTATATGATTCTGCATGCATTATTATCATTTAAGAAATTACTAGTCAACTTATACCTTAACATTCTTAGGATAAGAGATATCTACCCTGTCAAAAAGGACATAAATCCCGAGTTTGACAGCTGGTTTTCACAAGCACCTTATAGATAATGGGTTATAAAAAATAAATGCGCGTGTGCCACTACACTTTGAGGGGATTAGCCGACCTGGGCGACCGTTGCATGCTTCAGTAGCTTAGGAGGGATGCGGACACCAATAGCGTAGTTGTTTACCCATAGTTAATTCCAACTCCGTCCGCATCTTCGGGGTTTGCAAAGGGGGCCGCGCCTCCTTTGCCGAGGGAGAGGGGTACGGGGAGAGGGGCGAGCAGCCCCTTTCCCCGCGGTATGTTGAAGTGTACTTCACAGGGCGTGCGATTGTCCAATGACTGATGGGGCCTCTTCTCGTTATAGAACTTGATGTAGCCATCGATTCCCTCGCGGGCCTCTTTGACACTGCGATACTCATGCAGGTAAACTTCTTCATATTTCAATGACCGACACAGCCGCTCTACGAACACATTGTCCAAGGCCCGGCCTTGCTCTGACAGGTAAATTGCACCCCTTGATCGGGTTGAAATGATCGGGTTGAAATGATCGGGTTGAAATGAGCAGCTGCCGGTGGCAGGTGCGAATAACCCGACTGCCGGGGGCAGGTGCGAATAACCCGACTGCCGGGGACAGGTGGGAATACCGGGACCATTGTCACTTCCTGCGCGCGCCCTCCCCCGGAGGCCGTGCTCGTCGTGATAGGTTCGAATCCAGGCTGCCCCACATGTCTTCCTACCAAACCTGATGAGCAAATTGTCGCTCCTGGCGCGACAATTGAGTTGGACCCATTTCTTTTACGATCAATGATTGATTCCAGATCACCTGATTCGTTCATTCATGCTACCGCATGAACTCTCGAACAGGCCCCGCCTCGCTTCGCTCGGCTTAAACTTATTCAGAGGTCAATAGTTGAGTCAGCTTTCTCTAGAACGAAGATTGCGGAAATACTCAGCTGCACTCTCAGATTCCTGAACTGCAACTCTCACCCTGGCAAACATTTCCCTTTCAAATCTCCCTGTCACTCCTGCCCAGTCAATAGGCTTTGATGAAGATGCTAGCAGCGCAGATAATAATCTGGCATCTTCAAGTACATTATTTCCACCTAGACCCTTTTCTGGGGACATAGCGTGAGCTGAATCACCTAAAAGAGTAACTCTACCTGATGGAACCATGGGAAATTGGTCAGAGTCAGGAAATTGAGTAGTGCGTGCAAGCCAAGATGCCATTATCGACTCTGCCGGAGTATCATATACCAGCTTTTTCAAGTTTTCATGCCAAGGTCCATTTTCCATCAACTGCCTACAATGATCCAATATTCGTACGCGACACTCCAATCCATGATCAAAATGATACCAAGGAGCATTCCGATCCTTGGTTTCTTCTGAAATTGTCCAGAAAACCGTGGGGCTTCTGTCAGCACGTTCTGAAAAACATACTCCCATGTAATGAGAATGAGGGCCCTGAAAACGAACTAATCCCATTTTATTTAGAGGAAGCAATATGTCCCACTCCGGTGTGCGGTCGATCTGCCCTCCAAAGATGGTACGGTCGCTATCAACTACCTTTGGAATAGATCCAAGGCTATTTCCGCATATGGATGGTAAAAGCTCCCTTGCGATTGATCCTCCTCCATCGCACCCAACAAGCAAGTCTCCAGTGGTAGACGATCCATCTTCAAAATGACCTATCACTTGATTTCCATTGTCTTCAAACATGACGAGACGCTTGTTCCATTCAATGTTGACTCCTTCCTGCAAAAGACTCCTCAGTTCTGAACGGAGAAATTGGATAGCAGCGTCTTGCCCTTGTGGAATACAAAAAAAAGGCTCCATCTTTTCATTCGCGCAGGTGAATCCATCTCCCACATCTCTAACTTTAGCCATGGACAAACGACTCAATTTTTCAGGCGTCAATAGCGCAGCTAACGCGTTCATTCCGAGCGAACGAATGGAAATTCGATATCCTTGAGGCCGACTTGTAGGACTCTCATCTCTTTCAAAAACTGTGACATTGAATCCAGCCTTCATAAGGCCTTGAGCCAAAGCCAACCCGCCAAGTCCCGCTCCAATGATCAAAATTTGATAGCTCATTTACCTTTCTCGTCATTTAGCCATATAATTTCTGATTCAAGAAGAAAAAGTCCGTATCTCAATGCCTTGAGACGAATCTCTTTACGAGGTGAATCAGCGATATTCTCTAGCCGTTCTTCGATTTGTTTATATTCCTTATGTATCTTCTCAACTTTTTCCAATCTTTCCTGAAACAGCCGAATCACCTTCTTCTGATCTGTGGCAAAAAAGAGCTTGAGAAGAAACTCATTACGAGGGGTTTCTTCACTTGTAGGACCTTCGAACCAAGCGTTAAATTCCATCCTTCCTGTCTCTGTAATAGAAAAGACTTCTTTCTTTTTCTTTCCCACATAGACAACTTCGGAAAGCGCCTTTCCTTCCTCTGCTAAAACCTTCAACATCGGATAGATTGTCGAATCAGATTCACGCCAAAAATAAATGGTCGATCTGCTCATGAGAGATTTGATCTCATACCCCGTGCTAGGGCCGTCGAGGAGGATTCCCAAAATAGCATATCTAGTTTTGTTGGATGATTTCATCAAAAATACCCAGTTTCTGGGCATTCTAATGAGCTATCGATTTACGCACAATAAAAACTAAAACGAGCTGAATATGGGAAAGGAATTGTCGTTATGCTGTCATGGTAATTGGCACCAGGGCAATGGATTCACAGATAAGACCCTACGGACGATCCAGTTCGCTCAGGTCTTTAAGGTTGCCAAACAGGCAAAAGCGACTCGAGAACCAAGCTAAAACACTATAAAGCGCAAATAGGCTGAAAAGATGGGTGATTAAGCTCATCAACAAAAAGTGTAGCATTGCAGATTTTCTCACAGATCGAAGCGCGCTGGGACCGACGGCAACTTTGAAAATGTTGTCGAGGGCGAGCGCGAGGAGATGCGACAAAAGATGCCCGAGGCCGGCAAGAATCTAGGTCAAGAGCCACGTTAGAGCAGCGGCCGCTCATCGGGTTGAAACGATCGGGTTGAAACGATCGGGTTGAAACGAGAAGCTGCCGGGGGCAGGTTCGAGTAACCCGACTGCCGGGGGCAGGTGCGAATAACCCGACTGCCGGGGGCGGGTGCGAATAACCCGACTGCCGGGGGCGGGTTCGAGCAACCTGACCGTTGTCACTTCCTGCGCGCACCCTCCCTCGGAGGCCGTGAGCGCGATTCTCTATGACCCAGAAAAAAATTGACTTGTCCATTAAAAAATGTTAAACACTCTCTTTTAAATCTTTTCAAAGAAGTGCACAGCATGAAAAAATGTCTCTCTCTCCTACTCTCCTGCCTACTTATAAAAGTTGCAGCTTATGCAAATCCTGGATGTCCATCCTATGCTATCCCTTATCCCGCAGTTCGTGAATCTTGCCATAATACCTACGGTTTTGCGGAGTTTCTCTACTGGAAAGCGCATGAAGATGGACTGGCTTGGGCGGCATCCCAGACTAACAATTTTCAACTTCCCGCCTCTCCTACGACCGCAGAACCCAACTGGCGTTGGAGACCCGGATTTAGGGTGGGACTGGGTCGTCTGCTATGCGATGGTTGGGACCTTTCCTTAGCTTATACCTGGTATCGCTCCCATGCAACGAGCTCAAAAACTTTTAATCCAGATACAGCTGTTGCCTTTGGTTTGTTTGATGCTGACGTTGTCGGGTCAGCTGGAGGTCACGCAGATTGGCGTTTAAATTACAACACCTTGGATTTGGCTCTCAAAAAACCGTTCTTTATTGGAGAAAGAGTCATCTTGAGCCCTTCTCTTTCCCTTTTCGGAGCCTATACCTCTGAAAGATATGTTATCGATAACATTCTGCCAGGCGGCCCTCCTTTTGCTATTAACCATCTATCCCATAAACAGAGGTTATTTTGTATAGGACCCAAAACGGGTCTTAATTCTATCTGGCACCTGAGCAATTGTTGGAGCATTTTTGGTGAAGGCTCGATCGCTTTTCTTTGGGCCCACTACCGTATCAGTCGGTTTGATACCAACAATAACGGTACCGGAGTGACGATTTTAGCTAATCTCAAAAATAACTTCGATACACTTCGCTTAGTCCCTTTTTATACGATTGGCATAAAGTGGAACAGACCCATTTGTAATGGCAACTACTGTCTGCATTTTAAGGCCGGTTGGGAACAACAGATTTGGCTACAACATAATCAGCTGTTTTTGCTAAACGTGGTTAACGACAATACGCTTCTATTTAATAACACCAACCTATCACTCTATGGGCTCACTCTAAGCGCTGGCGTGCAATTTTAAGTGCATTAAACATCAAAAAGCTCAGAGTCCTCGGAGCAGATTTTGCTGCGGGCCGATGGCAACTTTGAAAATGCTGTCGAAGCTCGAGCGCGAGGAGCTGTGAGAAAAGATGCGGAGCCTGCCTAGAAGATGTGCTAAGAGACACATTAGAGCAGCGGCCACTCATCGCCTTGAAACGAGCGGGTTGAAATGACTGGGACTTTTCGGAATCAAATCCCCTCTCCCTAACCACTGCCAATACGCTTCTTGAATTTCCTATACATAACTTCCGCCGATTTTCTTGGGATCGGCGAAAGGCCTCCTTTCGATTTAGATCGGAGCTACTGTGAGTGCAGATGTGGCAGCCTCTACGATGAGCTTGGCTGTTTCCTTCGGATGAGACATGTAGGCCACATGGCTGGCATCCACTTCGACCGTCTTGGCATTGGCGCGCTTCGCCATCATGCGCTCCTGGTCCGGGTTGATCGCCCGGTCTGCGGTGGCCACCATGTACCAGGTGGGCTTGGTCTTCCAGGCTGGCGACGTGACCTTGTGAGTGAACGCGTCAGTGGAGATCGGCACCTGTGATATAGCCATAAATGCCGCCTTATCCCCGGGAATGTCCGCTGCGAAATCGGCCGCGAAATGCTCTTTTTCTATCCACCAGTTACCATTGTTGTCCGGCTTGAACGCCTTGGAGGCTTGCGGCAGGGCCTGTTCGATCGTGGCGCAGCTTTCCCCAACGTCCAACGCGAATGCAGCAATATAGACAAGGGCCGCAACCTTTGGGTGATTGCCAGCCTCTGTAATGACGGACCCGCCATAACTGTGACCTACGAGAACCACTGGCCCGTCCATAGCATCGATGGCCGCCTTCGTGTATTTTTGGTCCTCGGCATAGGAAGTCTCGGGGTGCTGCACCACCGACACCTTGTAACCATCAGCCATGAGGATTTTAGCGACTGCTTCCCAACCGGAGCCATCAGCAAAAGCACCATGCACTAGGACCACGTTCTTAATATGTTGTTTCATAACATTTTCCTTTGTAGTTAAAGACCCACCCGGGCCATTTGAGTAATCCTTAATTTTTCAGTTTTGATTTATCGTTTAGATGTTGTTTGAAAAATGCCACGGTACGTGCATTGGCCGTCTCAGCATCTTTTGCGTCATAGCGATCTCCATTCGGTCGCGCGAAGGCATGGTTGCGGCCGGGATAGGTATGGATCTTGATGTGAGGATTATCTGCAAGCTCCTTATTGATGGTTATTTGCGCGGCCTTGTCCATAAACTCGTCTTCACCAGCCAGGTGCATCAGAAACGGTTTCTTGATTTTTTTCCCCTCAGATACGTATCTCTGAGTTTCACCGCCGTAATATTCGACTGCAGCATCAAGATCTGCACGCGCCGCTGTCAGGAAAACCATTAGACCTCCTAGACAGAAGCCCATGACGCCGACCTTCCCGTTTGAGCCGGGAAGCGTACGAGCGGCTGCGATCGTTGCGGCGATGTCTTTTACGCCTTTATCAAAATCGTAGCGGCCATAGAAATCCAAACCTTTTTTCCAGTCTGATTCTTTATGATCGGAAAGTTGTAGTCCTGGCTCAAAGCGCCAGAACAAATCTGGGCATACAGATATAAACACTTGATTTGCAAGGTCATCCGCAATTTTTCGGATGCCTGAATTCACACCGAATATTTCCTGAATCACAATTACGACTGGAGCCGGAGTTGTTGCCGGAGCAGCAACGTAGGCATTGAATGTTCCATCGGATGTCTTAATTTTAAGGTCTTTTTGCATGATCACAACTTCTATGATCTCCTTTAATCTGCGATGACAGCTTTCAAGATGTCCATGCCATTAATTTCTAGATAACTTATATGCCTTTTTCTACCCAGTGAATTTCAGCCACTCTCTGGCTCAAGCCCAGATGCCAATTGCCTATCAGGCTTTTCCAATTTTTTTGAAGGCAATATTAATAAGACTAGTTCATGCGCCTACACCACATCTTCTATATCTACTCACTGATAGAGTCGATTTCAGATCACTGATATGAAGTTACATTGAATCAAGAAATAGGTAGAACACCACAATCTTGCCATCTTCCTTGGGCTGTTTGTCATGCTCTCCCTATTGGAAATAATAACATAAACCTAAAAGAACAGAATGGTTGAAGAGATGCTGAGAAGAGAAATCATTCAGAAAAACTGGAGTCAATAGTGCACTTAAAGATGAGGTTGATCCTTTCAGTTTTATTCTTCCATAGTCAGTAAAGCAATAATCAAGCCGTAGATGTAACCTATCTGAAAGAGCTTGTTCAAATCCTGCTCCCAAACGTAATGTAGCGCGTGTACTTTGTTTGGAGTGCTTATCCGTAAAATTCCAAAATTGGCTAAATTCAGGAAGGTCACCCTGAAAGTTTGCTTGTGAATGAGCCTTAATCGAGGCAATAGAGGTGCCAACACGCCCATAAAGGAGGGTGAAGGGGGTCAAGAACAGTCCAGAACGGAGATCTATTCCGCCTTGTACAGGCTTTACTGACAGTTGAGTTTTTAAAGACAATGTCTGTTCATTGCCGTTAGATATATTCGTAAAAGAACTCAGAACTGTGCTCTTTAAGGAATGGCGTGCATATCCCTCTCCGAAGATCTCTGTCGCCAAAAAGAGCCTACGCCATTGCCGTCCATACCCCAAAAATAGCCCTCCCTCGAAACCTTTATTCGTAAGATGAGGAGGAGAGGAGGCTACCATTGTGAAATTGTTAAAAAGCGTTGGGAAATTTCCCCGTGTCTCACCCCGCTGCTTCTCCTCTGCGTAAAAGCCTCCTAACGCCCCCCCTAAATAACAACCACAGAAAAGCGGATTCTCGCAACAGAGTGGACGGCAATCTAAACAAAGATCAGAAAAATAATAGGAGAGACCCAGCATAAGAGCATGCTGTTGAAGATGTTTGACTCGTCTATGATCATCTAATGTAAATGAAGTCCCTTCACTGGTTAAGCCACTTGCTCTACCCTCAACGGCTATACTGCCATAATCGGTGAAAGTATAATCGGCGCGCATAGTGAGATGAGGTGTAAGATGGTACTCTACCCCTCCTCCTAAACGGAGTGTAGCGCGGGTGCGATGAGCGGATAATTCAAGAGGCAACGTCCCCACATCAGCTCCTTCTATCACGAAAAAGCTATCATCCGTTTTTGAGCTCAACTGTGCCCTACCCACACCGATACGCCCATATAGAAGAGTGAACGGTGTCATAATCCAACCGGGGCGGAAATCAAAACCATATTGCACACTACTTACTTTCAAATGAGAAGATGAGTGGTTGGTGTTATTTTCAGGGAAGCCATCGGTAAATCCTCCTGATGTGCGAGCCTTCAATTCACACGAATTGAACTGTGCAAAAATCTCCCCGCCTAAGTAGAGGCTATAGAATTGAGCTCCATATCCCGCATAGAGATTTCCTTGGAGTGAACCATCTGCGAGTTTTTGCGTAAAATCAATGGGAACATAACCTCTAAAATCATAAATCCCTAACGACTCACCACTCTCCTTTCCCTCGGTAATAGCCCCCCCTAGCTCCCCTCCCACGTAGAAACCTTCGAAGGCAATCACTGCCTGAAAAGAACACACTAAACCTAAGATAATTCCAAATATTTTCACACTCGCTCAGCCTCTGAGTTCAATCAAAAAAAATTTAGCCTATAATTTATCCTCTTACGTTGTCAATTAAAAAAATCCATAAGCATCTTTTTGAATACCACCATGAGATATCCTAGGGACCTCTGCATAACTGGGAGGCGCTATCGCCCGTGCGGGCGGTCGTGGGCGCCCTGGGGTAGCAAAAGCTATGAATCCTAGACGCTTCCTCGAGAGAGTTTTTCAACACAGCCGAAAAAATGGGGAAAATCGATCTCTACAACGTCAAAACTAACTGATTAGCAATAGCTTGGATTATCTTACGATCCCTATGACTCAATCTCTTTACACAAAAAAATAATCTATGTAATTTTCATAATTAAAGTATAAAAGTGTTTTTTGGAGGCTGTCTTGAAAATTATCCCATCTATTCTGGGGATGGCTCTATGCTTGGCTAGCCTCATTCAACCTAATGCATATGGTACTAATTGCTATGATTGCTGCCCCTATTTTAATGGATGCTACGCTGGAATTGCTGGAGGAGCGGTCCTCAATGTGACAACACCCTTTTATGATTCCTCCTATAATGCTTTAGGATCATTTCTTCTTCCCAATACTATAATAAATAGAAATGATGACCCTATTTATCAACACCGAGGCTGGGGGGAGATTTACGCAGGTTGGGGACATCAATGGTCCAGGTTGTATTTAGGAGGAAGATTAGGCGTCAACTTTTCATCTTTTAACCTGACTCAACACAATATTGCACAAGTAAATACTAGGACTCCAATAGGATTTCCCGGCCCCCTTCTCACGACAAATGTCAGCCAAAAAAGTACGATTTCCACGAAACTAGGTCCTGTGGAATTTACGTTCGATGTAAAGCCTGGGCTTGTTTTCAATAGAACAATGTTTTTTGGCCTTATTGGGGGGGCTGTCAATAAAGAACGCGTTACTTTTCATTCAGAATATTTATTAACGTCAACAAGCCCTGAAGGTAATTCAACCATTCCATTAAATCTCAACCTCGAAAAAGAAGGAAGAGGGGTTGCCTTTCGTTGGGGTGTTGGCCTGGAGCATTTTTTCACCAAATGCATAGCTCTTGAAGCACTCTATGTGCATACAAAATATTGGAATTTGAATGATGAATTAATGAGTACTACACTTTTTACTCTACCCTTACCTGTAACTCTTAATCAGTTTGACAGCTTTGCGAGCAGGCCAAAACGTCATGTTATTTCCTTAGGCCTCTCTTGTTATTTTTGAGTTGCTACTCTACTATGCCGAACGTCACCTCTCTGCTCCATAGTGTCGACTTAACTAACTTTAACGATTAGTTTTCCGAAGTTACGCCCCTCCAGCATTCCCATAAATGCCCTTGGAGCGTTTTCGATGCCTTCAACAATATCTTCACGATATTTGATTTTGCCGTTTCGTATAGCATCCCCTACTTCTGTAAGGAAATCGGGATAGTTATCGAGAAAATCATAATTAATAAAACCCCGGATGGTCAGACTTTTGGAAAGGACTTGGTGCATGGTTGCAGCTACACTGTTTTTCAAGTCCTCAGGCGCCACTCCATTATATTGCGAAATCAATCCACATACAGGTATTCTGGCAAACTTGTTTAATAAAGGCAGTACAGCTTGCCAAATAGGACCACCGACATTTTCAAAATAGACGTCTATTCCTGAAGGACAAGCAGCGGCTAGCTCCTTTTCAAAATTAGGAGACCTATGATCGATGGCTGCATCAAAGCCTAAAATAGTTTTCACGAACTTACATTTTTCAGAACCGCCTGCTATTCCAATAGATCTTGCACCAGCCAGTTTTGCAAGCTGTCCCACTAAAGATCCTACGGGACCACTTGCAGCAGCCACGACAACGGTTTCACCAGCTTTTGGCTGACCAATCATACGAAGTCCAGAGTAAGCAGTGAAGCCGGGCATTCCTAGGACACCCAGCCTCGTGGTGATGGGGGCTATATTTGCATCTATTTTCCGCACTCCTGCCCCATCTGAAAGATAATGAGTTTGCCACCCTGTATGGGCAAGAACCAGATCTCCAATTGAAAAATCTGGAACATTTGAAAAGATAACCTCGGCAATACTCTCTCCCGTCATGACATCCCCAATTTGCAAGGGCGGTGCATATGATTTTTCATCATCCATACGTTTACGCATGTAAGGATCAAGAGACAAATAACGTGTTTGTAACAGAAGCTCTTTCGGTCCTGGATGCGGTATAGGAAGCTTTTCAATGCGAAAATCTCTATCCACAGGCTTCCCTTTCGGTCTTGCTGCTAGAACAATTCGTGTCGCTAATTCGCTCGTCATGATTTTTCCTTGTTAACTTGTAAATATTTTTTTATAATTAAATGTGATTAGAAAAAAGGAATTTTTTGTGAAACAGCTGCAACTCATAGCTATTGGTGAACCCTTAGATGTCATCAAACTCAATAGGGTCGATGAACCGGCTCTTGGTCCAGAGGATGTTCTCATCGAGATGGAAGCAGCAGCGATCAACCCATCGGACTTTCTGCTCATCCGTGGCAGATATGGTGTCAAACCAATCTTACCATTCTCGCTTGGTTCTGAGGGCGTTGGCAGAGTCATCAAAATGGGCTCAAGTGTGGATGTCACCTTACAAGGGAAGCGCGTCCTGATTCTTCCTACCTATGAGCAGGGCACGTGGGCAGACCATGTGGTCGCTCCGGTGCACAATATCGTGAGGGTAAGCGATGCTGCAGACCCCTTGCAACTTGCGATGATAGGGATTAACCCTGCTACAGCCTACCTCTTGATGCACCGATATGTTTCCCTGATGCCTGGCGATTGGATCGGTCAAACCGCAGCCAACTCTGCCTCAGGGCAGTACATTATTGCCCTCGCCAAGATGGCAGGAGTCAAGACATTGAACGTCGTTCGCCGAGAAGAAGCCGCCAAACAGGTAGTGGGGTTTGGAGGTGATCGAGTCGTTATCCAAGGCGATAACTTACGCAAGGATATTGACGAAGCTCTCGCCGGAAAGAAACTTAGCCTTGTGCTCGATACAGTGGGCGGAGCTCCAGCAGGAGAGCTCGCCAAGTCGCTCAAATCTGGCGGTTCGATTGTTAGCTTTGCCTTTCAAGATGGCTACCCTACCCTCTCTCCTGACTTCTTGTTCCACAATATTAGCCTTCACGGATTCTGGCTCATTAATTGGATACGCAATGCGCCCCGCTCAGAGATCGAGGAAATTTACCAGAAGCTAAGCGACTTCGTAGTGGAGGGATCCCTCTCAGCAAAAGTGCAGAATGTCTACCCACTTGAGCATTTCAAAGAGGCAATAGAACAAGCTTTGAAATCGAAGCGAAGCGGTAAAATCCTGTTCAAATTTAAATGAATTATGAGAAGTCTTCGTTCTAATCTTTTTTTCAGCGTCGCTCTACTCCTGATAGCCCTAGCGGTTGTCTCTATTTTCTTAAATAAATTCTTCATAGACAAAGAAGTTGATAAAGTTAACTCCCAATTACATCAGATCTACGAGAACGATCGGCAAGAAAGCGACAATCTAGCTGTCTCACAGCTTTTGGATAAAATGAAAGAGAGTTTCATTGCTAAAATGACACGCAATCATGTGATCGTTATTTTATTATTGCTTGGCTTCTCTTTTATTCTCCTTTCTCGCATTGCAAAAAGAATTACAAAACCCATTGCAGAGTTGGCGCGCACCTCAGAGGAAATTGGAAAGGGTCATTACGAGAATCTCCGCTTCCCTTCCGTTGAAAAAAGAGAGGATGAAATCGCTACCTTAACGCATTCGTTTCAAAAGATGGCCGATTCTTTAAAAGAGCGTGAAAAGATCCGAGCCATTTTGAACAAAGCGGTCTCTAAAGAGATCGCTTCTAAAATTTTGAGCAGCTCCATCGAATTGGGAGGAGAAAAGAGGATGCTCTCTCTGCTTTTTAGCGATATTCGCGGTTTTACCCATCTTACCGAAAAGCTTCCTCCTGAGAGAGTGCTCAATGATCTCAATTCTTACATGACAAGAATGTGCAAGGTCATAGATGAAACTCACGGCGTTGTGGACAAATTTGTTGGGGATGAAATTATGGCGCTTTATGGTGCCCCCCTCGATATGGAAAACCATGCAGAAAAAACCATCCAAGCCGCCCTTTTAATGATAGATGAATTAACTCAATGGAACGTTGAGCGCGGTGAAAATAGGGCTCAAATAGCTGTCGGAATTGGAATTCATACTGGAACTGTGGTTGCAGGAAATATGGGCGCCGAAAATCGACTCAATTATACCGTGATAGGTGCAAATGTGAATTTAGCTGCCCGTCTATGTTCTGCTGCACAACCCATGCAAATTTTGGTTTCCGAGGAGACCTATCGCTGCCTAAAAAACCCTGAGAAATTCCATTTTGAAAAGCTTCCACCCCTTTCTTTAAAGGGAATAGAGGAGCCCATCTCCCCTTACGCTGTCTCCAAATTGGGATAACGTTTTTTTAAAACGAACATCTGAACAATTCCAATAATTGAAATCACAATTAACAAGGCCACAGAAGCGTTCACATACTTGAGAAAAGAGTAGTTTTGGCTATTCGTAATATCGGTCAGTATCACAAAAAGCGCCATTGGTATTATCTTATAAATTTCCGACCATGTGCCAAGGTAACCAAAAACAAAACTAAATAAGAAAATGACCCCTAGAATCCATGGTCCACCCGCAAGCGCAGGCATTAGGAAAAAATAGATCGGGGCAACGAAAAACCAAATAGTTAATAAGGCAATCATCAGAAAGGAAAGAGGATTCATGGGAATGAGGAGAAAGGCAAGCGAAAAGAGGGCACTATAGGCTACAAAAGCGGCATTTGTAGGAGGATCTGTCCCTATCCAAAAAAGGAAAGCTATTACAAAGGAAATGGGCGTCACAATCGCTTTCAAAAAAGCTTTTCTATCCCAAATTCCCTGTTTTGGGACAGGTTTATCCTCTAATCGCTGTGTATTTGGCCAAATAAACGCTGCTATGAGCATATAGATCACAATTCCTGATACAGTTTCCACAAGGCGAAAAATTCCATAATAAAATGCATAAGAATAGTGCATATAAGAATATGACCAAACGAGTACAGGAACAAATCCTGCAAGAAACCAAGCATAGTTAAATCTCGTTTTTTGCATAAAATAACTTACAAGAAATAAATAAATGGCAAAAAACACCATGAAGGCAAACCTTTCTTGCGCAAAAAAGTCAATAGCTGTCCAGCCCACCACAATGCCGAAAATGGTTCCGATAACTCGAAGCAAACCCTTTGAAAATGAAGCCTTTGTATTATCAAGACTGATGAAGGTAATGGCTAAACCGGCATATTTGGGAACATCCCATTGCATATAGAGCGCAAGCAAGTAGGCAAGTAACATGCTGAGCGCAAATTTAACGGCGATTTTCACACGATGCATTTTTACCTTCTCTCTTCATATAGACAGAGGCTGTCATCCCCACCCTAAGCTCTAGATCTTTAGGAAGTTTTTGGCAAGTAATCACAACAGGAATCCTCTGCGCTAAGCGGATCCAGTCAAAACTAGGATTGACATCGATTAATAAATCCCTTCCGGTGCCTCCATTGTTTTGAGCGATCCCCCACCCTAAACTTTTTACTACACCTTCTATTGGCTTGTCAGGATAGGCCATCAATTTAACGATGGCTATATCACCCACTTGGATGCGTCCAATGTGCGTTTCTTTAAAAAATCCATAAACCCAAAAGCTGTTGGTGTCGATAAGAGCAACCGCTGGTTTATCTTTAACGACCTGATCGCCCAAATTCAGTTTAAGATTGGAAATATAGCCATCTACAGGCGCTCTTATTTCTGTAAACTCAAGATCGAGTTGAGCCTCCTCCAATGAAGCTTTCGCCTCTTCCACAGCAGCCAGGGCAGCTTCTCTCGCATGTTCTGTTGCCGTAACTTTTCTAATTGAAATGGCCTCTTTATTTCGTTCAAAAATTCTTTGAACTCTCAGAGCCTCATCGCTCGCTTCTGCAGCAAGTGCCCTATTGCGATCAAGAGAGGCTTGGCTCTGCCTCACTCTGGCTTCAAAAGTTCTTGGATCGATCCTAAAGAGCAGATCCCCTTTTTTTACTTTCTGATTATCGTGAATGGGTAGGTCCACAATAGGGCCGCTGACCCTTGGAGTAATCTCAACAACAAGCGCTTGCACCTGTCCATCTCGTGTCCAGGGATGACGCCAATATTTGAGAACGAGAAAGAGAAGAGCGATGAGCGCCAAAATGGTTACGGTCACTGTAACCACTATCGGCAATTTTTTTTTCACTTCTTCATTCATACAGCAATGACAAATAGGCTAACAAGCCAAGTGCAAATTACAGAAAGAGCAAGAAAAAATAATGGCGGATACCAAACAAATTTCAATAATTTAAAGCGGGTCAATACTTGCAAGAGGCACCAAGAAACAAAGATTCCTAGAATAATTGCGAGCAAAATAGGCGGGAAATAGATGCCTCCAAAGGATTGTTCCATGGGTATTTTCATAACGATAGCTCTCAATTGCAGAGCAGGGCGCCCCAATTTGTGCGCGCTTGCATCTCTTCTTTAATCTCACAGGGGAGAATAGCATCCCCCGAGCGAATCTCCCATCCCCCTCCAAGGGCCTTATAAAGCGCGATCAGATTTGTGACAACTTGGCCTTGAATTTGGGTATATTGATCTTGTTGATTGGTCAGAGATCGGGTTGAGTCTAAGACACGTTGATAGCTCGCGATTCCTTCCGTATATTGGATGATAGAAATGTCCAGGGAGCGCTCTTGAGCAGTGAGGCTCTCTTCTAGAAGTTTTGCCTCTTCTTGAGATTTCAAAAAAGAGACCAGGGCACTTTCCACTTCGTTTAAAGCCGTAATGACGACATTTCTGTAATTAACCAAAAGCTGTTCGAAAATGGCGTCTTGGACTCTCACTTTGTTGACTAATCTTCCGTAGTTAAAGAGATTCCAGGCAAGAGAGGGTCCTGCTATGTAAAAAAGCTTCGAGGCTTCATTGGGGATTCCTAGCGAGAAGTTTGTCGCAAGAAAACCGATGGATCCTTTCAGCGAAAAACTGGGATAGAGCTCAGATTTGGCAACGCCCACATTGGCGCATTGAGCCATCGCTTCAAATTCAGCTTGGCGTATATCGGGCCTTCGCCTTAGTAAATCACAAGGAACTCCTATCGCAATTTCTACCGGTACATTGGGAATCTCCCCAGGTTGGCCTATAATTTCTTGCAAATTGTCATAGGGAAGATCAAGCAGGGTTGAGAGAGCATATTGGGTTTGTTTCAATAAGCTCTCATATTTAGGAATCAAAGTTTCCGTTTCTTTAAGTAAAGAGAGAGCCTGTTCATAATCAAGTCCCGTCTCTTCTCCCTCTTCATAGAGTACTTTTGCAAGCTCCAACACATTTGCTTGAATATCTCTGTTTTTATTTGCGTAGTTGAGCTGCTTTTCAAATGTTCGGATCAATACATAAGTTCGAGCGATTTCGGCGATCATTGTGACCATGAGGTCATCATAAGCTGCCACTTCAGAAAATAGACTGGCGTTGGCAGATTGGATTCCTCTTCGAAACTTCCCCCAAATATCTAGCTCCCATGCGACATCAAAACCTTCAGCCAATAAATTGAAATAGGCATGGGGCTTTAGAAAGGGAATGTTAAATGCCAAGTAGTCTGTAAAGAATTGCTGTTTTTGCGGAAAAAAGTTTCCAATGGCAATTCCTAATTGGGCGCGGGCTTGCATGATTCTTAAGCCAGCAATGATAAGAGGTAAATTTTGGTTATATCCAATGTTGATGAGGGTATTTAATACCGGATCATCTAAAGACTCCCACCAGGCAACGTGGATACATTCACTGTTCGAAACAGGATCACCCAATTCTTTCCAACTGCACTCTATCGCGACAGGAGGAGTATGGTAATTAGGCCCTACCATACAGCTGCTCATAATGAGCACTATTCCAACGTAGAATAATTTTTGCATGTTTTTAAAGGGATTCCAATAGCCTCCCCTAAATTTGAGTGACACCACCCTTTTCCTTCTTGATGACCTCCCAAAGCCGATCCAGATCGGCGAGATTCGAGACATCTCCCTGCACTGTCGTCACATTTTTGCCAAGGAAAGCCCTGGCTTTTTCCAGTTCAGAGGCTCTACGTCCGGTGATAAATAGATAGGCCCCTTCATCGACAAATCGCTTTGCGCATGCCAGCCCAATCCCGCTGCTACCGCCTGTAATGACCGCTACTTTTCCATTCAATTTTCCCATCATCTACCTTTTGTTTGTCACACTACGTTGAAATGTCATATTTTTTAAAAAAAATATTGACGTCAAGAAAGTTCTCATTTTTTGTAATTGGAGGACCCTGAATGGCTCTCTTCACTTAAAATTGCCGCTGTATTTTAAAAAAAATCTTCCGTAATTTAGTGTTATAGGTTGTATATCAACTTAAACCTCTGAGTAAGATGAAAGCCGTTGTTTATCGTGGTCCCGGAATGTTGGCTCTTGAAGAGAAACCCAAACCGGAGCTAGAAAAGCCGACCGATTGTCTTGTCAAAATCACGAAGACAACCATTTGTGGCACAGATCTCCATATCTATAAAGGCGATCTCCCTACAGTAGCTGTAGGTCGAACTCTCGGACATGAAGGAATTGGCACAATCGAAAAAGCGGGAGAGGGAGTTTTAAACTTCAAGCCAGGCGATAAAGTCCTTATCTCTTGTATCACTTCCTGTGGGCGCTGCTCTTATTGCAAAGAAAAGATGTATTCTCACTGTGTTTCAGGAGGATGGCTTCTAGGTAACCGGATTGATGGCACTCAAGCTGAATATGTTCGCATTCCCTTTGCTGATACGAGTCTCTATCCCCTCCCCCCTCATGTGAACGAGGAGGCGATTGTTATGCTCAGCGATATTTTCCCAACAGGCTATGAAGCGGGAGTCCTCAAAGGACAAGTCAAACTAGGCGATGTCATTGCCATTATCGGTGCAGGGCCCATCGGCTTGGCTGTGTTGTTGACGGCTCAGTTCTACTCTCCCAGTCAAATTATTGTAATCGATATCGATGATTTCCGCTTGGAGGTTGCAAAAAAGCTAGGCGCCACAAACATTGTCAATGCGCGGGATGGGAAGGCCATTCAACAGGTCTTAGAATATACTCATCAAAAAGGGGTGGATGTTGCTGTAGAAGCTGTTGGAACTCCTGAGGCTTTTAATATCTGTCAATCGATCTTAGACCCCGGCGGCATTCTTGCAAATATTGGCGTTCATGGGAAAAGTGTCGAACTACATCTAGAAAATCTTTGGGACAAAAATATAACGTTAACAACGGCACTTGTTGATACATTTAGCATTCCGAAGCTACTGAAGATTGTGGAAACTGGTCAATTACAACCTCAGAAACTCATAACCCATCGCTTTCCTTTAAGCGATGCTATGCAAGCCTATCAAGCTTTCGGCAATGCTGCTGAGCAACAGGTCTTGAAAGTGATATTAGAAACTTGAACCTATTCGTTCTTTAAAGATCATCTTCTTCTTTTCGTAGTTTAGTTTCTTCCGGACTTAGAGCTTCTTCCTCTTCATAGTATTGTTCCTCTTCGCTATCGCCTCTTGCATCGGCAGGAGTCATGAAGGGTTCTTTTAAACGATCACTTGGCCCTTTTTCCTCATCACGATCAAAGTTAAGGGGTTGAGGATCATCAGGATTTATCTTTTTTTTACGCGCCATATCACTCACATCCTATCTTTAGATTTTATCATCATTTTTTTAGACCATCAAGGCAAGGGTTTTGCGGAAGCGTGCTAGAGAAATTAAAAAAAGGACAGATCCAATAGCAATTAGAGCCAAGAAATAAGGCCACACAATGGAAAAACCTGCTCCCCGGTAAAGAATCGCCTGAGCAAGCTTGACAAAATGGGTATTGGGGGCAAGCAGCATGATCTTTTGAACAAAATCGGGCATGCTTTCTCGGGGTGTCAGAGCACCCGATAAGACTTGCAGAGGTATCAAAATAAGAATTAACAGCAACCCAAATTGAGGCATCGAGCGGGCGATAGTTCCCAAGAAAATCCCAAGTGCTGTCGTGGCAAATAACTGGCAAGCTGCACCAAGCATAAATAAAAAAATAGAGCCGGAAATTTGCACAGCAATAAACCATTTTACAATTAGCATGATGGAAAAAAAGCATGCAACAAGCACAACGAGCCCCGACGCCCACATCTTACTTATCATAATTTCAAAAGGAGTCACAGGCATCACAAGCAAATGTTCAACCGTGCCATGCTCACGTTCTCGGATCAGGGCAGCGCCGGTGAGAATGATCGAGAGTACAGTAATTTCCAAAATAATCTCCATCACACTACCATACCAGCTCTGTTCTAATTCCTGATTAAATCGTACCCTGATCACATCATTTATTATGGGATCTGCTTCAGATCGGTGCTGGTTAACATAGGCTTGGGCTTCGCTCTTTAAAATGGTTTTTATATCTTCATTTCCTATAAAAGCCTGAGTAATACGTGTCGCATCGACATTGATTTGGACCGCTGGAGCTCTCCCCGCTAACATATCTTTTTCAAATTCAGGTGGAATATCGATTGAGAAGGTATCTAATCCCACATTCATCCGGTGATCCACCTCGTAAAGAGAGATCTGTTTGGGCTTGGTGAAATAGGGAAGAAGAAATGCATCAGAAATTCTAGAAGAAAGTGCGGAAACATCCTCATCAACAATAGAAATGGGGACCTTATGGAGAGTTTCAGGTAAGGCGGTCGCTGCCATATAAACAGAGAAAGAAAAGGCATATAAAATTAATATGATCATAATCGCATCTCTGCGGATGCTGCGCAGTTCTTTGATTCCAAGGTAAAAAATATTGGCCAGGCGCATAATTATTTCTCTTGTTTTTTCAATAAACCAACCCCAAGCCCTATTAACAGAAGAGTTGTTAATAACAAGGGAATAAAGAAAAATCCAAGATCCTCAAATCCAAGTCCTTTGGAAAAAGTTCCTCGCGAAATAACCATGTAATAGGTGGTTGGATAGATGCGTCCTATAAACGCTCCCATCCCTTCTAAAGAAGTGACAGGATCGACCAAACCAGAAAAATTGATAGCCGGAAGAAGTGTGAGAACAGAGGTAGCAAAGAGAGCAGCAATTTGACTTTTTGTAAAAGTGGAGGCGAAGAAACCCAGAGAGGTAGAGCAAATAGCGTACAATAGTGTTCCAATTGAAAGGGTGATAATATTTCCCTTAACTGGCACCTTGAATAGAAAAAAGGCCAATCCGAGCATCAGAAGATAATTGATTATTGCTATGATGATGTAGGGAATCAGTTTCCCAAACAGAAACTCTAACTTAGTTACAGGTGTGACATAGAGATTAATGATAGACCCCAGCTCTTTTTCACGGACCACAGCAAGTGAACATAGTATGGCTGGAATGAACAAAAGAAGAAGAGGAATGACAGCCGGTACCATCGCAGGGATGCTCTTCACATCCGGATTATAGAGAAAACGATTTTCAATAGTGATCAAGTCTGGCTTTGTAACTACAATTCCTTGATTTGCAAGTGTGCGCAGCCAGAGTTGATGCGCACCCTCTACATATCCTTTGATGATTTCCGCACGTCTTGGCATCGCTCCATCAACCCAGGTTCCGACGCTAACCGCTCTTCCATTACAGACATCGCGAGCAAAGTGGGGTGGGATTTCAATAGCAATGCTAACCTCGCCCGAGCGCATGCGATGATCCATTTCCTTATAATCCTTGATCGGCGCATGCTCGATAAAATATCTTTTCGCTCCTGCAAGATTAAGCACATAGTTACGGCTAAGGATTGTTTGATCGCGATCTAGCACCGCAAAAGAAAGATTTTCTACATCTAAGGTAATCCCATAACTTAGGGTGATCATTAAAAATATACAGCCTGCTAAAGAAAGGGTCAGGCGAATCGTGTCACGACGAAGCTCCTTAGCCTCCCTTAAGATATAGCTTGTTAAACGAAGCCAACTAAAAGGGCTGCTATGTTCGGCAATGACATTGGAATGAGAAGGTTTTTTGAAAGATGCATCGCTTGGCTGTTCACTTACCTCCTCGCCCTTTTCAGATTGAGAGGCCTCCTTGAGATAGCTGATAAAAGCCTCTTCAAGCGTTTTTGCTTCTCTTTTTTCTATTAATGCTTCAGGTGAATCACTTGCAAGTACGTGCCCCGCATGCATCAAAGAGATTCTGTCACACCGCGCAGCCTCATTCATAAAGTGGGTAGAAATGAAAATTGTCACACTTTCCTTGCGTGACAATTCGAGCAAGATCTGCCAAAAGTTATCTCGTGCGACGGGATCCACCCCTGAAGTAGGCTCATCTAAAATCAAGAGCTCTGGGCTATGGATGATCGCTACCGCAAGTGAAAGCCGCTGCCTCTGCCCAAGGGGAAGATCGTCTGGAAAACTATCCATCACCTCCCCAAGATCGAAGCGCTTACTCATTTGCTCTACTCGCGCGGGGATTTGCACTTCAGCCATTTTAAAAAGACGGGCATGAAGAATGAGGTTTTGCTTAACCGTAAGTTCGGTATAAAGAGAAAAAGATTGTGACATGTACCCTACCCGCTGGCGGGTATTAAGATCGTGCGGATCTATAGGTTGGCCAAATAATTTAGCCTCTCCTTCAGAGGGCGGCAAAAGGCCTGTGAGCATTTTCATCGTAGTGGTCTTGCCGCAACCATTCGACCCTAGAAAACCAAAAATCTCTCCCTTTTTTATACAAAAATTCACGTGATCCACAGCAGTGAAATCCCCAAATCGCATGGTCAGCTGATCTGCTTCTATTGCAATTTCTTCGCTCTCTTTTTCTTTTTTTGGGATAACAACAGGTCTATGGGCCTCTTGTTCAGCTTTGGGCAGCAAAGCGATAAAAGCCTTTTCCATATCGGAGGAGGCGGTTTTTGCGAAAAGATCCTTAAGTGTGCCAGTAAATAGAATGTGACCCGCATTCATGGCTACCAGCCATTCAAAACTCTGAGCCTCTTCTAGGTAGGCAGTAGCCACCAGCACACTCATCCCAGGATGCCCTCTGCGGATACGCTCGACAAGTTCCCAGAATAACCTTCGAGACAAGGGGTCCACACCGGTTGTGGGCTCATCAAGGATTAAGATGTCGGGATCGTGGATGAGTGCACAGCAAAGACTTAGCTTTTGCTTCATTCCTCCAGAAAGCTTGCCCGCAGGGCGGTCCTTAAAAGCTAATAATCCCGTTGCTTGCAAAAGAGCGTCAATTCGCTGTCTTCGCTCTTCTAAACCTTGGCCAAAAAGGCGCCCAAAAAAATCGACATTTTCATATACAGATAAGGTGGGGTAGAGATTTTTCCCTAGCCCCTGAGGCATAAAAGCAATCCGGGGAAGGATTTTTGTCCTGTGGCTTTTATCAGTTAATTTGCCACCGAAAAGCTCTATATCCCCTTCTTGAATGATTCGCGCCCCAGCTATAAGGGATAAAAGACTCGACTTTCCAACTCCATCGGGCCCAATAAATCCCACCATGCACCCTGGGGGGATATCGAGATTAACATTGTCAAGGGCTGCGACTTTTCCATAACGCAACGTGATCCCTTTGACCCTTACAACAGGGCTGTTATCTTTTTGAGCATCGTGATCATCGATCATCTCGATACTCCAGATGCTTTGGCCATGGTTTGTCCCTATCAATTCTCAGATAGACCACTCCAGGCAGCCCTGTTTTCACTTGGTTTATATGCTTTTTGAGAAACTCTACCGGAACCTGTGCCCGGAGGCGGAACATCAATTTCTCTCTTTCAGTTTTTGTCTCCACAGTTTTTGGGGTAAATTGGGCGACATCGGAAATAAAAGAGATATAGGCAGGGATGACATAGTCAGGAAATGCATCTAGGACAATCCTTGCTTCATCCCCAATGGGTATGCTCCCTACTAAATCTGTAGGTAAAAAAAAGGTCATGTAAATATCACTGAGGTCAAGTATGCGCAGTATGCGCCCACCTGCAGGGACAACTTCCCCGATTTGTGCGACACGAAACTGCACTCTGCCCTCGATAGGCGAGGTCAAAGTGCTGTCATCGATATCCACCTGTATGCGCTCTATTGCTGCTTGTGCGGCTTCAACTCCAGCTTGGGTTCCAATTATTTGCGCTTGCACAGTGGCTATAGCTGCAATCGCAGTTTCAACTCGAGCCTTCGATGCATTTCTCGCAGCTATGGCACTTTTGTAACGTGATTCATCATTATCAAATTCTTGCTGGGAAGTTCCCCCTTCCGGGGCAAGTTTAGTGGAGCGCGCTAATGTTTTTTCAGCATTTTCAAGTTGCGCCTCATCTTTTGTAAGTTGCGCCTCTGCTGCTATTTTTTCACTTTGCCTTTGCAGGAGTTCTTTCTCTGAAATAGCAACAAAGCTTTTAGATTGAAGCCACTTTGCTGTAGCTTCTCTTAAATCAGCTTCAAGAACATCGGTATTCATCTTCACAACAACTTGCCCCGTTTCCACACAGTCCCCTTCGCGAACAAGCATCCCGATGATCCTCTGCCCAATCCTTGAAGCAATATCAATTTCTGTCCCTTCTATTCGGCCATTGCTACTATAGATAGTCTCTTTCCTATTGTGTTTATAAAGCTGCCAGGCGACAGTAGCTAGAATAGCAAGTAAAACTAAACCAGCAGCTAGCACTAACCATTTCCTGTTTTTTTCAGTTATATTAGGTTTCATCTGCAACCAATACCCCCACCGAGTGCGCTATATAAATTGACAGTGCTTGAAAGGAACGCACGCCTGCTTTTCACTAAATCTTGTTCAACTGCAAATTTTTCCCGCTCAGCATCGAGCACTTCAAGGAAAGATGACGATCCTTGATTGTATCTAAGTCGCGCGAGTCGAGTCCTTTCCGTCTCTGCTCCTAAAGCCTCATTTTGGAAAACGATCTGCTCTCCATACCAGGTGCGCTCAGAGAGAGCGTCAGCAACCTCTCGGAATGCATCTTGTATCGTCCGTTCATACTCCGTAACAACCACATTGCGTTGGGCCTTAGCAAGATAGAGATTAGAAATATTTGAACCTCCATCAAAAATAGGGAGCGAGGCATCGGGAGAGAAAGCCCAAAAAAAATTGTTATGTCCAAATAAGCCCTTAAGCTCGCTACTGGCAGTGCCTAAAAAAGCGGTAAGTGAAATTCTAGGAAAAAAAGCAGCACGAGCGGCTCCAATACTGAAATGGGCTGCCTTCAGGCGATGCTCAGCAGCGAGAATATCGGGACGGTTACATAGCAAGTCTGATGGTAAACCTGAGGATATTTCTTGGACAAAAGTGCACTCAATTTCTGAAAGTAAACGATTGTCAGGTGCAACGGGGGCGCCGACTAAGCGAACCAAAGCATTCCAATTGAGTTCGCGCATCCTTTCAAGGGTTGTTAAATCCACTTCGGCTTGTTTAAAAAGGGTTTCCGACTGCACTAATTCATACTTGGATGATGAGCCCTCTTCATAACGCCTATTCATGAGATCATAAGATGCTTTTCGGCTAGCTGCTGTATTGGTTGTGATTTCAATGAGTTCATTGAGCTCACATCCGATTAAATATGCATTGGCAACTTGATCTATTAAACTAATACAAATGGCCCTCTCAGCCTCACCAGAAGACAAAAATTCTTCCAATGCTGCATCTTTAAGATTACGTATGCGGCCCCAAAAATCTAGCTCCCAAGAACTCACCCTAAGCGCAAGCAAATAGGCAGAGAGAATCTTAGATGGGCTATCGGGTATTATTTCAGATAATATGCTACCCGGTATGCGTCCTCGTATATTTTCAGAAACAGCGTCAACGTGGGGAAATAAATCTGAGCGCTGAATACCATAGACAGCCCAGGCCTCCTCCATTCTGTACATGGCTGTCCGTAAATCTCGGTTATTTGTTAATGCTAGGTCGATAATTTCGCGGAGAATAGGATCGCCAAAAAACTCTTGCCAGGCGATTTCTTTGACATTTGTATGAAGTAACTCATCAGTTTGTCTGGGATAATATTCGGCGGTAGGTAAGGGAGGTCTATTATAATGAGGAGCAAAAGAGCATCCGTCCAGCAGCAGAGGGAGAAGGAACAATACGAATCTTTTCCCCATATATTTTTTAATTCTCTTGTCCCTGTTTCGGTTCAGTTCAATCACAGAGAAGTCTCTTTGGGAATCTTCCACTTCCAGTTCCTGACTTCTGGCATATCTTGACCATGCTTGACAATGTAGTGCTTATGCTCAATGAGTTTATCCTGCATCATCTGCTTCAAGTAGTCGCCCTTAGCCCCCAAATGAGGCAGACGGTCGATCACATCTTGTACCAGATGAAACCTGTCTAGATCGTTCTGCACTCTAATATCAAAAGAAGTTGTGATGGTGCCCTCTTCTTTATAACCTCGGACATGTAGGTTGCGGTTGGTCCGACGGTAGGTCAGGCGGTGGATAAGCCATGGATATCCATGAAAGCCAAAGATGATGTGCTTGTCTTTAGTGAAAAGCGAGTCATAATCCTTGTCGCTTAGCCCATGGGGATGCTCTGTACTGGGCTGCAACTTCATGAGGTCAACGACATTGATCACCCGGATTTTCAGATCGGGCAGATGTTCGCGAAGGATGGAAACAGCTGCCAAGATCTTCTAGACGTGGGCGTATCTCCGCAACAGGCCATGACCACATCGGGTTCAGATCCTTGGTCGTTACTGGCCCATTGCCAGATCCCAATTCCCTCCTCGCAATGCACAATGGCAGCTTCCATATTCAACCATTGAGGCAATGGATGTTTTCCTGCAACTACCACGTTGACATAGTGTCTGCTGCGCAGACAGTGATCAAAAACAGATAAAGACAGTTGGCATCAGGTGGGAGATAAACACGTACGATATCAGCTTTCTTATTGACAACGTGATCGAGAAAACCTGGATCCTGATGGGTAAAGCCATTGTGGTCTTGCTGCCAAACGTGGGAAGCGAGCAGATAGTTCAGCGAGGCGAGCTTGCGACGCCAAGGCAATTGAGCAGTGACTTTCAGCCACTTAGCATGCTGGTTGAACATCGAATCGACGATGTGAATAAAGGCTTCATAGCAGTTAAACAGCCCATGCCGTCCTGTCAGGAGATAACCCTCCAGCCATCCCTGGCTCTGGTGCTCGCTCAGCATCGAGTCCAGCACCCGGCCGTCAGGTGCGAGAAATTCATCGTTCTTTACGTTCCTAGCTTCCCATTGACGATTGGTTGTTTCAAAGACAGCGCCTAAGAGATTGGAGAGCGTTTCATCGGGACCAAAAATCCTGAAATTTCGATATTCCTGATTTAATTTGGCCACATCGCGAAGGAACTTACCCAGCACAAGGGTATCTTGACCGTCGAAGGCACCGGGTGAGGGAACATTCAGCGCGTGGATGCGGAAGTCCGGCATCCGCAGGTCTCGCAGGAGGGCGCCGCCGTTGGTGTGTGGGTTGGCTCCCATTCGCCGATTGCCTTTAGGCGCAAGCTCAGCGAGTTCCGGCATGAGCCTCCCATTCTCATCAAAGAGCTCTTCTGCTTTGTAGCTCTTCATCCAACTTTCAAGCAGCTTGAGATGTTCCGGATGTTCGGAATCAACTAGAATGGGCACTTGATGCGAACGAAATGTTCCCTCATTTTGCAGACCATCGACCACTTTCGGTCCTGTCCAACCCTTAGGTGTCCTTAAGACAACCATGGGCCAACGCGGCCGAGTCGTATCGTTATGTTCGGCGCGCATTGCTTTGAATTTGACGAATCTCTTCGATGACCTTATCCAAAGTACTGGCCATGAGTTGATGCATCTTTTCAGGTTCGTCTGCCTTCAACAAAGTAAGGCGTCCAGCCACAGCCCCTTAGGAATTGTTCCAATTCTTCATGTTCGATGCGCGCCAAAACAGTCGGATTGCTGATCTTGAAGCCATTGAGGTGCAGAATCGGCAGCACAGCCCCATCATTGATTGGATTGAGAAACTTGTTAGATTGCCATGCGGTTGCCAGTGGGCCGGTTTCCGCTTCCCCATCACCCACGACGCAGGCTAACAATCAGATCGGGATTGTCAAAGGCCGCTCCAAAAGCATGACTGAGCGAGTATCCGAGCTCGCCGCCTTCATGAATTGATCCAGGAGTCGATGGTGCTACATGGCTAGAAATCCCGCCGGGAAAAGAAAATTGTGTGAACAGCTTTTTTAGTCCCTCTTCATCCTGACTGATATTGGGATAAATCTCGCTGTAGCTGCCTTCGAGATAAGTATTGGCTACAAGGGCTGGCCCGCCGTGGCCAGGTCCGGCAATATAGAACATATTCAGATCATACTTGTTGATGACCCGATTCAAATGCACATAGATAAAATTTTGACCTGGAGTCGTGCCCCAATGTCCGACGACTAGCGGCTTCACATGCGATAGTTTCAGCGGCTCCTTCAGAAGCGGATTGTCATAGAGATAGATCTGGCCGACCGACAGATAATTTGCAGCTCGCCAGTAGGCGTCCATCTTATGGACCAGTTCAGGAGAGAGGGTTTTTGTGCTCTCTTGAGAAAGGGTTTGTACATCCATGACTTTTCTCGCCTAAAAGTTTAAAACTCACCTATAGACAAGGAAAATTTTTAAATCTAGAGCCTTCTTCTGCCTAGACTAGAAAAGCGAAGCCAGGGAAATTTTTCAACGCAGCCGAATGTCTACCTAAGGAACCTTCCCTCACTTGATGAGGGAGCTTAAGAAATCCTCAAATGCATCAAGAACTCCCTCCGCTGCTCTTAATGCACTCGCCTCCTCCTCCTCCGTGGTTACATGGCCAGTCTGCACCCGAAGGGTGCTCGCCGATGGAGCAGCAAGTAGTGCCCCTCCACCACACTAATAAGAAAGGCCCACACCTAAAGAGACGCCATCTATGTACAAATCACCATAACCACAAAATCGATTCTGGTTAAAGTATTGGTGGTGCTCTAAACCCAGTTGAAATACTAATGGCATACAGCAAACGCATGTTCGGTATCGGATACCCGCTCCTGCATCCAGAACAAACTGAATTGCTTGTGAACGCATCCTTACATTATCGAAATCTATGATAGTCGCCGTCACATCAGTTGAATTTGACTTGGTATGGAATCTTCCATATAAGATTCCAATATCAATATCGCCATAGAAACTACATCCGCATCCAATGGCCCACTCTCCATCAACTCCAACTAGCGGCCCAACGCCCCAAAAATCATCTTTAGCGCTTCCTGTTGATAGTGTAGAAGTCCCATCTACAGTAGTGATGAAGTTAGTCCTCAGTTTTTGATCAATATTAGCCCATCTGAGACCGCCAAAGGGGGTCAAGACGAAGCAGGGTGACACATAATAACTGCAGCTAAAGAGAACATCCACATAATCGAAATCGATTTTCCAACGGTGATCATTTCCGGTGCTACCTCGTCCTGTACAAGAATTGAGGTGGGTCCAATACACTCCGATATCGCAGGGGGAACAGGGAAACTCATATCCTGCACCAATGCGAAATCCCCAATCCCAATCAAAACGAGGATCTCTGCCTGTTCCATCCAGAGTGGAATATGTCACTCCACCAATTGTAGTGTCAGTAGTTGTTGTGCTATCGCACACGCTAGCGAGCCCTCCTTCCGAAGGTCTTAAAAAAAGCACCTCCGCTTCTAAGAAGTACGTTCCGCAATCCCTCGGGCAGCACACAGGAGCACAAGGCGTCTGACACCCAGCTTGCGATGTCGCACATTCATCATAACCCTGGATAGTCCCTGTTATTGTCACCGCAACTATTGCGATACCGATTTCTACCTTTCTAATGAATGACATATAATATCCTTTATAAGGGTTTAATTTAATAACAGAATCACTAAGGATGCATTCACGTTTGTTTGAGTTCCTCCAGCAAGAGTTTGAAGAGTAACAGCGGCTGCAGAACTATGGTTAACCAAACTAAGAGTATCTCCTGAGGATAGGGTGATGATAACTTGGCCGTTATCTTGCTGAGTTCCAGCGCCAGAACCATAGATTGCATCTGTGACTGGAGCTCCATTCACGAATAAAGCGAATTGGCAAGGTTCCACATTCGTGATAGAAAAAGTCACAAGATAATCGCCGGCTGTAGTAACAGTAATACCTGGATCTCCAGGTGCATGTGTAATGCCAGCTGTCATTACTCCATTCGAATCGAAATCAACCGGAGCCTCTATCGCCACCACTTGAGCACCTACGTTATAAATATAGGCATATTGTCCAAGTCCTCCCGCAGCCCCTGTTGCGCCCGTAGCTCCGGCGGTGCCAGTCGCTCCCGTAGCCCCTGTAGCTCCTCTAGCCCCCGTTGCCCCTGCGGTGCCGGTCGCTCCTGTCGCTCCTGGTGCACCCGCGGGACCTGTAGCCCCAGTAGGACCGGTAGGACCTCCAGAGGGGCCTGTGGCTCCAGTTGCTCCTGTGGCACCTGTTGCTCCTGGGGCTCCACGAGGTCTGCAACCATTGTTAATGCAAAGCTCCCATTCATCGATGCCATCACTAATGGCAGCTCCCCCTTGATCTTTCCAACCGAAACCACCACTATTTTCTAGAGCAGCAACCAACGGCGTGACGCATGCTAAAAGAAACAGGAACACAATACGCTTGATCATAGACAACCTTTACATTGACCTTGGCGAAAGTGTATAAAGAATATGTGAAAATATGTCAAAAATAAATTTTTTCAGAGCTTTTCCATCTTCGTTTTGATACCCTGGAAGAGATTTTTGCATCCCTTGCATTTTAGGTGCTTAACCTTGAAAAAAAATCTTCTTGCCTTCTCTCTTCTGCTACTCTTTTGCTGCCTGTCTGCTGAAGAGAAGAAAAGAGTATGCCTGAACATGATTGTTAAAAATGAAACCAAGGTCATCAAACGATGCCTGGATTCTGTACGACCCCTCATCGATTACTGGGTTATTGTGGATACCGGCTCAGATGATGGCACGCAGGAGATGATTAGGCAGCATATGCAAGATATTCCCGGAGAGCTTCACGAAAGGCCATGGGTAAATTTTGGGCACAATCGCAATGAGGCTCTCCAACTTGCAAAAGGAAAAGCAGACTACCTTCTGTTTATTGATGCCGATGAGCTCCTCGTTTATGACAAAGATTTTAAATTTCCACCTCTGGAAAAAGATTTCTACCACATCATGACCCATCTTGGGGGCACAGCTTATGCACGCGTTCAACTAGTTAAAGATATTTTGAACTGGCAGTGGGCAGGAGTCTTGCATGAAGTTATTGATGCTTCTGAAGCTCATACACATGAGCTACTGAAAGGGGTGATCAATGATGTTCATACGGATGGAATGCGTTCTCAGGATCCCGACAAATATGCCAAAGACGCCAAAGTCTTAGAAGCTGGGCTTCTGGAGGAGCCAAATAACTCCCGATATGTCTTTTATTTAGCCCAGAGTTACAGAGATGCTGGAGACTTTGAAAATAGCTTGAAATACTATCAGAAGCGCATTGATATGGGAGGATGGGATGAAGAGATTTTTTGGTCAAAGGTGCAAATAGGGCTATTAGAACAAGCCCTTCAAAAACCCCCCGAAACGTTTTTAAACACATTTGTAAAAGCATATCAACATCGACCATCAAGAATGGAGCCCCTCTATTACTTAGCTAGTTATTATCGTAAAAACAAAAACTATTATTTGGGATATTTAGCAGCTAGTATTGCAGTGAAACTGCCCAGGACGAAAGATCTGCTTTTTGTTCAAAAATGGATGTATGATTACGCTGCCTTGCTTGAACTTTCCGTTTGCTCTTATTGGATTGGAAAATATGATGAGTGTGCTCAAATATGTCATCAACTGCTAGCATCTCCAGATTTGCCACAACATGTTCGAAGTTGCGTGGAAAAAAACTTGGGCGCATCAAATGCAAAACTGATAGAACTTTACGTGAATGGTGCCTTGGGGCCCGTAACTACTCCCCCGCCCGAGCTCATGATTGCTCCTCCGCCTCAAGATAGGTTAGAGAATATGGATTCAGATATTGTAGAAGTGAATAAAACACCCCTTTAATGAGCTATGGCTGATATTTTACAAAAAACATACACACCCAAGTTATCTCCCACCGCTGCAGCGATAGAAACAGCTCGCTTACAAGATTATGTCTTGAAAAACAAAATTTTAGACCGCGATTATAAATTCTACCTCCCCTTTATCATTGGAACTTACAGCGCATACCTAATAACGTTATATTTCATTTCTAATAGCTCTAATTATTTTGCCATCGTCTTACTCTCTATTTTTTTTGGCATAGTAGCTACACAGATCGCAGGCCTAATGCATGATGCAGCTCATCAAGCGATATTTAAGTCACAAAAAATGAATCATTTGTTTGCAGGTCTTTTCTCTGCAACAATAGGGGCCAACTATCGACGATGGATTGATAAACATACGGAGCACCACGATCACCCCAACCGCATAGATTCAGATTCAGATTTAGAGGTGCCATTCTCTCTCACAACCGAACATTACCTGTCACAAACAGGCTACATGAAATGGCTCCGCCGATATCAAGCTTGGGTTTACTTGCCTATGTGCGGTTTTCTCATGTATGCCATGCACTTCGATCAGCATATTGTCCAGTTACATAAACGCAAAATCCACGTCTTAGATTGGCTGATCTTTTGTGCAAGCACTTTCTTGTGGTATGTAATGCCTTTTATTCTATTTGGAGCTACAAAAGCGATAGTCTTTATTCCTATTGCTTCATTTGTAACAGGCATTTACATGGCCAATATCTTTGCCACAAACCACAAAGGAATGCCTCAGCTTTCTAAAGATATCGAAATGTCCAACCTAGAGCAGCAAATCACGACAACTCGCAATGTGCGTCCCGGGATCTTAACCGACTTTATTTATTTATGTTTAAATTACCAAGTAGAACACCACATATATCGCCAATGCCCTCGAAATAAATTGAAATTGTTAGTCCCTTACATCAAGGATTTTTGCCAACGAAGTGGCATTCCCTATACGGTTCAAACTCCATGGCAAGCCTATAAAAATATTTTCACAGAATTGTCGCAAACAGCCAAAAACGGTCAAAAGGCACTTGTTGAGTCGCGTCAAAGAGGGCGCGATAGCCCGTCCTCAGTTAAAGAGTCGTAGCGGTATCCCACGAGAAGATCTAGAGGACCTACTCATTGTAGAGGAGCCGAAATGAGTCGCATCTTTGTCACAGGCGCTACGGGATTTATCGGAAAAAGGCTCATCGGTGAACTGTTGGAGCAAGGACACATTGTCTATGCGCTCTGCAGAATCCATGGGACGAAGGTTGGCTCTTTGTCCCATCCAAACCTGCTCATTGTCTATGGCGATCTGGAAGATCCTGAAAAAATGGATCCATTGCCCAAGGATCTGGATGGTGCTTACTACCTCGTCCATTCGATGGCGAAAAAGCTGACCAATCTGCTGGAGAAAGAAGGGATGGTGGCCCAAAACTTTGTCGACCTCATCAACAAGACAGAGTGTCAGCAAATTATCTATCTCGGAGGAATTATCCAAGAAGATGTCCCGCTCTCCGCCCATCTACTCTCTCGCAGAAATGTCGAAGAGGTATTAAAAAAAGCAAAAGCTTCTGTTACCATCTTGCGCGCAAGCATCATCATCGGCTCAGGGAGCGCATCATTTGAGATCATTCGCGATCTTGTTGAGAAACTCCCTGTTATGGTGGCACCTCGCTGGGTCAAGAGCCTCTGCCAGCCAATGGCCGTTTCTGATGTGCTCTTTTACTTGAGTAACGCCCTTTTAAATCGAACACTTTACGATACAACCTTTGAAATTGGGGGGCCTGAAGTGATGCTCTTCAAAGATGTGCTGTTGCGCTACGCCAAATTCCGACGCCTCAAGCGCTACATCCTCGAAGTTCCTGTCTTGACACCCAAGCTCTCTAGCTACTGGCTTGTCTTTGTTACCTCGGTGCGCTTCTCTCTCTGCTCTTATCTTATCGAAAGCATGAAGTATAACAGCATCTGTCATAATACGAAGATTCAACAGCTCTTGCCTCACAGCTGCATCAGCTTCGAAGAAGCCCTAGAACAGGCCTTTTTACAAATTGCGAAAAACGAGGTGGTCTCAACATGGATGGACGCATGGGTGATAGATCAAAAAAGTCCAGATATTGCCAAGTTTTCCGAAGTTCCCGACCAGGGCTGTTTAAAAGATGTGCAAAAAGCTAGGTTGAGCTGTTCAAGAGAGGAGGTCATTGAACGGATCTGGAAGCTTGGAGGGGATAATGGCTGGTATGGTCTTGACTGGGCCTGGAAGCTCAGAGGCTTTATCGACAAACTCTTTCATGGTCCCGGTATGAATCGCGGTAGACGCCATCCCACACAGCTGGAAGTGGGGGATGCAATCGACTTTTGGCGTGTTGTGAAAGCAGAAAAAGCTGGAGGGCACCTCATTCTTTATGCAGAGATGCATCTGCCTGGGGAGGCTTGGCTGGAGTTTGTGGTGGAAGAAACAGTACTCTACCAAGTAGTCGTCTTTAGGCCTAGAGGAGTTCTGGGGAGACTCTACTGGTATGCGATGCTGCCATTTCACTTCTTCATCTTTCGCAAGATGATCAGAGGCCTGGCCGGAGCTTGATCGATGGTGTTCGATATCTTGAATTAGAGTTGTTGCACAACCTCAGCTAAACTAGTCATAGAACTATGTTTCTCCTATGTCTAAAAAGCAAACCATGTGGTCCGGTCTAAATGGGGGTCACTCCACCTCATATGGTTTCTCCAGTATCCTCGATTCTTAACTGCATGTTGTACAGATTGGCGTAAGTCCTATCTAAAGCGATAAGCTCTTCATGAGTTCCTTGTTCTTCAATGCCCTTATCTGTCAGCACAAGAATTCTCTGAGCATTTCTAATCGTTGATAGGCGATGCGCTATGACAAGAGTCGTACGGTTCTTCATGAGTCTTTCCAAAGAATTTTGCACGGCTCTTTCGCTCTCGTTATCAAGACTACTAGTGGCTTCGTCGAAAATGATGATAGGTGGATTTTTTAAGAAAACACGAGCGATGCTGAGTCGTTGTTTCTGTCCTCCAGAAAGCTTTACTCCACGCTGCCCAATGTCTGTAGAGTACCCGCTTGGGAGTGTCATAATAAAATCATGAGCATTGGCTTTTTTGGCCGCGGTGATGATTTCTTCCTCTGTAGCATCAGGTTTGCCATAGCGAATATTTTCTGACACTGTACCCGCAAAAAGGTAAATATCCTGCTGGACAAGGCCAATATTTTTTCGGAGCGATTTGAGTTTAAGTTTTTGAATATCTTGTCCATCGATCAATATTTTCCCAGCGCTTGTCTCATAGAATCGTGGAATTAAAGAACAAAGAGTTGTTTTTCCTGCACCTGAGGGGCCCACCAAGGCCACATATTCTTCAGCTTTTATCGTCAGAGAGATGTTTTTTAAAATGTGATCGTGGTTTTCTTTGTATTTAAAGCTGACATCTTTAAATTCGATTTCTCCTCGAATTTGCGTCAAATCTACGGCATTTGGCGCATCTTGAATATCGGGCTCCACTTCCAAAACATCCATAAATCGGTGAAAGCCTGTGAATCCTTCTTGATATAACCGAACAAAATTGCCCAAATGTTGAATCGGTTCAATGAGGATCACGGTATAGAGAAGAAAGGTGAGAAGGTCAGCCAAATCTAAAGAACTGTGCACAATACTTACCGCTCCAAAGAGAACAATGGTAATGCTCATCAGCTGTGTAAATGAGAGCAGGCCATCATAAAAATAGGTCTCCGCTTTATACCCTTTGCGTCTGCTTTCGAAGAAACGATGGTTTTCTTGAGCGAATTTTTGCTTTTCGACTTCTTCATTCGTAAAAGATTGGACCGCTCGAATGCCTGCAAGAGTGTCCTCTACTTGGGCATTGATATCCCCAATTTTGTCACTACTTCTCTTCAATGCAGCGTACATCTTTTTGGCCGTATAAAAGGCATAGACTCCCATCACGGGAATAAAAAGAAAAGCGATCAGAGCCAATTTAACGTTGATATAGAGCAAGATGATAAATGCGCCGACAAGATTCAATATGTAGATCACAAGATCTTCTGGACCATGATGGTATAGTTCAGCAAGATTAAATGTATCATGGGAGATCCGGGTCAAGAGCTGACCTGTTTTATGGTCATCGTAAAATTTGAAGGAGAGTTTTTGGTAATGGGAAAATAGTTCGCTGCGCATGTCTCTTTCCATCATGGCGCCCATGATATGTCCTTTGTAGTCAGTAAACACACGACATAATGCAAAAATCGCCACTAAACTAAGCATCAGCGCGCCCATCAGATAAATTTGATGCAGAGCCTCAACTGATCCAACCTGTAGCAAATAGGTGGTGATGTATCGGACGCATAATGGAATAGCGAGCGTTGCGGCAGAGGCAAGGACCGCACAGGCCATGTCCGCACTGAAAAGTCCAAGATAGGGCTTATAGTAGGAAAGAAATTTTCTAAATCGAGAATTCACCCGGCCCCTTTACAAAGTTGGCAGTCATGCGGCTACGTAATCCTTCGCGAATCACCCGATTTGTCTTTTTCTGGGGAGCCTACATCAAAAGGAGGATTGGGATCATAGGGTTGGCCAGCTTGGTCCTACACTCGCTCCACAGGCTTCTAATCCCGTGTGTCCCACGGTACTAATGATTTGCCTTAAGCTCTCCTCTTTCGAGACATCATACCTTTCAATCTAGAACTATTTCCACAGAAAAGATCAGCAAGTAGCTCTTACTGTTTTTGAAGACAGTCTACAAAATAGGCAAGTCTATTTCCATGTAGATGAGTGCAATTTTTCATTTTCCTATGACCCCTTTTTTGCTAAGGCACAATTAAAGGCAAACTTGCCTGAAGCGCTTTGCGTTGAAATGGAGGGCGCAAGTGTCGGTCAGGTATGTTATGAATACGGTGTTCCTTTTGCCGTTATCCGCACTATTTCGGATTATGCCAATCACGAACATACGCCAATTGATGTTAAGAAATTTGTAAATCAGGTATCTGGATACTACTCTGTAGCGATCATTAAAAATATGTACGCTTCTATTTACGCAAGAGCTCCATTCATCTACCACGCGCAATGAAACCTGGAACCCCTGTCCTCACCACCTCGTTGAGCCTCTGCCTCGTCTCAATCTGACTGATCTGGTTAAACGCCTCTTGCGGAAGGGCAGAGATGTCGAAGTTCTCTCTCGCACGAGCCTCAGTTTTGGGTGTGGTAAGCACAGCCGTGCCGCGCTGCACCCCCCACGCTAGCAGCACCTGTGCCGGCGTCTTGCGGGCTCGTGCGGCGACCTCCAAAACGACCGGATCTTCGAGCGGCCCCGGACGCATTCCATGACCGAGTGGAGCGAAGGCCAAAAGCACAATACCTCTCTCCTTGCAGAATTCCAGAAGCTCCTCTTCCGGCAGATAGGGATGGGATTCGACCTGGACCACGGCCGGCTTGATCCGTGCAGATTCATAGAGGGGGCGCAGTTCGTCCAAGCCGATGTCCGACACTCCGATGGCCCTACATCTGCCACGGTCGACGAGACTCTCCATTGCTCTCCAGGTATCGAGCAACGTCACCCCTTGATCGTAGATGATATTGCCGTTTTGATCGCGTGGGTCCTGGTTCTCCCCTGGCTGGAATGCAAACGGAGTGTGGATGAGGTAGAGATCCAGATAGCTGAGCCCGAGTCTGTCCAGACTCGCCTCAAAGGCCGGCGCGACGCGCTCAGGCCGATGGTTCGTATTCCATAACTTTGTGGTAACGAAAAGGTCGGCGCGCCCAATCCCCTCAGCGGCAACTCCTGCTTGCAGAGCCTCCCCTACCGCGCGCTCATTGCGATATCGCTCTGCACAATCGAAATGGCGAAACCCGGCCGCAAGTGCAGCTCGGGTCGCGATTCTGGTCTCGTCAGGGTCGGGAATCAAGGTGCCGCAGCCAAGCGCAGGCATATGGCCGCTTCCGTTATTGAGCGCTATTCTAGTGAACCGAAGATCTGAAGAACCCGTCATGGAAATACCTCTCTGTTACTCAATCTCAGAAATAGGCTGCGGCGGATTAAATGGCAAAAAAAAGATTATAGTGTTGAACAATATAGAATTTGCCTGATACAGCAAGGTTTCATAATGGATGGTAGGTGTTCATATGCAGGAGTCAATCCGTCGTGTTGGGATAGTCACTGGAGCCAGCCGAGGAATCGGTGCGGCGATCGCACAGGTCCTTGCCGAAAAGGGATACCGACTGGTCGTCAACTACCACTCCAGTGCCGAGCAAGCCGAGGAGGTGGTGGCAGCCATCAAAGCGGCCGGTGGTGAGGCCATGGCGATTCAGGCCGATGTCACCGCACCCGATGACGTCGCCCGCATGGTGGGCGAAACCGAAGAGCGATGGGGCCAGGTCGACGTCCTCGTGCACAACGCATTGATCCCTTTTGATGTCACCTCCTTCGGCGATATAAGCTGGGAGCAGCTCGGCGGCAAGCTGAATAACGAGCTACATGCTGCATTCCTGATCACCAAAGCTGTTGTGCCGGGGATGATTTCCCGCGGTTACGGCCGGCTGGTCTATCTCAGTACGGGGTTGTCCCGCTGGCCCCGCAACGGGATGATCGCGCTGGGTACCGCCAAGGCAGCTCTGGACCAGTTTGTCCGCTACGTTGCGCTCGAGCTCGCACCGCATGGGATCACCGCTAACCTCGTCGCTCCCGCCACGGTGGGCGGAACCAAGGTGACCGGGCAATTGACGACGGAGCAGGTGCATCAACTCGGCGCGATCAACCCCATGGGACGGCTCGTCCGCCCCGACGAGGTGGCCAGGACGGTAGCTTTCTTAGCAAGTGAGGAGGCGGGTTTCACCACCGGCCACTACCTTTCGGTCAATGGCGGCCTTGACATGGATTGAAACAGGTTCTATAGAAAGGAGTTTTTAGCCATGCACACCATCGATCTGGCCTATGCTGGACGCGGTATCCACGAGGAACTGGTTGCCTATGTTGCCGACCAGGAGGGCTATTACGAGGATGAAGCTCTCCACATCGCCATCCGCGACGGGATCCGCTGGAAAACAGAGCGGCTGCGCCGCGGCGCCACCATCGGCCTGGGCCGGACCCTACTGTCGCGGCTGACCGACGGTATCGGCTGGAAAGTGCTCAGCGTCAATACCCATCGTCCCCTATTCTGGTTTCTCGGCAGCGCCCATGTGACATCCATGGCAGATCTTCGTGGGCGGCGGCTGGCGGTCCATGCCGCCCACACCGCTCCCGGCTGTTTCGCCCGGATCGTGCTGCGCAAGCACGGCCTGGACCCGGACCGCGACCTGGAATGTGTGGTGCGCGCTCCAGGTGACTATCAGATGGACTTGCGACGCCTTCGGGACGGCTCCATCGACGCCGCCTACGTGGGCAGCACGCTCTCCCCTGAACAGATTGCCGAGGAAGAGGGATTCCAACTGCTGGCCTGGGTCGGCGATCACTTCCAGATTCCGACCGTGGGTATCGCCGTCGACCCGGCGCATATCCCACTGGACAGCCCTGCGCTGCAGGCGCTGGTGCGGGCCAACCGGCGAGCCCTCCGGACGATCGCCGAACAGCCCGGCCTGGCCATTGATTACATCGCCACCTTCCTCAGCCGACTGACGCGGGATGAAGTGCAGCGCTACTACGAACGCTATGTGGGCCCATACTTCACCCCAGATGGGCAGGTGGACCTCAACGTCGCGCAGCAAGCGATCGATGCGGTCGCGGCCGAACTCGGCGTCGCCCCAGTAGTTGCTGAAGAGGTCTACCAGCCTGCACTGGTGATAAAGCGCTCCTGAGCACCTGTTTTTGCAAATTTACCACAGGATAATGAAGATGGGGATGGGTGCTGTTTAGAATTTCTTCAATAACCTCAACAACTTCTGCAGGCTCCTGCGGCTCCTGTGATGAGGGCTGTGCGCATAACTAACTACCTTTTCTTTAGGAATCCCGAGAAGAAGATTTGACTCCTAAGATTATGGCAGCTTCGTTTATCCTAGTGAAGTCTAAAATAGGTTATTTGAACCTCCCTCGCCTAAAGGCGAAGGATTCCTGCTTCATAGCTCCTCTAGTGAGGCAGCTCATGCAGGCTTTAAGACCGACATTCCGGCGGCCCTTATATTCCTTGCAGCATTGATGTCTCTGTGGATCTCAAGACCACAGCTGCATCGATAGGTGCGCATGCTCAGAGGCATCTCATTTTTAGCTCCACATAGGCTGCAGAGCTTGGTGCTAGCAAAATAGTCCCCTACTTCTATGAGCTTTTTGCCATACCAGAGACATTTATACGCGAGCATCTCTAAAAACTCTCTCCAACCAGCGTCACTGATGGCTCTCGCCATGCCCCTTGTTGTCTTCATCAGCAAAGACTTGATCTTCAGATTCTCTACCGCAAATGCGTCGTGGCTTTTGACGAGAAGGGTCGAGAGCTCATGAAGAAAGTTTTTCCGCTGATTTTTGATCTGGGCATGGCAGAGATTCAGCTCTGCCTTGGCCTTGAGTCGGTTTTTAGATCCTTTAACCTTTTTTGATAGCTGTCGATTTAAAAAGCGAAGATGAGAGAGGCCGGCTTTGAGAAAAGAGGGACTAGCCACCTTGACCTCATCTTCCTGAGATACTCCTACAGCAAAGAATTCGATTCCAAGATCGATGCCGAGAAGATCATGAGCTTCCTGTGGAGTAATCTCTTGCTCAATCTCGCAGGAAAAGCAGACGTACCATCGATCGCCTTCTCGGATGATCGTTGTCTGTTTGATCTCCCCTTCAATCTCCCTTGTCTTTTTGAAGCGCGTCCACCCGATCTTTGGCAACCAAGCTCTGTCATCTCGGACTTTGACTCCTTGTGGATAGCGGAAAGAATCCCCATCTCCTCTGCATTTAAATCGAGGATAGCCGGGCTTTTCTCTGTTTTTTAATCTTCTGAAGAAATGGTCATAGGCACTGTCAAGATCGTGTAGAGCCTGCTGCAGAACTTGAGAATGGATATCCTGAAGCCAAAGGGTCTCCTCCTGAGTTTTGAGCAAGACCAGCTCATTATTCTGGTCGAAAAGAGTGATTCTCTCTTTTCTTTTCTCGAAAGCCTCCTTTCTTTGAGCCAGACCCCGGTTATAGACCCATCGCCTCGCTCCTGCAAATTGCAGTAGCAGATCGAGCTCTTTTGGCCTAGGCTTGAGCCTAAATTTAAAAGTTTTTCTGATCAGCATAGAGCGATGCTACTCTTGGTCTATTGCTTGAGTCAAGAAATTTACTTTGCAGATAACTGTGGAGGCGCTTCCCTTGAAGTGATCAGGCCCTATTTCTTGCAGTATAAATAGAAAACAGCCTAACCTTACAGGAAAGGCTGTTTTGCGCCTTTCATCTCGCCCCTGAAGGGGCGAGTTTTACGGCGCGAGTGATAAAATGGAAATTGTCTTTTTATTTTATGACGGCATGACGGCACTCGATGCCATTGGCCCTCATGAAGTTCTCTGTCGCTTGCCTAAGGCGAAAACCATCCGTGTTGCAAAGAGAGCGGGAGAAGTACAAACCGATTCAGCGCATCTCAAATTAATCGCCGACTACTCGTTGGAAGAGGTATCGCATGCTGATATTTTGGTCGTCCCTGGCGCAGGAAGTGCAACCAGCTTAAAAGAGGATGTCAAGCTCATGGATTGGCTTCGATCTATCCATGCCACAACACAATGGACAACTTCCGTTTGCACGGGAAGTTTGCTCTTAGGCGCTGCAGGCCTACTATTAGGTGTAAAAGCAACCACTCATTGGGCCGTTCTCGATCGATTAGCACTCTGGGGAGCTAAGCCCACAGAGAGTCGTATTGTCGAATCAGGTAAAATCATCACAGCTGCTGGCGTATCAGCAGGAATTGATATGTCCCTTTTCCTAGCTGCTAAAATTGCAGGAAAAGATTTTGCTCAAGCTTTACAACTCGGGATTGAATATGACCCTGCTCCCCCTTTTGATGTAGGCTCACCTAAAAAGGCTAATCCCTTGATTCTCGCTGCTTTAAAAATGAAAATGATGGCGGGTTTTGAAAAACTATAACAGCTTATACCAAACTCGAGAAAATAAGGACACAAAGTCTGGCCAGATAGTGTGACGGATTTGCAGGATCGCATCGAAGCCCATGTTTGTGAACATGAGCGAGATGCGATCTTGCGAAGATGGCCCGCTAGATGGTCGGAATTTGTCACCTTATTTTCTCGAGTTTGGTATTAGTTTGTTAACAGTGCAAAGGGAAAGTCCTGAAAGATCTCTGCTGCTCTTAGAATATGCCCCCCTCTCCCCTTTTTCACACCTATCACTCTATTGGTAAAAACATCCCTTACCTCCTTTATCTCGAGGGTTTTGGGAAGTAAAATCTCTGTCTCTCCCCAAGATTCCGTTATCTGTGTGAAAAAACGGCCCCCTGCCACAATTGCGAATCGCTCCTCTTTTTTTCTCAAAAATGCGACGCAATTCTCTTTGTAGCTTTTCTGGACGACCAACGGGATGTACTGGCCTTCTAAAAAAATTTCTTTATTCTCCCTTCTAAAACGGAGCGCTGCCGCTGTGACCCATAATTTAAGGGTTTTATCGCGACAGGTTGTGCTATCTAAAGATTTTTTTAAAAAGGAATAGTCCACAGGGCGTCGATTATCGGGATCGGCGAGTGAGTAGTCCCACCACTCATTGCCTCGATAGAGATCGACAATGCCGCACGAGCCTATTCTAAGGATGAGGGAGGAGAGGGAATTGAGGCGGCCATAGTGTGCAATTTCTTTTTGAAAAGCGACGAAAGAGGGATAAAAAAGATTTTCCCCATGCGGCAGGAGAAGAGCAGACAAAAATTCCTTCATGCACATCTCATACTCCTCTGAAGGGCGCAGCCAAGAGGTATAAATACCCGCTTCGCGAAGCGACTTTAGGATATAGCCCCAAATACGTTCCAAAAAAGAGGCGGAGTTTGCTTCGCTTGGATCATCGGGCCATATGCCCACGAGCGTTTGATAGAGAAAGTATTCGGCATTTCTGTCGGGGAAAAGGGCGCCGCGGAGCTTTTTTTTATATTTCCGATTCTCTTTTTCCCATAGCGCCACATGGGCTCCCCATTTTTTGGGAATCTCGCTCAATACATTTAGACGCATCCGGACATCTTCGCTGCGTTTGGTATCTTGCGTGGTCGAGGGAAGAAAGCCGAGGGGCCATTTGGAGAGTTTTTCGCTATTGAATTGATGGAACTCAGATTTAGAGAGACCGAAACATTTCGGATCTCCTCCCACTTCATTTAAGGAGATGAAACGGTTGAAGATGTAGAAAGCAGAGTCTTCAAGGCCCTTAGCCATCACGGGAGCTGTCTGTTGTTGAAAACGGAAAATGAAATCCATTGTCTCTGGCATGGTATCTTTCAATTCGGTCAATAAAAGTGTGCGGATAAAAGCATAGATAGAGGGATCGATTTCAGGCGTTTTGCCAGCAGCTGCCTCGACAGCCTGGATGATGTAATCCCTCTCTCTCTTACTCACCTCTTCCCCTTTTCGGATATAGGTCCTATAGACAGGGAAGCAGCAGATAATTTCCCCAAGAGCTTTTGTCAAATCGCGACGTGTGAAATCGCGGTAGTAACGGCTCGTTTCAGTAATCTGGGCAAGCGCCCAACCCATCGCTAGGATTTCGCTTCCCATATGCAGTTTCATGAACTGTTTTTTCCGTTCATAAAGAAGAAGGGTGAAATCGGTTTCACGCCCGATGAAGTTGTCATAGATTTTGCTGAAATGAGCGGCATTATCTGCCTGGATAAAGAGACCATTTACGAGATTGAGAAACTCATATCCTACTGTTCCTTGCACTTGAAAAAAGGAAGGGAGAGGCTCCTTTTCGTTTAAAATTTTTTCTAGCACAACGAATGAGGGGTGGTGGGCTTGGATCCTTTCGAAGTAGGTCGCCGGATCGTAGAGTCCATCGGGATGGTCGATCCGTAATCCCTGCACTTTTCCCTCTTCGATGAGTTTGAAGACCATTTCGTGATGGGCATTCAATACTTTTTCTTTCTCGATGTGAATGACAATTAATTCATTGATATTAAAAAATCTGCGATAATTTATCTCCTGTCCAGCCACATGCCAACTGGCAAGGCGGTAAAATTGCTGTTCAAGAAGGGCATGGAGAAGATCGAAATTGCTATTGGCTCCCTTTTTTTCGTTAAAAAAAGAGAGAAGAAGGGCGAAACGGTCGCGTACCCATTCAGAACGTTCATATAGCGCTTTAAGCTCTCTCTTTTTCGTATGGAGTTCCCCCTTTTTCAGCTCTTTGGCGATGGTCAAACATTCCAGCCATTCACGGGCAGCATCCGATGTGAGGGATGTCGATTCCTCCAGAGGGAGTTCAAAGATGAAGGAGTAGCTTTCAGGGCAGAGGGGGAGCTGGTAATCTTCGTAGCAGATCCAAAAGCCCTCCCCTTCCCACATCAGCTGAATTTGTTGATTGAAAAGAGCCTCGCCATAGGAGGTGGCTAAGATGGGCAAAAGGACCTTGTTTTTCAGCTCCCTCTTTTCCGGATCCCAATTGATATCGAAAAACTCGGCATAGGGAGAACGGGGACCATTTTCTAACACCGCCGACCACCAGCGATTCTTCTTCCCTTTGATGCTCATGTGGTTGGGCACGACATCGAGAACGAGCTTCATCTTTCTCTGCTGCAATTGCTGACAGAAGATCTCGAACTCTTCATAGGTTCCAATCTTGGGGTTCAAAAGATTGGGATTGACGATGTCATAGCCGTGGGAGCTTTCCGCCTCAAAGAGAGGAGAGCAGTAGATGCCTTCGATACCAAGTGCATCGAGATAAGGAAGAAGCTCTATTGCCTCTTTTAGAGGGAATTGCTCATTGATCTGCAGATGGTAGAGAGAGGAGGGGGCAGTTCTCATTCCTTGTGCTGGCTCAAATCGATCCTATCGCCACCTGGAAATAAGAGGGAGCTCATAACAGTAAGGTATTCTCTCAAGTGTCTTGTGATCAAAAAGTTTTCCTTTACCAGCTGTTTGCCATGCCCTCCGAGCTCCTTGCGCAGTTGAGGATATTGGAGCAGTTGGCGAATGCGAAGCGCCGCTCCTTCGGGCGTATTGACGAGGAAGCCGGTATAGTGGTCGAAGACCTGTAGCGGTATTCCTCCAGTGTTGCCTCCGATGACCGGCTTTGACTTCCAAAGCGCTTCGGTTATGGTGAGCCCAAATCCCTCTTTCACAGATTTTTGAATAACGACGTCAGCCCCTCTTTGCAAGCAGTTGATAACGCGCGGAGCCGGGGGTAAAAAGAGAATGTGGATATCGGGATCGCCTTTGCTTGCTACTTTCACATCCTCTAGGACATGGGCTGCCTCGGGATCATCGACGGCTCCTCCTCCTGCTAAAATAAGCTGCAGAGAGGGCGAATATTTTTTGGCTAGCTGATAGGCGCGAACGACGCCGATTGGATCCTTGAAGCGATCGAAGCGCGAAACTTGCAGAACAATAGGACGCTCTGTGTCGATTTTAAAGCTATTGTAGAGGGTTTTCACCTCCTCTTGATCGATCTCGATATTCTTTTCGCTGAGGGGATCGATGCTGGGAGGGATGAGGTAAATGGGATGAGGCAAGGGGCGTACAAAATCCTCTAGGGAGAAAATGCTTGCATCGTAGCCATCAATAAATTGTTTCAAATACCTCCACAGGGCTCTGGAGGCGGAGGAGACGTCGATATGACAGCGCCAGATCCATTTGCCTTTGCGGTTGGGAAAGTGTCTTATGAGGCTGAGCGGTTGGGGGTCATGTATGAGGACAATATCGGCCTCTTCTAGAAGGGATCGGTGGATCTCTGCATTTTCAGCATTGACCCTTTCGTAATTTTTCAAGGCATCCTCATCAGGAAGATGGCCTTTCATTCCTTGAAGGAGGTTATGAAATTGCTTGGTCGATTGAAAAAATTGACTATCACCTTTGAGCACTTCCCAGTGCGCTTCGATTCCCAGGGCATTAGTAAAAGGGACCATCTTTGAAAGAATTTCAGCGACGCCTCCTCCCTCGCGTGTTGAATTCAGATGGACGATCTTGATTCCTTTGAGAGGGGCGACGGTTTGATGCAATTGATTAATGACTTCTGGCCCTAGAAGGGCTAAATAAGGTTCTAATAAGTCATTCATGGAAAATACTCTTCCATTATTTCGCTCAGCTTTTGTCTCTGTTCTGTTAGAGAGAGAAAGTAGGGGTCGATATGCTGAATTTTTTTGAGTAGATCGGGGGTTTCGGGAGTGGCTTCGGATAGCCATGCGGTAAAATCATCGACGCCGGTGGAGGTCCTTCTTCTCGCATCGATGAAATGGTAGAATATAGAGGTTGCGGTAAGCGTGGGCAGAATCGCTTTTAATTCGGAAGGATGCTTTATAGTTTTTTCACTGTCAAAAATGACAATCACAGAACGCTGAAAATGAAATTTATTTTTCACAACTGACCAAGCGGGAACCTCAGATTCTTCTAATCTCTGTTCCATCACCTCGAGCACTTCCATCTTAAGCTCTTCTAAACTAACATACTCTGTTGGGTCTATGATGCCTAATCGCTCAGAGAGGATATGATCGCCCAATACTAAATAGCTCCAGCGAGCAAAATCGTTGTGCAATTCGGGGTGATCGAAGGAGGGGCGGAAATGTCGACCCCAGAAATGGAAATAAATGGAGCTCAAGGAGATATAGGGGAGCACTTCTTTAAATTCCTCTATAGAGCTGGCGGTTTTTCCAGTGGAAACGACAGCTAGAGCGCAATCTTTTACAAAAAAGGGTTTTGTCATACCGCTCTCCCCTAGTCGGAAGCTATTTTATTTTTGAATTATCGGCAAACGGAGAATCTTCCAGAGCCTGCAGAAAAAGCGGATGACAGATATTGCTGTAATGTTGTAACATTACAACATAGCCAGCGAGGTGTCAGGATGCTTCGAGAGGGAAGCGAAGAGGGGTGGAAAGCTTTTTTAGAGCTGTGCGCAAGCCTCTCATCCGCAAAACATGCTGAGCTGCTCTTTGCTCTCTTCCTAACTCACGAGGAAAAAGAGATGCTGAGACAGCGCTACCTCATCGTTAAGGCGTTATTGGATGGAGAGATGACCCAGAGAGAGATAGCCGAGATGTATAAAGTCAGCATCTCCCAAATCACTCGAGGATCCAATGCGCTGAAGATCGTGGACAATAAGTTTAAGAGGTTTTTGAAAGCCCATATCAAGTGAACCTATGTGCAACATAAGATCGACCCAGTTCCGACCCTCTCTCAATTTTATTTCTCCTTTTTTCTGGTGGCGCTAAGCCATCTATCTATTTCTTTTTAACTTCATATTTTTTTAAGTAGATATAAACAAATTTTAAGGAGAATTTTTATGATTATTTCTGACGAGAGGGATGAAGCAGCTCGATTGGAATCGACAACCCCTAAATCGGGGATTATGGCGACGCAGGTACGTACGCCTGAGCAGAACTTTCGCCTCTGCTGCTATTTAGGTGGTGCCAGATTCACGGCAACATTCGGACCCCTATTTAACAGAGTAAAGATCGAGGAGGGCTCGTGAATACCACTCTAGAGAAGACAGGCAGCAAGCTGAGCGCCACATTATTGATTACCGGCTGCTGTATCGGTGCAGGTATGATCGGTCTGCCTGTGGTGAGCGCACTGTCAGGCTTCATTCCCTCCACATTGGCGATGATTCTCTGCTATTTTTTTGCCACAGGGACAGGCTTACTGCTTTTAGAGGCAACCCTCTGGTTTGATCGAAAGATCAATCTCATTTCAATGGCCCATTTTGCCTTGGGAAAAGGTGGCAAGATGGCCACCTGGTCCCTCTTCCTCTTCCTCTTTTACTGCCTTTTTGTCGCCTACATCGATGGCGGAGGTCGGCTCTTTGCCAGCACGCTCTCCATGCTCCTTCATCATCCTGTTTCAAGGGAGGTGGGAATTTTAACCTGCGTGAGCTTTGTCGGAGCCATCGCCTACGCAGGAACCAGAATGGTCAGCCGTGTGAGTCGCTTATTCCTTCTCGCTCTCGCAGCCTCCTATTTTGCTCTGCTCTTTCTCGCTTTGCCGAGTGTCGATGGAGAGCAGCTTACCCATATCGATTGGAAAGCTAGCCTCTCAACGATCCCTATTCTACTCGTCTGTTTCGGATACCAAAATCTGATCCCCACGCTGACGCACTATGTCCAAAGAAACATAGTCACGCTGCGCTACGCAATCTTTATAGGCAATCTCATCCCTTTCTTCATCTACCTACTCTGGAACTTTGCAATCCTAGGGATTTTACCTGGAAAAGATTCCCCTGAATTCGGGGCAGCTGTCAATCAAAGCGACATGGTCACAGGCTTATTGGAAAAGGCTTCGCAGTCACAGGCTGTCATCTTTCTTGTAAAAGCATTCTCCCTATTCGCTATCCTCACTCCATTCATGGCAAATACGATGGCCTTCGTCGATTTTCTCAAGGATGGATTGAAAACGCAGCGTGAACTTCTAATCTACACCCTGGTTCTAGCGCCCCCCACCCTTCTTACGCTCTTCTACCCCCATCTCTTTTTAAAGGCGCTTGGACTTGCAGGCGGCTTTGCCGACGTGCTCTTGCTAGCTGTTTTGCCAACACTCGTCGTCTGGATAGGTCGCTACAGAAAAGGGATCGAAGGCCCATACAGGGTAGCAGGGGGAAAGCTCTTTTTGAGCATCATCCTCCTTCTCTCAGCAGGATTTTTATTGGTGAGGAACTAATATGCATATGCCCTTTAAGATCATCGACATTTCCCAGCCTATCAAAAGAAGCACTGCCTGCTTCCCTGGGGACATTCCGTTTGATTTCAACATAACAGCCTCCTTTCGAGACAACGGCTCTTTCAATCTTACCTCATTGCAGATGAGCCCCCATATCGGGACCCATGCCGATGCGCCCGCCCATGTTCTAGAGAAAGTAGAGGAGAGCGACTTAGCAGGAAGCCTCCCTCTCGAACCCTTTGTGGGCCCCTGTACAGTCATCGATCTCTCTCCATGTGATGGGGAAATTACCCTCGCTCAGCTCGAAAAAAAGCTAGCAACGAGTGCGCTCTATCCGCGCGTATTACTGCGCACACATGCAGAGTGTCGATTCGAAGTTTTCGATAGACAGAGCGCTTATCTATCCAAAGAGATCGTCGATCTCTTGAATCATCGCGGGGTAAAGCTGGTCGGAATAGATACCCCTTCGGTCGATGCAACCGACTCCGAAAGCTTGCAAGCCCACCACGCACTCCTCGCTTGCGGCATGGTCTGGTTAGAGAACCTAGACCTTAGCGCCGTGGTAGAGGGCGACTACTTCCTCTCAGCGCTGCCTTTAAAATTGATGCAGCTCGAAGCTGCACCTGTTCGTGCGGTACTGCTGCTCTTTGAACCCAGTCAAAAGGGAGAGGCGCTATGTTAAAACCTTATCTAGAGCGCATTCTATCTAAGTCCTACCTGACAAGAGAGGAGGCTCAAGAGGCGATGGAGGCGATGATAGAGGGCGCAGATCCCCATCAGATCGCCTCCTTTCTCATCCTGCTCAGCTATCGCACAGAGGCACCCGAAGAGCTGGCCGGCATGGTGAAAGCGCTCGAAAAAGAGCTCTCCCCGTGAAGCTGCCCTATCCTGTGCTCGACATCGTCGGAACAGGAGGGGATCTTGCCCATACGGTGAATATCTCAACAGGCGCTGCCATTTTGGCGGCAGCGTGCGGGGTACGCGTTGCCAAGCATGGGAATAGATCTGTCTCGAGCCAGAGCGGCTCAGCCGATCTCCTGGAAGCACTGGGCTTGGAGATCGAAATCCCTCCCGAGAAGCTGGAGGAGTGTCTGCAAGAGGTGAATATGACTTTCATGTACGCCCCCTATTACCACCCCAGCTTGAAAAAAGTGGCTCCCGTCCGAAGAGCGCTCAGGCTGCCTACCCTCTTCAATCTCCTCGGCCCGCTCCTCAATCCCGCAAAGGCGGAGTTCACATTGATCGGCGTCGCAAAAGAGTCGGCTCTTGAGCAGGTCGGCAGGACCCTCTTAGAGCTAAGAGGGGTAAAAAGAGCTCTCGTCTTCAACGGGTGCGGCCTTGATGAACTCACCCCACTCGGATGCGCAAAGGGCTATCTGATCGAGGGCCAGCAGATGACCCCATTGGAGATCGATCCTCGCGATTTTGGATTTGCTCCCTGTTCTCTTGCAGATCTACAGGGTGGAGATGCCGCTCTGAACGCCTCCATTTTGAAAGAGGCTTTTTCAGGCACGAGAAGCGCTGTTGCCGATTCGCTCATCTTGACTGCGGGCGCTGGCCTTTGGATCTTTGGCCACACCCCTACCCTCGCCCAAGCTATTGAAGAGGCGCGCACCGCATTAAAGCAGGGCAAGCCACTGCAACTGCTTGAAAAATGGGCCCATTATTCAAGCAAACTCAAAGGAGATAGGAGGGAGCAATGAAAAAGAGAGACTACCTCGGTGAGATTGTCCGGCACAAAAAGCAGGAGATCGATCGCCTTATCCAGATCGCTCAAGGAGATCGCGACCACCCTTTGAACAGGATTTTACAAGAGAGCCGTCCATCTCGCGGCCGCTTTCTGTCCGCATTAAACCAACCAGGACTATCGGTGATTGCAGAGATCAAAAGGCGTTCGCCCTCTCGGGGCCAAATCCGAGAGATTGTCGATCCGATAGCCCTCGCTCTGGAGTATAGCCGCGGAGGTGCTCGCGCCCTCTCTGTTTTGACCGATGCAAAGGGTTTTGGCGGCTCTTTAGAGGATTTAAAATCCATATCAGAGGCACTCCCCATTCCGACCTTGAGAAAGGATTTTATCCTCCATCCTTTGCAGCTCGCCGAAACGGTGCTAGCAGGAGCCTCTGCTGTGCTTCTCATCGCGACTCTTTTGAAAAAGGATCTGAAACAGCTGATCGATGAAGCGGCGCGCTTAGGGCTGGAGGCTCTTGTAGAAGTCCATGATAGCGAAGATCTTACGCTTGCTCTTGAGGCGGGCGCCGAGATCATCGGGGTCAACCATCGCAATCTCGAGACCTTTGAGCTGGACCTGGGTATCTCAGAGCGCTTGCGTCCCCTGATTCCTCGGCACATTACAACGGTTGCAGAATCGGGCATTCACACAGCGGAGCAAGCCCGGAGGATGGGAGATCTTGGCTACAGCGCCATCTTAGTGGGCGAGGCGCTCGTGCGTGCAGATAGCCCTTGTGAGCTCTTGATTCAATTCATCGGAGGTGGTGATGAAAGTTAAAATTTGTGGTGTGACCCATCCAGAAGATGCAAAACATGCAGCGCGCGCAGGAGCTGACTACATCGGCATGATTTTTTCTCCTAACTCCAAACGCAGAATTGAGCGTTCGGTGGCAAAGGAAATCGCACGCGCTGCGAAAGAGTGCGGCTCTGAGCCGGTCGCAGTTTTTGTGGATGAGACGCTGGATGAGATCGTCGCGACGTGCATGGAGGTGGGGATCGAGACCGTGCAGCTGCATGGCAAAGCTCGGGATCTTCTTCCTCGGCTTCATCCCCGTTATGCCATCATTTACGCCATTTCTGTCAGCTGCGATGGATCGCTCCTTCAAATGCCCGAGCTACCAGAGGATGTCCTTCCCCTTTTTGATCGAGAGAGCGGTGGAACGGGTCAACCCTTTGATTGGAAAGCTTTCTCCCCGCCAAAGGCCGCCTCATGGATTTTGGCAGGAGGACTTCGTCCCGACAACGTGGTGAGCGCTACCCGCTTGCTTGCTCCTGAGATGGTCGATGTCGCAAGTGGCGTCGAGAAAGAGGGCAGCGTCAGAAAAGATCGGCGGTTGGTGGAGGCATTCATACGCAACGCAAAGAGAGAAAATTCGCCCTCACACCGATTTGGAGGGCAATATCTGCCCGAGATTTTGATGACTCCTGCCCACCATCTGGCACAGGAGTGGAGCAGGCTGCGCGATTGCCTCGCCTTCAAAGATGAGCTGGATGGGCTTTTGAGCCATTTTGCAGGGCGAGCAACACCGCTTACTGAGGTGAAAAACTTTGCTAGGGCAATCGGGGGGCCGAGCATCTTTTTAAAGCGGGAAGATCTGCTCCATACAGGCGCGCACAAGATCAACAACGCCTTGGGCCAATGCTTGCTTGCGAAGCAAATGGGAAAGATGCGCATGATCGCAGAGACAGGAGCTGGCCAGCACGGTGTAGCCACCGCTACGGCCTGCGCCCATCTGGGACTGGAGTGTGTGGTCTACATGGGGGCAAAAGACATCGAAAGGCAGAAGCCAAACGTGGAGAAGATGGAGCTTCTGGGAGCGGAGGTCGTGCCTGTCAATCAAGGCGCCGCAACATTGAAAGATGCGATCAATGAGGCGTTGCGCGACTGGTCGGCGAATTATGAATCATCTCACTATTGCCTCGGTTCAGCGCTCGGCCCTCATCCCTATCCGGAGATGGTGCGCGCTTTTCAATCGGTGATCAGCGGCGAATTGAAGGAGCAGATAGGCAAGTTTACGAGCGCTGCGCCCGATCTTCTGATTGCCTGCATCGGCGGCGGATCGAATGCGATTGGCTTTTTTCACCATTTCATTGCAGGATGAGGCGGTGAAGCTTGTCGGCGTGGAGGCGGGAGGAAGAGGCGCAAGACCTGGCAAGCATGCGGCCCGTTTCGCAGGGGGCAGCCCGGGAGTGCTGCATGGCATGCTACACCTATCTTTTGCAGGATGAGGAGGGCCAGGTGCTCCCCACACACTCGATTTCTGCAGGATTGGACTATCCGGCCGTGGGTCCTGCGCATGCGTCCTTATATGAATCGGGGCGGGCCACTTACGAGACTGCCACCGATGAAGAGGCGCTCGAGGCCTTCCATCTCCTGGCAAAAGCTGAGGGGATCATCCCTGCTTTGGAATCCAGCCATGCGCTTGGCTTATCTGATGCGAATTGCAAAAACGCTCGCGAAAGAGAGCATCGTGATCGTCAACCTCTCCGGAAGGGGGGACAAAGATCTATGCGCCATGCAAAGAGAGGGAAAAGAATGAGCACTCTTGAGAAGCTATTTCAAAAGAGAAGATCCTTCATCGGCTTTGTCACCGGAGGCGATGGCGGAATCGATTACTGCGTCGAGTGCTGCTTGCAGCTTCTCGAAGGCGGCGTCGATATTTTGGAAATCGGCTTTCCTTTTTCCGATCCTGTCGCCGATGGCCCAGTGATTCAGCGCGCCTCAAAGAGGGCTTTAGAGGGAGGGATGACTCCCTCCACGATTTTAGAAATAGCGCGCCTTATGAGGAAAAAGAGCTCTGCGCCGCTCGTTCTGTTTAGCTACTTCAATCCCCTGCTAAAAAAGGGCCGGGGCTATCTCAAAGAATTGAAGGAGGCTGGCTTTGATGCGGTGCTTGTCGTCGACTTAGCACCCCCGAGCGATAAGGGGGAGAGCCATCCCTTCTTCGAAGATTTAAGAGCTCTAGGATTGGATCCGATCTTTCTCATAGCGCCCTCAACAGATTCTGCTCGCATCGGCCAGATTGCGGAGCAATCGCGCGGCTTTCTTTATTACGCCTGCCAAAAGGGAACAACGGGTGTCAGAGATAGATTGCCGGAAGATTTTCCCTCTCGACTCTCTTGCATTCGAAAGAAGACAGAGCTGCCTATCGCTACTGGATTTGGAATCGCCGACCGCTGCAGCGCAAGCGCCGCTCTTAAATACAGCGACGGTTTTGTTGTGGGGTCGGCATTTGTAAAACTGATGGAAAGAGGGGCCACTCCCCATGAGCTCAAACACTATGCCGAGTCTATCGACCCGAGGGGATTATGAAACGCTCTCTGCAAACGTTTGAAAAGAGAGCGCATGAGCTCGATGAAAAGGACTCCCTGAAAGGATTCAGGGGGCGCTTTGTGCTGCCTGAAGGGAAGATCTATTTCTGCAGCAACTCGCTTGGGCTCCCTGCGGCTGTTGCGCACACTGCTATGCAGCAGCAGATGGAGAGGTGGTCCGATCTGGGTGTGGAGGGATGGTTTCAAGGGAAAAAGAACTGGTATACCTCGCTAGACAGGGATATGAGGGGGCCGCTTGCCCATCTTCTAGGGGCGATGCGCGATGAGGTCATCGTGATGAATAGCCTTACGGTGAATTTGCATCTTCTGCTGGTCTCATTTTACAGGCCAACGAAGAGCCGTTTTAAAATTCTGATCGAGGGACCCACTTTTCCTTCCGATCTCTATGCGATAAAGAGCCATATCCGCTACCACGGACTCGATCCCGATAGCGCTCTCATCCTCATTGAGCCCCCTCCAGGCGAAGCTCTTTTACAGGAGAGCCATATCGAAAAGATCCTCTTGCAGGAGGGTAGCTCTATAGCTCTAGTCTTTCTGAGCAGCGTCAACTTCCTCACAGGGCAGGTGATCGATATGGAGTCGATCGCGCGCCTTGCTCATGAACAGGGATGTTTGGTTGGATGCGACGTTGCTCATGCAGCGGGCAATATTGCCCTCCACCTGCATGCGTGGGGGGTCGATTTTGCTGTCGGCTGCTCTTACAAGTACCTCTGCAGCGGCCCTGGCGGCCCTGGTATCGCATTTGTCCATGGCTTACATCATGAGGAGAAGCTCCCTCGCTTTAGCGGCTGGTGGGGAAATGATCCTGAGACACGCTTTCAGATGCAGCTTCAGCCGGAATTTATTCCCCATGACGGGGCTTATAGCTGGCAGGTCAGTACGCCCTCGATTTTGGCGATGACACCGCTCGTTGCTGCCCTGGAGCTCTTTGAAGAGGCGGGCATTGAGCTCTTGCGCAAAAAATCTGAGAAGCAGACTGCCTTTCTGTTGGAGCTCTTGGAGCAGATTCCTTCGCAGAACTTTACCATTATCACTCCGAAAGAGCCAAAAAAGCGAGGATGCCAGCTATCTCTACTGATCCATGGGGATCATGCGATGAGCTCTCTTGGCGATTTAGAAAAAAGGGGCTGTGTCTGCGACTTTAGGCCCCCCAACATCATCCGGGTAGCGCCCTCCCCTCTCTATAATACCTTCCACGAGATCTATGAGTTCGCCTGCCGATTTGCTGAGGCGGTCATGCAGGAGAGCTGACTTGCTTGAAGTAGCTCCTATTTATAATCCGACGGCAGCCTATTCGGACTTCCTTGAGCGGTGAATTTTAAAATAATCATAGGATGCGGTTTGGGCTCAGGGACAATCTTAAGTGATTTCTCAAATTGACCATGTGAATATCGGCTGACAACCCTATCCCAAAATTCTATTGCAGCTCTATTTTCTGGTATTTGAGAAGTCTCCCATACTCCAGGAAACTGATTGAAGACTTGCTCTGCCACATAGCGTCCAACGCCTTTCCCTTGAAATTTGGAGACGATGAAAAACTCCCCAATATTCCAATCTACATCGGGCGTGCTCCCCACTTTGTTGATCAATACAAATCCAGCTAGCTCCTCATCTACTTTTACTAAAAATGCATGCCTGTCTGGTTTTTCGCAATAAGAGCTAAGATCAATGCATTCAAAGAGACCATTAGAAGGGACCTCCCAGGTCGGTAAAAAACCACAATACCTTGACATTTCATACACGTAAAAACGGCCAAGATTTTGGATGGTGCTCTTGTCTTCTTGAGTGGCTTTGAGTAGAGTAATCCTCATTTCTTTGTCTCCAAAAGATCTTTCATAAATAGCTCCATTTGGTAGTGAGGGACTGGATGCCAGCTTGCAATGAACTCTCCAATGATCTTAAAGCCCACTTTTTGGTATACGTGGATGGCTCGTTTATTGGTCGCTTCAGGATCTATCAGAACCCTTTTCACATTTGGAAACTGACTGATTAAAAACTCCTGAATCATCGGCACAGCAATTCCTTTCCCCAAATAATTCAGGTCACAAATGAACAAATCTAAGGTGGTCGCATCATGTCCTTCTGGAGAGGTAATCAGAAATGCAAAAGGAGTATTTTTATCATAAGCAATCCAATAGGTAGTATTGCATTCTCCTCGGAAAAACTTTTCCAAGCCGTTTAGGGTGTTTTGAAGTCCGATTCCATGAATCCATTCAGCAATGTGGGGTTGTACAAGCCATTTATGAACAAGAGGCCGATCTTTTACTTCCGCGGGTTTAAATATGAACCGAAATCTAGACGACATCATATTTCCCCTAGTTTCTTATATAAAAAGCATAGGTCTTTATATAATTGGGATCCAGTTCAGCAGGACTTAGTGTCTCATCAGTCATAGATGTACACTGCTTCTTTGAGCAGTAAGTTTCAGCATGTCTCAACAGAGAACAGCCTATTCCTTGATCATGATATTCTTTTTTGACTGCCATCCAGTAAATATTAGCATTGTTAGGGAAAGGGAATTCTAAAGAGATCAATCCTACATAGCTGCCATTAAGCTTCGCACCAAAAGTAAGTAACTCTCTTACTCCTTTTGCATAGCGTTCATTAGCCTCTTGAATGCCAAAATATTCAGGAAGAGAGAGCGTGAGCTCTCGACATGCTTGTTCAGATTGGTTAGCATTTAGCAAGTGAACGGTCAAATCCATTTGCTCACCTCTATCACCTGGTCTATCATCAGGTTCTTTTGATAGCTCATTTTTTGTAAAAATCGCTTCATATGCGTATCCGATTTCTCGAATGGAATCTCATCAATCCAAAACCAATGAATCTGGTTAAACTCATTAATATCGTAATGGCCACCTGGTGGAAGCCAAAGATCAGCCTTTTTCACTAACAAAATCTGATCCATTCCAGGAGAGGCGATTACAAAGTAAGAAACCAAGTGAGTTTCCGGAGCTGCTAAACTAAATAGATTTATTTAGGATTAACTTGCTTGACCCTCACGTATACGTCATTCTTTATAATGGGCGCATCCTTTAAAATCAAAGGGATATTAGAGGATGAGAAAATCGATGGCTTATACAGTTAAAAAATTAAGTGAACTCTCTGGAGTGACAGTTCGCGCTCTTCATTTCTACGAGGAAATCGGCCTGCTAAAACCAGCCTATCATGGTTCTAATGGCTACCGATACTATGAAGAAAAGGAGCTATTACAGCTTCAGCAGATCCTCTTTTTTAAAGAGCTGGGCTTTTCGTTGAAACAGATCCAAAAGGTTCTAGGACGAGATGATTTTGACCAGCTTTCGGCCCTTTATTCTCACAGAAAGTCTTTGAATCAAGAATGGGAGAAAATAGGGCAGCTACTTAAGACCATCGATAAAACGATCAAACACCTAAAAGGAAAGAAAAAAATGAAAGACAAAGAGATCTTCGATGGTTTCAATATCACCCTCGTGAAAAAAGCAAGAGAAGGTATGTCTTATTTTGCTGCTGAAGAAATCGTTGGGAAAAGCATTAAAAATCCCACGAAAAATGTTCAAGATGTTGAAAAAAGGGGAAAAGCCTTCTATGAGAAGACTACCGAGGCAGCTCACGCCATCTTTAGAGAGCTTGTTCATTGCATTGAAAAGGGGCTAACCCCTGCTTCAGATGAAGTGCAACGAATCATAAAAAAACACCATGCAGCTACAGAACAGCTTCAAAATGCTACTCAAGAAGTCTATATAGCAATGGCCCAACTCTATCAGGAGCATCCTGAATTCAGAAAACAGCTAGATCCATTTCATCCGCAATTGGCCGAGTTTATGGCGCAGGCAATGAGGATATTTGCTAGTCACAACTTATAGATAAAAAACCAACTCCCCTCCCAAAAGAGGGAGGGGTCATGTGCTAGCTAACCACACAGGAGGAGGGATCAAGAAGGGTTTTAAGGTACTTAATCATCGCCTCTGTTCTCTCAGTTTTCCCTGGCCCACTTAGATCATGGATGCACTGTTTAACAACTCTTTGATCAATGGGTTCATTTGCAACCCCTACGACCAGCTTGGCCGATTCAAGATCCACAAATCGGGTAGCCAAGAGAAGAAGATTATTCACATCCGCTCCTTGAGGAAGCTTTCCACCATTGCATTTGAGGATGAAGCTCACTCTCTCACAGCCTTTTTCCTTTTCGATTGCATATCCGAGGTTAGCCCTCATGTCTCTTTGACGCTCATCATGTTCATTATGAAAGTGTTGCGAGATAAAAATAGCTAGAGATTCATCGCCATGAAGTTCGTTCGGCCCATGCCAGATAATATTGCGGAAGATCTCATGGGCAACCTTCCCTATCTGATTCTTTGAAATGAGATCCTCAGTGAGAGTTGAAAGTAGCGCAATTCTAGGTCCATCCTTCGCTTTTATCGCTCTCTCGAGAACGCGGGAGATCAACATGTCAAAATTTTCCATGTTCTCCCTCATTTGATACAATCGATTGCTAAGAGCTCTTGCAACTCTCAGATGTGGCTGCAGACGATCGAGCGATCCATCGTATCCCCCAAATAGGCTCGGGAAAAAATCGCACATAAAGCTATTCAAACGACCTACCAGACTCTGCTTGGTAGCAGCTCCTCCAAGAGTTTCAGTGTCGATCATCTCTAAAAAAGAGAGAGCAAGATGGCTATCCTCTCTCAATAGCGCTTGTTTAAACATCGCCTCAAGTGAACTTTCGTACGCTTCAACCACACTTTTTCTATTTCTCTCCAATCCATCTCCTAACAAACATGAGGCAGGCCTCATCAGTCCAGGACCATAAACTTCAGGTCCCAACTTGAGCTGAATCTCCCCTCTTGCCTCTTCGAGTCGTTGCAATTTTCTCCCTAGAGAGGCGAGGCCAGCCCGAAGAATTCGGATGCTGATCGAGTACATGGGAGTGGCATCGGGAAAGACCTTTAATGGAATTGCCCTGACAAAATGAGGCTTCCAGGGAAGGTTCATATCAGAGGCGAGTTTCATCTTTTTTGAAACAGAACCGCAAAAAATCAATTCCTCACAATTTAAGAAGGAGAGGACACATACGGTTATTTGGATAGATTGTGCTGCGAACTTGTCCTTTCCATTATACGGCTTTATTGCCTGTGCAGGCGCCGCGGCTGGAGGGAAACAAACGGCTCTAGCTAAATCGAAAAACATGGCTTACTTCAAATTTTGTTTACAAACATAAAGAATCAATAACATTATATATTAAAGCAGTTTTTTAGAATAGGCTGGTATTGAGAAGCTCGCAAACAATCTGAGAAGCAAACTGTCTTTCTGTTGGAGCTCTTGGACCAGATTCCTTCATATTTGCTGAGGGGGCCATGTAGTGTGGATTAAATTCTATATGATAAAATCCATCCGCATCTTTTTGCCTGCAGCTTCGCGTTCGAGCTCACCCACTCGCCAAAGTCGCCCCGCTCTGGCACGCTTTGCTGCATGTAAAAATCTTGCGGCCGATTTTATCATCTAAAACTTAAACCACTATAAGAGAGCTGACTTGCTTTGGGAGCCAAAAAAAAGATAAGATGTCAGGGCCAACTCGTGATAGATCTATGCCCGATTTAGATGCTAACCATTATCGTCAGCACTCCTCCACGCAATATACCCATGCTCATGAGATCTTAAAGACTATCGATTTCAGAGGAGATGAAACACTCTTCGATGTGGGATGCGCAGAGGGAAGAATGAGCGCCCAATTGTCAAAATGTCTCCCTCACGGCCATGTAGTCGGAATCGATCCCTCCCCTGCCATGATCGAGCTCGCACGCCAATCTTTTCCCAAAGAGAGCTATCCCAATTTGGATTTTAAAAAATCGGATGCCGAGTCAGTGCGCTCGGAGCAGTCAGCTGATATCATTTTGATAATGAACACCTTGCACTGGATTCGAGACTCTAAAAGAGCGATTTACAATATGGCGGCGGCCTTAAGGCCAGGCGGAACTCTTTTCATACTCACCTATCCACAGGAATCCCCCTACTGGCGCTTTTTAGAAGAGACAACCGAGGAGTGGCTCCTCTATAGAGAACGGTCTGCTTTTAAGACGATCCTCACCGCTCGAGAATATAGGGAGCTCGTCGAGGAGGCGGGCCTAGAGATCCAGTCATCTTCCCTGGAAGAAAAAATAGCGACCTATGCAACTAGAGAAGAGCTGAAGGACTATATTAAAGGATGGCTGAATTGCTATCTCACTCTGCCTGAAGAGCTTACGAACGACTTTCTCGAGAAGGCTGTCGAGAGAGCATCTGTGCACTCGTTGAATAAAAAGCGTCAGGAAATTCAGATACCCTACTGCAAGTTAGTCATTAGCGCTCAAAAGAGAAAGTAGGATCCCATCATGTTATCACCCGATACTCCCTATCCTCTTGAAAAAGTGACAAAAGCGGTCCTATTTCTCAAGAACTTCATCACCAATCCAAACATCCAAGTGGGCGATTATACCTACTACGATGGGAGGGATCATGGAGAAAAGTTTGAGAGCGAGAATGTCGTGTTTGCTAGATCCTGCAAACTGATCATTGGGAAATTTTGCCAGATCGCCTATGGAACAAAGTTCCTTTTAAGCGATGCCAATCATCAAATGAGCGGATTCTCCACCTTCCCTTTCTTCATTTTCGGGCAGTTAGGCGAGGGCTGTCCTGAATGGGCAAATTATGAAATCGATCTTCCGAACAAAGGGGATACGAAAATTGGAAATGACGTCTGGTTCGGACATGAAGCGATGGTGATGCCTGCGGTCAAGATTGGCGATGGAGCGATTATTGCAGCAAGAAGTGTGGTGGTGAAGGAGGTTCCTCCCTACACGGTTGTAGGAGGCAATCCAGCTAGAATCATCCGAAAGCGTTTCCGAGATGAAATCGTCGAACAACTGATTAAGATCCAATGGTGGAATTGGGATTATGAGAAAATTACCCGCAATATCCCAGCGATTGTTGGGGCCGATATCGAAGCGCTTCTGAGGGCTAAATGACAAAATCGATCGTCATCGGTGGCTGTGTTCGAATTCCCGACGGGCGGATAGGCCGTGTGAGAGAAAAAATAAACGATCAATACAAAGTACGCGTACGGCGCAAAACAGGCCTCTCTCACCAATTTCTGCTTTTCAATACCCGCGAACTAAAACCTGTCGCATGTCCAAAGGGTTGGATGAGTGTGGAAGGATACAATCGCTATTTGAAAAAGACTCTAGCCAAGATGGAAGAGCGTTAAACAAAAGCGTTAGATGCTCCTGAGTCAGGGATAGAGGGCAGATAGCTTGCTAGCTGACCACGCAACCGGTCTTAAGAAGAGCTTCAAGGTAGCGAATCATCGCCTCGCCCTTTTCATCTCCACGCTTTGACCTATCCAAGCTGGAGTGAAGCTCTTCTATGAACCATGGCTCAAGGGCTCCCTTGGCAAGCGGAGCGATCAGCTTAGCGAGGGGAAGGTCCAAATCCTCGACAGCTCTCTTAAAAAGGAGATGCACATCTGATCCTTCAGGAAGCTTTCCCCCATTGGCTCTGAGTAAGAAATCCACTTTCTCATAAAGCCTACCACTACGTTTGCATGTCTCCTTGAGTTTATCTGCCATAAAGGATTGACGTCGAATATCGCCATCAGGAAAAGTCTTGGAAATAAAAATAGCTAGAGATGCATTCTTATGAAATTCAGACAAGTGAAAAGTGACATCATTGCAAAAGATCTCATGGGCCACATGCCCTATCCCTTCTTCTGATATGAAATCGGGGAGACTTAAGAAGATCGCGATTCGCTGTCCATTCTTCGCGCTTATCGTCTGCCGGAGAAGTAAAACGATCTCGCGGAAAAAATCGCCTGTCTTGTCTATTTCATAGATTCGGTTGAAAATCTCTCTTGCGAGTCGCAGTTGGGTCTGCAAACGATCGAGCGACCCATCGTATTGGTCGAATAGCTCTCGAATAAACTGGCGACAGGTGCGATATAAATGCCATATCCTACCCTCTTTGGGAGGGGGTCCGCCAAGAGTGCCCCTCGCGATCATCTCTAGAAAACAGAGGGCAAGGAGGCGATCTTCTCTCTCCAGTGCTCGTTTAAACATCGCCTTAAGTGACTGAACATGCGCTTCAATCACCTTTTCTCTATCTCTCTCTTCGTCGAGTCCGCGCAATTTTCTTCCTAGAGAGTCAAGGCCTGCCCGAAGGATTCGAAAGCTTACCGCGTACATGGGAGTGGCATTGGGGAAGAGCGTCAAGGGAATTGCCTTGGCAAAAAGGGGTCGCCAGGTGAGTGGATTATCAGAGGCCAGTTTCATCTTTCTTGAAACTGAAGCGCAAAGAATCACTTCGCTACAATTTAAAAAGGAGAGGACACATACAGTCACACGGATCGGCTGATTTGCGAACCTGTCCTTTCCTCGATAGGGCTCGACCGCTTTTGCAGAGGCCGCAATTGGAGGAAGGCATATGTCTCTAGCTACATCGAAAAACATAGAGAGTATTATACCACGAACCGCTTTTCTAGAGTTGACCGTAAAGAATTCTTGATTCACAATCCGATCGACTGATGGCGCGGGGTGCCGAAGTATTTTTCGGCTGAGATTATAACCGTTGAACCTGATCTGGATCATACCAGCGTAGGGAACGCCAGTAAGCGCATAGAGTCTACTATGCTACTTATGGTTTTTTTTTCCACGCCCTCTTAAAATCTAGAGGAGATTTTCTGATGGCAATCAAGACAAAAACAACTCTACTTTTAAATTGGTATGCCAATCCATACCATACACCCATTTTCGCTGCAAAAGCCCTGGGCTTTTATGAAAATGAAGGGATCAAATTAGCTATTTTAGAAACAACCGATCCAAGCGATGTGACTGAAATCGTAGGGGTCGGTAGTGTCGACTTTGGGCTTAAGGCCATGATCCATACTATTGCTGCTCGAGCTAAAGGCTTCGACGTCACATCAATCGCTACTTTGCTCGATGAACCACCGACCGGCCTTCTCACCTTAAATCCAGCGGGATCCGCACTTTCAAAGACATCGTGGGCAAACGGATTGGTTATGTCGGAGAGTTCGGCAAACGGATCATCGATGATCTAGCGAAATTGGCTGGAATCGATCCAAATTCTTATGAATCTGTACGCGTGGGGATGAATGTCGTCGATGCGATTGGGTTAGGGAAAATCGATGCCGGGATTGGCTTTATCAATTTCCAGCAAGTCGAATTAGAGGCGTTGCACGGAAAAGCTTTGCTTTTGCGCCTGGATCAATTGGCAGGGCTCGGTTGCTGCTGTTTTTGCTCTATCCAATATATTATTCCTGACCGCATGCTGCAAGAGAGAGAGACCATTGAAGGATTTTTACGGGCAACTGCAAGAGGTGTCGCCTTTACTACGGAGCAGCCTGAAGAGGCGTTTGAGCTTCTATGCCTTGCAAAACCTCAATTGCGTACCGAGACATATAAAAAAATTTTTATTCGTACACTTCCCTTCTTTTCCCGCACTCTTATCAATGTCGAGAGGGACTGGACCAAGGTAGGTCGGTATGCCAAGCATCTGGGGATAGTCGACTTGGGGTTTGACGTCGCCACCTGCTATACAAATGGTTATCTGCCTGAGAAGCCGCATGCCGATCTCGCGCCAATCGCTTGCTGCTTGGCTTGAAGAGAGCTCTGCATAAGTCGATTTTTAATGGGCAACCAGTTGAAGCAGCGGCTCACCCCAGAGGATGTGGGCCGATTCCAGCGGAGTCGCCACACCTGTGAAATGGGGCACGATCCTTGGGGTAAATTCAGATGCCGGGTGCGACGCTGGGACATGGACGCGATAGATGTGGCCATTCGAGCTATTTGGAATCGCCCCCTGATACTCCATCTCCCGTGTCAGCGCTTTGGAGTAGAGCTCCACACGGATGCTCTGGCGATCTAAATTGCCGAGATAGACTTGAACTTCGAATTGATTCTCCTCATTATAGGTCTCAATCTTGCCCTCTCCAAACTTAAGGCTCCCCCAATTCTGATCGAGGGTGCGCTGCCAATCGACGATCTGTTTCGCAAGCTCGCCCCCCTTTTCAGCGCGGTTGCGATAAGATGCGGCTGCTGGGAGGTAGTAGTTCTTCGTATACTCGCGCACCGCTCGGTTGGCGGAAAATTGGGGCGTCAATCTGGCCATGCTCTCTCGGATCCGCGTCGTCCAAGCGATGGGGATGCCCACATCATTTCGGTCATAAAATTGGGGTATAACCTGCGTCTCCAAAAGATCGTAGAGCGCATTTGCCTCCGCTCGATCCCAATTGGCATCATCTCCATGTTCCAGGCGGTCGCCAAGGGCCCAGCCCACCTCTGGAACATAGGCCTCGGCCCACCAGCCATCCAATTCGGAGAGATTCAAGCCTCCGTTGACGAGCACCTTCATCCCACTCGTCCCACACGCCTCCCAGGGCCTTCTCGGCGTGTTGATCCATAGATCGACACCCTGGACCAGATGCTCGGTCAAAATCATGTCGTAGTCGCTGAGGAAAATCGCAGAATGGCGCACCTCAGGTCGGGTGATGAACTGCATCCACTTTTTGATGAGCGCATGCCCTACACCATCAGCTGGGTGCGCTTTTCCTGCAATGATCAGCTGCACAGGGCGCTCCTTATTTGTCAGGATTCTGAGGAGCCGATTTTCATCGGAGAGAAGCAGGTCGGGCCTCTTGTAGGCGGCAAAACGGCGGGCAAAACCCAAAGTCAATACATCCGGATTTAAAAAGGATCTCGAGTTCTCGATTTCCTCTTTGGAGGCGCCTCTGGCGACCAATTGCCTAGAGAGCCGCTTGCGCGCGTAATCGACCAGATGGCTTCTCGTCGACTTGCGCATCTGCCAGATTTTCTCATGGGGAAGGGCTCGGATTTTCAGCTCCAGCTCCTCGGTCTTTTCAAGCCAGCGCCTTTTGCCGCAAGCCTCTGTCCAGAGCGCATCGGACTGAGCAGAATCCCAGCTCGGCATGTGGACCCCATTGGTCACAAATCCGACAGGGATCTCCTCTTCTGGAATGCGGGGAAAGAGATCTCTGAAGAGCTGCCGGCTCACAACGCCGTGTAGCTCGCTCACCGCATTGACAGAACCGCTTCCACGGATTGCTAGAATGGCCATATTGAAATCGTCGAAAGCTTTGGTCTGGCCAAGCGATAGCAGCCTCTCAAGCGAAATGCCCAACATATTTCGAGCATAGTCTCCCAGATACTTCGCGATGAGCTCCGCGGGAAAGCGATCAAATCCAGCTGACACGGCTGTGTGGGTCGTGAAGTGGTTGCCGACCCGCGTAGCTGCGAGCGCCACCTCGAAGGGCTGTTTTGTCTTTTGCATGAAGCTACGTGCGCGCTCGAGCACCACAAGGGCGGCATGCCCCTCGTTCATGTGGCAAATTTCCGGCTCTATGCCGAGGGCCTCGAGAAGACGCCAGCCGCCGATGCCGAGGATGAGCTCCTGCTTCAGCCTGAGCTCGGAGTCGCCTCCGTAGAGCTCGGCTGTGATACCTCTGTGAGCGGGGATATTGGCTATGTCGTTGCTGTCGAGTAGATAGAGCGTGGCTCTTCCCACTTTGACTTCCCAAGCGCGAATCCAGAGAGGCCAGCCTGGCAGATCGACTTTCAAGCGGAGCCACTCTCCGTTTGGCAGACGCAGCGGTCTGACGGGCAGTTGCCCCGGATCGTTATAGGGATAGACCTCTTGCTGCTCGCCATTTTTGTCGATGAGCTGTCGGAAATAGCCTTGACTGTAGAGCAATCCGATAGCGACCACCGGCACGCCAAGATCGCTTGCGGTTTTGAGCTGGTCGCCAGCCACATTGCCGAGGCCCCCGGAATAGATGGGAAGCGCCTCGCTCAACATGAACTCCATGCTGAAATAGGCGACTGAGGTGAGGGGTGATTGGGGATAATTCTTCTGAAACCAGGTGGCCTCGCCGAGCGCCTCCTCTTTGTCTTTCATGAGCGTATCGATCAGTGCGCTGAATTTTGGATCGGCTAGGAGGCCTGTGAGCTTCTCTCTCGAGACTGTCTGCAGAACGGCCCACGGGTTACGCGTCAGCTCCCATAGCTCCGGGTCGAGCATTTTCCATATGGCATCGGTGCTATGGTTCCATGAGGAGCGCAGGTTTAAGGCGAGAGCCTCGAGAGCATCAAAGCCCTTGATTTCCGATCTGTGATAGGGCTCGAGTGGATTCATGTGGGGCCTCCCTTTTTTGTTGGTCTTATAGCGAATTCAGTTGAAAATTCGACAATTGATCCGCATCTTTTTGCTTGGAGCGTCGCGTTCGAACTTGCTGACTCTCCAAAGTCGGCGTCGTTCTCCACGCTTAGCCCCAAGCAAAAATTTTGCATCCAATTGTCAAATTTTCAACTGAATTCGCTATACGCGATGGAGGAAAAACAATCAACTACACCCCCAACTGGGCCCAGCGCTAAAAGGTAATCGCCAGAGCTACGTAGGGGCCATGGAGGCTCACATCACTATATTGATCGATCGAAAAAGAGGTGTTGGTGGTGGGAAGAACGACAGGAGCGGCGGTGCCGCTGTCGCCATTGGTGAACGCGATCGTCGAAATGCTTTTGACATAGGTAAGGACCTCATATCCCACCTCCAGATTCCAACCCAAACAGGAGCATCTCTTTTCATAGAAGAGGCCGAAGCGCAGGTTGACCGCAGGAACAACGCGCCAGAGAGCATCATTGGCAGTGTCTTCAAGGGGCCTGGTTGTGAAATCGTTGTAGAAGACCTTCGAAGTGTTGCGTCCTACAAGCAGACTACCCAAGGCACGTCCTGTGACACCTATTCCTCTGCAAATGTCATAACCAAAATCTGCGCCAATTTCGGGTCCCACCCCCAGAATTTGTCTTGCGTTTGATAAACGGGCCTCAATGTCGAAGCTGAGGGAGAGTACCTCGCATTTTGTTGGAAATTGAGATAGGCGTACTGGACACCCCCTTCAAGAGAGAAATCGAAGGGCCCGTTGCAGAAGAAAAATTGACCAAACAAAAGCTCTGCTGCATGCCATCTCAACCTACTGATCGAAGAAGCCTTGCCTGAGTAGGCTAAGAAAGCGGGGAATTTGCCGGTGGGCGATGCCAAAGTGGGCCAGAGGAAGGCTCCTGAAACGGTTTTGCTATCCTTCACGTTTAAGGAACTCCAACGGAGCCGCACGTCGTTACATCCGTTGCAAAAGGTGTAGGCGCCCTCTAAGCGGTAACCAGAGTGGTGATTGAAAGAATTGGCCCTACGGGGTCCTACAGGCGGGGAGGCTGTATCGGTTCCTTCGATGACAAAATAGGGAGAATCGACAGCGGGCTGGAAATAGAGCCACTCCCCTTCTAATCCCCACTGGCCAGAACAGGGACGTAGCCAGGCTGAAAGCGGAGCTGCTATGAAAGAGAGCGCAAGAAGTGTCAAAGCGAATCTTCGCATGGAAAAGACCTCTAGAATTTTTTCCGGCCAGAATAGTCAAGATAGAAATTTCTCAAAATGAAATTTAGCAGCACACTACTGATCGAATTCGGGCCGCTGCCACTGGCCCCCTTTGCGCTTGAAGGCAGCTTGGAGGATGAGGTTGCCCGTCACCTGGCTTATTCTTTTCCAGTAGACGACAGCGTTGCCCGCACCGATCGAGGCCGACTCAAGCGAGCGGATGCTATAGATGCGCGGGGAGAGGATGTTGTGCTGATTGTTCGGATTGCCAGCGATCTCAAAGTGATGCCCGTCGAATTTGGTCACCGCTTGGACGGCAGTGATACCTTGATCGGTGATGATCTGCCACGCCACGATCGCATCTCCGAGATTATCGACAAAGAAGAGAGGTTGCGTCGTGATATCGAAGCGATTTTGCTGCAACGAGAGGTAGTTGATGATGTTTTTCTGCTGCGTCGGATTTCCGGGACGGGTGAAGGGCTTGCCAGGCACCTTGGTAGAGACCTGCAGGACATTGTTATAGCCGTTAAAGACCTTCCATAAGATGGTCACCCTGCCATTGCCTATGCCGATCTGAGGAAGAGCTGCGACCGGGTAGAGATAGTTGTTGAGAAAGTGGATCTCATCGATTGGATCGCCAGGGTGAGAAAAGCGCGTGTGATCCCCTTTGGGGCGATAAATCGCCTGAACCACTACCTTCGTACCGTTGAAGATGCGCCAGACGATCGCAGCATTGCCATGGCGATCCATGACCACCTGCCAATCGATAATCGAATAGAAAAAAGGAGAGATCACATTTCGAGGATCGGCGGGATCCCCTGGCACTTGCCACGCATGGCCGACCTGTTTGTAGGCAAATTGCAGAACAGTGTGATTGCCATTGAAGACTTGCCAGACCGCCATCGTATCGCCCGCATCATCGGTCACATATTGTGTCGGCCCCACATCGAAGATCCCGTCAGCGCTATTCCAAGAAAGCGAGCGGGGTGTGTGCGCTCCCAAGAAAGAGAGGGTAGAAAGAGCGAGGAGAAAGAACCAGCGCATAGAAAAATAATAGACCTCTTGCGTAACTTCATTTGGTTGATAAAATTGCCCTTTTTGGCGCCTTTGTCGCCAAATTTTTCGGCCATATGTCCGCATATGCCCTCAAAATTTGTCGACAAATCCGCTCAAAAATCATCAATTTTTCCAACCAAAGCAAATTACGCAAGAGGTCTAATCTAAGCCAACTTAAAATTTTGATAAAGAAATAATGCTTAAGCTTGGCTTGGTTATCTTCAATTGAGAATCCCTTGCGTATTTCGAGAAATTCTGGCTTACTCGTCTCCCAAGAATCGTAGAATTTCCATGTCAGAAAAAAATCCATCAATGAAAGGTCAAATTCTCTTTTATCAGACAGAAGATGGTTGCCAACGCATTGAAGTTCGACTCCAAGACGAATCTGTTTGGTTGAGCCAAAAGCTGCTGGCTGAGTTGTTTGCGGTGGGGGTCAACACAATAAATCACCATATCAAGGAAATTTATAGAGTAGGCGAGCTTCTTCCTGAGGCAACTATTCGAAAATATCGAATAGTTCAAACTGAAGGGAATCGTCAAGTCTTCCGAGAAGTGGATTTCTATGATTTAAAAATGATTTTAGCTGTGGGTTACCGGGTCCGCTCACATAGGGGCGTTCAATTCCGTCAATGGGCCACTGAGCGTCTACAAGAATATGTGATTAAAGGATTTACTCTTGATGATGAACGATTAAGAAAACCAGGAGACATCGACTATTTTGATGAACTATTGGATCGCATTCGTGCGATAAGAGCATCAAAAAAGCGATTCTATCAAAAGATTAAAGATCTCTATACCTTGAGCGCCGATTATGATCCTCAACATCTAATGACTCAGGATTTTTTTAAATCTGTACAAAACAAGCTACTATATGCGGTCACTGGTTTCACAGCAGCTGAGATCATTCACAGAAGAGCTGATGCGGCAAAAGCAAATATGGGCCTTACAACGTGGGACGGTTCGGCACGTGGTAAGAAACTCTCAAAGCAAGATGCTGAGATAGCGAAGAATTATCTACAGCATGAAGAGATTAAAGATTTAGAGCTTCTTGGGAGCCAGTATCTAGATTTTGCTGAAAGACAGGCGCGCCAAGGTAAGGTGATGTACATGAGAGATTGGAAATCCAAACTCGATGCCTTTCTGCAGCTCAACGATGGAAAAATCCTAACCCATGCTGGAACTATCTCTGCCGAATTGGCCAAAGAGTCTGCACTATCTGAATATGCCAAATTTGACGAGCAACGTAGAGGCCAAGAAAAGTGGTACTCAGAGGAAGAACTGAGAGAGGCTATCGATAGAGTCATATCAAGCAAAAAAAAAGACGAAAGTAAGGGATGAGATCTATGAAATTCTTAAGCGCTCTTTTTTTGACCCTTATCTCTATCAGCACCGGCTACTCCGAGGAGTCCAAGGAGCTGCTGGTCGAAGTGATTGGGGCTCAGATCTACTGCAGAGCAGTCGGGGAGGGCGATCCTCTCATCGTGATCCATGGGGGTCCTGGCCTCACCCAGGACTATCTTCTGCCTCAGATGGATAGGCTGGCCGAAACCCATCGGGTCATCTTCTACGATCAGCGCGGCTGCGGCCGCTCGACGGGAAAGATCGATGCCGACTCGATGCAGATCAAAACCTACCTCGAAGATCTCGAGGCGGTGCGCGAGGCATTTGGATATAAAAAAGTGGCCGTTCTGGGCCACTCGTGGGGCGGTTTTCTTGCGATGCAATACGCCATCGCCCATCCCGAAGCGGTCGATAAGCTGATCCTTCTCAACACGATGTCCCCCTCATCGGAGGAGTTTACTCTCTTCGTCAAGGAGTGGACGCAACGCATGGCGCCCTATCTCGAAACGCTCAATGCCATTAAAGAGAGCAAGGAATTTGCGATGGGCGACCCCAAAAGCTGCGAAAGGTACTATCAAATAATTTTTAGAAGATACTGCTATAATCCTGACAAAGCCGATCTTCTCAACCTCTCTTTGAGTCCGAAGGCTGCGATCGACGGATCGAAAATCTACGCATTATTTAGAGAGAATCTCTTCACGAAGCCATTTGATTTTCATGACCAGCTGCAAGCGCTCTCTATGCCCACTCTGATCATCCACGGCGATTGCGATCCCATCCCCGCTTCTACGGCGCAGAGGCTGCACGAGAGCATCCCCGGGTCGAAATTCATCCTCCTGCCGAGCTGCGGCCACTTTCCCTATGTGGAGAGCCCTGAGGAGCTCTTCCATGAGCTCAGAGGATTTCTCTCTCAAACCACAAGTGACGAGAGTAGCAAGATAGATTGCTTCCCATCGTTTTTACCGCCAGAGAACGCTGCATAACCCCGGCTTGTCACATAAATCAGCAAATTAACCACAATCTTGCCCATCTTGCCGCTCCTTGCGATCGTGCCCATCCTGTTTCTTTTTGAAGAAAGAACAAGATATGCAGGATCGCGAAGCACGGCAAGATAAGCAAGATGAACTTGTTTTCAAGAGGGTTCCCTATTGGCAGGATTTCTCTCTCAAACCATCGCGCAGCCGGTCAGCCTTTCCAGTGCGCTGAGCGGGGATTTTTTGGGATCGACAAGTGAAGAGTGGGAGACAATAAGCGTCTGCTCGAGCGCATACTGGCCAGCTGTGGCCGCATGCGAGACCTGATCGGTGAAGACCGCCCAGCAGGAATTTGGGGGAAATTCCCAGTAATCTTTGGGGCACTGCTTTTGAAAGCCCTCGTTCTCCTTGAGGAAGTTGTGCAGATTGAGCATGAAAATGTCGTAGGGAGAGCGCGACACCAGAGGTAGTCCAAGCGCGCGGGCAAGCTTGACCGATAGCGTGCGCACTTTAGAGGAGAGAGCCGAAGGGAGCGGAAAGGGTGTCCCTGAGGCGCCCCCAAATTGCGATGCGAGTTTGTCGAAGGACTCTGTCGTCGTCCAGTGGCGGCTCTCATGAGGATTGATGTTGGTGAAGAAGCGCAAAATCCGATTGCCATTCATGGGACGCGAGGGAAACGAATCGACATGGAGAAGGTCGTTGCGCGCACGCACTCTGAGCGGCCTTCCCTTCTCCTGGAAGGGTCTGAAGCTCGCATAATCCAATCTCCAGCTCATCGCGTAGGGAGAGAGCAGATGGGAGAGGAAATCGACCACCCGCTTGGAGTAGTTGCTCATCACATCTAGGAGGCGGCTCTCTTGCTCCTCGGAGTCGCGCACGAAGTTGGTGATTTTGCCCGACTGCGGTTTGTAGGCGATATTTTTGCGATTCGACGCCCCGGTCTGTTTTTGAGCAAGAAGGAAGTCGAGCTCATCCTGCGGGAAGTCGAAGGGGCAGGTAGGGAAGAAGAGGATATTGCCCTCTTCGAGCTCTTGGCAATACTTCTCCCTCGGATCTTTCTGGGATAAAAAGCGTGTCAACTCGCTCTTTTCGACTCGGATGAGCTTGGCCATATCGTCTATTCCTTGAATTTTTTCGAGAGACCATCATGCCTTGATGAAGGAAGTTCTTCAACTCTTTTGATCATTACTGTTCCGGGGGCCGGTAACTACTTAGCTATTCCCTTTTGAAAATAAGTTCATCTTGCTCATCTTGCCGTGCTTCGCGATCCTGCATATCTTGTTCTTTCTTCAAAAAGAAACAGGATGAGCACGATCGCTAAGAGCGGCAAGATGAGCAAGATTGTCAACGTTTGCGAGCTCAGGGCCCGTAATTCAACCATTTGATCACGGCATCATGTTGTAGTTCATATGATCCATCACCCAGATCGAGAAGAAGACAATGGTTAGAATCAGGAGCACCGTTGAAATAAAGAGCCCGAGGTTCCAGCGCGGCCCCTCTTCACGCCACACGTCGATGAAAAAAATAAATTGAGCCGCCGCCTGGCAGATCGCCAGAACAAAAATGGCCATGAGCGCTTTGCTGACCTTCAGATGGAAAAAGTCGGGCTGAACCATGACGAAATAGGCAGCCAGGGTGAAAAAGAGCGAGGTGCCATATCCAATGATCCGCAGCACTACCGTTTTTTGATGCCTACTATCCAAGGTGCCCCATCCCGTAAACCGTGGTGAAAATAAAGATCCAGACAAAGTCCAGAAAGTGCCAGAAGAGCGCCATGCGCAAGATGCGAGAGATATTTCTCTCTACAAGCGGCCGCAGCCAGAGATGAAAAATGGAGACCACCATCCAGAGCAGTCCAATTGAAATATGGAATCCATGGGTGCCGACCAGAGCGAAAAACGCGGAGAGAAAAGCGCTGCGACTCGGACCACTACCCTCTTCGATGAATCTCTGAAATTCTGAAATTTCGATAAAGAGAAAGGCGACTCCGAGCGCAAAAGTTAGACAAAACCAGAAGGTGGCGGCCCCCCTTTTTTGCCTGTGCACACTCACCATGGCAAGGCTACAGCTAAAGCTGCTCGTCAAAAGAAAAAGGGTCTCCTTCAACGCCGAGGGCATGTCGAAGAGCTCTCGACCGGTGGGCCCACCAAAGGTGCTATTTCGGAAGACGACGAAGGTGGCAAAGAGCACGGCAAAGATGATGAGGTCGGTCATCAGATAGATCCAGAATCCGAAAACTTTCTTATCTGTTTCCTCCATGAGTTACCTGCCATAGTGGTTTAAGTTTTAGATGATAAAATCGGCCGCGAGATTTTTGCATGCAGCAAAGTGTGCCAGAGCGAGGCGACTTTGGCGAGTCGGTGAGATCGAACACGAAGCTGCATGCAAAAAGATGCGGATGGATTTTATCATGTAGAATTTAATCCACTATAACCCCTCCCCTTTCAATCTCTGCCACCTTGGCCGCGGCTAGCCTATATTCGGTATCTTCATCAAATGAGCGAATGATGATGCAGGCGATGACGCCAAGAGCGCCTACAATGCCCAGCCAGAGAATGTACCAGACAAGAGAAAAGGCGAGCAAAAAGGCAAAGCCGGCAATATAGATCCCCATACCGGTGTTTCTGGGCAGCTCGATATCTCCATAGGCAACTGAGCGCCTCTCGCCGCTCCTCTTCATATTCCAATAGGCCTCGCGTCCTTCGACCTTGGGAATCACTGCAAAGTTGTAGAAGGGTGGAGGCGAAGAGGTCGACCATTCGAGCGTCCTTCCATTCCAAGGATCGCCCGTCCTATCCCGGTTCTTCTCTCTCTCCCTAAAGCTGACGATCAGCTGGGCGATCTGGACGATGATGGCAGAGGTGATGATCGCAAAACCGACAGATGAAAGGATGAAAAGAGGCTGCCATCCGGTCACAGAGTCGTAGCGATCTGTCCTGCGCGTCGCCCCCATGAATCCCAGAAGATAGAGCGGAATAAAAGAGACAAAAAAGCCGATGAGCCAGAGCCAGAAGGCCCATTTCCCCAGCCGCTCATCGAGCGTGAACCCCATGATCTTCGGAAACCAGTAGGTGATGCCTGCAAAGACTCCAAAGAGGGCGATTCCTATGATATGAGTGTGAAAATGGGCGATCAAAAAAAGACTATTATGCACCTGGAAATCGGCAGGAGGTGAGGCCATGAACACCCCTGTCATGCCCCCTAGCATGAAGAGGACGATGAAACCTATGCCCAGACATGGGAGAGGCGAAGATGACTTTGCCTCTAAACATCGTGAGGATCCAGTTGAACACCTGGACGCCTGAGGGTATGGCAATCACCATGGTCACAATGCCAAAAAAGCTGTTCACATCGGGCCCTGCGCCCATAGTGAAGAAGTGGTGCAGCCAGACGAGATAGGAGAGCAGGGTGATGAGCATGGCGGCCCAAACCATGGAGGTATATCCGGAGATGGTTTTCTGCGAGAAGGTGGAGATGATTTCCGAGTACATTCCAAAGGCCGGCAGCACCAAGATATAGACCTCAGGATGGCCCCACATCCAGATGAGGTTGAAGTACATCATCTGATTGCCACCATATCCGGTGGTGAAAAAGTGCATGTCGAAGAAGCGGTCGAGCCAGAGGAGGAAGAGCGTCGCCGTGACGACGGGGAAGGCTGAGATGATGAGAAAGAGACCGCCGAGCGATGTCCAGACAAAAAGCGGCATGCGCATCAGCGTCATTCCTGGCGCCCGCTTCTTGATGATGGTCGCCGTGAAGTTAATGCCGGCAAGCAAGCTACCAAGACCTGAGAGCTGCAAACTCCAGATCAGGTAATCGACACCTGGACCTGGGTTGAACTCGAGCTCGGAGAGAGGGGCGATGGCCAGCCAGCCTGTGTTGGCAAAATGGCCGCCGATCACGAAGAAGAGGTTGATCAAGATCCCCCCTGCGACGGTGAGCCAGAAGCCAAGCGAGTTCAGGAAGGGAAAGGCGAGGTCGCGCGCTCCAATTTGGAGCGGTATGATCCAGTTCATGAAGCCGAAGAAATAGCCCATCGTCACGAAGAAGACCATGATGTCGCCGTGAGAGGTGAAGATCTCCTGAAAATGGGTGGCGCTCAGATAGCCCTGTGAATCGGCTGCAATGGCCTGCTGTAGCCAGATCATCCCCGCATCGAGCATGCCCCGGAAGAACATGAAGGTGGCAAAGATCACATACATCGTCCCTATCTTTTTGGGATCGGTCGATGTGAGCCACTCGCGCCATAGCCATCCCCAGCGCTTTGTCCGGGTCATATAGATCGCAAGCAGGGCGCACATGAGGAGGAAAAAAACGGTTCCTCCCAGCGTATACCAGACGTGGGGCAGAGCCTCTCGAGTCAATCTCCCGTAAAAGAAATGGGTCATAAGCTTGGCGTCATGTACTTCATCACGATTTCGTTAAAGAGATCCTTCTTCACATGCGAGTAGTAGGCGACAGGATGGTTTTCTGAAGCGATGAAGAGCTCCGCATAGCTCTTATCATCCAATTGCTCTGAAGACTTTTTTACACTCTCCACCCACTCCTCAAATTCAGCCGCTGTAGAGCTCTTAGCAACAAAGGTCATGCCGGCATATCCCGCCCCATTGATCTCGGCAGCACGGCCTCTATACTCCCCTACCTCATGGGCCATCAGATGCAATTGGGTCACCATCCCGGTCATCGCATAGATCTGGCCGCTGAGCGAAGGCACCCAAAAGGAGTTCATCGGAGAGCCGTCGGCCGCAAGATCGAAGTGAATGGGGGTATCGACCGGAAACTGGACAAAATTGACCGTGGCTATCTCCTGTTCGGGGTAGATGAAGAGCCACTTCCAATCGAGGGCTACCACCTGGATGTTGAGAGGCTTAACCTCGCTTTCGATCGGCCGATAAGGATCTAACTCGTGGGTCGCCTTCCAGGTGATGAGCGCCATCACGACCACAACAATCGAGGGAATGACCCAGAGAATCCATTGGCTTAAGGGATGAGCGTTCTCAGGCTCATGCCGCCTCTCCCTCTTTTTTTGAGAGCGATACTTCCACACCACAGTGAGCAAAACGATGAGCGTGGGCACGAGAATGGCGCCCATGAGCCAGAGATTGACGATGATGAGATCGAGCTGTTTTTGAGCTATAAGCCCTTTAGGATGAGTGACTAACGCATCTTCGCTGCCCAAGACAAAAAAGGCCAAGAGCAGGGTGAGTATCGCGATCAGAAGTGCGAGTGCCAACCCAAATTTTCTCATACTTTCTCAAAGATATAAGCGACCCGCCCGCGCCGCTGCCACGCTTGGACAAAATCGTCCAAGTCGTAGCTGACATGGGTCTCTTCATCTCGAGGAAAGGCTGGATCCATGCAGAAGACCTTTTTCTCAAGAGGATCGAAGCCGATGATGACGACGAGATGGCCCCTGGCATAGGGTAGAGCGCTGCCGGGAAGCGGTCCACGGATGCTTGTGACAACAGGTACACCCCTCAAGAGCCTGCTGTAGATCGCATCGAAGCCATCCAGACGCTCCACCCAGCAGTTCCAACTAGATCCGAGCTCAGAGGCCCCTTGAGCCACGTTGAGCACCCAGTTGCCGAAAATATCGAAGCCACCATCCCAGACCGAGGCGGCAAAATGGAGCGGATCGATCAAGCGGCCTGAGAGATAGCGAAGCGTCGCTGTCGTCGAGGTGGGCGAGCAGAGATCTTTATGGCGCACATGATCGAGAGCCATCTCTGAAAGCCCCGGGACAGGCAGATAGATCGCCTTTGCCACCTCTGGCATCGGACGGGGCTCATCTATTCTATCGCCGTTGGTATAGACATGGAGAGCGTGAATCGACTCCAAAGATGCGCCCCCTTCTGCTTCGATCTTGATCTGAAAAGCGGTTGCTCGCTCCCCTTTCAACTCGAGCGCATCCTGAAATAGGCGCACTCGACCACCCAGCGTCTCGCTTGAAAAACTCATCTGTCCATCGCTTGCCCACGCTGCATAGAGAAGCCACGGCGTCCACTCATCGCCCTTTACGCTCACAGAAATGAGATAGCGTCCCGCACTCGGCCTTGCACCATTCCACGCAACCATGAGCTCGTCAAAAGGCACGAGACCCTCTTCTCGCCACTCATGCATAGCCGTCCTACAATGAGACATCTGTGCATGCAAATTCGCGCCGCTCCAAAGCAGAGGTAGCATCAAACAAAGAGAAACAAATCTCATTCTAAGGCATCCACTTTTCACTTCTATGGGAAGCTTACTGAAATATTTTATTTAGACTTACTAAAAAAATTACTTTACAAATAAACTAAAAAATTTTTATGGTGAAACTAACAGTAACACTTTCACAATAGGTGACTATGAAACGTTTAATTTTATCAACACTCACAAGTGTGGGGCTTATCTGCCTGGCAAGCCAGGCTCAGGCCTCATGGAATGATGGCTGCTGCATGCCGATCCAAAACGACTGCTGCTGCGCCAACTTTGATGGCTTCTATGTCGGTGGCAACGTCGGCTGGGTAGCTGAAGAACGAGGCTGGACCGACCGCGATAGCTGGCTTGGAAATTTTTATAGCTTTGATACAGTAGGCAACCTTGACAGAACTAATAGCGGTGTCATGGGCGGCGTACAGGCCGGCTACAACTGGCAGTGCGGCTGCAGCCTTCTCGGTATCGAAGCCGATTGGAACTGGGCTTCTCTAAAAAGATCGAGAGACTTCCACATCGGACCAGCTAGCTCAGCCACCACGCTGACTCTCGACGACAGAACCCAGTGGTTTGGAACCATTCGCGGTCGCGCAGGGATCCTAGCGAGCAATCTGCTTCTCTATGCAACAGCGGGTGCCGCATTTGCCCAGTTTAAACAGAGCTGGACTGGCATCAATACGACAGTTGTAGCCTCTGAAAGCTTCCATACAAGATACACTCAATGGGGTCTTGCAGCGGGTGCAGGTGCTGAGTGGGCCTTCAATGACTGTATCAGCATCAAAGCTGAAGGCCTTTACCTCAAATTCCCAGAGCGCACGAGAAGCTTTTTCAGTACTGTTGCAGGGTCTAACGTCAGGTTCTCTTTCGATGAGACGATGTGGCTGGCTCGAGTCGGCGTGAACTTCAGATTCTCCACCTTCTGCTGCTGGTAATCTGAAAACCGTTTAACTATCTCCCCTGCGGTGCGCACCTAGCCGATGCTAGCGCACCGCTTTTCTTTTTTAAATATGCAACCTACTCGGGATAGGTAGGTTATGCCAAATCAACTCCTCTCTTAAAAAAAGATTTTTCAAAAAAACCTCTATCTTGTATGGCTAGCATCAACTCAAAAAAAGATTTGGAGGCGTATGAAGCGTTTAATTTTATCAACACTCACAAGTGTGGGGCTCATCTGCCTGGCAGGCCAGGCTCAAGCCTCATGGAATGATGGCTGCTGCATGCCGATCCAAAACGATTGCTGCTGCGCCAACTTCGATGGTTTCTATGTCGGCGGCAACGTCGGCTGGGCAGCTGAAGACCGAGTCTGGACCGACCGCGATGGCTGGATTGGTGATCTCGGCGGCGATGAGGTTGGCAGCCTTTTCAGAACCAATAGCGGCGTCGTGGGCGGCGTTCAAGCTGGCTACAACTGGCAGTGCGGCTGCAGCCTCCTGGGCATTGAGGCCGACTGGAGTTGGGGCTCTCTAAAGAGATCCAGAGACTTTGACGTTGCTGCACCTGCACCTCTTACTTTAGAGGATAGAACTCAGTGGTTTGGAACCATTCGCGGTCGTGCAGGTATCATAGCGAGCAACCTGCTTCTCTATGCAACTGCGGGAGCTGCATTTGCGCAGTTTAAACATACCTGGACTGGAGTTTCGGATGTGACTACCGAAAGCTTCTCCACAAGACACACTCAATGGGGTCTTGCAGCGGGAGCGGGTGCTGAATGGGCATTTAATGACTGTATCAGCATCAAGGCAGAAGGTCTCTACCTGAAATTCCCAGAACGCACGAAGAGCGTTTTCAGCCCCTCTTCAGATGCTCTCGACAGGTTCAGCTTCAATGAGACGATGTGGCTGGCTCGCGTCGGCGTGAATTTCAGATTCTCCACCTTCTGCTGCTGGTAATCTGAAAACCGATTAACTATCTCCTCGCGGTGCGGATCTAGCCCAGGCTAGCGCACCGCTTTTCTTTTCACAAAAATAAGTCGAAAGATTAAAGATGGAGGGGATATGAAACGACTTTTGCTGACAACTTTAATGTGCATGGGCCTCCTCGCTTTGGCAAATCGGATAGAGGGCTCATGGAGCGACTGCTGCCCTGCAAACTTCTATGGCTTCTATGTCGGCACTCAGATCGGCTGGATTGCAGAAGATCGTGTCTGGAGCGACCGCGACGCCTGGCTTGCCGATATCACCGGCGACGCAGTGGGCAGCCTTTTCAAAACCAATAGCGGGGGCTTGGCCGGCGTAGGAGCCGGCTACAACTGGCAGTGCGGCTCGAGCCTCCTCGGCATTGAAGGGGATTGGAACTGGGGCTCTCTGAGAAAAGAACGAGATCATCACCTCCATGGTTTTACTCTGAACTTCGATGACAGAACTCAGTGGTTTGGGACCATTCGCGGACGTGCAGGTATCGCTATGAGCAAGCTGCTTCTCTATGCAACGGGAGGTGTAGCCTTTGCACAATTCAGACATAGCTGGGGAGTGAGGGGTGGCGCGGCTCGCGAAAAGCTTGCTACCCGACACAACCTGTGCGGTTTTGCCGCAGGTGCAGGAGCGGAGTGGGCCTGCACTGCTTTGCTCAGCATCAAGGTAGAGGCTCTCTACCTCAAATTCCCCGAGCAGACGAAAAGCCTTTTCAGCATTGCATCGGCTGCGCGCAGGCAGTTCTCATTCGATGAGACGATCTGGCTGGCTCGCGTCGGCCTGAACTTCAGATTCACTAGCTTCTCCAGCTTCTGCTGCTGGTAATCCCGAGCAGACGAAAAGCCTTTTCAGCATTGCATCAGCTCGGCGCAAGGAAGTTCTCATTCGATGAAACGCTCTGACTTGCCCCGCGTCGGAGTGAACTTCAGATTCACTAGCTTCTCCAACTTCTGCTGCTGGTAACCCGAGCAGACGAAAAGCCTTTTCAGCATTGCATCAGCTCGGCGCAAGGAAGTTCTCATTCGATGAAACGCTCTGACTTGCCCCGCGTCGGAGTGAACTTCAGATTCACTAGCTTCTCCAGCTTCTGCTGCTGGTAACCCGAGCAGACGAAAAGCCTTTTCAGCATTGCATCAGCTCGGCGCAAGGCAGTTCTCATTCGATGAAACGCTCTGACTTGCCCCGCGTCGGAGTGAACTTCAGATTCACTAGCTTCTCCAGCTTCTGCTGCTGGTAATCCTGAGCAGACGAAAAGCCTCTTCAGCATTGCATCAGCTCGGCGCAAGGCAGCTCTCATTCGATGAGACGATCTGACTTGCCCCGCGTCGGAGTGAACTTCAGATTCACTAGCTTCTCCAGCTTCTGCTGCTGGTAAACCGAGCAGACGAAAAGCCTTTTCAGCATTGCATCAGCTCGGCGCAAGGCAGTTATCATTCGATGAAACGCTCTGACTTGCCCCGCGTCGGAGTGAACTTCAGGTTCACTAGCTTCTCCAACTTCTGCTGCTGGTAATCTGAAAAAACGCCCTCACAGATAGCCTAGGATGGACATTGCCCTTTTGCTTGGCGCGCGCACCATCTGCTTGCTCCGCAAAATCCACAAGCTTAGTTGTTCACAACTGAATGATTTCTCTCGTGAAAAAGCGCGCGTTAAAATTCTGTTCACGAAAAAAGCTACTATGCTGTAGCTTGTTAGCTTCCAACTCAAAAATTTAACGATAGGTGGAGTATGAAGCGACTTTTGTTGACAACTTTAACGAGCATGGGACTTGTCTGCGTAGCAGCACAAGCTCAAGCACAAGGACAGTGGGATGGCTGCGGAATGCCAATCCAAAACGACTGCTGCTGCGCACAGTTCGGCGGCTTCTATGTAGGCGGCAATGTAGGCTGGGTTGCTGAAGACCGAGTCTGGACCGATCGCGACAGCTGGCTTGCAGATTTTACCTCCGCTGATGCTGTCGGTAGCCTTTACAGAACCAACAGCGGTGTTATGGGTGGCGTACAGGCCGGCTACAACTGGCAGTGCGGCTGCAGCCTCCTCGGTATCGAAGCCGATTGGAACTGGGGCTCTCTAAAGAAATCCAGAGACTATTCAATCGGCCGAACTGGCACGCTCACTATCGAAGACAAAACCCAGTGGTTTGGAACCATTCGCGCTCGTGCAGGGGTCATTGCAAATGATCTCCTCCTCTACGCTACTGCAGGTGCTGCTTTTGCTCAACTCAAAACCAACTGGACGGGTGGTGTTGTTGGAGAAGCTCTCGAGACCTTCTCTCACAAACACACTCAGTGGGGTCTTGCAGCCGGTGCGGGTGCCGAGTGGGCGCTTAACGACTGGATCAGCGTCAAAGCTGAAGGTCTCTTCCTCAAGTTCCCAGAGCGCACAAGAAGTGACTTTAGCGTTATTTCAGCAGCAACCGACAGATTCTCCTTTAATGACACCATGTGGCTTGCAAGAGTTGGCGTGAACTTCCGGTTCTGCAACTTCTTCTGCTGGTAATCACAAGAGAATTTTTCTCTCTCTCCTACGGCGCGGAAAATTTTTTCCGCGCCGTTTCCATTTCACCGCTTACCTAACGGCGGCTGCCCGCTAGAAGCTCCTCTGCAGCCTCTTTGTTCACGGCATGCAAAAAGCCCTTAGCTGCACGGGTGAGCTTCTTATCCGCCGACCACTCTTCGTCCAGCGATTCATCGAGCAGATCGACGATTCGGCTATCGAGATCGAGATATTTGGCAAAGCTCTTGAGCGTTCCATAGGCGGCAATTTCGTAGTGCTCCACCTTCTGCAGCGAGCAGATGATCGCAGCATCGAGAGCGGCTGATTTGACCACCCCTTCGGTCATCTCCTCAGCATGTCTCAGAAGGGCTGCCATCGGCTTGGAAACTCTTCTTGTCGCGGTGACATTGAGGATGGTGAAGATCTTCTCAATCCTTCGAACCTGATTCTCTGTCTCCTTCAGATGCTTAGTCACAACCTCTTTTAAATTAGCATCGGAGCAATGTTTAATCAGGCCCCGCATCGCTTCCACGTTCTGATTTTCGGCCCCGAAGATATCGGCAAGCTCGATCATGAATAGTTGGTATAAATTTTGATTCTCCATAGCTACCTCCTTGGGTATGACCTACTTATAGAATACAGTAATAATTTTTTAAATAATAGTTCTTATTTTAATCTTTATAATTAACATTCAATTTGTTAAATTCTTCGTTTATTAAAACTTTAAGGTCAATATGCCTACATGTTTGTCTTTAGATAGAACCTCCTCCACTTCAAGCGAGCTGCTTTCCCGCTGTCAAATCGTCGCTCTTTCGGCCGTGGCTCTTGCAGGCCTCGCGGTCGTAGTGACAGGCTGTCTGGGCCTTCTGAGTTCCTTGAGCGACATGGAATTTGCGGCTGCTATGGGCGCCTCGGCTATCCTTTCGTTTTCTTCGATTGTGGTGCTTGCAAGCCATGCAATCGCAAGCTGTCTACGATCGAGAGAAGAGGGGTGGGCTACAGCAGATCAAGAGGGCGCTGAAGCAGAAGAGGCTACTCCTGGGCAAGCGGAGAGACAAGAGGCTCTGAAGGATTCCCCAAGCGATAGAGCTACAAAGTCGCCTCATGCTGACGCCCAGGGAGCCTCTATACATAGAGAAAAAAACGGCCCCACTCAGCTGCCCAAACAGCTTCCGAAGATGGAGCAGCGAAGGCAGCTTCAACGACCAGGCCAGAGGCAGACCAACCTGAGACTGAGAAGCCCTCTAAAGGTAGACGACGAGAAAAACGGCCTTACGCTGCTACCCAAAGAGCTTCCGAAGATGGAGCAGCGAAGGCAACATCAACCGACAGGTCAGCGGCAGATCAACCTGACGACGGGAGATCCTCTAAAGGTAGACGACGAGAAAAACGGCCTCACGCTGCTGCCCAAACAGCTTCCAAAGATGGAAAAGCGAAGGCAACATCAACCAACAGCCCCGCGGCAGATCCATCTGGCGTCGAGAGCGGACAAGAAAAGCGGCCTCCTGCGGCTCTCCAAGCACACTCTGCCGGCGGAAAAGCGGGTGAAGCTCCTGCCGATGACTCGGCTGAATCCCTAGTCCGCGAAAAGATGGCTCTTCTCTCTCAACTGGTTGCTTTAAAACCAGGCGCCGATTCTGGCCGAGATGTGCCGATGCGCATGAGCGAGCTTATTCATGATGCGCTTCCAGGAATTCTAGCGTTTGCTAGAGAGCAGGTCGCTCTACCTAACCGTGAGGCATGCATAGCTCTTTTGCAGCCTATATTTGCCCGGATACAAGAGCTCCTGTCCTCCGAAGATCAGGAAAGAGTAGACGCAGATTGTGCGAGACTGATGGGCACCGTGGCGACAGGGATGGCTAAACTCTGTGGAGTCGCCCTTCCAGAAGGGACATTCTCAGAGACTTTCACACAGCTGCCCGCTCTAGCACGTCAGCTACCCTCTGTAGAAGATGCACAAGGGCTGCTGAGACCGCTCCTGCAGCAACTCATCGATCAAGCCGAAGCAAGCGCTCTCCATCCTATAGCAAATTGGGAAATTGCCTTGTTGCAAGAGTTCCTTTCCTTAGGCTCCGGACCTAGCGGTAACTCAATCCCAGAAGACCACGAAGAGACCGACGAGCCCTGGATGGGACAAGTCACTCCCCTTTTCGAGGAAGGTGATGAGGCATCCTCTCTGGATGGAGTGCCGGCGCATGAAGCCATATTAAAGTGGAGGACTTCTCTCCTCCAAGGGGCTGGATCCTCTGATGGCACTGTCTCTGCACGCGGAGCGGGAGCCATGCAACCCATGTTTGAGCTCGACCCACACGGAACAGCTCCGTCTGACGATGAATTCCCTGTGGGTGGAGCGCAGGCACTTCAAGCCATGATGATCCAGATGTCTTCTCTTTTCCAAAGAGCCGGAACTTCTGACGGCGCACCCTCTGCGCTCGGAGCGGGAGCGATGCAACCCATGATGTTTATGGTAGCTCCACAGGGGCCCGGTGAGGCCGGCCCAGTGGAGGCGATGGACCAGGCGCTTGAAGCCATGTTGATGCAGTTTGCCTCTAATGGGCCAGGGCCTGGCGGTGCGCCCTCTCAGGAAAGGTTCTCACAATTTATGGCTCAAGCAGCATCGGGAGAGCTTTTGGACTCCCTTCTTGGACTACGAGCAACTCAACCAAATGGAGATAGAGTTGGGCCGACAGCCTTCCCCATGGACCTTGTAGACGGCTTAGAGCCTCCCATTACATTGAGAGTATCACCCGGACGGAAAGTGGTCCTGCCACCCTCTACCCCAGCGAGAACATCGCCCGGACCAAATGGGACTCTGGCCCCCACTTCCCCGCTGAGAACATCGCCCAGTCAGAAAGCAGTTCTGCCTCCCACTTCTCCGCTGAGAACATCGGCTGGACAGGGAGTGGTTCTGCCTCACACATCCCCATTGAGAGCATCGACAGGGCGAGAAGCGGGTTCGCCATCCCCTTCTCCAATGAGAACATCGCCTGGACCAAATGGGACTCTGGCCCCCACTTCCCCGCTGAGAACATCGGCTGGACAGAATGGGACTCCGACCCTCGCTTCCCCCTGGGAGCATCGGCTGGACAAGGAGCGGTCCAATCCCGCACATCCCCATTGAGAGCATCACCCGGACAAAATGGAGCTCGGCTCCCTACTTCCCCGCTGAGAACATCGCCTAGGCAGCAAGCGGTTCAGCCCTACACTCCCCCATTGAGAGCACCCCTAGCTGGAGGAGAGCCTTCGTTTCGCGATACTATCCAGGCTCTAGCTCCCCTCATGGAAGAGGATGCGTACCAATTGATGATGAGGCAATTCGATGCTTTGGAAAACCTGTGGAAAACGAAACAAATCTCATGGATGCAGTACATGATTAGGGCAGAGCGTCTGCTTTCAAGCAGTCCAAGAAAAGCTCTCTAGATTGACAAAAAAAACTTATGTTTGCTAGCCTCTTCTCTTTATTAAAATTTTAAGGTGATCCTATGCCATGTTGTCTTCCGCTCGATAGAGTCCCACGCGCTCAAAATGTCTCAAAAGAAGCAGCGCCCTCGCACTGCCAAATCATCGCCCTTTCCATAGTGGCGCTCATAGGCGCTGCCGTCGTAGCAGGCGGCTATGCAGGTCTTTTCGGAGCCCCAAGCGGTACCGATTTCACCGCCGCTATGGGAGCCGCAGCCATCCTTGCAGGCGTCGCACTTATCGTGCTTGCAAGCCATGCGGTCCGTAGCTGCTCCCAGTCGAAAAAAGAGCGAGTGGCCGCAACGGGTCCTAAAAACTCTAAAAACTCCTCCACAGCTCCACAATCCATCTCCTCGCGCCAAAAAGTAGAGCGCCTTCCTAAATCTCCTGATCTGAATGACGCTAAACAAGAAAGAGCAAAGTCACCCGAGCCCGAGCTAACTTCTCCAGCTGCTATCGCAGAGCCTATACTTCTCCATAAAAACGCTGCTATAGACCTACCGCTCCCAGAGGCTGCACCTGATAGTAAGGCGCCGACTGAGCCAGCCCCAATAGATACCGCACATGATACAGGAGCGCCAGCCGCAGAGAAACCTGCTCCAGAAGCCACTGTCGAGGCCCCTCAACCCCTCGAGTCTCCTTCTGCTCGGGCTAGCAAGCCTGGCATGTTCCAGCGCACATTAACTGGACTTGGCAGCTTTTTAGCGGCTGCTGCTTCTTCTCTGACCCCTAAGGGTGGTGATGATTAAGCTATAGAGGTAGCATCAATAGAGATCATCACCGATAGGGTGGTGATCGTAATGAGCGAGTAGCGAAACATTTGGCGCGCCCACGCCTTGTCGTCGCGGCTTTTAAATCCCCTCAAAGAGAGCACAAGCCATATCCCACTGAGCAGGACGATCGCTATCAGATAGCGCGTGCCCACATAGCCGAGCAGGCTTAGGAGCAGAGCAGAGGCGGTGAAGGCGACGATATAGAGCGCCATCTGCACCTTGGTGAGGAAGCTCCCCCTTTTCACAGGCAGCACCGGAATCGAGGCTGCCTCATAGTCATCGAGCCGGTAGAGGGCGATCGCAAAGAAATGGGGCATCTGCCAGAAGACCATCACGAGGAAGAGAATGAGCGCTGCCATATCGAGCGCATGAGATCCTGCCGCATAGCCAGCGACAAGGGGAACGCTTCCCGCAAGGCTACCGACAAGGGTCGCATGGACAGAGCGGTATTTCAAAAAGGTGTAGAGAAAGACATAGATCGCAAAGCCGAGAAGGGCAAGCGAGAGAGTCAACCAGTGGGTATAGAGCAGCAAGAGCAGCGTCCCAGAGAGGCCCAAAAAAGCTCCAAATAGAAGCGCATTTCTATTGGAAATCGCCCCTTTGGCAAGGGGGCGATTCTGGGTGCGGACCATCTTGCGATCGCTCAAGCGGTCGAAGTAGTTATTGAAAATACAGGCTGCGGCCATGACAAGGGAGAGGCCCAGAAGCGTGGCTAGAAGCAGCCAAGGGTCGATCGCGCCCGAGGAGGCGAGGATAAAGCCGCCTGCGGCCGTAATCGCATTGCCGAGCACGATCCCCGGTTTTGTGATCGAAAGATAGGATTTAATGATCACTACATCACCCGGTAGTTGAGGTTGTACATAATCCAAAGAGTGCCAAAGATCACTATCACGACGACGAGGAGCATGAAGAGAAAAATGAGCAGGTTCCAGCGAGGCTTCGATTCACTTCCCAAATGAAGGAAGAGAACCAGCTGGACGATGAACTGAATCAGAGCAAGAGCGACGATCACCCCTATCAAAACCGGGTGGCTGAAGAGCCTGTTTGAGACGAGAAAATAGGCGCCGAGCGTGAGCAGGACAGAAAGGATAAAACCCACGATATAGGACCTGATGCTGACGCCCTTTGCTACCTCTCTCATAGGACACCCATCAGGAAGACAATCGTATAGATGAAGATCCAAACCACGTCGAGGAAGTGCCAGAAGAGACTCAGGCAGAGCACTCTCTTGAAGTTATAGGGGTTGAAGCCCTTGTAGAGAATCTGAGGGATCAGAACCAGCATCCAGAGCAGCCCCACGCTGATGTGGGCGCCGTGGGTGCCGACAAGGGTGAAGAAGGCAGAGAGGAAGGCGCTCCTTGTCCAGCTATGTCCCTCGCGGACCAGACCGGCAAACTCGTAGAGCTCCATTGCAATGAAGGCGAGGCCAAAGAGGAAGGTGATGCCAAACCAGATCGCCATCCTCTTTTTATCCAGGTTACTCGCTGCAACCGTTGCAATGCCGCAGGTGAAGCTGCTGATCAAGAGAAGGAGCGTCTCCGCAAGCACATAGGGCAGATTGAATAGCTCCTGGGAAGTGGGCCCACCTGCAGTGCTCTTATGCAGCACCGCATAGGTGGCAAAGAGGACACCAAAAAGCACGCAGTCGGTCATCAGATAGATCCAAAAACCAAAGACGGTCCGGTTCTCTACCTCCGAATGGGTGATATGAACATCATGTTCCACTGCAACAGAGTGTGTCATGGGTGGCCTCTCCTCACATGTTCCAATCTCTCCACTTGAGCGGCCGGTATTGTAAACTCAGGGTTGCCTCCGGAGAGGCGAATGATCAGGGCGATGAGCGCTCCGAGAAAACCTACGATCGCAAGCCACCATATATACCAGATAATCCCGAAGGAAAATATCAAGGAGAACCCAGCGATAATGGGGCCCATAGCGCTATTCTTGGGCATGTGGATATCCTTGTAGCGAGGGATCTGCTCGAGCTCTTTAGGCTTGTGCTTGGCCACCCAGAAGGCGTCGAGCTCACTTGCCTCTGGAATCACGGCGAAGTTGTAGAAAGGTGGAGGCGAAGCGGTGGACCACTCGAGTGTTCTTCCATCCCAGGGATCGCCCGTTGTATCTCGATTCTCTTTGCGCTGGCGGATGCTCACCACGATCTGAAGCGCCTGGAAGAGGAGTCCGAGCGTGATAATCCCCGCTCCGAGCGCTGCCACAATAAACAGCGGCTGCCAGGTCGGCTCATCGTAGTGGTCGAGCCTGCGCGTCGCTCCCATCAGACCGAGCTGATAAAGCGGCATGAAAGCGACGAGAAAACCGATGAGCCAGCACCAGAAGGCGTAGCGGCCCAGCCTCTCATTGAGCTTAAAGCCGGTGAACTTTGGAAACCAGTAGGTGAAGCCGGCAAAGAAACCGAAGAGCACCCCAGGTAGAATCACCGAGTGAAAGTGAGCGATCAGAAAGAGGCTGTTGTGGATCTGGAAGTCGGCTCCAGGAATCGACATCAGAACCCCTGCCATGCCTCCCATGGTGAAGGCGACGACAAATCCGAGAAACCAGAGCATAGGCGTTGTGAACTGGATGCGCCCTTTATAGCCGGTGAAGAGCCAGTTGAAGATCTTCACCCCAGTCGGAATGGCGATAAACATGGTCATGATGCCAAAAAAGGCGTTCACAGAGGGTCCTGCGCCCATGGTGAAGAAGTGGTGCAGCCATACGATAAAGGAGAGAAAGGCGATCGCAATGATGGCGCCGACCATCGAGGCGTAGCCGAAAAGCCGTTTGCTCGAAAAGGTGGAGACCACCTCTGAAAAGATTCCAAAGGCGGGTAGGATCAAAATATAGACCTCAGGGTGGCCCCACGCCCAGATCAGGTTCACAAACATCATGGGATTGCCGCCCATGGTGGTGGTGAAAAAGTGCATGTCGAGAAGCCTATCGAGTGTAATGAGGACCAAGGTCGCTGTGAGAATGGGGAAGGCAAAGATAACCAGCGCAAGCGTTCCGAGGGAGGCCCAGCAGAAAAGCGGCATCTTCATCAGGGTCATGCCAGGAGCGCGCATCTTAAAGATCGTCACGATGAAGTTGATGCCGGAAATCAGACTTCCAATCCCTGCAATCTGCAGACTCCAGATCCAGTAATCGACTCCGACCCCAGGGCTATACTCGAGGTTGATCAGAGGGGGGTAGCCGAGCCAGCCGGCGGCTGAAAACTCGCCTATCACAAGCGAGAGATTGACAAGGATAGCCCCCACGGCGAAGAACCAAAAACCGAGAGAGTTTAGGAAAGGGAAGGCCACATCGCGCGCACCGATCTGCAAGGGAACGATCAGGTTCATCATGCCGAAGACGACGCCCATCCCCACGAAGAAGATCATCGTGGTGCCGTGGACGGTGAAGACCTCTTGAAAGTGGGTGGCAGAGAGGTAGCCTGGAGAATCGCCTACAGCCATGATCTGTTGCAAGCGAATCATGATGCCATCGACCGCTCCCTTGAAGAGCATCACAAAGGCAATGATGAGATACATCACGCCAATTTTCTTGGGATCGAGCGAGGTCAACCATTCGGTTCCAAGCCATCTCCAGAGCTTGAGGCGAAAGAGAATGTAGATGACGACGATAGCGACAAGGGTCATGAAGAGCCCTGCCATATTCTCGATCATATCGTGTTTGAAAGCTTCCAGCGTCAATCTTCCGAACATATGACTTACTTGTGCTCCGGCATTGGCATTGACATATACTTCATCAAGACCCTCTCGAAGAGATCCTCCTCCTTCAACACATAGGTGGTGGGCGGGATGCGCTCGCTCGGTTTGACGAGCTCCTCATATCCCTTCCAGTCGAGATCGCGTCCTGAACCCTGGATCGACTGCACCCACTCTTTGAACTCCTCCTCTGAACTGGCCTTTGCCTTGAAGTTCATGCTGGCAAATCCTTTGCCGCTCAAGTTGGCTGAGGAGCCCCTGAAAAGGCCCACTTCATCTGCGATCAGATGGAGCTGCGACTTCATACCTGGCATGGCGTAGATCTGTCCGCCAAGGGCGGGAATCCAGAAGGAGTTCATGGGGGCATCGGCGCTAATTTCGAATTTGAGCGGCACCTTTTCGGGGAATTGGACAAAGTTAACGGTTGCGATCTTCTCCTCGGGGTAGAGGAAAAGCCATTTCCACTGCAGCGCCACCACCTGGATGCGTACGGGCTTGACATGGGGATCGATCGGTTTAAAAGGATCGAGCTCATGGGTGCTCTTCCAGCAGATCACCGATAGGGCGATGATGATGGCCAGGGGAAAGCCCCACCAGATCGATTCAGCGAGCAGGCTGTAGTCCCAGGCGGGGTCGAAGGTCGCGTTGGGATTATCGGCTCGATATTTCCACATGATGAGCAAGGTCAAGATGTAGACAGGGATCACAACGATCAGCATCACGTAGGTCGATGTCATGATCAGATCGCGCTCCTTCACAGCGATGGAGCCTTTCGGGAAGAGAACAGGGACGTCAAAGCCGCCGAGGATGATCACGCCGATCAGAACAAACCCCAGTAGGAGCAAGATATAGAGAGTTGCCTTGTGCCCTTTGACCATCTTTGGACATTCTCAAAAAAAATAGCATTTTCCACAGGCTCATATTTTTGTGAATAGAAATTTTCCTATCGTTCTTATCGTTATATCGTTCTCATCGTTACCTTGGAGTCCAGGGTAACGATGAGAACGATGGAGATAACTGAAGTCGAGATCGGAGGCTTATTTATCCAGTAGATTGACAAGCTCTTCTGCAATGAAGCGATTCTCATCGCACCCGACTACATAGAGAGCGGGACCCGATGAGGATGAGCTGAGGGCGGCTATCTCCCCCTCTTTGATAGAGATCTCATTATTCTTCTTTTCATCGATTTCGACTCCGCACCAGGAGAGGAGGTGAGCCAGCCGAGAGCGCACCTCAGGGGCATTTTCCCCAATACCGCCGCTGAAAATAAGCGCATCCACCCCTTGCAAAACCGCCGTGAATGCTCCGATCTTTTTCTGGATATGGTAGATGAACATCTCAAAGGCAAGGCTCGCACGTGCATCTTTCGGCTTTCGATCGAGGATCTCCTTCATATCGGCTGTGCTTCCCGAGATGCCAAGAAGACCCGACCGATGGTTGCAAATGTCGATGATCTCACTTGCGGTTTTGCCCTCGCAATCTGAGAGGTAGGCGACGATGGCAGGATCGAGCTCCCCGCTTCGGGTCGCCATCATCACCCCGTCGAGCGGGGTAAAGCCCATCGAGGTATCGACCGAAACGCCCGAGGCGATCGCCGCAAGCGAGCAGCCGCTGCCAAGATGAACGGTGATCACGCGGCTACCCACTGCCAGCTCACCCCTCAAGTGCTCGTAGCACTTCCAGGAAAAGGCGTGGGCAATGCCGTGAAAGCCGTAGCGCTTGATCCGATGCTTCTTGGAAAGCTCATAAGGCAGGGGATAGAGCGCCGCCTTCTCGGGAAGGCGAGCATGGAAAGCGGTGTCGAAAACGGCCGCCTGCCGAGCTTTTGGAAAGAGCTGCTTGAGAGAGAAGATCCCCTCGAGGGCAGGAGGGTTGTGCAGAGGGGCAAGAACGGTCAAATCTTCGAGCTCTCTTTCCACATCTGGAGTGATCCAGAGGCTCTCCACATATTTTTCACCCCCATGCACCACCCTATGACCGATCGCCTTGATCTGCTTGCGATCGACTCCCCTCTCTTCAAAACTTGCGATGATCGATTCAATCGCCTTTGCATAAGAGGAGGGAGCCGCCATCTCTTCTCTCTTCCCATCGACCTCAAGAAGCGATTTTTGCCCAAAAATCTGCTTGAAATGGCCCTCATGGACCTTTTTCAAACCCTCTTCGAAGCAGCTGATTTTGACCGAGGAGGTGCCTGTGTTGACAGCAAGGAGGCTCATCGCGTAGGCCAGATCCACTCTTTGATCTGAGGCATGTCATCGCCCACTCTCTCGATATACTCTTTGTGCTCGGTCAATTTCCTCTCCATCATCTCGCGGATATTGCCGCTCATATGAGAGAGGCGGGGTGTGCGGGCCACAGCATCCATCACTAGGTGGAAGCGGTCTATTTCGTTGAGCACGCACATATCGAAAGGAGTGGTCGTCGTACCCTCTTCCTTGTAGCCTCTCACATGGAGATTTTTATGACCCGCTCTGCGGTAGGTGAGCCTGTGAATGAGCCAGGGGTAGCCGTGGAAGGCAAAGATGATCGGTTTATCAGTGGTGAAGTAGTCGTCGAATTCTTTATCCGAGAGCCCGTGAGGATGCTCCAGCTGAGGCTGCAGAACCATGAGATCGATCACATTGACCACCCGAATTTTGATATCGGGAATCAGAGTGCGAAGAAAGATCGACTGCCGCAAGCGTCTCCAGTGTGGGAATATCGCCGGCGCACGCCATGACCAGATCGGGCTCGTCTGGGAAGTCGTTGCTTGCCCACTGCCAGATTCCAATACCTTTCGTGGTGTGCTGGATGGCCTCCTCCATCGAAAGATATTGCAGCGCGGGCTGCTTGCCGGCCACGATCACATTCACATAGTTTCGGCTCCTGAGACAGTGGTCTGCAACGGAGAGTAGGCTGTTGGCATCGGGCGGAAGATAGATGCGGACGATCTCTGCTTTTTTATTGACCACATGATCGATGAAACCGGGGTCTTGGTGAGAAAAGCCGTTGTGATCCTGTCTCCAGACGTGCGAGGTCAAAAAGTAATTGAACGAGGCAATGGGCCTGCGCCAGGAGATTTTTCGGCTGACTTTTAGCCATTTGGCAAATTGGTTGAACATCGAATCAACGATATGAATGAAGGCCTCATAGCAGGTAAAAAAGCCGTGGCGACCGGTCAACAGATAGCCCTCGAGCCATCCTTGGCAAAGGTGCTCGCTCAGCACCTCCATGACCCGTCCATCCAAAGCAAGGTGGTCATCATCTGGATAGATCTCAGCCATGAACTCTCTATTGGTGACCTCAAAAAGCGCCCCGAGGCGGTTGGAGGCGGTCTCATCGGGGGCCATGACTCGAAAATTTCTCTCCTCTTGATTGAGCCTCATGACCTCAGAAAGAAATCTTCCCAAAACGGTGGCTGCCTCGTTCAGGGTTGCGCCTGGGCGCTTGAACTCGACGGCAAATTTCCTGAAATCGGGCATGCGAAGATCTCTGAGGAGGATGCCTCCATTGGCATGGGGATTTGCCCCCATCCTGCGCTCTTTTTTAGGAGCAAGCGCTGCAAGCTCCTCTATCAACCTTCCACTCGAGTCAAAGAGCTCGCTCGGTCGATAGCTCAAAAACCACTCCTGGAGCAGTTTCAGCTGTACGGGATCCTCTCTGACCTGTGGGAGGGGCACCTGATGCGATCGGAAAGAGCCTTCGATCTTCTTTCCCTCACACTCCTTGGGAGCGGTCCAACCCTTGGGCGTTTTCAAAACGAGCATGGGCCAGCGCGGGCGGAAGGCGCCTTCGGTGCGCGCTCTCTTCTGTATCTCTGCAATCTCATCGAAGATCTTATCTAGCGTTTGGGCCATCTTCGGGTGAACTTCTCGCGGATCGCTCCCTTCCACATAATATGGGGTATATCCGAGTCCTCGAAAATAGGCATCGAGCTCCTCTTTCGAGATGCGCGCAAGGAGAGTGGGACCCGCAATTTTATATCCATTGAGGTGCAAGATCGGAAGCACCGCTCCATCGGTTGCGGGGTTGAGAAATTTATTGGATTGCCAGCTTCCCGCAAGAGGTCCGGTTTCGGCCTCCCCATCGCCGACAACCGAGATAGCGATGAGATTGGGGTTGTCAAAAACCGCCCCAAAACCGTGCGCAAGGACATATCCCAGCTCTCCCCCTTCATGTATCGAACCGGGAGTCTCTGCTGCTACATGGCTGGGAATGCCGCCAGGAAAGGAGAATTGCTTGAAGAGCGCCTTCATGCCCGCCTCATCTCGAGAAATATCGGGGTAGAATTCGCTATAAGTTCCCTCTAAATAGGTATTGGCAACGAGGGCAGGCCCTCCATGGCCGGGACCTGCGAGAAAAATCATATCGAGATCTCGCTCGGAGATGATGCGATTGAGATGGGCGTAGATAAAATTGAGACCGGGTGTGGTTCCGAAGTGGCCGAGCAGCCTGGGCTTGATGTGCTCAGGCCTCAGAGGCTCTTTAAGAAGCGGATTATCAAGCAGATAGATCTGCCCTAAAGAAAGGTAGTTAGCAGCGCGCCAGTAGGCGTCTATTTTGCTTAGCATCTCGGCGCTCATGGGGGCGCTCCGCAGCAGTGAGACTGTCATTGCCCACTGATAGCAAAATCATCGTTAAAGACCACTAGATTTCTAGTGTCTAATTGCAAAAATTTGCGTCATTATTTGCGCCCAGGTTTTCCTGTATGGCAAAGTGCGGAGCGCGAAACCTAACTTGGGATAGAAGTTGTTGAGCGTGAGCATGAAGCCAGACTGAAAAGATGGGTCAAAGCATGACCGCTAATTTTATGATTAGACACTAACAGATCCCTTCGCCTTTACGAATCGCTTGAACCTTCTTGATATCTTTGCGGTAGGGGTCTAATTTTTTCAGACTCCCTAAAATTGCCTCTAGAAGGGTCTCTACCCATTTTTCAGAGTGCGCATTTAAACGATAGTAAACCCACTGACCTCTGCGTTCATCTAAAACCAGCCCTGAAGTGCGCAAGAGGCCCAGATGGCGGGAAACCTTTGGCTGTTGAGTGGCCAAAATATGGCTCAATTCACAAACACATAGCTCTCCTGCCTCCTTGAGGAGAACAAGAGAGCGTAGCCGAGTTTCGTCGGAAAGCAGTGTGAAAAGCCCCTCGGGGGTCATAGTTTATACCAAACGCAGAAAATTAGAATACAAAGTCTGGCCAGATAGTGTGATAGATTTGCAGGATCGCATCGAAGCCCATGTTTGTGAACATGAGCGAGATGCGATCTTGCAAAGATGGCCCGCTAGATGGTTGGAATTTGTCATCTTATTTTCCCCGCGTTAGGTATTAGGTTTTACCGCTTTTATCTTTGCTGAGACGACATAATTTTCAGCCCCAGCTCCAGGAACCCATTCCTTGATGAACATGCGGCTCTCTTCTTGGGGTTCAATCGATATTTCCACAAATCCTGCTTGAGCAAGAATGGTTTTAATCTCATCTATGGTAATCGCTCCTGAAATGCAGTTGCAATAGAGTTCTTTGTTATCGACCATCTCTTTTGGCAAGGGTTTGCTTGCAACCATATCTGAAATGGCAATTCTTCCTCCCCCTTTTAAAACGCGGAAAACTTCATTGAATACCTGGGCTTTGTTGGTTGAGAGATTGACAACGCAGTTGGAAATAACGACATCGACTGAGTTGTTTGCAAGGGGAAGATGCTCTATTTCGCCGAGGAGAAACTCCACATTCTTATAGCCCTCCCGAACCGCATTTTCTCTTGCCTTACTCAGCATTTCAGGCGTCATATCGACGCCATACACTTTGCCCTTGCCGCCCACCCTGCGAGCTGCCAAAAAGACATCGAAACCTCCACCTGCCCCTAGATCAAGAACGATCTCACCCTCTTTGAGGCTGGCTATTGCCTGCGGATTACCACACCCCAGTCCCATGTTTGAGCCTTTGGGCACACTGTCTAGCTCCTCCTTGGTGTAGCCAAGCGCCTTCAGATACCCCTCATCTGGCTTCGCAGAGACCCCGCAGCAACTTCTTCCGTTCCCACATGACTTATTTTGATTATCTGCTTCCGCTACTCTTCCGTAGGCTTGCCTCACATCCCCTTTTATCTCTTCCGTATTTTTGACCAGAACATATTGAACATGTTCAATTTTAGGCGGTTGATAATAGTCCATATTTCCTCCTATTTACATATACGCATATACATATATACGAATCAAGACATCTCTGTCAAGTACGTTTGATCAAGAAGGAACTCGATAGTTACCAGCCCCCTGAACAGTCACTTAGCGGGAGGCGATGGTCGGATAGCCCTTGCTCATCCAGTCTACAATCCCCTCGGGATATTCGAAGACATGGGCGTAGCCCATAGCATGGAGTTTCTCTGCAAGCCAACCGCTCGCAGGGCACTCGGTGCTGTGGCAGTAGACGACGACACAACCCTCTTTAGAAGGAAGAGCCTTCAGGATCTCATCCTCGGTCGAATCGTAAGGAAGCCAGGTGGCACTCGGAAGAAGGTTGCCATCGAAATAGGGCTCCGAGCGAGCATCCAGGACAACCATCTCTCTCCCCTGATCGTACCAGGCGCTTAGCTCCTCGGCGTGAACAAGCTCGGCCACATGGGTCCTGCTTACTGCCACAGGGCTATCTGCCGAGAGAGCGAGGGAGGCGAGAAGAAAAAAAAGCGCTGCAATCAAAGACTTCATAGAACTATCCTTTGTTTTAAGAGAAGAAGAGTCTACATGGACGAAAATTTTTAATACAGCTTTTCCTATGATGAAAAAAATGTTTTCCTTTCTCACCACATTGATCGGCGGATCGCTCTCGGCGACCATCTGCTGTAGCTACGGCTGCTGGGACTCCCCTATCTCGGCGGAGAGAATTGCAAAGGGCTCTAGCTATATCGCCGAGATGCAGCTTTCAGGAAGCACCTTATACTGGAGAGAGCTTAGACCGGAAAATCAGGGCCGCTACACCCTCGTGCGGCTCAGCGCCTCTGGCGCGAGAGAGGATGTGACTCCCCCCGATTTCAATGTACGCACCTACGTCCACGAATATGGAGGAGGAGCCTTCACTGTGGCGGATGGGATTATCTACGCCTCCTCAGGAGAGGATGGCGCTATCTACGTGATCCAGCCGGGATCGCTGCCAAAGCAGCTGACTGCCAAAGAGAGCGAGGGTGGGGCGCGCTTTGCCGATATGCATCTCACCCGCTCAGGCCTCGTTGCTGTTGGAGAAAAGCACTCCCAAGAGGGTGTGGAGAACTTTTTAGCGCTCATCGACACGAAGAGCGGCGCCTTCAAGAAGATTGCGAGCGGGCGCGATTTCTACTCCTCCCCTGCCGTTGACCCGAGCGGCAATAGGATTGCCTGGATATCGTGGGATCTTCCTCACATGCCATGGACAGAAAGCGAGCTCTGGGTCGCCGAGTTTGAACAAGATGGCACTCTCAAAAATGGCAGGAGGGTCGCTGGCGGCTCAGAGGAATCGATCGTGCAGCCCCAGTGGTCAAAAGAGGGCGTTCTCTATTTCATATCGGATCGAGATTCAGGCTGGTGGAACCTCTACCGCGAGTGTGGTGGCAGGGTGGAAGCTCTCTTTCCGATGAAGGCAGAGCTTGCAGAACCGATGTGGGTATTTGGCCTTTCCAGCTACGCCTTTATCCGAGACAAAATCGCCTTCACCTATAACTCTGAGGGCGTGTGGCGGCTCGCACTTTTAGATCTACAAAAAAAATGCATCTTCCCGATCGATCGAGAGGGATGCTTTCTGCACCAGCTCAGGAGCAATGGCTGCTCTCTCTGGTTTCTCGAAGAGTACTCAGATAGGCCTGAGGCGGTCATTCGGATGGATGATCTGCCGGATGCACGCTTCTCTATCCTCTACAAGGGCCCCACGCTTATCCCAGAGGGCTACATTAGCAAACCGACCCATATCGCCTTCAAGAGCGGCTCTCGAACCGCTTATGGATTCTTCTATCCACCCCAGAACAAGGATTACAAGGCCCCATGCTCTGAGCTTCCTCCTCTTATCGTGACGATTCATGGTGGCCCCACAGCGCAGGCAACGGCCTCTCTTAGCATCGAGCAGCAGTTCTGGACGAGCCGTGGCTATGCGCTTCTCGATGTGAACTATGGAGGGAGCACCGGTTATGGAAGAGCCTATAGGAACCTGCTCAACCATGAGTGGGGGGTTGTCGATGTCGAAGATAGTGTGAATGGAGTGCGCTACCTGGTGGAGCGCTGCCTTGTCGACCCAAAGAAACTGGCCATCCGAGGTAAGAGCGCCGGAGGCTACACAACCCTTGCCGCCCTCGCCTTCCAAGATGTTTTTTCAGCAGGAGCGAGCTACTTTGGCGTCTCAGATATCACAGCGCTCAGGGCAGAGACCCATAAATTTGAGAGCCGCTATGACGAGGAGCTGATCGGCAAATACCCCGAGGAGGCCGATCTGTGGCGCAGCCGCTCCCCGATCTATTCGGTTGATCGCATTAAAGCCCCTCTGATTCTTTTCCAAGGAGATGAGGACCGAATCGTACCCAAAGACCAATCGACCCTGATCTACGATGCACTCAAGGCGCGCGGCATCTACACCGAGCTCTACCTCTACGAGGGGGAGGGCCACGGCTTCAGGAGAGCGGAGAACATCGTCGACTCGCTCACCAAAGAGGCTGACTTCTATCAAAGAGTTTTTAAATGTAATGACAAGTGACAACTGCTCTGCTAGATGCTCTCGGAATTCTGATTGGGTAATTTTGACACCATCTGGCGCACCTCAGCCATCACCTTGTCCACATCCACCGTGCAATCAAAAATATCTTTCTCAGTGAGCTTGAGCCCCTCTTGAGTGCCGACAACATGCACATAGTCGTGCTTCATCTGGCAACAGAGAAACCAGAAGCAAGAATACCAGTAGTTAAAATGGGGAAAGTTCGGGGTAAAGATCTCCACCACATGAGTGCCCGGTTTGCAGAAGACGAGGTGGCAGAGGCCTGCTCCGTGAGGTGCAACCACGATATCCGCTCCTACGAAGAGCTCCACCTGCTTCTCAAAGGGCATCTCTTCTAGAAGGAAATCCTGGAAGCCCACCTCTTTGAGCGCAGCGAGCAGCTCAGGCTCGTTGAGCAGCTTTCGCCTCGCCTTTCTTCTCGAGATGTAGATGCGCTTGGGAGAATCCGGTCTGATTTCTGCCGGCAAAAACTTTTCGCGCAAGAAGTCCAAGACCCATGTTGGAACAAGAAAGGCGCGATCACCTGGAACCGAGGGCACGATGAGCTTATCGATGAGTAGATGGCTCTTTTCCCCAGGGAAGGTCATCTTGTCGAAATCGACACCGAGCTTTTTGAGAGTCTCAAACTGAAAGGGATGGCATAAAGAATTCATGTAAATCTTATCGTAGCTCTTGCCGGAGCGCCTCAAAAGCTCCAAGCGGGGCAAGATCTCAAACATCCAGTGATAGGGACTATCGCAGCCCCTCGAGCCGATAACCGCAACTGTCTCGTGACATCTCTGAACCGCAGGCAACTTCAATTTCTTGAAAACATCATACCTAGCTAGTTCACGCCAAGAAAAAGAGGTGTCAGCCAAAAGGAGATCGTCGCTCGTGATGATGTCTCCATCCCGCCCATAAATGCGCGCCTGATCGAGCTCTAAGACAAAAGCTTCGGGGATCTCCAGTTCAAACTTCTCTTTCTGATCTCCTACGAAAGCGAAACCCCCCGTGGTGATCTTCTGAGCGGCAACCATCGGTTGGTAGTTAGGATCTCCCCGCTCCTTGAACTCTTTTGCATAGATGTGGCCTTTGGGCGGTCCGAGATAGATCGATGAGATGGGGAGCTTCTGCAAGATTTTGGCAAATTTAAGCGCCTTGCTAATGGGAGTGAAACCCCATACGAAAAGAGAGAGGAGAGCAACTGATATGCCCACTTTCCAAAGGCTCTTCTTTACCACGTGGAACTGCTCTGTTAGATGCTCTCGCTATTCTGATTGGGTAGTTTTGGCAGCCTCGAGTGCACCTCAGCCATCACCTTGCCCACATCCACCATGCAGTCATATTTATCCCTTTCAGATCGGAGCTTGAGCCCCTCTTGGGTGCCGACAAAATGCACATAGTCGTGCTTCATCTGGCAGCAGAGGAACCAGTAGCAAGAGTTGGGATAGGTCGGGGTAAAGATCTCCACAACCTGTGTACCCGGCTTGCAGAAGACAAGATGGGAGAGACCCGCGCCATGAGGGGCGACGATCATGTCCGCTCCTGCGAAGAGCTCCACCTGTTTCTCAAAGGGCATCTCTTCCAGAAGGAAATCCTGGAAGCCCACCTTTTTGAGCTCTGTGAGAAGCTCAGGCTCGTTGAGCAGCTTTCGCCTCGCCTTTCTTCTCGAAATGTAGACGCGCTTAGGGGAATCAGGGCTGATCTCGGGGGGCAAAAACTTCTCGCGCAGGAAGTCGCAGACCCAAACAGGAATGAGATCGGTGCGATCGCCTGGAACGGAGGGCACGATAAGCTTATCGACGAGCAGGTGATGGGTCTTTTTATCAGCGAAGATCATCTTATCGAAATCGGCACCGAGCTTTTTGAGCGTCTCACGCTGAAAGGGATGGCTCAAAGAATTCATATAAATCTTATCGTAGCTTTTGCCTGAACGTCTCAAAAGCTCAAAACGGGGCAAGATCTCAAACATCCAGTGGTAGAGACAATCGGCGCCCTTCGAGCCGATCACGGCGATGGTCTCATGGTATTTCTGAAGCTTAGGAAACTTCAATTTCCTGAAAACCTCATGCCTCGGCATGTCATGCCAATCAAAAGAGGTATCGGCCAAGATGAGATCATCACCCATGATGATAACCCCATCGCGCCCATAAACGCGGGTCTGATCGAGCTCCAGGACAAAGGCTTCAGGAATCTCCAGCTCGAACTTCTCTTTTTTATCCCCTATGAAAGCGAAACCCCCTGTGGTGACCTTTTGAGCAGCAACGATTGGTTGGTAGTTAAGGTCTCCCTTCGCCCTCAGCTCTTTTGTGAAGATATAGCCTTTGGGAGGCCCGAGATAGATCGATGAGATGGGGAGCTTCTGCAGCACTTTTGCAAATTTAAGCGCCTTGCTGATGGGGGTGAAACCCCATACGAAAAGGGAGAGAAGGGCGACCGATATGCCTACTTTCAAAAGGGTCTTCTTTTCCATAATCCTCGAGACAAAAACAAAGAGCGATAGTACAAAAAAGAGCCCAATTTTGGCTACATCTTCATAAAGCGATTGCACTTAAGGCCAGGCTCACCCGAAAATGGCCCTATGGTCCAGGAAAAAATCTCGCTTGGAAGCGATAACTATAGCGGCGCCCACCCCTCGATCATCGAGGCCATCTCGGAGGCCAACACCCCTTTTGCTCCTGCCTATGGAGAGGACAGGTGGACCGAGCAGGCAGCGAAGCTCATCTCACAGGTTTTCAAAAAAGAGGCCACTACCTACTTTTTGCCCACCGGCACGGGCGCCAATGTGCTGGCTCTCAAAATTGCTCTCAGACGCCATGAGTCGGTCCTCTGCACCGATGTGGCCCATATCAACCTCCAGGAATGCGGCGCCGCTGAGTCGATTGTGGGCTGCAAGTTGCTTGCAGTTCCTTCAAATAGGGGAAAACTCGACTTAAGAGAGTTGGATCGAAAATTGCAAAATGAAAGAGCCTCTGGGAAGCACTCAACACTTCCTCGACTCGTCTCGATCACCCAGCCCACCGACTCTGGAACCCTCTACACGATCGCGGAGCTAAAGGCACTGGCAGAGTTCTGCCAGAAGGAAAAACTGCTCCTACACATCGATGGAAGCAGGCTTTACAATGCCGCAGTGGCCCTAAATTGTTCTCTCGATGAAATCGTCGGGGCCTCCCGCTGCGATCTTCTCTCGCTTGGAGGGACGAAAAATGGCCTTGTGGGCGCAGAGGCGCTTGTCATCTTCAACCGGGCGCTTTTACCTGGCTCAGACCACATTCACAAGCAGACCCTGCAGCTACTCTCTAAAATGCGCTACCTTTCGGCCCAGTATCTTGCCTTTTTCAAGGGCGATCTCTGGAGAGAGCTTGCCTCAAATGCCAACCAGAGAGCCCAAGAGATCGCATCGATCATCAAGGCCACTCCCGGTTTTACCTTAAGCTACCCTGTGGAGACCAACCAGATCTTCTTCACGCTGCCTCGGGAGCTGATAAAGGTAGTGCAGGAGAAGGTCTGGTGCTACCTTTGGGATCTGGAGAGAAATGAGATTCGCTTCGTCACCTCCTGGAATACGCAAGAGAGTGATGTCGAGGCTGTGCGCACTCTTTTCAAAACCTTCAATCGATAGATTTTCTATCGTTCTTATCGCCCGAGACCACATGCATAACGTACTGTTCAGCTACCCTCCTGAAAACAAGCTCATCCTGCTCATCTTGCCGTGCTTCGCGATCCTGCATATCTTGTTCTTTCTTCAAAAAGAAACAGGATGAGCACGATCGCGAGGAGCGGCAAGATGAGCAAGATTTGGTTAATTTGCAGATTTATGTGACTACTCCCCTATCGTGCCATATTCGGCCTCAGAAAGGGCGTAGAAGACATTCAGCGCTTCCTGCTCAAGCTGACGCAAAAAGCGCATGGCCTCCTCTTTGGGCAAAAAGAAACTCACCTCCACAGGGACATTGGAAGCCGTTTCAAAGAAGTGCTCCTCCTGAATCGCTCCATGACCGTGACGGCCATAACCAGCAATCGCCCTGAAGACCGTACCCCCTCTGATGCCCACCCGCTTTGCAAATTCCAATATCCACTCATACTTCAACTTGTGATCGTGCTTCTCATGCTCTCGCATGTAAAAGCAGAGCCGTGTTCCTTTCATAACGCCCCTATCCCAAATAACTTAGCCGAATAAATACCCAAAAACGTCGCGAGGATACTACCACCCACATGGCTCAAGATATGCATCGACGCCCAAAATAGCTCGCCCTCTGTTAAGAGATTCACGCTTTCGCCAGAAAAGGTAGAAAAGGTGGTGAGCCCCCCAAGGAAGCCAGTAGCAATCGCAAGACGTACAACCTCAGGAACAAATGGATAGCTCTTCATGATTGTCATGAAGATACCCATCAAAAATCCTCCTAAAATATTGGCAGCAAGCGTACCCAGAGGCAGGGTGGGAAAGATCGGGTTAAACAAAATCCCGAAAATCCAGCGCAGGAGTGCGCCGAAGGCAGCGGCAACGCTAATGGCAAGAGTAGGTAGTATCATCAGCTGTCTTATCGGTCTCTTGGCACCCTCGTGTCAATTCATTTCACGGTGAGACTGCACCGCATAACCTCAGCTTTTCACATAAATCGGCAAATTAATCACAATCCTGCTCATCTTGCCGTGCTTCGCGATCCTGCATATCTTGTTCTTTCTTCAAAAAGGAACAGGATGAGCACGATCGCGAAGCACGGCAAGATGAGCAGGATGAACTTGTTTTCAAGAGAGTGCTGATTTCTCTCAGTGCTTCTCGGTGTGCTCGGCGGTTTAATTTCCGATTTGTGCGAGCGGTCTCACAGTGGAATCGTGAGGGAGAATTTGGCTCCTCCTTCAGGCCGATTCTGAGCTCGAATGCGGCCCTGGTGGAGCTCAGCAATAGAGCGAACGATAGCAAGACCGAGGCCGAGACCGGTTGAGGAGGTACCCGGAATGCGATAGAACTTTTCGAAGATCTTCTCCACCCTATCCTCTGGAATGCCGCTACCTTGATCGGAGACCGAGAGCTCAAAGTTTCCATCGGTGATAGAGCCGTCGATCTCTATCGCGCTCCCAGGCGGCGAATATTCAATTGCGTTGGAAAGCAGATGGGTCAAGAGAATGCCCATCAACTCAAAGTCAAAAGAGATCTTCGGCAAGGTCGGATCCATCCGTACGCTCACGCTATGGCCTTTCATCGATTTAGCGAGCTTCTGAATGCACTGCTGCACCAGAATATTCACATCGTGCGGTCGCTTTTGAAAGTCGGTCAGCTCCTTGCTGAGCCTCGCAGAGGCCTTCATATCTTCCGCAAGCCGCATCAAACTTTTTTCGCTCTCCTCGAGAGTGCTCACGAGCTCTTTCGGGTATTTGCCCTCACCCTCCCCTCTTTTTAGCTCGAAAATTGCCCTCTGGATCTTCTCCAAAGGCCTTTTCAGCGCGTCCAAGAGAGCGTTTAACACGCGCACGTAGATCTTTTCGACCTTCTGGAAGTACTCGCTCTTGCGCATCCGCTCTTCCGCGAAGCTTCTCTCGAGAAAGCCCGCAAGCTGCTCTGCCACTGTGTGGAGAAAGTTGCTCTCATCTATCCCAAGAGATCTATTTGAACTGGGACGAAAGGCCATCACCCCCATCACCTCTTTGAAACCCCTGAGCGGCAAATAGAGATTTTGCACCGAGGGAAGCGTCGAGGTAGACCAGCCCGCCTCTTTGCCATTTTCAAATACCCATCTGGCAACCGCCCTCTCTTTTTCCTCTTTAACGAGAGGGCTCATCTCTTGGAAATTGAGACCATTTTCCATCTTCTTGACCAAGATATCGGCTCTGCCTCCGAGCACATCCCCCACCTTTTTCATGATCGACTCGAACGACTCTTGCCCCCCTCCTCGTGCGCTAATTTCGCGCACGATCTCGTAGATTGCCTGCGTTGACCGCTCTCTTTTTACGAGCAGCTCCTGCCTCACTTTCACGCGGTTTGTCAAAATGCCGGTCGCAAGAGCGGCCAAGAAAAAGAGCACGAGAAAAGCGATATCCTCGGGTGAAGAGACATAGAGCGTCTCTCTCGGAGTGATGAAGAAGAAATCCCAGATGAGGGCAAAGAGGAGCGCCGCGAGCAAAACCGGCCCTCGCCTAAAGAAAAGAGCCAGAAGAAGCACGCTCAAGACAAAGAGAATGCCGATTACGCGGTAGCCGATGTAGCTTTCTAAAAGCCCGCTCACCAAACTAATAGCACCGACCCAGAGGATGATCTTGAAATAGGGCTTAAGCGCCTCGCTCGAGAACTTTCTTTTGATTTTGCCCCTCTTCTTCGGAAAAAGAGAGGCCTGGCGGATCACATGGACGTTGATGTTGCTGCTGACCTTCATGAGCTGATCGACAGGAGAGGATCGAAAAAACCTATGGAGAAAGCCCTTCAAGGGCTTTCCTATGATGATCTGCGTGATCCCGTTTTGCTCGGCCACTCTCTGAATGCCCGCTGAAACGACAGGATCTTGGGTAGTGATCACCTCAGCTCCAAGGGACCTGGCAAGCTCGATATTTTTGCTTAAAGAGTCCAGCTCCTCGCTATCAAGCACCTCCCCGCACTCCACGTAGACAGCCATCCAGCTGGCATGGAGGGTAAGGGAAAGTCTTCGGGCTGTGCGGATGAGCTGCTTGGAATAGCGGTGGTGATTGATCGCGACGAGAAGTCTCTCTTTTGGCCCCCACCCCTTTTTATTCTCCAGAATCGAAATCATCTCATGCAGCTCTCGGTTCACAAGCTCCGCTGTGAAGCGAAGCGAGATCTCGCGCAGGGCAGTTAAACGATCCTCCTGGAAGAAATTGGCAAGCGCCATTTTGGACATGTCGCCTATATAGACCTTGCCCTCTTTGAGCCTCTGGATCAACTCAGCGGGGGTGATATCGACCAGTTCGATGTCGCTTGCTCTCTCCAAGACAAGATCGGGAACCGTCTCCCGAATCTCGATGCCTGTGATGCTCTCAACGATGTCTTTATAGCTCTCCACATGCTGGATGTTGAGCGTTGTATAGACATCGATGCCAGCATCCAAAAGCTCCATCACATCCTCCCAGCGCTTCAGATGGCGCGCGCCGACAACATTGGTGTGGGCAAGCTCATCGACCACCGCAAGATCGGGCTTCAAGGCCAAAATAGCATCGAGATCGAGCTCGCTAAATTCGCGCTCTTTATAAGAGATCATCTTCTCAGGGATCACTGTGAGGGGCTCCAGAAGCCTCTCTGTCTCCTTGCGCCCATGGGTGCAGATGCTCGCAACGACCACCTTGATACCCTCTTTCTGCTTCTGGGCTGCTGACTCGAGAAGCGCATAGGTCTTGCCAACCCCTGCTGCCATGCCGAGAAATATCTTCAACCTCCCAGAAATGGACTTGCTCTCCATTTTCTTGATGGCCTTCAGAAGGTCATCAGGATCTCTTCTATCTGGATTCAATATTCCTCCCTAGCTCATCTAGAGCAAGATTCAATTTCAAAACATTGACCGAACGCTGCCCTATGAAGCCCAAAAACCGCCTCTCGCGCATCTCCTGAATCAATTTTTCGATCTGACTTGCCTCTACACCCCTTGCCTTCGAGATGCGCTCGACCTGAAAAAAAGCGGCCTCCAAGCTGATGTGAGGGTCAAGGCCGCTTGCAGAGGCAAAGAGAAGATCGGCAGGGACCTCATGGCTCTTCCCATAGCTCGAAGCCCTTTTCTCCACCTCATCGTAAAGCTTGCGGCTGAGGGGAGCTAAATTGCTCGCGCCTGACCCCACCGGTTGATAATCGCTTGCAGAGGGACGCGGCCAAAAATAGCTCTCTTTCGTGAACCCTTGTCCGATCAAGAGCGAGCCGACCACCTTGCCCTCTTGGTAAACAAAGCTTCCCTTCGCCTCTTTGGGCATGGCGAAAAGAGCGATAAGGGCGACCAAAGATGGGTAGATGACGCCTGTCAGAAGAGTCATCCAAAGCAGCAGCAAAAGCGCTCTCATGTAGCCCTCAACAAGACAAGTGCCATATCGATCAGCTTGATTCCAAAAAAAGGAGCGACAAGGCCTCCAAATCCATATATAAGCAGGTTTTTCAAGAGCAGATCGTAGGCCGATTTTGCCTCGTAGCGCACCCCTGCAAGGGCAAGCGGGATCAGCGCCACGATGATCAGCGCATTGAAGATCACAGCGCTCAAGATCGCACTCTCGGGGCTCGAAAGCCGCATGATGTTGAGAACCTCAAGGGGCCCTGAGCGATTTCCTGAGGCGTAGAAGGTGGCAAAGAGCGCTGGAATAATCGCAAAATATTTGGCCACATCGTTTGTGATGCTAAAGGTGGTGAGGGCGCCGCGCGTGATGAGAAGCTGCTTGCCAACCTCTATCACTTCGATCAGCTTGGAGGGGTTGCTGTCGAGATCGACCATGTTGCCTGCCTCTCTTGAAGCCTGCGTCCCGGTGTTCATCGCCAGGCCCACATCGGCCTGTGCGAGCGCAGGCGCATCGTTTGTCCCATCGCCCGCCATCGCGACGAGATGGCCCTTGCTCTGCTCCTCCCTGATCCGCCTGAGCTTGACCTCAGGGGTTGCCTCTGCGATGAAGTCATCGACGCCCGATTCGATGGCAATCGCGGCCGCTGTGAGGGCATTGTCGCCTGTCACCATCACCGTTTTGATTCCCATCTTGCGCAGCTGAGCAAATCTCTCTTTAATTCCTGCCTTCACGATATCCTTGAGGTGGATCACCCCTAAAATGCGGCTACCCTCTGAGACCAAGAGCGGCGTTCCACCTCCTTTGGCAATCGACTCTACAGCCGCATACACCTCGCTCGCGAGAGGAGCTCCCCTCTTCTCCACAACTTTGCGAATGGCAGATAGAGAGCCTTTGCGAATCGAGCGCACCTCGCCTTGCGATCTGAGATCGACCCCGCTCATCTGCGTCTCAGCTGAAAAGGGAACAAAGTGGGCCTCAGGAAGGTCTATCGACTCGGCGCGAAGGCCAAAGAGCTGCTTGGTCAAAACGACGATCGAGCGACCCTCGGGTGTCTCGTCGGAGAGGGAGGCCAGCTGCGAGAGCTCGGCAAGCTCCCTCACAGCCACTCCTGGAGCCGCTACGAACTCGACTGCCATGCGGTTGCCGAGCGTGATGGTTCCTGTCTTATCCAGAATCAGCAGGTCGATATCGCCTGCAGCCTCCACCGCTCTGCCGCTTTTAGCAATGACATTGTGCCTTATGAGCCGATCCATGCCCGAGATGCCAATCGCGTTGAGAAGAGCGCTGATCGTCGTCGGTATCAAGCAGACGAGAAGCGCTATGTAGATAGGCAGCGAGATGTCGCTCTGAGGCGCACCGGCGCCTCTTGCGCTGTAGTCTGCAAAGAGCTTGAGCGAGCCGACGGTGATTAAAAAAATGATTGTCAGTGCCGAAAGGAGAATCGAAAGGGCGATTTCACCTGGGCTCTTCTGCCTCTTTGCACCCTCTACCAAGCGGATGATCCGATCGAGGAAGCTGTTGCCCTGTTCCGATGTAACTAAAATTTTTACTTGATCGCTAACCACGCGCGTTCCCGCTGTGACTGCGCTGCGATCTCCTCCACTTTCGCGGATGACAGGGGCCGACTCCCCTGTGATGGCCGACTCATCGACCATCGCGATTCCCTCGATCACCTCGCCATCGGCTGCGATCAGATCGCCTGCGCGGCAGATGATGATATCCCCCTTTATGAGATCGGCCGCTCCCACCTCGATCTCAGATCCATCCACCCACTTCCTGGCGCTTGTCTGGACCTGCATCTTGCGAAGGAAACTTGCCTGAGCCCTGCCTCGGCTCTCGGCAAAGGATTCAGCGAAATTGGCAAAGAGCACTGTGAAGAAGAGCCAGAGGGCAATTTGGATGTGGAAGGCGGAGGGTCCGGTGTGAAAGGCCTCTAAGATCGCATAGATCGCAGTGAAAATGGCTCCAAAATAGGTCACAAACATGACCGTGTTTTTCCACTGCTTGGTCGGGGTCATGCCGAGGAAGGCGTTTTTCAAGCTCTTCCAAAATAGCTGGCTATGGAGAAGCGGATCTTTCATCCTTGTAGGACCCCCTTCAGCTGCAAGAGATGCTCGAGCACAGGACCCAAAGAGAGCGCTGGGAAAAAGGTGAGGGCACCGACGATCAGCACGATCAGGAGGAGCAGGAGGAGAAAGAGAAAGGTGCTGGTCGAAAAGACCCCGGTGGAAGGGGGGCAGCTTCTTTTTTTGACAAGCTCCCCTGCGATGGCCACTGTCGGCACGAGGATCATCAGGCGCGCAAGGATCATCACAGAGCCGAGTGCGATGTTGTAGGCAGGCGTGGCAGCATTCAGAGCAGCAAAAGAGCTTCCGTTATTAGCAGCGGACGATGTGAAGGCGTAGAGCATCTCTGTCAGGCCGTGGGGGCCCGCATTGCCAATAGAGGCTGAAAGCTTTGGGATTGCAAGAAACAGCGCAGAGCCTGCCAGGATCAAAAGAGGGGGCCCCAAAATCGCAAGCACCATCCACTGCACCTCGCGCTTCTCGATTTTCTTGCCCATGTACTCAGGAGTTCTGCCGACCATCAGACCGGAAAGAAAGAGCGCAAGGAGGATGAACATGATCATCGAGGCGAGCCCCACACCTACCCCTCCGAAGGCCACCTCGCCAAGAAGCATGTTGAAGAGCGCTGCGCCTCCAGCTAAGGGCGAGAGCGAGTCGAGGGAGGCATTGACTGAACCGCTTGCCGTGGCTGTGGTCGCTGTCGACCAGAGCACGCTCTGGACAACGCCAAAGCGCACCTCTTTGCCCTCCATCAGGGGCGAAAGGTAGAGAGGTGGGCTCTTTCTCGTCTCCGAATAGAGAGCAAGCGCCGTGGAGGCCGCAAAGATGAAGAACATGGCGCCGAAGATGAGCCAGCCATGTTTTTTAAAGCCGGTCCACTTGCCATAGGTGTAGGTCAGCGCGGCGGGGATGGCGAGTATGGCCAAGAGCTCGAGGAGATTGGAAAAGCCAGTGGGGTTTTCAAAGGGGTGGGCGCTATTGGCTCCGAAAAAGCCCCCACCGTTGGTGCCTATCTGCTTGATGGCCACCTGAGAGGCGGCAGGGCCAAGGGCGATCAACTGCTGCTCCCCTTCGAGGGTTTGAACGCCCGTGTAGGGGGAAAAGTTTTGTATAACTCCTTGACTTACAAGAAGAAGCGACAATATCAGAGAGAGTGGTAGCAGGAGATAGACAACGCCGCGCACTAGGTCTACCCAGAAATTGCCGAGAGTCGATCCCGGTTTTGTCCCGGCAAGTGCGCGGATGAGGGTCATGAGGGCGGCAAGGCCGGTTGCGGCGCTCAAGAAGTTCTGCACGGTCAGGCCGAGCATCCGCGTCCCATAGCTCATAAAGGTCTCGGTTGCCACCGGCTGCCAGTTGGTGTTGGTCGCAAAGCTTGCCGCGGTATTGAAGGCAAGGGGAAGAGGGACGGGGCCAAAACCCTCGCTATTGAGAGGCAGCCACGGCTGCAGCAGAAGGAGTGCGAAGATCAGGACAAATCCAAGGAGGTTGAAGAGAAGAAGCGCCTTGAGATAGCTCCTCCAACCCATTTCTTCACTTGACTTGATGCCTGAAAGGCGGTAGAGGGAGTTTTCGAGGGGTCCCAGGATGGGGTGAAGCCAGGTTCTTTCCCCTCGAAAAACCCTTGTCATATAGGCTCCGAGCCCTATTATCAGGGCCAAGAGGAGAAGGAGGAAGAAAAGCAGCTGCAAACTCTCGATGGACAGAGTCATCAGAACTTCTCGGGGTAGATCAAAGAATAGATCAGGTAGAGGAGAAGAGCGATGAGCGAAACCAGCGCTAGAATATATCCCACTTCAACCACACGCCTCTAAAAGCCGATCGTAGTGAAAAGGATGATTTCTACAAAGTCTTAAGCAGCCACAGGCGTCAAGGGGCAGACCTTGCGGTAGGCCATCGGCAGGTAGCGCATCGCCAGCTTGGCCACCCAGATGCCGAGGATGAAGGCCACAATCGGCACAAAGATCTGAGAGTGGTGGTCGATATGGCAGTAGGTGACCGCTACGTTGATGACAAGCCCGGTGGGCGGCGGCAGATAGACTTCGGCAGAGCTCTCCAAGAACCCTTGAGCACAGCTCGGCCGGCTTTCGGTTTTCTTATGGGCCGCCTCTTTGCGATAGATAAAGGCGCCGACCAGAAGGCCACCGCCGGCAAAGCCGAGGAAGAGCATCGGTTCAGTGTAGCAGGCAAAGATGCCGAGCCCGACCAGGCTCACCTTCTCGAGCACCACCATCACCTTCATCAGCTCAGGGCTGACCGCCGGCTTTTTCTCGCAGCAGCTCTCTTTTTTCGGACACTCACAAACAGGAGTTACTTGACCCGACATTAGTGTGAGCTCCCGCATTTCTTGCAGCTGAGCTTGCAATCTTCGCCGCTGCATTTATTCGATTTGATAAGCAGCAAACAGGGGACGGATAAGATGAGCGCCGCAAGTGATAGAACGAAAAGCTTTTTCACGACTCCTCCGAAATTGGGTTTTGGTCTATACTATTGCTAATGCAATCTTATTCGCAACAAAAAAAATTTTCCCACCGATGAAACGTTTGACCAAACAGAGAAAAACCATTCTAGCTCTCCTCCATGAAAGCAACCATCCATTGAGCATGGAAGAGCTCCATCAAGAGGCTCTCAAATCTATCCCAAGACTGAGTCTCTCCACGCTCTACCGCAACTTGAAATCGCTCATCGAAGAAAAACGGGTTCAGGCGATCAAAGTCTCGAGCAGCAGTGTGCGCTATGAGATTGCAAATAGCCGCCACATGCACCATTTTCACTGTCGTGAATGCGATCGGCTTTACAATATTCCGCTCTGTCCGAGTGGCCTGGAGGCGATGACACCACCCGGCTTTAAAGTGAGGAGCCATGAGATCGTGCTCGTGGGCTCCTGTCAGGAGTGCATTGCGATATGACTCTGGTTCTTCTATTTGCCTCTCTCTTCTCCCCTATTAGCGCGGAAATGACTAAGAGCATCGGCGATAAGATCTGGGAAAACGAGTGTGGGGGCAAAATGGAGCCTCTCGTCTCTTGGAACAGAGGGGAGAATTTCCCCTCCCTCGGCATCGGCCATTTCATCTGGTACCCTGAAGGGGCTCAAGAGCCTTTTCAGGAGACCTTCCCAGAGATGATCGCCTTTGTAAAGAGCCAAGGAGCCAAGCTCCCTGCGATATTAGTGAAACATCGATCTGCCCCGTGGCGCACCCGTGAGGAGTTTTTGCAGGCAAGCGAAGAGCTCGGCGATCTACGAGCCTTTCTCTATGAGACGCGCCATCTGCAGGCGCTCTACATGGCAAAGAGGCTCGAGGGCTCTTTCGAGGAGCTTCTCCATGCAGCAGAGTCTGCGAAAAGAAAAGCGGTTGAGAGCATCTACAACCGCCTCCAAGCGACTCCCTCGGGCCTCTATGCGCTGATCGACTACCTCAACTTCAAAGGAAGCGGACTTTCGACCAAAGAGCGCTACCGAGGCCAAGGCTGGGGCCTTCTGCAGGTGCTCGAGCGCATCCCTGAAACGAGTCCAGATCCACTCCAGGATTTTGCGCGCGCAGCAAAAGAGCTGCTCCAGGAGCGGGTCAAGAACAGCCCTCCGGAGCGCGGTGAGGAGCGCTGGCTGAAAGGGTGGCTCAATCGAGTCAGTACTTATTTAAACTAAATCGATGACGATGAAATGGGCCTTCTCCTCGGCCTCAAAGGTCACTCTGGAGCATCCTTCGACCGAAGCGCCGTCGCCTGTTTCTAGCCGCATCCCATTGACTTTGACTCGACCGCTCGCTACCTGCACCCAGACCCCGTGAGAGGGCTTCACATCGAGAGAGACCGATCTTTCTTTATCGAGCTCACAGCCGTAGAGCCGCGCCTCTTGGTGGATTTTGATCGAACCTGAGGCTCCATCGGGAGAGGCGATCAGACAGAGTGTGTTGCTCTTAGCCTCTTTGGAAAACCGTTTCTGCTCATAGCTCGGGCTTAAGGCTGCTCTGTTGGGCTCTATCCAGATCTGAAAGAGGTGAACCGGCGCCTCTTTAGAAGGGTTAAACTCGCTGTGGCGCGCCCCAGAGCCTGCCGACATGCGCTGCACCTCCCCCTCGCTGATCACGCCCCGGTTGCCCATGCTATCCTGGTGCTCGAGCGCCCCCTCGAGGACATAGGTGATGATCTCCATCTCCTTGTGCGAATGCATCGGGAAGCCCTCGCCCGCTGCAACGGTATCTTCGTTGATCACCCGAAGGGCGCGAAATCCCATGTAGCGAGGATCCAGATATTGCCCAAACGAGAAGGTATGGTATGTGTTAAGCCAATCGGCTTGAATATGGCCCCTCTCGCCCGACTTTCGAAGGGTAATCTCCCCAGTAGCACCCGCCATCATCGCCCCCAAAACTAAAAAAATGATCGCTAATTTCATACTTTAAACAATTTACTTCATTAATTGCTTTCTTTATAATTCATTAACAATGAATACAGTAAGAGTTAATTCTCTCTTAAACGATTACGATAATTACCGTTGTTGTTGGCAAGTTGCCAGCAGCGTGCTCGCTTTAGCCACCCTAGCCTCTCTTGTGGCGATGGCCTACCTAGGCGCCATCTCTGAATTTTCACTCGATCTTCTCTCCTACGAGATGGGACTTTTCCTCGGGGGCTGCATCGCCTATAACCTCCGGCAGTCCGCTTTGGGAGAGCTTGCTTTATGCGATTCCATCCTAGAGACCCTTGAGTTTGCAAAAACGGGACGTTTACATCAAGAGGAGCCCCCCTCCCGCCTAAAGACTTTTCTGACTAGGCTCTCATGGAAAGTCAGCCTTGCAAAGCCTGCTCTCCGGAAGAGAAAAAACCACTACGAGGGGCTCGGAGAGATTGCAAAGAGCAAAAATCGGGGCCGCATAGCCGACATGGAGCGCTATTTGAGCGAGCCTACGACCTATGGCCCCCGATTAGTCCAAATCGCAAAGCGGGAGGGTATGATTGTCACACCTACGGTCCACCGCCGCCCGCCCTATAGTGGAGGAAAATGCGTCGGCTCTGCGCTGCTCTACGCCAAAGAATATCTCCTCACCGGCTCTCTCGAAAAGACGGCCAAGCTGTTCGAGGAAGGGGCGCCTTATGAGGCGGTCTTGCTGCAGCATAGCTACCAACATCTATTCTGCCATGGCGTCGGAATGAGGCCCCTTGGGGGCCTGAGAGAGCGAAATGCCATCTGCAATAGGGTGGCAGCAGAACTTGCCGGACTTGAGATTGCGAGGAGCAGGGAGTGCCTTTCAATCGCCTACACGCTCGAGCACCTTGCGAGATGCGAGGCAGGAGTCTATTTCATCCTGACCCCTGTCGACCCTACCTGCACCGGCTATAAGGGCAGCCACGCTCTGCTCTTGATCAAAGAGGAGGGGCGTATGGCCTGCTTTGACCCCAATAGAGCCACCTACGCGATGGGGGAAGAGGAGATCCATAGGATGTTCACCCACTATGGGATCACAGAAAACCTCCCCTGCGAGGAGCCCATCTGCATCAACAAGCTGGAGCTGCCGCCCGGCCCCGGCCTCAATCTTTACTCTTCCTTAACGAAGAACTAATTCTTAATAATCTTAATAATATAAAAGTAATTATTTGGTATAATAATTGCCTTCAACAACTTTATTATGAATACTACAAGAATTAATTTTCTTTCAGAAACTTATAGCGATTATAGCAATTTTCGCTGGCGCTTGCAAATTGCAAGTAAGTTGCTCGCGTTAATCACCCTAGTCGCTCTTGTCGCCATGGTCTGCATTGCTGCAAGCTCTTCGCCCGATCTCTCCCGCGAAATGGGTTTTCTCTTTGTGAGCTGCGTCGCCTACGGCTTCAGGCAATGCGTTTTGAACAGGCTCGCTCTCTACAATTCTATCCTAGAGACCATCGAGTATGCCGGAAGCGGTCGTGTTAATAAAAAAGAGCCCCCCTCTCGCCTAGAGAGCGCTCTTACCAAATTCTCATGGAAAGCGAAATTGCTGACTAAACGTACCCGCAAAAGAAAAAATGGCCATGTGGGGCTCACCGAGATTGCAAAGAGCCGGAATCGAGGTCGCACGGCCGATATGGAGCGCTATTTGAGCGAGCCGATAATGCGCGACTCCCGGATTCCAGAGGTCGCGAGGAGGCATGGCCTCACTGTCTCTCCCCAATTCAAAAATGGCTCTCCCTATAGTGGAGGAAAATGCCTCGGTTCGGCGCTGTACTATGCCCGAGACTATCTCCTTACCGGCTCCATCGAAAAGACAGCCAAACAGTTCGAGGAAGGGGCGCCTTATGAGGCGATCTTGCTGCAGCACAAATACTCGCATGTATACTGCAATAACTTTTCGGATGAGCCACTTTCTGATGAAAGAGAGTTGAATAGAGTTACAGGCAAGATTGCAGCCGAAATTGCCGGCCTTGAGGTGACCAAGAGCCAGGAGACGCTCTCGATCGACTATACCCTCGAGCATCTTTCGAGATGCGACGATGGGGTTTATTTAATCCAGACTCTAGTGGACCCATCTTACCGCGGCTATAAGGGTAGACATGCCATGCTCGTGATCAAAGAAAAGGGTCGCACCTACTTTTACGATCCCAATAGAGGCACCTACCTGACGGGAGAGGGTGGGCTTCACTCGATTTTTGCCTTTTATGGGATCACAGAAAATCTCCCCTACCAGATACCCATTCTCATCAACAAGCTAGAGCTGCCGCCCGGCCCCGGCCTCAACCTTTACTCTTCCTTAACATAGAATACGCTTAATAATGTCGTAGTAATTATTTGATATAATAATTGCTATGATTAATGCTAATTATTCCACATTTAATAGAGCAGAGAAGTTTTTTATGCGCCTTCGCTGGAAGGCAACGCTTGCTTTTGCCTCTGTCGGAAAGCTCAACTATGTCGGTTTAAAACAGATTGCAGGGAGCGTCAATAGGGGCAGAGTGGCCGATATGGAGCGCTATCTCGACCAGCCCCCGCTTGCCATTCCCCAAGCGGGTGCTCAATATGGGTTGTCGGTTAGGCCACGCATCTACCACGACCCCTATGGAGAGGGGCAATGTTTTGGATCGGTCCTCTTTCATGCAAAAGAGTATCTGACTCATGGCGATATTGGACGGGCCTCTCAGATGTTTGTCGATGGCGCCCCTTTTGAAGCTGTCACCCTTCAAAGGCTAGCGGTGGATATTTGGCAAGCAGTGCCCGCAAGACTGGTCGATCCGCTGGAGTGGAGAGCGGCGATCTATCACCGCGCGGTGGCTGAAGAGGCAGGCCTGGAGATTGTAGAGAGCCAGAGCAGCCGCTCGCTCTCAGATACCCTTGCCCGTCTCGCCAACTTAAGAGATGGAGTCTACCATGTCGAAATTCCTGTCTACAAGGAATCCCAGGGCTATTTTGCCACCCATGCACTCGAGCTGATCAAAACAAAAGGCGTCACCTACTTTTTCGATCCCAACAAAGGAACCTATGAGCTCGTCGAAGGGGATCTGGCTAAGGTATTCAAGCAATATGGCCTTGAAAGGGATCTTCCCTCGGGTAAAGCCTTTACCATCAATGAACTCGCATTAAAGCGTGTTTAGTATCTTACCAGTTGCGCTTTCTTTTAGAGCGAGATCAGAGTGCTGCTTTTTTGTCAGAGGCTTGGCCGAGTCGAAAATAAATCGAGCGCTCGGCGAGAAGCGCGTCCCGCAGCCCTTGTGAACGAGCTCGCATTAAAGCGTGTTTAGAATCTTACCGGTTGCTCTCTCTTCTAGAGCGAGCTGCAGATAATTAGCTCCGAGCCCCTCGAGAGCAGACTGCTGCTTTTTTGTCAGAGGCTTGGCCGAGTCGAAAATTGGACCTAGAGCAACTCCATTTACACGAATCGAGCGCTCGGTGAGAAGCGCGCTTGCAGCCCTTGTGAATGCCTCCTGAGCGCCTTGTAGAGAGGAGAGGTCGATCGTGGGAGAATCGGTGTCGGCCAGGATCGAATTGATGATGACCGAGCCCTTGGGAAGGTATTTGAGAGAGGCTTTGGTGGCGTAAAAATAGGGGTAGAGGGCCCCCTTGAAGAGCTTCTCGAGCTCTTTTTGCTCGAGAGTCTCGATGGAGCTGAAAGAGCCCTGTCGAGAGGTGTGGTTCACCAAGATATCGAGCCTGCCCAGATGCTTCATCACCTCGGCGATGGTGCGCTCAGCATACCGCTCGTTGCCGAGATCGGTGCAGATCAGAATGGCCTCGGAGCCCGCCTCATCGATGAGCTGAAAGGCCTCCTGAGCGGCCTCCTCCTGACCCATATCGAAGATGACGGCAACCGAGGCTCCCTCTCTGGCCAGGCTCTGAGCAACTATCTGCCCCAGGCGCGTATGGCCAGCCGCAACGACCGCAACTTTCCCTTCGAGCCTCTGCCCCATCACCCGCCTCTCACCATCATCAAATTGTAACAAAATGGCAATTATCAAGCATATTTTTTACTTTATAATTTAGCGAGAGCAATTTATGCTTTAAAATGATACCAATTAGATATGGAAGGATTTGTTAAGGCGCCTTTTGTGAGCTCCTACATCGTGCACAAAAGCGAAGGCAGCGCTCACTATTTATTGATTCGGCGCTGTGGAAAGCTGCTCACAGGGATCTGGCAGGGAGTTTCAGGCGGGGTCCACAAGGGAGAAAGCGCTCCAGAGGCTGCTGTAAGGGAGATTTTCGAAGAGACCGGGATCGTGCCCGACCGCTTTTTCTCCGCCGATGCTGTTGAGACTTTCTATATGCCCGAAAGGGATATGGTCGCTCTTGTCCCTATGTTTGTGGCGTTTGTGGATGAAAAGAGAGAGGTCAGGCTCTCGGATAATGAGCATGATGCCTACGCATGGCTCGATCTCGAGGCCGCTCTGGAGAGACTCACCTTCTCCGAACAGAGGCGAATCATCCGCCAGATCCACGAGAATTTCGTTTTGAAAGAGCCTCAGGGCCTTTTTGACCTCACTCCAAAAGCTGGCAAATAACTTTCTCAAGCCTTCCCTGCTGCTCGCGCGATTTGAGATGGCCCGAGCAATCGAACGCCTTGTGCGCAAGCGGTATAGTGAGTAGCTCATCAATCACAGTTCCGCCCATATTCTCGATCACCTTTTTGAGGGAGATAAGGCCCTCGATCCCCCCTCTTCTGCTGACCGAGGCGCACATGAGCGCGATCTTCTTGTTTTCGAAAAGCTCTCTGTCGCGCATGTGCTCATCGCCCTCCGTCCTCGATGCCCAGTCGAGCGCATTTTTCAAGACGGCAGAAAAGGAGAGGTTGTATTCAGGCGAGGCGATGATGAGTGCATCGCTTTCATTGATAAGCGCTCGAAAGCGGCTCGCATTTTCAGGCGTCCCCTGCTCACGTTCAAGATCCTCATCGTAAAAGGGCATCGGGAAATCTTTCAAATCGATCAGCACAACCTTCGCCCCATGGCATTCGGCCACCTCAGCTGCATCGCTTGCAAGCTGTTTGTTGTAGGAGCCGAGTCGCGTGCTCCCCGCAAGGGCAAGGATCCGCTTCTCTGCATAAAGCGAGCTAAAGAGAAGTAGAAAAAGAAAAAGAACCCTCATTCCTTGAGAGATCGATCACTTTTTCAAAAAAATCAAGAAAATTCTATTATCTTTGCGCTACGACGTGGAAAGTCTTTGGCGAGGCAGAGCCTCCCTCGATAAGCGTTACAGTAAAGCGATCGGAGTAGCTGCTTTTGGGAACAAATAGAAGAGCGCTCAAAACCGAGTGTGCGCCAATCATCTGATCCCTCCCTCCCTTAGCCGCAAAGTCTCTATCGAGCCTTCCATTGGCCTCAAAGGAGCCCACCCCATCGACGATGGCGGGGATGGCAAAGAGGCCGCAGGTGAAGATCGCAGCGGCGCCATAACCTGCTATGCGGCCTGCAGTGGAGGTGTGGACAGAGCTTGCCACCTCCTCGATAGGGGCGCATGGCAGCGAGACCCGGTTGAGAGAAAAGAGGTAGCTTGCAGAGGAGTTGTTGACGATTTCGATCTGGACCGGCTGGTATCCCTCCTCCAAGAGGTCGCGATCCAGATAGGTCCTGCAGTCGCCTTTGTCGAAGGCCTTTGCAACGACTGTTAAGCCCTCCCTCATCGGATAGCCGCTGAGAAAGGTGAGCCTGTCGAGCGGCATGGCGCGGTAGCTGGCGCACCCAGCAAGAAGGCCCATCAATGCAAGGCCTGTAAACAGGGCGCTCTTCCTCATTTGGGAGCTCCTGGCCTCTCCAGATCGCCCACCATCCAGAATTTTGGCATGATCAGCATGCCCGAGGTATTGCCGTAAGCCCGTCGGAAGTTCACCTTCTCGATTCCAAAGTGGTCCATGACCGTGCTGAGAATGGCCGCACCGTAGGGGGTAAAGATACTAACGCCCATCTCTTCAAAATCGGCGTCCTTCAGTTGAGTGGCATAGGCAAGCGCTCTGCGAGAGGCGCGGTAGTTGATCACAGCTTGGGTTGGGGAGTCAGAGGGGCCGACTTGGGCAGCAAGAAAATGGGCGGTGAGCGCATAGATCGATAGGTGATCGCCATAGCTTGCGACGAAGAGTTTGGGGTTCTTGATGCGCTCGAGGAGCCATTCTGGGGCCTCTCCCATCCTCTCATGGAGCTTTTCTACAATGGCATCGACTTCGCGAGGGTAGATAGGATTGCCGCTTGTCTGGCCATCGAAGATTTTGCCTCCACGCAGCTCCTTGGATAGGATCACGCGCACGGTACCCATGCCAAAGGGACCGGAGTAGACCTGGTAGTTGCCATCTTTTTTCCCGGTGATCTGGAAGCTACCGTTGCCCGTATCCCAAGCGAGGAGATCCTCCTCTTTCACCTCGGGGAAGAGAGCGCGCGCAGTCATGAACCCAAGCTCTCCCTCCTCTTCTTGCGAAAGGATTTGGAAATGGATGCCGAGCCTTGTCGATAGCGCCTGAAGCACCTCTGGGCCATTTTTTGCGGTTCGGAAGATGGCGGTTGCAACGCCGGAAAATTCTACCTTGTCAAAGCCCGCCTCGTGAGCTTTTGCCATCACTTGCTCTTTGAGCCCCTTGAGGATCTCATAGGCCGACTCTCTCATCTCATCGCTGATAGTGCCGCCATGGCTTGCAACATCTTCGGTGAGCTTCAAGGAGATATAGGTTGAAAAGAGGGGCTCGCCGACGATGATGCACTTCTCGCGATCCACCTTCGCCGCCTGAATCTTGATCATGCCGGAGCCAAAATCGATCGCCGCCCTGACTCGGACCTGCTCCACAGCCGCGACGCTCACACGGGTCGGCTTGTAAGGAGAGCCTGCAATTAACCCCGAACTCAATGCGAGCATGAAAACAGCGACCCCGGCTGCAACTGATGAGCGCAATTTCATAGGACCCCTCAAATGATTTATTATAAAAGAGTAAGAAAAGGATTTTATATTAAATCAATAAAAGTTACAAGAAAGTAGTTTGAGGTGGTCTTATGAGAGTATTTGTCGCAGGTGCATCGGGTTATGTAGGCTTTGCGGTCGCAAAGGCTTTTCGCCAATTTGGCCATGAGGTTTGGGGGCTAGTGCGAGATGAGGAGAAGGCGCATGCACTGAGGCAAGCGGAGATCCATCCGATCCTCGGCAATCTTTCTGATCGATCTTCATTTCAAAAGGTACTGGAGCATACTGAGGTCTATGTCAACTGTGCGATGGAGTATAGTCCAGAAGGCACGCGACTAGACTGGGCCCTCATCGATAGCTTTATTGAAAGCGCCTCTAAAACAAAGCAGCCGAGATCAATTATCTACACCTCGGGCGTATGGGTCTACAGCGATCCCAAAGTGGCTCTGATCAATGAGTCGACCCCTCTGAGCCCGATCGAACTTTCGCGCTGGCGTCCCGCCCATGAGGAGCGGGTCTTGGGACATGGCCTTGGCCATGTAAAATCGGTTGTGATCCGTCCGGGCTATGTCTATGGCGAGAGAGCGGGCCTCTTTGGCTGGTTCTTCGA
>CAWHBB010000007.1:0-157563 GCA_963827485.1 Chlamydiia bacterium
GAGTGGCTATGGGCAGCTGTGTCGCGATGGCGGGCGTCGGGATGATTCCGTTCAGCACACCGAGGAACGGCGAACCCTATGACGTCATGGCCCAAGCCGCGGCGCGGAGGGCTCTCGATGACGCAGGCATCGACTACGCCGCGGTGCAGCAGGGCTATGTGGGCTACGTGTACGGCGACTCCACGTCGGGTCGGGCTGCGTTGTACGGGCTGGGCGAGACCGGTATTCCGATCGTCAACGTCAACAACAATTGTTCGACGGGCTCGTCGGCGTTGTTCTTGGCGCGGCAAGCGATCGAGACCGGCGCCGCGGATTGTGTTCTCGCGCTCGGCTTCGAGCAGATGATGCGCGGGGCGCTGGGGTCGATGTGGAGTGATCGGCCCAGAGCTCCGCTCGTTTCGACGACACTACGAGGGCGCTTCAGGGATGGGACGACGACGCCCCGATGGCGGCACAGTATTTCGGGTGGGGCGGGAACTGCCTACGCCGACAAGTACGGCATGGACCCCGCTGTATTCGCGCAGGTCGCAGTCAAGGCGCGTAAGCATGCCGCCAACAACCCATATGCGGTGTTCCGTGACCCGGTCACCCTCGAGGAGGTGTTGGCGTCTCCGGCTTATCTTCGGCCCGCTGACGCGGCTGGAGCGCCGCCCGCCGACGTGCGGTGCCGCCGCGGCGATTCTTTGCAGCACGGAGTTCGCACGCGCCAACGGGATCGACGCCTCCGTAGTAATCCGGGCTCAGGCGATGACCACCGACTTTGCGTCGACGTTCTGCGGCGACATGATGACTGTCGTCGGCTACGACATGGCCAAGGCCGCCGCCGACCAGGTCTATGAGGCAGCCGGTGTCGGTCCCGAGGACATCCGCGTCGTCGAACTGCACGACTGCTTCACCACCAACGAAGTACTGACCTATGAGTGTCTCGGTTTGACCCCGAAGGGCACCGCCGAAAAGTTCATCGCCGACGGTGACAACACCTATGGCGGGCGGGTTGTCACCAACCCGTCGGGCGGGCTGCTGTCCAAGGGCCACCCGCTGGGCGCAACAGGCTTGGCGCAATGCGCCGAATTGGTGTGGCAGTTGCGCGGTCAGGCAGAGGCCCGCCAGGTCGAGGGGGTCACGCTCGCGTTGCAGCACAACATCGGACTCGGCGGCGCCGCCGTCGTGACCCTCTACGAGAAGGTGGGCTGAACCAATGCCGTTGGACGAGAACGTGATCGGCAAACAACTGCCGCCGGTCACCATGGCCGTCGACGCGGGTCGTCTTCGCTTCTTCGCCAAGGCGACGTGAAACCAATCCGGTTTTCACCGACCTGCAGACGGCCCACACTGCGGGGCACCGCAATCTGCCCGTGCCGCCGACCTTCCTGTTCGGCATCGAACTGGAAAGTCCCGACCCGTTCGAGTGGTTAGCCGGCCTCGGTGTCGACCTGCGTCGCGTATTGCACGGCGAGCAGTCCTTCACCTACCACTGCCAGGCCGTGGCCGGCGACGTGCTGACCGCGACCCCACGGATCGCAAATGTGTACAACAAGAAGGGCGGAGCGTTGGAGTTCATTGAGAAACATGTCTATGGTGACCCAGGAGAACGGCGATCTGGTCGCGGAGTTGAAAAGCGTTATCGTCGTGCGGAATCCGGAGCAACACCGGTGACCGCCGTCAGGGCCGTTGACGTCGGCACCGAATTGCCGCCGCTGAAGATTGGTCCCATCTCCCGGACGACGCTGGCCTTGTTCGCGGGAGCGTCGGGCGATCACAATCCGATGCACATCGACATCGACGTCGCGCGGTCGGCCGGCTTGGACGACGTCTTCGCTCAGGGCATGCTGTCGATGGCCTACCTGGGCCGGCTGTTGACCAATTGGGTTAACCCACAGGCGATTCGCCACTACCGGGTGCGCTTCGCCGCAATCACGCCCTTGCACGGTGAGCCGACCGCCACGGGCAGGATCACCGCGATCAACGACGTCGACGGTGAGCGGCTTGCGACGCTCGAGCTCACCGTCACGCTCGCTGACGGCACGGTCACAATATGGCACCGGGGACGCCGTCGTCGCGTTGTGACACCAAACCCCGGAAATCATCCAAACGAACGAAAAGGATTGTCAACCATGGGAAAATCTTGAGGGAAAGATAGCTATTGTCTCCGGCTCCGGCCGTGGGATCGGGCGCGAATATCGCACTGAAACTGGCCAGCGAGAGCGCGAAGGTGGTGGTCAACGACCTCGACGCCGAGCCCGCCAAGGAAACCGTCGCCGCCATCGAGGCCGCGGGCGGGCAGGCTGTGGCCTGCATCGGCAGCGTCACCGACGCCGACTTCGGCGAGCGGTTCGTGCAGAGCGCGGTAGACAACTTCGGTGGCCTGGACATCATCGTCAACAACGCCGGCTACACCTGGGACTCGGTGATCCAGAAGATGACCGACGAGCAATGGGACGCGATCCTCGATGTGCACCTCAAGGCGCCGTTCCGGATCCTGCGGGCCGCGCAGCCGGTCATCGCGGCAGCGGTCAAGAAGGCCAAGTAGCCGACGGGGAGCCTGTCCCCTGCCGCAAGGTGGTCAACATCTCCTCGCTCGCCGGGACGGGTGGCAATGCAGGACAGGCGAACTACTCATCGGCGAAGGCCGGCGTGACGGGTTTGACGAAAGCACTAGCCAAGGAATGGGGGCGCTACAACGTCACCGTTAACACCGTGGCGTTCGGGCTGATCAAGACCCGGCTCACCGAGACCCCGGCAGGCGGCGACGGCACGATCGATGTGGCCGGCAACGAGATCAAGGTCGGCGTCAATCCGAGCCTGCTCGCCGCCATGGAGCAGATGGTGCCACTGGGCCGCTGGGGTACTCCGGCCGAAGCCGCTGGCGCGGTGTACCTGTTCTGCATCCCCGAATCCGACTACGTCAGCGCGCAGACCCTCATCTGCGGCGGCGGCTTCAGCTTCTGAGAACCACCATGACCACAGGTGCATACCGGTCGGCCTGGGCCGACGACGACGTCGTCGCCCTCAGGGCGATGGCGTCCCAAGTTCTTTCAGACCGAAGCACTCCCTGACCGAGAACGGTGGGCCGAACAGAAATGTGTCGACCGGGAGTTCTGGATCAAGGCCGGCCGGCTCGGCTTGCTGTGCTCGTCGGTCCCCGAGGAATACGGTGGCGGCGGCGGGACGCTGGCCCACGAGTTCGCGATCATGGAAGCCCAAGCCGCCTGCGGGGAAACCGGATTCGGCAACCAGGTGCACAGCGGGCTGGTCGCGGACTACATCCTCGCCTACGGCACCGAAGAGCAGAAGAAGCGCTGGCTACCCGGGATGGCGACCGGGGAGTTGATCAGCGCCATCGCGATGACCGAGCCCGGCGGCGGATCCGACCTGAAAGCGCTGCGCACCACAGCGATTCGCGACGGCGAGCATTACCGGCTGAATGGCGCAAAGACGTTCACCTCCAATGGCAGCTCGGCGGATCTGATCGTGCTCGTCGTGAAGACCGATCCGGCGGCCGGGGCGAAAGGGGTGTCGCTGATCGTGCTGGAAACCGCCGATGCGCCCGGCTTCCGGGTCGGTCGGGTGCTCGACAAGGTCGGGATGAAAGCACAGGACACCGCGGAGTTGTTCTTCGACGATGTCCGGGTCCCGGTTGGCAACCTGCTAGGCGAGGAAGGCGCCGGTTATGGCTACGCCATGCGCCAGTTGGCACACGAACGGCTGGTGGTCGCGGTCTGCGGCCTGGCCACGCTGGAGAGCGCGGTCGAGGAGACCGTCAACTACACCAAGAACCGCGACGCCTTCGGAAAGCCGCTTTTCGACATGCAGAACACCCGATTCGAGCTCGCTGAGTGCGCCACCATCGCGCGGATCGCGCGGGTGTTCGTCGACGACTGCATCCGGCGACATCTGCGGGGTGACTTGGACGCGACGACAGCGTCGATGGCGAAAGCCTGGGTGACCGATATGCAGGTGCAGATCATCGACCGATGCGTGCAGTTTGTTCGGCGGCTACGGGTACATGATGGAGTATCCGATCGCCCGGATGTTCATCGACTCGCGTGCTCAGAAGATCTATGCCGGCGCCAACGAGGTCATGAAGGAACTGATCGCGCGCTCCCTGTAGCGCCGGACCAAGGAGCAGACATGTACCTAACCCAATCGCTGCACCGTAGTTTGCAGCAGAACCCGGACCGGCCGGCCACGATCTGTCGCGACCGGGTCCGCACGGTGGCCCAGTCGGTTGATCGGATCGCCCGCCTCGCCGCTGCGCTGTCCGATTTGGGTGTGCAGGCAGGCGATCGGGTGGGCATTCTCGCGATGAACTCCGACCGCTACCTGGAGTACTTCTACGCGGTGCCCTGGCTGGGAGCCGCCGTCAACCCGGTAAACATCCGGTGGAGCGCTGTCGAGATCGCCTACTCGCTGGCCGATTCGGACACCCAGGTCCTATTCGTCGACGACGCATTCGCACCGTTGATTCCCACACTGCAACCCTCCAGGCCACATCTACCTGCGCTACCGCTCGGACGATCAGCTGATCGTGATCGAGACGACAGCGCGCGGCTCCGATCTGCCCGAGGAGGTCTACTGGAATGTCAACATGCGCAAGCTCAAAGAGCGCACGAAGAAGGAGGTGATCGGCCTCGGCTTTGTCAACTTGGGCTCTAGGCAGCTCCACAGCGGCGATTATGCCCTTGCGATCGAGAGCTACACCAAGGCAAAGCTCTTCTTGCCGGGCGATCTTCTCGTCGATGAACTCTTGGGCTATGCGCTGCTCTTCAATGGAGAGAAAGAGCGCGCGGCCGAGCAGCTCCGTGCGCTTAAGGCAGCCGCCCAAAGTAGCGACGGGGAAGAGATTCCGATGGAAAAGATGGTCGAGGACTATCTGACAGGCCGAGTGGACGAGGAGGGAATCAAGATGATTTTTCTCCTTGAAGAGGGCGATCGCAAAGAGGTCCTTGAGAAGATGAAGCAGCTCTCCCTCGTTTTGGAGAAATTTCCGCTCTTCCGCGATGGGATTTACCAGATGGCCGCCCTCCACCACCAGCTTCACCACGTTAAAGAGGCGCTCTCCTATCTCGAGCGCTACCATGCGATCGATCCAAATAACCTGGTGATCGAGGCGACGCTTGCTGAGCTCTATCTCGAGCGAAGGGATTTCCCCAAGGCGTGGAGCCACCTCGAAATAGCAGAAAGGCTAGTCAAAGAGAAAAAGGGCTACGACAAGCCGCTCGTGCAGCTGAGACGTACCCTCTCACTCCTCTCCCCGAGATAGGTAACAAGTCCACCACAGAGACACAGAGGAACAAGAGGATGCACAGAGGAAATTTTTTTCGCTTCGCAGAAAAAATTAGATTTCTCTCTGTGCTGCCTCTGCTCTCTCTGTGCCTCTGTGGTTTAATTTTCGATTTTTGGCTATGCTGGATCCCAAAGAGGATGGTCTATGGCTGATTACTCAGAGGCAGTGGCAAAGGCGATCGAAGGAGCTGTGCACGAGGCTCAGGAGAAGGGAAATACAGAAGTAACTGAAAATCATCTACTTAAGCAATTCGTAGCCGCAAGTGATGGCTACTTTGTGGCGCTTCTCGAGGAGACCCGTGGCAATGTGGCTGAGCTCATGGATGAGATTGCAGTAGCACTTGACAAGCTTGCCGTCTACTCGGAGTCGCAAAAAGGGCCTCCCAGGGCTTCTCAGGGCCTTTCGAAGCTCCTCTTTGAGGCGGGAGAAATAGCTAAAGCGTGGAAGGATAGCTACATCTCGTCGGACCATTTTCTCATAAGCTTTGCAAAAAACGGCTCAGAACCCTTCGCAAGGTGGCTTAAAAAGAGCGGAGTCGATCAAAAAGGGCTCGAGGCGATAATAAAAAAAATGAGAGGAGAGCGCACGATGGACACACCTACAGCAGAGAGTCAATTCAAGGTTTTGGAAAAGTATTGCAAGAACCTCACCGCCTTGGCCAAAGAGGGAAGCTCGATCCTGTGATCGGCCGCGACGAGGAGATCCGCCGCACGATGCAAGTCTCTTAGCCGTCGCACGAAGAACAACCCACTGCTCATCGGCGAGCCCGGCGTAGGCAAAACCGCGATTGCCGAAGGTCTTGCCCAACGGATCATCCAAGGCGACGTACCCGATTCCTTAAAAGAAAAGAATCTCTCGCCCTCGATATGGGAAGCCTGATCGCAGGAACCAAGTACCGAGGAGAATTCGAGGAGCGGTTCAAAGGGATACTGCAGGAGATCGAAAAAGCGGAAGGGAAGATCATCTTCTTCATCGACGAAGTGCATACGCTCGTCGGCGCAGGGGCGCTGAAGGGGCGATGGACGCCGCCAACTTCTTAAACCCGCCCTTGCAAGCGGCACACTGCACTGCATCGGAGCGACTACATTAACGAGTATCAGAAATACATCGAGAAAGATCGCTGCTCTCGAACGCAGATTCCAGCCAGTGCTGGTCGCAGAGCCGTCCGACAGAAGATGCCGTCGCGATCTTGCGAGGGCTGCGCGAGCGGTACGAGATCTATCCACGGCGTCAGGATCACAGAAGGCGGCTATCCACGCAGCCGTCTATCTCTCCAGCGCTACATCACCGACCGGTTCCTGCCCGACAAAGCGATCGACCTGATCGACGAGGCGGCGAGCTTCATCCGAATGCAGCTCGGCAGCCTGCCGCTGCCGATCGATATCAAAGAGAGGGAGCTCGCCGCCTGATCATCAAGCAGGAAGCCCTGAAAGGGAGAAGATTCCCCGCTAGCGATGCGGAATCGAAAGAGCTGAAAGGAAGATCGCTCAGCTTAAAGAAGAGCTTGCCGTGCTCGCGCCAGCGATGGAACGAAGAGAAAAAGCGATCCATGCAGAGGCTGAAAGAAAAAAAAAACCAGCTCGAGAAGCTGCGATTCCAAGAAGAGGAAGCCGAACGTGCTTCCGATTACAATCGAGTGGCCGAAATCCGCTACAGCGAAATTCCTAGCGTGAAAAAAGAGATCGAAGAAGCTGCAGAAGATGTTTGGGCAACCAAGAGAATCGGCTCCTCAAGGAAGAAGTCGACGAGTAGCTCATCGCCCAGATCGTCGCCAAATGGACTGGAATTCCTGTGCAGCGAGATGCTTGAAGGAGAGACAAGACCGACTTCTTCATTTGGAAGAGGACCTTGGAAAGAGGGTCATCGGCCAGCACTTTGCTGTCGAAGCCGTCAGCCAAGCGATCCGCCGTTCGCGAGCAGGGCTTGAGCGATCCGAACCGCCGCGTCGGCGTCTTCCTTTTCTTCGGCCCTACAGGCGTCGGTAAAACCGAGCTCGCCAAGGCACTCGCCGAGCAGCTTTTCGACCAGGAAGAGGCGATCATCCGGCTCGACATGTCGGAGTATATGGAAAAGCACAGCGTCGCCGAAATTGATCGGATCGCCTCCAGGCTACGTCGGGCTATGAGGAAGGAGGGCAGCTTACAGAAGCGCTGCGGCGCAAGCCCTTATGCGGTGGTGCTTTTCGATGAGATCGAAAAGGCCCATCATGACGTCTTCAATATCCTTCTCCAGATCTTCGACGAAGGACGCTCACTGATAGCAAGGGCGCAACGTCAACTGCAAGAATGCGCTCTTCATCATGACCTCCAACCTCGGCTCTGAGGAGCTGATGCGGGCGATCGAGAAGAAGGGCGATCTTTCCAAAGAGGAGGTGCTCAAGATCCTCGAGCCTAGCCTGAAGAGGCACTTTAGGCCGGAATTCCTCAACCGCCTCGACGATATTCTGCCCTTCCTTCCATTGAAGGAGAGCGAGATGCGAAGGATTGTCGAGCTGCAGCTCGAGCAGGTGGCGCAGAGGCTATCTGAGCGGCATATCAAGCTGGATTGGACAGTGGGCGTGGCCGACTATCTGGCCAAAGAGGGCTATGACCCCGCCTTTGGAGCCCGCCCTCTGAAGCGTACCATCCAGCACCTGGTCGTGGGGCCGCTGTCGAAGGCGCTTCTCGAAGGGAAGCTAGCTGGACAGAAGGAGATCACGCTTGAGCTTGCTGGCGATGAGATTGTCTTTGCTCATCATACGGCGGCTGCGGGCAGGTGATTTAGATGCTGATCTTGCGACTCGGCCTTTGAAGCGCACCATCCAGCACCTGGTCGTAAGGCCGCGGTCGTTGGCGCTTCTCGAAGGGAAGCTAGCTGGACAGAAGGAGATCACGCTTGAGCTTGCTGGCGATGAGATCGTCTTTGCTCAGCATACGGCGGCTGCGGGCAGGTGATTTAGATGCTGATCTTGCGACTCGGCCTCTGAAGCGCACCATCCAGCACCTAGTCGTAGGGCCGCGGTCGTTGGCGCTTCTCGAAGGGAAGCTAGCTGGACAAAAGGAGATCACGCTCGAGCTTGCTGGCGATGAGATTGTCTTTGCTCATCACGGCGGCTGCGGGCAGGTGATTTAGATGCTGATCTTGCGACTCGGCCTCTGAAGCGCACCATCCAGCACCTAGTCGTAGGGCCGCGGTCGTTGGCGCTTCTCGAAGGGAAGCTAGCTGGACAAAAGGAGATCACGCTCGAGCTTGCTGGCGATGAGATTGTCTTTGCTCATCACGGCGGCTGCGGGCAGGTGATTTAGATGCCGCCGCGCTTGCTGAATTCGACAATCGCCTTTGCACGGGCTATATTCTCATCGAGAGGCTCTCGGCTGTCATGGTTGATCCAGTAGGCCCTCTTGGATATAAAATCGCGATCTTTTGCAGTGACCGCCACCGATAGTTGGTGCTGACCCCAAGAGAGGGTGATAAAACCTTCCCCTTCGATGATAATGGGCTTGCTTGCATCGGTCACTGTGGTTAACGCGGGAGCGTCCTTTGCTAGCAGCATGAGTTTGCTATAGGCGACAATCGCCGAAGCTTTTGCCACATCGAAATCGACTCCTTTAGCGCTTAACCCATCGGTGTAGGTTCTTGTCCAAGCTCGGCTAGCATCGGTATTGGGTATAGAGAACTCCTTGCCGTTCCAAGAGAGATGCATCTCTTTTTTGATCAGAGAAATCTTAGGAGCTGTGGGGGGCGCTTCCTCGACTTGATCCTCGCAATCAGAAGAAAAGAGCAAGGGTTCTGGCTCCTCCTTCTTCATCGACTTCAATGCCTGTTTGATGAAGTTGATGATCCCCTGGCGGTTGTAGACAGCAAGGGCAAGAACTGCTGCAAATGAAAGAGCGGAGGCGGTGTAAACAACCTCAGCACAATCGGTCTTGCCTCCATAGATGCAGCCGAGTATGCCGAGCACTAGACCTGCAATAGCTGCACTCACCTTGGCTTTATTGACCGATGGGAAGGGGTGCCTTGCCGAGGCTACAGAGGATTGCGATCCAACAGAGTGACTTGATTCCATATGATTTACAGTTACCCTCCTTTATGCATCGCGCGCGATGATCGCTCTTGTACGAGCTGCCTCGCGGTCTGGATTTCCTAATTTTAAAAGGCCCGTTCTAAACGTCACACTTCCTTCGCAAAGAGAGTATCGAACATGCCATTCGGAAAACTCTAACGTAAGGCCCTGAGCCTCTAGTAGGTTTGGGTGGTTCAATGAGTGGTAGGCCAAAATGGCATTAGCCTCAGCTTCAGCAGCAGATTGTCCCTCTTTTCTTAGTGGAGTTGCGACGGCTTCTATCCACCTCCGCGCCTCTTCGGTATTGGGTACTGAGGCAGCGTAACCTTTCCATCTAACGTGGATATTCTCGGCATCGCGGCTGATAAAAGTAAGTGAGCTCAACTCGTGGCCAGACGACTCTTCCTCCCTCATCCACTTCAAGGCCTGCTTGATGAAGTGGGAGATCGAATGGCGATTGGTATAGATATGAGAGACAACGGCAGCAAGGGTCATGGCAGAAGCGCCGTAGACAAATCCCTGTAGAACATCCGATCCAATATGCCCTCCATAGACCAAGCCCAGAACTGACAATACAAAAGCTGTGGCGGTCACTGCCGTTCCTGCTTTATTAAAAGAAGGAAAAGGCGATCTCGTCGACGCTACACCTCTTGAATGTCCGAGTATTTGGCTTGTTTCCATATAACCTCATAGTTTGAATTAGTATTGGAACATTATAACACTAAAAGGGTTAAATTCAAATAATTTTTATAAATTTTGCAAAAGGTTTATGGTTTTTTTGCATCATCCATCTGGCTCACTTTCCTCGGTGATAGTACCCGCTCTTGTGCCAACCTCTCGGAGTATTTGATGGAATAGGGGACGCATATGGCGCATGGGAGGCCTTCGGTTGGGGTCATAATTTATTGAGAGCCTTCTTTCGGGCTGAGCAGCAGCAGCTGCGGCAGCTTGTGGGGCATTCTGGGGAGCGGCAGCTGCGGCCGCTTGAGCGTTTGCAGAGCGCGCGTCTGGGACTTCGACCCAGTTGATGGTTATGCCCCTTCTTGCAAGCTCTGCCGTGACCTCTTCAACTGTGGCACCCGGTGTGAACGCTGATGAAATAGAACTTCTCCTCGCACGATGGGAGGGCTCGGAGGCGTTGCCTGGGCCAGGTCCTGGGCCGGCAGATGCAGCCTCAGCGTCTGGGGCCTCTAAATCAAATGAAGGGAGCTCGGAGGCGACGCCTGGGCCAGGGGCTGGTCCGGGGCCGGCAGATGCAGCCTCAGCATCTGGGGCTTCTAAATCAAATGAAGGGAGCTCGGAGGCATCGCCTGGGCCGGCAGATGCGGCTGCGGCCTCAGCGGGTGCTCTGGGGGCACTTCCAATAGGAGGCAAGGGCGCTCTTCGAGCCGGACCTGATGCAGGTGCGCCCCCGGTGGCTCTCGGAGCAAGCGCTGGGGATGTAGCCCCAGCCGATGCTCTGAGAGGAGGTAAACGACCTCTTTGAGCAGCCTCGAGTACATTTAAATCCTGTAAGGTAGATAGTACGCTGCGTCTACCGCCCGCTGCAGGGCCTGCAGAAGCTGCAGCCCGAATGGAAGATAGAGAGCCCCTTTCAGCAGCTCCTGGAACATTTAAATCGAGGGGGGGGATCTCGGGCAGAGCACCCTCTGCACCGGCTCCCAGATGGATTTGGATTTGGACCCGGCCACTGACTACTATATGCCTTGGAGCTCTTCTCACATTGGGGTCAAGGTTCTCGAAACCAGCGTCGACATTGCCCGCCACCTGCGGGCTCGCTCTAGCTGGAGCGGGCTGCATCTCTACAGCCGCCGGCTCTGCCGCAGGGGCGACTCGAGCCGACCTTCTCATTCGGACTACGGCGATGATGGCTGCGATGATAAGCCCGAGGCCTATCAGCGAAAGCGTGGCAACCGAGATGTAAAAGAGCGCCTCTTTTGAAACAGAAAAGGCCTTCAGATCGAGCTCTACGGGCGTTGCAGCGCCTATTATGCCCAAAACGATTAGGGCGATGAGTAGGATTCCCCCCATCACCCGTTTTAGGGTAAAAGGGGAGCGTGGCGCGGCTGGGAGGGCAGGGAGGGCTTGATTGACATGCATAAAACTACTTAGGTTAAATTTTTATGCAACTATTATAGCGTAAGGAAGTTAAGTGGTAATAAAGAATTTACTTGATAATTTTCTTTATCGTATCTTTAAGCGAATCATTCGCGAGCAGCGCTTCAACCGAGGGTTTAAAGCGGTAGCTCCAGTTGGTCGGGAGCACTTTTCCAGGGATGTTGATGCGTTCATCGGCCAGGTTGGTCGAGCAGAGCTCGGGGAAGAGGAAGAGATATTCCTGCAGGAGGTTGATGTGCAGGAGGCTCGCTGAGTGGTGGCTCTCCCAGAGCATCTGGTAGGCCTTTTCGCGATCGAGGAAGGGTCTGAATTCCCATCCCTTCTCCTGGCAGAGCGCCTGCACCTCGCGCGGGGCGTGGCGCCACCAGAGCGCAAGGGTGTCTGAGTCATGTGTGGAGACCGTTGTCATGCTGATCGGCTCGTAATCGGCAGGTGCTATGAACCCCTCATCGCCCTTCCAGCGCCTCTCCCAGCGCATCACCTTGGTGCCGGGCACGCCGAGCTCTTTGAGAGCCACTCGCACCGCATCAGGGACGGTGCCGAGATCCTCGGCGACAGGCAGCATCAGCGAGAAATCGAGGAGCCTTTCGATCACCTTTTTGCCCTGAGCGATCCAGTGCCTCTCATCTTCAGGAAGCCAGTTGCCCTCGCTCGGTCTTCTAGCCGCCGGAATCGCCCAGATGCGAAAGAAGCCCACCACATGGTCTAGGCGGTAGAGATGGTAGGCCTCTTCGGCGATCTGAATGCGATCTTTCCAGTAGTTGAAGTGATCCTTTTCGATCTCCTCCCAGTCGTAGACCGGGCAGCCCCACGCTTGATACTCTTTGGAATAGGGGTCTGGAGGAGCGCCCGCCGAGAGGTTCAAGAGGAAGTGCTGACGCGCACCCCAGAGGTCGGCGCTATCTCGAGAGATGAGGATCGGCAGGTCGCCTTTGAGGAAGACGTTTGACCTTTCCGCCTGCGCTTTTACCTCGCGCATCTGCTTGAAGCACAAAAACTGCACAAACTTGTGGTAGTCGCATTCGGTCTTGTAGACATCGCGCAAGGTGGGCAGGTGCCTCGCAGAGGGACTCCTGAGGGCTGTAGGCCACATCTCCCACTGTCTCCACTCCTGGGTCTCCTTGATCGCTTTGAAGAGAGCGTAGTTTTCGAGCCAGAGGTTTTCCGAGACAAACTCACCATACGCCTCGCTCTTTTGCACCTCCGCGAAAACCAAGTTGAAGTAGTCTCTGAGGTAGTCGAGCTTATGGTGGAAGACCCGCGGATAGTCTACGCGCCCCTCTTTCGTCAAGCCCTTTAGGAAGGCGAGTCGCTCCTTGCTGCTCGCCACCCGCTCGACGCCCTCAAGGGCGTGTAGAGAGAGGTGGATCGGGTTCAAGGCGAGCGATGAGAGTGCCGAGTAGGGGCTGGTCTCCCTTCCTGTATCGTTGAGAGGCAGAAGCTGGATCACGTCGAGTCCGATCTCGCTCGCAAATTGGATGAGGGGGATGAGGTCGAGAAATTCGCCGATGCCAGCGCTCTTTTCCGAATGCAGCGAAAAGAGCGGTGTGACGATACCGTGATGCTCTTTAAGTCCAAAGCGCTGCCAGTGGCCTGCCGCCCGTGTTTTTAGAAGGCTTTCCCGCACCTTGGGATCGATCATTGCAGCCCCTTTGAGCTCACTAAGATTTCCTCTGGGATCTCCGGCAGGCCGCCTCTTCGCAGCGCTTCATACCAGAGGCTGGCGTGAGCGTGGAAGGTGTGGAAGAGCTTGAAGAAGGCGCTCTCATCGAGCCGTACAAACTCCACGAATTGAAAGAGGACGAGCATCGAATTTTTTTCGCTGAAGGCGAGCGTTCCTCTCGGCGACTTCGAGCTTGCATTGGCCTTCAGAGCCGCTTTAAAGAGCTGCTCGCGGTAGATGCCGGGATTGACTATGCCGAGGCTTGCCCCCATCAGGATCAGATCGCCGCTGCCTTCCAGGTCGATCTGGATGGGGGGACCCTCTGCGAATTGGATGCGGCAGGCCTGGTTGCTATCTGGATGCAAAGTGAGCCCCAGGTGGGTTCCAAGGGCCTTTAACAGCTGTTCGAAAGGATTCAAAGTCTGCTCTCCATGTTATTCCTCTTTTCCCTCTTCTGGATTCTCTTCCAGCTCTTCCAATTTCTCTTCCAGCTCTTCGAGCGTCTCGATCAGGACGAGCAGAAGGTCTTGTCTCTGCTTGGGAGTTTTGTAGAGCCTTGGGGCGAGCTGTCTCGTCGCATCGCGGAATTGGGTGAGAATGACGATGCGGGTGGGCAGCTCGCGCAGGCCCAGCTTCTCTGCAAATTGCAGCACCTTGGTGAGCGAGGGGTACCTCTCTTCCACGAGCTTGATATAACCTTTTGCCAGAAGCTCGAAGGTGAGGTTTTTGCCTGGAATCTTGTATTTCTTTAACTCCCTCTGTATCAACCTCATGCGTCCTTTGAAGAAGAGATAGACCCAGAGGATGGACTGCAGGTTGCGCACCTCGGTGAGGAGGCGGATGAGCTCCGCCTGTTGGATCGAGGGGCCCTTGGATTTGAGGTCGAAGCCGAGCCCTTTGAGCAAGAAGGCGACCACCATTTTGAGGGAGGTGAAGTCGTACTGCTTTGAGAGCTCCTCGAAGAGCAGGTTGTGGTCGCGCGGAGTGCCTGTGATATCGCGGTAGAGGTCGCGCAGCTCGGTGGGTGTGGCGCCGGTGCCCTTTTCAGCATAGGCTTTGGCGGCAGCATCGACATTTCTTCCTGCGATGATTTCGCGTCCCTTCTGCTCATTGAGGAGCTCCTTTGCTCGGAGCACCGAGGATTGGAGGTCGCCGCTCGTCGACTTGGAGAGGTACTCGAGAGCCTCGTCAGCGAGGGTGGGATCTTTGAAAAAGCGATCGACCGTTTCGAGGATCTCGTCGGCTGAGGCGCCCTCTCGGATCTGAGAGCGCATCTCGCGCAATCTCTCTTTGGGAAGCTCAGGGTTTCTCTTGTTGTAGCCGTCGGCGAGATCGTCTTCTCCCTTCTTGCTGACCTCTAAGATCTTCTTATCCTTGGATTCGCTTGCCTTTGCGCTGCGCGATTCTAGGGGGCGGAAGCGGTCGCGCCTTTGCGACATGCGCAGGGCAGCGGCGGGGTTAAAAGCGCTCTCCAGATCCTCTGTGAGGCGGGTTGCGCTCATCACCTGGCTTGCGATGAGCTCCTTGGCCTCCCTTTGAGTCTGCTTGGCCTCGATAGCGGCGACGTTGATGGAGGAGGAATCGCTCACGCTCTAGCGCTCCCTTTGTTCAGATCATGCGAATTGGATACGGCCGAGCGGTTGGATGCGTATTTCGGGGATGATCTCTTGGTAGGAGACAACGGCCACATCGGGAAACTCCGTTTCAATCAGTTTGCGCACAAAGCGTCTGACATCGATTGCCGTAAGAAGCACAGGTGGCTGGCCTCCCGCAGGGGTGGGGTATGGTGTTCCTCACCGACTTGAGAATCAGTTCACGGAATCGGGATCGAGGGCCAGATAAGAGCCCGCGGAGGTCTGCTTAATAGCTCCGCGCACCATCTCCTCAATTTCTGGATCAAGTAGATAGACAGAGAGGGTGGACTGGCCGAGAGAATATTTGTAGCTGATGTAGCGTTTCAGAGCGGAGCGCACATATTCGGTCAGCAGGACGGTGTCTTTTTCCGTCTGCGCCCACTCGCTGAGCGCCTCGAGGATGGTTCTTAAATCTTTGATCGAGACCTGCTCCTGGACCAGTCTGCTTGAAGATCTCGGTCAATTTTTGCAGCGGGATGAGTCGTGTGACCTCCTTGACCAGGTCGGGATAGGATTTTTCCATGAACTCCATCATCGAGCGCACCTCTTGGATGCCGACGAACTCTCTCGGCTGCTGGCGGAAGAAGTAGGAGAGGTGGAGGATGACACTTCGATCGGCTTCCAGAATTTGATGCCGGCCTTCTCCAGGATCTCCTGATAGCGCTCTTCGACCCAAATCGAGGGCAGTCCGACCGCATTTTTGTAGGCGAATGAGGGGATGTTGTAGTTGCGAAGCGTCTCTTCGCTCTCGTTGGTGAGCAGGCAGCTCGAGGAAGACTTTGCCGCGTGACGATGGGCACCTCGTTTAGGTAGAAGAGTATTCATCGGTTTCCAGTGTGGGCGAGTCGGTGCGCACGTGGACAGCTGGGAAGCGCACGCCGAGATCTTGATAGAGCGCCTGGCGCATCTTGGGGAGCATCTCTTCGACGAAGCTTGGGCCTCCTTGCTTTTCTTTGGTGATCTCTGAGAGTCGCTGAGCCGACTTCGAGCACCACCGGCAGGGTTAGAGCAAATTCTTGGGTGCCAGCCGCCGACCACCACATGTCCTTCCACTTCGGTTTCGATGGTGGTGGGTGCGATGCCTCCTGCGGCGGCTTTGGCCTCCTCTTTCTTTTTCTTTTTGAGGAGGGCGAAGGCGGCTATGGCCATCATGATGGCAAGGAGGGCGAAGGTCCAGAGGGGGAAGCCTTTGAAAAATCCGAGGCCGAGGGAACCGAGGGCGGCGAGGAAGACCGCTTTGGGTTCGCGCAGATCTGCTGGGTGATTTCGCGACCGAGGTTGGCGTCGCGCCGCTCGCTTGAGACGCGTGTGGTGACGATACCGGCGGTGAGGGAGATCAGGAGCGAGGGAATTTGGGAGACGAGACCATCACCGATTGAGAGCAGGGTGTAGACTTGGGCTGCTTGTCCAGAGGGTCATATCGTGCATGCCGACGCCGATGATCAGGCCTCCGACGATGTTGACAAAGGCGATGATGATGCCGGCGATGACATCTCCTTTGACGAATTTCATGGCACCGTCCATGGCGCCGTAGAGTTGGCTTTCTTTGTTGGATGGAGGCGCCCGTTTCGCGTGCCTGGTTGGCGTCGATGATGCCTGCGCGCATGTCGGCGTCGATGCCATCTGTTTACCGGGCATGGCGTCCAAGGTAAAGCGTGCGGCCACCTCAGCGACCCGCTCGGCACCCTTGATGACGACGATGAACTGCACGATGGTGATGATCAAGAAGATGACACCGCCGACGACGTAGTTACCGCCGACGACGAAGTTACCGAAGGCGTGGATGATGTGGCCTGCGTAGGCGTGGAGGAGGATCTGCCGGGTGGTGGAGATGTTGATGCCGAGGCGAAAAAGGGTGGTGATCAGGAGAGACGAGGGGAACATCGAGAGGTGGACGGCGCTTGGGATGTAGAGGGCGACCATGAGCAGGGTGATCGGCGGCGACCAGGTTGAAGGTGATCGACGAGGTCGATGATCGGAGGGGGGATGGGCAGGATGATCATCATGATAACGACGATGACGCAGGCGGCGAGCACGAGGTCGCTGGAGCGATTGATGGCGCCGAGGGCCCAGTCGCCACCGAGGATGCGGCTTACTTTTTCGAAGAATTTCACTTTGTCGTCTCTTTTCAGTTTAAGGGATTCAATATAGAGTAGGATTTCCGCCTACTGCTTCATAAGTCGATTCAGGGATGAATCGGTTGACTTTCCCCTTTTCGAGCAGCTGGTGTGCGAACGGCACATTGCGCATGATGGGAATGCCAAGGGACTCGAGCCATTGCTATCATAGCTAGCGCTATTGCTTTTCTGTCCCTATGGCAACGATCCAGGGGGCGGCATATTTGTTCTGGTTCGTAGCCGATGGCGACAGCTATGTCGTTGGGGTTGGTGACGATGGCTTTGGCCCGTCTGATTGGCCGGTGCCCTCATCGTAGGCGATCTCTTGGGCGAGTTGGCGCCGTTTGCTCTTGATTTCGGGGTGGCCTTCGGTGTCTTTGTACTCTTGCTTCACCTCGAATTTTTCCATCTTCATCTCTTTGGCGAAGTTATGCTTTTTGATAAAGAAGATCGCCGAGGGAGATGACGATGAAGTAGATACCGGTCCACAGAATGACCTTGTACATGATTTTTTCGAAGATGATAGCTGAGGCGACTGCGGGCAAGGTGACGGTTTTGGTGAGTTCACCGGATGCTGGTGCGGACGGCGGAAATAGATGATGACAGCGGCTCCGAAGATCTTGAGGAGGGATTTGATGAGTTCGACGACGGTCTTCATCTTGAATTTCTGCTTGATATTTTCGACCGGATTGAACTTTTTGATGTTGGGTTTGAAGACCTCAGGGGCCCATGTGGGGCCGACGACGAGGAAGGTGACGAAGCAGCCGATGATTGCGACGATGCCGACGACGGGCAGGGAGACGACGAGTATGAGCTGAATGAGCTCCTGGAGGTAATAGGGGGCGGTTGCGACGGCATCAGTGAAAGGGGCGATTCTCAGCAACCGCACCATATAGCCGCCGAGTTTATTGAAGAAGAAGCCTGAGAGATAGAGGGTGGCGGTGACGGCTACGATGTAGGTGATGGCTGATGGGAAATCTTGAGCCTTAGCTACCTGACCCTTTTTCTTGGCGTCCTTTAGCTTCTTCGGGGTTGCCTTTTCCGTTTTCTCGGCCACGAGCCTATCCTCTTCGTACTTTCCGCAGAATGCCCGCAGGCTGGCATATCAAACAACCCCTTTTTCCGCACTGGATGGCAAAAATTTTAGTACTAAAATGTTTCGATCTAGTTCCGTAGTTATGGCCCAAGGAGTGGGCATTGTATGATCTCCATGGGTGAATTATGGGGAATTCAAGCGGATTCTTTGTAGGGGATTGGGAAAAGCTCTGCCCTGGACGCTTATAAGGTCTAAAGTCCTGTTGCCCAGGGCGCCCACGACTGGCCTTTGGCCAGTGAGCACCCTCTTCGAGGGCGCTTGCCGACTTTGTCGGCCGTGGGCGCCTTCTTTTTCAAGGGGTTTAAGGCTCAGAAATGTTGGAGCAAAAAATTGAGGGCAACTCCCAATCTCGTTCATATAGGAAAATGCTCCGGTGTAGTTTTCTTAGGATGAGAACTGGTCTTCTCCTTTACTAGGTAATGACTAGTCGATATGATTGAATGTCTGCTTCGGGGTTCTCTTTTCCGAGCGCAAAAAATAAAAAATTGAAAAAAATACCCTATTCATCCACCTTCAGAGTTTGCAAATGGAACGATGAGATCTAGTTCCGTGGGTCAGATTCCCATGGATGTTTTAGGGGCTAGAAAGTGCTAAAGGCTTTTAAAAGGCATCATAGAATCATCTCTCATGCGCTTCCCTCTCTCTTCGCAATTAGCATTGCAGAGCTAGTTAATATTGAAGTTTTTTTCTTCGGACCAATTTCGCATAAGGCTCCATTGCTCTTTGGTTGGCAACTTCTTCAATTCTTTGCAGCATTTACCTATGGATATATCTCAGACTTTAATTTAAGGAAAAAGACTCTTGTAGTTTCCCAGATAATAGGATTTGCAGGAGGGGTAACATTATTGACAGTGGGATTTAATGTCTGGGTAGTCATATTGATTGCTCTTACATTTAACCCGCAAGCTGTTGCCAGAGCAGCATTGCTTGATAATTATAAACAATACTCGAGTCTAAAAATAATCGCAGTTACTTTTATTGCACAATGGATCCCCTGGGCTTTTTTTGCGCATATAAGCAAGGTGCCCTATCAAAAAATGGTCTTCTGGATTCTTATCGCACTTGCAGTCAATGCCCTGCTAACAGTTTTCTTCTTTCAAGATCTTTCGGATGAGCATGAAAAGAAAAGAGAGCCAGATCTAATAAAGGTAATTAAGGAAAGGAAAGGACTGCTGTTCACTCTAGCAGCTTTCACATTGTCTGAATTGACTTTCTTTATTAATTGGGAGTTTATGGAGGCAGTGCCTGAAATAAGTTCATGGTTGGAGGTGACTACTTTTGGCACATTGGTCGGTATTCTAATTTCAATGCTGTATTCTCGGCTTCCTCACATGTCCATAATTACACTTCTATATAGTATAGGTGCTGGAATCATGTTTGTTACCTATGTAACTTGCTCTAGGGATTCTTGTACGACTAATCTAATAGGGGCAATGAGCCATTATGTTATTATTGGTGGACTCTATATCCCTTTTGTTACTGATGCTGTAATTAACATGGTGGGTTCCAGGCATAAAGGAGTGGGTGCTGCTGCAATAGAGGGGGGACAAACATTAGCAGCTCTAATTGCCCCTATATCCAAAGTGCTATTTAAGGAAAACTCGTCGCAGCTTTTGTTGGCGTTTACTCTATTATATATTCTCGCAACAGCTTCACAGAAGGCTGCAGAGAAACATCATCGGCAACATATTTGATTATGAGAAACAATTATTGTAGAGCTTGTTTGAATGAAAAGGATAATGACTTTTTCAATGTAAAGAATATGAGGAGGAAAAACAAGCTCCCTTTAAATACCTTCTTTGTTCTCAATGTTCCTCAATGTCAATATCTGAAATCCCAGAGGATATAAGAAAGTATTATGAGAACTATTACAGCTTTGGCCCTGTAGGGGAAAAAGATCGATTTATAAGAAGATTAGCTAAAAAGTGTCTGTTTAAAAATTTCTTCCCAGGATTGTCTCGATTAATTCTCAACACTTCTGATGACCAAGCTCATATTGCAGTTGCGAGGCAAAAGTTACCTAAGGATGCAAGAATCCTAGATGTAGGGTGTGGGACAGGACAACTAGTCTATGAAATGAAAAATCACGGTTTTGAAAATGTTCAAGGTATTGATCCTTTTCTGGATCATGATATTGAACATGCCAATGGTTCTAAAGTTTATAAAAAGGATATCTTTGAGATCGAGGGAAAATGGGATGTCATTATGTTGCATCATGTTTTTGAACATATGGATCAGCCCCTTGAAATTCTCAAAAGAATCAACTATTTATTAAATCCAGAAGGTCTAGCGATTATTCGTATTCCCAATGTGGATTCATATGCTGCAAGAAAATACAAGTATGATTGGCAAGGAATCCAGCCCCCTGTTCACTATGTCATGCCCTCCATGAAGCAGATGAAAAAAATATCAGTTGAGGCGGGTTTTATAGTTGAAGAGGTACTGGGTGAAAATGTCCTCGAGTTTTGGCTGATAAGCTTAGCCTACCAACTTGGAGTTTGGGATTATGATGAATTGGGTGCCAGGGCTTTTTATAAGAACAAAAAGAAGCTAAAGAACTTCCCACTTGCTTGCAAAAAAGAAATTTCCATCTTGAAAGCAATGAATAAGCATGTACTTAAAACTCCCTCACTTTGTGAGTGGATTACTTATTATTTGAGAAATGATAGGCGGTAATTTAACTTTTTTGAATCCCCTAGTAGCTCTTTGAGGGCGAGATCCAAAGCAATTCGATCTCACCCCCTACACCTATCCCCCCTTCTCCCTGGACTTAGAGATCATTTGGTCGATTTTCCCCTCTACCTTCGCTAGATCTTTTTTCAGAGAAATTTGAGGGAAGATCTCAGAGAGGGGGCGGCAGTAGGGACTGAGGTTGGGATCGTCGACCGGTTCCAGGGTATAGATAGAAATGCCAGTGGCAATTGCATAGCCAATCTCGAGGATGGCTGCTTTGCCAAGGTAGCCGTTGAAGTTGGCAACTACAAGGAAGGTCGAACGACGGATTTTGGCAAAGACAGAATCTTGAAGTAGTTTGGGATTGGAGATCGGGTCGGAGTCAAGCACAATAAATTCATCTTTGGGATTGATGGCTGCATGCCCAGTGGGAGAGAGCACCATCACCTGTTGGGATTGCAAGAACTGCTTAAGTTGGACGATTTGGGATAGATGTTTGCGGAAGGATCCGCTGATAACCGTATATAAAGTTTTGCCACAGTCACACTGCGATTCATTCGATGCAGAGCTTGGGTTTGACATGATCACCTCTAGCCTTTGTTTGTACCTTAGGCAAGAGCAGCTCTTTGACGTAGGTGTAAGCCTCGCCCTGGGCGGTTAGTAAATCTAATCTTTCAAATTCTTGTAGAGTCACCCAGCGATAGGCCAGATGCTCCTCATAACCTATCACAACTCTTTTGCGAGTCGTGATTTTGGCATGATAAAGATAGAGCCCGTATTGGCCATCACACGAAGTGCAGCTCAGGGCAGTATCCAGTAATTCTATGTGGCTTTTGCTTAAGTCCAACCCTGTCTCCTCGAGTACCTCGCGCATCAGTCCTGGAATTGGAAGCTCCCCCTTATCCAATTTCCCCCCGGGAATCCCCCACAAGCCATATTGTTCATCCTGTCTTGCTCGCTGAAGCACTAAAAATTTATTATTCCGTTGGATGAAACAGGTGACAACCTGCTTTTTCGGCGTCGGATCATTCTTTGGTATCCAGGCAGTTAAGTATCGATAAGGTCTTGTAGGCAGGGAGTTTGTGTTTAGCATAACATTCCTTAGAAAGAATCAGTTTGAAATAGAGATTATAATTTTCACTCATATAAAAAACAAGGAATACTTATCTATTGATAGAAATAAAGAAATATTTATAGCAAATAGTGCAATATTCTCTATCACACATCAGGCACCACAATCACTATCTCACCTCTAGGTAATTAGGTCGCCCTGCGCCCCTTCGCTCCAAGTGCAACTGATGTGCTTCTAACAATTATGAAGTTTATCTTTCGATTACCAGAGGGACACGGGCGTGTTGCAATATTTCAGACTGAGCTTAGGGTCATTGAATACCCCTTTTCGGTACAATCCCCAGGAGCTTTTCTCTCGCTCCACGAACGGGTTCATGGAAGTCTCCTCTGCCTGCAGGAGATATTCCTCGATGCTCTTCTTCGGTAGCCTTGCTGATTTCAAGCTGTCTAAGTCGGATGTCCATCTGAGCCACGTTTTGACTGAGGTCCCTATATGGAATCCCCATATCTGCACCTGCGCCAGCATCTGCGCTTACTTGCAATTGATCTTGATAGCCGGTACAGCCTGCTGAAGAGAAACGATCGGTTGGGAGAGCCTGACGAAATGCTGTCATCATCCGGGCATGTTCATCAAGCTCTGCTTTGCGTCTCTGACCCTCTTCATGCAATCTCCGGATCATGTCTTCTTGTTCCTTCAATTGTCTTTCTTGGGATCGCTGGATCTCCTCTAATCGTCTTACATTATCTTCAAGATCTATTCGTGAGCGCGAGCCTGTTGAATCAGGTATAGGCCCTGTATTGCTGGCGGATTCTGCGCCCAGAGAAGCGGATCTCTTTGTTCTTGCTGAGACGGAGCCCCCAGCGCCCAGTTGTGGTCCGGATCTGGCATTTTCAGGTCCAGGTCTTATGCGCACTCTAGGCGTCAGGGATGTTAGATCTGGGTTTTGCATTTTAAACTTAGGGCCAAGAATTACCCTCATCAGCTTGGGAATATCTTCTGAATCTATGCGGGGTTTGAGCTTGCCTTTCATGATAGCCTCTAGAAGAGCTCCACAGTGCTTTTCGGCAAGGGCTATGCTTTTTTTATTTTGTCCAAGGGCAGAATGGGGCATCCTTTGGAGCTCTTTGGCCTGGGCAAGGGCAAGCTTTCGAGCTAAGATCTCACTAGTGCTTTGGCGCTCCATATCGGATGTGAAAAAAATTGCTGCAGCCACCACTGCCCGCCTTCTTTCGATATTGCTATAGGCGTCTAGGGCTACCTTGACGATATGGATAAGTGTTCCTACGAGAGGTAAACTCTCTATTACATCGATCCCAGCATCGATCGCAATATCGATAACTGAATCTGCTGCAGAAACAAAATCAGATGCTGCATCTAGTGTGCTTGTCACGGGAGTTGTTTTTGCCTTTCCCAGTATTTTTGTTTTTGCTACTTCACAGGCCTTTATAATATGGTTAAATGATTGTAAGAAAGTACCATAGTAATCATCAATTCTAGCATCCTCTTTAATTGAGCGGAGTTCTTCTTGCTTAGCCCTTCTCGCTGCAGTATGCTCCGCACCCTCTAGAATATCTTCTGAGCGGCCATGTAAACATGATAAGTCGGCACCGCCTGCTCCTTCTTCTCTCGCTTTTGGCGCGGCTGGGGCATTCTCGGGATTTGCAAGATGTTGTCTAGGGGGATCAGAACTTTCTGCCGCTCTTGGAATTTCCTCAGGAGGTATTGTTGGCGTTTTCTCCGATATCGGTTTTGCCATTGCAACCGGTCCCCTATCGATTAGTCCACGATCGGCCCTCTGAGTATTGGATAAAAGGGAAGCTTTGGGAGTTACAGGATTAGAATCACTCTCAACACTGTCGCCAGCCCCTTTACCCTTGAACTTCAAATGCTCGGGCAGATCATCTCCGAATCCAAACTTATGAATGCCATTCAGCAGATCCTGAGCTTCTGTGTATCCCTGCTTGGCTGATAGCTGGAGGTAGAGACAGGTTTTTGCATAGTCACGAACACCTCCATGGCCGAAATAATACATACAGCCTAAATTATACTGCGCCTCCGCAATTCCTTGGCTTGCTGCTTTTTTATATTGCTTTCGAGCTCTAGAAAGATCGCTTTCTCCACCTATTCCACACTCATAGCAGGTTCCTAATAAATTCTGTGCCTGGGCATTTCCTTGATCGGCAGACTTTTTGAGATAGCGACGTGCTCTTGTCTGGTCCCTAGCAACTCCAAGGCCCTCGAAGTAGATCCGACCAATACAAAATAGAGCAGATGCGTGTCCCTGATGAGCCGCTCTTTTATACCATGAGCGAGCTATCCTAAGATCAACCGTTACTCCCCAACCTTCTTGATGCATAACACCTACATCATATTGAGCTTGGGCATCCCCATGTTCTGCTGCTTGCGTTAATAATTGATGGGCCTTTTGGTAATCTTTTTTTCTCCAAAAAGTTTCACTCAAATAGCGCTGACCTTCATTCCTCAAAGCCACCAATTTTTCAGGTGGCAGACGTTCTGGGTTTTGACTCCTAGAAGCATCATGCGCATGGGGTTTATTAGTCAGTACACTGCCTGCTACTCTAGAAGCCTTTTGTCCTTCCTGGCTCAATGGCATTGAATTTGGATGAGTAGATCTAGCCTTGGAAGGAGCGGCTGCTACCCTTGCTACTGCCATAAGGATCTCTCCTGGGAATTCTATGGTAAAAATTAGCGATATGATGCCGATCCGGATTGATAAGAGTCAAGCTTGCTTTAAGGTGGTTGATTGATATGGAAGGCCACAAATTACTGAATGGACCTCTGTATAAGTTGCCCTGGGTTGATTTTCCAATAATGGGTAGCATTATTGAAAAGGAGGGGCCAGGTGAGGGAACCTCAAGTCTATATGCAGATGCCCTCCCAATGACATCGTGGAAAAAAATTCTACGCTTGCTAGAATTTCATTCTGCACAGAGCGTTTCAAGGACTAGCAGCGTGCTGTTTCTCTTCTTCTGGTACATCGACCATATCTGTTGCAATTCCGATTCGTAAGTCGCAATGAGGCTTTTGGCCTCTGCTGAATGTGGATTGCCCATGAAGCCAATAGAGGAAAAGTGGCAGCGACTATGAGTGGGAGTCGAGAGTATTTGGTAGGTTTCAGCTTTGGGAACATCGGCCACGCCGGGGGATCGATGTTTTTCGTAGAAGGCTCGAGCCGATTCTTCTCCATAACCCAAAATGATTCCAAGAAGGCAATCATTGTTGTGAATTTCAGAGGGTAATTTATTCTCTTTCTCGAGTGTTTTAAAAAACCCTTCGATCGTAAAATCCTCTCCCAAGAATTCTTGAAAAGTTTCCAATTTCTCTTCTAGGCACTTTTTCAAAACTTTTTTATTGCAAATGAAGATGCAGCGGAATGCCATATCTTCACGGGGGATAAGCTCATCCAGGATGATGAAATTTGGATGAGGGAATAGCTGCTCATTCTTTTTCCAAACACTCCAACCCTCCATCAATTGTTTATTGAGAAAGTGCCCGTTATTTTCATCGAAACAGATTAGACAGGATGGTTTTGTTTCAAAAAAAAGCACATGCCCAAATAGCTCGTGATGTAAGAAATCCTGAAAAAGGACCTTAAGATAGAACCTATCGTTATATGAGAGTTTGCTTATTTGCTCATCCACAAACGAAGCAAAAAGTGTTTGATGGACTAGCAAAATAAAAACAAATATTTTTCGAACCATTTTTTATCATGGAGCTTTTTTATATTTGGGACAAGCAGGGTTTTGGCACGTAGAATTGTAGAAATAATTAATATAGCCACACGCCTGACACCTCCAATTAAGCTTGACCAAATTCAAGTCTTCGGTTTTGCAGTAAAGGCCGTCGTCAAACCATTCCAAGTTTTTCGCCTGAATGATCTCCTTATTAATAATAACATAAATTCCCCCTTCTGTGACCGAAACATTCTGCGGGTCAACTTTGCAGTATATTTCAGGAATATCTGTTTGGGCGTTCAACGAAAGAGCAGCAAGTGCGAAAAATATTGAAAGGCATTTTCTCATAGGATTTCCTAATTGTTTAAGAATGGGGATGACTATCAATGAAATTTACATTTTATGCAATGGTGTGGAATTTCACTCCCACTAAAACGGGCTGCCAGTACGCACGTCTTTAGGGATAATTGTTCGGGAAGGCCGCAGTCGCGCTCCGAGCGAAGCGAAGAGGCGCGGGGCGGCCCCCCTCTGAACGATTAGAAGACTAGCTTGAGATCTCCCCTAGACCCCTCCTAGCCTCCTAGTCCTCTCCTAGATCCCACCTACTTCCCCACCGCCTCCACCTCTCGAGCCTCTTCCCCAGCCCTTCCGTCGGTTCCAATGTCTGTCCCCATGTCCGTAATCGGACTGCGCTCGTGCACATGAGCTGTCGGTGCGCGATCGATCAGGAGGCTCAGCAGTTCAGGACGGCTGTAATGCCCCAGCGGATCCATTAATCTTTTGCGCGATTCGATCAGCGCAAAATCAAGGTCCGCTACCACTGCCCCCTCACCCGTCCTAAGCGGTTCCCCCATGATTCGCCCTTCAGGATCCACAATCGCTGTGAAGCAGCCGCCAGAAATCGGTCCAATACCACAGCCCGTATCCTTCATGATCTGCGCCTGCTGATCCCCATTCAGCCATGCTGTCGCACAAACCACAAAACAGCCCGATTCCAACGCATGTTGTCGAATATTAACCTCCGTCTGCTCAGCAAAGAGTTGCCCCGCAAACGAACCAGGATACATCGCCGAGTGAATCTGCTCGCCATCCGCTATTAGGGCGTAGCGCGCAAGCGGCATGTAATGCTCCCAACAGGCAAGCTGCCCAATACGCCCAACCGCACTGTCGGTCGCACGCAATCCCGAACCATCGCCCTGCCCCCAGATCATCCGTTCATGAAAAGTCGGCGTAATCTTGCGCCGCCTCTGAATCAATCTCCCATCCGAGTTGAAGAGAAGTTGCGTATTATAGATAGAGCCCCCCTCCCGCTCGTTAACCCCAATCGAGACCACCATCTTCGCCTCCCTCGCTGCCTCGCCAATCGCATGCGTCTCAGCAGAGGGAACCGTAACCGCTTCCTGAAGCAATCGCAGCTGCTCCTTCGCCATCATATAAGGAGGTTGCACAAATGAAAAATAAGGATAGTAGGGGATGAGCGTCTCCGAGAAAGTCGCAAACTGCACCCCACCTTTGCCCAGCTCTCCAATCTTCTTCACCACCTTCTCAACCGTCCCCGCACGGCTGTACAGCACAGGACTCATCTGGACCGCAGCAGCTTTCACAATCGTCATGGCAAACCCCCACACATATCAATGAAAGCCGATATATACATGGAGATGGAGATGCTATTCAATAGATCTATCGACCGCCACCTAACCCCTTCTCATCGTAAATCTCTGCGCAATCAAATCCCGATCGTTTCGAGATCGTAGAGCAATCTCACAAGAGAGAAGACTGCCAGCAGGCGAGCCACGCGCAAATTGTTGCAGCTCATCTTCAAGGTTATTCTCATCGCGATAAGGGAAGAATGTGTGGGAAAATGTTCGATCGTGTGCATCTCTACAACGCAGCTCAGCAGCATGGTAGTTGGGTACACTATGCATCATCCGCCTGATCTGCAGGTAAACTTTGTTTCGCCACACCAGGGGATAGAGTTGGCTCGCTTGCTCTCTCAACTGCCTCAGTAGCGGATCCACCTCAGCTTTCTTAACCCGTGATCCCCTCCAACAGAGATAAAGACCCAGATAGGTAGCAGCCGCAATCGTAAACAACATCGCCGCTCCACTCACCCCCAGCTGCTCTCCCATCTGGCCAAAAGCGCCGGCAGGCGACCTAACCCCCTCACAGCCAAGCGCAGCGATGATAGTAAGCGCAACCGCAAGGCTGATCAACATTGCCACAGCCACAACCTCGCGCCTATCCATCTCTAGGCATATGCACCCTCTTTGCGCCGCAGCAACGTGACTCATAAGATCCCTATATTTCGGAGTCTCTTCCCAGATTGGTGAGCATCCTGCCCGCCTCTGCCGCTTTCAACTTGCCTGCCTTCAATGCCAGCATGATTTGCTGGGTGCTCTCCTCACCCGCCGCCTTTAGATTGGCCTCCAAGTTGCTTTGCAGCGCTCTAAGTCCTTCTTGCAGCTCCTCAGGGGCATCTTCAGCAAGCGCTTCGATGCGCCTCTGGACCGCTCTAATCAGCTTCGTCATCACAGGAAAGGCGGGGACCGTATCCTCGATTGTCATAGCCTTCCTTGTCATCGGATGCTCTCCCGTTCTTGCCAGTATCTCCTCAAGGGTTGCCTTCTCAAATACATCGCCATTGGGCGTCATCACAGGATCTGTCATAATATCCTCAGTGATCGGATCGAGGCAGCTATCTTGATCCTCAAGCTCACCTAACACCTCTTTCTTTAATAAGCTCAGCACCCCAGAATCCTCTTGCTTCATACGCCACGCCATAAATTCCGATGCCAGGGACGATTTGACGAGGAAATGGGCCGCAAGCCCTTTTACTATGGCCATCGGAATCCCGACTGCTGGCGCCACTATGGGGAAAAGCGGACCCGAACAGACACCCGCCATCATGCCGATCGAAGCCCCAGAAGCCGCTCCACCCGCCACCATCATCCCCGTATGCACTCTAGCCTCAGTAGGCAGCGAATGGATGAATTTATAGTAACCACACGTGGTATTTAACCCACTCACTCTCTCAGCAATCTCTTGCAATTTCCCATTTTTCTTCGATTCAGCCCTCTCGACTGGACTTGCGCCCAGAGATCGTGGGGATGCTGCTGCCGCCGCTGCTGCCATAAATTAACCCCTGTTGAATATGAACCAAAATCCGCAAGAACAGTTTGCGAGTTCTGCTAAGAAAATGTCAAGGGGGTCTACACCGGTACGATAACCAGCGGCTCGCTTATCTTCCGGAAACTATCGAAATAAGAAGGCGAGACATTGAACAGAGAGGCCAGCGTAGGCGTAGAGATAGATCCCATCACCTCTGCAATGCCGATATAGTCCGGCTCAGCATGGCTGAAAAAAGCAAGCACCTCGGCCGAATCACTCCCCATATTCTCAATATTGTGGAAGTGAGAGGCCGGCGCAAAGGCCCCCTCGCCCCCGGAAACATTCAGTACCTGGGTCTTACCGTCAGGAGAAAGAAGCGTGATCCGCGTCTGCCCCTTCACAATATAGACCAGCTCACCCGCATTGGTGTGCCAGTGCGGCTCCACAACACCTCGCGGATTAAGGCCGAAGCCCAAGATCCCAAGTCCTTCAAGGACAGGAAGATTTGTCTTAGTTGCGAGCTGCAAGTAGCCCCCCTTCGAAAGGACCGATTTGCTGCTATCGGCAATATTGAATTTATAACGGCTGGAGATCGCGTGGGGGGGTCTTTCGATCATGGAGGGCAGCACGATCAATTCCTCCTTCTGCGATTTCTTCAATCCATCGACAAAGCCCGCCGCTGTGTTGAAGGTCGCCGTAAACACATTTTCAGAAAGCGAGCGGATCGCACCCGTAAGTGCCATGATTTCAGGCTTCGTATGGTTATAGGCAAACTTGATCACCGTCTCGCTTGCGTCGATATTGGTAATCTCATGCACATAACCCATAGGAACGAAAAACACATCCCCCGCTTCAACTGTAAACCTCTCCAGCCCACTCGGAGTGCGAATCGAAACGAGCGCACCTCCCTCCAAACAGCAGCCAATCTTATTCGCATTGGGATGCCAGATCGGCACCTGGATCGCACCCCTGTTCAGCTTCAAGCCCGAAAAGGAGATGTTCTCAAAACCGCTCACCTCGGACGAGGTCACATTGACGATATATCCGCCGTCAAACTTTTGAGGCTTAATGGAATGTAGACTAAAGAAGTAGGGGTTGTTCATAAGCTATATCAAGTTAAAATTTTAATTTAAATTTGGCCCAGAAGAGCAATAAAGTCAAGATCTTCTTAGATACAGATATTTACAAAAACTTTATACTTGCTACGTTTTGAAATAGAAAAGCTTAAGAGGAAATATGGCAGCAGCGGCAGCGGCAAGTAGCGGGGAGCGAGCAAGGATCGATAACTGCCCCGCTCCCTTACATCTCGAAGGGGTGCGCGATGGCATGCTTTCGGGCATCGGTCTAGACGACTTGATAAGCGTGGGCAAGTGCTGCAGAGCGTGGAGAGCTGTCGTCGATGACTTCGTGCGCTGGGTAGCGTGCAGAGACCGAGAGCGAGATAGAGCGCGTCTTTCGCCTGAGATGCACGCTAAGTTCGATGCAGCATTGAAAGGAGAAAACTTTTTGAAATTTTTCTTCGAAAAGCCGTTTACTCCCACAGGCATTCGCTTGCGCTGGCATTTAGAACCTGAAGTTCGGACCCCAATTACTCGGAGTAGAAGAATCGCAAATGGACTACCCTAATCAGATGCAATCTCACTGCGTTGGTAGAATATGATGGTTTTCAATTATCGCTGTTTCCTACCCTAGGAGAGAGGAGAGCGACGTTCTCTAGCGGCTTGCGTCAGGTGGTTCTTCCACGTCATGGTAGTGAGCTTTCCATGATTTATTCAGATTCCATCACCTTTTTGAGAGAATGTGTGATCTACAATTTACCGGCTGTTTTCCAAGATGGGCCTGCAGTCACCGAAGGGCCCTATACCGCCTGTTCAAGCAGAGATTGGGCACATCCCAATCACATAAGAGTTGTGCATAGAGTCGGCCGTAATTTTGAAGCATTTAGCCTTTCTTGTGGGGAGGGAGCCGCTCCCCCTGACCGCCTTGCACTCGATCAGCACTATCTGGTGAGCGCTGGAAGCGTGAGAGGCCAGGCAGCCGTTTGGGATCTATCGCAACGCAGACAAACGGCTGTTTTAGAGCATAGTGCTACAGATGCTATTGAAGTAGCCTGCCATGGGGGAGAGGTGGTCACAGCCTCTCTGCGAAATGTAAAGTGGTGGGATGCAGCAAGCGGCGCGATGAAAAAAGAGATAATGCTCGGTATCGATGAGAAGCAATTTGCTGCACGAGCAGTCGATTTTCACTACCCCCTTGTGGGTTTGGGCAGCAATGATCGTTCAGGCAGTTACTCAGTACGTATAATAGATCTCGCTATAGGGAGATGCTTTAGGCAATTTGAGGGCAATGGACAACTACTGACATTTTCTTTAGGTAGCTCTCAATTTTCAGTTTGTACCATCCATAGCTCCGATCCCCACCAAACTTCACGCCTTATTACTTATGACTTCTCAACTGTCAGACGAGCCACGGATGATGCAAAGAAACCGGCCGCCGCCGCAGCAGCCGCTTCGGGTGCAGGGCCCTTTTAGCGATTCCGTAGTCTTTGACAAAATTTTACAATGATGTTATTCTGGTACGGTTTTTTCAAGTCCAACTCGAATATTATTAGAAACTTGAGCAAGGAGAGGAATGTATGGCAGCAGCAGCGGCAGCAAAACGATCAGGGATCGATATGCCCATCCCAAAGCCTTTACAAATGGTTTGGCAGAGCGATGAGATTCTCAAATATGCCGATCTGCACTCCTTGATGCGCTTGAGATGTTGCAGAGCATGGAGAGCGGTCGTCGATAACTTCGTGAACTGGACAGCCCGAGTAGAGAGAGAGCAGAACAGAGCGACTCTCTCACCCGCATTTCATGCCAAGTTTGATGCAGCGATAAATCAGCCAGGCTTTTTAAAATTTTGCTTCCAAGAGATGCACACCAAGACCTTCCTCGGTCTGCTCTGGCAAACAGGAGCACACGTCAGGACTCGCATGTTCAATAATACGGACTCTTCCGATCGAGCTGCCATAATCAGAGCCAATACCAACACAATTTTATTGCAAGATCCTACTCAGAATAAGGTGCTCCATTTTACTCGAAACCCGGATGCCACCTTCCAGCAAGCGCAATACCCTAGTCCCGCAGTGCGGCAAGTCGCTCTTGATCAACAAGGAGAGGGTATGGCCGTGATTGCACCTGATTGGATCAATTGGAGGGGAAGGTATTTCCAAGTTCGTTGGCCCGCTTTCCAGGGACCTGCAGTTTGCGACGGCCTTTTTTTCGCTGTGTCAAGCTCGAATTGGGCCCACCCTAACCACATACAGACAATCCAGAAAGTATCGGGGAGTGAGGAATATAGAGTCCATATCCTCACATATGGAGAGGGCTTTCCTCCTCCAGACCGGCTTGCAATCAGCAAGCACCATCTCGTGAGCGCCCTACACCAAAGCGGCCGAGCGGAGCTTTGGGATCTATCTACCTCTCCCCCCACTTTTAGATCCCATCTATATCATGATCCTGAAGCGGCGCCCAAGCCAGAGGCAGAGGCTGCAGCCGAGGCTCACGCGATAGAAAGAGAACCTGTTGAGATTGCTTGTCGTAATGGGCATGTCGTGACCGCCTCTCTTCAAAGAGTCAAGGTTTGGGATTTAGAGACCGGCGCAATGAAGAGAGAGATTCTTTTCGATGAGCACAAGGAGTGGGGTGGGATCTGTCCGGAGCGGGTCTCTCTCCATTACCCGCTCTTTGGATATGTCACTTGGCGCAAGGATGAGAGCGAGGATGATTCCTCGAGTGAAGAATTTTATAGCGTACATGTAACAGACTTAGACAGAGGGATTTACGTCGGACATTTTCCTATCGATGAGGCTCCGACAGCCTTCTCTCAGAGCTTATGGGGATTCAAGTTTTGCACAAGCCAGATGAGGGAGGGCGGTGGTTTTACAGATTACAATACAGAGTACGAATTTCGCTTAGGCAAGCCTCCTCAGGTAGAGGTGACTTCCGGCTCGGGAGCGCAAAATGCAGGAGCTGGGAATGTGTAAAGAAATTATTTTAATTTAGGAGAGAGTTCATATGGCAGCAGCAGCGGCAGCAAAACGACCAGGAATCGATATGCCCATTCCAAAGCCTTTACATGATAGTGGGGTGAGGGATCACATTTTGTTTTATGCCGATCTGCACTCCTTGATAAACATGAGGTGCTGCAGAGCATGGAAAGCTGTCGTCGATAATTTCGTGGTCTGGATAGCTAGAACTGAAAGAGAGAGATTTAGGACAACTCTCTCCCCTGAATTTCATGCCAAGTTTGATGTCGCCAAAGGAGCCGCACAAGGCTTTTTACAATTTTTCTGCCAAGAGCAGGATACCCCGACCTCGATTCGTTTGCGCTGGAAGACAGAAGCTGTGGTCACAGGTCGTCTGTTTGCTGAGAGTGAAGGCGGGGAGATCTTAGTCAGAGCAAATCCCACTCACATCGCGGTAAGCCATCGTGCCTCTTCTAGAGTGTCCCTCTTTTCGCTATCTCTGGACAGTGGGATTCAGACAATGGATCACAATAATGTGCGGCAGATTGCTCTTGCTAAGAGTGGGAAGGATCTCGCAGTGGTTATCCCCCCCAGAGTCACGCGTGGGTATCTTACGGAAAATCTAGAGCGTGCTTTCGAAGCGGGTCCTCTGGTTTGTGAGGGGAATTATACGGTCTGCTCAAGCCGGGACTGGGCGCATCCCAATCAAATAGTGGTTCTGCAGGTGGTAAGTGGCCTATTTGGTTTTAGACAGTGGGAAACGTTTAGCCTTGATTGTGGTAAGGAGGTCCCTCCCCCCGATCGGCTCGCGATCAGTAAACATCATCTCGTGAGCACTAAAAGTGAAAGCAGCCAGGCGGTCGTCTGGGATCTATCTCAACGCAGGCTGTTAGTCCGCTTAGAACATGCTCCTGCATCTATGCGGCAGGAAATTGAGATTGCCATTCACGGTGACTATGTCGTTACAGCCTCCCTCGAGAAGATAAAGCTATGGGATCTTTCAAATGCCGATGCGCCCTTAAAAGAGATTCCATTCCATTCACACAAAGAGCGGATCGGACTTGTTATGCATCAGGTTGATCTCTCTTATCCACTTTTTGGCTGTGCCACCTTCTATGTAAAACCCCACGAAGTGGACTCGGAGAACTCAAAATCCTACTCAGTGTCTATAGTAGACTTAGATCAAGGAGCTTACATCAAACAGGTTCCAGTCCTGCACGCACCAGAAGCTCTCGCTTTATATTCTTCTGGATTTATTGTCTGTATGAGTAGAGAGAACGCTCGCTTTTTCGAAAAGCGTGATTTTCGTGCTTGTAGGCGCCTCAAGGCACCTACTCCGGCAGGAGGCGCAGGTTCTGGATCGGGGGCTGGCCCCGGCCCAAGTGCAGCATCGGCTGCTGCTAGAGGATAGCTCCTTTACAATAATCTTACATTAATTTAAAAAATTATTTGATAAATAAATAATTTTTTTGTTACAATAATAGCCATAATATTAGAAAGTTATGGCTGCTTCTTTAATTAATAAAATTCCAGTTATTTCGATCCCCTGCATTGGGAAAGTTCAGCTGACCTGGGCAAATATCTTCAAAATTGCCGCCCTTGTCGTGGGTATTATTTGCCTTATCATCGCTGGAGTTGCATGCAAGGACAACACTGCTATGTATGTTGTTGGGGGCGTGGGAGTTCTATTTATTTTGCTCGCACTTGTTGTGAGCGTGGTTCAATATTTTAGAAATAGAGCAAATGCTCAGCCTGCGCAAGTAGAGGGGAGTGAATCAGATAGCGCAAGGGAAGGGGTCCCTGCAGACCCTCGCTCTGCTGTAAGACCGACTCTGCCCATAAGTGAGCCGAATAGGGCGCAAGCTTCCGGATCCCATGCTTCTAGAGCCTCAGACAAAAGAAGGGCAAAGAAAAGGAAAGGGGTAGAAGCAAGCGCTGAACCTGCTCTGCCCATAAGTGAGCCGAATAGGGCGCAAGCTTCTAGATCCCATGCTTCTAGAGCCTCAGACAGAGGAGAGAGAAGAGCAAAGAAAAGGAAAGGGGTAGAAGCAAGCGCTGAACCTGCTCTGCCCATAAGTGAGCCGAATAGGGCGCAAGCTTCTAGATCCCATGCTTCTAGAGCCTCAGACAGAGGAGAGAGAAGGGCAAAGAAAAGGAAAGGGGTAGAAGCAAGCGCTGAACCTGCTCTGCCCATAAGTGAGCCGAATAGGGCGCAAGCTTCTAGATCCCATGCTTCTAGAGCCTCAGACAGAGAAGAGAGAAGGGCAAAGAAAAGGAAAGGGGTAGAAGCAAGAGCTGAACCTGCTCAGCACATGACCAATAGGTCAAGAAGCGGTGAAGCTCCTCCGCGAGCGAAAGGCCCTCCAGAACCCCCCTCGGCGTCGCCCGCATCAAATCGAGGTAAGGCAGTCAATGCTGGGCAACAAGCTCAGCTTGAAGGGAGGCGCAATTATCCCGACCGTGCTGAGTCTCATACCAGATTGAGCCCTTTTGAAGATGAGCTGTGGCTAATAAGCTTAGAAGCGGCTAAGCGAGCGAAAGGCCCTCCAGAACCCCCCTCGGTGGCGCCCGCATCAAATCGAGGTAAGGCAGTCGATGCTGGGCAACAAGCTCAGCTTGAAAGGATGAAAAATTATCCGAACCGTGCTGAGTCTCATACCAGATTGAGCCCTTTTGAAGATGAGCTGTGGCTAATAAGCTTAGAAGCGGCTAAGCGAGCGAAAGGTGCTGCAGGACCCGCCTCGGCGTCGCCCGCATCAAATCGAGGTAAGGCAATCGATGCTGAGCAACAAGCTCAGCTTGAAAGAACGTTCAATTATCCGAACGAGGCTGGGTCTCATACCAGGTTGAGCCCTGTTGTGGGAAGGCGAGCGGCTGAGCTACAGGCTGTGAAGCAAAAGATGAGAGCCACTCCTATTCTAAAGGAGCTTGAGAAGGCCATCTATAAAGGAGAATTGATCCATCTAGTTGACCCGAAAAAACGGGAGGCGGCCGACAGGTTCGCTAAAGGGCTCTTTTTGCCCTATATATCGAGATATGCCGAAGCGGGTGTGACAGAAGAAAATATTGTGGAGTGGCTTCCCGAAGAAGATCACAAGCTACCTACCTCAAATAAAACCTTTGTCTATGCCGTAATAAATGAGTGGAACACCTGGAGAGTAACCATTCACGTTTTGGGTCATCATAGGGTGCAATGTCATGTGAAGTATGGCGGCTATTTACCCCCTTATGTGGTTGCTTATCACGAGGTGATGCACGCTGAAGAGACCCCCAAATTGGTGCCAGAGTCCTTTCAGAAAGAAGATGGCGGGGAGCTTTTGACGACGATTAAAACGATTATACTGCAGGATCTTGTCTATAAACACACCGAGGGTCTTTCTGAGGAGGCCTGTGTGGATTATGGCAAATTTGTGACTATCCGAGGGAAATCGATTCCGCTTGGAAAATTTGCTAATTTCTACCGCAGGCTCGAGCAGGAGAAGGGTGCCCTCTATAGTGCGCTCATTTCCGATGAATCGATCGCCTTTCTCTCCTCATCTGCATAAGGGGAGGGTGATGAAAAGCGCCCAGCTGTTGGCGCCCGGATTGCGGCTTGAAAGGCTGCCGTTGGAGATGTGATAGAATTCGCCACCAATGCGCACGCCGCGTCGATCTTCAAACGCAATCTGCACACCCGAGCGGAATTCAAGGGGACAGCCCAGCCTCTTGCCCGACCCTTGGAAGTAGATGCCAGGGGAAAAGCTAGGGGTGATGACCAGCCAGTCGCAAGGGTAGATATCGGCACCGATTCCGCCATAGACAAAGAGAGAGCGAAAGGGCGGTGTTAGAAAGCCGATTTGCGGGCGCACAAGCTTCCATCGACAGTTGAATTTGTATTCCATCTCCAGAAGGCCGGTCGCACGCCGTCTGCCTGTATCAAATTGGCCTCCGCCGATGAGCAGCTGAGCCGCCTTCGGGGGAGGGATAAGGCGACCCAGGTAGATGGAGGCTTCGAGGGTGGCGGTAGAGAGAATCAGGAGAAGTAAAAAGAGGCGCATAAGGGTAAAGGTTTTATAGTGGTTTAAGTTTTAGATGATAAAATCGGCGGCAAGATTTTTGCATGCAGCAAGGTATGGAGAGCGAGGCGACTCGGTGAGCTCGAACACGAAGCGGCATGCAAAAAGAGGCGGATGGATTTTATCATGTAGAATTTAATCCACTATATCTAAGTCTGTAAAAAATCTGCAAGAACTGGTAATCTCTCTCTTTATTTCGGTGAGAAGCTATGCCAGAAAGCGGTATCGTCGGTCTGCCCAACGTGGGCAAATCCACTCTTTTCAATGCACTGACCAAGGCGGGAGCTGCCGCCTCTAACTATCCCTTCTGTACCATCGATCCCAACGTCGGCATCGTCTCGGTCTATGATCCGCGCCTTGCGGTTTTAGCCGAGATATCGGGTACGAAGAACATCATCTATGCGGCGATGAAGTTTGTCGACATCGCAGGCCTTGTCAAAGGCGCCTCGCAAGGAGAGGGGCTTGGCAACCAGTTCTTGGCCCACATACGAGAGACAGATGCCCTTGTCCATGTGGTGCGCTGCTTTGAGTCCGAGGATGTGATCCATGTAGGCGGCAAGGTCGACCCCATTGCCGATATCGAGACGATCAATCTCGAGCTTGCGCTCGCCGATCTGCAGTCAGTGCAAAATATCCTGGTGCGCCTCGGCAAGCTTGTGAAAGGGGATAAAGAGCTTGTCCCTGTCATTGAGCTCCTCCAAAAGGTAGAGGCCCATCTCAATTTGGGCAAACCGGTGCGCACCCTCATACAGACCGCTGAGGAGCTCGAGCTCATCAGGCCCTATCCGCTTCTGACATCGAAGAAGGTGCTCTATGCGGCCAACGTCTCGGAAAACGATCTTCCCTCCATGGAGAATGCCTATGTACAGGCGGTGCGCGACTATGCCAAGAAGGAGGGTAGCAGCGTTCTTCCCATCTGCGCCAAGCTTGAGGCAGAGCTTGCTGAGCTCGGAGCCGAGGAGCAGAAGGCCTACCTAGAGAGCGTCGGGCTCAAAGAGACAGGACTCAATCGACTGATTTCTGCCTCTTTCGAGATGCTCGGCCTCATCACCTACCTCACCACAGGGGAGATAGAGACGCGCGCCTGGACGATTCACAAAGGCGATAGCGCCTATGTCGCGGCTGGCAAAATCCACACCGATATACAGAAGCGCTTTGCGAGGGCCGAAGTCATTGCCTATGAAGACTTTGTGAAATACAAGGGGCGAGTGGGGGCCAAAGAGGCTGGCAAGGCGCTTGCTGTGGGCCGCGACTACATCGTCAAAGACGGCGACGTGATCCTCTTTCTATAGTCTTCTTCATCGTTCTTATCGTTGTATCGTTCTCATCGTTAACCTGAGATCCAGAAAAACGATGAGAACGATACAACGATAAGCACGATAGAATTTACAGAAGATGGCAAAGTCCTCTTGCTAATGATGGAAGCGATACAATGATAGCTTTTCATCGGTTGAGGTGAAGAAGGATTTGGCCTGGGCGATGTCGGAGCGGATCTGCATCCCGAGCTCAACGGGAGAGTCAAATTTCTTCTCGTTTCTCAAGAAGTGCAAGAAGCGGATCTCCACCTCCTCATCGTAAATCTCCTCATCAAAGTCGAAAAGATGTACCTCGAGAAGGGGAGTCGGTAGCTGTTTGAGCGTAGGCGCCGTGCCGAGGTTGGCCACCCCCTCGTAGCCTATCCCTCGAAGCGTTGCCTCCACAACCCAGACCCCTGTAGGGGGATGGATGAGATCGTCGAGAGCAAGGTTGAGAGTGGCAATTTTCAGCGTACGCCCCAGCTGATGCCCCCTCTCGGCTTTCCCCTTGATCGAATAGGGGCGGCCGAGAAAGAGCGAGGCCTCGTCGAGGGCACCCAATGCGATAAGCTTGCGGATGTGGCTCGAAGAGACCGTCGTATCGTGGATTTTGACCGGAGGCACAAATTGGATCTCAAAAGAGAGCGCTTGAGCCAGCATAGAGAGTTTCGCAGGCGTCCCCTCACGCTCATGTCCCAGGTGGGCGTTTTCGCCCAAAACCAGTTTTGCAAGCGGAATTTTATCCATCAGGAGGAGGAGAAACTCCTCTGCAGGTAGTCTGGAGAGCTCTTTTGAAAATTCAAGAAGGATGAGGCTATCAAAATAGCTCGATAGCCCCCTCAGGCGCTCCGAAAAGCTCTGCAGCAGGGCAGGCTTGCTGCCCCGGAGAATCTCGCGAGGATGGTTGGTGAAGGTGATCGCAATGCGCTCAAGACCTGGCTGCTGCACCCTTTCAAAAATCGCTCGGTGGCCCAGATGCAGCCCATCGAAGTTGCCGATCGTGATAACCGCTCTTTCCTTCCGGGGCTTGAAAGCTTCAAGGAGAGTGATTTGCATGTGAAGTCAGATTCCTCTTCAAGAAGGGAATAAAATCGAATTTCTCATTTTCGAGCAGCTGTCCATCGATGCAATCCCTGAGATGGAAATGGCCGCTACGGGTGCGCTTGAGCTTGGATAGATGGGCCCCCGAGCCGAGCATCAGCCCTATCTCATGGGCGATACTGCGGATGTAGGTGCCCTTGCTGCAGGTGATGTCGAGCGAGATAAAGGGGTAGTCGTAGCTGATGAGCTCTGTCGTGAGAGCGATTTTAGCGGGCGTCCGTTCTATGGAGACCCCCTCTCGAGCAAGCTCGTAGAGCTTTTTACCCTTCACCTTTTTGGCCGAAAACATGGGAGGCACCTGCTCGATCTCCCCCTGAAAGTGGGCGATCGCTTTTTCTACTTCCTCCCGGGTCGGCACCCTCTTGGAACTGGCCATCACTTTGCCGTCGCAGTCGTAGCTATCGGTTGTCACGCCGAGATACATCTCAGCGAGATAGCTCTTGTCTTGCAGGAGGAGCGCCTCAGAGAGGCGGGTGAAGTGGCGCCCGATCAGCAGCACCATCACCCCAGTAGCAAAGGGATCCAAGGTGCCTGTGTGGCCGATTTTTTTGATACCCGATAGCCTCCTGAGCGAGCGGATGAGGCTAAAAGAGGTCTTGCCCTGAGGCTTATCCACAAGCAGGATTCCCTCTCTTGGGTCGGAATCCTCGCTTGCTCGGAGCAGCTCCTTGATGCGGTTCTCCAGAGCAAGGGATTTGAGCCGCAGGCGGCTCTCTGGGGGCGATTTTTCCATAAGAGAAGCTCCTACTCTCCTCTCCCAGTTCGCTCGTCCTCGATCTTCTTGAGGAGCGTATCGATATGGCTCTGCCTTTCCATCCCCTCGTCGAGATGGAAGGCAAGGACAGGGAAAAATTTGATCGTCATCATTTTGGAGGCGCGAAGAGCGATAAAGCCGCTCGACTGCTTTAAGATCTCCATCGCCTTCTTCTTCTCACGCTCGCTTCCAAGCACGCTCACAAAGACCTTGGCATGGCTCATATCATGGACGATTTCCACTCCCACGATGGTGACGAAGGGAGGCATATGGGGATTTTTAAGCTCGCGATGAATCACCTCGGAGATGACCTCTTTGAGGAGGGAGTTCAGGCGGGCAATGCGTTTTTCGCTCATGGAAGTGGAGGTTAAGTTATATAGTGGTTTAAGTTTTATATGATAAAATCGGCCGCGAGATTTTTGCATGCAGCAAAAGGTGGAGAGCGAGGCGACTTTGGCGAGTCGGTGAGCTCGAACGTGAAGCTGCGGGCAAAAAGATGCGGATGGATTTTATCATATAGAATTTAATCCACTATAACTCAGGAGTGTGGTAGGTGACCTCGAAGGAGACCAGCTCATCGCCTACCGCAACTTCGCTAAAGCCGGAAAGAAGAATGCCACACTCAAGGCCCTTCTTCACCTCTTTGACATCGTCCTTGACCCGCTTGAGAGAGGCAATAGTGCCCTTCCAGACCCTCTCGCCCGCTCTTTCGACCCGTATCGGCATATTTCTGGCAATGGTTCCATCGGTCACCATGCAGCCAGCAACAGTGCCCAGGGTGCTCACAGGGAAGATCGCTCTCACTTCAGCACGGCCGAGATCCTTCTCTTCAGGAATCTTATCGAGCATGTTTTTCATCAGCTCCTTCACATCGTCAACCGCGTGGTAGATGATGTCGTGCAGCCGGATCTGTACCCCTTTCTCTTTGGCCATAGAGCCTGCCTTGCTCTCCACCTGGGTGTGGAAGCCCATGACCACCGCAGAGGAGGCAGCAGCCAGCTCGATGTCAGACTCAGAGATCTCTCCAATTGCAGCAAAGAGAACGTCGACCTCGATTTTTTTCGATCTGATCTTCGCAAGAGAGCTCTTGAGCGCCTCAAGCGACCCCTGCACATCGGCTCGAAGCACCAGCTTGAACACCTTTTTCTCTTTTTTCTCAGCCTCGGCGCTCAAGCGATCGAGAAGAGGCGCCTTCTTCTGCATGAGCACCTGAGCCTTATGGCCCTCAGCACGCATCTCAGAGATCTCTCTTGCCTCCTTCTCGTTTTTGACCACGACAAAGACATCGCCCGCTTTGGGCAGCCCCGAAAGGCCGGTGATTTCGACAGGAGAGGAAGGTCCCGCCTCTGTCAGCCGCTTGCCACGCTCATCTTGCATCGTCTTGATGCGGCCAAAGAGATGGTCGATGACAAGCGCATCGCCCAGTCTCAAAGTTCCGTTTTGGACCAGGATCGTTGCAACCGAGCCCATGCCCTTGTGCAGTTCAGACTCTAAAACAATCCCACGCGCCCTTGTGGTGGGGTTTGCGCGTAGCTCAAGAACTTCTGCCTGCATCGCTAGCATCTGAAGAAGCTCCGGTATGCCCTGGCCTGTCACCGCAGAGGTGTTGACAGTGATGGTCTGCCCTCCCCAAGCTTCGGGAAGAAGCTCGATCTCAGAGAGCTGCCGATAGACATTTTCTGCGTTGAAGTTGGGCTTATCGCATTTGTTGATCGCCACCATGATCGTCACCTGGGCGCTCTTGGCATGCTCGATAGCCTCTTTGGTCTGCTCGCGGATCCCTTCGTCACCTGCAATCACAAGCACCACAATATCAGTGACTTGAGCTCCTCTTGCTCTCATGAGCGAGAAGGCTTCGTGGCCCGGGGTGTCGAGCACGGTGATATCGCCGACCGGCGTTGTGCAGCGGAAGGCGCCGATGTGCTGGGTGATCGCACCCGCCTCCTGGGAGGCCACATTGCTCTTTCGGATAGCATCGATCAGGCTGGTCTTGCCATGGTCGACGTGGCCCATGAAGGTGACAACGGGAGGTCTGAGAGAGATTCTCGCCCTCTGTTTTCGCAATCTCTTCGCGCACGCTCGCCTTGACGACGCTGATCTTGTCTTCTAGGGTGCGGTCGACGGTGATCTCACAGGCCAGCTCGGTTCCGATAAACTGGACCATCGTCTCGTCGTCGAGAAAGTCGTTCAAGGTGAGGGTAATGCCATGCAGAAAGAGCTTCTGGATGAGCTCTGAGGTCTTTCGCTTCATCTTTTCTGCAAGATCTTTGATGGTGATCGGCAGGCGCACCGAGATCTGGGTCGGTCTCGAGGAGATCTCCTCGACTTGCATGTAGCTCTTTTTCGCTCGCTTCTTTCTCCAGCGATCGTCCTCTTCTCCTGCACCGTGCGGTCTGAGCGGTTTATCGGCCTTTGGCTTGAGGTCGCGGAACTCCCGAACTTTCTTCTTCTTCTTGTCAGCCTCGCTCTCTACAGGGGGCGCTGCCTTTGCAGGTGCGCTTGGAGGGGGTGTGGGTGAGGATCTGATCACAGGCGTACGGAAGCCAGGTCGTGGAGTAAAGGCCGGTCTTGCTGGGGGGGCCTTGGGCGCTGCGTGCGGTGTGGGAAGCGGGGAGAGAGGCGGCTTTTCCTCTTCGGCTTTCTCTTTCGCTGGAGCCTTTTCCTCTACGGCTGCCTTTGGAATCTCCTCTTCGACAGGGGCGGGCTCCTCGACAGCTGCAGGCTCCTCTTTGCTTGCCTGGGCAGCCGCTTCGGCCAGCTTTTCCTCTTCAGTAAGAGGCTCAAAGGAGGAGCGCGATTTTGCTCGGATGCGGCGAGGCTGCTCTTCCTCAGGCAGGGCGGCAGCAGCTGGCTTCTTGGGAGGCTCTTTCTCTTTTTCCTTCTCCTTCTTAGGCTCCTTCTCCCCAGCGAGCTTTGCCTTCAGCTTCTCCAGATCGGCGCTCTTGCCGAGCTGGATTTTTTTAATATTGAAGTTCTTTGTCAACGCTCAACCTTTCTTTTTTGTTCTGCAAGACTCCTCGAGAATACGGTAGGCCATCTCTAGGCTAATGCCAGGGACAGCCGCAATCTCAGCAGGAGAGGCCCGTAGAACCTTCCTCAGCGTATCAAAGCCGGCATGAACGAGGTTTTGGAGGATCAATTTATTGATGCCCTCGATCTGAAGAGGCTCATCGAGATCTGCACTATCCGATTCGGAGAGCTCGTAGCGCTGGATTTCGAGCATCTTGTTGAACTCGCTCATGCGCTGCACCTCGAGCGCGTAGCCGATGAGCTCGGAGGTCAGTTTCGCATTGGATCCACGCTTGCCAATCACAGTCGCATAGTCGCCATCATCGACGACGATAGCGATGCTCTTCTCCTCTTCGTTGACAGCCACTTTGCGCACCTCGATCGGGGAGAGGGCATTTTGCAGGAGCTGCATCGGATCGGGGCTGTAGGGAATGATGTCGATGCGCTCGTTGCCAAGCTCGCGGATGATATTCTTGACCCGGTTACCTCTCATGCCGACGCAGGCGCCCACCGGATCGACCTTCATATCGTTTGATCTCACGCACATCTTCGTGCGGTAGCCCGCCTCTCGTGCGATGGCAGCGATGGTCACGGTCCCATCTTCGATCTCAGGCACCTCTTGAGAGAAGAGCTGTTTGACAAAGTCGGGGTGGCTGCGCGAAAGAATCACCTCAGCGCCCCCATCTTCCATATCCTGTACGCCCTGGAGAAGGGCAAGAATCTTGTCGCCAAGCTTGTATTTTTCGGTCTTGGGGTAGTTGCGCGCAGGTAGGAGCGCCTCCACTTTGCCAAGGTCGACAACCAGGCTAACCCCTCGGACAAAGCGCTTGACCACACCCGATACGATCTCGCCAATTCTGTGGCGATACTCTTCGTGGATGACCTCGCGCTCAGCCATGCGGATGCGCTGAGAGATGATCTGGCGCGCAGTCTGGGCGGCGATGCGTCCGAAATTCTGAGGAGTGACAGGGACATCGATGAACTGGCCGAGCTCGCAGTCGGGGTCGAGAGAGCGCGCCACTTTGAGATCGATCTCTTTGCCAGGCTGGTGGACCCCTTCGACGATTTTTTTCTCGCAGAAGACCTCTACGTTGCCTGTCTTGGGATGGATCTCAACGCTGACATTGGCATCTTCTCGGAGGCTCTTGCGAGCTGCTGCCTTGAGCGCCGTCTCGATGGCCTGGATCAGGGTCTCGCGTTTAATCCCCTTCTCCCGCTCCATGTACTCAAAAATAGCTATGAGATCTTTATTCATCTAATTCTCCTCGAGGGGCCAATCGGTATGCTCAACTGCCCAGCATTTTATCTTCTTTGAAGTCTATCGATAGAGAAGCTTCCCCGCTCGATAGAGTTTTTTAAGCCTTCTCTTTCACCTTGGTTCGCTTAGAGGCGCGCTTCTTGCTCGAAGGCTCTTCGTCCTCTTCGCCTTCCCCGTGCTCCTCTTTGCTCGCTACCACGATGTCGTCTCGATTGATATCATCGCGTTCGATGAGATACTCCTTGATGGAGAGGGCAACCTTTTTGTGCTCAGGGTCGATTTTGATGACCTTGGCAGTCACCGCATCGCCCACCGAAATCACATCCTCGACCTTGCCGAAGGCGCGGTCGGAAAGCTCGGTGACGTGGATCAGAGCCTCAATCCCATTTTCTAGCTCGACGAAGGCGCCAAAGGCGGTGATCTTCGACACTTTGCCTTTGACAAGCATGCCGATCGGCATCGTCTTCTCCATCGATTCCCAAGGATTGGTGCTCAGCTGTTTCACGCCGAGTGAAATCTTCTTGCTCTCTTTGTCTATCGAAAGGATCACCGCATCGACCATATCCCCCTTCGTGAATACCTCTGAAGGGTGGGAGACCTTCTTGATCCAGCTCAGGTCGGAGATGTGGATGAGTCCTTCGATTCCAGGCTCGATCTCGACAAAGGCGCCGTAGTTGGTGAGGCTTCTGATCTCGGCTCTCACGCTGCTGTTGACCGGATGGCGCTCTTCGATGTTGTCCCAAGGATTGGATTCCATCTGCTTGAGGCCCAGGGAGATCTTCCCTTCATCTTTCTGCACGCCGAGGACGATCGCCTCCACCTCTTGACCCTTGCTGACGATCTCGCTTGGATCGGAGATATTTTTGGTCCAAGACATCTCAGAGACGTGGATGAGCCCTTCAATGCCAGGCTCGAGCTCCATGAAGCAGCCGTAGGGCAGCAGTTTGGTGACCTTGCCGCGCACGCGGGTGCCTGAGGGGTATCTTTTCTCGATCTCTTCCCATGGATTGTGCTCTTTCTGTTTCAGACCAAGAGCGACGCGCCCCTTCTCTTTGTCGATGCTGAGGATCATCACTTCGAGCTCTTGACCGATCTGGACCATCTCCGAAGGATGCTTGATGCGCTTCCAGGTCATGTCGGTGATGTGCAGGAGGCCATCGATGCCATCGAGATCCAAGAAGACGCCAAAGTCGGTGATATTCTTGACGACGCCGCGGCGAATATCGCCCTGAGAGATCGTGTCGAGGATCTCTGCTTTCTTGGAGATCCGCTCCGCTTCGAGAAGCTCTCTGCGCGATACGACCACATTCTTGCGCTCTTCATTGATCTTGAGAATCTTAAAGTCGCAGACCACGCCGAGGTAGTCGTCTAGGTTTTTGATGCGTTTGTTGTCGATCTGCGAGCCGGGCAAAAAGGCCTCGACGCCGATATCGACCATCAGACCACCCTTCACTTTGCGGATGATCTTGCCCTCGACGACGCTGCCCTCTTCGCAGTGCTCGACGATGAACTCCCACTGGCGCTGGCGGTCGGCTTTTTCTTTGGAGAGCACGATCTGGCCGTGCTCATCCTCGGGCTGGTCTAGATAGACTTCGATCTCTTTGCCGAGCTCGAGCTCTTCGGGGTCGCGGAATTCGTCGATCGGCACTAGGCCCTCGGACTTCAGCCCTACATCGACTACCGCATAATCCTTGGTGACCTCAACGACGGTGCCGCGCAGGATAGCACCTGGAGCCACCTCCAATCGCTTCTCTTCTTTTTTCGCTCCATGAAGCAGGTGACGGAAGGCCTCAGCATCTGATTCGCGAAATTCAATATCGTCAAGGAAATTTTTATTTTCCCAGGTATATTGTTGGTCGAGTTTGCCCATTAAAAATTCTCCTAAAAACTCATCTGCAAAACAGAGAGTCTAATCCCCTGCATAAAAAAAGACAAGAGAAAGCACCTAGTAGCGGCCCTTTTTCCCTGTTAGGTGATGGTAGTGGACGATCACAGGGCAACTCGCTCGGTTGATGATCCGCTCTATAAAGTGAAAACTTTCTTTTGATGGAGGCGATATATCGCGCCCCGGCCAGCCGATGACGATGAGGTCGATCCGATGTTCTTTGGCAAAGTCGAGCAAGGTTTTTGAAAAATCCCTTCCGCGCACAAGCTCGATATGGCTCTTGATCTCTCCTTCTCGCAAAAGGGCCTCAGCCTGGTCGAGCAGCGCTAGAGCGATTGCGCTCCGTTTGGGCAGCGATGCATCGAGAGGGACCGCCACAGGGACCTCCATGAAATAGATGGCGGTCAGGCGAGATGAGTGCTTCTTGGCTGCATCGATGGCGTAGCTCAGGGTCTCTCGATCGCTCGGTTTCTGGAAAGCGACCAAGATATGTTTGGGGGGCTTTTCTCCCAGCTTGGGAATTTCGACCTTCTGGATCTGGAGCGAGGCCATGGGTTGAATGCCCATTTTTTTTCGATAGATCCAGAAAGCCAGGATGCCGAGAGCCATCCATACGATGCCGAGATATCTAGCGTGCGGTTTGGTGATGACGACGAGAAACCAGACCGCAAGGCTTGCCACAAGCCCTATGAGGGCTGTGATGGGAATCGAGCGGCCCCTCCAAGGCAGGCCAAAGCCCACTCTAAAGGGTCTTTTTTTCTGGGGCTGCTTCAATCGAAGGGCGATGAGGGAGAGGTTGGTGAAAAAGAAGGCGATCATCACCCCAAAGTTATAGAGATCGGCGAGGAATTCGAGGCGGCCCCGGCTCAAAAGCACGAGAAGGATGCTCAAAGCCATGAAGATCGCAAGCGGTACGTAGGGGGTTCTGAAGCGGGGGTGGAGTTTGAAGAAGAAGCGGGGCAGCTGGTAATACTCCCCCATATTAAAAGAAAGTCTTGACGCTCCAAGGAGACCAGAATCGGCGGCGACGAAGAGGATAATTCCGGCGAAGAGCCCCACCCAGGTGCCGAGGTAGGGTCCGACGACAGGCAGAGCTGCCGCTACCCCTGCGATCGGGTCATCGCGGTAGGTGGTTCCAATGGTCTCGGGGGCGAGAACCGAGAAGGCGACGAGCGCGAGGCCCAGGTAGAGAAAGAGGAGGAAGAAGATGTTGAGCAAGAATGCGCGCGGAAGGCTTTTGCCAGGGTTTTTGGCCTCTGCACCTAGCTGTGAGATCGATTCGATTCCGGTATAGGCCACCATGGCCATCGCCGTGCCCTTGATGAAATTGCCTGTGGATGCCGACCAGCTCTCCGAGAGGTTGAGGCGCAAATGCTCGATGACCGTCGGGAGGTGAACCACGGTGATGAAACCGAGCAGGATGATGGCAAATTGGGTCAAGATGGCGATCACGGTCAGGACAAGGCTTGTCTGGGTCGATTTGCGCACGCCGAAGAAGTTGAGCAAGAAGAGCAGGATGATGAGGGCGGCGGTTGTGCTGAGATGGGTCGTGGGATCCTTGAGAGGGGGAAATAGGAAGCTCAAGTAGGGGGAGATCGAAAAGGCCGAGATCGAGATCGTCACGATGTAGTCGAGGATAAGGCCCCAGCCTGCAATAAAGGAGACGAGATCGTTGAAGGCGTGTCTCGAGAAGCTAGCTGAGCCGCCCGATTCGGGGTACATGCTAGAGAGCTCTGCATAGCTCAGAGAGGTGCAGAGGAAGACGAAGCCGGCGATTGCAAGCGAAAGCGGGGTGGCGCCGAGGGCAAAAAAGGCGGTGATTCCGAGTGCATAGTAGATGGAGGAGCCCACATCGCCGTAGCCGACGGCGAAGAGCTCTGAGGTGGAGAGCACCCGCTTGACCGACGTTCTGTAGAGCTGAGCTATGCGTGAGCTGTTTTCTTGCATCACTTGCGGACATAGTAGCTGACGGCGCGGAATCTTCCGAATTCATCGCGCATGAGTGCAAGCTCCTCGCGCCCTTTGTTCGATCCGGCAAATTGGGTGTCGTAGCGCAGGAGCACGAAATAGCCTCTCGTGCCATGGGGAAGCCGATCTTGGATCTGCTGGCCGGTAGCTTTGCGCGAGCGAACGTTGCCGAGAGGCCGGCGCGTCTTGTACATCGCACCGATCCACTGGTCCTCAGTGACGCAATCTTTGAGCAGAGGGCCTGCATCTTGCCATGCCGGGCCATATTGGTTCTGGTCGATGAGGTTGAGGAAGTGGGAGGCCTCGCTCAGCGCATCGGAATAGACAGGGGAGGTGCTGCCTCCTTGCGTATCGTAGGGGTTGAGGTTGCGCTCAGGAGGGCCGTTGAGAAAAATATTCTCGCTCTCTGCACCCGAAGGATTGGCTCTACCGCTCGGTGCTGAGGAGAGGTATTGATCCTCGATGGGGACAAAGGGATTGGGTCTATCTGGAGTGATGAGGGGACCTTGAGGGGCCGCCCTTCCAGGCATGGTGAAGTCTACGTCTTGAGCTGTTTGAGCCCAAAGGCAAACTGGGGCTGCGAATAGAAGGAGAGTCAGGTAGAAAAGGGATCGCATAAACACACTTGCTAAAAACAAACTCAACAGTTACTGTATCACGGTGATTTTGTGCTGAAGTTAGACGAAAGGGGCTGTAAGCGCAATAGATTTTTGAATGGGATTATTTAGCGGGGACTTAGCTCAGTTGGTAGAGCATCTGATTTGCAATCAGAGGGTCAGGAGTTCGAATCTCCTAGTCTCCATAGTGCAGCTGCAAAGGCAGCTATTCTCGAAACGCCCGCGGTTATAGCTCAGTTGGTTAGAGCGCGACACTGATAATGTCGAGGTCCCAAGTTCGAATCTTGGTAACCGCAAATCTTTGTTTCATTTATGGGAGCTTTCTACTTACCTCTTCTGAAGGGCTGTTTGACTGGAGCCGGTCTAATCATAGCCATCGGCGCTCAGAACGCCTTTGTTCTCAAGCAGGGGTTGATGAAGAATCGCGTTTTCCTCACCGCCCTCTTTTGCGCCCTTGTCGACATCCTCCTGATTGCCCTGGGGGCCATGGGTCTCGGCGCCTTCATCACCAGCCACACCGCTCTGCTCGCAGTCGCCAAATGGGGAGGCGCCGGTTTCCTCTTCTGGTATGGGCTGCGCTCTTTTCGCTCGGTTTTTAGCAACCAAACCCTCGAATGTGTAGGAGAGATGCGTCCACCTTCGCTGAAAGAGACGATCGTGACGCTTGCGGCCATCAGCTTCCTCAATCCCCACGTCTACTTGGATACGGTGGTGCTGCTCGGTACGATTGGGGCGCAGTTTGAAGCGAGCCAAAGGCCTCTATTTGCCTATGGTGCCATGCTAGCTTCGCTTTTTTGGTTCTTCGGACTCTGTTATGGAGCGCGGCTCTTGCGACCTTTCTTTGAAAATCCAAAGTCGTGGAAGCTGCTCGAATTTGCCATCGGCTGCATCATGTGGTTCATCGCCATTACGCTGTTGGTCTGACGATGGGAAAATTGCGTTTAAAAAAATATTTACCATGGGTACTCCCTCCGCTCATCTTTGCCACTCTCTTGGGCGCATTTCTTTGGAGCACGAAAGAGGATTTCGATCCGAAGAGATTGGCTAAGGCTCAGATTCATCAAGAGGGGAGCGCGCTTCCGGCCGATGAGATTTTAAATCAGCCCTTCACCTACCTGGCTAAGGGATGCCAGAGCTACGCCTTTGTGAGTGCCGATCAGAGATATGTGCTCAAGTTTTTGAAAAGCCGCCATTTCTCTCCTTCGAAATTGACCCATTGGAGCTGGCTTCCGGGGATCTTTCAGAGATGGGTTGCGAAGAGCAATGCGCGTCATCGAAAGAAATTGGACCAGATCTCGATGAGTTTTCTCGTTGCCTTCAACTCTGCTCGAGAGGAGACAGGGGTGGAGCTCGTGCATTTGGGATGCGGCGGCGATAAGAGAAGAGAGATCGCGCTTATCGATCTACAAAATCGCATCCACCCCATCGTGCTCGATGACTACATCTTCTTCCTGCAGAGGAAAGCGATTGCTCTGGAGGGGATTCTAGATGAGATACGATCGGGCTCGAGTGCGTGGCAGATGAAGCTCTGTTTAAAGGCGGTCATCGCTCTGACAAAAGAGAGGTGCAAAAAAGGGGTTGGCGATGGCGATTCAGCTGTGGTGCAAAATACAGCGATCTGGCCCACGCGCACTCCTGAGGGCGATTATAGAGCTCTCTTTATCGATGTGGGGCAGTTCTTCGAAGATCCTTCGCTCAAAGAAAAGGAGGCGATCCAGAGGGAGGTCACCTTCCGCATGCATTCGATTTTCTGCTGGATAAAAGATCAGGCGCCCGAGCTCATGAGTTCATTCAAAGAGGCTCTTCGAGAGCTCGAGATCAGCACTGCAGGCCCTGAGTGGGATTTCGACATCGTTTAGAAAAGAGATGAAAAAAGTGGCAGACTTGCAAGAAATAGGCGCCTCTATTCCCTCTCTTTCTAGATAGCCTCTCATCAGAGCTGCGAGATTCTCAAGCTCGTGGCTCTCGAAATCGCCCAGCGCCAAGACCATTTCGAGGATCTGAACGACACCGGTGAGGTATTCTCTATGTGTGCGCTCCTCCTCATCCTCTAGCTCATCGAAACTGCCGAGATCGATAAGTGTGAGCTCTCCCTCGCGATCGATGAGGAGGTTGGAGCTGTAAAGATCGTTGTGGATTAGGGAGTAGCTAAAGGCCAGTTTCAGGGCATCGATAAGCCCGAGAGCACTGTGTAAAGCCTCTTTCTTCTCTAGATATCTGAGAGGCGTCTCTCTCAAGGTTTTCCCCTCGATGTAGGGCATTATGAGATAGGTGTGGAGCCTCCCTTCCTCGATATCGTTGAAGATCGACTCGATTTTTAAGATGCGCGGATGGTCGAGCATCTGTCCCACACCATATTCTCCAGCGGCGATGAGCGAAGTTCCATCGGGGGCAAAAAGTCGATCCAGCATCTCCTCTGGCACCTTTAAAGCAACCTCTTCTCTGCTGTACGACCTCTTGATCGCTTTGAGCTCGCCGAGCTCGTCTTGCGCAAGGAAAACCTCGGCTTGATCACCTCTTCCAATCTGAGAGAGGATCTCATATTGCGATAGCGAATGGGCAAGGAGAGTGGAGGAGAAGAACCAAATTGAAAGTAACTGTTTGAGTATCATGCAGCCACTTCGTTGAGTGTTTCTTCAGGAAAGAGATTCCAGCTCGCATCTAGGAAGCTATTGAGCTCTTCGAGGGAGGTGCGATAGGTATCGATCCTCCTCCAGAGTTCTTCTGCCGATTGCATCAGCGTGCGCCCATAGAGGGTGCGCAGGTGGATATCGGCCTCGAGGATATTCACCCAGCTCAAGAGCCTCTCATGGTTTCTTCTGTAGACCTCCAGGCTCTTCTCGGAAAAGGGCAGCCGATCGACATATCGAGAGAGCGCCCCGGCCTTCTCTACAAGCTCTCTTGCTAGCTCACAGAGCTCATCTCGGCTCATGCGGTTTGCCATTTCAGAGTTTAGGGGCAGATAGCTAAAAGCGATGGAGTAGAGAATATTCTCGATTTCGCCAAAGCGGTAGGCCTCGCCATCGAGGGGCTCAAAACGGCATCCGAAGGCGATGTGGGGGCGCATCTGGAGCAGCGAGGCGAAGAAGCTGGGTTGGTTGATGTTCATGCCATCAAACCACGCCTCAGCAAGCTCATCCTCCCTATCGTCGCTCGACATGCGCACGGCCCACCCTCCACGCATCGCAATTGCTTCATCCACTGCCTCGCGCAAGGTGCAACTTAGAGGGTCGTAGAGGTGGAGCTCGCAGGGAATTCTGCCCGGGATTGGGTAGGAGAGAGGCATGACCAGGATCGCTTTTTCTCCCAAGAGGTAATCTCCTAAGATGAAGGTGTCATAGCAGTTCAAGTTGATGGTTTGAGGAAGGATTTCAGAGAGGGGAGTGACGACGGCGAAGGGACAATCCTCCCAGCTGATCACCCCTTCGACGGGTCGCACCATTTCCCCAAGAGAGAAGTGGACTGTGCACCTGAAATCGGGAAAGAGCTCCTCCGGGATCGGTCCAACGAGACTCTCCTTGCCTCCAATGCCCGCATGGAGGATGCCATCTTGAGGCAGCCTTCTCGTTACATGGACCGCATAGAGCTTTTGAGCAATCGTCTCCTCAGGCAGATCGGTGGCAAGACAGGGGAAAGAGAGCGTCGCGCTAAATAGAACAGCGACAAGAAATCTGATTTTCATAGGGAATATGATATCCCTTTACATGCTAATCTTCAATGCCTTGACTAAAAATTTAAGTTGTCATAGCCTCTCTAGTTTGCCCAGGAGGTCTTGTGAGAAAATACATCTATTTCGTTTTTGCGCTTCTCGTCGTCTCAACTGGCTTTTCCAATCCGGCAGGAAATTTTTCAAAGGAGCATTTTCTCGAGGTGAAGAGTGCATTAGATGGCTACCTGGTCAAGACGCCTCTGATCTTCCTGCCAAGATTGAGCGAGGAGTCGCTCTCTCTGCCTTTCACTTTGTTGTAGGGATTTCCGCGGCCGATCGTCCCCACTGCCCAGGGGTAGAGGATATCTTTCACGTCATAGCCGCCCCTGATGTGTAGTTTGCCTTGAGAGTCGATGTGGACTTTGACCTCACCATCGCCATCGTAGAAGATCACCGCATAGAGAATGCGCTCCTGGTTGAAGAAGGAGAGGCCCCCTTTGCACCTCAGCCAGACATGGAATTTCCAGTGGGGACGGTGATAGCCTGAGTGGCCTGCATCTTCGAAGATGATCTGGTATCGATGATCGCTCGATTGGATGACAGCTCCTGGGGTATCGATGAGAAGAGGCAGGGGTTTGCCCCAAGAGGTAGCTCTCGGCAATGGACGGCCATCGGCCAGATTCTTGCAAAAAGCGCGGTTGGATTCGTTTTTAAATTCGACCAGCTTGATCCTCGCCTCGAGACCGAGAGAGCCCAGGACAAAAGCTGCGGTTAATAGGACTAATGATCTCATGTTGCCACCTTAATTAATTGAGAATAAGCATGTTATGATTGACCTCTCTATTAGTGCAATCGGTTTCATTGGAGGATCTGCATTTCCTTGTATAGAAGGACATGATTTCTATACTTGCCCTTATGGACAAGGAAACCAAAAGCAGAGAAGGAACTGGGATTTCCTGGAAGAGTGGTGGATTAAGCAGCCTATTTGCGTGAATTCTCTAGTTAGTTCATTTTTTAGTTACTTAGATATCATTTTTCTTTACAGATAATTGCTCTAGCTTTAGCATTTCTCTCCACATTTTGATGTGGAGGTCTCATGTTCTTTAAATCCAAGTTACCCAAATACTTAATTCTATTATTTGCCGCTCTTGTGCTGACGGTGCAGCCTCTGAACGCTCTGATTGGAGCTGCAGCTCAGGCGCAAGTTGTTGATTCTAAAGTATTTACAAAAGAGATTGAGTCCAAAGCGCTTCTTTTCAGCAATCATGATCCGCAGGCGCGCCCTTCTCCCTTGAGTGGATCTGCCTATGAGCTCATCGAGCATGCAGAGCGTTCCCTGCTATTCATTACCTTTACCTTATCCGATCCAAAAACCATTCAATTGATCAATCAGAAGGCAAAGCAGGGCCTTGAGGTGCAGATCATCATGGATCGAGACCATATAGGGCGCCTCAGAGAGGCGCTTGATCCTAAGGTACATATTGGAACGAGGCTTACAGGAGAGGGCCATGTGCACCATAAGATTCTGGTTGTCGATGAGGCCTATGTCTGGCTGGGTTCGGCCAATTTCACCTTTGGAGGGGATAAAAATTTGGCGATTGGGTTTTACAGCCCTGATGCGGGTCGATACCTGCATGAAGAGGCTGCCTACATCGAATCGGGAGAGCAGCGACTAGATGCAAGTCCGATTACAATTGCGCTCGGTGCCCAGCGGCTCGATCTCTATGTATTGCCCCACCATCAGCCAGGTAGCATCCGTCCTATCGAGCAGAAGATGAATGCAAACTCTTGTGAGAAGATCCTTCAGCTCATCCACCATGCTAAGAGGGAGATCAAGCTTTCAGTGGCAGTTCTTACCTACAAAGAGATAAGCCGCGCCCTCATCGCGGCAAAGCAGAGAGGGGTAAAAGTCTCGGTCTGCACCTGCGATTTGAATCAGGAGGCGGTCAGTCTATTGAGGCAAGCCGGGATTCCTGTCCGATCTGCGGCGGCCCATTACAAGTGGATGCTCGTAGACGATCAGATCTTGCTCAACGGATCGCCTAACTGGAGTATGAATATGTTCTCGAGAAGCGACGAGAGCTTTATCTTGCTCTATGATTTTACCGCTGAACAGCTTGCGCACATGAGCGCGATTTGGAAAAACCTGGTGAATTGAGATTTAGGATTCAAGAGACCTCTGCATAATTTGCTTTGAGGGCCAAAATCATCGATTTTTGGCCCAAATGAAGTTATGCAGGGGTCTCTTCAAGGTTTCAGCTCTTTGCCTTCCTTTTCCAACTCCTTTGTCAATGCCGTTATTCCGGCAATACTGCCCAGCTGCATCGACTCCACGGCCGTACTCGGAACGACGACGATCGTAGCATTGCTCTTCAACCCCTCGTAGAGCATATTCATCGCGCGCAGGTGCAGAGCGGTGGGGTTATTGGCATAGGTTTTGGCCGCTTCGGCAAATTTCTCAGCGACTTGCCTCTCAGAATCTCCGAGAATCACCCTCGCCTGCCGCTCCCTTTCTGCCTGCGCCTGCATCGACATCGCATCTTCTAGAGCAGAGGGAATCAGAACATCTTTGACCTCGACCGAAATGACGTTGATGCCCCATGGCTCGGTGCGCTCATCGATGATCTTCTGCAACTCTTCGCTGATCTTGCTCCTCCCCTCGAGCATGTCGGAGAGCATGGTTTTGCCGATCACATCGCGCAGGGCAGTTTGAGAAGCCCAACCTATAGCCGATTGGTAATCAGCGACTTCAAGCGCCGCCTTTTTGGGGTCGATCACTTTCCAAAAGAGGAGGGCATCCACATCGACAGGTACGGTATCTTTGGTTAGGGTCTTTTCTGCTTTGAAGGTGGTCAAGATGACCCGTATGTCGATCCAGTAGGGGATGGTGTCTACAATGGGGATGATGAAAAAGAGCCCTGGTCCTTTTAAGGCGCGGAAATGGCCAAGTCGCAGAATCACAGCACGATTCCACTGATTGGCAACTTTAATAGACCATGCAGCAAGAGAGGCGATGATCAGAGCGCCCACAAAGGTCCAAAAACCTGTCCAGGCAGCCGAGTTTTTATAGAGAGCATATCCTGCGATAATGCCAATAATCAAAATGATAAAAAATATCAGAGTCGAGAACGAACTGGTTTTTGTCATGATTACCTAATAACAATAATAATGTATTTTAAAAATTTTAGTAATACAAATCGCATCTTCTTTTCGGAGAACATCCTCCTTCAATTTTTTTGCTATTTACTCTAAACAGGAACTTACAGCGGGGTCAGATGAAAGTGGGCTATTTTAGAAAGCAGCGCAGGAAGAGAGTCATACAATTAGGGGAAGACCTCGATTTTGGCATAAACAGAGTCATGAGAGAGCGCTGGGATTTTTTATCCCATGTCGCATTCTACCAAAATCTCGAAGAGCTAGAGAGCTTGATTCAGAAGAACAATATTCTAGAAAAAAATTCAGTTGATAGGATTCTTCTCGCGATTGAGAAGATCAAAAAGGATTACCCAGTCGAGAGGAAGCCGCTCTCTCTCCACGGCGATTTTAATAACTTTATGGGTGAGGTTCTTCTGCTCTCAGGGGAGATAAAAAAGGTCATTCTCCTGCCATCGGATAGCGCCTCTGAGCTACCGGCTCACAACCCCACTGCAAGGGCGTGGAGGATTTTGGATGGCTTTTTTACAGCAGCAGAAAAAAGACGAGAGACTATGGAGGAGGAGGAAAAGAGGCTCACCACCTTCATAATGATCGCATCCAAAAAACATGTCTATTATATGCAGATGGTAATCAACATCTTAGCCATAGGGATTGGCATTGTCATCGGCTGGATCTTTTCTCGCTGATGAAAGATAGGAATCGATGAGCATGCGGGAGATGCTCAAAGGGGGTGGCAATTGGGGTAGGTTAGTGTGGTTAAACCAGTCGGCATGCGCGAGTTCCATCGGATCAATGGATATCTCCCCCTCTTCCCAATCACAGGTAAAAGCGATCATGAGAGATTGTGAAAAAGGCCATGGCTGACTGCCAAAATAGCGGATATTCTTTACCTTAACCCCTACTTCTTCAAATACTTCGCGGCTAATGCACTGCTCTAGGGTTTCGCCTGGGTCAACATAGCCTGCGATCACGCTATAGAATTTCTCGGGGAAGTGAGGGCCGCGAGCGAGGAGAATCTCACGATTCTTCTTGATCAGTGCCATGACTGCGGGTGCCAATTTTGGGTAGGCTAGATATCCACAGGCGGGACACTCTCGGCAGCGCTCTGTGGGACGGATAAATGTCTCTTTTCCGCAACACCCGCAATATTTGTGAGAGCGATCCCAACCAAGTAGCTGCAAGGCGCGGCCTGCTACGGCAAAATAGTCGTCGCTGAGGAGGCCATAAAGCGTTCTTAAACTTCTCCAAAGCCAGCCTGATGGAATGGGCTGCGACGCTTCCGCTTCGGCGGCGAATAGATGGTGGCCTGCTAGAGTGCCCATATAAAGACTTCTTTTTAAAGTAAGGCCGATCTGATCTGGAATGGCCTCTCCCTCCGTCATGAGCAGTTTGTCTTCTGAAAAAACAAACCAGCGCGATTGACCTTCACTTGAGGGGTGCAGGCCATTTGTAAAGGCTGCTGGAGCGGCAAATGGAATATTCATCATCCCCTAACATTTTTCCAGAGAGGGGGATTATAAAGAAAGTACCTTGTAAAATCTAAATCGGATTTAGAAAATACAAGGTAAAAGGAGTGTTACAGCTTAAAGAGGTAGTTCAAGCCCAATCGAAAGGCATCGACATGGCTCTTGCCGATGGAGACATTGAGGCCATTATTAGGAGTAGCGGCGTTGGGGAATATGACCCTTTTGGTAGGACCGCTGCCAAATTGGTAATGCAGGTATTCGGCACGCACCGACCATCTCGAAGCAATCATGCGCTCATAGCCCGCGCCCACAACCCAACCCGTTTTAGTCTTGCTGAAGTTGCCAGATGTAGCCTGGCCATATACTGCCGGTGCAGTTTCCGCAAAATCGAGTGTTTTCCCCTTGAGATGCGCCCAGGCAGCGCCCCCCGTTACATAGATAAGGCTTGATCTCCATACCATCCCCAAGCGGCCGCGGATAGTGGTTAACCATTGGAGGTCAGCATATACCGATGATGCATTGGTTGACATGTCTAATGTCGGTGGCAGAAAACCTGGAAAAATGGTGCTTTTATCTTCTATACCGAGTACCGAGCATCTGACCTGCTTATTGAAACCGACTTGGCCTCCAAAAAGCGGGCCATTGATCTGATTGTGAACCGATTGGGGTGTGAAATCGTTTATTGCCGTCACACCAAATGGGGTCGCATTGTAATTGCTTGGGACCAACCCCAACCGCCGTTAAAGCCGATGTAGGTGCTAGTCCAGCAAGGATTAGGAGAGCAGTTGATGTTAGCAGAGAGAGCGGCATGTCCAAAAAGGAGCACTAAAACCGAACATAGAGAAAAACGCTTCATATAACCCCCGTAAGCCTTTGTTCGAGCTATGCCGAATCTCTATCTTATTTGGAAATATTTTTTTGATGCCTTAATGGTAAAGGCGGGTAACAAAGGATCTCCGGGTGTAGGATTCGAACCTACGACCAATGGATTAACAGTCTTGTGCAACCCCACAGGTCACAACAACGCACGAATGGTAACGGCAATAAGATTAAATGTTTAGAGAAATTTGCTTTTGGTAGTGGCTTGTGGCGTTTGGCAGTTTTTTGCCACGGAGTGGGGTAAAAATGGGGAATGATTATCTTCACATAAGTACTGGAATTGGCCTTCTTATTGTACCACAAGGGCCTCCAATCAATCTTGCTCTTTAATTTAAATACATGACTTGTTAAAATATACAAAATTTGGTATGCTCATGGTTAGTGAAGAAAGGCATCTAGAGTACATATCCTCTAGCAAGAAGGATTTAGAAAAACTCCCATTGGATGTAAAAGAAATATTCATTCACGGACTAGAGTTAGCATTAATCGGGGAAAAGCACCCTGATGCTCAGCCTATGAAGGGTTTTGGTGATGCGAGTGTACTAGAGATTCGCGAAAGACATAAAGGGGATGCCTATAGGGCAATGTACACAGTGAGATTTGAAAAAGCTGTATATGTCCTTCATGTCTTCAAGAAAAAAAGCAAGAAGGGGATTGCAACGCCAAAACAAGATATTGATCTAATCAAGGCAAGACTTAAAGCAGCAGAAACCCATTATAAGGAACATTTTAAGGGTAAGAAAAAAAATGGAAAATGAAGAAGAAATTGTAGAAAGTTCCGGAAATATTTTTGAGGATCTCGACTTTCCTGATGCTGAGGAAGCTCAAGTCAAATCAAAATTAGCAATCGAGATCTTTCTCATCATCAAAGCAAAAAAGCTGACCCAAAAAGAAGCTGCAAAAATCATGAAAACAGATCAGCCCCATGTTTCCGACATTTTGAGAGGCAAATTATCCAAGTTCACGATTGATCGGCTTTTTCGTTGTTTACTCGCACTTGGCAAGGACGTCGAAATCAAAATTAAAAACCCGAAAAGTAAAACTGAGTCGCCTAGAATTTATGTGAGAGATGGTACAAAAAGAGCACCCATAGCCGTCAAGGGAGCTGCTAAGCAAGTATCAAAAAAACTCCGGGTGTAAGATTCGAACTTACGACCAGTGCATTAGCAGTCTTGTGCAACCCCACAGGCCACAACAACGCACGAATGGTAACGGTAATAATAAATGTAGCAGCTTGTGGATTTTGATCATTTTTTCGCCGCGGAGTGGGGTGAAAGTGGGAAATGAATATTAATCAATAGGGTTTAAAAGAATAGCATGGCCATCGCCAATACCCACCATTTGACCACGGTCATTAATACCAGCTACGTGACTAATACTGCCAACAGGGCAGCTAAAATCAAAAGCTAAATTTAATATTTTATTTAGATCGATTTTTTCTTCTCCATCCAAGATAAAAAACCGTATAGGGTAATACTGTTGACCATATGTTGATGTGCCAACTATTTGGCCGCTGTTGTTAAGGCACACTGGGAAGAAATCTTTGTGTAACTTCAGGCCTGTTTCCCTATCCAAAATATAGCCATAGCAATCCCAATCAGAAGTTAGAAGCGTACCAATTGCAACTCCTTGGTTGTTCAGCCCTTCGCAGCTTGCATAGCCTTTGAAGTAAAATACATCATCATAGCGGCCGGTTTTCGGATCAAGGAATCGAAATACATTTTTTTGGCGATCCAATGCATCGACTAAAAAACAATCTTTCTTAGAATTGAATCTGGCAGAAATGATGTGATGTCCGAAGTTGAGAAAATCACCATCATTCCAAGTAAAAAGAGAAGTAATGCCATCTTCTGTTTTGAAAAAAATCAACTGGCCATCATTGCATATATCAAATAACCGCAAGTAATTGTTTATGCAATTTGGAATAGCAAGCTTCTTGAGATTTCCATTTCTCAAAATAAAGAACTCCGGAAAATTTTTACCTATAGCACAGCTGCGTTCGTCACGTATATGAACGTCATATTGAACGGCGAGTGTTCCGTCATTATTTAACACTACTTTTTGCGCATAACTATGCTCGAATGTCTTAATTCCACTATTCACAATCGGAGTAATATGGTCTTTGATTTTAAGCTTTTTGAAGCCATTGATTGGATCCCAAAGGAAAACTTTTTGACCCTCACCGTTGTCATCATTGTAAAGACCGCAGACCTGTCCCTTCTCATTGATCGAAAGATCGCTTACACTTTTTACGTCTGTAACTCCATAATCCAGAACCATAACTTGATATTTTGATATTGCAAAAAGCGAGGGAACGATACCGCAAAAAAACAAAATTGAGAGAAAAAACTTAAAAAACATTGTTTATCTAAACATTTACATTTGGAAGAGTTAGATTATATTGAAAAACGATGAAGACGTCAAATAAGACCGTTGTTTTCGATTTATTTTAATTTGGGGTTTTTGCATGCAAGAGGGTAGTGGTGAATGGCTTATCCTGACTTCCGTGATGCATTTCCATTGCCACTAGGAAATCAATGAGTTAATTTTTTTGCATCACGTTACACATATGCCCTCTCTAACAGAGTTGTAGTGATCTGGCGATCTAATCGAGTCGCCCTACAAATAAGCTCTCATCAGAGATGCAAATCCTTTTAACCCGCTAAATTTAGCGATTCCCCTTATCATCAATTCTTCATGCAAAGCCTCTATTTGATCTCTAAGCCTGTAGAATGTCTTCCAATGCATCCATTTGGGCTTGTCTAAAATGAGATCCGAATCAGCTCCAAGCTTGCGAATAATGGCCCATTTCTTATCAATTAACCGATCCAATGCGGTCTTGTTTTGGCTTCGATAGGCGAGATTCAGGCATGTTCTGCACACAAATACCGGCATCCCATCTGATAATCGATAGAGATAGAGCTTACCGCATCGTCTTAGGCATTTTGGATTAGGACATCGCATCCAATATCTAGAGTTCCCATAGTTGGCCTTAGATTGCACGAACTGGATGCGCAAAATCCTTGTGTTATCTTCTGATACGTAGCGGATTTCCATGTGGCTTCGCAACACCAAGACTTTTAATCCATGAATAGGAATTTCTATGCCTTGTTCTGGCAGCTTCTGCATAATCTTGAATAGGAACATGCCTGCGCTGATCGATTTATGCTCCTGAATAAACCCTTTCGTTCTATGCGTATTGAAACGTATGCATGTCCCTGAGCCTGGCCCCCCCATTATTCCACCTATACCGCTATTCTATACGAAATCATTAGGCAACCTTATTCCATTCACTTTTTGCCTAATTGTGAAAAACGCCCTAGATTTTGATAAGTTTATCAAATACAACCCCAAGCTTTCTGAGTCTCCACTTTTGCGCTGATGTTGAAGGCTGGTCTTTACATTTGTTATGTAGCACCTCCTCTGCAGCTTTCCTAAGCTCATCATTCGTCATCGATCCAAGATCTTCACCCTGCATACCTTACTCTCTAATTTTTTTTAATCGCATAGTCTATGAGCTTTCAATATTGCTAAGAAACCACTCGTTCAAATTGAGTCCTTGTTCGATCGCCTCTCCGATATCTTTTCCTATGGGCACTGGCAATGGCCTTGCATGTGGGTATAGCTTTTGCCACTTAGCCAGCATCGCCATGCCCCCTTCGTCATTATCATGGCAGATAAGAAGGTAAGGTTTGCGCTTTGCCCAGTAATCCGCGACATTGTCGGGAGTCTTGGTATTGCTTCCAACCGAGATGCAAAAGGCAATATCACCACACGCATAGTGTGCTGCCAATGCGTCTAGCTCTGATTCCACTACAAGCATTACTAGCCGTTGAAAAGACCCTACGATATTTAAGCCATTCATAGACCCCCTCAATTGCCAATATTTAGGAAGATCGTCATCAACTTTCCATTGGGTGCGCCGTATCTTTACCCGGGTCACCTTGCCTGAAGGCTCAAGCGAAGGAATCACTATACCTCTAGGTAAAAAGATCTTTTTTTTGCCTTCTAATCCGAACTCCTCCGGTGACACCCAGGTGTCATTGATACAATAACCAAGCTTATAACGCTCGATTGCATCCTCAGGAAGGCCTCTTGATTTTAATTTTGCGAACTTAGCAGGGGACAATCTGAGCTGGCCATTTGCCCAATCAACGAATTCCAGGGCCCGTTCACACCACTTATCATTAGGAGGGATAAGAGTCGGCCTAGAGAACGGCTGCTCAATGTGGGACATTTGTGAAGGCCGCAGAGTTATCTCTGCGTTGACGCGCTTACATGCATCTTCAAATGAGAGCCCTAGAAAGTCACGACAGAACTGGATCGAGTCGCCTCTTTTCTCGCATTTCCTACACCAATAATTGCCAATGCAATTCCTTGAAGGCGATCGAGGCCACATACGAAATCTGTCACTGCCGCCGCAGGCAGGGCAGCTTGATGAATATTCGCTTCCTTTAGGCGAGCTAGATTCGAGCTTCGGATTCAGCCCTACCTCCTTTGCCAGTTCAAGTAAAACCATCTATAAATCCTTTTAGGTCATAGTAGATCATTTTGGACCTAGTTCTGGTCATCGTAGAAATGTGCTGTAACTTGCTCATTTTCATCGATTGGCTACAGATGTCATGGTGGTCGGGGCATTTTGGAACTGCTAAGTAAAAAAATCATTGGGCTGCTGTGCTGAACTCTCATATCTAACGCTATGGATCCTTATTTGTACTATGTCCGCACTATGACCACTATGACCATCTATTGAAAATGAAAGACTTATGGTGTCATGCCTACTATGACCGAGCCTTGGTCGAGGATGCATCTGCTGTGACCACGCTAACTCCATATAGAAGATCGACCTTAAAACTTTTTTCGAAATCCTTTCTTGCTCTTCCAAGTCCTGGAACGACGTATAGATTTTCTCGCTTAGAGGATTCTGATCTCGCCCTCTTCTGATAATTGAGCTAATGTGCTCTGCCTAGGCTCTGCCTTAGCCTTTCTTTTGAATCATGGAACAATCCTTGCTTCTTGCACCAATTGCAATAATAGTTAAATACTGACCTCGGTAGGGATTTCATTTTTCATTCATAAGACGGCTCTCGATCTAATCTGCCGATGTTGAAGCAACCGGTTGATAGGGCCTCGTAGATATATTTTTCGGGTGTTCGAGCGCTCATCATTTTACTTCAAACGCTTCTGTATCGGGTGCGGAGGATTCTAGATCGTATGCAGAGATGTCTTCATTGAGAAGTTCATAGAGAAGCGCTTGTAGACCCCCATTTTTCATCTCATCGGCAATCGCTTTGAAGTACTGGGATGTCTTCTTTGTGAATATCGCTTACTTTTAAGACCAGGAAGCGCCGATCGTCTGGATCGATGTGAACTGGCCACTCTTCATTACTCGAGATGATCACGTGCTTGAAATTGCGCACCATGATTCTATCTTTACCTTTGCCCTCGATTAGTGAGAATTCGTCGGTGACCATAGACTTCAGGACGCCAATATCCTTCTTATGTCCGCCCCATATGGCCTCGTTGGCGTGGATTAGGACTGCGTTCTTGAGATGAAAGTTGAATTGACCAAGGAGCTGCTGAATGTTATCTAACGGAAGGTAGTGAGCGCCAAATACCTCTCCTATGGGGTTCACAAAAGTGTTTTTCCCCACTCCTTGCTGGCCCATTAAGACAAGGCCAGTTGCTAGCAAATTGGGATGTTGAACTAGATGGGCAAGCCATTTCCAAACATAGGTGAAGTGTTCTGGTTTGCCTGCGCAAATCACTTCTAAGATGTGTTTCTGATAGAGATCGCAGCTTCCTTTTTTCTGCTCAATAGCAAAGCCCTTCCACATGTTATAGAGGCCATTTTTGTGCCCTGTGGTCGTCGGATCAAATGTGATCCCTTGATACTGGCGTCGTTTAGGGTGCGCTAGCCACAATCTAGCTACGTTTTTTGGCTTGCCATCTTGCCCTGCGATGACTCTATTCTCATATGTGTTTAGGAAAGATTGTCTGCTCTCTAGGGTGAAATCAACCCCTTTGGAAAATGGATGAGGTTTTTCAGTGAGGATATAGAACTGGTCTGTGTGTATCACAGCATGTTTTTTATTTAATTCCTCAACTGTTTTCTCTTCGGGAGGGAGCAGATTGTGAGCTTTTTCTTGCAGTTCTATGAGCTTGCTTATTTTGTCAGAGTCCCAGGTGTCGCTCCCTGGGATATCCTTCAGTTCAACTCTCAACAGATCTTCAACGGAGAAGGCCAGTCCGAGTGCTGCAAGTTCACTTTTGATGTTCGATTTTAAATCAGACATCACGAATCAATCCCATAGGTTTTTAAGTTGGTTGAGCTATTGCGAATGAATTCAATCACACTTGCTTGGGGAATCACGCGGCGGCGTGGTGAGATCTTGACATAGGGCAAGAGACCTTTTAATAAAGCCATGCGAGCTGCTGCCAAGGAACCAAAAAAGCCGACAGAGGTCAATTCTCGAAGCGAATAAAAGGGTTTGTCACCTATCGCTTTATGCAGTTCAGCAATTAATGCATCTAAAGGTAATGTGGGCATAGTCTTCTCTGTATAAAGAAAGCCATGCAGAGATTGATGGGGTACGTCTTTATGAGATCCAATGAATATATCTATTGAATCCCAAGAAAGCGTTTGATAAATTAGGATCACAAAGAGCAGTGGTATCAACCTTGCTATTTAGCCGTGAGAAAGGTGCGAACTTTTTCACGGTTTTTTTGTGACCTTTATCATAATTTCACCATCTCTGCATGGCTTCCTCTAGTTTCTAGTTAATTTAAATGATCCAAAGTCTATCTTTGACTTTTAATGCTTCTAATAGCTCTTGATCTATTTTATTTTCAAGTATTTGTTGCTATGTAATGTAAGTGGCTCACTAATTTAAGCAGTTTACTTATTGTCATGGTTTGTGATGATTTGCTCAATGTTGCCATTCTTCTCTTCAATCCAGCGAAAAAACTCCTGTTCGTTGATCAGCACTCTCCTTCCACAGCGGCGCAGCACTTTATTGAACCCATTCCTTTCCGCATGAAATATCAAATGGCGTAGTCCACCTGCTGGCGGCCATGCATGTTTCTTACACCACTCGCTCACGGTGAGGTAGCTAGGTTGGTTGCAGTTACGTATTTCTGATGACACATTGCCTCCTTATTTTTTTGCCATTCCCCAGAGGCCATTACAGGCATGCTTAGGATTGCTCATCATTGTACCAAAAGGGGAGTGGTATGAAATTTGCCATTTTCAAATAGACATCATGTGGTCGGCGGCAATTTTCCGTGAATTCTTATGTGATTGATCATTTGGTATTTGCTATACTCTGCGATGCTATTTACGCAGATGTTGCGCGCAGTGCTTGCTATTATTTGGGGTGCGCCATCGAGGTATAAAGCGACTACCTGATTTTGTAAAAACTCCTCGACAAACTCATCCACGGTCATTTTATCAAACTTTTCCTTCTTCAGCGCCATTAGGACCCATACAGCAGTTGATATGGCTGTACACAGTAGAGAGAAATGATAGTGAGGCAGTTTGCCATTTCCTTTTCTCAAGACTTCAGGAATGGGATGGGGAATGTACTGACGAGGTTTGGTTTCTTTGGGCGCAGAGGGCGGCCGACCGCGTTGTCCTGGCTCACCAAATAGTGTATTTATTGCCCTGAGCACAGATTTATGCTCTTTATCTGTTGGGTAGCCAGTGTCGAACGCCTTTTCTTGTTTGTAGCACTGCATTAAAGGATGCTTGTATATGTCCGCAGCCCGGTGCAAATTTGGGTTCAATGTTAGGACGAATTGGCCAATGATCTTGTTTTTTACCTTGTTCTGAAGCGGAACAGTAAGCTTGCAATCCGCTATTTGCTTAAACCCTAAGACCTCCAGGAGGTCTTTTGGAAGGGTTAATTCTCTGCGGAGAGCCCACACGATTACTGCTTCAGAGGGTACAAGATAGGTGATACCATCAGATAAATACTCAAACCTCGCTGCTAGTTCACCTTTTTCGATCGAGTCTTTCATTGCCAAGAAGATCTCCCGAAACGCTGCTCCAGTGGATTTGAGGTCGAAGTTTGCTTCGGGGCCTGGCAGAAAAAATGAAGGACGGTCTTCCTTAATCTCTGCTGGTAATGGGGAGACATGAGTATAATATAAGCCTTCTTTGGGCCACTTGGTCAGCACAAAGGCTGCTTCATGGATTGCCCACCATCTAAAGTTGATGAAAGCGTCCATGGAAGGAGGGCAAAACGGTTCTCTGTTCATATTATTACCCAAAGATTTTCTCGTTCATATTGGAAATCACCTTGGCTGTATGGTTTTCAGAGAGGTGTGAGTACCGTTTCACCATACTGAGTGTCCTATGCCCTAGAACTTCAGCTATTTCAGCAAGGCTGGCTCCGTTCATTGCCAAATAAGAAGCGCACGAGTGTCTCGTATCATGAAATTTTAAATTGATAACGCCACTCTTCTTCACCGCAAATTCCCATGCAGAACGAATATCGATGGGTTTTTTGGGGAATTTGCCAGGAAAGAGGTAGTGGGTATCTAGGCGTCTACACTGGTTGAGTTGGTGAAGAAGTTCGAGAGCATGGCCAGTAATCGCCACCTGGCGGATTTCTCCGTTTTTGGTTTCATGTAGGATGACTCGGCCCTTATCGAGATCGACATCGGCCCATTTGAGGTGCAGGATTTCGGCTTGACGCATACCTGTAGATAGGGCCAGCACGACTATCGTGTACAAGTAGGGGTTTGTGCTCTGTTGGCATGCCTCCAGTAGTTTTGCTCTTTCATCGTCGTCTAAAAATCGGACTCGTCCGCGAGGCTCGCGAGGTTTCGTGACCTTTCGAATAGGAGAGTCTTCGATCCACCCCCATTCCTTGATGGCGATTGTGAAAGCATGCGATAGGGCCGCCAGATACCTGACAACGGTCGCAGGGCTTCGGATCTTCCCTTGTTTTGTGATACCTCTGAGGAGAACATCTCTTTGTTCTGCAATCATAGCAGGGGAGACATCGGAGAGGAGGTAACCGCCGAGTTGCTGCTTCCACCAGATCAATTGAGAGCCCTGGCGCTGCTTACATTTGTGTTTGGTAGGAAGCACATCCCTAATGTAGCGGTCGATGAGTGCGCCAAGAGTGTGCTTTTTGGCCTCGGTCGTTTTGAAATGCCGTCCTTCGCGGATCGCAGATTCGGTTTGCTGGATCCAACGTTCGGCATCGGTCTTCCTTTTGAATGAAGCATATTGCGGAGGGCTTCCCTTAATCCTGACCTGGACATGGAAGCGGGTTTTGCCGTCTTTGTCTTTGAGTTCTTTGATTGAAGCCATATTTTTTTCCTTCTTTTATCGGTTCAAAATGCACCCAGGGGATTCTTATTCTCCTGGGTTGGATTGCATGGATGTCTCGTAAGAAAGTGAATTTATGGCTTGCAAGATAGGCGATTTCCCCATTTTTGCCCCACTGAAACACAAACTTAACACTATTAAAACATCCATGCATTCGCTCTGTGTTGTGATGATGTGGGGTAAAAGTGGGGAATAACGTATCCCCGGAAATGAAAAAGGCACCTAGGTTTTTGGCCTAAGTGCCTGTTAATCTGAAACTCCGGGTGTAGGATTCGAACCTACGACCAATGGATTAACAGTCCACTGCTCTACCACTGAGCTAACCCGGAATAGAGCCTGCTATCTTATGCGAGCGGTCAATTTTTGCAAAAGCCTTTGAGAAGGCCAGCCGCCTCCTTCAATTTATCCGTGCTCCAGCGATAGCCCTCAAATGCTTTCGCTCGCAGATCGTCCAACAGGCTGGTGCCTTTTTGGCTGACCCTTTTGAGGTTGAGCCGATTGCTGGTCGATGCCTTCGAGAGCCGTTTCAGCAGGTCAGAGGTCAGGGCGGCAGGGGTCAGGGGAGCTCGTAGCCCAATGCCGTAGACTTCGAAGAGGGGCAGCCGCTCTTTCCCGGCGCTATCCTGCAAGTTGATCACCTGAAAGTGGTGGACCACAAATCGCCTCTTGCTATGCAAATCTGGATTTTGGGTCGGAGCTATCTGAGGTTTTGAGATGATCGGATTTTCTAGGCGTAGTTCATCGATTTTAATCGTCTTCTGGAAGAGCGATAGCGGATTGAAGGTCAGGCGGGTCCTCCCCGATGAGAGCAGCTCCACTCCCTCTCTTTCCATCTTGAGGTCGATGAGCGTTAATGTGCAGAGACCCACTTCTACGTTTTTCACATGGACAGTGGTCTGGGTCGCTTTTGAGAATGATTTTTCGACGAGAGGCACTCTAAAGAGCCAGAAAAGAGCACAGGCGGTGAGGAGGAGGAGTAGCGGGAGGGTGAGTGCGATGCGAACCATTTGCAGGCAAGCATAAAAGAAAAGCCCCTTTTGCGGGAAGGGTGCAAAAGGGGCCGAAAGATTGGGATTAATAATCCATGTTCGATGGCATCTGCGCCGCCGGTTTCTCCTCAGCGATCTCAGCAACAATCGCCTCTGTCGTCAGAAGGATCGCTGCGATCGAGGCAGCATTTTCAAGAGCAAGCCTCGTCACCTTCATCGGATCGAGGATGCCGAGCTCCATCATGTCGACAAACTCATCGGTGAGCGCGTTGTAGCCCATGTTGAGAGCAAGGCCTCTCACCTTCTGGAAGATGATCGCTCCTTCTCTACCTGCATTCTCGGAGATCTGACGCAGCGGAGAGGCGAGCGCCTTGATGACGATCATCATTCCGATCTTCTCGTCACCCTCGACCGTCTTGGCGAGCTCCTCCAAAGCAGGGATGCAGCGGATGAGAGCTGTTCCACCACCAGGTAGCACGCCCTCTTCAACAGCCGCAGCAGTTGCATGCTGAGCATCGTCCACGCGATCCTTCTTCTCTTTCATCTCGATCTCGGTTGCAGCTCCCACGCGGATGACCGCAACGCCGCCGCTCAGCTTAGCAAGCCGCTCCTGCAGCTTCTCGCGGTCGTAATCAGAGGTGCTCTCTTCGATCTGACGCTTGATCTGCTCACAGCGCCCCTCGATCGCCTTTTTCGAACCGGCTCCCTCGACAAGCGTCGTCTCCTCTTTTTTCACGATCGCCTTCTTGACGCGGCCGAGCTGCTTGAGCGTGGTGCTCTCGAGCTTCATGCCGAGCTCCTCGCTGATCAGCTCGCCCCCAGTCAAGATCGCAAGATCCTCCAGCATCGCCTTGCGACGGTCGCCAAAGCCAGGAGCCTTCACAGCGCATACCTTCAGCCCTGCTCGGATCTTATTGACAACGAGCGTTGCAAGTGCCTCACCTTCAACATCTTCTGAGATGATCAGAAGAGGTTTCCCGCTTTCGGCTACCGCTTGGAGAACGGGCAAAAATTCTTTGATCGCGCTGATCTTCTTCTCGTAGATTAGGACGTAGGCATCCTCTAGAATCGCCTCTTGGGTCTCTGGATTGGTCATGAAGTAGGCGGAGAGGTAGCCTCGATCGAAGTTCATCCCTTCAACCACCTCGAGAGTGGTCTCAAAGCCTTTGGCCTCTTCGACGGTGATGGTGCCATTCTTGCCCACCTTCTTCATCGCCTCGGCAATCATCTGGCCGATCTCTTCGTCGTTGTTGGCCGAGATGGTCGCGACCTGGGCAATCTCTTTGGTCCCTTTGATCGGCTTGGCAATCTTCTTGAGCTCGGCAATGACGCACTTGACGCCCTTCTCGATGCCCCGTTTGAGGTCCATCGGGTTGGCCCCAGCAGTGACGTTGCGCAGACCCTCGCTGTAGATAGCTTCAGCGAGTACCGTCGCTGTGGTGGTGCCGTCGCCTGCGCGGTCGGCGGTCTTGCTCGCCACCTCTTTCACCATCTGCGCGCCCATGTTCTCGTGCTTGTCTTCGAGCTCGATCTCCTTGGCTACGGTGACGCCATCTTTGGTGATAATCGGTGTGCCGTACGATTTTTCGATGACGACGTTGCGCCCTTTAGGACCGAGTGTCACCTTCACAGCATCTGAGAGGGTCTTTACCCCCTTGAGGATCTTGCTGCGCGCCTCTTCTTGATATTTGATATCTTTTGCAGCCATAGTTAGCGTTTCTCCTTAATTTTCAATGAGTTAATCTTATTCTTCTACAATTGCAATAATATCATCTGCATTGAGAATGACATACTCTTCGCCTTCCAGAGTCACCTCTGTGCCTGCATATTTGTCCATCAGGACCTTGTCGCCCACTTTGACTGGCATGGGGATGAGGTTGCCGCTTTTATCTCTCTTGCCTGCGCCGACAGCGAGAATCACAGCTTTCTCCTGTTTCTTCTTGGCTGTGTCGGGCAAGATGATGCCCCCTTTCTTCTCCTCAGCTTCGAGACACTTGGCAAGAACGCGGTTGCCAACGGGCCGAATCTTGGTTTCAACTGCTTGTCGTGTCATAATCACACCTCTTTCGATTAAATATGCTTCATCAATAGGAACCCCACACACTTTGGTGGGAAGAGGTAAAAATAGCAAATATGTGATATTTTGATCAAGGAATTTAGCACTTGCAAAATTTGAGTGCTAAATCCAGAGATGTTATCTCTCTGTGGGCCCTAAGCATGTGTGGGTGAGGCTGTAGATCCAATTTTCAACCACCGAGCACACCGAGAGCACCGAGGTGACATGCCCTCTCTCGGTGCTCTCGGTGTGCTCGGTGGTTAAATTTCCGATTTATGCAGCGCTGCATTCTTAAGCCTGCATTGCCTTTTCGAGCTCATCCATCCAGTAATGAAATCTTTGAATGGCGCTTGTAATGGGGGCAGGTGTGGTGAGATCGAGGCCTGCGACCTTCAAGAGATCGAGCGGGTAGCGGCTGCCGCCCGCGGCGAGAAAATCGAGGTAGCTCTTGCTATCTCCCTTGAGAACGTTGCCAGCGAGCGCGATGGCAGAGGCAATCCCTGTGGCATATTGGTAGACGTAGAAGTGGTAGTAGAAATGGGGGATGCGCGCCCACTCCATATTGAGGAGGGGATCGAGCACGAGTGAGGGGCCGTAGTAATCTCTGTAAATTTGGATGTAGAGCTGCTTGATGGACTCGGCCATCAGAGGCTCGCCCCTTTCTGCAAGACTTGAGAGGGCAAGTTCAAATTCGGCAAAGAGCGTCTGTCTAAAGAAGGTGGCTCGAATATCTTCGATGCGCTCGTGGATCAACAGCAGCCTCTCCTCCGGCTTTTTGATCTTCGTCAAAAGCGAATGCATGAGCAGCTCTTCGTTCAGAGTCGAGGCGATCTCGGCTACAAAGATCGGATAGCGATAGTCCTGGAAGGACTGCTTCTCTTTGCTGAGGAGGGTGTGCATGCTGTGGCCCGCCTCGTGGGCAAGGGTGAACAGGTCGCGCAGGCTGCCTCTGAAGTTCATCAAGATGTAGGGATGGCTGTCGTAGCCGCCGCTAGAATAGGCTCCAGAGCGCTTCTGTGCGCTCTCTTCCCAGTCGACCCAGCGCTCGGAGCGAAAACCCCTCTCGAGTTTCTCTTGGTACTCTTTTCCAAGGGGCTTCACCGCCTCGATGACCAAAGAGACCGATTCCTCCTTCGTAAAAACCGGATCCTTCACATTTTCAGGTAGTGCATAGAGGTCGTAAAAGTGCAGCTCATCGAGTTTGAGCAGCCGCTTCTTAAGGGCGATATAGCGATCGAGTGCGGCTCGATTGGCCCTCACCGTCTCGATGAGTGTGGTGTAGACCTTTTCAGGAATGGCCCATGGGTAGAGCGCAGAGGCAAGGGAGGATTTAAAACCGCGGGCGCGGCTCATAAAAATCCCGCTCTCAACCTCGCCTGAGAGGAGCTCTGCGAAGGTATTTTCAAATTCGCCGTAGCGCCCCTGCATCGTCTCAAAGCTGTTTTTGCGCAAGCTCCGGTCGGGAGAGCGAAGATAGAGAGAGTAAAGACCGTGCGAAAGCGGGTAGCTCTTGCCCTTGCTATCTTTGACCTCGGGAAATTTCATGTCGGCATTGTTGAAAGCAGAAAAGGCCTTTGAAGATGCTGTGAGGGGTTTTCTTGCCATGGCTAGAAGCAGCTCTTTATCGGCAGATAGCGTGTGGGGGCGCAGGCGGATGATCTTTTCGAGAAAGAAGCGGTAGGGGGCGAGCTCAGTTGCGCTCAAGAGCGCTTGGAGCTTTTCTTCGCTTAAGGCGAGGAGCTCCGGCTCGAAAAAGGCCTTCTCCTTGTCGAACTCCGAGGAGAGCCAGAGGAATTTTTCAAAGAGCGCCTTTGTCTCGGGTTTCCCTACGGCCTCATCGTGCTTGAGATGGGCGTACATGTAGAGCTTTTCCATCTTGCGCGAAAGGCTAAGAAGCGTCTCGATCGCCTCTTTCACCGTCTGGACACCCTCTCCGAGACGGCCTGAGAAGCGCACAAGCTCGGGGAAGTGTGGGGGGCTCTCTTTTCTCAGAGAGTTGAAATCTCTTTCCCAAGCTTCGAAGGAGGGGTAGAGGATGTCGACCTGCCATTTGGACTCCTCAGGGATCTGATCGCGCGTTTTAGGTGCGGCTACTTTTTCTTGGGTAAAGGTCATATTTTCTAGTAGTGGATGTAGAATTTTTTCTGAGCGAGATCGATGATCGTGGTCACCGCCTCTTCGGCATCATCTCCGCACGCCTCGACATGGATGCGCGCCCCGCGGGCAGCAGCTAAAGTCAAGATGCCGAGCAGCGACTTGGCATTCACGACGGTGTTCTGGTAACAGAGGTTCACCTCAGCCTTGAAGTGGGTTGCACACTTGACAAGCTCGGTCGAAGGGCGTGTATGGAGGCCCTTGTCATTTGCCACGATGAAAAAGCCTTTGGCGATCTTCTTGGCAGGGATGGTCTGCAAGAGCTCTCCTCTGAGCACGCCTCTCTTCGTCGATTTTTTTGCACTTGGCATGGCTACCTCCTGCTCTTTCTTTGATCTGTGATTTCTTGAATACATCTAAAATTTTTACCTTACATTTTATATTTTGACCCACCATAGCGAAGAGCTCTTCTTGCTACAAGACTTTTTTTCATCTCTCATTAAGAGAGACCCTCACTCTTCGACCATTGCGATCACTTTTTCCAGCACATCGCGGGTGCAGTAGATGGGGGCTCTTTGGATCAGGGCGAGGGTGATACAGTCGCTTGGTCTTGCATCGATCTCGACGATCTGGGTGATGTCGGCACATTTTTGCTCGAGAAAGAGGCGCGCATAGTAGGTGGTGTCTTGAAGATCGGAGATCACCACCTGCTTGATGCGAATGTCAAGACCTCTGTAGACCATCGACATGAGGTCGTGGGTTGAGGGTCGCGCTCTCGCGGTTTCGGTCAGATACATCTGCATCGATTTGCCGCTTGGAAGATCGGTGTAGATGGCGAATTTCTTTGAGTCGGCATCCAAGACGATGCAGGAATAGGTCTTTGAACGCATGATCTTGTCAAACTTTAGCTGAACTAGCTCTGACATGTTATTCCTGAAGCTCTACTTTCCCATTGCCATACCCGATCAGTAGGGCAGTTGCCAAGTCGAAAAAGAAGCCTGTCTCGATCACGCCCGGAATTTTGAGGATTTCAAGCTCGCTTTTCTCCGGTTCATCGAAGTAAAGAGGGGAGTGGATATCGAAGATGTAGTTGCCGCTGTCGGTTCGATAAAGGGCTCCCTCTTTTGTCTTGCGAAAGGTGCCCTTGTAGCCGAGGGATTCGATGTGGTGAAGCGTCGCTCTGGCTCCGAATGGGAGCACCTCCACAGGGAGTCCTTGGGCCCCTAGCTTCTCCACGATCTTCGATTCGTCGATAGCGACGATCATCTTTTTGCTTGCGCTTGCGACGATCTTTTCTCGCAAAAGAGCGCCCCCTTTGCCCTTGATCAAACGCCACTCGGGGTCGACCTCATCGGCTCCGTCGATCGTTAGGTCGATGGTTTCGACCTGATCCATATCCAGAACCTCGATTCCGCCACCAAGTGCTAGCTTGAGGGAGGCCTCTGAGGAGGAGACGGCGCGGATGAAGAGCCCCTTCTTGCATCTTGCGATGAGGCTTTTGATGAAAAAAGTGGCTGTGGTGCCTGTGCCAAGGCCTATCGTCATGCCCTCTTCAACCAATTGGGCAGCATATTCGCCGAGGGCTGCTTTGATCTCGTCTTGTTTCTTTACATCGATTCCCATAAGCCGTACTATAACCCCATTTGAACCCACATAGCAAAAAGAAAAGTGACAAAAAGAAAAGTGAAAAGAAGAGAGCTTTTATCCTACCTAGACGACCTCTACAAGCCTCAGCTCTTCGACGACAATGGCCTCAATGGCCTGCAGGTGGAGGGTGGAGAGGAGATAGAGCGCATCGCGGTGGCGGTGAGCGCCTCTGAATATGCGATCGAGAGTGCGGCGAGGCAGGGCGCGGGTGCGCTCATCGTCCACCATGGGCTTTTTTGGAAGAGAGATCCGGTTGCAATCAAGGGAGCGATGAGAAATCGGATTGCGCCGCTTTTGCGAAATAATATCTCTCTGATCGCCTACCATCTTCCAATGGATGCCCATCCTGAGATTGGCAATAACTGGAAAGCGGCCTACGATCTTGGCTGGAGGGAGCTCTCCCCATTTGGCAGATACAATAGATCGGAAATAGGCGTGACAGGGACGATCGAGCCGATAGCGCTCGAGCCGCTCTGCAAAGTGCTTGAGGGCTATTTTCGCCATCCTTTGACGCTTGCACCATTTGGAAAGAGGGAGATCCGCACCATCGGCTTTGTTTCTGGTGGCGCCTACAAATGGGTCGAGGAGGCGGTAGAGCGGGGGCTCGATCTTTTTCTAACAGGCAGCTTTGATGAGCCGGCTTACTCGCTTGCGAAAGAGGGATCGATCCATTTTGCAGCTGCGGGCCACTTTGCCACCGAGCGCACCGGTCCGCGCGCCCTGCAAGAAAAGCTTGTTCGTGATTTGAAGATCGACTGCCTCTTTATCGATGAAGAGAACCCGTTCTAGGGGCTCTAATAAATCGGGCGCGGGCTCGCAAACGTTCACATGCTGTAATTGCGCGTTGGAATGGAAAGGCGGGTTGCTCTCTGGCTAAAAAGCCTCGGAGTAGCCTAGGCTCTCCATGAATTAAGTTAACAATCGTTAACTATTACAAAAGGAGAAGCAACCCGTGAGACATTATGTTGGACTCGACGTTTCTATGGAAGAAACATCTATCTGTGTAATCGATGAGAGAGGCAAGGTTATCCACGAGACTGTGGTTTATTCTGGTCCTGAGCAGATAGCCGCTTATCTCCAAAGTAAGGGGCTGCTTATTGAAAAGGTAGGCCTTGAAAGCGGCTCTCTGAGCAATTGGCTTACTCGAGAGCTTCAAAAGCTTGCCCTACCGGCTGTCTGCATCGATGCACGGCAAATGGCCGCTTTACTTTCCACTCAGATCAACAAAAATGATAAGAATGATGCCAGAGGGATAGCCCAAGCCCTCAGGGGCAGCTACTGTAAGGAGGTCACCATCAAAAGCGAGGCGGATGTAGCCATACGCACGGCGGTGACAGCCAGAAAGGCCCTAATAAGAGGAGCGGTAAAGCTCAAAAATACCCTACGTGGACTTCTCAAGTCCTACGGCATACGCATCAAGGCCTCTAGGAAAGAGTTTGAGGCCAAGGTGATGAGCTCGATAGATAAGAACGATATTGCCCTTAGCATATCTGTGGAGGCGCTTTTGAGCAGCATCAAGTCAGTTAATGCAAAGGTAGAGGAACTAGAGTGCTATCTTAAAGGGCTAGCTAAAGAGGATGAGGTGGTCAAAGTACTGATGACAGTACCTGGAGTAGGTGTGCAGACAGCCCTCAGCTTCAAAACAGCCATTGGAGATCCATCTAGATTCAAAAATTCTAAAAGCGTTGCCGCCTACCTTGGTCTCACCCCCCGGCTATATGAATCTGGCGAGACTTCGAGAACAGGCAAGATTTCAAAGTGTGGGGATACGAACACGAGGTCTCTTCTTGTAGAAGCAGCCGTGGTCCATCTAACGCGTACAAAGGGCTCTAGCAAATTAAAAAGCTGGGGTCTAAAGCTGGCCAAGAAGAAGGGTCATAAGAAAGCAGCGGTTGCAGTTGCCCGCAAGCTTGCAGTGATTCTACATAGGATGCTTGTGACGGAAACGCCTTTTATGACAGGAGAAGAAAGGCCTTCTGAGGGTACGCCAGAGGGCGCTTCCAAAGAAGCTGTGGTGTCAAAGGCTAAAGGGCCTGCCCTGGCGCCCCGCCGCCGGCTTCGCCGGCGAGAGCCTGAACAGGCTCTTGGAATGGCCTAAAGGCCATTCTGCGGGGCGCCCCCTAAAACTTTGATTCCATTTTTTTGCAAAAAAACAATAGGAGCGAAAGAGTCAACCTCACAAGACAGACCGAATGTCCAAGCCATAGACGTCATAACCGTTGGCCCTAGTTTATCTAGAGAGCCGTCGTTCACATTGTCAGGCTTGAGCCATTCGCACAGCATAATGGGACGAGGGCAAGAAAAAAGTCCTCTTAAATAGATCCCGTAGGGAACCGTGGATGAAGTCTTGTGTTGGTCTACTCCCAAGAAGCTCTTGAGAATGAGGAAAAGAGAAAATGTTGACTTAATCGGCGCAATTAGGGAACGTTCACGAAAATAGAGTGCTGACACACTTGTTCATCTTGCGAAAAATGGCCCTGGGAGCTCTTTCGTGAACGTGAACGCTTGCGAGCTCGCGCCCGATCTTATTTTCAGAAGGTGTTAGCAGAAATAGTTATCAGCGCCCTGAACAGTAACTTGGCAAATTCAATATTTAGGGCTCTCCTGCCTCGACCTCTTCGAGGGCAGAGGGGGCTCCGATGCGGATGCGTCCCTTGAGCGCCTCTTTGGGAATATCCAGTTTGCGCGCCTGCTTGAAGATCTCGCTCGCAATCATGATGATCTCTTCGTTCAGCTTCTGGCGCAAGCTCTGAATTTCAGGTGACTTGGGCTCCACCAAGATCTTGTGGCTCTTCAGAGCTTCATGCTCGCGGCCCACCCGCATCGCTCGAGAAGCAATAGCCCGCTTGGAAACCTCTTTGAGCTCTTCCACGTTGGCCACGTTGCGCTTCTCAAGCGCTCGCTTGAGCTGCTCGTCTTCGCGCTCCTGGTACTTCTTAACAATGTCATCCCAGTTTTCTGGAAACTCCAGGATATCTTCTTTCTGGGAATCAGCCATAACCACAAGCTCCTTTACATCAGATGATTGATCCCCTTATTATACCAATCCCTTTTTTTTGTAATGCTTTTTTACTCGCCTTGAGTAAAAAGATGCATTTTAGGGGTCGGCGGCCCGCGGTATAGCCATGGGCAAGAGGCCGATAAAAAAAATTATAACCTAGCGAAACAGCGAAAGGCAAACATGAAAAACCTCATCCACCAGCTCGAAAAACGGGGCTTCATCGCCGATATGACCTCCCATGAGCTCTACGAGCTCGCTGAAAAGCCGCTCACCGTCTACGCAGGCTTCGATCCTACCTCAGATAGCCTCCACCTCGGCAACCTCGTCGGCATCATCGCTCTTGCCTGGTTCCAACGTTATGGCCACAAGCCCATTGCCCTTCTCGGAGGCGCTACGGGGATGATCGGCGACCCCTCGGGCAAAAGCACCGAGCGGCAGCTTCTAAAAGCCGAAGCTATTGCAACCAATGTACAGGGAATCGCAAAATCGCTCAAGCAAATTATTGATTTTGAGAATGATAAAGCGCCCGCTCTCCTTTTGAACAACCTCGACTGGTTTGGTGGTGTGACCCTCATCGATTTTTTACGCGATATCGGCAAGCATTTCAGGCTCTCGACCATGCTCGCCAAGGATTCGGTTCAGTCGAGGGTGAGCTCTGAGGAGGGGATGAGCTTCACCGAGTTTAGCTACCAGCTCTTTCAGGCCTACGACTTCCTCCACCTCTTCGACCACCACAAAGTCACCCTCCAGATAGGTGGTAGCGATCAGTGGGGCAATATCACCGCCGGTACCGAGCTTGTGCGAAAGATGCGATCAGGCTCTGTCTACGGCCTCACCTTCCCTCTCATCACGAGAAGCGATGGAAAGAAATTTGGTAAGTCGGAGGAGGGCGCCATCTGGCTCAATGCCGATAAGCTCTCCGAATACGACTTCTATCAATATCTCTTCCGCATGCCCGATAGCGATGTGATCAAGTTGATGAAGATGCTCACCTTCATGGAGCTCGAAGAGATCGAGACGATCGAGCGCGAGATGAAGAGCTCCGCCTACCAGGCCAATAGCGCCCAGAAGCGGCTGGCAAGCGAAGTGACGCGCATCGTGCACGGCGAAAAGGGACTCGCCCTCGCTGAGCAGGTGACCCTGGCCGCTCGCCCAGGAGAGAAGGGGGAGCTCACTCTGGCCATGCTCGAGGTGATGGCTAAGGAGATTCCAAGCCAGAAGCTCGACCACAAAGATGTGCTGAACAAAGAATATGCGGAGCTCTTTGTCACAGCAGGTCTCTGCGATAGCAAGAGCGAGGCCAAAAGACTCATCGTCGGCCAAGGGGCCTACCTCAACAATTTGCGCCTAGAAGACCCTCACAAGCGGGTCCAGAGCCATGATCTTGTCGAAAAACGGTTCCTTCTTCTTGCAGTCGGCAAGAAAAAGAAACGGGTAATCGAAATTTGTTAGAGAAATCTTGCGCTCTCAAAGCGATCAGTTTGAGCCCTTTTGGGCCATTTTTTAATGCCCGGAAAAAAATTTTTAGCTCACTCGGAGCCTCCGAGAGGAGAGAATCGACTATCCAGTAAAAATTCTCTTGAACCGAATTTTGCCATTGCTATTATTCGGCTATAAATCAATGAGGTATAACGCGGAGGCTAATTTATATGGCAACGATGACAAAGAAGAAGCTCATTAGCACGATTTCACAAGGTCAGGGGATACACCCTAACCACGTGCGCAATGTGATTCAAAAATTCCTAGACGCGATGACCGAAGCGCTCGCCCATGGCGATCGTCTTGAGTTTCGCGACTTTGGAGTGCTGCAGGTCGTGGAGCGCAAGCCCAAGATCGGAAGAAACCCAAAAAATGCAGCGGTACCTATCTATATCCCTGCACGTAAGGCGGTTAAGTTCACTCCAGGCAAAAAGATGAGAAGGCTCATCGAAACCCATGTAAAACATAAGTAGAAACCCTCTCTCTCGAGGATTTCTTATAACCCTTATGCCGAAAGGCGTAAGGGTTTTTTCTTTTGAAAATTATATATTAATGATTTACTATTCTCCTTTTCAATTATAGTAGCTGCTCTATGACTAAGAAGAAAGATTCTCCCTCTCTTGTAAAAAAGCGGGGCCAGATCGAAGAGAAGCTTGCCGGGATCAGCGCAGGCTTTTCAGCAAAACTTTCGAGCGCTGAAAGAGTGGCGCTTGCTCGCCATAGTGCACGGCCGAAGGCGGTCGACTTTATCAAGAATCTTGCAACCCACTTTGTCGAGCTTGCAGGCGACAGGCTCATTCGCGATGATCCAGCTGTCATCGGCGGCTTTGCCACCATCGCAGGCAAGCGCGTGGTGCTGGTGGCTCAGGAAAAGGGGAACGACACTGAAAGCAGGCTGAAGCGCAACTTCGGCATGGTCCATCCCGAAGGTTTTAGAAAGACCTTGAGGCTCGCCCTTCTCGCCGAGAAGTTCAACCTGCCTCTGATCCTGCTGGTAGATACCCCAGGAGCCTTTCCTGGCATCGCTGCGGAAGAGCGAGGTCAGGGCTGGGCCATTGCAGAGAATCTCAAAGAGCTATTTCGCATCAAGACTCCCATCCTGGTCCTCATCTTGGGCGAAGCCTCCTCAGGAGGGGCTCTCGGCATGGGCATCGGCGACGCGGTCGGGATGCTCGAGAACGCCTACTTTTCCGTCATCTCTCCCGAAGGATGCGCCTCCATTCTCTGGCGCGATGCTAAGCGCTCGCCTGAAGCGGCTGCCGCTTTGAAGCTGCATGCTGAGGATATGCTCGCCTTTGAAGTGGTCGAAGAGATCATTCAAGAGGGGAGGGGAGCCCATCTGGATCCCGAGCTGACCTACGCCAATTGCTTGAGCTTTATCTCTAAGAGGCTCAACGACTTAAGAAAAGTGCCGATCGCGAATCTTCTCGAGCTGCGCTACCGTAAATATCGAAAAATAGGCTCTCACATATCTTCCGAGCCAAAAGTCGCGTCGGCACCATGAAGCTCCTTCTCAAAGCAGCGCTTGCCAGTCGGCGCCATCTCCTTCTGCTCTTTTTGACCCTTGGGTCGATGTTCTTCTTGACCATTGCCTCCAACCTGGAGATTTTCTCCCTCGGCGTTATTACGCGGACCGGCTCCGACTTCTTTGCGCTTTTTGGCCACGGCAAAGAGCCTGTGACCCTCTCTGAGGTGCAAAAGCGTTGGCCCGAGATCGCAGCTCAAGAGAGCGCCATTTCACAGAAGCCTGTGACCCTCTCTGAGGTGCAAGATCGCTGGCCCGAGATCGCAGCTGAAGAGAGCGCCATTTCACAGGAGATGGCAAGTCGCTACCTCGCCTCTAAGGGCCAGGTCAGCCTTGTCTCCCACCTCTCCCACTTCCTGGAGTCCCACTTCAACCTCTCCGAGGATTTGAAAAAGCTTGCGCTCTTTCTGGTCATCGTCGCTCTTTTCAAAGCGGCAGCGCTCTTCGGCATGCGCTACTTCACGCAGCTCGTCTCGATCCGCGTGAGCCGCGACCTCAGACAGCGCTACTTCGAGCATATCCAGTCGCTACCGATGAGCTTTTACCAGGATCAGAGCATCGGGGCTCTCTCCTCCAAGGTGTTCGGCGATGCGTCGATGATCGCCTCTGCGATGAATTCGCTTCTCATCAACTATATCCAGACTCCGATCGCAGCTGCTGCGACCCTTATCGGCTGCTTTTTCATCTCCTGGAAGCTGTCGCTGATCATCTTCGTGGGATTCCCTCTCGTTTTGATGCCTATCATCATCTTGGCCAAAAAGATCAAGATCATCGCCAAAGAGATGCAGAGAAATCAGGAGAGCTTTGCCTCGGTTCTCATCGATTTTCTCGCCGGCATTTTGACGGTGAAGGTCTTTGCGATGGAGGAGTTCTCCTTGCGCAAATATCGCGAGCGCAACTTTGAGATGGCCAAGCTCGAAGAGAAGAGCGCCCGCTACGGCATGGCCTCAAGGCCCATTTTGCACACCGTCTCCTCGCTCTTTTTTGCCGCGGTAATCCTGTCGGGGCTCTACTTCTTCCACATGCAGCCCTCCGATCTACTGGTCTTCTGCGGTCTTCTCTACATCTTCTACGAGCCGATTAAAAAGTTTGCCGAAGAGAATAACACGATCTTCCGCGGAGTGGCAGCAGCTGAGCGGATGGACGAGGTGCTACAGCAGAGACCTACGATTGTGGACTCGACAGAAGCGGTTGATTTTAAAGAGTTTAGAAACGAAATCTCCTTTCGCCATGTCTACTTCCGCTACCGCGAAGAGTGGATTTTGAAGGATCTCTCCTTCACGGTGAAGCGCGGGGAGATGGTGGCTCTGGTGGGGCCGACCGGTGCCGGTAAATCGACCATTGCACAGCTGCTTCCCAGGCTCTACGATGTGACGAGCGGCGAAATTCTCATCGATGGCACGCCGCTGCCTGAGTTTCGCATCCGCACCTTGCGCGATCAGATTGCCTTTGTGCCGCAGAGGCCCTTTCTCTTCCTCGATACGATCTACAAAAACATCAGCTTCGGCCGCGCCTATTCCCGCGAGGAGGTCATCTCTGCAGCAAAGAGGGCGCACGCCGATGAGTTTATCGTCGAGCTTCCGGGCGGCTACGATGCGGTTCTCTCCGAAACGGGAAAAAACCTCTCAGGAGGCCAGCAACAGCGGCTTGCGATTGCAAGGGCGCTTGTGAAGCGGGCGCCGATTCTGATCCTCGATGAGGCTACGTCGTCGCTCGATGCGGTTTCGGAGTCGAAGATCAAAGAGGCGATCTCAGAGCTCAAAGGCCAGGTGACGCAGATCATCATTGCCCACCGCCTCTCCACGGTTGAAGATGCCGACCGCATCATCTTCTTGGATAAGGGCGAAAAGGTCGCTGAGGGCAGCAAGGACGAGCTTTTGGAAAATTGCCCCCCCTTCAAGCGCATGTGGGAGCTCATGCAGCTCGGAATTTAACAAGGAGGAAATAGACTATGTTCCCTGCACCATGTGAACCCTCTCTATTCACCCACGCCTCGCATCCTTCGCCTCCGACCCCTTTGTTCACCCACGCCTCGCATCCTTCGGGACTGATAAGCTCTCCCCTGCCTACACAGAGGGTCCAAAACTCTGTGCGGGCCTTTATGCAAGCGGCCGGGGCACCAAAGGCTTCTGGCAAACCCTTCCTAGGCGTGCTGGACAAGCTTCTAGAGATGCAGCTAAAAGAGTTAGCGCGAGAATTAGACCCAAAAGGAGTGAGAGAGGTCTATCCTTCTCAGGATCTGAGCGGCAAAAGGCAGAGTTGGCTTAAGCGACTAGAGGCTCTCGGCGAAAAATTGGATAGATTCTCTATAAGTGTGAGCTCCATAGAAGGGAAGACTCTGATAGCTCAGATGGAGATGCTCATCGCACGGTTCAGAGAGGAGTCGTCGTTGACTCTTGAATCGGCTTCGCGAATGCTAGAGATCAGAAGCTCTTTTCTCGTCGACAGATTGGTTCAGCAGGAACTATCACGGGCAAACTGCGTTGCAATTCAAGAGCTTTTTAGTTTACTGGCCCCTTTTGGTTTAAAGGAGTCTCAAGAGAGATGTGCGCTCTGGAGATCGCAGGAAGAGGCAGATCCTCATCTGCCGAGATCCAATGCTTATAGCTCTTTGCCAAATAGCTTGAGCCACTCCCTTCTTCTATTCAGAGTGGCATTGAAAAGGGTGGCATTGAGCATGGGGGAGATAAGGGCTTGCGCCGATTTTGACCGCTGCCTGGGCACTCTTGAAGCTGAGGTGGAGCTGCTCATAAAAAGATTGAGCCAACACGATAAGCCCGGGGAGGCAGACTCCTCTCGGACATTGAGACTTGCAACAAGAATGCACAAGCACCTTAAACCCGAGCTAGTAGGAAGCGCTATGGCAGCTCACCTCACCTTCTTGGAGTGCCAATTGTTTAGAATCCCTTACCGCTTTATGGCGCTCCCCGGCGACATCCCCCTCTGGTCCCATTTTGAACTGATGACAAGAAGAGCTGCTCTTTCTGATGAACATGTGGGACAAATCAAAGAGAGAATGGCGCCTGCCTTTTTCAAGGCATGCTCCACAGAAAGCCCCTCGGGCTCATCTGGAGCCCTTTTCGAGCCCATCGAAGAAAAAGGAGTCTAAAGATATGTTCCCTGCCCCATATGAACCCCCTCCGTTCACCCACGCCTCGGCTCTTTTGCCTCCGGCAAGTCCTCCTCTGCCGACTCGCACGATTCAACACTCTGCACTGCCTATTGTACAAGCGGCCGGGACCCCGAGGGCTCCTGTAAAACCCTTTCTCGCGACTCTCGACAAGCTCCTTGAGATGCAGCTGAAAGAGTTAGCGCGAGAATTAGACCCAAAAGAGGTGATGGAGGTCTATTCCTCTCAAGATCTGAGGGGTAAAAGAGAGAGTTGGCTTAAGCGTATACATGCTCTTCAGACCCCACTGGCCGAACTCATGGAAAAACCGTTCCCTGTGTCAATGATAAATTTGATAGATCAGATGCGCACTCTTCTCAAAGTTTTCGAAAATGAGGCCTCTTTGACCCTCGTATCAGCGACCCGCAAGCTGGAACGCGGCTGTTCTTTTCTCATCGATAGATTGGTTCAACAGAAACTATCGCGCACAAACTGCGTTGCAATCGAAGCGCTTTTTGATCTGCTGGCGCCATTTGGTTTAAAGGATTTTAGAGAGAGATGTGAGCTCTGGAGGGCGCGAGAGGAAGAGGATCCTCGCTTACCAAGGTCCGATGCCTACAGCTCTTTGCCAGAAGGCTTAAACTTCTCTTTCCTCGCCTTCAGATGCGCATTGAAGAAAGTGGCCTTGAGCGTGGGAGAGATCAGAGCTTGCCGCGATTTCGATGGCTGCATCGATCATTTAGAAGCCGAGGTGCAGAGGCTCATGAAACTATTGGCTGAACAGCATGGGCCTAAGATGAACCCCTCCCTCCTGGAGTGTTCGCTATTTAGAATTCCCATTCCCTCCTCGGTTATGGATAGGGATCTCGCCTTGACTATCTTCTGGGCTCATTTTGAGCATATGGTCCGAAGAGTTGCTATCTCTGATGAACATGTGAGGCAAATTCAAGAGATAGTTGCGCCCGCTTTTTTCAAGAATCCTGAAGAGTTTTTTCGTTAAAGTAAAAATTTTATTTTCCAAAAAAGAGCCTCTCCTGCTATCGATGGGATTACAACGGTATTCCAGGAGATACGTTATGAAGAAGCTTATTTTTGGATGTGCGATAGCGGTAGGGGGCTTGGTCCTCCCACAAGCTTACGCAAACTTTTGCTACCCCGATCAGTGCGCACCTTGCTGCGATGTGAGGGGATTTGAGGGATTCTATGTGGGCGGTAATCTCGGTGTCGCGAGCAACACCTACCACAGAAACGACTTCGATGGGTTTTTCGGAAGCGCAACTCGTAGCTCTACTCCCACGAGTTATAGCGGCATCAGCACCAATGTCACAGCAGGGGTACTTGCAGGCTATGACTTGCAATGTTCCAATATGCTTTTGGGGGTAGTGGGCGACTGGAGCTGGACAAATCTGCGTAGAAATACGACAGAGCTTCCCGATGTGGCTGCTCCGAATTATCAAGATCGGAATAGAGTGCGATGGTTCTCGACCATTAGAGCCCGTGCAGGGGTGACGCTTTGCGACGCCCTTTTCTACATCACTGGGGGTGCTGCTGTAACCAAGATCAATAGACACCACGATGGAACCTTAGCAGCAGACAGCGCCTTCTTCCGAGAGTGCCGCACCCGTTGGGGTTGGACAGGTGGCGTTGGTTCAGAATTCATGCTCGGCTGCAACTGGAGCGTGGGTGCTGAAGTGCTTTTCTGCCAATTCAGCGAGCAGAGAAGAACTTTCACCGATCCTTCGACGTCGGACCGCTACTCATTTGGAGCGAGCGATTCGCTCTGGGTGGGCCGCGTGACGCTCAACTACCGATTCGGCGACCTCTGCAGCTGCTTCTTCTAGTCTAAGATTTAAGAGAACGCTTCATCTACCAGAGGAGATCATCTCCTCTGGTTTTTTTTGTTCTCAAAAAAAAGGGGGGCTGCTATCGATCTGATTTACACAACCATTTTAGGAGGTAGGTTATGAAGAAGCTCATTTTTGGATGTGCGATAGCGGTAGGGGGCTTAGTTCTTCCACAAGCTTTTGCCGACTTTGGTTACTCTAACCAATGCGCACCTTGCTGCGATGTGAGGGGATTTGATGGGTTCTATGTGGGCGGTAATCTGGGCGTCGCGAGCAACTTTTATGGAAGAAATGATCTCGACAACTTCTTCTCAAGCGGTATGGGCTTTTCCGCTAAAGGTGTTACCGATCGCGCAACCAACGTCACAGTTGGGGTGCTGGCCGGCTATGACTGGCAGTGCTCGAACTATCTGCTCGGCGTTGTCGGTGATTGGAACTGGACCAATATCAGAAGAACCTTGACCTTAGCTCCAAATGAACCGGCCGATGATTTCTTCTATAGAAATAGAAGCAAGTGGTTTTCAACGATTAGGGCGCGCGCTGGGGTTGTCTTTTGCGATGCCCTCATCTACCTCACGGGAGGAGGGGCCGTAATAAGGGCAGACAATACTTACCACGCTTTCGATGCCACTGGGGGAGATGAATTCAGGAGCAACCACACCCGTTGGGGATGGGTAGGCGGAGTTGGAACGGAATTCATGCTCGGCTGCAACTGGAGCATCGGGGCGGAGCTGCTTCTCTGTCAATTCGATGGCTACACTCGCACCTTCACAGATCCCACTGTGCCCGAGCGTTTCTCCTTCAACAATAACGATTCGCTCGTTGTGGGCCGCATCACACTTAATTATCGCTTTGGCGACCTCTGCGGCTGCTTCTTCTAATCGGCAGATGACTCTCTACCAGAGGAGATCTCTCCTCTGGAAGGTTCTCAGCAATAGCGCCTTGCAAAAGGCGCTATTTTTCATTTAAAAAAAATTAAGATTTGCGCTACTGTTTCGCTGCTCTCTATTTCTGGAGATAGGTTATGAAACAGTTTCTTTTTGGATGTGCGGTAGCGGTAGGGGGTTTGATCTTGCCACAGGCTAGCGCTCAAGATTTTGGCTACCCTGCACAGTGCGCCCCTTGCTGCGACGTGAGGGGATTTGATGGATTTTATGTGGGCGGTAATGTGGGCGTCATCAGTAACACCTACCACAGAAACGACTTCGATGGGTTTTTTGGAGGAGCAGGTGAACATTCGGTCCCTACTAGTTTTAGTGGCATCAATACCAATGTCACAGCGGGAGTGCTTGCAGGCTATGACTGGCAATGCTCCAATACCCTGCTCGGTATTGTAGCTGACTGGAACTGGACCAATCTGAGAAGAACAACCACTCCACTTTCAAATGAGGCGCCAGCATATGCTTTCTCTCACAAAGATAGGACAAGGTGGTTTACGACCATTAGAGCTCGGGCGGGAGTGACCCTTTGCGACGCACTCTTCTACATCACTGGAGGTGCTGCCGTAACAAAGATCAATAAAACTGACCAAGCGATAGAATCTGTAACAGTTTTTGGTTCATTCAGAGACAACCGTACTCGTTGGGGTTGGACAGCCGGCGTCGGTTCAGAATTCCTGCTCGGTTGCAACTGGAGCGTAGGTGGTGAGGTTCTTTTCTGCCAATTTAGCGAGCATAAAAGAACATTTAGCTCCCCATTCTTCACTGCGCCTTTCAGATTTGGAGCGAGCGATTCGCTCTGGGTAGGCCGCATCACACTTAACTATCGATTCGGCGACCTCTGCGGTTGCTTCTTCTAGTCCAATGAAGATCTTCTACCAGAGGGGATGATCCCTCTGGTTTTTATCTGCCTCTTGAAAACAAGTTCATCTTGCTCATCTTGCCGCTATTAGCGATCCTTCGTATCATGTTCCTTCTTCGCAAAGAAAAAAGATGAGCAGGAACGCAAGGAGCGGCAAGATGAGCAAGATTGTGATGTCAGAGCGCTTCGGAGAGTATCTCTGAGAGCCTTTCCAGCTCTCTGTGGAGGAGGGCGCGGTCGCCTGCCCGCGCAAAGTCAGAGACCACCTTGATCATCGTCAGCCGCTTTTTGAGCAGCCTTGCGGCAAAGGCAAGGCCGTAGCCCTCCATGTCAACCAGGTCGCACTCTGCCATCTCCTGTGTGCGCTCAGTTGTAAATAGCGGAAAGTCAGATGAGAGCAGCCTTCTGCCTGAGCTATTTTCAAGAGGAATCAGAGGAGAGGCGCTCATCGCAAAGGCGCGTGAGCCAGAGTCGATATTCTCGGGAAAAGAGAGATGTTTCTTCACAGATGAGATGGTCTGGATGCTATGGAGCTCGAGCGCAGGATTCAATGCACCCGCAGCCCCTAAATTGATGATCTCTGAGCACTCCCCTCCATAGCGAAAAAGAGCGGAGCAGGCGGCGAGAGCGCCCACCCCCGAAAGTACGACCAGGCCCTCGTCAAAGCGATAGAGATTGTCCTCTACGCTCTTTGCCTTCAATTTGAGAAGGGAGCTTTTTGCTTCAATGAGAGTGGCAAAGACGATGAGTTTCAACGGCTAGTCTCAAAAAGGTTTCAATAGCCCTCACACCTTGCTCTGAGAGGCTCATGCTCTCTTCAGTGACATAGAGGGCGATATGTTTTTCTATCTGCTCGCGATTCTTCTCTTGCGCCCGCTCTTCGATGAAGGGGTAGATCGCCTCGAAATGATTGTGCGCAAATCGAAGCGAAGCTTCGAGATCGAGCTCTATCTGCTCTTTGAGCTGAGAGCTCATATCCTTTTTGACCGCAAGCAGCCCGAGCGGTAGAGGGAGCTCAAAGCGCTCATGCCAGAGCTCTCCAAGGTCGACGGGGGAAAAAAGCCCTTTCTGGGCATAGCTAAAGCGACTTTCATGGATAATCACCCCGACATCGTATAGCCCCTCTCTCACGCTATCTTCGATCTCGTGATAGGGCAGGTAGTGCTTATTCTGCAGATGGGGAAAGAAGAGCGAGAAGAGAAAATGGGCGGTCGTCTCTCTGCCCGGCAGCACCACCCTGAGATTTTCGTCATTCAGGTCGAGCTCGGCAGCAGCAGAGACCAGCTTAGGACCCACTCCAAAGCCGATGGCAGCTCCTACGTTGAGCATCTCGTAGCTATCTTGTAGATCGGCAAAGGCAAAGGCGGAGAGCTTAATAAGCGGCGCCTCTCTTTGCTTTCCAAGCCGGTTGAGTCTGTCGATATCGAGAAATTGGAGCTCGCATCGAAGTTTGCCCACACGGCCCTCTGCCCAGGCAGCGAAGAGGAAGGTGTCGTTTGGACAGGGGGAGATAGCAGCCGAGATCATTTCTTGGGCGCCATTAAAGCGAGCGCCTGCTCGATCGTGAGATCGTCGACGAGCGCACGATAGACCTCATAGAGCACCATCACATCGTCGAGTGCCCTGTGGGCCCTATTTTCTTTGATGCCAAACACCTGTCTCAAGAACTGCAATGAATGGCGCGGCAGGTCGGAACGGTATTTGCGCGCCCATTTGAGAGTGTCAAACATCGCAAGAGGAGGATGCTCGACGCTGTGTCGCTTGGATTCCTCTCGGAGAAAGTGGCGGTCAAACTCGTCGTTGTTGTGTGCGACAAGCACCGCATGGGGGCCACAAAATTCGAAAAAGGCTCGCCCCGCCTCGGAGAAAGCAGGGGCGCCCTGAACCATCTCGTCGGTGATGCCGTGGATCGCCTGCACCTCTTTAGGAATAGGGCAGCCCGGGTGGATGAGGCTGTGGAAACTCTCGTTTCTTTCTGGGTCAAAGGCGGCAATCTCTACGATGCGGTCGCGCTCCGAGGAGATACCGGTGGTCTCGGTGTCGTAGAAGATCGGTTTGAGTTTCATAGACCTCTTGCTTAATTTGCTTTGGTTGGAAAAATTGATGATTTTTGAGCGAATTTGTCGACAAATTTTGAGGGCATATGCGGACATATGGCCGAAAAATTTGGCGGCAAAGGCGCCAAAAATGGCAATTTTAGCAACCAAATGAAGTTAAGCAAGAGGTCTAGCCCTGCCATTTTCGCTCCTTGCTAACTCGCTCGAAGTTGGCCGTCCCTGAGGAGATGAGCTGAATCGCCTCCATAAAGGTTTCACAGGCCACACGCGTCGTTGCAATATAGAGTTCGAGAAGCCGCTCGTCCACCTTTTTGTCGACGCAGGCAAGCACGAGCCGATAGAACATCAAACGATCTTTCTCATCCATGCCAAAGCCGGGCATATCGATCTCGCGATTCACGTAGTGAAGGAGCCTTGCGGCCTCGGAGATCGCCTTCTCATGCATGGTGTAGGGAACATAGGCGATCATCTGCAGAAGAGTGCCCTCCCCAAGGACGGCAAAGAAAAGAGGGACCTCCATCTTCTTCACCTGGAGCGTGATGAAGACCTGGTTGTTTTGACGCTGAAGAGTTGGTCGCAACTCCCTGTCATTCAGGTATTTATATATCTCATCTAAGGTAAGGTCGACCATCTATTTCATCCCTGGAATGACCCCTTGAGACTTTTCGCGCGTCACGATGGGGTTATTAGTGTTGGGGGCGGTGGCGATCACATCATTTGTTGGCATTTTGTAAAGACACCCCTGTAACAGGTGAGCGAGCATTGAAAAAACGACTAATTTTTTGAACATGGAAGAGCCTGCAGCTGAACTAAGTGTTAAAAACTATAGCAAAAAGGGTCAAATTTCTAGAAAGAATAGTGATCTTTACACCAAATTAATTATTTGGGTCTAAAATTAAATAAGACTTTTTTTATTTTTTTATGCATTTCATCGGAAGCCTCATTTTTTCCCTGGCAGCAGAGCTCTCTCGCTCACCTCAGAAAGCAGAGGTGTGCCAAAGGAGGCTGGGCGGCCTCCCTTATGCCGATCTTTCCAAAGAGGAGATTGCGAGGATTATAACCTTTGCTTTCCAGGCATTTCTCGCGCTGACTAGCCTGACGGTTGTCTCTGGACTCCTAGCGGGGCGTGTAGGGGCGCTTTCGACCCTTCCCGTTGAATTTGAGATTTTCTGGTCGCTTGCAGCGGTTCTCTTTGGCCTTGCCTCGCTAAAAGCGCTCTACGACTGGTTTATGGCGGCTCCCCATCGGGATCTAGCCCCTCTTACCCATCGAGAGCTGGGCTATCTGAAGGGGCAAACCACCCTTTCTCTCGACGAAGATGGCCAGCCTGTGCGGCTCTTCTCAAATTCGGCTCGAATAGTCTACGAGATCCTCTCCTCTGAAAAGCTAGTGAAGGGGGAGGGGAGAGTGAGTTTTAGTCCTGGCGCTCTTCTGCGGCGAAGACTCTATGACTGCGTCGCTTTGAATATGCTGTCAGGCGAACAGGCGTGGGCGCTCAAAAAATGTCGAGAGGAATATGCAGAGATTGTCATGAGGGAGTTTCAGGCGCTGCACCCGCTCACAGAGCTTGGTAAGGGGGTTTTATTTGAGAGTCCGGAGGAAAAGGAGAGCCGCCTTGCCTCTCACAGGGCGATCAAAGCCCATTTTGAGAGGGTGAAAGAGGAATATGAGAGGGCCTGGAGCATCGCCTGGGCAGCCCTCTTCACTTAAGGGAACGACCTACATTTATTAACCACCGAGCACACCGAGAGCACCGAGGAGAAGATTACAATTCTCGGGGAAGCAGCCCGAACTCTCCAGGGTCTTTGGCGTTCTTGGTTTAATTTCCCTCTCGGTGTGCTCGGTGGTTGATCTTTGCTTGGGCGGCCCTCTTCACTTAAGGGAACGACCTACATTTATTAACCACTGAGCACACCGAGAGCACCGAGGAGAAGATTACAATTCTCGGGGAAGCAGCCCGAACTCTCCAGGGTCTTTGGCGTTCCTGGTTTAATTTCCCTCTCGGTGCTCTCGGTGGTTGATCTTCTTAGTGCGATCTGTGGTGGGAGTCGTGCGCTATTTGGCAGCCCCACCCTTGAGTAGTTCGCGTAGCTTTTTGGGGAAGAGGGAAATAGCCGGTTTAATCTCCTGTTTGATAGAGGAGATCATCTCCTCCATGTCGCATCCTTCGGCAAACTCCGAGAGCAGCTGTATGCCCGCGGGCGATTCTGCGATCACGATCCCTTTGCCGAGCACCTCGATCAGGTAGATCGATGATTTTGAATGGAGCATGCGCTTCTCTAGGACCTTGATCATCGCACCCTGATTTTGCCCGCGTGTGCGGTTGTTCATCACCCTTTTGACAAAGTAGAGGGTGACAAAGGCAAGGGTGAGCACGACGAGAAGTGTCAACATGAGCTGGACGAGCTCTCCAAAAAAGTTGAACTCTTTGGGGGCCCCATCGGCCAAAAGGAGAAGATAAAAATTCATAGGGATGGCATTTTTTATAATCTCCTCCATAATAGACCCCTATTTTCGACAAATGCAAGTGAATAAAATTCGCATAGAATCTCTCGAGGTGCCCTGTAAAATCGGGGTGAGCGAGGAGGAGCGTTCAGCGCCGCAGCAGCTTATTATCACGGTCGAGCTTGCCTTTGATTTTTCCAAGGCAGCTCAAAGCTCTTTGATCCAAGATACGATCGACTATGTGGAGGTCGCCTCTTTCATCCGAGAGCAGGCCAAGACGCGCCCCTTCGAGCTCTTGGAATCGCTAGCCTATTGCCTCCACGAGGGATTGAGGAGGCGATTTGCCGTCGATAGGGTCAATCTTTGGATCACCAAAGAGATAAAGCCTCTCAATTTCTCAGTCACTGTCGAGTGTGGCGATGGATAAGAGGGTTTTGATCACAGGGGCTCGAGGCGCTCTTGCAAGTGCGCTTTCCTTGAGACTTGCCGAGACAGGCTACTCGCTTATCCTCCACTGCTCAAAGAGCCAAAAGCAGGTCGAAGAGCTTGCAAGAAGCTGCCTGGAAGAGGGCAGTCCCTCCGTGGAGATCTTCAAGGCCGATTTTTCAACAGAGGAGGGTGTGATCGATCTTGCCGAGAAGGTGGCCCGCGGGGGCTCGCTTTTTGCTCTGATCAACAATGTGGGCCCCACTTTCCTTGCCCCCCTTCTAAAAACCCCTCTAGAGAGCTGGTACAGCCTATTTCAGACCAACCTCCACGCCCCATTTATCTTGATTCAAAAACTGCTACCGCTCTTGACTGCGTCGAAAGGACGGGTGATCAACCTGGGGCTTGCAGGTTTGAATCGAGGCAAGCTCTTTTCCTGCTCGACCGCTTACGGCCTGGCTAAGGGTGCGCTCTTCAACCTCACAGCGGCCTTTGCTAAAGAGGTGGCTCCCGATGTGACGGTGAATATGGTCTCTCCTGGGTATTTGCCGGGCTCAGAGGCCCTCCCTGAACTGAATAGACTGCCCATGGGCCGAACCGCGCGCCTCGAAGAGGTTGTGAAGGTCCTTCTCTTTCTCTTAGAGGAGGACTCGAGCTACATCACCGGCCAGAACATCGAGGTAGCCGGCGCCGTCGGACTTTAATTAAGTTAAAAACAGGATGAACAGGATCGCCCTCGGCGGCAGGATATCCGCTCGTCTATACGGACGAGCAATATCCTGCGAGCGACCGCAGGGAGCATATCCGTCCATCCGTCTAACAATATTTTCCTACAGCGGGCTCGAGCCACATCACCGGTAGAACAACAACCTTCGTCTACACTAGCTCTCTTTGATAAAATCGAGGATGAGCTCCACGATTTGCATTTGTAGAGATGGCGCGCCACGATCACATAGGTCAGCATGTTTTGCACCCGGTAGAGAAACGATTCGAATGTTGCTACTGACTCGTAGCACCCCCTCATCTGCTCGCGTATCTTCAGCCCTTAAGGTAAGTATAGGGATCGTTTCGGGGAAGGGCATGCGAAGGGAGTCTAAAGAGACCACTTTCGAGATGAGTTCGGCAGACTCGGTTGCGAAAAGCATCGAGATATCGCCACCATTGGAATGGCCAATCAACGTAATCTCTTCTGGCTCCAGCCCTATCCGCTTGAGCTCGACCAGCACAAAGCGAATATTTTGCACTCCTTGCTTCCATAGCGGCATGCGCCTCGCATAAAGGTTATCCCCTTCCGGAATCTTGGGGTCCCCTGCAAGGTCGTGTTGCAGGCTTATGACGACATAACCAGTTGATGCTAAGTTATTTGCTATAAAACCGTATTCGGTATGTGCGATGGTATAGCCGTGGCTGATGATCACAAGAGGGCAATGCTTTTCCATACGAGGAGGAGAGGTAATCTGGATCGGGATGGCTCGGCCTCTCGCGTGATCGAAAAGCTGAAGAGAGAGTGTTTGGAAGCACTCCTCTTTGATTTTAGCAAACGGTAGATCGCCATGCGTTGCTGTCATGGCTCTGCTCTGAGGAGCTCCGGGCCCACGCCCATCGCATGCATCCCTTTGTCGACATAGAGGGTAACTGCAGTGATAGAAGCGGCAAGAGGGGAGAAGAGGAAGGCGGCAACATTGCCCACATCCATTGCCTCCATAGGCTCTTGTAGGGGCGCTCCAGCTTGTGCATAATCGATCATGCGGTCGATGAAGCCGATCGCCTTTGCTGCACGGCTTCTCAGAGCTCCCGCTGAGATCGTATTGACCCGAAGACCCCACTTGCGGCCCGCTTCAAAGGCAAGCGTGCGCGTATCGCTCTCTAATGCCGCCTTGGCCGAGCTCATTCCTCCACCATAGCCAGGCACCACCCTTTCAGAGGCCAGGTAGGTGAGCGATATCGCCCCGCCTCCCTTTCTCATGATAGGACCAAAGGCGCGAAGCAGGCTGATCAGCGAGTAGGAAGAGGTGCTTAAGGCAGAGAGGTAGCCCGCTCTAGAGGTCTCTAGGAGGGGGTTTTTGATCTCTGGGGCGTTGGCAAGCGAATGCACGAGAAAGTCGATCTGGCCAAAATCCCTTTGAACCGCCTCTGCCACCTCGGAAATCGTGAAAAGCTCAAGCTCCTTGTACCGTTTGTTTTCTCGGATCTCTTCAGGCACCGATTCGCGATTGTCAAAGGCAGCATCGAGAGGGTAGATCTTGGCAAACTCCAGCATCGAACCATTCTCAAGCTTGCGCGACTCGTCAAACTTGCCTGCACCCAGTGCCGTTGTGAAGATCTTGTAGATCGGTGGCCAGGTGCCAACGATGATCTCACAGCCCGCCTCAGCGAGCGCCTTAGCAATGGCCCAGCCATAGCCCTGGTCATCTCCGATGCCTGCCACGAAGGCCTTTTTCCCTTTAAGTTGGATCTCTTTCATAAGCGACTCTATATTGCTCGAATGATTGTTAAAAAATTCTCGTCCCACGCAGCGTCATAGCCGATAGCACTCATCACCGCCGCACGATCGACGCGCTCACACTTCTTCTCGATAGCAGCCTGAAGGCTATCTGAGGAGTCGATCCAGGAGGCAAAACCGCTCCGGATGGCAAAATCCTCATTGGCCTCTTCAGCTACCTGGTAGAGCGCAAGATCCCTCAGGAGCGCCCTCGGGATCATCGATGTCTGGAAGTAAAAAACCGCCATCGCCTCTGCCATCGCCTCATCAGGGGTGCCAGTCGAGATCACAAGCTCGATCGATCTCTTTTTAAGCGCCTCGCGCGCAGCCTCCAGCATATGAAGATCGGGAGAGTTATAGTAGGCGGCTCTCGGATGGGGCTGGTAGAGAAGGGTCCACTCTCCTCCATGCGGCTTTCTCAGAAGCAGATCGATGAAAAAGGGGAGGCCCTTATCGAAAAAAAGCGGATTTGCAGCCCCTAGATAGAGCAAGAGCCCCTTTTTCTTTTGCGAGGCCGGAGCTATTTCCTCAACTCCTGGGTAGAAACCGATCCCATAGCAGGGAATATCCTTGGCGATTTCCTTGCCGGGAGCCCCGTAGATCGGCTCATGGGCAAGCTTTCGGCTCGCAAAGAGAAGCCCATCAAACTGTGTCTGGAGTCTCAAGGCAAGAAGTTCGGAGTAGCCCCCAGGCACATAGGGCTCAAAGTTGTCGTAGTAGAGCAGCCTCTTGAACTTGCGCACCTTCTCTTCATAGAGGGCGGGCAGGTGGATATCTAGGATGATGAGGCAATCTGGGCTCAACTGGCATGGGATGAGCTGATCGAAATTCCCGCACAGCTCACCTGCCCCATCGATCTTTTTCCAAGCCTCCTCGCCTGCAAAAAAGCGCACGCTATGGCCATTTTCTCTCAGTACTTTGGCGTAGGCTAAAAAGTGCTCCGCCGGCGCCGGATGGAGTGCAACAAGTGCGACCTCACGGGCAAAGAGAGCGGTTTGTAGGATAAGAAAAAAGAAGAGAAGTCGCTTCAACATGAGGACCAATTGTAAAACGGTCAAAGCTTAAACTCAATGCCCAAGTCGGTGAGCCACTCTTTGAAATCTTGGGCGAGAGGCGCGGCCACCTTGATCAGTTTTTTCTCAACCGGGTGGACAAATTGGATCGACTCAGCATGAAGCAGGGTTCTTGTGAAGGGAAAGGCCCCTGAAACCTCCCTTGGACCGTAGCGCACATCTCCGGCAATGGGATGGCCGATCCCCTGCATATGGACGCGGATCTGGTGAGTGCGTCCTGTCTTTGGATTCAGCCTCAAGAGAGTGTGCCCCTTGCCCTCTGCAATTTTCCTCCAGGCAGTGATGGCAAGCCGTCCTTGAGGAGGAGGTCTTGCGCCCACAATCACCTCGCCCTGCCGCTTTTCGATCACTGCGAGGCTATTTTCGATGAGTCCTGAGGAGGCGCTTGGCTTTCCTTGCACGAGAGCAAGGTAGCTTTTGTCGATCGAGCGGCTTCGAAAAAGCTCCTCGAAGATCTTCACGAGCCCCTCGCTCTTTGCAAGGATCAAAGCTCCCGTCGTATCGCGATCGAGTCTATGGACAGGCTCGTAGCGAAGCTCCTCCGAGAGTCGCTCTACAGGAAAACCTGCCGGCTTGTCGTAGATGAGAATCCACTCATCTTGGAAGAGAATGCGCCCCTCTTCGAGCTCGATCTTTCGCCTCTCTTCGAAACAGAGTGAGACCCGGTCGCCGATCTTCAGCCGCCTCGAACCGAAGCGCTCGGTCTGATTATTGACAAGACAGCCCTGATGCTCGACCGACCAGCTGATCTCGCGGTTGGAACAATCGAGCTTTTCTCGCAAAAAAGTCAAAAGCCGCTTATTCTCCTCGCCGGGTTTGACTATCCATACTTGGGGCTGCTTCATGGCACTAAGTTTAAACTGACAAATCAAATAAGTCACAAGAGATGATTGTGTTAAGTAAAAATTTTACTTGTCACTTTGAGCTTTAGAGGAGCGTGCTAGTGGCAAATAGGCTCGAGGAGCTGCTGAAAGATGGCCCTAAGATAGATCTGGAGCCCTTGAGGCGCTGGTTTTTGCAAAACGCGCGCATGCTGCCTTGGCGCGAGCTCAAGAGCCCCTATCGAGTTTGGGTCTCCGAGATCATGCTTCAGCAGACGCAGGTCAAGACGGTGATCCCCTACTTTGAGCGCTGGCTGAGGCTATTTCCGACGATCCGCTCGCTTGCTGAGGCGGAAGAGGAGGCTGTGATCAAGGCGTGGGAGGGTCTTGGCTACTATGCAAGGGCGCGCTCGCTTCATAGGGGGGCAAAATATGTGCTAGAGAGCCATGGGGGGCAGCTTCCCGAAAATGCAGAAGAGCTTAGAAAGATACCCGGCCTTGGCCCCTACACGGTGGGCGCTATCTTGAGTTTTGCTTTCCAGAAGCGAAAGGGGGTTTTGGATGGCAATGTGGCCCGCGTGCTTGCGAGGCTTTTTGCAATAGGCGAGTCGGTAGATAGCCCCAAGGTTCGCCTTCAGTTCGAAGAGCTCTCTGAGAGGATCTTGCCCGACCATGAACCGTGGGTTGTCGCTGAGGCGCTGATGGAGCTCGGCGCAACAAACTGCAGAAAAAAAGCCGACTGCTTCAGCTGCCCACTCTCGATGAGCTGTCTTGCCTTTCAAAGAGAGGAGGTGGAGCTCTACCCTGTTAGGCGGGCGCGTGCAAAGATAACCCATTTGGAGCGATCTGTGGCGGTGATCTACCGAGAGGATGATCGACGCTCGGAATTTTTGGTGAAAAAGGGGGAGGCGGGCAAGGTGATGGAGGGGCTCTACGAGTTTCTCTTTTTGGAGGGCGGCGGCTCTGAAAAGGAGCTCAACCGCTATTTGAGAGAGGAATTTAAGCTCGATATTTTGAAAATTTCTCCTCTTGCCACAGAAAAACAGAGCTTCACCCGCTACTCGGTTAAATTGGCTGCCTTCCTCGTGCAAATAGAGGGGGGATCCCATCTAGAGGGCTGGAAAACAGCGGCAGAGCTGAAAGCGCTCCCCTTTTCGGCAGGGCACCGGCGAATTTTGTCACATCTCATTGATAATAAGGGCTTTAGATAAATGCGCATCTTGCACACAGAGGCCTCACCTGGGTGGGGGGGTCAAGAGATAAGGATTTTAAACGAAGCGGTGGGGATGCGCGATCGCGGCCATGAGCTCTTTTTTGTTCTGCAGCGGGGTCAGAGGCTTGCGTTTGAGGCGAGGAGGGCCTCATTTGAAGTCTTCGAGCTCGATTTGAAGAGAGGGAGCCTTGTGCAGAGTTTTTGGGCTCTTGCTAAAGTTATGCATCGATGTCGAATCGATCTTATCAATACCCACTCTTCCTTTGATGCCTGGCTTGGAGGGGCTCTTGGGCGCATTTTGGCCATTCCGGTCATACGCACGCGCCATCTATCGACACCGATTCGCGGGGGGATCAACAGTCGCATTCTCTACAACTTTCTTGCTGACAGAGTGGTGACGACCTGCTTTGAGACGATGAATAGGATTAAGGGACAGGCCTCTTTGGATGAGAGCCGCTGCCGTTCGATTCCATCTGGCGTGAATCCTTGCCGCTTTCAGATAGGTGCGAAGAAGGGGGGAGCGCTTCGCGATAGGCTCGAGTGTCAGGAGGGCGATCTTGTGATTGGCACGATGTGCGTGCTGCGCTGCTGGAAGGGGGTTGCCGATTTTCTCTATACGGCAGCTGCTTTGAGAGAGGTGAGAGGGCTCAAGTGGGTGGTGGTGGGCACAGGTCCAAGCGAGGGCTATTTTCTTCAGAAACGAAAAGAGCTCGGACTTGAAAAAGAGGTGCATTTTACCGGCCACTTGGAGGATCCGAGCGAGGCTCTTCAGGGCATGGATATCTTCTGTCTCTTGAGCCATGGCCACGAGGGGGTGCCTCAAGCAGCTCTGCAGGCAGCCTGGCTATCCAAGCCGCTTATCACGACAGGGGTGGGAGGGCTCTCTGAGGTGTGCATCGATGGCAGGACCGGATTTATCGTTCCTCCCCACAGCCCTCACAAGGCAGCTGAGGCCATATTGAGGCTAAAGGAGAGTCCACTTTTGCGCCATGCGATGGGCAGGCGCGGCTTTGAGCTGGTCAAAAGATCTTTCACCTTTGATAAGACTCTCGATGAAATGGAGAGGGTCTACGAGAGTGCGCTTAGGGGTTGATAGCCTACTGAGAACTTGCAGTGCAAAGGCACTTCTTCGAGAGGGTTTCTCAACACAGCCTATTACATTGACGGCTAATATTCAGAATGTTATAATATATATTATATAATCTGCGCTTTTTATTTAAAGAATTAAATAAACAGCAAAAGGAGATGTTATTAAAGCATGGCATCTTTTCCAGGCCCCGTTAAATCCCTAGCGCTTGTCGTCCACGACCCCAAAGCGCATCTTTTGGCAAAGACGAAAGCTCGTGTGCAAGAGATACAGAACTGGTCCATAGAGAGATTTTTTAAGGCCCAAATGGCGGATGCCCGCTTATCCACTGTGTATATTTGGTCTTATGAAGACCCCTGGTCTGGGAGTGATCAAAAATTCTTCCGAAGGGCCTCTGGTGACTTTTTGCAAATAACTGAACAGGGTCTGCAACCGCCTACAGTAAGATCTCTCATTTTAGCAGGAGCGGCCCCCTCTCCACAATTTGGACCCGGTCTACCAGAGCGATTTCCTGGCACCATGGAAGATTTGCTCGATGGAGTCCGTGAAAACGAGCCTTGCACGGTCAGAGAAACTGTTCGAACGACTATTAACAATATTAACTATAATGGCTTGCAACCATTCAATAAAACAGCAAACCAAATCTCAGAAGGAAGAAGCTTTCTAGAAACTAGAATTGATTCTAGAAACGAGGAAGGGAGTGGTTCGACCTGTATTGGAATGAGCCTGGCACTATTAAGGCAATTGTTGAATCGGCATCACATTGAAGGGATGTTTGCAGTACAACGAAAACAGGGCAAAGATGCTTTCGAACATGCCACGGTAATTATTGAGTGTACTGATGGATATGTGCTTCTTGATCCAAGAAGCCATCCTGATTGGCGTATTTTTCCAATCCCATTTGGTCCCCCAGTCACAATTCAGGGTCAAACATTCACTGCTGGGAAACCAAGATCCCAAACTCCCATCTTACAAGAAAATGACGATGGAGAGTTTGAGTACTGTACCAATATTGCTAATGGGGACGATCTTGTAGCGAAACATTTTATGATGGAAGGGCCTTTTCGTCGGGAAAACCCAGCCGTTCCTATCTCTGTATATTATCTGGAAGGAACGAAGGCTGGGCGTAGTAGTAGGACCATTTGGGTCTCTATACTCCAAGCAACATATACTTTTAAGAATGACACTATTAAAAACGAGCCAGGAAGGACTGTCATCATTTCATTCAGAGAGGTGCTCAAAGATGGCTGTCATACTAAATTAGAGCGTTTCGTTGCTGGCGATCCTCCAACATATAATATAGCTATAGGATCACTTCATGAAGATCTTGTCCAATTCGTGAGAAATGCAAGCATTATTGATGCAATGTTTCGTGAGATTCATTCGAGATAGAATAATTAATTCTTTAGGAAGCGCCTTGGATTCACAGCTTTGATACTCCCTAGCAATCATTTCTGGGCTTCTGCTAGAATGGGTGTTTGCCGGGGAACTCGTAGGGAAGGTTCGCTTGAACCAGGTCAGGATCGGAAGGTAGCAGCCTTAAGAGCTGAACCTTTAGCTATGAGAGCTCTCCGGCATTTTCTTTCTCCTACTTTGCCTGCAAAAATCGGAAATTTAACCACCGAGCACACCGAGAAGCACCGAGAAAGCATGGCACTTCGCAGGGGATCGAGCTATGTGACCATTTTCCTTTTGGCATTCCCAGTTTTGCCAAGGAATAGGTCGTATCATTGAGAACGTCCGCATAACGCATTGTTCAGCTACCCTCTTGAAAACAAGCCTATTTTGCTCATCTTGCCGTGCTTCGCGATCCTGCGTATCTTGTTCTTTCTTCAAAAAGAAACAGGATGGGCACGATCGCGGGGCGCGGCAAGATGAGCAAGATTGTGGTTAATTTGCCGATTGGCCGGGGTTATACGGGCAGTCTCAACGATGAGACCGCCTGCGTATCTTGTTCTTTCTTCAAAAAGAAACAGGATGGGCACGATCGCGGGGCGCGGCAAGATGAGCAAGATTGTGGTTAATTTGCCGATTAGCCGGGGTTATACGGGCAGTCTCAACGATGAGACCGCCTGCGTATCTTGTTCTTTCTTCAAAAAGAAACAGGATGGGCATGATCGCGGGGCGCGGCAAGATGAGCAAGATTGTGGTTAATTTGCCGATTGGCCGGGGTTATACGGGCAGTCTCAACGATGAGACCGCCTGCGTATCTTGTTCTTTCTTCAAAAAGAAACAGGATGGGCATGATCGCGGGGCGCGGCAAGATGAGCAAGATTGTGGTTAATTTGCCGATTTATGCGACAAGCTCGGGTTATGCGGGCAGTCTCACCATTGTATAATTCTTCCGCTCGGTGCTTCTCGGTGTGCTCGGTGGTTAAATTGCCAATTCATGCAACCATGCCTCGTTCTCCCACTTGTCTGCAAAGGAAGAGATTCGTATAATCCGGCTCCAAAACTGTACAGACGGGGATACGATGGGTCGGCTTGTTATTTCACTTCTTCTAGTCATCGCTTCAAGCGGTTGCGCACCGAGTTTTCGCGACACGAGCGCCTACTACTACTCAGGTCAGCCCAAGCCAAGCGTCGCCCTCCTCCCTGTCGTCAATAGCGCAGGTCCGCAAGATCTCGGATGGGATCTTTCAGGCGAATTCACCGACGAGATGACCAAGCGACTCGATAATTCTCACAAGCTCTATCTCGTAGGAGAGGCGCCCGTGGAAAGCCCTGTTGCTAAGACGGTGAGCGCTCTACCTGCGCAGGTGCTGGATAAAAACCTTCTCAGAGGGGTGCCTGAAGCCCAATTTCTCATAGTGACAGAGCTTATCGAACAGAAGACAACCCCTTACGGACCTGCAGCAAACCGCCCTACCGAGAAATATATCTCCGAATCGGGCGCCATTCTCTCTCTCGCTATGCGCGTGAAGGTCATCGATATGAGGGAAGCGCAGCCCCGAGTGGTGCTACAGGAGGTGGTTGAGACCGATTACAATATCACCAAGCCCTATCTCTATGTCGACTACCGCAAACACCCCTACGGCACCGACTTCTACACCCGCACACCGCTCGGTATCGCCCACGCCAAACTCATCAAAGAGGTGGTGGCTCACATCGAAAGCTATGTGGGTGCCAGCAATTGATAGGCTCCGATCTTCTACATGGAGATGGAATCCTACTGACGGAAGATCAGCCGACTGCTCCGGCGCAAGCTCCTGAGCAACCGACAGTTGCGGGCTCTATTTTCCTTCTTTTGCTAGCTCTGTTTGTCAATGCACTTGGTCGTCGTTTTGGGCTTTTCAAAATAGAGAGGGAGCCCAATCTCGAGCCCTTGACGCTTCGCTATTTCGTCATTCCTTTTGCGATCTACTTTGCCTTTTCGCTCGCCCTCTTTCCGCTGATCTTTCTCGCGCTCGGGCTTTTTCTTCATGGTAACTTTCTCTACTATCAAAATGTCGCTATCAGCGAGCGTCTCTTGATACAACTCGGCATGGTGGGCTCGATTGCGATCGCCGAGGCGATCTTTCTCGCTCGGATTCCGAAGCCGATCCGCGAGATTATTCTCTTTCGAAAGAGCAGCGTGAAGGTGAGGCTCAAAAATTTGGGCGTAGGGGTTTTAAGCTGGCTTGTTGCCTATCCGACAACGCTTTTTGTGAATGCTATTGTGGGGGCTTTAGTCTTTGCTCTATTTGGAAAACAGGGGATCGAACAGGGCGCTGTGAAAGAGCTGCGCCTGCTGCTCTCATCGCCTCTGCTCTTTACTTTGGCCGCCCTCTTTGTCGCTCTTGTGATACCCTTCATTGAAGAGCTGCTTTTCCGAGGGGTGCTTCTGCGCTATTTGGAGCGACGCTTAGGGCATGTCTTAGCAATTGTTTTGAGTAGCGCAATCTTTTCTCTCATGCATTTTGCTGCCAATCAAGGGGTGGGCAATTTTCAGCTGCTCACCTCGCTCTTTGTGCTCGGCTGCTACCTTGGGATTGTCTACGTGAGAGAGGCAAGCCTTCTTGCATCCTACGCCCTGCACGCCACCTTCAACGCAGTGACGATCCTTCTACTCCTGCTGTAGTTCACGAATGGTTTAATACAATTAATTGAAAAATTGACAGCCTATGCATAGGCAACTAGGCTGCCGGGTGGTGGAGCTACTCCTGGAGGAAGAAAGATCTTCACGATGGGTATGCCAGCAGATGGAGCAGGCTTTGGGTGTTCTAGAAAAGTATCCATGTACAATAGAACATCAGCGCTTAGGGCATGTCTTAGCAATATTTTTTTCATCGTACAATCTGCCAGAGTGAAGGGTGTGCAGCCGTCTTTGTCTTTGGCATGGATAGAGAGTCCCGCTTGGATGAGAAGAGGTGCGATATCGTAACCAGGGCGCGAAAAGGTATGGTCTAAGTAGTCGGGTCCCAAGTAGCATGTCGCTTTTCGATAAATAGTTTGAGTGGGGTCCATGCAGCAATGATGGAGAGCCGTTCTTTGGTTCTCATCTCTGTAATCGAGTCCAATCCTTGCCTCAATTAAGACCTCTGCAATCCTCCATCGCGGATTTTGTGCGTTCCAAATGGGAATCGCATAGTCGAGCCAAGCCTTGCCCTTGTCAGCCCAACTATCCTTGCTAGGTTGTCGGCTCACAGCTCTGAGAAGCAGGTCTTCTCGAGTGGGTCTTTTGCCCTTATCCAATATTGCTTGCAAAGTAGCAGCCTCATTCATCTTGAATGTAGCTTCGATTGTTGCATCAACATCAGCTTGTGTGCGTAGCCCTTCCTCTCTTTCAACGAGTAGCCTAGCTACACCTTGTTTCCCTTTGGCTATGGCATAACAGAGCGCTGTTACCTGTTTGCCATCCAGGAAAATATTGGCTGTTTTAACGCTGCGATCCAGTAAAAATTTCACAAATTCCACATTATCCGTATCGATGGCGGCTCGTAGCGGAGAGTCATTTTTGACCCCTTGCTCTCCTAAATATTCCCTCAACGCAGGGTCGTCTGTTTCCATAGCAGCAAGTGATGGAGAGTCTGTGTCATGCAATACATCGATGTCAGCACCCCAAACATCGATAAGTTCCTGCGCTTTTTTTGCATAATAGCCGGTTTTAAATAGGCCCTCAGCACGGATGAGATTCATTAAAACCCTGGGAAAATCATCTATGTTCATTCCCTCCTTCAATCTATCAATACTGAAAGAGCAGCGACGGTAGTACTCCTTTAATGATGCAAGGGTTGAGTGGACAAAGCGCTCAATGCCTCCTCCGAAGGAAATGATTGCTGCCAGCCCAAAGATAACGCCCACAGGAATAGCTATCCGCAAATTGTCCGAGTAAACGGCGGGCACCGCAATAGCAATGATGGTACAAGCAAGCGCAAGTAGAAATAACGCCTTCCCTTGCCTCCTCATGCTCTCTCTTGTCGCCTCTAGTCGGGCTTCTCTGAGAAAGGGCTGGGCATTTCTTATGAGTTGATAGTGAGCTATGGAATCGCACATAGCTTTATTATATGCTTTTTAAATTAATTTTTTATAAATATTAAGCATGTATAAAGAAACCTGACCTAGGGATCCTCGTGTGCATATCAGCACATGGGACAGTTATCCTCAGAAGCGGAATTGGCCATTGACGTAGATCGCCTTTTCATCGGGCCAGCGGCCCTCCACCGTTAGCATCGCCTTCTCGCTGTCGACAATAGAAACGCCGAGGGCGTAGCCTGTGTGGAAACGATTGCGCAATCTATATTTTGGAGAGCCGGGTAGAAGAGCAGGGGGAATAGCCTCATCGCTTCTGCCCAGCACCTGAGTCCATTTAATCCCAAGATAGGGCGCAAAGTTCCATATGCGGTAGCTCGCCGCCGCACCTACCTGGTACTCCTGATAGCGCAGATTAAGCAGATCATCTGGATAGAAAGAAACCGTCGGGCTGCTCAGAGTGACCTTATTTATCCGAGGCACCGTCTGGAAATATTGAGCCTCAAGACCAAAGGTGGCTCGGCCGCACTCGAAGAGGATGGCGCGCGCGCCCACGCTCCACGAAAAGTCGGCATCGCTCTCCACCGAGATCCGCGTGCCCGGCGCACCGGGCAGGAAGGTCTGCAGATTGCCGTCTAGGTTGATATTTGTCGTGCCCACGCTCGAGAAGATGTCGACGCGGTCATAGAGATTGAACGCCAGGTAGCCCGCATTGGTGAAGAGCTGAAATCGCTCGATCTGGCCCCCCGTGCTCGGAGCATTGCGCACATTCAAGTGGCGGTTGAAGACATAGTCTCCGTAAAAACCGGCGCGCATAGAGATCGCATCAGACCAAGAGAGATAAGGATCGCGAAAATCTGCCCAGACTCCCTCCCAGATCAATCCATCCCGTATCAAACAGGGCGTTGCAGGATTTCCAATAGGTAGCGCGATGGCGCTTGCAGCTGAAAGGGTTGCGAAAAGGATGGAGAGCAGTTTCTTCATGGACTTCCTCTAAATAGTGGCAAGCTTGATAAGCCATTTCCTTTTTTTTGTGAAGGGAATTTAAGGAGGAGAGGTTTCGTCTGGAAGGGCAAGCGAGCTGATCGCTTGGGGAGGAAGGCCCACTTCCCAAGGGAAGGGTTGCGTAGAAGGAGGGGGTGAGGGCTCTTGGTCGCTGAAGGTCTCGACGAGCGATTCCACGATGCCGCCCACAATGTTGCCAATATGGCCTCCCGCTGTGCGCGCAAAGAGGATGCCAAGCCGCGTGTAGGCTGAGCTCCAATCCAGTTCTAGATTAGAGGTCGATCCGTTCATCTTCACCTGGAACATATCCTTTTTGGCAAGGCCCGACACATTGAAACGGCGCTTCAGGTTTTTCGGACTGATGCCGAGGACCATCTGTACCCGGTCAGCCGCAAGATTGATGCTGCCCCAGAAGGCGATGTGGACGCTGCCTCCGAGCAGAACGTCGAATCGGCTGCAGCTCAAAACCCCCCTCTCGAGGGAGAAGTAGATCGGTGTAAACCAGGCTTGCATCAGCTGCTCCTGGGAGAGCTTCTCCGCCTTCAAAAACTCCATGAGCAGATGGACCTGACCCCCATTTCTCACCTCGATCTGGCCCAGGTCCAAAGAACCTTTCTCAATGCGCATCTGATCGATTCGGAAGGGTCGGATCGGCAAAAGAAAACCCTCTTGCTGGATGAAGAGACGGATGGGAGTGCGCGAGTAGGCGCCTGTGATGAAGAGCGGATTGAGGTCCTTCAGAAAGATCGCATTGATCTCTTGAGTCAAGGTGAGCTCTGCCTCGATCGGCCTCGTGAGTGTGAGGAAACCTTGATTGTAGTGCAGCGGTAGGTAGGCTTTGAAGTTGGTGGCCTTGAGATCGAGATTGAAGTCGCCCTGATCGCCGGCTACCCCTATCTGGATAATACTGTTGAGAAGCTCTCCTAGGAGCGCATCGACGCTAGAACGGAGTTCATCATCTTGGATTAGAAGAACGCTCACCTCTTTCACCGGAAGATGGTCAGAGAATGCCTGAACGGAAAGGGCGCTCGGCGCAAGCCAGCTCCCTTCAGAGGAGAGAACTCGGTTGAGGGCAAAGGCGATGTTGACCTTCGAATCGATGCCGCTCGGGATCACATCGGCAATGAAGTGGGTTTCAAAGACCCCCTCCACCTTTTCCATGAGAGCGGGCGTTTTCAATGAGAGAGAGAGGTTATTGAGGGTCAGCTGCTTTTGCAGTAGAACATCGGAGAGGACGATGGGAGAGGCTTTGAGGCTCGCATCGAAAACAAGGCTCTTGAGCGCCTCTACGCGGCTTAAGCTTTCGGTCAGCCTGAAAGAGAGATTAGAGAGATCGATTTGGACCTCGCTTTCTCTTGCAAGGCTATAGCGATCCCTGCCGCGTCCGGCCAGATTCTCGATCGCCTCGAGTCGCATACTCGTTAGCTGCCAGCTGATCTTGCCCGGCGCGCATCCCTGGACTTCAAAATTGGGCAGAACGGCGAGCGCAAGATCGGCCTCAAGACCCTCTCCCCTTGCTTTGAGCGTGAGATCGGTCTTCCCATTTTCTCGACTGCCAATCGTTTCGAGATAGATCCGTTTGCCGAGAAGGATTTCGCAAGGAAGATTGCCCTGGCCGAGAAGCTGGCAGATGAGCGGGGAGCCCACCTCCACATCGGCTACAAAGGCGATCTTAGTCGCATCGAGGGCGAGCTTGCCCTCTTGGATCGCATTTTCAACTTTGAACTGGATGTTGCCCGAGCGGATCTCTCGATCGCTTCCATCGAGCTCGACGGCCGCCTGAATTTCACGGGTCGCTCCATCGAAATGGGCGTAGAAGCCGGCAGTGTTGAAATACTCTCTTCCCTCCTGCCAGGGCAGCGTTCCTGTGAGCACAAGGTCGGTCTTTTCGAGGGAGAAGGGAGAGCCTCGTTCACCGAGCGCTCCGCGCAGATCGGCCAAAAGATAGGGGCTCTTGAGGTCGAGATTGAGAAGGGGGACTGAAAAGCCCTCCTCCTGGTCGGAGATCTTGGCTAAGAGATCAAAATCCGAGGAGGGGCCGACAAAAGGGACGAGCTTTTTCGAGAAGTGGTACTTCCCTTTGCCGTCGAGGGTGTAGTCCCGATCTTGACCTGCAAAATGGCCCTCCATCGTCATAATCCTCGTCGAAAAGAGGTAGCTCGACAAGATCCGATCGCGATTCCAGCTTCCCGCACAGTTCAGCGAAAAGTGGGAGCCGAAGAGGTCGCTGATGCGGTCCGACTTCTTCGAAGAAGAGCTCGAAGAGAGCGGTCGGGATATCCTGGAAGGTGCTCTGGAAGGACCAGCGATTCTCTCTTTGGCATTCCAGCCTGCCCTGGAGTTTGGCAAAACCATCTTTGCTCTGGATGCCTCCCGAATAATCGATGGTTAGATTCCGGTTCTGTGCGATGAGGATCTGTAGATCGTTGATCGAAAGGTTGCCAAGTCCCTCGTGGGTCAGCTCTGCGCGATCGAGATAGAGATCGGCGCCGAAAGGAAGACAGCTCTCGCTCTCAGCATGGTCTGGAGCCGTTTTTGCAGGCAGACGAATCTCTTTCAGATTCACTGCAAAATCGGCTTTGCTGGCAAGCTTCCATCGAGAATGCTTGAAGATCTGGTTGAAGAGCTTAGGCGTAACCGAGAAGGTCACGCTGCTCTCTTTGCCAAAGGTGAAGCCAGCCTCCGTCGCGATACCGACGATTTTTCCCGAAGATTGGCGCTCGTAAAATCGCTCTTCAGATAGTAGTTGCCCTCTTGCTGCTCTAGAGTGAGCTTCAGGTCGAGAAAGGGACCGAGGGCGGCTGAAATAAGGCGGCTACTTTCGAGCTGATCGAGCAGGAGGGTCGGTAGTTTTTCGATGTCAGCTTCCGCCTCCAGATGATCCTTCCCTAGAGTGCCGCTCAAGCGGATATGCCCCCTTTCCGAGCCTTGGACGACCGCGCTTGTCAAATGAAAAAGCCTTGGCTCGCCACTTACATTCATTTCGATGTCGTTGATCTGGATCTCCTGAGGCTGCCCCTGGGAGCGATAGCTGATCTGGCCGCCATGCACTGCAAGAGCTCCCTTCAAATAGCAAAAAAAGGTCCTCACCGACCTGGAGGGGCTTTTTTTACCCTTCGCGGGTTTGGGTTTTAAGACCTCGTCGATGTTGAGGCGGCCGCTCGGAAGCTGCTCAAGGGCCAGCTTGGGCTCGATGATCTCTTGTGTGACTCGACTTTGAAAGGCAGCTTAGCAGCGCAAAGAGGGAGCCTGTGCTATTGAGCGAGTGGAGCGAAAAGAGCTCCTTTCCACGGCAATCCTTTAAGGAGACCCCCTCGATTCTTTGGGGGCCGAGCCAACTCAATTGCAGGCTATTGATTGTCAGAACACCTGCGATTCGGCTGTTGATGAGTGCAAGAAGCCGCTCCTTGCCCCGATCGGTCGAAAGCAGGCTGGGAAGCGCCGCCTGGAAAAGAACAGCGACGAGAAAAAGGGCCAAAAAGGCGACGCCAAAAAGCCGCCAAACCCTTGCCGAAACCCTCTTCGATCGACTCTTCTTCACGCCTCTTTCGTCCCCTTATACCAAACGCGAAAAAATAAGAATACAAAGTCTGGCCAGATAGTGTGACGATTTGCAGGATCGCATCGAAACCCATGTTAGTGGACATGAGCGAGATGCGATCTTGCAAAAATGGCCCGCTAGATGGTCGGAATTTGTCATCTTATTTTCTGCGTTTGGTATTACCCCATTCTACCAAGCCTCGGATTCTTATGGAATTTCTCTTGAAGGTAGACGAGGACCTTGGCTCCAAAAAGCAGGTTCAGCCAGCTGAGTTCCAGCCAGATAAGGAAAAGCGGGATAATCGTGAAGGCGCCATAGACAATATTGTGAGAGATGCTCCAGAACTGGTAGTAGGCAAAGGCCCACTGGAAGATGACGTTGAAGATCGCTGAGAAGAAGGAGGCGTAGAGGGTGGGCTTCCAAGGGGGACTCTTGCTCGGGATGAGGCTGTAGCTCGTGTAGAAAAGAAGCACGATGAGCAGGTAGGGGAGGATGCGCAGGAGGAAGAATTCAAAGGCAAGGAAGAGCTCCGAGTTCAATCTCAAGGCGGCAAAGATCGCTGCAAAGTAGAAGTCGAGGCTGCTTGCGAAGATGGCGAGGGAGGGCAGGAGGATGAGGAGAACGGGGTAGAATTTCAATTTCCTTGCAAAGTTTCGCCTCTTTTCAACCTTCAGAATCCCGTCGAAGACCTCCTCTAGGTTGTTGATGATCACCAGAATCGATGGGAAGAAGAGGATGATGGCAAAGTAGGCAAAGGGACCGTGGCTGATAGCCTCTGAGGCGCTTGCGGCAAGGTCGAAGAGCCAGCTGAAAACCGCTTTTTGCAGTTTGAAATGTTCGAGAAAGAACTTGGTGATCTCTTCGTTTTTAAAAAAGATGTGGCTGATAGCCAAAAAGTAGGTGAAAAGGGGGACGAGGGCGTAAAGGGTGTAGTAGGCGAGAAGCGAAGCCCTGGCTTGCAGGGTGCTGACATTTCGAAAAAAGGCGACTACGTTCTTTAGCACAATTTTTTTGCCCTAAGGGCAAGAAGAGGGGAAACTCCTCGCGCGCGCGGTTCTCCATCCTTGCTTTTTTGCCCTCGCTTTTCTTATCGGAGATCCACTCTTGAATGTCAAGGATAGCAAGGCCCGCCTCCTTTAAAAAAGTGGCCAGGGCAGCCAGGGGATAGTGGTAGCTCATCGTGCTCCCGGATTCTTGTTTCGAAGGATGCATCTGAATGGGCACTTGAAGGGGTGTGAAGTAGCGATCGATGCGCCGATACTGGATCTTTCTTCCCTCATCGATCCCCCAGGAGGATTGCCTCGGGATGCGAAAACAGGGATGGTTGAGGACGAGAATAAGCTCCCCCCGATCTTTGAGAGCAAGGGAGGCTCCTTTGATTGCAAGGTCTTGAGCCTCAATGTTTTGCAAAGACAAGAGGAAAAGGGCTCGATCGAACTCTTTTTCGAGTCCAAGCGATCCTGCTGCATCGGCTACGAGAAAACGGCTTTTGGGGTTTTTGGCTTTGGCCTTGGCCTGGGCGATCAGAGAGGGGGAGATATCGACGCCTAGATAGCTGACGGTGGAGGGCAGGGCGCGCTCAAAGACCCCTGGCCGCAGCCGAGATCGAGAAGGTGCATGCCGCTCCTCAGATCGAGTAGATCGAGAAGGCGCGGCAAAATGAGATGCTCGTGGTAGTAGTGGCCCTTCTCTCCGACCTCTTTGTCATACCAGTCGGAGAAGGGCTCCCAGGAACTCTTCACCCGATTAGTGTGCCACTACCATAGGCGATCCGTCTACTACGACCTGTGGCCAAATTCGGCGACCGACTATGGGCTTCTGCTGCTCTTGGGGTTGCCAGCGCTTGAATGCCTTCACTAACAGCCGTTCTCACATCGGCCGCAGTATTGTCCAGACTATCGCGGATTGCTTCCAATCCTGCGATCTCGCTCTGCATACGGGCTATTTGCCTCTGATGGGCCTCTCTTTCTCGGGCAGAGGCTTCATCGAGCTCTGAGCGTGCTTTCCTTGCAGCTGCAAGATCGGCTTGAGCCGCCGCTTTTTCTACTTGGGCAGCGGCAACTTCTCTCACTGCATCTGCCCTTCTTTGGGCTGCAAGCTCTATGATCTGCGGCACAAGCTCTTGCATGACCTGGGTGAACTGCTGAACCTTGCCTACTTCCGCTCTGAGGGCTTCTGTATGGACAAGGGTGCCTTCGCGGATGGTGCTTCCGGTTGCTCCGAGAGTAGAGAGCATCTCGTTGAATCGGGTCAGTTTGCCTGCAAGGTCGCTATTCTCTCCTTCGACGAGCGACCTGAGACGGCCCACTTGACCCCTGAGATTTGCAGCAGTTGCGCTCTGCTCGCCTTGCAAGCCTTGAAGGCCTCCGAGAACGCCCTCAAGGGTATTGCATTTTTCTCCGAGATCTTCGCAGCGTGCCTTAAGCGCTAGGTTTTGCTCGCGATAGGTTCGACCTTCTTGTTCGAATTTGGCGCGCTCTTCGCCCAGCTTGGTGCGCTCTTCGCCTAGGCGGGCAACCGCTCTGCGCTGCTTTTCGGTCAAAGTGGATAGGTCCTTCACGCGGCTCTCGAGGCCTTTTTTCACATTTCTCAGGCCGACCACCTCGGTTTTCAACGCCTTATTGCTGGCTGCGAACACCTCGTTGTTCTTGCCAAACCCCTGTAGGTGCTTGTAGTTATGGGCTATGTACATCAGGAAGAAGGCGCAGACAATGCCGATTCCGAAGGGGATGGAGAGGTAGGGTTGATTCCAGATAAAGGAGATGGCGATGCCGATGATGAGAGCGGCGATGATGACGATGACTGGAACGGTGCGCCAGTTATCTTTTAGGGTTCCAAGGCAGCCACGACTTGAGGATGTGGCGCCCTCTGCGGCCGGTTGATTCTGAACTTCGACCGGCTCAGCTCCTCTGAGAGCTTGGCAAGGAAGGGACATAAAGCAAGGCATAGAACCTCCACACTAAATTTTTGCATGAGGATAAGAAATCTTTGAAATATCAGCAAATCTTTTTCTTTATATCGTTCTCTTGAGGTGCAGGGTAACGATGAGACTCTTGCATAACCCCAGCTTGTTACATAAATCGGCAAATTAATAACAATCTTGTTCATCTTGCCCTCGCCCCGCGATCATGCGCATCCTGTTCCTTTTTGAAGAAGGAAGCAAGATATGCAGGATCGCGAGGCGTGGCAAGATGAGCAAGATGGACTTGTTTTTCAAGGGGGTAGCTGAATAGTATGTTATGCTGGGGGTCTCAACGATGAAGAAGACAAGAAAACAGCGCCGAAGGCGATCTTGCCCATCGGATTAATCAGGCCAGGGTGATCTCTTTTGTCAGGTAGATGTCCTGGATGAGGTGGAGCATTTTGATCCCCTCTTTCATCGGTCTCTGGAATGCCTTTCTTCCCGAAATGAGCCCGATGCCGCCCGCTCGCTTGTTGATCACAGCTGTTCGAGCAGCCTCTGCAAAGTCATTTGCCCCCGAGGGACCGCCTGAGTTGATCAGGCCAATGCGCCCCATATAGCAGTTGGCCACCTGGTAGCGGCAGAGATCGATCGGATGGTCCGAGGTCAGTTCCGTATAGACCTTGTCGACCGTTTTGCCAAACTTGAGAGCTCGAAAGCCCCCGTTGCACGTCGGAAGCTTCTGCTTGATGATGTCCGCCTCGATCGTCACCCCCAGGTGGTTGGCCTGCCCTGTGAGATCGGCCGCCTCGTGGTAGTCCACCTTCTCTGTCTTAAACGCAGGGTTTCTGAGGTAGCACCAGAGCACCGTCGCAAGACCCAGCTCGTGGGCATGCGCAAAGGCCTCCTTCACCTCCACGATCTGCCGAGTGCTCTCCGGCGAGCCAAAGTAGATCGTCGCCCCTACAGCCGCCGCTCCCATATCATAGGCCTGACGCACCGTTGCAAAGAAGATCTGATCAAACTTATTGGGGTAGCTCAAGAGCTCGTTGTGGTTGAGCTTGACGAGGAAGGGAATCTTATGCGCATAGCGCCTGGCCACGCTGCCCAAAACGCCGAGCGTTGAGGCAACCGCGTTGCAGCCCCCTTCTAGGGCCAGAAGCACGATATTCTCAGAATCGAAATAGTCGATGTTGGGAGCAAAAGAGGCGCCCGCCGAGTGCTCGATCCCTTGATCGACAGGCAAGATCGACAGGTAGCCGCTTCCCGCCAGTCTTCCATGGGAAAAGATCCTCTGAAGATTGCCCAGAACCCGGTTGTTCCTGTCGGAAGCAATCATCGTCCGGTCGAGAAAAGTTCCATCGACAGCGTGCAGCCGCTCCTTCGGTATCGTCTTCGAAACATGCCCCAGAAGCGATTCTGCTTCGCTTCCCAAAAGCGCTCGAATTTCATCCACTCTCGTCTCCGCTGCCGCAACCATCCTTTCCTCCGAAAACCTACCTTGGCCTTTTATACTACCTGCTGATATCGTTTAGCTATAAATTTTTCAAGAATAGCTTATGCCGGAAAAATCGGAGCCCCCGCTGGCCGTCCAGGTCAAAGCTTTGAGCCGCATCTATCGCGTTCAAAGCGGAAAAGCCCCACCTTGCGAGCTCCTCGCTCTCAGCGATGTGAGCTTCGATGTCGAGCGCGGCGATATCTTCGGCATAGTCGGCATGAGCGGGGCGGGCAAAAGCAGCCTCCTTCGCATTCTCGCAACCCTCGAAAGAGCGAGCTCAGGCTCTCTTGCAATCGATGGCCAAGAGGTCGAAAGCCTCAGCGAGGCAGATCTTGGCAAGGTCAGGCTCAAAATCGGCTTCATCTTCCAGGAGCTCAACCTCTTCTCATCGATGACCGCCCTCGAAAACCTACTCTTCGCACTTAGCGAAAGCGGCTCGAAGCTCTCCAAGAAGGAGCAGATCGAAAAGGCCAAAGAGTGGCTCTCCCTTGTCGGTCTCCAGGGCAAGGAAAATAGCTATCCAATGAAACTATCGGGAGGGCAGAGACAGCGGGTGGCTATCGCACGCGCCCTTGTCAACGCCCCCTCGCTGCTTCTCTGCGATGAGATGACCTCCGCCCTCGATCCCAAAACACGTAGAGCGATCCTCGAGCTCCTCTACGATTTAAGTAAAAAATTTACTATCACAATCGTGCTGATCACTCACGAGATGGAGGTGGTGCGGCAGATCTGCAACAAGGTCATCGTCCTCGATCAGGGAAAGATCGTCGACAGCGGCTCTGTCGAGGAGATCTTTGCCTTCCCCAAACACCGAGCAAGCCGCGAGCTTGTCGAGCAGCTCTCCCATGATCCTACCGTGGATTTGGCGGCGAGCAAGGGGGGCGAGGAGAAGTGGATGCTCACTTTCCTCGGCAGGGCGGCGCGTGAGCCGCTTTTGACCCAAGTGATCCGCGGCTTTGAGGTGGAGGTCAACATCTTGCTCGGCAGCATCGATCGCACGCTCAAGGGAGAAATAGGCAAGCTCCTCGTCGCCATTTCAGGGGCTGAAGAGGAGCGCAAGAGAGCGAGGAGCTTTCTCGAATCGCGAGGCGTTGTGGTAGAGAGGGGAGGGGAGCGCTGATGGATAGCGAAAACCTCGCCCTTCTCACAACCCTCATTCCAAAGGAGCTTCTGGGCACGCTCTACATGGTCTTTGCCTCCACGCTCCTTGCTGTGCTCTTCGGCACGCCTATCGGGGCATTGCTCTTCTTGAGCGATCGAGGGGGGCTTAGAGAGAGGCGGACTCTCTACCTCATCCTCGGTTTTGCGGTGAATGTGGCCCGCTCGATTCCCTTTGCTATCTTGATGATTGCGCTGATTCCCTTCACCCGCCTGATCGTCGGCACCAGCCTTGGGACGACGGCGGCCATCGTGCCCCTGACGCTATCTGCGACCGCTTTTTTTTCTCGGCTTGCCGAACAGGCGTTCAAAGCAGTTCCACACGGCCTTGTCGAGGCAGCTCTGATCATGGGGACAAAGCCGTCGAGAATTGTCTCGAGGCTCGCAATTCCCGAATCACTCACCCATCTCATCCAAGCGGTGACCCTCACTTTCATCAGCTTGGTCGGCTACAGTGCGATGGCGGGCCTGGTGGGGGGCGGCGGACTTGGCAAAGTGGCCTTCCAATATGGCTACCAGCGGTTTAACGGATTTTTGATGGTGGTGACGCTGCTGCTGATGCTGGCGCTTGTCGAGGCGGCGCAATTTGTCGGCAGCGCCCTTGCGCGAGCGCGAGAGAAGAGGCTCGGCCTGCTTCGATCGTGTGGAAAAGAGAGCGCTGAGGTGAAGCTATGAGAACGATTGCGCCTCATGCTTGCCACCTTGGATCTTGTGGGCTCACCGTCTATGCGCTCGGCCTGCCCACAGAGGCTTGTCTGCTTCGATCGTGTGGAGAAGGGAGCGCTGAGGTGAAGCTATGACAACGATTGCGCCTCATGCTTGCCACCTTGGATCTTGTGGGCTCGCCGTCTATGCGCTCGGCCTGCCCACAGAGGCTTGCCTGCTTCGATCGTGTGGAGAAGGGAGCGCTGAGGTGAAGCTATGACAACGATTGCGCCTCATGCTTGCCACCTTGGATCTTGTGGGCTCGCCGTCTATGCGCTCGGCCTGCCCACAGAGGCTTGCCTGCTTCGATCGTGTGGAGAAGGGAGCGCTGAGGTGAAGCTATGACAACGATTGCGCCTCATGCTTGCCACCTTGGATCTTGTGGGCTCGCCGTCTATGCGCTCGGCCTGCCCACAGAGGCTTGCCTGCTTCGATCGTGTGGAGAAGGGAGCGCTGAGGTGAAGCTATGAGAACGATTGCGCCTCATGCTTGCCACCTTGGATCTTGTGGGCTCACCGTCTATGCGCTCGGCCTGCTCAGAGAGGCTTGCCTGCTTCAATCGTATCCAAACTGTGAGGTGAAGTTATGAAAACCCTCCTCCTCTCTCTTCTTGCATTTCTCGCTTTCTGGGGCTGTGCACGCGAAAAAAGGCTCAAAATCGCCGCCTCCAGCGTGCCCCACGCTGAAATCCTGGAGTTCATAGCTCCCGATATGCGCGAGGCCGGCTATCCAATAGAGATCGTAGTGATCGACGACTACAATCTGCCCAATCGCATGCTCGCCGAAGGAGAGGTCGATGCCAATTTCTTCCAGCACTCCGCCTTCCTGAAGCAGCAGATCGACCATTTTGGCTACGATTTTGTCGTTTTGGCTCAGGTCCACTGCGAGCCCCTCGGCCTCTATTCTTCCAAGCATGAGCAGCTCGAGATCGCCAAGGGGATGCGCATCGCTCTCCCATCCGACCCGAGCAACGAAAGACGCGCCCTGGAGCTTCTGCAGGATAGGGGTCTCCTTCGCCTCAAAGGCAGCGGCTCCACTCTGCTCGATATCGAGCCCGGTTCGAGTCAGGTCCAGATCCTCGAGGTTGACGCCCCTCTCCTCGTCCGAACCCTCCCCGATGTCGATTATGCCGTTATTCCCGGCAATTTTGCCCTCCAGGGAGGGCTCCTTGAGTCGAAAAAGGCGCTATTTCTAGAGAGAAGCGAGCGAGCCTACCCCAATCTCTTGGTCGTGCGAAGAGAGGATAGCTCCAATGAGGCTCTTCTGAAATTGGCTCAATTATTAAGATCTGATAAAGTTAAAAATTTTATTCAGCAGCGCTATAAGGGTGCTCTTCAGCTCTGCTCCAACTAACCTCCTTATTTCAGTCTAAAATAAAAATTATCGTTTCCTTTAAAATAGGAAAAGGTTAAAATTATCTTAAATTTAAACTAATTTTTTATAAAGGTTATGGCCGGTTCTAAAGTTTCTCAGCGAAGAGTCGATTTAAGAGATGATAAAGGAGTCCTCAGGCAGAACAAGGCAGTCTACAACTGCCAGTGGCAACCTCGGGGAGGGGGCAAGCCAAAGCAGGTCGTCTTAATCGCAAATAAATCTCTCACGAGCAATTCTGCCCAGTTCAAAGAGACCTATTTGGACTCTGATGGTCAGGTGGAGGTTCTGCTCGATCCGGCTGAGGGGAGAAGGGTAGGTTTTGCCTCCAAAGGCGGTTATAGCGGTCTTTTTCGCGGCGAATATGTTCGTATGGACCCCAAAAAGCTCTTCGAGCACGCCTTCTTCCAGAGCGTTGTCGAAAATGCAAGCGACATCATCGCAAGAGACAAGAGCAACAAGGTTGAGATCGAAATCGATGATGTTGAGGTGGAGAAGCTGGGAGAAGAGGCGCCCGATCTGACCTTCGCAAGATCGGAAAAGGAGAGAGATGTCATTACGGGCGACGAGCACAATGTGATTGTTCCCCTCGCTACAAAAGATAGCAATATCAGGTTCTCCTACACCATCAAGAATCAGAGCGGCGTCTTTCGCACAAAAAACTTTGTCCACAAGAACATGGTCACATCAGCGGCCCGCGCAGCCTCGCGCGCAGAAAGAGTGGCCTCGATACGCAAAGAGCTAGTTGCGGAGAGCGATCCAAAGCCCAAAGATGTGTTGGACTCTGTCCAGAGGGTCTTCAAAAAACCGGCTCTCGTCGATCAAGCTTTGAGAGAGCTCTCAGCCACGACCGATGGAGATCTTCAGAGAGCGATCGTGAGAAGCCAGGCCGATCTCGTGGTGAGTCGCAAGGCTGCCAAGGAGAAGGCAGAGAGCGATAGGATGCGAGCTGTACAAGTCAAGGCGAGAGAGCTGGCTAAGCAGTCTTACATCGCTACTTTAGGCGCAGATCCTGCCGATGTGAATGCTCTCGATATTGCTCCCTTTTTACAAGAGGCCGACAAGGAGGTCCCCGCTATTCCCGAGGAACAATCTGAACCGCTTGCTGTGGCCGGAGACGAAGTCACCGATCTGACGGTGCATCGCGTCGTCTTGAAAGAGATTGCCAAAGCGGGCGAGAGTTTCAAATGGACCTTCGTTTCGGTCTGCAGCTGGCTCGCTAGCACCGCTCTCATCTCCTTCTTCTTAGCGCCCTTTGTCGCCTTCTATCGCTGGGCAGTCGTCTCTTCGGAAGTGCATGACATCGCCGCCTCGATACGCCCTGTGGCTCAGAAGCGCCACGCCGATAAGAAGGCGATGCTGGCTCAGGTCAACTTCCTCTCCAAATTCTTTGCAGGCGAAGCCGACCGTCTAGAGCCGAAGGTCGAAATGCCTGACGATCCGCTGGAGGAGGCTCCTGAGCCCACGCCGCTTCGCGCGATGAGCTATAACTTGGAAGATGGCTATGAACTGGGTCGCCTGATCGATGATGCGCAGAGCCACGGCTTGCAAACCAGCGGAGGAAAGTATGAGAACAGAGTTTATGAAAAGCTCATCCAGTTTTACAGAGATCCGCACAAATCCGATATCATCATCCCGATCGGCCTCGAGGAGGGCAGGGAGTATAACAACCACTTTTTGATCATCTCTTTTAAAAATGGTCGCTGCACTTTAAAGCATATTCGAGAGGAATCTTCGACTGCAACTCACGGGAAGAATAGCATGGTCACCGAGTACGATGCTCCTGAGCTTGCCGTGGGGTATGAAGATGTAAGAGATCCCAAGACAGGGGAAAAGACGAGGGTGATCGACAAAGAGTTGAAAAACTTTATCGACAGCCTTATAGCCCTTCAGTCGATGCCGCGGGAAGCTCCCGGCACGGGAGGTCCAAGCTTTGTCAACCGCACCCTCGACAACCTGCTGACTACAAGCTTCGGCCATCCCCTTGAGAAGCGCGAGATCCACGCGCCGAGTACCGATCTGGCTAAGCTGCTCTTCGTCGTCACGCGCGAACTAGTAGGCACCAATCCCGCTTCTGAGAGGCTCCAGGATATCGCAAGCTCAAAGGCGCGCTTTTTTGAGTGCTATGTCAACCATATGATCTCCTTCATCAAGGAGAATGAATCGAGTCTCTACACGAGCGAGCTCGTACATGCCCTGAAGGGTCTCGCCTCTTATGTGGGGCAGCTGGAGCACTATCTGGAAAAAGAGATCGGCCACTCATCTGCCCATCTCGTCTGCGGACCTTTGAGACAGTTCCTCACCGAGAAACTGGCTGTAGCCACCAATCTCGAGGTCCAGGAGAGCGGCGATATCGCGATGCTGAATGCAAAGCCGATCACCTTCACAGCTACCTTGACGGTTAGCCCTAAGGAAGTCTTGCAGCTCCAGGCAGCCGAAAGACGAGCCGCGACCGGCATCTATCTCTCCCCAAAGGCGGCTGTTGGGGCCTTAGAGCTCAGGCGGCTTTTCAAGGAAAACCAAGATGCGATCAGAGCGCACCTCGGCGCCGTCCATGATGTGGATCGCGCACGTGCGGTGCAAGAGAGCGCTGATGCTACTCGCGCCCAGCTCGACAAGCTCCTGAAAAGGGTGGACAAGCTGCTTATCGCAGGCAAGACCCAAGAGGCTTTTACCTTCGCAGCCTCCATCCTTCAGGAAATCCCCCCTCCCGTCGCCTACGCTCAAGGTCAGCGCTCGATCTGGGAGATGCTCGATATCGATCGCCTCCTGCCCTGGCAAAAGACGCTCTCGGTGCTCTCTGAGAAGATGGGCATCTCGGCCTTGCGTGCCGGCAAAACGCCCCCCGCTGAAACCGCCTTCTACTTCAGAGTTCTGCTTCCTCTCGTGATGAGGCAGCTCTACTCGCGCACGCTTGAGCTTCAAAGAGAGTCCAACCAGCTCCTCGACCACTTTAGCAACCGCCCAGTGACGGCCGAGATGAGGGCCGAGCTTCTCGAAGCACAAACTGAACACATCGAGTCGGTCAAGGCTGAAATCGAAAAAGAGGTAACGGCGGAGCACAAGACTAACTGGGCAGATGAGGATGAGAAGTACGAAAGAGAGCTTACTGATTACAATACAGAGGCGGGTAGCTACGATCAGAGGAAGAAGCTATATGAAAGGTACCTTAGGAAGAAGGCGGCCTACGAAAAATCGGTATCGGACAATATGGCGTGGCGGGCGACAGCGCCCAAAGATCGTTGGGGCATAATTCTCGAAGCTGCGCGGGCACATGAGCCCAAAATTCTGGAGATACCCGACAGGGTTGAAGAGCCCGTATGGCCTAAGGTACCGACTCCTCCGATGACAGAGGAGGAGCGAAAACTTCAGCTTGAGCAAGCGATCCAAGAGAAGATCCGCGAAAGCGCGCTGATACAGCAGCTACAAGCTCTCGACCCCTGCACAGTGGGCATCGAGATGTTTGGGCAGATGATGAGTCGGCCCGATACCGATCTTCGCATGTGGATGGCGGTAGGTCGCTACGCCAGGCTCATAGGCCTCGAACCGGCAAAAATTGCTTACGCCTACTTCAGCCAAAATGGAGGCGATATCGCCACCATGTGGGGTCCTAAAGAGAATCCGGCTGCACCCGGAGCAGTAGGGGGGGCCCCAGCAGCCCCTGAAATTGTGCCAGAGCGCCTTCTTCTCATGACCGACGACTTCAGCTGGATGCTCGGCGACAATCCCGAGCTAGATAAGAGCTACGTCGCCTGTAGGAATTTTGCAAGAGCCTATGTGGATAGGATCGCCGAACAGAGGAGAGACCAAGGCCGCTTTGCCGTGGACCAGAATAGACAGAACTCGGCGACCTCTCAGATAGCAGCCCTCGTCGGCGGCTACAATTGGCTCAATCCGGAGAGCGATGATGATAATGAAAAATTTACTTTACAGCTGCTAGGACGCACCCTGAGCGAAGTGAACATGGCCATGTCGGGCTTTATGGCCGATGGCGCCCATGCTGCCTCGGTGATGGTCCCAGAGGAGCTTGGACTTGTCCGCAAACACGACTCTCTTGCTGCCATCGTCGAGCATATGGAAACAGCTTTGACAACCTATAGCATATACGACGCTTGGGGCTTTACAAGACCTGACAGCGTCGATGTGGAGGCGGCAAAGAGAAGCTTCAAGGAGGCTAAGAGCCTCTACTTTGTCTTCGACTACCAAGGTCGAAACTTGGTTAAAGCGGCTCGTAAAAGCGGTACCCCTATTATGGGAACCTATGTGCTTTCGACCACCAACACCCCCAGATCGGCAAGCGGGGACTATGCGGCAGTAGCTGGGTCGGCAGGGCTCGGCATCCTTGCAGGCAAAGGGGTCAAGCCCTTCTCTTTCTTCGAAATGTTCCGTCCAGGTAAGACCGATAGACGGGCCAATGAGCTCGGCTCCATCAGCCCTCAGACCCTAGAGAGCCCCATCGTTGCAACAAGGGAAGCTGAGCAGGCCTATGCCAACGCCACTCTGTCGACCATTCCCGACCACGGGGAGCAAAATACAGGTCCTAGGCTGCTTTTGAGAGAGATGGCCCTCCAGAGCAATGTCCCCGGCTCAGAGCACCCCTTCTCCTCTACCTCGGTGCCTCAATGCTTCCATTTCATCCACCAAGCGATCGCGCTTCAGCCCGAGATGTTGACCTCTGAGGCGGTCCAGCACCACATTCTGGACGTCATCAAACAGCGCACTCTGATGCGTCAAGCGCTTGTGGAGAACAGCGGCTTTTTCGTCCACCTAACCGGTGTGCTCAAACGCCATATCGCCTTCCTCGGCGCCAAATCGGGCAACTACGATCAATTTATTCCTTTCCTCCTATCGATCTCGACCAGGCTCAAGCTCTACGCAGCCGAGTATCTCAGGCAGCTGCAGGCGAACGAGGTTCGAGTGCCTCAAGGTTTGGTGGGCGCGGAAGTCCAAAGGGATCTTACCAGGATTGTGGCCGAAATGCCGAGCTACGATAACCGCAAGGATGGCATCCACGGCATCTACAGCACCAAAAGAGATCATGCCAACAACAAGCTCTACGCCCTCTACTTCCTCGACCACGTTGCAGCCAAATCCGACCGGGGAGAGGATCCTCTGGCTGCAGAGCTTTCGGTAGAAGAACAGGCGAGACCGGAGGCTGAAAGGGCCGCCATTATCAAAGCGCGCGTCCCAGGTCTCATGAAGGATATTATCGAGGCCTTCTCCATCTTGCAGCGCTCCCCTGTCGATAAGGGCCACTGGGGCATGCAGGTCAAAGTGCGCCAATCTGTCTTTGCGCGCGTCATGCCTCTCGTTGTGAAAAGATTGATGGAGTTCTCTCCTGAAGAGAGAGCGCTATTCTTGAACAACATCGCCTTTGGTCGAGATGATGGGGATGGAATCTGGGTACCCGATGACTCCTCTAGGAGCGGCTGCTTCATGCTTACGAAGACAAAGAAGGACGAAGAGGGTCAAGAGATCGACGGGAGCGAGGAGGTCGTTCACAGAGTCAACTTCTGCACAGGCGAAGGCCTCTATTTCGATGTCTCCCGTCCTCAGAGAGGAGAGCTTCCACTCGCTGTGCTCCGAGATCCTCAATACATCAAGCTCTTTGGGTTTCAGAAGAGCAATGAAGGCCCTGTCGTCGACCAGATCCCAGAAGACCCGGCCAACCCAGAGGGCAATAAAATCTACCAGTGGGAGGTCGACTCGATCCTCTATCAAGCTCTCCACAAGAAGGATGAAAATATCGTCCGCATCTACCAGGTGAGCCGCGGGCAGCGCTACCAGTTTTTCCCGATCGAAATCGACAAAAAGGGGGTTATGGCACTCCTCGGCTACCGCCAGTGCCAGATCGTGGAGCATTTGATCGAGTCCAAAGGGACTTGGGTGAAAGTCGATGCCCAAGGCAAAGCCACAGAGAAGAGGCGCGCCTATATCGCCCAGAGAAAGACTCTCGAAGAAGATCGCATCACGCTCCATTTTGCAGGCAAACGGCTTTCAGGCGCCTCCATGGGCGAGGGCCGCGCGCGCAAGTGGATCTGCTCCTCGCTGAAAGGAGAGGATCAGACGCTCTTCCATTGCCAAGGTCTTAGCAACCTTCTCCTCCTCTCTTCAAATGGCACTAAGGTCGATGAAATTCGCGTCATCGAGCCCATAAGGCATCTCGTTGCCGTGGCCTCCGATGAGGCCGCAGCTCCTGCTAGAATGGGAGTGGCCGAGGGTCAGGTCGCCTCAGGCAAAACCGAAGAGAGGGTCGATCGCTATGAGACGAGATTTATCCTGGTGCGCCATAAGGGCCGCTGGGTTCTCGAAGGCAAGCCTGAGTGGGAGCTGCACTTTGCAGACACGCTAGAGGTCGAAAATGCCTTCGGAAAGAACTGGCGCGAGTTTGTGCTGCCGCTCAAGAATAGCAAAACGGGCGAGCGACAATACTGGATCTATCCCTACTTTGCCCACGGCAACCGAAAGAGCGGCGCTGAGGAGATCATGTTTGTCAAGAAGCCGGCACACATAGTCGACATGGTGCGCGAGCTTGCCACTTCTGACAATATCGAAGAGCTCCTCATGAAGGCCAATGCGGTCAAAGCGAAGGTCGAAAAGGCAAAAGAAGCGGTTGATGGTAAAGCAGCGGCTGGCGATGCAGATGCCGCAGCTGAAGCCGATAAGCCAAAAGATGGACCGGGTGAAGAGGAAGAGCTGATTCAGAGAAAAGCGATGGACCTCGGTCTCTTGCGCGCGGCTCTCGAGATAGGCCAGGGGATCATTCCCAACCAGCAATATGAGGAGATGATCCGTCTTTTCTCCGGCATGATGCGCAAATTTGGTATCAACACCGATCTGGAATCGCTCGTGATGCCCACTCCGATCTGCTACACAGTTGGAAGCACGCCGAAATCGACTCACGCAGGCTTCCTCTACCTTGCCTTCAACGCCTATGTGCGCGGAGATTTTGCCTCTGCGAGCAACTTCCTCGACAAGATGGTTGAGCAGGGCCACTCGGGAAGAGAGGTCGACTTCAATCAGCTGAGGACGATCTCCCTCATGTTCTTTGCCAACTTCTTGACTGGCAACGGATCGCTTGGGATGCTTCAGCCCGAGACCCATCGCAAAAAGGCCTTCTATATCAAGCTGCTCGTCGCTCTGGACAAGGTGAAGACACAGACGGCCGGCAAATTCATGATGCTGGACGCAGTGAAGGATTTGATCGTCACGATCGTCAAGCGCATGATTCAGGCACGTGCAAACGACCGGGGAGCGCAAGATCTGATGCGAGCCATCGATCAACAAGGTCCCGATGCCATCCACACCCTTCTCATGATCTTCTTTGCTCCGATGGCGGCTAGCTACAAAGATCTCGTGAAAGAGGCAAGAAAGGATCTGGCCGAACATGGTCTGCTTCTTTCTAAAGAGGAAGAATCGAGATTGGCCAAGCAGTTCCCTGTCGATCTTGCAGCGCTTCTGAAGGTGCCTGTCATCACAGATAATATCCCACCCCCAGCTCTTAGCTTCTTGAAATCTCTGCTCGGCATTAAAGAGCGCGAGGTGAGCGCGCCTATTAGCTTCGAAGTGCCGACCGACCGCGAGGTGAACCAATTCCTCAAAGTCCATGTCACAGTCAATAGCAGAGAGCGCATGGATCGTCCCAAGATGCATAAACTGCTCGGAGAAAGGCTGACTTCGAAAAACATAGTCGCCCACTTCTGGGACTATGTCCGCTGGATCGTAGAAAAGACACCCACCGAAAGCGAGCTGAGCTTCCTCTTCCAGAAAATTCCAGGCGATGAGCCAAAACCCAAAGCGACCGATATCGCCCGCAGGCTGCTGCTCACGGTCTACCACATCAAGGTGGCCGGTGATAAGGTGGACGGTGACAAGCGTGGCAATAAGGAGCTGCAGTTCGGCCAAAGATATGAGGATGCCCTACACGGTATCCTAAGGGCAAGCGGTCAGCTACCCGATTTTGATGCAATCGATCGGACCTATGAGAGCATTAAGGCCGATCTGGTCGACGCTCCCGGCCTGGTCAAGGTCCTGAATGGAATTTGCTATCTGGGTTATAAATACACAGCCAGATTGGACGGTCTGAAGGATCGCGAAAGGAATGTCGGAGGCGTTGCCCAGCAAAAGAGAGGGGCTGTGGATAATCTACAGACCTCTGCAAGGGCCCTATTCCTCGGAACCTCGGGTGCGAGCGACAAAGGCCTTCTGGCTACCTTCAGAGAGCTGCATGAGAATGTGGTGATCACGCAAAGCGGGGTGGTGGAGCGCGCCCACTTTAGAGAGCTTGAAAAAGAGGCACGAGATCGTGCGGCAGGGATCCCAGTTCCCCTCAAAGGCTACGACGCCATCCCTGAAGATGTCCTGCGCGCTATTGCCGCAGGCAATGAAGATGAGGGAGATGATTCCGATGCTGATAGACCAGCTGGCCTAGGCCTCCCTGTTCCCGGTGCCGCAGGTGCTCCTGCCGCTCCTGCAGCTGCTCCTGCTGCTCCTCCAGCCAGAGATCCTAAAGAGGTTGCATGGGAGCACTTTAGATCCCATCTCGTCGGTTCGATGAGAGACACCTTGAATAGCTATGGTATGGCAGCTCATATCCCAGCCGTCACGCCACTAATCGATACCTTGCGGCCCCTTGCAATGGTCGCCTTCGATCGGGGCGATGGTCGTGGAGTCCGTCAGCACCTTGTAGATAATTTTGATGGCCATCTTGCCTCCTTGCAGGGCAACCCTGCACACGCTGGGATAGCACGCCTTCTCTCAGGGGGCTTTGCGAGGAACTTTGCTGTGAGCCGGCTAGGGAGTGCGGCTGACAGCGCTTACCAAGCGCTTGTGCAGGCCAGAGCTAGCAGGCCTGCTGCTGCCCCAGCAGCCGCTTCTGTAGCCGCTGGCGCTGCGGGTCCGTCCAGAGGCCCTAAAGATATTGCATGGGAGCACTTTAGATCCAATTTTGTCGGTTCGATGACAAGAGCTTTCAATAGATTTAACATAGCAGGTATTACTGCAGAGCAGATCAGCAGCATCGGGCCAATGGTCGATACGTTGTTGCAGCCCATTGCAATGGCTGCCTTCGATTTTGACGATGCCGGTGCAGCCCAGCGGCACCTCGTAGATGGTTTTAATGGCGGCCTCTCCCTCTGGCTGAGGGATTCGAGACATGCTGCGGCAGCAGCTCTTCTCGAGCGGCAGAGAAACTATGCCGAGGGTGAGATGACGAATGCGATGGACAGCGCTTATGCAGAGCTTTTGCGGGCCAGAGCTAGCAGGTCCGCTCCTGCCCCAGCAGCCGCTTCTGGCGCCGCTGGTCCCGGTCCTGGCCCAGCAGCCGCTTCTGTTCCTGCAGCAGCTCCCGGCCCCGCGCCTGCCGCTGCACCCGCAGCAGCTGGTGCCGCAGCCGCTCAGCCCCAAGCTGCTCCAGCCTCAAGACCGGTTGCCGCTTCAGCTCGCCAGTTCGAGGATTCTAGAGAGATTGCGTGGAAAGAGTTTAAATCCTATCTCGGTGGTATGATTAAACTCGCTATGGCTGGTAAGTCAGAAGAGCACATCAACGGCATACTGCGAATAATCGAAATCCTGCAGCCGATCGCGATGGCCTCCTTCAATAAAGGCAGTGAGCAGGAAGCCTTCGAGCACTTTGCAGAGGGCTTTGAGGGGATTTTCAGCTTCGCAGACCTAGGCTACGCGATGGTCAAGCCAAACGGTAACGATAAGCCCTCAGCTATCCTTAAAGGCCTCGTCGCCTCCTTGAAGCGCGATCCAAAAGGCTTTAGGGATAAATATACCCTCGCAGCTGCCCAACGGGCTGCGGCTGCCCCGCAGCCGGCAGGTGCAAAGGAGATAGACCACCTCGTCCAACCCGAGTTCATGGGCTGCTTTTTGAATCTGATGCGCGGCGCGATGAATAGGGCCTTCAGAAAGCTTCTACAAGCGCAAGCCAGAGATCGCAAGAAGCCCGAGCCCTTCCAGATCGAGATCGGTTATCGACAGATCTCTCGGGAGACCGAACGCTTCTACTTCTGCAAAGCTCGCGACCGCTCCGAGCTGTGGCAGAGCCGTCTCGGCACCATCAACCGCTACCTCACCTCTGGCAATGGCTCTGCGATGGAGAAGACCCTCTTTAAGAACGTCAGAAAAGGGTCCGAAAAAGCACTTAAAGCGGTTCAGAACCGCTACAACCGGTCGCTCAAGGTGACCCGTCTCAAGCTCCTGCGCGAGAAAATTTCGACCCATCTTGGGAAGTTGAAACAGGAGTCGAGCGATATGCGCGCCCGCCTGCTCGACTTTGCGAAAACCTACCGCTATCAGATCCGCCTCGGGAATCCAAGGCTCACCGACATGCAGATCTTGAACCACGTTGTCGATCTCTACCGCTATGACCTACTCGGAACTGTCGGCAATACCCCCCTGCAAAAAGAGTTCGAACAGATCATCACCCACTTCCTTCTTGCAGAGACCGAAAGGCAGCAGTACGAAAAGGCCGACGAGGCCGCCCAGAGGCTTTGGAATCGCCTTGGCTCTATCGTGAGCCATGTGAGGGGCGGCTCCGAAGAGGCGCGTGCGAAGAAAATACAGGAGCTTGCCGACGATGATATCGACTGGCTGATCGGCAGCGGCGATATCCTCTACGCTATGCGTGAAGGGGGTAACCGCGTCCGCTACGCCTCCAAAGTAGGCGACCACTATGTCCTTGGAAGCTCCAAAGAGAGCCGACCCATACGCGGAGTGGAATATGTACCGACACGCGCCGTTGCAAAGGCCTTCTTGGTGGAGGACTACCGAAAGGCGCAGATCACCCGCCTTAAGCAGAAAGAGGCGTTTGAGGCGATCCAGCGCGGCGAGCGCTTTGTCAAGGTGCGCATGGGTATTGGAAAATCGACCTTCCTCTTCCCCCACCTAACCCAAAAGGCTCTGGCCGATGGCAAGAAGCCTGTCTTGATGACCACGTCGAAACTGGTCGACCAGCTCAAGACCTTCCTTGGCGACCGCGAATATTGCCTCTTCAAATTCGATATGGAATGGGGCGAAGGGCTCCAGCATGGCGATGGCGATAATTTCGAAGTCAATAACGCCATCCTCAAGAGCATAAAGGGCAGGCGGGAAACGCTCTATGCGCTCCACAAAGAGGGCCGCTATGTGCTGAGTACGCCCGACTGGATCTCTGCCGTATTGAATATGCACGGAAAGCTTTCGGACGAGCGGGAAAAGCTGGAGCCTGAAGATACCGAGAAGCGGCGCTTTATCGACGGCGCCCTCTATGAGCTCGATCTCATCATCCAATATTTCCGCGATCCGAATGCGGTCTTCTACTTGGATGAAGATGTCAACTGCGATATCTCTTTTGAATATAACTTTGCCATCGGCAATCCGGCTCCTCCCGAAAGGCCGCTCTTCGACATGGCCGATAAATTCGTACGCACCCTCTTGAGCAACGAGGATCACCGCCGTCTCTTCTTCTCCGATGAACTTCGAAGTATCCAAGATCCTCAGGTCAAAGAGAGCGTGGGCTATGAGATGCTGAGGGATACCGTTGAGAGGCTCTATGACGACAACGCCTTCTGGGAGAGTCCCAAAGTGGGTGGACGGCTCTGGAGAGGCATGGTCAGCAAGGAACTCTTTGTGGAGTTCATGCTCGGCGAAGGGGATATGAAAGAGTTTCCTACGTTCGGCGGCGGAAGCGAGGAAGATATCAAGAATGCAAGGCAATTTGTGGCTCGCTTGAAACAGCTGGTCATCGAAACCTTCAACTCGATCTACGACACCCACCCCACACAGGCGCGTGGCATCGATGTGAGAAATGGCATGGGTGTTGTGCCCTATCTCGACGGGATACCCAAATGGTGCACTCAATATGGGGAACCTGCTGAGGTGGTCCTGCACGCCCTCTTCCACTACGCCTTTAGCCCTCTTGACCCTGCCAAGCGCCGCTACGAGAGCTTTATCAGCGAAAGGATCTTCAGGAAGAAACACAAAGAGCTCCAGGGCCTGCGCAATCCGATCTCCGACTTCTCTGAGAAGACTTGGAACGAGTGGTCGAGGAAAATCGCCGATGTATGTCGAGATAGACCCGAGTGCGGCGGCGATATTTTCAAAGCTTTCTGCCATCCCGATTGCTGGCAGGAGAGGCTGGATCTCTTGCGCAACCTCACCTACAACGAGGGAGGAGGGGGTGCCATTGCGACCTTCCCAGAGCAGATCGTCACCAATAGCCAGGCGGTCACCTTTGCTGTGGACTCCTTGAGCAAGCTCATCTACCAGCTCTCCCATCGGGAGAGTGGGGGCCAGGCAGTTCACAGGGTCGCTCTCGGCGGCTCTGCCAAAGTGCTCTCAGGTACAGGTGACGTCGTTGCGATGAACCAGGCAAGTCCAGACGACGACGACTCATCGGCCCTTGACGACATCTCAGGCGAGACGCTGCTTTCGCTCTGGGGCCTTGCCGAAAAGAGTTTTGGTCTCGATACGGTTCTGAAAGAGGAAGAAGATATCTTTGACAGCACTCTGGACCACATCAAGAAACGAGCCCAGGAGCGCGATCCCGAGACGGGCGAGTACCTTTGCCGAGCTATTATCAACACCGGCTTTGATGTATCGCAAAACCGCTCCGAAACGCTTGCCGCAGAGCTTCGAGACCATCTCAAGCAGCAAGAGCTCAGCCGCCAGATGGTCTTTGTGAGCTCCGGTCAGGGAACCGATGGCGAAAGGCAGCGTCAAGTTTGGAATGCTGGGGATCAATCCGTCCGGGTTGCCTACAACCCCGATGACCAGACACAAGTCAATAAGGGTAACTCCCTCTTCTACTACGGACCTGCCGATAAGCGGGGTATCGACTTCCGAATCCCGAGAGGCCAGAAGGTCTATGGAGATATCATGGTCGACGTCAACCTCGACCTCGATGATTTCTGTCAGGCTGCCTTCCGCATGCGCGAGCTCGGATTTGGCCAGATGGGGCGCATCAGCATCGACAAGAAGATGGCCAAGAAGGTGCGCGAGGAGAATGGCCTCGGCGAGGATGAGCCCATTACCGTGGGCCACGTCATACGCACCATCATCAAGAAGACGGTGAAAAACCAGGAGATTCGCCACATCAAAGCAGCTGTCTTTGCTGCCAAGGCGCCTCTGATGGCTGCAGTGGAAAGAGAGCTTTCGACGCCGCTCAAGATGGAGGAGATCCGAACCCACGAGCAGGTGGAGGAGATGGTCGGACGATTCAAATCGATGCTCTTCGCCGTCCACCGCGAGCTCAAGATCTTGCGAAACGTCTTCGATGCCGATCGCTACCTCAAGAGGCAGGAAGATGTCGACTCGATGACCTTCATGCAGCGGCTCTACGAGGGCGAGATGGCGAAGGTGGAGAAAATGCGAGCCATGCTCGAGGAGCGCTGGCAGGCCTTTATGGCAGCCCACCATCTGGATTACAGATTTGCCTTCGAAGATGATCTGGAAGATGCTGAAGAGGAAGTGGCAGCGCCTTTCAATATCGGCTATATGTCGGCGCAAGAAGCGGGACAGGAGCTTGATCGACTGCAGAGGATGCTCAGTGGAGTCAACCAGGGCGTCACCAATATCGATTACTTGAGGAGACAGGAGACGAATGGTTTCCTCGAGAATCGGCTTGAGCGGGAGCTCGAAAGACTTGCAGCGGTCACGCCCGAGCTGGAGAGGAGATGCGCGGCGTGCCGAGCTAAAGCTCCTCCCGCAGCGCCAGCTGCAGCTGCAGCTGCTGCAGCGGCCGCTCCAGCCTCCGGAGGCGGTAGCTTCTTAGGAGCGCTGGCGGCAGCGGTGGTAAATAGCGTCGCAGGTGCGGCAGATTCTATTGCAAACACGCTGCAGCAGATGGGAGCGGCGGCCGAAGTGCTCTATAACCAGAGCCAGCCACCCAAGCTCATATGGGACTGGGATAGCGATGCAGCCAGAGCAGCTGCCAGAGCAGCAGGGCTACCGCCTCCGGAAGCTCCTGAGTTCCGCCTCGAAGGTGCGATGGAGAGCGCCCTCCTACAGATGCAGGAGAAGTTTGACAACTTCCAAAAAACTTACGGCGCCATTATGACCCACCTCGCGAGCAACCGTCAGGTCTTCAGCTCCGAGTCCAGCTTTGAGGGCAACTCGGCTGAGATTGTGGCCTCGATAGAGGGCAATCGAGAACCGCTTCTGGATGGCGGCAATGAGATCGTGGCCAAGCTCAAGCTGATCCGCACGCTCTTCCCCCATCCGAAAGACGACCTGGAGCGCGTCCAGATGTCGGGCCATGAGGAGGTCCAGGCGAAGATCCGAGCTTTTGAAGAGAGAGTCGGGAAGATTTTAGCTGAACATATCGAGGCTATTCGCACTCTCGATGTGGACAGTCCCAATGTTCAAGTTCAAAAGGGCAATAACCTGAAGATTGCGGCTGCCAAAATGGCTTTTGACGCCCTCGAAAGGAGTATTGATGAGGTTATTCCTCAGAGAGCCTCACCAGGAGTTAGACCGCTGAGCATCGCTGTCCTCGTCGAAATGAGGGAGGAGCTCAGACAGGCCTTTGAGTCGCTCAAGAGAGCGGCAGAAGGTGGAATCATCGAAAGGCTGCGCGCAATTCGCGCTCTATTCCCTCTGCCGACAAGCGAGGCCACTGAGGCCCAAATAGGAGGTCACAAGGCGGTTCGGGAGAGAATCGACGCTTTTGGAGTGAGGATAGGCCAAGTTGTGAAAGAACATCAGGCTGTGATCCGCGCCCTCAATATGAGGGATCCAAATCCTGAGGTTCAACAAGAGAACCAGAGGAAGATCGCAGCGGCTCGAGCGGCGATCGTTGAGCTTGAGAAAGAGGCGGCTGCGGCCATCCCTGCGCTCAATGTGAGGGACAATGTGAGGGGAACGCGAGCCGATACAGTGCTGCTGGCTGCTCGAAGGGGCGATCTCCTGAAAAATGGCTTCAAGCTTCTCAAGCGAGCCATGGAGAATCTGATTGTGAAGGTGCTGCCTGCGCAAAAGGTGAGGGCGTTCCAGACGAGGAACCTGCCTGAAAAAATCTCGGCCGATTTCTGCGCTAAGAACTCCAACATGCAGCAGCAGGTGCAGATGCAGACCCAGATAGAGATGGATGTCCAGCAGCAGACCCACACCTTGAGCAAGGTGAGTGTCTCTCACAGACCCCATACGCCTGGAGCCATCGACTATGACCGCTTCTTAGAAGTGGCTCAGAATCCGGGTGAATATAGAATTTGGGGTGAAACTGGTCGCTTCACGCGATTGGATTATCAGCATCCCTTGGGTGCCGATCTCGCCGCCGATTTCTTCAATAGGTCCGATTTGAAGCAGCTCTACATCTCTAACCGTGCAGCCACCCTGCTCAATACGCTCAACTACCGAGGCCATCCTGCGGTCTATCTGTTGACTGTTAGAAGAATGGTTGCACATAGACCTCACTATACGACCTGTATCGTCTCTCAAGCGGAGTACGATGAGGCGATCAAGCCGAAGCTTGCAAGGACAAGACGCGCAGGGGATGGTAACTCCTCTGTCTCGGTGGTTTCGCTTACCTCTCATGCGACGGCACTCTCTGGAGGCGTTTTCGGCAAAAACAATCCTGGCAAGCGCGCTCAGGAAGAAGAAGATCGCCGTCGGGAGACTCACCTCAACAGCTTGCAGGTTATAGATAGCAACCATTGGGCAGGCTGGGAAGAGGGCGGCGCCGGCTACCAAGAGGAGGAGGAATTTTCGCGCATGATGGTCTGGACCAAACTCTACATCGACATCTGCTTCTCACCCATATCGGTCAATGCGAAAACGGGTGCCACGGAGACGGTTGTGAAAGAGGCGCAGATGCCGGAGACCTTCACACAAAATGAGCGCAGGTCGCTTGCAGAATTGATCAGGGAGCTAGAAGGGATAGGGCTCTATGACACCTTGTTCGAGTGGCTGGATGCGGTCAATGCGACCCAGATCAGTAGCTGGCTCAAGCTCATGAATATGCCCAAAGTGATCGAGGGTATGCAAGATAAGGGCCTCTACGACCTCTACCTCGAATATCTTGCAAAAGGCGATGTGCCCAAGTTTCCCACTTGGCTCAAAGAGAAGCAGGCGCGAGAACGGGCACGCATCCCGAGAATAGATGATGGAGGCGATGGAATGGGACTGGGTGGCCTCGACCCCGCAGTGAGACCACGACCTGTGAGACCCGATCATGACGAGAAGGTGTGGAGTCCTCAGGACGCTCGAGGGCGGATTCGCTCAAGAGGTGGGGTTCCAGTTGATGTTCAGTAGGTAAGGGCGAGGAGGGGTGATTCCCTCCTCTATTAAACTGATTTGTCGGCAGTAGTTGAAAGCTCTCTGTCACAGGCCTGTGATGATTGCCCATCCGAAGCTGTCCTTCTCATGAGGCAGGGGCGGTGGGCTCACTCTAAGCTGCCAGGCATCGCCGAGAAGATCATGGCCGCTATCGCCCCCAAAGATGAGCGCAGCGCCGCTAGTGGAGTTGTAGGCCATAGGAGCAAAGGAACGACCCGGAGGTGGATTCGTTGGATGGAGCTCCATCCAGCTACCACTCGCAGGGTCGAACAGCCAGCTATCATTGAACCTGCTACCTCCGTGGCCGCCCCCAAAGAGAAGGAAGACCTTATTCGCAGAATCGAAGACCATCGATGCAAAAGCTCGTGCCGCAGGGGGTGTGGGTGGGCTCAGCTCCCTCCAGTTCCCAAGTGCTGGGTCATAGAGCCAGGTGTCGCCGAGCGGTCCGCCGCTATTGACACCCCCAAAAAGGAGAAAGGTTCCATTAGATGAGTTGAAGGCCATCGAGGCACCCGATCGAGAGGTGGGGGAAGTGGCTGGATTGAGTGCGCTCCAGCTTGAAGTTGCGAGACTGAAAAGCCAGCTATCGCCAAGAAAACCTGAGCTACCTTGACCTCCAAAGAGCAGAGAGGTTCCATTCGACGAGTTGAAAGCCATGGATGCATCGCTGCGGCCGCTTGGAGAATCCGAGGGGCTCAAAATGACCCAGGTTGCACTCCCTGCATCGAAAGCCCAGCTATCGTGATAGTAGCCACCTGTGATCTGTCCCCCAAAGAGAATAGAGGCTTGGGCACTTGAGTCAAAGACCATCGAGCCATCTGCTCGAGGTGAAGGAGAGATCGGTGGACTCAGAAACTTCCAACCGGAGCTGATAGGATCGAGCAGCCAGCTTTCTTTAAAATAGAGGCTTCCCTCCTGGCCTCCGAAGAGGACGAAGAGGTTGACGGAGGAGTCATAGACCATCGAGGGGGCAGCTCGGGCAGTAGGTGCCGGCGAGGGACTCAGCTCAACCCACTTTTGGCTGGCATGCGCATAGAGCCAGGTATCCCCCAGTATGCCAGATAAGTTTCTACCTCCAAAGAGAACGATCGTGCCTCTCGAAGAGTCGTAGGCCATCACTGCCGAGCTACGAGCGGTTGGGCTACGTGTGAGAGTAAGCCGTGTCCACAGGCTGCTCGCACTATCGAAGGTCCAGCTGTCTTGAAGCAAGCTGCCTCCGTTGCCCTGACCTCCGAAGAGAAGGAAACGGCTCTCTGAAGCGTCGTAGACCATCGTGGCACTAGCTCGTGCAGTAGGAGCAGAAGTGGGGCTCAGTGCGGTCCATGTGGAGGTCACAAGGTCGAAGAGCCACGTGTCGCCATATAGATTGGAGCTATTGCTGCCCCCAAACAGAACTAAGGTGCTAGTCGACGAGTCAAAATCCATCGAGGCAAAGCCCCGAGCAGCGGGTGAGAGGGCGGGATTGAGCTGGGTCCATGTCGAATTCGTTGGATTGAATACCCACGTGTCGCCTAAGAAGCCGCTCTGACCTTCTCCACCGAAGAGGACAAAGAGGCCGCTCGAAGCATCGTAGGCCATGGAAGCTCCCTTGCGTGGGTCGGGGGAAAGGGGCGCTTTGAGCTCTGTCCAGGTGGAATTTTGCGGATTGAAGAGCCAGGTGTCGCTGAGCACGCCATCTGCACCCGACCCGCCGAAGAGGAGTACTTTGTCTGTCGAGGAGTCATAGGCCATCGAAGCGTTAATCCTAGCAGCTGGGGAGATCACGGGCTGCAGTTTGATCCAGCTCGACCTCGCTTCGTTGAAGGCCCAGGTATCGCTTTGTGGCCGCCCATCGCTGCCGCCGAAGAGGATGAAGCTATCGACTGACGCCGCATAGACCATTGAGGCAGCCTGCCGGTTCGAAAGCGAAGGTAGCTCAGTCCAGGTGGCGCTCCAACTGGCAATTGCCTGAGAGCTCAAGAGAAGCCCTACCAGGCAAGATCGACCTCTTCTAAAACTAAAACCCATAGACCACTCCTCCTCCTAGAACAAAGCCACCGGTCTGTACGGTGAAGGTGCGCACGCCCTGTTTGCCCGACTGGGGATGCACACGTCGATAGGCATACTCAGCAAAGAGATCGATTTTAAGCCTATCGGTGAGAGAAGCAAGGAGTCCGGCGCCCCCGACGACACCGATCCCGCTTTCGCTGAGGCTTCTCTCTATGACTGTTGTATCGCTTTTCACATGCCAGTGAAAATATTGAGGAGCGAGCCTCGCATAGCTCTCGATCCAAGGCAAAGCCCAAACGCACATCCGGTACTCGAGCCCGAGGCTCACCGGTATCTGGCGTATGCTGGTATGACTGCCGAGAAGAAGGCTTTTACCATGCTTTTCCACATATTCAAGGGCGCCATAGAGCCGCAAGGTCCGATAGAGGGGAACCGATGCAGCGAGTTGCAAATCGAGCCCTCCTCGATTGTAGACGCGGCGTAAACGGTTGTCGGTGAAGAAGAAATACCCCGCCTTGACCTCCACATCGACTTCTGCAGAAGCATTTTTCAGCAGCCATGTCATGTTGGGGAAGTTAATTACTGGCCCTGCAAGCCACCTTGATACATGTCCTGACTGCTGACGCGTGCTGTGCAGGGAGCCGTGGCCGCGACACACATGGTGCAGGCATTCCACAAGGCTGGCGTCCCACCGGGCGTTGTCAACCTGGTGACAGGTGGGGATTGACACCTGCCCACATGCCTGTGCCAGCTCTTGCTTGTCCTTTCTGATGTTTGAGAGCTCTAAGGCTTGCACTGAATGGTACACAGAGGCCACAGGTGGAGCAGCGACAGTCCACACATGCTGTTGTGTGCAATGCCTGTGCCCATCTGCTCCTTTATGGCACCTGATGGCTCCCAGACATGATGCTGGTTAATTGCAATCTGCTGCAGGTCGAGGAAGCGAGATTGGAGACTACCTTACCTGTCACCCTCTGGTGAACTGCATCTCTTTCACCGGCGGCGACACAGGTGAGCTCCCAGCTCCCCTGTGTTCAGAGAGCAGCTGAAGTGCCCTCGTAAAATGCACATCCTGATGTGCCCTTCTTCCTTGCGAGGTCTGCAGGTCGCCCAGATACCCTGAACATGTCAATGAAATGTGCATCCTGATGTTCTCTTCTGTTGCGTAGGCCTGTCCATCTGCAAGAAGGCTGGCATGGTCCCCATTCAGGTCAGCCATCCCAGGCCTCTCACCTCTCGCTTGCTGGCTCCTCCCGAAGGCATCACCTGAGATTTGTGCCAATCTTGCAATCAAGCATCAATACACTCAGCACCAGCAGTACAATTTCAGCACGGGTGTCTCTGGCCTGGTCAGCTCACAGGATTGCTTCACTGCGTGCAGATGGAGCTGGGAGGCAAGGACGTGTGCATCGTGTGCGAGGACGCTGACCTGGACCTGACCGCCAAGAACATCATCAAGGGCGGCTTCAGCTACAGCGGGCAGCGCTGCACGGCCGTGAAGCTTGTGCTGGTGCTGGAGAGCGTGGCCGACCAGCTGGTGTCCATGGTCTCCAAGGAGGTGGACAAGCTCTCTGTCGGCAAGCCGGAGGTGACACCGCTCCCTGGCTAAGTGCTCCATGCAGTACCTCAATGCACACGGTGGAGCTCACACCTTGTGCCTTGTTGCATGCATAGCCAGCAAGCTGCAGGGGAGACACTTGGCCGCACGCACAGCCATGTATGAAGGCTGAACAGGAAGCTGCGCTGCATCAGCACGCACAAACACCCAGATTGCATAGCCAGCCATGTGCGCAAGCATGGGATTGACCAGGCAGCAGCCTGAGAATGGTCACTGAAGTCCACACTGCTGTGCAGGACAACTGCACAATCACTCCCGTGATTAGCAAGAGCAGCGCGGACTTCATTGAGGGCCTGGTCAAGGATGCAGAGGGGAAGGGCGCCAAGCTGATGCAGAAGTACTGCCGCGAGGGCAACCTCATCTGGCCCCTCCTTGTTGATCATGTCACCCCTGTAAGGCCCAGGCTCGCTTCCCTTTGATATCTCATGCCGCAAGCATATTGCATCAGGATGCTGGCCCATGCTTTATGGACCATGTCGCTCCCTATAGGCCCAGACCTGCCGTTTTGCTCTGAAGTAGCTCTGAAGCGCTGTTGTGTGCAGGACATGCGCCTGGCATGGGAGGAGCCCTTTGGGCCGGTGGTGCCGGTGGTGCGCGTGAAGAGCGTGGAGGAGGCGATTGATCACTGCAACGCCAACAACCTGGCCCTGCAGGGCTGCGTGTTCTCAAGGGATATTGACCAGGGTGAGCTCTCTGGTGCATGGCTGCACCTACTTATTGTGCTGGTGGTGACGCCAAAGCTTAGGTGCATGTGCCCTGCAGCAGTGGCGCAATGCATGTCACCTCGTGCATGTCGCTGTGCCCAGCGGGAACTGGCCAGCAACTTCCGCAGTGATAGTGGATGTGGTGTCTCAGATGCATGGGATGCTAAGAGGACTCTGTGTGCCTGCAGCCATTCGTGTGTCCGATGCCATGGAGACTGGAACAGTGCAGGTGAGCACAGCTATCTATTGATAGAAAGCATCTTCAGTCCTGCAGCAAATCCGAGAGCCTGCATCACACGCAGATTACATCTCAGTCCTGCTGATGTTGCTATTCTATGTGTAAGACAGGCATGCATTCAAAATTGTGCAAGAGGCCATGTGCATCTTCCAGGTGAATGGAGCGCCAGCAAGGGGTCCTGACCACTTCCCTTTCCGTAAGCCACATCTTGCCATCTCTTCTCTATGCCACGCTTGGACACAATCTGCTTCATTTTGTCCTTGTGAGCCTATATTTTGCTGGAATTGACTTCTGTCTGATATCCTGAGTCCATCAATGGCAACGAGCCTCCGGTGAAGTGGTGCTGTGTCGCTGCAGAGGGCTTCAGGGACAGCGGCATTGGCAGCCAGGGCATCAAGAACTCCCTTGCTGTAAGCTTGTCACTGCTCTGGCATTCACATGTCGCCTTACTTTCACTGACATGCTGTCAGGGGTCATGTGCTTATCTGTGACAGAGTGCCAGCTCTGCTTACCTCAGCTTGCATCATCAGTGCGTGACCAAGCAGGGTCATGCTGATGCTAAGGTAAGAAGTTCATGTGTCTGTGCAGATGATGGTCAAGACCAAGACGACAGTGCTGAACCTGCGCCAACCCACCTACACCATGGGCTAGAGCAATGTTACAGCCGAGGCAGGCCTGGATGGTGTTGATGCTTCACTTAGCATGATGCCACAAGTGCTACTTGTACTTCCAAAGCTGTGAGATGGCCTCAGTCAAGGCACACACGCATAGGCTCTGCATCTTTTCATGCCTTCACAGGGTGGTAGGGCATGGCCATTTGGGTTGCTGTCAGTTTGCCATCCATACAGTAGATGTTGCGGCCATGAGCATGCTGTGCTGCACCTTCACAAGAATCATCTCTAAGCATATGTGCTGAGGAGGCTGTAAGGAATTCAAGAATTGCGAAAAGAGACCACATGAAGCACTGCCAGTGGCAAAAGCAGGATCTGACGATACGCAAGGTGATGGGCGCGTGCATGCGGTCAGAATCTTTTCTTCCTGTGTAAGGCTTTACTACAAGTCTGCAAGCGTTCCACAGCGTCGCAGGAGAGCTCACAGTATTGATTTTGCCCAATGACATTCCTGCCCCCTGGCCCAGGACTATTTCATGGGGCCAGCACCATCTTGCATTCGCCCTGTGTCTCTCATGCAAAGTAAGCTGCCCTAAGAGCCCTGGGGAGGACGGGCTGTGCGGCAGGAAACGCAGAGGATTGAAGCAGGGACGCAAGTCAAGAATGATAGCACAAGTGTTTGGCCCTTGAAGAGGACATAAGAGATGCTGCATCGCGGCGGCCGCTTCAGAGCAGAAGCTGATCCTCCAGTCATGAGTGCCTGGCATGGCCCATGTTGTGAAGCAGGGTCATCGGCATATCACATAGCCTGCTGGGGAACCAGGCCATGCGAGAGGAATTGCGTCGAGTGGCACTGGCATGCCATGATGACCTTCCTATCGTCATAAGAATTCCAGGGCTCTCACTCAGACAGCATGAGGTTGAACAGCATCCGTTCAGTGCTGTCCTCTACATACTCTGGAAGCTCCGCTCTGGTTGCCCACACATAGTCACTGAATGGTCCCCCGCTCCTAAGGGCAACCTCGCCCTTTATGAGCTGCGCTCTGTGGAAGAAGATGCATGCGTCCTCGAGCTCATTGTGGCCAGCTGGAGAGTTGCCAACAAAGTACACCTGCCTGGCGCTGCTTGCTGCGAGAGCTTGATCCAGCGCCTTCTCTGCTACCTCCTTTATTGTCTTCTCCTGGCTGTATGCCAGCTGTGGAAAGGTCCAGCCGCTGCCAGGGCCGCTGCCTGCATTGCGTGTAAGGCTGTGAGCGGCCCTACAAATTCAGTTTGAGCCTTTTCCGTTACCATATCCTGACTGTCAGCCACCTGCGGAAGGGTCCGGCCGCTGCCAGGGCTGATGCCTGCATTGCGCATCTACTGGATTACCCTCATGGAAGACCTTTCAAGCCATGGGAGCCTTGGTTTGTAAGCTATGTGATGCTTTTTCCCATTGTGCCTGTCTGCAAGGTATGAAGGGTACTCAAGGGTCATTCCTCATTAACCCGCCTTTTGGTGGCTGCATATGCAGCTAACTGCCCCTGAGATGAGTTGCAGGGTTGCTTGGAAGTGTATATACCTTGCCGCTTCACCAACAGGAATAGGCGCTTGTCGAGGGCGCGCTGCAGTGACTTTGTGTCCTTTCGGTGATCAGCTTCTGTGACACGGGGAGCTGGCTGAAAAGCGCCAGCGGTTGGCTGCTCGCCTGGAGCTTCAGCTACCTCATCTCCAAGTATCTGGCAACATAGATGGATGTCAGCAATACACTCCAGACAGCTCAGAAGTCGTCGGGATGCAATCCAGGCAGCAAACCTTGATGTACTAGCATTGTTTGACAGCTACAAGCAATGAGAGGAGTGACACAAGGCAGACATCAAAGAATGTGGTGGAGAACAGACCTTTGTGAATTCTGCGGGTATCTCCTTCTTGTACTTCCGAAACAGGTACTCTTTTAAAGCCTCATACTCGTCTTCATATGAGGGGTCTTCGGGTATGAGAACCTGTGTCGACATGCGTGTACATCAACATTAAGACTCAATAGAAGGTGCTTTGATCCCTTGATATTGGCAGAAGCCTCACCGGTAGTCTCTCAAGGACGCAAGCCGCTACCAGTTTTCTGTGCTCCTGCACCATGTGCCCCTTTCTCAAGCTTACGCGTTGGCGAGTATCACAACTGGAGATACATGGCTTTTTACTTTCCTTCCATGACAAGAGGGGTGTCTATCACCTCTCCTGCAGTAGATGAGAGAGATCTGGCTTGGGCCACAGCCGTCGAGCGTGCCAGATGTGCGAGTCTCCAGAGCACGCCAGCTTGCATGCTACGGCATAGCATGTCTTGCCTGGACCTCACTACAGCGTGGAATGCTTTGTCATGGTGCTTCACGGCGCCTATGCCGACCTCTGTGCTTTCGTGCCCGAGATGCCCACTCGGCTGGTCAGCCCGGGCTGTGAAGCCTCGCCCTGCAGAGGGCGGGCTCAGCATCTGGCAGCATCTGCATCTGCATTGCAAGACGTGTTGCCTTCGCCCATATTTGATCGTTTCGAGGGACCATCATGTCGCTGAGACACGCTGTTCACACGGTGTTCAAGAATGCTGCAGAGAAGGTTCTGCCTGCCCGCAGCGAGTCAGGCTTCCAGAAACACGGGGTATGCCTCCTAGTGGCTGCAAGATGCAGCTGTCTCTCTTTCTTGCGAGGAGATTTTCCATCGAGTACGCTCGTACACCTGATTGCAGGTCCTGACTCCCGAGGAATTTGTCAAGGCTGGGGACTACCTCGTGGGGACCTGCTCGACTTGGACATGGTGAGTACAGTCAGGCATTTTCAGCAAACGCGCAAGCAACCCTGCTGATCATGACTGTTAGTGTAGTGTATGGGCCTGAGCCCTCTCTGCTGATGCAGGGAGACTGGCACTCCTGCAAAGGCAAAGGACTGGCTGCCAAAGGAAAAGCAATACCTGATAACCCGCAAAGGTATCAAGCTCACCTCAGCAGATTGTACTGGACTCCTAGCCCATCAGCACTCGGCCATCTCTTGCATGCCTCGAGGACTATTGAGATTTTACGGCAAAAATCTGGAGAAAGACTCTGAAGAGGCCATGCACGGTTTGCAGTACCATCATACAAGCGCGCCAGTGAGGTGGAGCAGTATGGTGAAAAGGCTGAGGGCAGCAGCATGGTTGAGGGTGCCAGCGACGATGAGGGCTGGGTGGCTCCCCCCATGCAGGTGAGGTCCCCCCATGTGCTTTCTGTGCGACCATAAGGGTCTTGCCGTGCCATGGTTCAGTGCCTTTGTCAAGGCGTCATGGGCTGCAGTCAGCAACAACAAAGTCCTTCCCCACACCTGTACAATTCTTCTTTCTTCTCTTGTCCCCTGCATTGCTGGACGCAGGGCACTGCACAGGGTTGTGAAGCACCCCATTGTCTGCCATCACCTTGCATGCACTATCACCAGTGTGCCTGGAAAGGATGTATAGATTAAATTGAGGGTCCATCCTCTGTTCCCACCCGTGCAGGTGCACAGAGAGGAGGCAGAGGACATCCCTGCCTCAAATCCTGCGCCAGAGAGCAAGGAGAGCACATCTGCAGCGGGCGAAGAAGACATTCCAGACATCGACGAGCTAGAACTGGAAGATGCAGAGGTCGATGAGGTGGGTCCCTCTCCTCCCGGTTCTCACGCCACCGGTGCATGGTATACCTGCCATTCTGCAGCAGTAGGATGTGGGGCTGCACTGTGCATGCTTTTGCGTGAATCATGCATGATATGCCTGCCATGCTACGATGGGTATCAGATGTTCAGAGAGGGATGCATGTGCCTATAAATTTCACGTTCCTCAAGCTGGCAGGGCTGCAGGCTACCTTGAGGTGCAACTGCCTATCATGCTGCGGCAGCCATCAGATACTCAGAAAGGCATAGGTGTGCCTCAGACCCTAGAAGTGTTGATGCAGGCGGCTGTCCCAGGACCCGATGCAAGCATGGGAGGGGAGCATGATCACATTGTGTCCACGCGCACATACGACCTGATGATCACCTATGATAAGTACTACCAGGTTCCCAGGTTCTGGCTGGTGGGCTATGACGAGAACAGGCAGCCGCTGAAGTCCAGTCAGGTGCGCAAGACAATGGCCTGCAGCGTTGCACACAGGTTCAGCAGGCATTCTGTCAGCCTTGTGCACACCTGTAGCAGTGATGCGGGAGGAAAACACTGCATTGCTCTAGTTGGTCAACTGTGTTCAGAGACTGGAACAGGAGGTCGCATGTGGCCTTGAGATGATTGTGCTGACACAGATCCTGGAGGATGTCAGCGAGGAGCATGCCAGGAAAACAATCACTGTGGACCCCTTTCCCCACTCTGGCGTCCCAGCAGCTTCAATTCACCCCTGCAAGCATGCGTCAGTCATGAAGAAGCTTGGCAGCATGGCTGAGGCCAATGGCAGGCCTTTCCAGGTGGACAGGTGTGCTCTCGTCCATGCACCTGGGCTCATGTTACACAAGCTTTTATTGCATGCCCAGTTAGTCTCTGTCTATGCCCTGGTGACTGCATGATGTGTGTGCGCAGCTACTTGGTGCTCTTCCTAAAATTTGTAGCTTCCGTCATCCCAACGATCGAGTAAGCCGACTACCTCCCTGAGGCTCAGGATTATGCAAGTGAGCCTGGAGTGTTACTTTGGTCACTGTCTCTTCTGCTGGAACATACTTTATGCCTTTGTGCATCTCCTGCAGGTGCCATATAGAGCTGCTCAGGTAGTTTGACTGTCTTTGCAGGTATGACTACACTATGGCTGCTGGATGGTGACATATGTACACTGCAGATAGGACAATTTTCTGCTGTAAGATCTCTGGCACATGCACTGGGCGCTTGCATGTCTTTAGGGGTCCTTCAGAATTCAACAACGGACAGCGCACACATCCTTTTACTTGTCTTGAGCAGCCGCGGGACAGCCATTGTACTAATAGCACTTCGCAGGCGTTTGTCAGTGTACTGTATAGCCACAGCTGGTTTCCCTGGCCAGCATTATGGGAAGACAATGCAGCAAATGCTTGATAAGCATCCGATTTCAAGCCAGTGAGGCATAGCTGCAAATAGATGTCTGACACATCACCCTGTGTAACATATAGACATGAGTGAGAGCTGTGCACAGATGCACATCTGCAGGATGCCATGCATGATCATATGAGGTCGCCGCCAGCAATTGCAGTGAGAGAGAACATGCCTAGCGCAGCTGTGCACGTGGCAGCATATATATACTTTATATCCTAAAGTGCTGCTTTCACTTCACAGTGTTCTGCAGGGACTATCCAATGCTGCACATAGGAGATAAGCAACACACTGATGCACACCAGCCTGAGTTTCCAGCTGAAAGTCCTGCTTGTCACATGTCGTGTCACCTCAGCGCCCATTGTCCCGCCGCCTTGTGCTCTCAGACCTGCAGGAATATTCAAGACTCTTGAATTGGAGACATCTGCAAAGCAGGGGAACAGCTCTTGCTTCACTAGGCAATCGAGTCTACCTCCTAAACATCTGCCCAGGGCCTGTAACAGCAGAAGATGTCCAGGACTTAAAGCGCAAACCAGTGATCGGCCCTTACACGTATCCGATGTCCTCTTGCGTACATGCGCAATGCTTGCTGCTGGCATGAGTGATGATAGACCATCACCTGTAGTCATTATGTCGTCTGCTGCTTGACTTGTCACTAAACATCTCATCTCTCTCACGCTTCCTCCTGCATAGCAGACATTGCAGATTGAAGGCGATGCGCAGGTTGCTGTGCTTACAGGCTGTCAGCTTTGCTTGCCAGTGGCTGGCTGCCACAGTATCCAGGCGTCAGCAACGCAAGAGGCGCAGAGGTTCACAGCTGCATTCTTAGTACCTGTCCTGTCTCTGTCTCTGTCTCGATCCCTGCCCCTTTCTCTTGAGCGCCCATGCAGCCTCTCTCGCTCGCCCTCCCTGTGCGTATCGCGATCCCTGTCATGGCTCCTGCTGCTCCTGTGGTCTGCTGGCCGCTCTCCAGAGGCCGCCCTGTGGCCGCTGGGGCCTCTGCGCTTCTTCAAGTCCTCCTTCAGCTTGTCATACATCTCATGCGTCTTCACCCATGCCCTGCATATGGTGACAGAAGCCTGGGTTCCACTGCCCGCTTCCCTGTACCTGAGGTGCCACAGGCCCCTTCGCTTGCTGCGCTTCAGCAAGTGCCTTCCAAGGATCTGCTGAGCTGTTAAGTGTGGCCCGCATGGAGTCTTCGAATATTTTTTCTGGTGGCCAGCGCAGAGTCTGGCGAATTCAGATATATGGGTGTGCAGAAGGTGAAACGTACTTGTAGTTGCGGCCATTTTGGTGGTCGCGCATGCGGCTCTCTTCTTTGTTTACTATGACCCTGCGGAAACAGGAACGTGTCTACCAACAGCCAGGGCATCATGTGTGGTGCTTGAAAGCAATTGGTCGACAGTGTGACTGTGCATCCTCTATGCATGCATACACATGGTGAAATACTGCTATGTATGAGCCGACTGCCTTTGTGCTGACGGGAGTCCTGTACACTCACCCTGAGAATGGGCAGACCTCCTGCAAATGAAAAGGCAGGTCTCTGAGCTGGCCTCCAGGGATACTCGACATTCTCATGCAAGATGCAGGAGAATGCCAGCAATTCCCACGATATAAGGAGCAGTCAACCCACCTGCTCTCCATATCTGCTCAGAGCTGCTTTCGCTTTCTCCATTGCCTCCTCCTCCAGAACGGCGCGTCTGGCCTGCGCCCAGATGTCAATGCGTCAGACACAGCGTGCATCGCGCCTTCAATATCATGCTGCTGGCATGGCGGATTAAAGTGCGGACCTTGATGGCTTCAGCTTGTGTTGCAGCTGCTTGGGAGCCATCAACATCGCCCTGTTCCCCCAAGACTTCAGATCGCTTCAACATTTCTTGGATCTCCTGCCCCATCTGGTCCAGCGCTTTCTGCATTCACACAGCCATCAGACCTGCCATGCAAAAGGGATGTCAAAAGTTTTGCCTGTGCAATATTGTGCCTCCTGGTAGTGGCACTGCACCAGAACTGGCACTACGATGAGGGAGGCTGCATCACAGGGCGAAAGGGAGATACACACACCTGGTCATCAATGGCAATCACAGGCACATTCTCCTTGGCGAGACGCTCCTCATTGCGGCGCACTTTGGTCTTCAGCTCCAGCATCAGCTTCTCAATATACTTCAGCAGCTCCCGCTCAAAGCCCAGCCTCTCCTTATCCTCAGGGCTGAGCGCCTGCAGAAGCAGAATTCTGCCATTTGGGAAAACTTTTCATTCACAGGAATACTCTCCTTGGCATGACACTCCTCATTGCTTCGCACCATCAGCTTCAAAATGCACTTCAGCAGGGTGCGGGTTGCCTAGCCGCTTCTTCTCCTCAGGGGTGAGTGCCCACACCAGCATCATGCTGCTCGCTCTCAACACCTCACCCATCTCAGGTAGGCCGCACTGAGGTCAACATGCAGTCACACTCCACGGGTGCCAGTGTCTAGAGCAGCGGCAAGTCTATCTGTCAGCTGTTCAGGTGGCGCACACATGGGAATGTGGCGCCACACTCCTGTGTGACCGCCGGAGCTACAGCAGGCTGATGCATGCGTTGTGTGCTGGCACATCCACATGTGTGGCTCTGTTCAATACATAGCCCTGCTGCAGTTGCGTGCGTGCTGTGACAGAGCAGCTTCTCACCTGGAACTGGTCTCGCAGATCGTCATCATGGATAAGCGGGCAGGGTCCCACGTCATGCTTAGTCCGCTCAAACTCCTCATAGGGGCACATGCCGACCAGATAGTAATGGCATATACCTTCATCTTCAAATCTGTAAGTGCAGCTGAGGTGTAAGCCCTCGTTTATCATTGTTCAGCCATCATCAGATGCATCTCATGCGATGCATCATGTTATCACTATATGCTGCAGCAAAGAAGGCCCTGACCTTCTTTTCTCTGGGAGGGGCTCTCCATTCCTGCAGTCGATGTCCATCGTCAGTGACAGGGCAAAAGCAGAGCAGCAATGCTGCAGCAGCGTGGCAGACAGCATGACAGGCTCACCTGTCGGCTCCCATCAGCTCATCTAGCAGCCTGCGTGTCTCATCCATAGCTGTGAGATGCTTCAACAGTCACTGTAAGCGGCAACAGGTCAGTAGGATGTCCAGTGCCAACAAGGGCGGAGTGGCCTCGTCCCCTGATGCACCCCTCTTCGCAATAAGGGGCCTTCCAGTCTTCAATATACCTGATGATGTATTGGAGAATAGGGGCATACGCCTTTGCAAGTGCCCTTGAGCAGGGCAGAATGTGGAGACTGTGGGGTCAATCGGCAGGTCGCCCCTGCAGGCGCTGCTTTAAGACAAAGAAAGCATTTTCAGAAGCCTTTGTACGAGCCACGCCTATGTGGAAGTTGCCAGGTATTTAAGACCTCGCGCACAAATTGGCATGCTGACTCCTCGAACTTTGGCGTAGTGAAAATCTTAGCCCTGTGGAAAGCCAATACCGGACAGATCGTACAGGCAATCTGATACTCTCCACATATACACCTATCGAAATCCAGAGGGATGACAAGCTCCTCTAATTCAGAGCCTGTCTTCTTCGAAAGTGGCCATGCTGATCAGGTGTGCTGCAAGTTTCCATGCAAGGCATTGCAATTGCCTTGTGCTCTTTCTTCTAATCCAAAGCAACTAATAAACATATGCGCAGGTCCACGATGTCCAATTCGACTACTATGGCAGGCGCCTGGCGACATGCTCATCTGATCGAACCATAAAGGTGACGCCCTACACAAATGTGACTTGCCTGCTTACAAGGTATGATGCGGGGCATCCAGCTGTATACATATGCAGTGCTTCGTAAGATGGCATCCGTTGGGGTTGCAGGTCTTTGACACAGCGGGTGAGCAGACTGTTGAGCTATCTCAGTTGATTGGACATGATGGTCCAGTCTGGCAAGTGAGCTGGGCGCATCCAAAATTCGGAAGCCTGTTGGCATCGTGCAGCCTTGATCACAAAGTGATTGTCTGGAAGGAGGCACAAGAGGCGCAGTGGGTGCAAGTAGGTGGCGCACACCCTGCTCACTTGTTAGACACTGTGTTCCTGCTCAGCTTGCAGACACCAGATACTTCATAGATTCTGTCAATCCGGCGGCATTAGAGAGCTGAGGGTGCTTTTTGGTGCAGGCCTACTGCTCGCATGCTCACACTGCTTCAGTGAATGGAGTAGCTTTCGCCCCTCATGAGCTGGGCCTCATGCTGGCCGCAGCTTCATCAGATGGCTCTATCTCCATCCTGACATACCAGGCTGGGCAGGGATGGACCTCACACAAGGTACACCCACCGCAAAGCATAACTGTGATCCTGGCCAGGGAATTGCTTAGTACTTCCAGAGTCTGCTGCACTGTAGCCCATTTCTCCACGGCTCTAAATGCGCTTGTGTCTTGGGACCTCACTCTAGTGTGTACCCAGCTTTTGCACCTCTTGACAGGGATAAACATGCTGATTTTCTCCTCTATGCAAACGCATAGCTCCAGCTTGCCAAGGGTATGGTTGTGCAGATACCAAATGCCCACCCGCTGGGGGTGACAGCAGTCACGTGGGCGCCAGCAGCGCCCGCAGGCTCCCTTGTAGCAGCTAAGGGGCCAGGCCAGGCTGAGTCTCGCTTTGCATCTTCTGGCGCAGACAACACTGTCAAGGTGCCTATCTTGAGGCAAGACCTATGCATGGACAGCATGCACGTCTTGACTGTCAGGGCGACGCTGTGCTGTGCTCACATCTTGATGTTTCACACATGCAGACTTGCCAAAAAGCGCATGAGTTCTGGTGGAGATTGCCTCATGATGAGGAATCCTCTTCTATGCAGGTGTGGAGGTTTGACCAGAAGTCAGCAGACTGGCAGCAGGATGGTGCAACCCTTGTGGGTCACACAGACTGGGTGAGAGATGTAGCATGGGCACCTAACCTGGGTCTTCCTAAGACTGTCATAGCCACAGCAGGGCAGGACGGCAAGGTCCTCATCTGGACAGAGAGCAGAGATGTTCCCGGACAGTGGTCACCAGCCCTCCTGCATGACTTCAAGGTGCAGCTCCAAATCCCCCGGGAATTGTATGCGCATGTTCAGCCTCACTGTGGGATAAGGCAGACACTTCAAGCCAGATGTCTGTGGCAGTGACACAAGCAAATAGGTGCAACTGCACAAGCAGGCTGCAAGCAGGAGCTGTGCAAGTAACCTACCACACCGTGACGATGTGCCCAAGCAAGATACACATGACAGTAATCAACAGATGGTGACCCCATCCTGCCCTGCAGGCACCGGTGTGGAGAGTGAGCTGGTCAATCACTGGAGGAACTCTGGCGGTCTCAGACAGCCAGGGGGGCGTCACACTATGGAAGGAGGGCATTGATGGCCACTGGCAACAGCTGTCACCCTGAGCTTTACAGTCTCGGGACAGACTACACAGTGATGATCAGGGCTTGATCAACTCTCATGAGGCTCTGACCATAAACCCTGAAGCTGCACCTGGCCTGAATGGGTACAACATATTGTCGAAGGGTGAAGGTTCCTGATGCGGCCTTTGCAGGCATCATCTTGATCAACATGGCCTGCAAACTGGACGTGAGAGTGTGTTGAATTTTAAGGGCAGCTGCACACGGGATCAGGCCTATATGGGGTGCAGCTATAGCATGGTAAATGGGTCTCATGCTAAAGCTGATCGATCAGTCACCTCTTGAGACTCTTGGAGAGCGCTTGCATGCACTATGTGAACTTGAGACCTAGACCCACCAGAGCTGTGCATTCAGGGCATCGTACATGCGGCATGGACCAAGCCTGCATTTGGAAGCTTGTTGCAGGGACATCTGCATGCATTTGTCATGTTGCCTCTTCCGGAGAATGCCTGCGTTTCATCTCGCCCTTCATGTGCCTCCAATGGACTCCTGATCACTGGTGATAATTGCATGAGTAATACAAGGATGAACAGCTTCCTACTGCCGGTGGCTTCTATGGGTGCAGAGTAGCGATTGTCCTTCCTATAGCTGCGGGTTGGTATTGATCGCGGCTCGATGCGGAGCGACGTACAGGCATGAATAGCATCTTTGCGGCCTTAAGGTCATGCGGTAGATGAGAAGAAACAGCATGGATTGATTTGCAGGTATTACTCTGTCCGAATGTATAGGCCTGAAGACACTGGCCATGGCTGTACTGCGTGGACAAAGGACATAGTTTTGCCGTGCACCTCGGACAGCTCTCTGATTTACGCGCGACAGAATGCAGAGATGTTCTTGAAGCTCACAACAGTCGTGCATGATGATGACTTCATTCAAGAGCAGGCCATGATGGGTAACGTTCCGTTGCAGGACATCTCACAAGCAATGGCAGTTTCAGCAGAGCTATGGGTCCTATGTGAGGGCCCTGCGCCCTTTGCAGAGGACCATATTAGTCATGAGTTGCATGCAGCACCTCCAATAAAATGTGAGCAGCCATACCAGCTGGGGAATAATGCAAGAGACAGCAAGAGAGATGCATATCTGCACAGCTGGGCTCCAGGTGCAGAGTCCATGCACCACAGCACCGCGGGCTGGCTGCAGGTGCAGGACATCACAAGCACAGCTGCACGCCCTCACAGGAGCATCATTTGCATGGGTATGTTCCATCATTCTCCTATGTTTCTGACACTCTGTGCTGATGCATTTGGGCCAGCAGCATTGCGGGCTTTGGCTGTGAAAGGTCATCTCCTCATGAGGCAAATATATAATGATAGATTCTGCTTAAACTCGCTAATTTGAGAGTTGCCTTCCAAGCTGTTCTCTTGCGACGAGGCTTCAAATAATGTGAAAGGATATAGTAAGTTTGTCTGCACGCAACATATGGGATGAAACCCAACATCTATATGTGCAGGGTGGATGCTGGTGGAAACCCCATGGAAGGGAGCCGGGGCCCAAGCAGATCCAGGGACAGGAGCAGATGTAATAGATCAAGTGGTGAGAGGAGCCACTCAAGGCACAGGCACAAGGATAAGCATGGAGATGAGCAGGGCAGCCGTCATGGTCACAGCCGCAAGCACAGGCACACACACACACGCAGGCACAGGTCATACTCCCCACGCCACAGGCATGGCAGGAGCAGATCCAGGAGCAGAGCCAGGAACTCTCGTGAGAGGGACATGACAGACAGAGCGCCTCAAGCATTCAAGGGCCAGCGCGGCACAAGCACACTGGCATCGCACAAGGTGGACAGGAAAGGTGGCAGCAGCCACCATTGCAGAGGCTGGAGCCCGCAAGCACGCAGTGTCGCACATGTGCGCCAGCAGGAGGACAGCCAGAGCAACGTCTGCCCATGGACCCCTGCTGAAGTGAGTAGCAAGCAACACACATTTAACATCTCTGATGAAGATGATACTGGATCGTACATGAACATAAAAGCCTTGCTGACCACCTCTGGGACCCTTGACTGCTTTGCAAAGCCAACTTGAGGGCAAGGGCTTCAGAAGGATGTGCACAACTTGAAGCTCAGCTGGCAGGCTGGCACACAAGCCATTTGTGTACGCTTGATGCAGGGCACCCTCGCAAGGGGTCCATCAAAGTGGCCCTCGCCACAGGAACTGCAGCCTACAGATGCGGCTGGGCCATCATGGTGTAATTCCGAGTTACACCATGATGGGAGGGAGTCCCTCCCTGCCTTCGCACAGCATGGGCCCAACTGCCATGCTCACTTACCACCCAAAGTGTTCGGCAATTTGAAGGGCCCAGGAAGATTCCCAAGCCGCCTGTACTAGCCTGAGCTGCTCCAGCAATGCAGTGTACCATCTCTGCAGGACATCTGGGCGCCTGCAACCCTGGAGCAGAACAGCCATTCTCAAGAAGCAGATGATAGCAGGGCAGTGGTTCCAGGTGCAGGTGCACAAAAGGCAGCTACAACACATGTGTTACACTCTGCCAGCAGCATGCCAGATGCAACAACAGCAGCAGCATCATCTCTAGGGGCTGCAAAGGCAGCCCTGCAGTCTTGGGATTATGATACAGAGTTGCTTGTTGGCCATGAACAGCACAATAACACACAGCAGCCTCTGGCTGATGCTTTGGCACTGAGCACCAGGCATGAGGGTCCCGGCAAGGCAGGGCGCTCCAAAGACCCGGAGCTTGATGCCATTTCTGATGAGCCCATGCTGCTGGCCATTCTGGGGAACGGGACGCAAATCTGTGCTGCAGGGGTGAGGGCCCTGCTATTTCAAAATATGTGCCTCTCTGCTATCACATGCCACGGAAGCTTCAAGCTGTCAAGTTGTCATCACGGAGGAATCTTTTTGGCTTTTCTGTCAGTCTCACACCTCACAGAGTACTGAATGCGTGTGTTGTTGTGTGACACTTCAAGGCAGCCCTCGAAGGGCTCATGCCAAGCAGTCTGCAAGAAGAAGTCTAGCACCCAAATCTGGTATCTTGCAGGTTTCCCGGCTGGACTTTGCAAAGCAGCAGGCTGAGATTTTCACCTTGATGTGCACGCATCAAGAAGCCCCCATCAGAATTCTGCATGATGAGGTGAGGTCACAGCACCCGGCAGCAAGGCATGTGGCATCCCTCTGATCGTACGAGCAGCATGCTTTCAATGTAGTGTCCCCCTTGATCATAGTCAATTGCAGCTGACGTTTTGCAAGGCCTTATTACTGAAGAAGTTTCCGAGCTTTGACACTGTGATTGGTGGTTTTTAATAAAGACGGACCCTCAGTGGGAGCCTGCCTGAGATATAAGTTGAGAGATGCTTGATTTGCAGGAGCGTAAAGAGATGCGGAGTGGGTTGGCGCAGCGCAGCATCCAAGGTGCTGGCGATGCTCATTGGGCGCCAGTGAGGATTGTCATTAATGTGGAGGGCTCGATTACCAGATGCACTGTCTGTGACATCCCCGGCACGCCAGCTTCCCCGGCCACAAAGCACGGATAGGAGGCACCTGACAAGGTGCCTTAGACGAACGGGCACTGCTGCACTCTGGCAGAAGCAGGTTCTCCAGCCAAAGACCCCCATGAGCAGGTGCCAGGGAGATACAGGACCTGATGGACATGATGAAGCACACAGCTGAGCGGATGCATGTTTCTGAGCTTCTGAAGGTCGGCAAGGTCAAGAGGGCGCTCAAGCTTTGCAAGAAGAAGGTAATCGAATCTTCCTTACGGCAGGGCAGCTGAGAGATGGAATGTCCCAGGGTGCTTGTCACAGCTCTACTCTGCTGTTGTAGCCAGCTCAAGCATGCACCTGGGAGCTCTGTAGGCTATATCAGCATCGCCTTGCTTTGACAGCAGCAGCTCAACTATGGAGATGCAAGAGGCATTCATAGCAATGGTCTGCACCCCTGTAAGCCAGCACAGGTCAGAGGGATTCAACAGCGCGGTCTGCGTCAGGCTAGAGTGAGGCACATGCCTCAAGGTGAAAGGCCAGCCTCGCGCAGCATGCACAGGAACATGTACTTGCTTTGAAAAGTGCGATGGGCAGTCTGGCTGCAGATGCCAGCTGGCAGAGCGCAGTTCTGCTGGTGCTGCAGAGCGCTTTGCAGGGAGTCCCAAATTCCTAAAGATGAATGCAAGGAGATCGAGCAGAGCTTGCCTTGGGCCTTGTGCATCTGATTAAGAAGTGCTTGACAGCGATGCTGAGCAAGCTTGAAATGACCACCACTGGTGGCACGCTACATATCATGAGCCCTGAGATGCTGCTCTGTATTGTGGACTTCCTGCCTCCGTGTGAAGATTGGCATGTTGAATTGTCTATTCTGATTGTAAGCATGACTGGGAATAGCAAACTTTTCATCTCAACTTCTGATGTGTTGAGATTACACGTTGAGCTGCATCACCGCATCAGGATGATCATCTGTCAAGCAAGTGCGTATTGATGCTGCGAGTGCCACCCAAGGTCTGTCACCGTGACTTCATGGCTTCAGTGCTGGCACTGTACACATCGATGTGCGCATGTGCAGGCATTCATGATATCATGTTCCCAATTCTTGCATGAAGCTTCATCATTGCAGATGTCTTGTAGCCTGATTGAACACGCCAAGCGGCACCTCAGTTGTAGGGCCATGCCATAACTGTTCTGCAACCTTCATCTCAGGACGGCTCATCTATGAGTGTGACAGAGAAGCGACATTCTGCTCAGAATGGCATCATGATCTCTTTATTCGGCTAATTGATGAAAGCTGGCATGCATATGCCAGTGGCTGCAGCACTGCTCATGCCAGTCAGGATCTTTCCAGCTTGAACCATCCAAAGGTGCAGCAGCACCCCAGAAGTGCATGCCCGTCACGTGAAATCCTTATCAATATGATTCCATAACTGCGTGCTCCTCCTGTGAGCAGCATCATGATGAGGGCTGGTCTTCTGAGGGCTCAAGACGAGCGCCCTTGTCACTGCGGGCGCTGTTCAGGGCTAGCATCATGGCCACCATGTTTGTCAGCCGGAGCTTGATGTCCTCAGAGCTTTCCACCAGAGCCTTCACGTCATTGGCCATGAAGCGCTGAAGATCCAGCTGCTCCTGCTGGACGCTCTCCATGGAAATGAGGCGGCCCCTGTATGTATGATATTCAGTGCGGAGGTTACATGCAGCCCCTGAGTGACTTGCTTGCGATGCCTCAAGCATGTGAGTCCAATTGCTCTGTGCTGCTGCAGTCCTGGCTGGATCAGCTAGCTTCTCAAGCTGTGGGCTGCATGGAAGTTAGGCGCCGCTAGCACCGCTTAATCGATTCACTCAGATGAATCTGAGTGCATCAATCAAGCTTTGTACAGCTGCAAACAAGCAATGAGCGAGTAGGCATAATTTCTCTACAAGCTTTGTCAGATGCAAACTTACACTGGCATCAGAGGCATGTGCCGTTTTGCTCTGCTGGATGTAGACTTACCTTCCAGCAGCCAACCTGGAGCTGTGAGTGCCCTGAAGCGGTATATAAGTCCCCATGTGATCTAAGCATCGCACCCACTTGTCACTGTCACCATTTTGCCATTGAACAACCAGCATCCCTGTGCAAGACAGGGCAAGTGGCCCGCACCTCATCTCATCAATGACAACTTCAATGTCATCCAGTGGGCTGCCGGTGGCAGTGCTAGCTGAGAATTTGCGTGGGGAGATGAGCGCTCTGGCAGACCTTGAGGCTGGCACACCACTGCATGATCATGACAGAAGTGGGTCTGCACCCAGAGCTATCCTGGACAGCGTTCATGACCTTGATAGATGCCACCACCCGCAGATGAGCAGGCTTCTCATCTCATCTGCTTGCATATCGCAATCAATTATATCTAGCGGGTGAGCCAAGATTGTTGTCACGGCGATCCCAAGACTGATTGCGTGAGGTCAAGTAGTGCAGTAGCAGCGCGGTGTGGTGGCCACCCTACCTTGCTTGATATTTCCACATCGCAAGAGATGGCTTGCAGGGTCAGAAAACAGCAGGCGCAGCATTCTCAGAGCTGTCCTGAGTGTTCTTGATGGTCAGTACTAGCGGCACTTCCGACACTGTTCGGGAGGACTCTGCCTGCGCCAAAGCCTGCGTGTGCGCTCAAAAGATGCCAAACAGAGCCTTCTGCGTTGATGCTGGGCTGATTGGGCCCAGAATACCTTGAGCGATGACATTGCAATTCCCACCTGAGCCCAGTGATGGGCAGGTGCCTAACCAGAGATCATGCATGGCAGTTCCGCATCCGCAGGTGGACATCAGAGAGAGTTGAGCGCTTAAAGGAATGACGATGGACGTGAAACTGACAACTCCTAGCATATGACTCCCTGAAAGTGGTCCTGGTTTCTTGACAGAGGAGGATGAATCCTTGCTGAGTCATGATGGGCCAACCCGGGAATGTCAATCACTGTGCAGTGTCAGAGTGAGCAGCCAGAGTGCTTGATCATTCGCAGAATATTGTATTGCTCAGCAAGTATGAGACAGACATTGCCATGATGGGAAATGCGATCACAACTGCACAAGGACGGCAGCATTGAGACATTTACACGACTCAGGGTCTGTGTTGGGGACTTCCTCTTCAAGAGTCAAAGCTGCAGAGCCTTCATATGAGAGTGTCACAGAGAACTGCCATCAGAGTGCAAGGAGAGGCACCGACACCCTTCATACTCATGTACAACATTGCATGCCCGAGTCAGAGTGCAGACTTCACATATGTGCTGGCCGCCTTTCTGGATGATCTGAGGCCTCAGGGAATATGTGCCTCTGAGATCTTCTGTGATTGCTCTACTTAGCCCAAATCTGCTACGTCCTGCTTCTTGATGTCCAACGTTAATGCAGCAAAGAGCAGCACGTTGAGTGCTGCCCTGCCTGACCGCTCCAGACCAGAAGCAAATGGCCAGCTGGGAATCTGCTGTCATGTCACAATTCGTGACAGGCTTCTGGATGCCATGTTGATTTTCTTCGTGGTATGAATGCATTGCTTCCATACTTGGGCAAAGGCCCAGCTTCCTACCTGCAGATTACCTGGCAGCGCATGGCTTGCCTGCAAGAGCCGAAGGCTGTGTCCTCGTCGTTCAGCACTCAGGCCTTCTCGATGAGGAGGAACACCCGATGAGTCTCGCACTGCCTGTTGGCACACGCTGGCTGGGGTGCTGTCTGGCATGGCTGATGATTCTCGAATGTGGCCTTCTTGGAAACGCGCTTCTTGATGTCTTCCAAGTCTAGTGCCATTTTATAGCATGGTTGCACCGCTTCGAAAGTGCAAGCTCAAGCGTACGGAATTGACCAGTTGCAGCTAGGAAGGTGGTGTACGATACACTTCTGCAGTCTCAAACGGCCTTTACAACCTGTGCAGCTCGTGCTACGTGCCAGAAGACAATCTCTATCATGGCACGTTGTTTTTGCTGTTCGTAATTTTACTCCAGGCATAGAGGGAGCACAAACCACCAACAGCTGGTTTGAAAGGCGAGGGTGGATAATACAGCCAGGTACCCTAAGACAGACAGGGCCCTTCAGATGGCATCTTGCATTCTTCACACTTCCTCCATGCGAACTCGCATTAGCCTGCGTGAACGTACTATGATGCTTTCTCTCCACAGCATTGCAGGTGCAGTGACATAGCAGAAGTAAAACGGACGAACAGGCCTTTGAAGCACAAGGCATCTACACTTCAGATATAGACGACGCACATGGCTCGGTTGTTGCTGGTGATAGAGGACGTACCTATGAAGAGCAAAATAAGATCCCGCAGGCCCTGCAGATTGACGATTGAGTGCTTTAACTCATTTCAGGACCGTTGAAATACTTTTTCGATCAGCAGTGCATATGACGCTGGGAGGCCGTTGTGCCTTTGTTACACGTTCTGTGGTGCATTGTCAGACACTGTTTCTGAAGAGCAGCTGATGCCATCGCAGACAGGGAAAGGCGCAGAGTGCGGATGCCTTGCGCTCCTCACGAGAGCCGGACGGCGGTTTCCTGTAGAATGCTGTATCCGCAGCCACAGAAGGTAGGGAAAAACAACCACTTGGCTGCCAGCAGCCTCTGCCCTTCACCTATTGCAGCACCTGACATTTTATGATGCTCACACCTAATCCTGAAAGGAGACATCTGCTTTGCATTGCATCTATTGTGACATGATGTGTAGTCTGCAAAGGAGCGTAACAACCCCAGGACATGCCATCACAAGTAGAAATTCTGGGCAGTGTTTTACAAAAGCCAGCTGGTGCTCTTTCCAAGCCCTACCTACGATAACGACTGTGCTGGTGTGCAAAAATCTTGCTGCCGCCCAAAAAGCGGCTGCTTCACCGGTCTATCATGCTGCCTGCTGTGAGGTCAGAGTGCCCTCTCAAGTACCACCAGGATTGTGTCACCTATGATTACATGCGTATAAGCCCCATGATTACTGCATATCACCATTGGAACTGCCTCCAATGGAGATCAGGGGCACAGACAACAGCTCCAAGAATTGCATGATGGCAGGGCTTGCTGATGGGACAGAGAGCTTCGGATGTGATTGAGTCTTGTGAAAGACATGTCTCACTTCACGCTGTGGCTGACTGCAGGCGCATCAGTGCCGCAATCAGGCGAGCCCTCCACCCGCAGCATTAAGCCTTCGCCACAGCATGAAGTGAACCTCAAAACATTCTCCCTGCCCTCAGCTCACCACTTTGAGCCTGTCAATAGTGCAGCCTTGTACTCAAAGGTGCATACGACGGTGGCCATGACATGACATAGACACCTTTTGTCCAGTATGGCCAGAATGCCTGGTGAGGGATACATTTAGTGTGGGCCCCTGACCTGGTGGACCTGCTGTCCAGACCACCTCGGAGCTCAACAACGAGGTGGCAGTAGATGGCAACCCCTGCACCCCCGGGGGGCCCCTACAGGAGATTTAGAACGAGGGGTCTAATGATCATGCAACACGTCCCAAAGCCTCAGCTCGCACACCGTTTTCTGCGCCAGGTGACGTCGTGACGTCCTGCTCAGCAAGCTTCTACACACCCAATCTTTGGTTATGTGCTTCTGTAAGAGTCTCATGCCAAACATGTATGATGCAGCATCTTCTAGCGACAGGGACTTGCTGCAGCTCTCAGGGGAAGCTCTGCATTCACAGCACAATTGATCCTAATTGTGCCAGTGGAAATTTATGCTGCAGGTGGCATCACCAATGATCAATCTCAGGTGCCGCTGCACTCTAGGCTGGCGCTCCAATTGCCCTCGCTCTGCCCTGTGCTGAGAGTAGACGATTTACAAGGTGGTTTCAAGGAAGGCACTGATCATGTGAGGAGGATTCACGCTGCAGGTGGCTTGGGTAGCACCCTTCTCCAACCGCTTCCCAATTGTGCCCTTGTTCCTGATCTGCCCAGGCCAGCGGGCCCACTGATTACAAAGGATAACATGGTGGCCTTGACCATGGCACCGATTCAGTGAGGAGGGCTGCTGCTGCAGGTGGCATAGCCTATTTTGCTTCTTGGGAGAGCGCCTTGGACCGTGCGCAGGCTCAGCAAAATTGGGGTTGTTCTGTATTCACAGCACAGCTCTCAATGTAATGAGTGCTCCTGCCGCAGGTCGGACCGGCGCCCAATTATGGGCGCTGCGCGACTCCCTCCCGGCGTCCACGCTGCGTAGGCCTGCCCATGCGCTGTCTGTGGCATTTCTGGGAGCATGGCTCCTTAGAATGCAGAGTCAGAAAGTGTTCTGCGCTCACAGCACAGCTCTTGATGTGAGAATGACTCCTGCTGCAGGTCGCCTGGGCGAAAACCAATATGGCGCCCTGCTTGAGAGGGCTTCCCGGCCCAGGGCTTGCAGCCTTCCCGCAAGGCTGCCAATGGCTGAGCTGGCAACCGCGTCTGCCCAGCTGCTGGAGAAGGGCGGCAGCAAGGCAGGCCTGGATGCCCATGTGAGTGGGACTCAGACAGGATTCCACCACCAGGTGATGTCTGACAGACCTCATTTGGAAGGCAATGCATGCCATGTGTATTGTGAAAGGTGCACAGCATTAATCAGGGCAGCATCTGGGTAC
>CAWHBB010000008.1:0-12609 GCA_963827485.1 Chlamydiia bacterium
GAAGCGGCTCGCCATAAAACTCCTGTCACCATCTGCGGAGAGGTGGCGGCCGATCCCAAATTCACCGCTCTTCTCATCGGTCTCGGTGTGAATGAACTCTCGATTGCACTGCCGGCGCTGCCCGAGATCAAGAGCGTGATCCGCCGGCTTTCCGTCATCGAGGCTGTCGATTTTGCTGAAAAAATTCTCACGCTCTCTACCCCTGAAGAAATTCAGACGGCACTCTCCGAGGCCTATAAAAAACTTATGTAGGAAATTTTTATTGAATTAATTGTAAAGAATTTGTAAACTCCTATGTAAAAAAACAATAGGTTCTAATGGCTACAGCACCAACCCCTCCAGAGTCCGGCATTCCCTTGCCCAAATCGCCGGCGGTTTTGCAAAATCCCAAGGTGGTGGAAGGGCCGAAGCCGCTGCCTTTCGTCCAAACCGCCTCCAAGATGCAGACCTTGGGCTGGGTGCTTGTGGCAATTTCCCTGATCATCGCCGGCCTGACGATTTGGGGGGCGATCCAGTTCAGCCAATCTTCCTATTACCAAACAGCCGATATCGTCGCCCTTTCGATCGGAGGGGGCGGGCTTTCCATCACACTCTTGGGTTTTGGCATCTACCTCATTCGCAAAGATTACTGGAACGATGCGAGCTACGTGGATGGGCAGCGTTTAATGAGTTTGGGAGTGCTCAGAACTCAAGGAAGAGAGGCCTATAGTAGGCGAGTGAACGAGTTAAAGCGGCGAGGAGCGCCTGAGCTTGTCGGCGAATCGACGGTGCAGCAGGTGATAGAGGAGGAGTTTTTGAGTGCGCGAGGCAATCTTGGGGCGATGAGTAGCTTTTTGGTGCGCTACGCCTCTGATCCGCATGTATCGAGCAGGCGTTTGGGGCAAGAGCTTGCGCCGCTTCTGGCCAGGGGAGATATCACCCAATTCTTCGATCAGGGAGGGTATGTAGCCTGTTTAGACGGAGATCCGAGAACTCTGGATTGGATGATGCAGGAGCATCAGGGGCAGCTCAATGCTGTCAACCAGCAATACGAAGCACTCAAAGCAAATCTTCAGAGGAGTCGAGATGAAGCCGATAGAGAACTCGGCCGTGCAGAGGATATGGCTCGGCAGAGGAAACTGGAGCGTCAGATGGTGGCAAGTCTTGCACGCGGCGCTCTGAACAGCTTGGATGGGGGAACAGGGCTCGGGAGGGCGGCAAGTAGCGGTGTCGCTGTGTGGAGTTTAATGGACCTGATGGCAGAGGATCCCGATTTAAGAAGGGTCGAAGGACACACGCGGGCTGCAAGAGCTGCCGCTCAGAAGGAGTTTACGGCAAGCGCTGCCCGTCTCAACCGATCCTGGAGGCAGTTCTGTGCGCAGCATCCTCAGATGGAAACGGGAATGGAAGATGAGAACGAGCCGGGATCGGCTGTCGCGAGTGTGGACGATCTCAGACGTTAGAAGGGCATTCCAAGGCCGCTCATGCTGCCCATATCGGGAAGCGACTCCTTGAGTTTTTTTGCAGCATCGTTGAAAGCAGCCCTCAGGAGGTCCTGTAGACCCTCCACATCCTCTGGATCGACGCATTCCGGTTTTATTCTCAGCTTGATCACCTCGTGATCGCCATTCAGAGTGACTTCCACAAGGCCTGCACCGCTTGTGCCGGTGGCGCTTGTCTCTTTCATCTTGGCTTCCATGGCTGCAAACTGCTCCTTGAACGCCTTTTTCTGCTTTGCGTAACCGCTACCCATATTATTTACTACCTTCCATTTTCAACATGCCTGAGAGCTCTTTTGCAGCGAAGCGAAGAGCGGTGTCATAGCGACTCTTCCTTCTCTGTTTATCTAAAACGCTCTCGCCCTCCTCTGGAGGCTCTTTCTGCTCGGGGAGTTTCTCCTCGCCACTATGACCCGACTCAGGGGTTCGCCTCTGCCTGGTCACGGGGACCGCAATCTGCTGTGAGGGACCACCAGGCTCGGAGGAGCTGCTGTGCTCGAGGGATCGCTCGCCATCACGCTCGATTTTCTCTCCCTCTGTGCTTCCTCTGAGATCTCTGTGTCTCTGTGGTGATGTTCCTTTAGAACTTAGGCGCGATTCGGTCGAAGGGGCAGCGCTCTGCTCGAGGGGTCGCTCGCCATCGCGCTCGATTTTCTCTCCCTCTGTGCTTCCTCTGAGATCTCCATGTCTCTGTGGTGATGTTCCTTTTGAGCTGGGCTCAGGGGTGGCTCCTTGAGCGATCAATCGCTTCTCGAGCTGGATCAATCTCTCGGTGAGCTGCTCAAAGCTGATCTTTTTCGCAGTGCGCGAGAGGCGGATGAGAAGCAGCTCGAGGTAGCTTTTGGGCGAAAAGGCGGATCGGATCTCTTCTGCTGCGCGGGAAAGCTCCTCTAGGATGTCGAGGCAGTGCTCCTTCTGATAGCAGCTCTGTTTGTTATCGATGTGAGCGAGGAGATGGCCTCGGAAGTGCACTACGAGCTCATCGACTAGATGCTCCGGGTTTTTCGCCGTGAGGAAAAATCGATCGACAAAGTGCAGAAGAGAGTCGATGCGTCCTGCCAAGAGCGCCTGGTCGAGAGCCGCCAAGCTCTCTTGATCGATCAGCCCGAAGAGCTCCTCGAGCGCTTTGAGCGTGATTCTATTTTCAAAGTAGCAGGCCGCCTCGTCGAGCATCGAAGAGCCGTCGCGCAGCGACCCCTGAGAAAGGCGCGCCAGCCTCTCGAGGGCCCCCTTCTCAATTTCGATGCCGATGTCGGCGGCAATCTCCTTTAGCTTGCCCTCGATCTCGGCCTCGGTCAGTCTGAAGAGAGGGAAGTGCTGGCATCGACTCAAGATGGTGAGGGGAACTTTCTCCGGTTCGGTTGTAGCAAAGAAAAATTTGACGTGAGGGGGAGGCTCCTCCAGCGATTTGAGCAGCGCATTGAACGCCTCCTTGGTCAGCATGTGCACCTCATCGATGAGGTAGATCTTGTAGGGAGCAGGCGCCATCAAGCTGATCGTCTCTTGGAGCTGTCTCACATCGTCGATTCCGCGATGAGAGGCGCCGTCGATCTCGATGAGAGAGAGGGAGGAGCCCTTGGCTATGGAGTCGCAGCTTGGGCAGAGGCCGCACGGCTCACCACTTGCCGCTCGATCGGAGCAGTTCAGCGCTTTGGCCAGCAGCCTTGCCAGCGTTGTTTTGCCCGTGCCGCGGCTGCCGGAAAAGAGGTAGGCGTGGCCGACGCGGCCTTTCGCAAGGCTATTTTTGAGCGTGGTGAGGATGGCTCGGTGGCCCACAACCTCTCCGAAAAACTTGGGCCGGTATCTTCTTGCAATGACTTGATAGGCGCTCATAGGTACCAGTATAGATCCGCTAGCCGGAATTTTCAATTTCCAAATTTCGCCCATAATAGGGCTATTTGGTATGATTATAGATTGCCAGCATCAAGGGAAGATTTTAGATGACAGCAACTGAAAACGGGGCGAAAAAACAGAAGAGGAAGCGGCAGCGACAACGGCTTCTCTCTTTAGGACTTGGACTGCTCTTCGTCTTGGCTCTCTTCCTTTTCCTTCATTTTCGCAAAGTGCCGGTGCTCACGCTCGAGCCTGGAAGCAGCGCAAAGCGCTATGTGGTGGCCGAAGTCGACTTTTTCTATCCCGATGAGAGCGCCACCCTCTTCATCAAGAACGAAGCAGCCTCGAGCGTCGGGATGCTCTACCGCATCGAAGAGGAGGAGATTCGAAAGGAGATTGCCGATTTCCAGCGCAAGCTCACGCAGAACGAGCCCCTCTGGCGACAGATCGCCAAGGAGGGTTTCGATAGCCTGGCGGTTGCCCTTTCGCTTCTTTCTAGCGAGCTTCTTCAGAGCCGCTTTGCCGATCTGGAGACCATCCAGCGCATTCACGAGCTATCGCCTCTCGAGCTATCGATTCAAACACATCCCTTCTACGTCTTTATCCCCGGCGACAACTACAAGGGAAGGCTGCCCCCCGCCTTCTGGGATGCCCTCGGTAAGTGCTTTGCCGAAGAGGGCACCTCCCTATCGCTGATCTCGCAGGTGCTCACCTATTTCAAACAGGTGAGCTTCCGCTTTGCCGAAGATGGCCGCACGCGCGGCAGCCTCCAGCGCCTCATCACCTCTAAAATCCCGGTCCAGATGACCTACCTGCGCTCGGGAGAGCGAATCATCGACCAGGGAGAGGAGGTGCTTGGCCGCCATGTGGCCATGCTCGATGCGATGAGAGCGGCGCTGAGCGAAAGAAGGCACCTGGGCGATCCAAAAGCGCTTGCAGGCTCGCTTGTGCTCTCGCTGCTCTTCACCATCGTCGCCCTTCTCTATCTTCGAAAAAGACACCAAGACATCCTCAAATCGGGACGCAAGCTCGCCCTTCTCGTCACCATTGCCATCCTCAACATCTTCGTGGCATCGGTTGTGGAATTCCTGCTCGACCACGAACGCACGAGCTGGCTCGATCCTGTTCGATTTGCCCTCTACGTGCCCCTCTCGAGCCTTCTGGTCACCTGCCTCTTGAGCTTTCGCCTCGCGATCTTCTCCACCCTCTTTCTCTCGACCCTCTTCGTCCTCGGTCTGCCCGTCGAAAGCGTGCCCTTCCTGGTGATCAACGTCCTTGTCTCGATAGTGATCGCCCTCTTTGTCAGGGAAGCGGCACGTCGCAAAGAGCTCTTCTTTGCCGCTCTGAAGGCGTGGCTTTTCGCACTTGTCTTTATCGTCGCCTTCCAGCTCTACGAGCTCTCTCCCTTCACCTTCTCGACCGTTCACGAGATTGCAAGCACGCTGATCTTCCTCATCTCGACCGTTATTTTGGCCCTCGGCCTTCTCCCTCTCTTCGAGTACAGTTTCCAGGTGCTGACCAACATGACGCTCATGGAGTGGATGGATCCGAGCAACGCGCTTCTCAAGCGCTTGATGCTGGAGGCGCCAGGAACCTACCAGCACTCGCTTCTCGTAGGCAATCTGGCTGAAGCGGCCGCCTCGGAGATTGGAGCCAACGCTCTCTTCTGCCGCGCCTCGGCGCTCTACCACGATATCGGAAAGCTGGCCAATCCCGAGTACTTTGCCGAAAATAGCCGCGGCGTCGATATGCATCAGCTGCTGACCCCAGAGGAGTCTGTGAAGGTGATCATCGGCCATGTGAAGGAGGGAGTGCTCCTTGCCCAGAAAGCGGGCCTTCCCGATCCCTTTGTCGACATCATCCGCCAACACCACGGCACAAGTCTTGTCATCTATTTTTACCACAAAGCGATGGAGCAGGCGGCCGATAAGCACGCCATCTTAGAAGATAACTACCGCTACAGCGGACCGAAGCCGACGAGCAAGGAGAGCACGCTGATCATGATCGCAGATAGCGCTGAGGCTGCTGTGCGTTCTTTAGAGAATACGAGCGAAGAGGTGATCTCGCGACTGCTCGACACGATCATCGTGCACAGAACGAGCGACCATCAGTTCGATGACTCTCCCTTGTCCTTTGCGGAGCTCTCCAAGGTGAAGGCGGTGCTGCTGAAAAATCTACTCGCTCTGAGACATCCGCGGATCAAATACCCTGCCCACCATCCAGGAGAGGAAGGCTGAAACATCTGTTTAAGACTGCCCTTATCACCGGTGCAAGCTCAGGGCTAGGTCTTGAGCTTGCCCGAGTCCTTGCTCCAAGAGGAAAAAGATTGCTTCTGACGGGAAGAGATGAGGGATCGCTTGGCGCGCTTGCCTCATCTCTCGAGAGCCTCTGCCATGTGGAGATCTTTGCCATCGACCTCAGAGATAAAAAGGGTCGAGGCCGCCTTGAGGAGCTTATTTGCGAGCGATCGGTCGATCTTCTCATCAACAATGCGGGGCTCGGCTTTTGGGGCAAGCTATGGGGATCGGTAGATGATGAGGTCCAAGCGATGATCGATGTGAATATCGAGGCGCTTGTCTTTCTGACAAAGAGGGCGGTGAGCATGTGGAAAGAGAGGGGCAGGCGCGGCCGCGTGCTCAACATCTCTTCGGTGGCAAGCCTCACGCCGATGCCCTCTGAGGCGGTCTATGGAGCGACGAAAGCCTTTGTGAGCTCCTTTTCCAAGGCGGTCGATTTTGAGTGTAGGAAGCTAGGTATTCGAGTGCTTGCAGCCGCTCCTGTGCCAATTGAGACCCACTTTTCTAGCCGCGCATCGAAAGGAAGAGCTCAAGGAGTGGGCAGTGGATCGCTTTCTGCTGAAAGGGCGGCTCGGCTCATCGTGGGGCAGCTTGAAAGGGGGAAGGGCTTTGAAATCACCGGATTCAAAATGAAATTATCTTTCTTTCTGGCAAGGCATTTACTGCCTGAAAAGCTCCTATTGTCTATCATAGGTGCAAACATCGAAAAGCGATTATGACATTTGAAAGTTTTGGAATAGATCCCGATATCCTCTCTGCACTTTACGAGATGGAGTTTAAAGAGCCGACCCCGATCCAAAATGAGGCGGTACCGCTCATACTCCAGGGACACGACCTCATCGCGCTTGCAGAAACCGGTTCTGGAAAGACAGCTGCTTGTGCGATCCCGATCACCCATGCGGTTGATACGAGCTCAAACCATATCCAGGGGCTGATTTTGGTGCCGACCCGCGAGCTTGCCCTCCAATATGCGACCGAGGCGCAGAAAATCGGTAAATATAAGAAGGTCAAGGTCTTTGCTGTTTTGGGGGGCGAAGATATGCAGGTGCAGCGGGCGAAGATCAAGGATGGGGTTCATCTCTTGGTAGCGACGCCGGGGCGTTTGATCGACTTTATCTACAATCGGTTTATCACGCTCTCGCATGTGAAGAAGGTGGCGATCGACGAGGCGGATGAGATGCTGAGCCTCGGCTTTCTCGAGGATCTGGAATTTATATTAAACTGCCTTGTGCAGGAGCATCAGACACTGCTGTTCTCGGCGACGATGCCCGATGCGGTACGCGATCTCGGCAGGCGCTATATGAAATCGCCCAAAGAGCTGTCGCTCATCAACGAGCGCGCCTCGCCCAAGACGCTCAAACATGAATTTTATTACTGCAGAAGGCGCGAGGATAAGGCGGGGGAGCTGGTGGAGCTTCTCGGCAGACTCACATCGGATCAGTGCTTGATCTTTGTCAACCACCGCAGCGAAGCGGAGACACTTTTTAGGAAATTGAAGAAGGCTTTTCCTTCCTCTGACTTCATCCATGGGGGGCTGGGGCAGGATATTAGAAATAGCGTGATGCAGCGCTTTGCCAAGGGTAGGATCCGCTACCTGGTAGCGACCGACATCGCCTCTCGCGGCCTTGATTTTTCGCGCGTGACTCATGTGATCAACGTCCATCTACCGATGGATAAGGAGAGCTATTTGCATCGTTCGGGCAGAACGGCGAGGCGTGGCCGTGAGGGGGTAGCGATCACGCTTGTGAGTGGCGATGAGGTGCGTCGAGCGGGCCGTTTCTTTGAGAATCCGAACTTCATCAATGGCTCCTACGAAACGATCCTATCTGAGCTCAAAAAAGAGGCTCCCCGTCCCAGTCACGGCCCCCGCGGCCGCGGCGGTCCCCCGAGATCCCCCCGCCGCCCCCGATAATCAGAAAATAAGATCGGGCTCGATCCCGATCTACTCTATATTTCTATATGGAGAGGCGGCGCTTTAGGTCTTCGAGGTAGATCTCTATTTTGCGGTCAGCCTCGTGGGCAGCGCGGCCAATGGCGTTTGTATCTGTCAAGAAGTGGCGCTCCGAGACGCCGCAGTAGATTTTGAGCTTCGGCTCAGTGCCAGAGGGCCGAACTACGATTTTGGTTCCATCCTCCAGGAAGAGACGGATCACATCGGATTTGGGCAGCACGATCGGCTCTTTGTGGCCCGATTCAAGTGTGTGGGTGTGGCTCAGATAGTCCTCTACTGAGACCACCTTCTTGCCATGTATTTGAGTGGGGGGCTTTGTGCGCAGCATCTGCATGATCGACTTGATCTTCTCCATCCCCTCTCTTCCCTCAAAGGTGAAGGAGACCAGCTTCTCTCGGTGCACCCCAAAGTGGTGGTAGATTTCAAAGAGCAGATCTCTCAAGCTCTTGCCCTGGACTTTCGCCGCAAGGGCCGCCTCTGCAATCAGAGCAGATATGATGACCCCATCCTTATCGCGCGCGTGAGTGCCGAAGAGGTAGCCGTAAGACTCCTCGCCGCCAAAGAGAAAGTGGTGGCTCTGAACTCCCGCAAGCCTCTCCTCATCCCACTGAGAGATCTTCTGGCCAATATATTTAAAGCCTGTCAGTACCTCGAGACAGTTGACGTCAAAATGGTGGGCAATGGCTCGGAAAAGCTCGCTCGTGACAATCGTCTTAATCGCAACCGGCTTCGGCGGCATCAGCTTGAACTCTTTGAGCGAAGTCAGAATATGGTAGAGCAGGATGCAGGCCATCTCATTTCCATTGAAGTGGTAGGGCACTCCATCGATGAGCTCGACCGCCGCGATGCGGTCGGCATCAGGGTCCGTTGCAAGCAAGATATCGCCCTTCACCGCTTTCAGCTTGGCAATGCCCTCTTTGAGAGCCTCGCTCTCCTCGGGATTGGGAACCTTGACAGTGGGGAAATTGCCATCGGGCTTTATCTGGCTATCGACAAGCGTGAGCTGGGTGAAGCCCCAGCCCTTCAGCATCTCGGGAACCAAGGTGATGCCCGTGCCGTGAAGCGGCGTGTAGACCACATGGAGACTTGCGCCTTGAGAATGGTTCTGGCCATTATGTATTGCAAGAGGAAGTGTCGCTTTCAGATAGGCTGCATCGATCTCCTTGTCGACTCTCTGAATCAGAGGATGGTCGAGCGCGACTGTCTGAATAGCTGCAAGGTCGGTCACCTGATCGTAGGCAAGGGTGATCCCTTTATCGTGAGGCGGTAGCACCTGCACCCCATCCGACCAGTAGACCTTATATCCGTTGTAGATCGGCGGGTTGTGAGAGGCGGTGATCATGATCCCAGCTGTGCATTTTTTATGGAGCACGCCAAACGAGACGAGGGCCACTGGACGAATATCATTGAAAAGGAAGACCTCGATGTTGTTTGCTGCCAGCACTTTCGCACACTCTTCAGCAAAGCTCTTCGAGTTGTTGCGGCTGTCGTAGCCGATTAGAACCGAATGGCGAGTCGCAGTTTTCGCCTGTGCATTGAGGTAGTTTGCAAGACCTTGAGTGATGGCGCGCACGGTGTAGACATTCATCCGGTTGGTCCCGACGCCCATCTCTGCGCGCATGCCGCCTGTGCCAAAGTCCAGTTTGCGGTAGAAGGCATCGACGAGCGCCTGTTCATCTCCAGCCTTTTGCATCTCGCGAATCCATCTCTTAGATGTCTCGTCATAGTTGCCTGAGAGCCATTCATTGATATTTCTCTCTGCAGCTTCGCTTTCCACAGTTACCTTTGGCATTTGCATAAATTTAACCCAATTATCCTTTTCCCTAATTTTAGTTATAAAATAATTTAATTCAAACGAGTTAATTTGTCGTGCAGCGGTTCATTTATAATAGGCTAACAACTGCTCATGGCCTCATGCCCTATCGGGGGATAGCCGACAGCCCTCTTCTCGATCTCATCACCTTGAATAGGGCGCTTTGGCGCAAGGGCTGGTCGTTCATCGCTCTCTGAAATTGATAGCTGCCAGAGCCCAGCCCTTAGAGTTCTTCGATGTAGCTGATGGGTGCTTTATAATTTCTTTATAGAAATTATTTTTTTACATTTCTTTATTAGATTTCAACTCTAATAATGTAAAATCTTACATTATAACAAGATTTAAAGATTAAATATATGGCATCTCAACTTGTTTTCGGTCTCGCCGCCTCGGCAGCAGCCCCCCATCCAAGCGCCGGCCCTGGCAATGGCGCTCCCCCGCCTGAGTGCAAAGAAAATGGTCGCACGGCTACTGCTGTGGTCTCTCTTGAGCTCCCTAAGCTTATACGCCTTCAGAGCGGACTGCTTGCTTTTGACCAAAGCATCTTAGTTTATTGCATCGGTTTTTGCGATCACCAGTCGGTAGCAAGGGTTGTTGCTACCTGCTGGCAGGCAAGGGCGCTCTTCCGAGCTCCGGTCATAGTGCGAGCCCAAGCATATTATCTTCTACGCGGCGCTCCGACAAGATTTGTCAATAGCCAGCTGCCTAATGCTCTGAGCCGGATCCGTACTCAGATGGAGGAGATGACAGAAGGTGAGCGAGGCGAGGCTGTGCGAGCGGCTGCACGAAGCAGCACTCCTCAAAGCCTTGCTATCATCAACGCCCTCCTGGATGGTAAGAACATTTCAGATGCCCACCGAGGCCAGGCTGTGGTGGCGGCTGCAGGAAGCAGCACTCCTCAAAGCCTTGCTATCATCAAAGCTCTCCTGGATGGTAAGAACATTTCAGATGCCGACCGAGGCTGGGCTGTGCGAGCGGCTGCAGGAAGCAGCACTCCTCAAAGCCTCGCTATCATCAACGCTCTCCTGGAAGGTAAGAACATTTCAGAATACTTCCGAGGCAAGGCTGTGGAGGCGGCTGCAGAAAGCAGCACTCCTCAAAGCCTCGCTATCATCAACGCTCTCCTGGATGGTAAGAACATTTCAGAATACTTCCGAGCCGAGGCTGTGCAAGCGGCTGCAGGAAGCAGCACTCCTCAAAGCCTTGCTATCATCAACGCTCTCCTGGATGGTAAGAACATTTCAGATGCCGACCGAGGCCTGGCTGTGCTAGCGGCTGCAGGAAGCAGCACTCCTCAAAGCCTCGCTATCATCAACGCTCTCCTGGATGGTAAGAACATTTCAGATGACGACCGAGGCTAGGCTGTGGTGGCGGCTGCAGGAAGCAGCACTCCTCAAAGCCTTGCTATCATCAACGCTCTCCTGGATGGTAAGAACATTTCAGATGAAGACCGAGGCTTGGCTGTGCGAGCGGCTGCAGGAAGCAGCACTCCTCAAAGCCTTGCTATCATCAACGCTCTCCTGGATGGTAAGAACATTTCAGATGAAGACCGAGACTGGGCTCTGGTGTTGGCTGCAGGAAGCAGCACTCCTCAAAGCCTTGCTATCATCAACGCTCTCCTGGATGGTAAGAACATTTTAGATGACGACCGAGGCTGGGCTGTGCGAGCGGCTGCACGAAGCAGCACTCCTCAAAGCCTCGCTATCATCAACGCTCTCCTGGATGGTAAGAACATTTCAGATTACTACCGAGGCGTGGCTGTGTGAGCGGCTGCAGGAAGCAGCACTCCTCAAAGCCTTGCTATCATCAACGCTCTCCTGGATGGTAAGAACATTTCAGATGCCGACCGAGGCGGGGCTGTGGAGGCGGCTGCAGGAAGCAGCACTCCTCAAAGCCTTGCTATCATCAACGCTCTCCTGGATGGTAAGAACATTTCAGATGCCAACCGAGGCTAGGCTGTGCAGCGGCTGCAGGAAGCAGCACTCCTCAAAGCCTTGCTATCATCAACGCTCTCCTGGATGGTAAGAACATTTCAGATGACGACCGAGCCGTGGCTGTGGTGGCGGCTGCACGAAGCAGCACTCCTCAAAGCCTCGCTATCATCAACGCTCTCCTGGATGGTAAGAACATTTCAGATGACAACCGAGGCTTGGCTGTGCGAGCGGCTGCAGGAAGCAGCACTCCTCAAAGCCTCGCTATCATCAACGCTCTCCTGGATGGTAAGAACATTTCAGATGACGACCGAGGCTTGGCTGTGGTGGCGGCTGCAGGAAGCAGCACTCCTCAAAGCCTCGCTATCATCAAAGCTCTCCTGGATGGTAAGAACATTTCAGATGCCCACCGAGGCTGGGCTGTGCGAGCGGCTGCACGAAGCAGCACTCCTCAAAGCCTTGCTATCATCAACGCTCTCCTGGATGGTAAGAATATTTCAGATGTCGACCGAGGCAGTGCCCTAATAGAAGCAGTGACAAAAGGCTCTGCTGAGATCGTGGGACTACTATTAACACATGGCCCTATCAAAATGCCGAAACTGCAAGAGGCTATGGCACTTGCTCAACAGCTTCAGCTAGCTCCCATCATCGCATTACTGCAACCTAAATTGAGCGGATAACATATGGCATCTCAACCTGTTTTCGGTCTCGCCGCCTCGGCAGCAGCCCCCCATCCAAGCGCCGGCCCTGGCAATGGCGCTCCCCCGCCTGAGTGCAAAGAAAATGGTCGCACGGCTACTGCTGTGGTCTCTCTTGAGCTCCCTAAGCTTATACGCCTTCAGAGCGGCCTGCTTGCTTTTGACCAAAGCATCTTAGTTTATTGCATCGGTTTTTGCGATCACCAGTCGGTAGCAAGGGTTGTTGCTACCTGCTGGCAGGCAAGGGCGCTCTTCCGAGCTCCGGTCATAGTGCGAGCCCAAGCATATTATCTTCTACGCGGCGCTCCGACAAGATTTGTCAATAGCCAGCTGCCTAATGCTCTGAGCCGGATCCGTATTCAGATGGAGGAGATGACAGAAGGTGAGCGAGGCATGGCTGTGCGAGCGGCTGCAGGAAGCAGCAATCCTCAAAGCCTCGCTATCATCAACGCTCTCCTGGATGATAAGAACATTTCAGATGAAGACCGAGGCTTGGCTGTGCGAGCGGCTGCAGGAAGCAGCACTCCTCAAAGCCTCGCTATCATCAACGCTCTCCTGGATGGTAAGAACATTTCAGATGACGACCGAGTCTTGGCTGTGCGAGCGGC